>CAWGJF010000001.1:0-1963523 GCA_963822905.1 uncultured Ignavibacteriales bacterium
CAACAGGTTATTTCGACCCCGCCAAAGCGGGGGAGAAATCTTACGTTTCCACACTCTATTCTGAAATTTTATTGTACTTGTACTAATAACCATAACAGGGGTCAAGCCTATCTTCTATTCAGGATTTTTATGCTTATACAAATGAACCGTTTGAGGAAGTATATGAGAGTGGTTAAATTTAGATTATTAAATCTACGGGGATTACCACAATGAAAAAAATAGGACTAATAGGTGGAACCGGCTGGGTTTCCACAATTGAATACTACCGGCTTATTAACCAGGGAATTAATAAAAAACTTGGCGCACTCAACGCTGCACACTGCCTGATTTACTCTTTTAACTATGAAGAGATTAATCAGCTCGTAAAGCAGGATAACGTTGATGGTGTTTACCCGATGGTTCTTGAAGCAGCACAAACATTACAAAATGCCAATACAGATTTTATTGTTCTTTGCGCAAATACTCTGCATATGTTTGCCGACAGGCTTGAATCTGATGTTGACTTGCCAATTGTACATATTGCCGATGCAACAGCAGAAGTAATAAAACAAAAAGGATTTACAAAAGTCGGCTTGCTTGGCACACGGTTTACAATGGAAATGGATTTTTATTCAAAGCGTTTAAAAAATTCGGGAATTGAAACTCTCACTCCCGGAAAACCGATTCGTGATTACATACACGATAAAATTATTAATGAAATGCTGCAAGATAAATTTAAAGATGAAACCAGGGAGGAATTTATTTCCATAATTAATAAACTGGAAGCAAACGGTGCAGAAGGAATTGTTTTGGGCTGTACAGAAATTCCCCTTTTGGTAAAGCAAAAAGATGTTAAGCTGCCCTTGTTTAATACATTAGAAATACATGCTGCAGCGGTTGTGGATTATGCTCTTGGGAGCTAATCTATTTTTTGTTTATAAAGAAATGATCGAAAGTATTCCTTTATACAAATGCGATTGAATAAGTTTTTAAGATTTTTGATAATATTCATCAATCTCCCATTTGAGTGGATTGTTTTGAATATAAGTCCTTATTCTTCTTAAATCGTTTTCATTTCTTATTATATGGTCATAGAACCTTGGTTGCCATTTGAACTTTGACTTTCCTGTTAAATGAATTCGTTTTGTGCAGGAACCCTTGAAACCCCTTATTAAGTCAGACAAATTATTTTTTACCTTATGTAGAGACGCATCGCTATGCGTCTCTACAACATTATCAATTTTCTCCGGGCCATTGATAATCATTATACCGTGAAAATGATTCGGCATTATAACATAATAATCTAAATCAACACTTTTTCTGATCTCAATTGTTCTATTCCATTCTTCATTTATAATCTTCCCAACATTGTTCAAAACCATTTTTCCATTTTTGATTTCACCAAACCAACTATTAAAATTCTTTGTGCAAATGGTAATATAATACCACCACGGTGTAGAATAATCCCAATCCTTTAATCTCGAGGATTCTACCCTGAATTTGTTTTTATATAAAGTCATTATTAAAAGTAAATTAATAATATTTGTAATTTAATTTATTGCCAATTTATTTTGTAGAGGCAGGTCTTTGACCCGTCCCCTGTTCTCTTTGAGACGTCTTGGTAGGACGTCTCTACAAATGTTATTTACAAAATTATCAGAATGAATAACAAACTGTTTAATAAATACCTCGATCTTCTTGGTGTCAAAGAAGCTCCTCCGACTTTTACACTGCTTGCTGAGCTCGTGAAAGCTCACTTAATAAAAATTCCATTTGAAAACATCTCAAAGCTGCTCTATAAAAAACAGGGAATGAATTACATTCCGTCGTTTGATGTATACCTGGATGCAATTGAAAAATACAATTTCGGCGGAACGTGCTATTCAAACAATTATTATTTCCATTTGCTGCTTAAGCATCTTGGCTTTAATGTTAAGCTCTGCGGCGCAGATATGAGGAATCCTGACGTACATATTATTAATATAGTAACAACGGATGAAAAGGAATTTATTGTCGATGGCGGGTACGCCGCTCCTTTCCTGCAGCCCCTTCCCCGTTATCTTGAAACCGACTTTGCTATTAACAACGGTCACGATAAATATGTTGTAAAGCCGCAGGATGAAAACAGCAGGACAAGGATTGAACAGTATAATGAAAATAAGCTGCAGCACTGGTACACGGCTAATCCAGCACCAAGAAAGATAGAAGACTTCCGTAATGTGATTGAAGATTCTTATGCAGACCACTCAACGTTTATGAACGCTGTCCGGGTTGAACGGTTTTCTGAAAACGGTTCTGTCTCTTTAAGGAATTTTGTTGTTGTAGAAACAGCAGGCAACAAAACCAGTACAATAAAAATAAGCCGCGAAGAGATGCCGGAAGTTATTAATAAAAAATTCGGTATGCCGCAAAATCTTGTTAAGGAAGCTGTCGAAAGCATAAAAGAAATTAAGGATATATACGACTGAAGGTGCTTGTCCCGCCCTGGCGGTGACCTGCCCCGTAATTGCGGGAAGAAATCTTACGTTTAGCCTCTCTAAAGCCAACTCTTTAGTACATGTACTAAACTCCCCGGGCATTTTCTGAAATTTTATTAGTACATGTACTCATGCTCACAACAGAATTCATTCTTATCTTCTATTTAGGATTTTTGTATTAACACATTAATTGTTGAGTAAATAGAACTAAGTGGTTAAGTTTGTACAGAGTTATATTATTTACTTAATATAAGGGACTTTAATAATTAGAGGTTAACATGGAAGAAGAATTTTATAATCAAAATGAGTTTAATGACGATATAGACGAAAACAACCCACAATCAGTCAATGAGCTGAATGCGCTTCAAAAAATTTTACATTTACTCAAACCCTTTGATAGAAATTCTGTTAAGAAAATAATTAAAACCGTATTAACTTTTTATGACCTTGAAATAACACAAAGTTTTGGGGGCACACTTAGAAAAGAAATCAATAGCAATAAAGAATCGAAGTTTTCAGAAAACAGAGATACTTCACCTAAAGATTTTATGATGGAAAAAAACCCACAGACTGATGTAGAACGTATTGCATATTTTCAGCATATTATATAACACACTATAGAGATCAGGAAGAATTTAAGACCTTTGACTTAAGTAAATTAAATACCGAAGCCGCACAAATTAAATTGGCTAATACTGCTGTTGCTGTTGACCATGCTACGAGACATGTTAATTTTTTGGTACCGACAAAGAAGGGTTTTAAGAAATTATCGGCTATTGGTGAATTGTATGTTCAAGCATTGCCAAAATAGAGATGAGGCAAAAGAAGTGATGGCAAAAAATAAACCAAGAAGAAAGAGTAAAAAAATAAAGCACAAAAGAATTTGTAAAATATATGAGCAGGGTAAGCAATCACAGGCATCCGGCCCCAAGAATTTCTGTTTTTAATCACAAGGGGGGAGTTGGAAAAACTTCATTAACCTTTAATATTGCTTCAGCATTGGGATATCTAGGACATAAAGTTCTGGTAGTGGATGCTGATCCTCAAAGCAACTTAACATCTATATATTGATTCCAGTATGCCATGTAGTAGATAGTTTATTAGATGAATCAGACACCCCATCAGGAAATACTATTTGGACTGCATTAAAACCAATAGTTGAGGCAAGTGGTGATGTACACCTTATTAAACCCTATGAAATGGCTAATAATTTATATTTAATTCCTGGTGATATAAGCTTGCTGAGTACTGAAGAAGAACTGCCTACTTTATGGAGTGATTGTTATCAAAGTAAATCAAAGGATATAGAGGTGTTTCAGCAATCAGTGCCCTCGTCAATCAGATAGCGACAAGATATAACATCGATTATATATTTTATGATAGTGGTCAAATACAGGAACCTTGAACAAAGTTATTTTGCTGGATTGTGATTTCTATGTGGTACCCGCTGGTGCATGTGACATATTCTCCATAAGAGCGATTAAAACTTTGGGAAGAACATTACATGATTGGATTAAAAATTGGCAGTTGTTAATACAATTAGCTCCATCAGATATGTATGTTCTACCCGGGAAAACTGGATCAATCTGGTTATATTCCTCAGAGATTTAAAACATATGCCGGTATAATGACAAATGACTTTTCAAATGTAATCCCTAAAATGGAAAGACAAATTAAAAGTGAAAAGATTAATCAAATTTCACAGAAAATTGACCTAGGATTAGGATAATTTATTCGGGTTCATCGAAAATGAAAATTGGAGAAATAAAAGATTTCGGGTCATTATCAACATCATCCCAATCAAGTGGGTTAGCCTATTGGATGTTGCCCAACCTCAACCAGACAAGGAGAAACAATACGAGCTTCATTCATTGCAATCGCAGAAAAAATCAAACACAGAATTAATCGTTATCAAAGGTAATGTCTCTATCAAAAGAGGAAAATAAGGGAATTCGCCAGTTAGTAAGGCACTACGAATCAAATAGAAAAATATTTCAAAAATTTATAAATACTTTCGCACTCCTCATATTCTGAGAGTGATGAAATAAAAGATTACGTCCATTCAATTAAATGGAGAACAAAAACCCCCAAAAGTTTAACTGATAAACTTCGCAGAAGGTACACCAGACTAAAAGAAGCTGGAGAGAACTATTTGACGTTACTTTTGAAAATTTATTTATAAAAATTAATGATCTTGCTGGATTTAGAATTTTATATCTTCACACTTCTCAATTTGACAAGATAAATGATTTTCTGTATTAACTTTTTGCTGACGAAAAATATGAACTTGTCGAAGGCCCCGAGGCCAGAGTTTGGGATGATGAATACAGAAATATATATCGGAGAAAGGAATAAAAACCATTGACATAAATGAAAATCTTTATACCAGTATTCATTATGTAATAAATACAAAAAGAAATAATGAATTTACTTTTGAGATTCAAGTAAGAACATCTTGAGATGAATTATGGGGGGGGGGGAGGTTGATCATAAATTACCCTTATAGAACTAAAAACGTCTCTGTGGCTGTAACAACTGAAAGTTTTGGCAAGAGTAACTTCAAGTTGTACTCGTCTTGTTGATTCAATTATAAAATCATACCAAAGCACAAAGAGAAAAAGGAAATGAAATCCTTCTTCCCAAAACCTACATTCAAAGTTGATGATATAATTTCTTATGCAGAGCTAGTTGCTGCAGAAAATGCTAACGTGCAAAAGGGAATGAACTTTAATATAAAACCAGAGTATTCAATCTTTTTAATGTGTAATGAAAAACGCACCTTACGCAGATGAATGGGATGAAAAACAGAAACGCTTATTTATGAAGGTCACGATGTACCAAGAAATATTGCAAAAGAACCAAAGGAAGTAGATCAACCATTAACAACCCCAAAAGGAACTTTAACAAAAAACGGTGAAGTTTTTTACTGCCGCACAATCATATAAAATGAGATTGGTAAAAGAACCCCACAAAGTAAAAGTTTATGAAAAAATTAAAGATGGTATTTGGTGTTACAAACGTTTCTATGAACAAGATGCTGCGCTTGTTAATTCATAATAGAAAAGTTTTTAAGCTTTATCTTAAACCAGTAGATTTGTTACAAAAAAAACAAATAAACTACCCCACTCAAAATATAAATTCCTAAGCGGTAAAATTAGAAGTTTGGGCAAGAGACAAAGGGCAATGTGTTCTCTGGGCTAAAAAGAAAATTTACATTTCAACCACGACCTTCCATTCTCAAAGGTGGTACTTCTCTAACAGCAGAGAACGTTCGCATACTCTGTATGAAATATAATTTTAAAGAAGTCTAACAAAATTCTTTTCCTGCCAATATACCTTTCGTAGATCCTGAAACAGTTCAGGATGACACACAGTCAAGATTTCTCCCGGAGTTTATCCCGATGAATATCGGGGTTCGGAATGACAGTGAGTAAGATTTTATTCAAACTCCTCAAAATAAGTCGGGTATTTAGCGCCGGGGTTTTGCTTTAGAAATCTTTCCATAGAGACTTCGTCAAAATCAATTCCGCCAAGCTTATTTATATAAACTTTTATTGTTGGTATGCAGTAGGTTTCCATCCTTTCGTGTACCTGTGAAGAATCAAATCTTATTACGCTCCAGCCGCCGGAGGTTAAATCGTTGTTACGGATATTATCTTTTTTTGCATATTCCGGGTGGTGGTGGTATTTATCGCCGTCTGTTTCAATATCCAGCTTTCCTTTTTTGCAGTGAATTGAAAAATCGAGAAAATAATATTTGTCATCTATCTTAACGGCTTCCTGCCTTTCGGCACTTATCTTATGTCTCTTAAACTCAGCCCACAACTTATCTTCAAGACTGCTGCCATCAAACAGGTCGTTAATTTCAACTGCTTTTATAAATTTCTTAAAAGTGGATTCTATAAAAACAATTTTCCTCGGTCTCCTGTTAAGAATCGGTTTTGGTAAAGTGCGTACTTCTTCAAATGAAATTTTGTAATATTTTCTATACGTTTTATAATTTGTCTTCTCGTTAGGAAAAAGCTCTTTACGTGACTCAATAAATATGTTGGAAACTTTCCCATAGTGCAAAATCATCTGGGGATACTTAGTTATCCTGGTAGTATAATAGAAAGCAATCCAGTCCGGCGGCCAGCGGTCCTTTAGCATCTTATCGGCTTTGTCTACAGGAATGCGGTACCAGAACTGGTTATGAATTATTTTATAATCGGAAACGCTGTTAACAATTCCGACGAGGAGGTGTTCTTTGTTATTTCCTGTTTTGCCAGGCATTACTTATTCAATAATATCTTAAATCTGAAATATCTTTTTCGATGCGTGATAAAGTAAGAAAAGTTTTTGATTGTTACCCGTTTTCGTGGATCTCGATCTTTCGTGGGAATGACCCGGCGTAAGACATTTCCGGTTAGTGAAAAATATTCATACTAAATTTACTTTTAAAGAACAAAGAAACTTATAATCAGCATCAATATTGACGGAATAATTATTGTTACAGAAACAACGCTATGAAAGATGAAACAATGTTTAAAGGTATTCCGCCGGAAGGACTCGGCACCCCGAAAGGATTTCTTTATTATCCTCCCAAGCAGGGCAGACAGGTTTTATTTTTAATTGCATCTTTCTTAACTGCAATCTTACTCGGGTGGGCAGTGAGCAGCATACCGGGGGATTTATCAGGCTTTGCATCGGGAGTAATATATTTCGTTTTTCTGCTCGTGTTCTTTCTCGGCTATGCTGTGTGGAGAAGTCTTGCAAACGCGCTGGTCTTCAGCAATATTAAATGGCCGCTAATTAAAATGATATCAAAGATTTTTTTAAGAAAAGAAAAGCCGGAATCGCTCTGGCGGGTTCCTTCCTGAGAGAGAAAAAATGGCTGAGATGATGGTAAGCATTCAAAAATTTACCCGGGCGTTTTTTATTATAAGCTGGCCAATAGGAATTACAGGCGGGTTTATAACTTTATTTATGAGCACTTCTTTTGATTCTTCATTTCTGTTTCTACTCATATTTTCAGGTTCAGTGCTTTATGGTTATGCTCTGTCTTATTTCGGAAGACGCGGCTATCTGCCTTTACCGGAAGAGTAAAACACTTTATACAATCTTGTCATAAATAAAAAGCGGGTTGGTTAAACCCATCTTTAAAGCTGACAACATAATTTCTTATGCATCGTTAATGATAAGAAGAAACACTTAGAAATATTGTGGCTATATTACAATATTGTAAATATGTGTTTTTTATGCCGGCAAATACTAAAAGACCCACTTTAATATATAGACTATCGCATTATTTGAATTTAGAATACACGCTGAAAAATGGTTTGTATTGCTGTAATTCGCCCAAAGCAGATCCGAACTATATTTAATATCGGACATAGAAACCTCATTGCCAAAAGAGGAAGCAGGGTTGTCCCTTTACTTCCCGGCGGAGTTTTAAATGACTACATACCTTTTTACTTTGCACCGCGATCCCCAATGCTTTATAGTATTTACCGAAACAATGTTGATGGGTTTGCAGGCAAACAGGAAGATATAATTTATCTTGTAAGCTCTGTTGAAACTATTATAGCTGCAAGTATTGATTTTGTATTTACAGATGGTCATGCATATGAGCTTATTTCAAAATTTTACAATCAAATTGCTGATTTGAAAAATGTTGACTGGCAAATAATGGGGGCAACGTATTGGAATAACACAGCACAGGATATCGATAGAAAGAGAAGAAGAATGGCGGAGTTCCTCGCCTACCAATTTGTTCCTTCAAATTGTATATTAGCAATAGTCGTTTATGACGATAAGTTAAAAAAAGTTGTAGACTCCATCCAAAAGAAATGCGGCACAAATATTAACACAATAATAAAACCCAACTGGTATTACTAGCATGATTGAGCTTGTTAAAAAAGGTAATATTATTGATAATAATTCTGAAGCTTTGGTAAACACTGTAAATACTAAGGGGATAATGGGTGCAGGTATTGCACTTCAGTTTAAGAAAGCATTCCCTGAAAACTTTAAGTTATACGAAAAAGCTTCACGTGATGGTAAAATAAAAATTGGAAAGGTTTTTGTTACCGAAACAAATCGATTAACAAATCCTAAATACATAGTTAATTTTCCTACCAAGCAAGATTGGCGACATCCCTCAAAGCTTATCTGGATTAAAGATGGCTTAACAGACTTAAGAAGCTTCATTATTCAAAAAAAAATAAAATCTATTGCAATACCGCCACTTGGCTGTGGAAATGGAAAGCTTGATTGGAAGGATGTAAAGCCACTCATATATCAGTCATTAGAGGGAATAGAAAATCTAGACGCGGTCATTTTTGAACCGTCAGAATTTGCTTATCAAAAATCTTCAAAAAGGGTTAAAACTAATAAGCCTAAACTAACAAATGTCCGGGCTATGATAATTGCCTTACTTAACAGGTATGGAATTTTGGGTTATGAACTCACATTGTTGGAAGCTCAAAAGCTGGTTTATTTTTTAGAAAGATTTGGTGAGCCGCTAAAAATGAAATTCGAAAAAGGAACTTATGGTCCATACTCCGATACACTAACACATGTGCTCAATGATCTTGATGGTCATTATATTGCTGGGATGAAACAGCAAACAGCTAAACCATTTGACAAAATTATTATAAACCAATCTGAGCTAAACAATGTTCTCGAGTTTATCGAACAAAACTGTGACTCCACACAGAAAAACAGGCTTGAGAATGTTTATGAACTAATTGAGGGCTTTGAGTCTCCATTAGGAATGGAACTACTAGCGACTATTGACTACGTGATAAAATATGAATCCGGGCAGGAATTATTCGCTGATTTAGAATTAGAAAATAAAATTTATTCCTGGAGCCCAAGGAAAAAGAAGCTTATTAAAAAAGAATATATAGACATTGCACTTGAAAGGCTGAAGATTTTCGAAGAAAAGTTATACTCTGAAACCAGCACAAATTAGTACCAACCGAACTGTTTCCGTTACAGTTGAGAATGTTTGGACACTTTGTATGAAGCATAATTTAAAGAAGTCCGGCAAAATTCTTTTTCTGCCAATATACCTTTCGTAGATCCTGAAACAAGTTCAGGATGACACACAGTCAAGATTCCTCACGGAGTTTATCCTGTTAAAAATAAGAACGTTTTGAAATATTGATGAAATTGCATAGGTTAATTGCTAGTTGTCAATCAAAAATCAAAGCTTTAAATATTATGAAAAAGCAATCATTGGTTTTATTAATCTTATCAGCTCTTTGTTTAATAACTCCGTCATCTCTTTCGCAGAACTGCACCTATAGCTGGTCGCCGCAAAATTCCGGCACTGCACAACTTTTATATACCTGTAAGGCAGTAAGCGAACTTGTCTGCTGGGCAGCCGGGGCAAATGCTACGGTTCTGCGTACAACAGACGGTGGAGAAACCTGGCTTAACGCAAACCCGAATCCCGGAACAATTATCCGGAGACGTCCGTAATATGGAAGCATTGGATGATACTACGGCATTTGTTACTACAGAAAGCCAGACAATCACGACTGTTTATAAAACAACAGATGGAGGTGATTCGTGGTTTGTAGTTTATTCAAACATCGCAGGATCTGTAAAAGGAATCAGGATGCTCGATTCTTTAAACGGCATTGCCATTGGCAGTCCTGTATCAAACTTCTGGAATTTATTATTGACAACTGACGGCGGCAACGACTGGCAGCCTTCTCCAAACCGCCCGCCTGCTGAATTTATTCACCAGGCAGTCCACAACTCTTTCCAGGTATCTATGCCGTATATTTATTGGGGCACAAGCATAACAACTATTTACCGCTCGACAGATGGAGGAATTACTTTCAATGAGTATGATACACCGGGCGCTGGCATTTATATTTTCTCAATTTTTATTAATGCCGGTGGCATCGGTTTGGCAGCAAGCACAGCAATGAGCAGATCAACAGATGGAGGGATGACTTTTCAGGCATCCTCCGTACCCGGCGTAGGGAATATAAACGCCATAGAATACTCGGACCATAATTTTTGGTATATAAGGGGTACGGAAATATTTCACAGCACCGATGACGGAACCAGCTGGGTAGATGAATATACCGTGCAGTCGGGTTTAAGTTTAAACTATATGGATTTCCCGGATAATTTAACCGGGTGTCAAACAGGCTGGGCTGTTGGATACGGGGGATCTATTCATAAAATGACAAGCAGTTCTGTTACTTCAGTTGATAATCAAAGTGAAATTCCGGCAGCATACCAACTCAGCCAAAACTATCCGAACCCGTTCAACCCTTCTACTAAATTCGAATTTCATATTGCCAATTCCGGGTTTGTAAGTTTGAAAGTATTTGATATCCTGGGTAAGGAAGTTGCGACGCTTGTTAATGAAGAAAAGCCGTCAGGAAGCTATACGATTAATTTTGATGCTTCCGGATTAAAAAGCGGGATATATTTTTATAGGCTGGCTATCAATGGTTTTTCAGAAACTAAGAAGATGATTCTACTCCGGTAACTATCGTATTCGCCGGAGAAACAATTCAAGCAGGATACGTCACACTTTATTATTTCTCACGTAATTTATCCTGATGAATATCGGGGTTAAGAATGAAAGTGGCGGGTTAAGCTACTTTTCTTTCAGTCGTTTATTCTTTAATAAGATATTCATAAATTAATTTATGGCTTACAACGAACATCTTGCAAAAAGGGTAAGAGAATTCTTTTCTGTAAAAAAGAAAGTTGAAGAAAAGAAGATGATGGGCGGGCTCACATTTATGCTTAATGATAAAATGTGTGTCGGCATAATGAAAGATGAATTGATGGTACGCATAGCGCCGGAAGTATATGAGTCTGCACTTAAAAAAAGAGGCTGCCACATAATGGACTTTACCGGAAGACCACTGAAAGGATTTGTATTAGTCGGTCCGGAAGGCACGAAATCAAAAAAAGATTTTGAATACTGGGTAAACCTTGCACTGGAATTTAACAAGCGCGCAAAAAGCTACAAGAAGAAAAAGTAATCCGTACATAAATCTTTAATCATGATCCTGCGCTTCCTTTCTTAGATTCCCGCTTGTTCATGAATGACACTTTCAGAATAACAGCACAGACTATTTGTTATATTTGTATAGTCAGTTATTAAAATATAACGGAGGGGAAATGAATAAATATATTTTATTTCTTTTTGTAATACTTTTCTGCTCAAATATATTTTCACAGCAACAACTACCCGTAGTAGCACAGGACGATACTACATACTACTCTGCCGTGGAGGAAATGCCTGAAATTATTGGCGGTATTTCAGCAATTGAAGAGAAACTCCACTATTCTGAAGAAGCCTTAAAAGAAAAAATTGAAGGACCTATATTTATTATAGCATATATCGACGAAAACGGTACTGTGCAGAAAACAAAAATCATCAAGGGACTTGGATACGGTTTGGATGAGATTGCTTCTAACGTTATGCTTCACACTAAATTTAAACCCGGCAGACAAAACGGTGTCCCAAAAAAAGTTCAATATTCTCTCCCGATTATATTCAAGCTGGACTGATTAAATTTAGATTACTACTTACAATCTTTTAGGTTTCAACTGGAACTTATCCCGGTGTATATAGGTATGGGAATGATAATGCTGGAAATGTTTTATTCGTAATCCTCAAAATAAGCCGGGTAGCTCGTGCCGGGGTTCTGCTTTAAAAATCTTTCCATAGACTCTTCATCAAAATCAATCCCGCCAAGTTTATTTATATAAACTTTTATTGTGGGTATGCAATATGTTTCCATCTTCTCACGTACCTGGGAAGAATCAAACCTGATAACACTCCACCCGCCGGAAGTCAGGTCGTTGCTGCGGAGGTTGTCTTTAGCTGCATATTCAGGGTTGTGATGATATTTATCGCCATCTGTTTCAATATCTATTTTCCCTTTCTTACAGTGAATGGAAAAATCGAGGAAATAAAATTTGTCATATATCTTAACTGCTTCCTGTCTTTCGGCGCTTATAAGGTGTCTTTTAAACTCAGCCCACAGTTTATCTTCAAGACTGCTTCCATCGAACAGGTCGTTTACTTCAGCAGCTTTAATAAATTTTTTAAATGTTGTCTGTATAAAAATTATTCTCCGCCATCTCCTGCTCAATATTGGTCTGGGTAAAGTTCTTACTCCTTCAAAAGAAATCTTATAATACTTCCTGCTTGTTTTATAATTCTTCTCTTCAGAAGGAAAAAGCTCTTTGCGTGATTCAACTTCTATGTTTGAAACTTTAGCATAGTGTAAAATCATCTGGGGGTACTTCACTATTGAAGAAGTATAATAGAATGCAATCCACTCAGGAGGCCATCTTCTTTTAAGCAGCTTGTCTGCTTTATCAACAGGAATACGGTACCAGAACTGGTTATGAATTATTTTATAATCGGAAATGTTATTAACAATCCCGACAAGCAGTTCATCTTTGTTCTCTTTCATTTCACCAGTATCCTTAGCCATTGACATATTAAATCTTAAAATCTTTTACACTGTACGATAAGGTAAGTAAAGATTTAGTCAGTTCCTTTGGACCTTCTTTCTTAGATTCCCAATCCCCGCAAATGTGGGACAGGCCCTCCTTCGTTAAAACTTCGGAGGGCAGGCAGGTTGGGAATGCCACGGTAATTTATACTATATCAGAAGTCAGCAAAAAAATCCGGCGGAAACGTTTCTTTCGGGGCAGTGGAAAGCAGGAACTTTTCAAATAGCCGGGATTCATCCAGCTTCCAGGTTGTAAGGTTATTAATTTCGGCTCTTGCTTTTTCTTTGTAAGCAAAAAACTGTTTGCCGTCTTCGCAGGTAATTGAAATACCGCGGTAACCAAGGATTGACGGAAAGCCTTCCCGGAAGGAAGCTTCTTTAAGGTTGTTCCAGATACGCTCGGCTTCTTTGGCCTGCTTATCTGTAAGCTCCCACCCGGGATCGGGCCTCCCTGAATATATATGACAAACTGCTTTACAGTTCATAGAATAATTTTGATTTACGTAATTTTTATATGCCCGTGCATTACAACCATAAAAGTACAGAAGACAGTATAATTACCTCTGTCGGCAGTGCGCGGATCTGAAATAAAGTTGCCGCTGTTATCAAGATTAGTCACAGCAGTTCCACCGGGCTTATGTGACCAGTAGCCGTTCCGACCTTTCCTGTACCAGTGATAATCCCACCCGGGACCAACAACGAGTGCAACAAGATGACCTTCGGAAGGACATTTATTATCTGCACCGGGGCTGTCGATAAGACCATCGGAAACAGCTCCGGCTTTTACCTCGGTACAATTGATGGAATTATATTTATTGCCGGATGCCTCGCCAGGTTGTGCAAAAGTATTTGTTAAATAGTTGGTGCCGTAGTTGTAGCAATTATTATGAGGCTGCCTGGCTGGAACATTCCACCAGTTAGGTTCATACAGAGGAGCGCACTTGCATTTATTTTTAAGTTTCCACCAGGGGGGGAAATAATCCCATTTCCATTTATGCCAGAATTTTATCATCTCCCGGTATCTTTCCAGTTCGGGTTTGATCAGCTTTGGCGGCAGAATCTTTGGAACTGTACCGCAAACAAATTCATCTATAAATTCATCCTGCAGAATAAAGCCTGCTTCGGTTCCGTATGCAATGCCGCCGGATATCCTGAAGTTTTTAGGCAAACCTTTTACAGGCATACCATGCTGCTCAACAATAAGCCCGCGGTAACCGAGTGTGGGCACAGGCGGAACACCTGCCTCCTGCTTGCTTATCCTGTCTGTTACCTTAAGCTTACGTGTAAGTTCCTTTAGCTTTGACCCTGTTACTTCAATAACCGGGTTGGGACGACCACTGAAGATATCAATGGTTATTAGTAGTTTTTTCTCAGGCATACAACCTCCTTGAAAAATTTTTATAAAAAAGAACAGACCATCTCACATATTGCTTTCCGGATAAAACAATATTTATAAGAATAAGTGGCGGGAGACTATTATACAATAGTTAATATGTACTAATTCCTTTTGCGGGATTAAAAAAATTGAACTAATTAGCTGGCCCTTCGGATTTATGGGTGTCTTTATAACATTATTTATGGGTACTTCCTTCAGCTCTTCTTTACTTTTTCTGCTTGTACTCTTTAGTTCGGTAATTTACGGTTATGCATTATTTTATTTCAGAAGGCGCGGCTATCTGCTTCTCCCGGAAGAGTAAAAATATTTTTACCCGGCTGTGTGCTGTAAAAAAAAGAAGGCAGCCGGTTTGACTGCCTTCACTATAATTATTTTTGTGCAGAATATTATTGCATTGGCAAGGCAACGTTTTTAACCGTTGACTCCAGTTCTTTCCAATTATTTTCTATGCCTTTCTGCAAATCCTCCCAGAAGTTTTCAGGTTGATTCTCTTCCTTGTGTAACTTCTGCTCGGCATCTTTCAGCATATCCCTGAGATTCTTTATTTTTTCTTCTGCATTCCTTTTTAATTCTTCTTCCATTTCATCTTTTTGATCTTTTATCTTTGATTCAATGTTCTGAATTTTGTCACCCCAGTCTTTAAGCTTGTTTGCATACATATCAATTTTCTCTTTACGATTAGTCATAGGTGTCAAATCCTTTCTCTTTTATTAAAAATATTATTTGCAGACCTTCTGTCTGCTGTTTCTTAGGTAACTATAATTGTACAGAAAATCAAGTTTTTGTTTGTTTTTAAGCTTTTTTGTGATTCAAATAACATCATTATACAGTTTCAATAATTTAATTACTATTCTTTCAGCCACTGCCCGTGCTGGCCTCTCCTTCAATATTTTCGGCAAGGCAGCAAGTTGGAAATGACCCGGCGGAAAGATTTCTCGTCTTCCTATGGACTCCTTCGAAAGGACAGGAAGAGAATTGTTGCTGGCTGGATTAGCCCAATATTCTTTTAACAATATTTTTCAGTACTCCCTCATACTTTTTAACAACGAGCACTGAGCTCGGAGAATAGCGTGCTACTTTTTCCGGTATTTCACCAAACAGCATCTTTTTGAAGAATGGTTCTTTTGCCGCACCAATTACAACCAGGTCATAATCCCTGCTTGCTTTTGCAATACCGCCGGCAACAGATTTTGATTCAATAATTACTTTGTCGGAATTTATTTCCGGGTCAAGCATTGATAAGGCAGAATCCATCCGTTCTTCACCAATTACTTTTTCTTCACTTGTTGCATTCTCATTAATAATGTAACCGGCTGTTACAGACATATTAAAATCTTTTGCCATAGAATTTAAAACGGTTGAAGCTAACTGTGCGTTGGGACCACCGGCAGTCGGGAGAAGACAATTATCCCATCCTGCTTTTTCACCTAACTTAAGAACCAGTAAATCACATGGTGCAAGTCTGATTATCTGGTCAGCTATCTCACCGAATATTCTGTCTCTTGCATTTGTAAATCCTTTCCATCCCATAACCAGGGCTTCGGCATTATGTTTATTTATTGCTGCAAGTATTCCGTCCGCAACATTGTGAGCAATTACAAGATCAGTTTCCAGTTTTATATTTTGATGCGACGCGAATTTCTTTGCTTCAGATAACAAAGGTTCTTTGTGATGTGCATATCTTAAACCTTCGTGAATTGGTACCTGACGCGGAACGGTAACAACACTGGTTACAATTAATCTTATTCCTCTCTGGCGGGCAACAGAAATCCCGATCTTCATCAACAGTTCAATATTGTCAGGATTATGCAGGGAGATTAGAACCGATGAGGCGTTCTCTTCTTCAGGAACCGGCTTACCTGGAAGCAGCACCTGCGGTTCAACAACCGCAGCTTGTTTTTCGAACACAGCATAGTACAGCAGCAATCCCACGGCTATCCATCCTATAGTAACATACCAGGCAATAGGCTGAAAACTAAACTGGTAAAGTGCCAGGAAAATATTTAAAACAAATCCGAGTATGGGAAGAAAAGGATAAAGAGGAACATGATACCTTCGCGGTATTTCCGGGTACTTTCTTCTTAAAGCAATCAGTGAGAGATTTACCATAGCAAAGGTTAATAGAAATATTAAGCTTGCCGCCGAGCCGACTGCTTCAATAGGAAGCGTTACTGCCATAATAACTAAAATGAATCCGGTAACTAAAACTGCAACGTAGGGTGTGCGCCGGGTAGCATGAATTTTTGACATCCTTGGTGGAAGCCAGAGGTCCCTGCCCATTGAAAAAGCTACCCTCGATGCTGCCATAACTGTAGCGTTCAATGCAGACATAGTTGAAAGAAGTCCGCCGAAAACGATAAGTCCCACACCGATTGCAGGCATAAAAGATTCTGCGGCACGGACAATTGCAGTTTCTTTTAAATCGTCCTAAAAACTCCCACGATGGTTCACCAACATTAATGGCTCCGAGTGAAACAAATAAGATAAGCAGGTAAATTATAATTGTAATACCGAGTGCAATAAATGTGGCTTTGGGAATATTCTTCTCCGGGTTTTTAATCTCTTCGGCAACAGTTGCAATCAGATCATATCCCTCGAAAGCAATGAATGTTAAACCCATCGCTACAAATACTCCGCTGAAACCTTTGGGAAAAAACGGTGTGAATTGTTTTAAAGATTGTACCGGTTCACTGAATATCTGGCTCAACCCGAAAAAAATGAAAACTGACAGGATTGCTATTTTAGAAAGCGTTAAAACATTTTCTGTTTTCCCCGTTACCTCCGCACCGCGCATATTCAGCCAGATAAAAAATGCTGCGATCAAACCAGTAACAACCAGCACAACAGAGTGTTGTTTTAAAACAGAGTGAATAGATTCTGCCAGCCCGGGGAAATACTTTAAAAAGAACTCCCAGAAATAACCCCCAAAGCCGAGCGCATAAAGACTGCAGGCAACTGTGTAAGCAAACCACAACATCCACCCGGCAACAAATCCTGTTGCGCCGGGGAATGCCATTCTTACAAAGGAATAACCGCCGCCGGCTCGCGGAATTGCCGAGGCTAATTCTGCATAGGCAAATGCCGTGATTAATGTAACAAGTCCGTTTAAAGCAAATGAAAGAATTGATGCGGGTCCGGCTTCACCGGCAGCTAAACCTGTTAATACAAAAATACCTGCCCCGATCATTGCACCAACACCGATCATAGTTGCGTCGAAGAGTCCCAGGTCCCGGGCAAAGGTAGGTTGATTTGATCCGGAGTTGTTGTTTGTATCAGTCAATAATCAGAATATGTTTTTTCTGTAAATCAGATTGAGCTTATTTTAATAGACGATTCTGAATTGAGATCAAATTTGATATTCTTAATCTGAATCTCTATTTAAAATTATCATTTATTTTATAAAGATAAAAAACGACAATTTGTTCAAGGTTTAATGATAATATTCACTCCTGTTAAGCAGGAGGTTAATCAATCCTGGTTTGAACCGAAATGGTTTTGTAAGTTTTTATTTTATAGGTACTTCCGCACGACAACTACAAATACTTAACAATTGTCAATCAATTGCGATAATGAGTTAAAACAGGAGGTTTTTATATGGCGAAACAGAATTGTTGGGAATTTAAGAAATGTGGGCGTGAACCGGGTGGAAGTAAAGTTGAAGAACTGGGAGTATGTCCTGCTGCAACAGAACTAAGGGTAACCGGCATACATTCTGGTAAAAATGCTGGAAGATCCTGCTGGGCAGTTACAGGAACACTGTGCGGAAACAAGGTGCAGGGTTCATTTGCTTCTAAGCTTTCAAACTGTTTAGTCTGTGATTTTTATAAAATAGTAAGTAATGAAGAAGGCAAAGGAATCATTACTGCAAAAGAAATTATACACCGGCTGAAAAATTAATTTGTCTGCCAATAATGTTTTGCTTTATTGTTTTCACGATTAAGTAGAAGCAGATCAAGTCGGAAGGATAACACAAAATGTAACTCCTCTCTCAAAAGAAAGCGCCTGTTTAACTCGTGGGTCTAATTTATTTAGTCAGGATATTTCTTCCGATTAATTCTGACTAGTACAATGTCTTAACTTCTTTTGGGAAATCTTATTGGTTCTCCATCTTAAAAAAACACTATCCCACTGTATCTACAAGTTTCGTGGTCCATAATGATTTTTACAGAAACAACTGTTTCAAGTTGTCCAAATGTTTTCTTTCGCCAGATAATTAAACAATGAGTTACCTGAGAAAAAATTAATCAAACCTGGATGAATTAATGAACCAATAAAAAGAATTTTTGCGCATGTATTGTTAGAGGGCAAAATTGGTAAGTAACCAACCTTCATTTAATAATTTATAACAGGAGCGCTTTATGAAAAAATTTCTTTTTGTTTTTCTTCTTTTCTTTTTTGCTGTTTCAGGTGCAGGATTTGCTCAAAGGGTTTTAATAGGACCCAGGCTTACCGGTAATTTCAATATCTATAATCAGAAAGGACTTACCGGAACCTATAACGGTATTGGAATAGGTGTTGGCGGAACAGTTGATGTTTCGTTCAGCAAAAACATAGGTATTATGGTAAACCTTTCAGCCTTTGATATGAAAGGATTTTCTAACTCACAAACAAACGGGACTGTTACAACCGATCAGTCTTTGTCGCTTTCTTACCTTGCAATTGATCCAATGTTTAAAGCAGAATTCAGTGGTTTTTATATGGTGGGTGGTGCTTCCCTGGGAATAAAACTTAATTCGAGTGGTGAAATAACTCAGGTAGCTACAGGCCAAAATCCTGTAACACAGCCGCTTAATCTGGATACAAAATCGATGCGCTTTGACTTTGCTGTTGGGACAGGATATACGTTCACTTTAACTCCCGGCAGTATGTATTTAGGAACAGACTTCATGGCATACATCCCGATAACAGATACTTATAACTTTCCCGGAATAAGCAACAGTGTGTTCAGCCTTAAGCTGGGAGTTTCATTAAAATTCAAAATCGGTTAAATATTCGGGAGAAACCTTTATGAAAAAAATATTTATTCTTGGGTTAACAATTACGCTGGTCACCTTAATCGGTTGCAGCAATGATTCCCCAACCAGTGCAAATGGCGGATTGGGCGGCGGCCCTACTGGCACTGGCGGAGGAGCTAATGTAACGTTTACAACTGCGGCAGTTCAGGATAACCAGGGACAGTTTTATTTTGAGCTTAAGCCGAGTACGGATATAGTTCTTGATCAAGTCAGAGCCCAGTGCCCGGCAATCGGAGTTGATGAAACCCTTCAGGATACCAGCGGTGACGTTTACAATTCTACTGATCCTATTTATGTGGGCCCTGTTCAGGGTATACAGTCTGGACAGGAATGGACATTTAACTTAATGGGGAAAATAGGCACTGCAAACGGACAGCAATATAACGAAACGGTAACGTATAACGTACCGTAACCAGCGCCCCTGGGATGAGAGGCTGCAGATATGCAGCCTCTCTATATTACCCTTAAACCTTCGAATTTATTCTTCAGAACTAATATTTTTTATTGCTCTAATCAATATTTTAACCTCCATCATTATTTTAAGTGTCACACTTTAAAATATTTCCCAATTTCATTCGTCTTTATTAATAAGAACTAATAAACGGTTAATGACAGAACAATCGAAGACAGTTGAACAGACATTTGTTAAAGAAAAAGGCAGGTTATTCAACTTTATCAGGAAGTTCGTTCGCTCAAGAGAAGATGCCGAGGATATCCTTCAGGATGTATTCTACCAGTTTATTAGTTATTCAAATATTGAATTAATCGAAAAAGTAAACGGCTGGCTTTTTAAAACAGCAAGGAACAAAATAATTGACAAAAGCAGAAAGAAAAAACCAGATAGATTTGCTGATCAGGTACGTGAAGATGCTGATGGCGAGGAAATTTTTACAATTGAAGATTTTCTTCCTTCAATAGATCTGACTCCCGAAGTTTTGTTTTTGAAAGATGAATTTAATGAAAAGCTTGAAGCAGCTTTAAATGAACTGTCGCCTGAAAAACGTGATGTTTTTGTAATGAATGAGATTGATGGATTTTCATTTAAAGAAATATCAGAAATAACCGGTCTGACAGTCAATACGCTTCTGTCGCGGAAACATTACGCCGTAAAAGAGTTAAAGAAAAAATTAAATAAATATATAAGTGAGTAATATTATGGAACATAGAAATAAAGGAAGATTTATTGTGCGGGGAATATTGTTTGGAATATTGTTCGCCGGGTTATTTTCACTTCTCGTGTTTTTGTTATGGAACTGGCTTATGCCACCTATTTTCGGATTAACAACAATTACTTATTTCCAGGCTTTAGGGTTGTTAGTTCTTTCTAAAATCTTGTTCTTCGGATTCCACAAAAGAAGCGGACCACCGAGCCATTTCAGATCAAAAGAATACTGGAAAAAACGATTCGAAGAAGAATGTAAACCTACTGGTGAAAATTTAGGCGGGGAAAATAGTTGAGTAACTATGTTCAAATTACCTTATGTACTACATCTAACGGATAGACTTTCTCTCTCTTGTTTTATATAATGCTGCCCTGGGGTGAGCACGTGGTTACTATTGTGCTTTTACTGCCCAAAAAATGTCTAAAAATGTAAGTCATCCCCGGTATACTAGTTGTACGGATATTGCCAAATACAGGGGTTTCTTATGAACAAAAAATTCTATCAATCGCTACCAAAATCGCTGTTGTTTAAAATTCTGTTTATGTTACTTTGCACGCATCCGGTAACAAGCCAGCAGAATCACGCTTTGGAATTATCTAACGAAAACTTTTTAGAGCACGGTGATTTTGTATACCTTAACTCGCCTAACTATGGTTTTACAAATAAGATGACTGTTGCAATCTGGTTTAAATGGAATGCAGATCCACAATCTGTTCTAACTACTAACCACGAATCTGAAGGAAGTTATGCTAACCTTATTACAATAGACAGGCATGATGAACGTAATGAAGGTCAGTTCTGGCTGCAACATTCAAGGGATAACTCAAAGTATGAATTCATGGTAAAAACAACTGAGGATCAGAAAAAGGTTCAAACGTCAACAATCTCAAATAGTGCTGATGAGGGAATATGGTATTATCTCGTTGGTGTTTATGATGATAATACATCACTGAGTCTAAAGATTTACCTGAATGGAGTTTTAGAAGGCAGCTATGATGAACTTTCGGGGAATATAACCCCACATAATAGTCACGATAGGTTAAACTTTGGACGGATTCCTTCGGGATACAGGCTATTTACAGGCGATATTGATGAAATAAGAATATGGAAAGGAGCGCTTACTCAGGATGAAATAAGACAACAGATGTTCAGTAAACAAACCATAAGACCTTCTGAACTGGCAAGCTACTGGAATCTTGATGAATCAGAAGGAACTACAGCTGATGACTGTGGTCCGCAAAATGCTGATGGTATTTTTTATTCAGCGCTGGTGGATGTACACAGCTTTACAACAAATCCGGCATATACGATTTCGGATAATGATAAAGACTGGCCAGTTAATAGCTGGGCAGGTTTACCAATTAAAACCGTAGCCGGGGCAGGGGTTGACGAAACAAATACTGTTGCTTCCAATACCTCTTATATCCTGACGATGGAAAATGCCTGGGTTACGACTCCTGTTCTTGATGGCCATTCGAATATGACATGGTTCGGAATAGAAGATACTTCAGAATCCGGTCAGTGGGTAATCTCTACTGCCCCTGTATCTGAATCAAGTACATATTTAAAAACAACAACTCCGGTTTCTGTTGGACCGGCCGGCGCACAGATAACTGTAACTATAACTTCAACTCCTTCCTCAACTAATAACTTAGGTATTTACCAGCTTGGGTCAATAACGAATCAGGCAGTTACAGATGAAAATTTCCCGACTGGTGTGGAAAAAAGAACGGATATTGTCTGGGGAATACATGAGTGGGGTAGCGTAACTTCTAACATTCAATTTTCATATAGCAATGTCCCTGGTGTAACTGACCCATCCCAGCTTGTATTAATCAGAAGGCAGCGCGATTCCGATACCTGGAACACAGTAAGTGCAACAAATGATGTAAACAATCAAATTTTCACGCTAACCGGAGTAACCTCCTATTATGAATACAGTATTGGTTCCAATTCTGCTAATCCTTTACCTGTCGAAATCAGTTCGTTTAGCGGAAAATTTTTAAAGAATGAAAAATGTGTCTTGTTGGCCTGGAGGACTGAAACAGAAGTTAATAATTACGGTTTTGAGATTGAAAAATCTACTGATAAAACAAATTGGGTAAAGATCGGGTTTACCACAGGTAACGGTAATAGTAATTCACAAAAAGAATATAGCTTCAGAGATATTAATCCACATAATGATAAATCGTATTACAGGTTAAAGCAAATAGATAACAGTGGGAGTTTTTCTTATTCGAAAACTATTGAATTAAGTATCTTATCAAAATATGATTTCAGTCTATTGCAGAACTTTCCAAATCCATTCAACCCGGTAACCAGGATAAAGTTCAGTGTCCCTTCTGATTGTTTTATACAGTTAAAAATTTATGATAGCCTTGGTGATGAAGTTAAGACCTTGATTGATGAAAATAAACCGGCAGGCGACTATGAAGTCGAATTCAATGCAAGTAAACTTGCAAGCGGAATTTACCTATACCGATTACAGGCAGGTTCAAATGTTTCAATGAAGAAGATGATCTTAATGAAGTAACCTTGTTTTTGTTATTCTTCAACTGTGGGGGACAAGGTTTCCCCTTCCAGATAATTAAACTGGGATAATATCTTTGAGTAAAAACTCACGGACATCAATATTAAACGACGGGTATACCTGAAATGACTCTGCCGTTTAATTGTCACTAACCCACCACCCCCTTCCGGCCGGTTTTTAATTGTGGGCTTTGTCACTCTACAGAACTGCAATTTATAATCCATATCCACATTTTTAACAGAATTAATAGTATTTCTATAAAATTTAGCCCCAGAAAGGTTTTTAATTTATAATATTTTATTATTTTAATGAACTATGGGTGCTTAGGCTGAGAGTTAGGACAGATTATTGCCGGGCAAAAGGTATATGTTTTTTACTGATCTCAATCGGGTTGCATATAATTATAATAATAATCTAACCGGAGGTTTCCTATGAAGAAATCCTATAATTTTATAAATCTGGTTCTTTTTTCAATAATAATAATATTGGCATCATTCCGGTCAATGGCACAGTGGCAGGAACAAACGTCCCCGGTGACTGTCCCGCTTTACACGGTCTCGGTAGTTAATAACTCTGTTGCGTGGATCGGCGGTCAGCAAGGAACTGTACTCAGAACAACTGATGGAGGTGCAACCTGGGTTAATGTCGGAGGTGTAGCTATTTCCAATAACGTATATAATATTTTTGGTGTTGATGAACAGACTGCTTTATGTTCAGCTCCAAACATTTCTCCTTCTGGTGGTGCTTATGTTTTTAAAACTACAGATGGTGGAAATACATGGAACTTAGTCTACACAAAAACCGGTGGAAGAATTCATTCTATTTGGATGAATAATGCTTTTGACGGATTTATGTACGGCTCACCGATTAACTCGGCCTGGGAATTATACAATACAGTAGATGGAGGAAATAATTGGACTCTGGCAACAGTACTTATTGAAAACGGTTCAGAATTTGGTCATAACAATGCTATGTATGTTTCAGGTTCCAATATTTATTTTGGTACATCCAATTCAACAATTTATAATTCCAATAACCTGGGAAGCAACTGGACTCTGGAAACAACCACACAAGCTAATTCATATTCAATTTGGTTTAATGATGCTTCCAATGGATTAATGGGAGGCGAAACTGCCTTAAACAGAACCACTGACGGAGGAATTAACTGGAATGAGCTAACAACACTACAGGGAAGCGGAACAATAGTTGCTATTACAGGTTTGAATAATCAGTGGTGGGCAACACGCCAAACAAAGATTTATAATTCGGTTGATAACGGGGATTCTTGGTCTTCACAATATACCTCGCCAACTTCAGGAGTTTTTAATGCGATGTCCAAAGCAAGAAATGGAGATTTGATAATTGCAGTTAGAGAAGATGGTGGAATTTCAGCATACAATATTACCGTTCCGGTTGAGTTGACATCATTTACTGCAAGCACAAACAATTCAGGACAGGTTGTTCTGAGCTGGACTACTGCAACCGAAACGAACAATAGTGGATTCCAGATAGAAAGATCGGATAATTCTAAAATTGAAAACTCCGACAATTGGGAACGCATTGGATTTGTAGAAGGAAACGGAACTTCTACTTTAACACATAAATATTCTTATGTTGATAAAAATGTTTCCGTAGGTAAACACTTTTATAGATTAAAACAAACAGACTTTGACGGAAGTTATGAGTATTTTAAAAAAGTTGAAGTTGAAGTAACCGCCCCAAAAGAATTTTCTCTTGATCAGAATTATCCTAATCCATTTAACCCTGATACAAGAATTAAATTTTCACTTGCTATAGATTCCAAAGTTAGTCTGAAGATATTTAATGTTCTTGGTCAGGAAGTTGCCACGCTCATCAATGAAGATCTAGCAGTGGGGGTTCACAATATTAATTTTGATGCATCAGGTTTTAAAAGCGGTATCTACTTTTACAGGATTGAAGCAGATGGCATAAATGGAAATGAATTTGTTGACGTAAAAAGAATGGTATTATTGAAGTAAAGTTTTACGCTGGTTTTAGTAAGTTTTATTATTAGTGTAATACTAAAAAATAAGCCCCGGGGAATAATCCCGGGGTTATTTTTTATCAATCAAGTGGCAGATTAATTTCCTCCCTTAGCACTTCTATCCTGGTATGGCGGCTGCGACGGATGAACAGGCGGATTCTTCTTTAGCAATTCTAAAACAGTTTCTACACCTTTTTCAAGTTGCGGATCAACACCATTTGCGAGTTGTGTCGGATCATCAACAACTTCAATATCCGGGTCAACTCCGTGTCCTTCAAGGAACCATGTACCGTCAGGATTATATTGTCTGAATGTGGGTACTGTAATTCTGCCGCCATCAATTAAACCCGGAGCCCCGGAAATTCCAATCAATCCACCCCAGGTTCTTGTCCCGATCAAAGGACCAACGCCAGCTCTGCGGAATAAATCAGGGAAAGCATCTCCGCCAGAACCACTCCACCCATTTATCAGCATAACTTTAGGACCAAAGTTTGCAACAGGTGGCCATTGCCAGTTAACTCCGTCTCTTACAGCAAAAAATGCAAGTGGTTTCCTGTTGAGCATTTCTACAAACCTGTCCGGAATTTGTCCGCCGTTGTTAAATCTTTCATCAACTATTAAACCTTGTTTATTAAACTGTGCATTGAATTGTCTTACTAATTCTGTTTGCCCGTTTATTCCTGTATCAGGAACATAAATGTAACCGATTTTACCGTCGGTTTTTTCCTCAACATATTTTCTGTTTGATTCTATCCATGCAAGATTTCTAAGTCTGGTCTCATCTTTTAGAGCTTCAACAATTACTTTGTGCGAACCTTCCATTCCAGGTTTACTATTTACAGTAAGCTCTATTGTCTTTCCTGCAAGACCTTCAAATGCAGCCCATGGATCTTTCGTTACATCCAAAGATATTCCGTTTACGGCAAGTATGTAATCACCTTCTTTAACATCAACACCTGAAGCATCGAGTGGTGATCTAACTTCACTGTCCCATTCTGCCCCTTTAATTATCTTCTTAAT
This sequence comes from uncultured Ignavibacteriales bacterium, assembly GCA_963822905.1. Taxonomy (GTDB): domain Bacteria; phylum Bacteroidota; class Ignavibacteria; order Ignavibacteriales; family Ignavibacteriaceae; genus CAWGJF01. The sequence continues at coordinate 26,076 of CAWGJF010000001.1, forward strand.
CTTATAAGCTCCGTTATCGAGAGTCCAGTCAATACCAAGGTATCCAACTGGTTTACTTGGAGCATGTTCCTCATCTCCGCCGCCTTTGTATGTATGAGATGAATTAAGTTCTGCAATAAGTTCACCGAGCACATAGTTCACATCCCAGCGGGTTATTGCATTATCAATAAGCTTACCATAACGTTCTCTCATTAAATTCCAGTCAACACCATGCATATTCGGATCGTAAAAGAAATCTCTTTCAAGTCTCCATGTATCATTAAATAATTGTTTCCATTCTTCGCGAGGTATAACTGTCATTTCCATTTGATCTGTGGGCATTTTCTTATCAAGCTTCTGCTCGGGAGCCACATCTATTACAAAAAAAGATCCGTCTTTGGAAACAAGCATCTTATTCCCTTCAGCAGAAAGAGTATAATTACCTGCATCACCAACAACTGTTTTTTCTTCACGTTTATCCAGATCATAATAGTTTACAGAACTTTTTCCTCCCTGTGAACCTGAAGCAGGGTTTTTCACGTAAAGGACTTTTCCTTTTACAGCCTGCAGGTTTGAATAGTTACCAGCTTCGGGTGGAAGAATTACTATTCGTTCCTCAAAACCATTCAGAGTTATTTTAGTGTCTTTGGATTTCTCTTCTTTCTTATCTTCGTCTTTCTTTTTATCCTTATTGTCCTTCTTCTTTTCATCATCATTTTTTATTGCAACATTATCATTCTTTGGTGCAAGTACGGATAGAGTGTCTTTATCCAGTGAAACCGCTGCAATATTTGTTGCGTTCGCATAAACAAATGTGTTATCAAAATCACTGTATATTGGTTTAAAATTCCTGTTCGTTAAGAAGAACAAAAACTTTCCTTCAGGATCAAAGACAGGGGATAAATCATTATAATATCCTGATGTAACCTGGTGAAATTTTTCTTCCTTAGTATCAAAGAGACTAATTGCACTATGATTATTATCTAATTCTTTCTGGTATGCAAGCCAGTGGCTATCCGGCGACCAGCTCACAGTAAAATTTTCTAACCCGCCTTCATACAGGCTTTTATTTTTATCAACTTTAATGCTCTTATCTTTTTCCATATTATAAATATATATGTTCATCGCTTTATCAACGAACGCCATCTGTTTGCTGTCAGGAGACCAGAAAATCTGGTATCTAAAGCCGGGTCCGTAAGAAGTTAGCTTCTTTTCTTTCCCGGGATTTTCCATGTCTTTTACTGTTAATTCATACTCTCCTGATTTATCACTCCAGTAAGCAATATATTTTCCGTTTGGTGACCAGGATGGATATCTCTCCGCGAAACCGGATGTATTTGTAAGATCAATTACAGGACCGTTCTCAGCAGGTACTGAAAATATATCCCCACGCGCTTCAAACACTCCTCGCTTTCCATCCGGTGAAAACCAGAAACTTTGAACCAGCTTGCTTACGTTTTCTGAATGAGGAATGAGGGTTGATTCATCAGTAATTACATTAATTTTTACTTCGTGATATTTTTCAGTTGCAAGATCAAGAAGATAAAGCTTTCCACCATTTTCAAAAATTATATCGTCCGGACCAATGGAAGGAAAGTGTGTGTCGTAATCTTTAAAATCTGTTACCTGTCGTGTTTGTTTTGAACTAACATCATAAGCGTAAATATTAAATCTTTTTTCTGCATTACGATCTGAGAGAAAGTAAATTGTATTTCCATGCCACATCGGGAATTCATCGTTTGTAGGACTACTTGTTATATTTTCAGAAGCTTTTGTTTCAAGATTAAATATCCAGATGTCGGTTGCCATGCCACCACGGTATCTTTTCCAGGTTCTGAAGCTTCTGGTGCGTGGTGTGTAAGCAATCTTTTTACCATCGGGAGAAATGGTTCCGAACTCTCCATAAGGAACGGGAAGCTTATCAGGCATTCCACCTTTTGGAGAAACACTGTAAAACTGGGAGAATCTCTGTTTGCCGCTTTCCATAGAAGTGGTATAGAGAATTTTATTGCCGTTCGGATACCAGTCTGCCATACGGTCAAACATTCCATGATGCGTTACACGTTCAGCCATTCCACCGTTTGAGGGGATTACATAAATATCAATATTACCATTATAGTTTCCACTGAAAGCTATCTTAGATCCGTCAGGAGAAAAACGGGGAAGAATTTCCTGACCCAAGGCGTTAGTAAGTTTGCTTGCAGTTCCACCTTCTTTGGGTGCAATCCACAAATCACCGCCATAATAAAATGTAATCTGAGTTTGCGAAACATCAGGGTATTGAAGCATTCTTGCATTAACCTGCGCAAATAAATCCCCTGCCATAAATGCTGTACATAATACAGCAAAAAAGATAAGAGTCCTTTTCATTTTTAACCTGTTTATATGATTAGTAAATAGATATGAAAATTAAGCAAAGCAGAAATCGCTGATTTTTTATTAAAATAAAATTATGTTTTGAAGTAATGGAATTCAAGATAAATATTATAAATGGTCGGAATTCAGTTTCTGTAATTTCCGCACCTTTATCTTAACCGGGAACAACCTGAAAAAAATTTTGCAACCAAAGACATTTACAAGCATTATATTATTAAAAGTTTGACTGAAAATAGTGAAGAACAACTTTTGCTGGAAAAGATCCAAAAGAATCCGAAAGTGTTCGGTGTTCTGTTTGATCAATACTACAATAAAATATTCGGTTATTCTTTAAGGAGAACCACAAATTATGACCTGGCAAAGGATATTACCGCTGAAACTTTTTTTAAAGCGTTCTTTAAAATAAAAGAATTCAAATGGAGAGGAATTTCTATAAGCTCATGGCTATTTAAGATTGCAACAAACGAAATAAATTATTTTTACAGGAAACAAAAATATTCTCCCCGGTCCCTGGAACTGCTTTTGGATAATGATGAATTTGACATTGCAAACAGGGAAAGTTTTGAAGAAGAAAGGGAACGGATCCAAGAGGAACTAAGCGATCATGATGATTTTATTATGGTGCAAAAGAAGCTTGAAAAATTGCCCGCAAAATACCAGGATGTTATTGCGTTAAAATATTTTGAAGAAAAAAGCATTAAAGAAATATCAGAGATACTTGGAAAGAAAGAGGGAACAGTTAAATCATTAATTTCAAGAGGACTGCAAAAGCTGAGAGAGTCGTTTTGAATCTAATGTTCTATAATTCAGTTTGAATAAAAATAAATGGAAGAAAAAGATTTTATAAACAAAATGGAAAGCTTAAAGAAACCCGAATTTGAGGATATTGATCCAGACAATACACTGAAGTTGGCAATAATTAATTCAAAAAAATCTGCAGCAATTGGTATATGGTTATTGATTGTTCCCTGCTACTTTTTATTCATGGTATTTGTAAAATATTTCTATAATATAAATCTTCATGTAATTGATATCTTTGAAGGTTTTATTGCAAGCCTGGATAAATCTCCTGCTACAAAATTTATTGCTCCAATATTTTTTGTCGGTTTGCCAATTGCCGGGATAATGATCAACCTTTTATCAATTATGTTTTTTGAATATGACAAAGAACAAAAACGAATTAATATTTCAATCAGACTGAAACTACTGAACATTCTAATTATATTTATCAGTTTAGTGGTGGTCTCTGTTTTCGCAATATATTTAATTACTGAAAATCTACATCTCTTAAATAATTAAAGAATACATTAATGAAAATGAAATGGTTTGTGAGAAAGGGGATTTTTTTCCTGCCTGTTTCTCTTGTTGGATGGTTAGTTTTATTTGCCGCAATAGTTTTTTGTGTTTATTCATTTATTGATATAGACAGCAGATCGCATTCAGCGAGTGATACGTTAATTAATTTCTTTTTCATTGCTCTGATTGTGGCTGTTGTTTATTCCATCATTGCATATTTTACCAGCACGGAAAATATTCGGGATTAAATTCTTTTATCAAGTCTGTATTTTCTTCCCAAAGCCATTCATTGAATAAAATTCAAGGATTAATATCTTATTGTTTATTTAAAATTTTAATTTTATGTTCTCACCAATAATTCACGCTAATTAATTATCGCTGTCGATCAACTGTTATTAGTTACTAAATATTTTGAGGAGGATTCATGCGTTTCTACTACTTTTTAAGTTTGGTAATATTTCTTTCTTTAACAATTAATATTTATTCGCAAGTACCTAATAGTGGATTTGAACAATGGTCCGGCGGAAATCCAGTAGACTGGTCATCAACAAATAATATTGGTGTTACAGTGATAACCCAGAGTTCAGACGCACACAGTGGCTCTTCCGCAGTAAGAGGAGATGTTGTAGATTACCTTGGAAATCTCGTCTCCCCGATACTTATCTCTGGTATATTTGGTGGACATGGCTTTCCTGTTTCGGAAAGGCACGCTAACCTTACCGGCTATTATAAACTGACTGTTGTTACGAATGAAAACCTCTCTGTAGTAGTTGGCATGTATAATAACGGAGAGGTCATAGGTGTTGGTGGCGCACAATTTTTTGCTGCATCCGATTACACTCTTTTCACGGTACCAATTTTCTATAACAATAATGAGACCCCTGATTCCTGCCAGATTTCTATTGCACTCGGGATTAATACAGGTCAAATAAGTCTGGGTTCTTATTTTATTGTGGATGACCTTGCTTTTCAGGGAGTTTCAACCGGGGTTAACGAAACAAATAACTCAATCCCAAATGAATTTTCTTTGGAACAAAACTATCCCAATCCATTCAATCCGTCCACAAAGATCAGATATTCTATTCCATCAACTTCATCCGGTGAAATACAAAAAGTAAATCTGAAAGTTTATAATATGCTTGGTAATGAAGTTGCGACGTTAGTAAACCAAGAACAAGCTGTAGGAACATATGAAATTAGTTTTATTCCATCTGGTTTATCGAGTGGAATTTATTTGTATAAACTGCAAAGCGGAAATCTTGTTCAGACTAAGAAAATGATTTATTTGAAATAATACTATTAATACTAAAAAGCCTTCCTGTTTTCGGGAAGGCTTTTTCAAAATAATTAATTAAAAATATTAAACACCCGCCAACCCTTGTTGATCTGCCATTTTGTTCATTTCGGTTTGTACTATAAACCAAACTGCCGGTGAAAACACAAGCCATAAAACAAATAACAGCCACTTGTTGAAATGGTCTGAAGAAATTTTTTCGTAAAGTTCTGAGAACTTATAACATGACCAATAATTAGCAAGCGGAATAAAAAGCAATACTGTCCATAGTGCCGGTGAGGCCTGATCATCTTTCCCGACAAATTTCATTTCTTCAGTAATTTTATAAAACCAATAGATTGCGTAAATACCAAAAGTAATTATTATTAGTCCTACCTGCCCAATCATATTTCTTTTCTTTATCATTATGCCTCCAAGTTGGTGAGTTGAGTAAATAAATTTAGCGGGTTATTTATAATTATTGAAACTCACATTCAAAATAATAAAATCCGTCAATTTATTCCGGTTAATCATCTTAATCGAACAACTAATTTTAAAAGAACTTCTTTATTGTATAAAGAAATTATAAAGTTTAATTTCTAATAATAAAAATCATCACTCAATTTAAAACTTTAGGAACGATCAGATGAAAAACATTTTCAAGTATGTTGTTTGTTGCATTTTATTAATTGTAGTTGCTCAAACTATCTTAGCTCAGAAATCAGACAAAGATTCTCTTTTGTCGGATAAAACATTTTCAGGATTAAAATTCCGGAACATTGGGCCTGCGATGAGCTCAGGTAGAATTGCAGACATAGCAATCAATCCTGAAGACCCGAACGATTGGTACGTTGCCGTTGGTTCTGGAGGTGTATGGAAAACAACAAATGCGGGAACAACGTGGAAACCTGTATTTGATGATCAAAGTTCATATTCAATCGGCTGTGTAACTATCGATCCACAGAATCCATTTATTGTCTGGGTTGGAACCGGAGAAAATGTTGGCGGAAGACACGTTGGTTACGGTGATGGTATTTATCGAAGTTCAGATGGTGGTGAAAGCTGGAATAACATGGGATTGAAAAACTCTGAACACATTTCAAAAATAATTGTTCATCCTGAAAACTCTGATATTGTTTGGGTTGCTGCACAAGGTCCGCTATGGAATAAAGGTGGTGACCGGGGAGTTTATAAAACTACAGACGGCGGAACAACATGGAAAAAAGTTTTAGGGGATGATGAGTGGACAGGCGCAACAGATATTGTTATAGATCCGCGAAGCCCGGATTTACTTTATGCTGCAACATGGCAGCGGCATAGAAATGTTGCAATGTATCTTGGAGGTGGGCCGGGATCAGCTATTCATCGTTCAACAGATGGGGGCAATACCTGGGAAAAGCTAAGCAAGGGTTTACCCAAATCAAATATGGGAAAAATAGGTTTGGCTGTATCTCCTCAAAATCCTGATGTACTTTACGCCGCAATCGAACTTGAAAGAAGAACTGGCGGAGTTTATCGTTCTGAAAACCGCGGGCTCTCCTGGGAGAAAATGTCTGATGCTGTTTCCGGTGCAACCGGACCACATTACTACCAGGAACTTTATGCAAGTCCGTTTAAGTTTGACAGGATTTATTTGGTCGATATTAGAATCCAGGTTTCAGAAGATGGCGGAAAAACTTTTACAAGAATGAAAGAAAACCTGAAGCATTCGGATAATCATGCAATCGCTTTCAAAAAAGATGATCCGGATTATCTTTTAGTTGGAACAGATGGCGGGCTTTATGAAACATTTGATCTTGCAGAAAACTGGAGATTTATTAATAACCTACCGGTAACACAATTTTATAAAATAGCTGTTGACGATTCTGAACCCTTCTACATGATTTATGGCGGAACACAGGATAACAGCACGGAAGGTGGGCCTTCACAAACTATGTACACTTATGGGATAAAAAATTCGGACTGGTTAATAATACGCGGCTGGGATGGACATCAGCCAGCAACCGAACCCGGCAATCCGGATATAGTTTATGCCGAAGGACAGGAAGGATTTCTTTCAAGAATTGACAGAACAAACGGGGAGACAATAACTATTCAACCGCAGCCGGGAGTAGGAGAAAATTATGAGCGATTCAATTGGGACTCACCAATACTTGTAAGTCCGCATTCACCCACACGCTTGTATTTTGCTTCTCAACGTGTATGGAAATCGGATAATCGCGGTGATAGCTGGAAACCCATTTCAGGAGATCTCACACGAAATGAGGAAAGATTCTCGCTCCCAATAATGGATAATTACTGGAGCTGGGATTCTCCGTGGGATGTTGAAGCGATGTCAAATTACAACACGATAACTTCGCTTGCTGAATCGCCATTAGTTGAAGGATTGATTTATGCGGGTACAGATGATGGATTAATTAATGTTACAGAAAATGGTGGAAAAAACTGGAGAAGAATTGAGGCAGGTTCTTTGCCCGGTGTACCGAAGACAGCCTTTGTAAATGATATAAAGGCTGATCTGTTCGATGCGAATACAGTTTACGTTGCTCTTGATAATCACAAACATGGAGATTTTAACCCATATCTTTTAAAAAGTACTGATCGCGGTAAAAGTTGGGAATCAATAAAAAGTAATATCCCGGAAAGAACTTTAGTCTGGCGCATGGTTCAGGATTATGTTAATCCAAATCTTCTCTTTACAGCAACAGAGTTCGGAGTTTATTTTACAATTGATGGCGGAAAAAAATGGATAAAGCTGACAGGAGGAGTTCCGACAATCGCTTTCCGTGATCTTCAAATTCAAAGAAGAGAGAATGATCTTGTCGGGGCTTCTTTCGGAAGAGGAATTTATATCCTTGATGATTATTCCTGTCTGCGTAATATTTCCAAAGAAGCATTAGAAAAAGAAGCCGTTCTATTTCAGCCGAAGAAAGCATGGTGGTATATTCAGAATGATCTTGGAGATGTTCAGGGTTCTGAAACTTTCACCGCATCTAATCCACCGTTCGGCGCCGTGTTTACTTATTATTTTAATAATAAATATAAGTCTCTAAAATCAATCAGACAGGAAAAAGAAAAGAAAGAAATTGAGAAAAAAGAAAAAGTATCTTTTCCGGGGTGGGATGAACTTGAAAAAGAAAGAAGAGAAGGTGAACCAAAGATCTGGCTTACGATAAAAGATGGAGCCGGCAATGTAATCCGGCGCGTGGAAGGAAAAAACAACAAAGGATTCAACCGTGTTGCGTGGGATTTAAGATGGCCGGCAACAAATGCAATTTTAGATCCATCTGATACTGTAAGACATTATACTGGTGCAATGGTAGCTCCGGGCGAATATTCCGTTATGCTTTCAAAAGAAGTTGATGGTATTACATCAGATCTATCAGGGCCGATGAAATTTAAAATTGAAAGAATGTACAACGGGGCTATTGATGGTTCCTCTCCTGAAATAACAGCAGCATTCTGGAGAGAAACGGATGAGCTAAACTGGTCGGTAAGTGCGGCAGGTAAAATTCTACACTCAACATTGACAAAAATAAATTTAATGGAAAAGGCTTTGGAACGCACTCCTGCTGCCCCGGGAAATTTGGATAAGCAATTATACGATCTCAAGCAGGAACTTTTTGCAATTGATGAAAAGATGAACGGCAACCGTTCTAAAAATGAAGTTGGAGAAAAAAATAATCCGACAGTTGCATCGAGATTGGACATATCAACGTGGGGAACTTCCGGTTCTACTTACGGACCCACAGAAAACTTAAAGAGAAATTTAGAAATTGCAGGTTCAGAATTCGTTAAACTAAAGAAAGATCTTAATGATATTATTAATGTAAAACTACCTACGGTTGAAAATGCTTTAATGGAAGCTGGCGCACCCTGGGTTATAGGGCAACCGATACCAGAGAATTGAGAAACAAAAGTATTTAAGAGAAAATATTGGAGGGTGCAGGTTGCCGGTTTTACTTTATGTAAAACCCTGCAGATAAAAACCCAACCCAGTGACGATAAGAATACGGTGCGGTTATTCCCATATCCGAATCTTTAAATGGAAGAACTCCCCCGGTCATAGTATCAGAATATTTAAAAACTTTTCCGACCATTAATTTTCCATTCTCGCTAATAATTTTATTAATCGTAAGCAGTCCAAATACTATTGGGTATCTTCCGCACCAGAGTGGACAGTTTTTAGTAACACCTGCTTCCTGCCAAAGTTCGTTTGAAAAATTTTTAATCTTTTCTAAAGTAACCATTCCATTAAATGTTTCGTCGGCAATTCTTTTGTCATTATTAGTTGCTATTGTATGTGCGTTTTCATCAAGTCCGTAAGGTTGATTATCAAAATCTTCGCCGTAATGATTTGCATCATTTGAAATTAGAAAAAAGATATCTTGCCCTAATTTTAAATTGTTTTCTTTTATATACGCGGTAATTATTTTAGCTAACTCCGCACTCAAAGAATCCATTCTTGCAAACGGCATTCCGGTTACCATAATAGGAGTTATTTTAACATCGCGATTGTAATGCTGAAGAAACGGAATTAATCCTTCAATTGAATGCTCAATACTCTGTGCTTTATTGCTGACCATGCAGTACTGCTTATTAAGTTTCTGTTTTATTAATTCTCTTAAAGGAGAAATTTCAACATCACTGTAAGGTCCCTGCCATTTATCATACTCATCGAAAATCAAAACGTTACGCGGATCGTTCATTTCTTTTCTGACAGTTCCATGAGTTACACCAAATATCACAACTTCCTTAGTATGTATCAGCTTATAAAGTGGATGATAAATTTTCCCGGCGTATAAATAATCATCGTGAGGAGAAATTCCGGCAACAAGATTTTCAGAATTAAACCTACCTGTCCGGTAGGCAGGATTATCACCGGAACAATTTTTATCGAGCCATTCAATAAATTTATCAAACTGATTTGCGTCCCAGCAGTAGCCGACATTATCACGGATTGGTCTGGTTGTTTGAGAAATAATTGCACTATTCATAATTATAAACAATAGAAAAATTAATTTAAGTTTTTGCATTTCATCAATTATTCTGTTTTAATTAATTGTCCGCTGAGTTTAAGCAACTCTGTCTCTGCTGTCTTTGCATCAAACTGAGCTGAAACAAGTCTGCTTTTAGCATTGATGAGCTTTCTCTGAGTTTCACGAAATTCAAGCGGAGTGATATTTCCCAACTTTAATTTTTCCAATGCGATATCAACACTTTCCTGTGCAATAGTTAGGTTTTCTTCTTCAAGCTGAACCAACTGAAGACTATTTAAATATTTTTTATAAGTATTAAGAAGATTTGCTTCGACATCAATTTTAACCTGGCTGAATTTTAACCGGCTGTTTTCAATGTCTATTTGTACGTTATCAATTTTTCTGCTTGTATTCAAACCGTTAAACAAATTGAAGGATGCAGATACGCCATAGCTCAGACTATAATTTTTATTTGACTTTACAAACCCTGCTTCGGATTCTGAATTTGTATAATTATATCCGCCTATCATAGAAACTGTTGGGAACCATTCGGATCTTGCAAGTCCCAGGTTTATTTCAGAAAGATTTAAATTCTTTTGTGCTATATCCAGAGTAGTATTCCTATCAAGAGTTAAACTCTTAAGTTTATCAAGATTCAACTCTTTGTTAATGATAATTGTATCGCCTACGTTGAAATCAGAATCTACACTTCTTCCCATCAATTGGTTTAGCGAAACTTTTAACTGCTCATAAGTCAATTCCTCTTTAAGCAGGTTTGAACGGTCTTCATTTAAATCAACCTGTGCTTGCCTTAAATCAAATTTTGAACCACTGCCAACATCTTTTTTTGATTCCGCTATTCGGACTCTTTCTTCAGAAATAGTTATAGTTTCTTTTAGAACGTCGAGCACCTGTTTTTCTTTTATCAAGTTATAATAAGTTTCAGTAACATCGGCAATATTGTTTTCAACTGCTGCTTTATAATTTACCTTCCCGATTTTATTCAGTTCTTTCAGCGCATTTAAATTTCCAAACATTTGTAACCCATCAAATATTGTCCAGTTGAGATTTACTCCGGCAGTTATGTTGGTAGATTTTGCCCCTTTGCTGTCAATAATTCTTCCGTCAACATATTCCGCCTTTGTATCATTTGAACTTTTAATATAAGATCCTGTAGCATCAACTGTTGGTAAAAACCCCGAGTTACCAATTGTTGAATTGTTTCCGGCAATTTCAGATTCGTTCCGTGCAATGCTGATTGAAAAATTATTAGACAAAGTTATTTCAATTGCTTTCTCAAGCGTTAGTGTTTCCTGGCTGAAAGATTTAAAGCTAAAAAGTATTATTAAAAAGAATGGCTGAATATATTTTGTGAATTTCATTTTCTGTTTATTACAATTTATTAATTACCCAAAAGAACTGTGTCTTCTTCAACCCCGGTTTGTTCAGTAATATTTGAGACTGTCGCGGTCTTCCGGGAAAAGTAAGAATACACCGCCGGAACTACAAGAAGAGTTAAAAATGTTGAAAAGATTAACCCGCCTATAACAGCGATTCCCATTGACACTCTGCTTTCAGAGCCGGCACCAAGTGCGAGTGCAATTGGCAAAATTCCAAGCACTGTTGATAAGCTTGTCATTAATATCGGACGAAGTCTTGCAGCAGCGGCATCTTTAATTGCTTCTATTTTTGTCAGACCTGTTGCTTTTCGTTGATTTGCAAATTCAACAATAAGAATTCCGTTTTTTGTTACGATACCGATAAGCATTATGATCCCAATTTCGCTGAAGATGTTTAAGGTCTGATTAAAATACCATAACGATATCAACGCTCCGAATATAGCAAGTGGCACTGTGAATAAAATTATAAACGGATCTCTGAAGCTTTCGAATTGCGCCGCGAGGACAAGATATATGAATCCAATTGCCAGCAGGAATGCAAACAAAAGACTGGAAGAACTTTCAGAATAATCTTTTGAAGCACCGCTTAAAGCTGTTGAAAAAGTTTCATCAAGAACTTCCGATGAAATTTTGTCCATTTCTTTAATTCCGTCTCCGATGGTTTTACCGGGTGCCAGACCTGCGGACACGGTTGCAGAAACATAACGGTTAAACCTGTAAAGCTGTGGTGGTGCGCTTTGTTCTGTTAGCGTCACAACATTATCAAGCTGTATTAATTCGCCTTTATTATTCGTTACATATAATGATTTTAAATCAATTGGTGCATTTCTTTTATTTCGGATCAGTTGTCCTATTACCTGGTATTGTTTTCCATCTTTAATAAAATATCCAAATCTCTGTCCGCTGAAAGCCGCTTGAATTGTTTGTGCGATGTTGATTGTAGAAACACCAAGGTCTCTTGCTCTTTGTCTGTCAATTGCCAGTTTAATTTCCGGCTTGTTGAATTTCAGATTGGCATCAACAATAGTAAACATCGGATCTTTTTGCGCGGCATCCATAAACTTTGGAAGATATTCTCTAAGTTTTTCAAAGTTGGGAGCTTGAATTACATACTCGACAGGTAATCCGCCTCTTCTTTGTCCGATTGATTGCTGCTGAGTTGCAAATACCCGTGCTTCTGTCATCCTGAATAATGTTGGAGTTATATCATCAGCAATTTGTTGCTGCGAACGTCGACGTTCATCCGGTTTAGTTAGGATTATAAAGGCAAACCCGGAATTGACAGAACTTGAAGCTCCAAAACCTGGCGATGTTACAGAAATTATTGCGTCTCTTTCAGGTATATCTTCTTTTAAAGTTTGAATCAGCTTATCCATAAAGTGATCCATATAATCAAAGGATGATCCCTCCGAACCTGTAACGTATAGTCTGATTCCGCTTCTGTCTTCGAGAGGAGCTAATTCAGAAGGAATAAATGTGAAAAAAAGATATATCAAGCCAAGGGAAACTCCCATTATTAAGAATGCTATCCATCTTTTAGCAAGGAAAGCATCCAAAGAATTTCGATAAGTCTTATTCAGTTTGATGAAGAATGGTTCGGTTTTATTATAAAACCAGTTATGCTTATCTCTGCCTTTTAAAATTCTTGAACCAAGCATTGGTGTAAGAGTTAAAGCAACAAATGCTGAGATGATTACGGATCCCGCAATGACAATTCCAAACTCACGGAATAGCCTTCCGGTCAATCCCTGGAGAAAAATTATCGGAAGGAATACAGAGGCTAAAGCTACCGTGGTTGAAATAATTGCAAAGAATATCTCTGCAGATCCTCGTCTTGCGGCTTCGTCGGGATGCAGTCCTTCTTCTATTTTAGCATAAATATTTTCAAGCACAACTATTGCATCGTCAACCACTATTCCAATTGCAAGCACAATTCCCAGTAGAGTCAAAACATTTATGGAAAAGTTTGCAACGTACATTATAAAAAAAGCCCCAATCAAGGAAATTGGAATTGCGATAACAGGTATTATGGTTGTCCGCCAGTTCCTTAAAAAGAGGAAGATAATTAACACAACAAGTCCAAATGCAACAAAGATGGTTTGCTCAACTTCAGAAATTGAATCCCGGATGTAGTCTGTTACATCAAAACCGATCCCAGTTTTAATATCCGGAGGCAGTTCTTTTTTTATTTGCGCGAGTCGTTTATAAAACTCATCTGTTATGGCAATATTGTTTGCGCCAGGCTGTGCAACCAAAACCACACCAACCATTGGTGTGCCTTCTCTTTTCAGAACTGTTCTTTGGTTTTCAGCGCCGAGTTCAGCATATCCAACGTCTTTTAATCTTACAATATTTCCCTTGTCTTCTTTAATTATAAGATCATTAAACTCACCGGCATCATGAAGTCTGCCTATCGTTCTAATCGAGAGTTCAGTTTTATTTCCCTCAATTAATCCTGAAGGTAACTCAACGTTTTCCCTATTCACAGCATTCTTTACATCAAGCGGAGTCAAATGATACGCTGCAAGTTTAGAAGGGTCGAGCCACAATCTCATTGAATATTTTTTTTCGCCCCAAATGTTTACTGCACTAACGCCAGGTATTGTTTGAAATCTTTCTTTAAAAACATTGTTGGCAAGCTCGGTAAGCTGAAGAAGATTTCTTGTATCGCTTTGAATATTCAGGAATACAATTGGTGAAGCGTCCGCATCGGCTTTGGAAACAATTGGCGGTTCAACATCCGGAGGTAAATTTCTTACAGCACGTGAAACTTTATCCCGGACATCATTCGCTGCAGTTTCAAGATCTACATCTATATCAAATTCCACAGTGATTGTACTTCGTCCGTCGCGGCTCACTGAAGTAAGAGAACGAATTCCGGCAATGCCATTAATTGATTCTTCAAGTGGTTCTGTTATTTGCGATTCAATTACATCTGCATTCGCACCTATGTAACTTGTACTTACCGTGATTATAGGCGGATCAACAGAAGGATATTCCCGAACACCGAGATAAGTGTATCCCAGCAAACCAAGCACTACGATTGCAATCGACATTACTATTGCAAGTACCGGTCTTCTTATACTTAATGATGAAAGGCTCATTACTCAATCTCCGATATCGATACGGGCATCCCGGGTCTTAGTTGAAGCATTCCTGAAGTTATAATTGTGTCCCCTTCGCTGATCCCGGAAGTTAATTGAACACTTACATCGGTTCTTATTCCTGTTTCAACCTGTTGGGGAATTGCACTTCCATTTTTATAAAGAAAAACTTTTTGTCCTTTTATGTCAGGGATCAAAGCTTCAGAAGGAACCAGGATTGCGTTTTCAATTTTCTTTAAAACAAGTTCAACATTTGCAAATGAGCCGGGAAGAATTTCCCTGCCGGTATTTGAACAAAGCGCACGAATCTGTAATGTTCTTGTAACCTGATCAATTTTGGGTTCAATTGCATACACTTTACCAATATACTTTTTATTGCTCCCTGAAATCGTGAAATTAATTTCGTCTCCTACTTCAACCATTGATGAGTATCTCTCAGGAATAGAAAAATCTATTTTAATCGGGTTTATATTTTGCAGACTAGCCATAACCATAGAACTATTTACAAAGCTTCCAACGCTTACATTTTTTAACCCAACTATACCGCCGAATGGTGCACGGATTTCCGTTTTGTCAATTTGTGCTTTAATCAATTCAACTTCTGCCTGGTTAACCTGAAGCTGGTTTGCTGTCATGTCATAATCTTCCTGACTGATAGCTTCTTTTTCAAGCAATTGCTTCTGCCTGTATTCAGTATCCTTTTGAAGTTCCAGTCTTGATTTTGCACTTTGTAGCTGAGCTTGCAAATCTGCATCATTAATTTTTACAAGCAAGTCTCCCGCTTTGACATAGCTGCCCTCGCGGAAAAAAATCCCGGTTATCTTCCCATCTACCTCGCTCTTCAAATCAACTTCTTCATTAGCCAGGATAGTTCCCGTTGTTAAGACCTTATTTTCAAGCACTTCATATTTTGTAATATGTGCTTTTACCGGAAGTGGGCCTGCTGATTTAGGTCCGGGAGTGTCTGAAGAATTCTCAGATGATTTTAGTTTAGGAATGGCAAGCAGAATTAAAATGATAACTGCTGCGGAAACAATTAAAATTGCTTTGGTATTTTTTTTCATTTAAATATTTCCCAATTAGAACTTTGGCAACTTAACTAAATTGGAATTGTCTTAACAATATAAAAATTGGTAAGATGTTTTAGTCAACATTGATACTGAAATAATTTTATTTTGTGAATTCAGTATGTTTTTTAGTTACTAATTTCCCAAATAAAATAATTTTGAATACTCTTTATTTCTCACCTAAAATTAGCCCGGACAATTCTTTTGCTTAAGTTAATATTGAGAATTTATACATAACAAATTCCCATTTATAATAACTTCTTTTGAATTCCTTTGAAATATTAGCAAAAACGATAGTTTTTGTATAGTGGCATTTTTGTTGACTTTCTAATTAGCAAATATTCACTTCTGTCTTCTGTTTTCAACGCACAATTTTTTTCAAGCTGATGAATAACGGTTTTACGAAACAAAATACCGGGGGTTCATTTCAGAAAAGCTTCTGGAATTATTTGGGGCAGAAGCGTTTTGGTATCTTTAAAAAATTTCTTCTTTCTTTTCTAATAATCTCCATTATCCCCCTGCTTGCTTTCGGAATATATACAATTGTAAATATCAGTTCTGTTGGAGAAAATATTGTCCGGCATGCGAAACTTGATATTGATCAGAAGACACAGGAAACAATGGAAGTTCAGGCTGTGCTTACTGCAGAAGCTGTCCAAAAATTTCTGCGTCAATGCGTAAATGACTTAACAATGTTAAAACAATCTAATTTTTCTGCTGAAGAGTTTTTACGATTCAGCAAACAACATCAGTCAGAAGTCTGGATAAGAAAAGGAACAAACGCAGAACCTGTTGAAGTTCATCAGTTAATTCCATTGTATAAAGAAATAGCATACATTGGTTTTAACGGTCAGGAAAAAATAAAAATAAAAGATGGAAAAGTTGTTAAAGGTTTTCAGCTTGTAAATGATAAGGATCCCCGTAACACTACTTATTTGAATGAAAACTATTTTACTGAAACCGCTAAACTGAAATATGGTGAAGTTTATGTCTCTCATCTCTCTGGTTTCTTTGTAAACAAAAAAGAACAACTGGGAAATGCAAAAAATCCTGAGGATGCAATTGAGGGGGGAAAATATGATGGTGTGATTCGCTTTGCAACTCCCATTTATAAATCCGGAAAGTTTTCTGGAATATTAATGATTGCGCTTGATCATCAGCATTTAATGGAATTTACCCAGCATATTCTTCCAAACAAAAAAACATTTACAGTCTTCCCTGTTTATGCTTCTGGTGACTATGCGTTTATGCTGGATGATAATGGCTGGATAATTACTCATCCAAAACTATGGGATATCCCAGGTGTGGATAAAAACGGAAAGCCGGTTCCGGCATATACCGAACACTCAAGTAAAAAAGATATTGAGATGGGAAGGATTCCATTCAACCTGGATTCGGTTGGTTTTATTCATACTGCATATCCTTTCGTAGCTTCTGAAATCAGAAAAAAACATTCCGGGTCAATTGTTACAACAAACGTTGGCGGTGTAAAAAAGGTAATGTCTTATGCTCCTATTTATTTTGATAAAGGAGTTTATTCCAAATACGGAATATTTGGTGGAATAACAATCGGCTCAAACATAGAAAGATTCCATGATGCAGCTAATCAAATTTCTGCAGATATGAATACAACTGTACATTTTTACAGGATTAATATTATCTGGATTATCTTAATAACTTTTTTTGTGGCTATTATTTCCTCCTGGTTCGTTTCAAGAAATTTTACAAAACCATTACTTCGTATTACTGAAGGCGCTAAAAAACTTGCAGAGGGAAGTTTGAATAAACCCGTAGAAGTTTTAAGAAATGACGAAATAGGTTTTCTTTCAAGTTCGTTTAATTATATGGCTGAAGAGCTCAAACAAAAAAATCAGACGCTTGTTGATTCTTTTAATGAATTAAAAAAATCCAAAACTGAAATGGAAACATATGCGGGTGATCTGGAATACCAGTTAAAAATATTTAAAAGTATTCTTCGGATCAGCAACATACTTGGCTCCACATTCAATTTAACCCGCGTATTAAATTATATCCTGCATAATAGCGTTGAGAGTATTGGTTTTGACCGTGCAATTTTATATCTGCTTGATAGAGAAGAAAATCGTCTTGTTTGCAGAGAAGTTTACGGGTTTACAATGGAGGAAGAAGAAAGGGCCAGAAATTCAAAATATAGTCTTCAGCATTTTGATTGTATTGAAACAAAGGTTGTTAAAAGCGGTAACAAAATTTTTGTTGATGACTTTAGTACGTATGAAGATGCGACGGAACTGGACAGAAAAATCAGGAGAATATCAGGGAGCAAATCTTTTGTATTTGTCCCGCTTCGTGTGAGAGAAAAAATTATCGGAATTCTCGGAGCAGATAAATTAAGAAGTAAAACAAAGATTTCAGAACTTGATGTTAGCTCTCTGCAGATACTTGCAAACCAGGCTTCCCGTGTAATTGAAAATACGAGATTGGTCCGGGAGATAATTATTCAGAAAAATTTTAATGAAAACATTTTAAAATATATGCCTGATGGTGTAATCACAGTTGATAACGATGGCATAATAAACAGCATTAACCCGGCAGCTACGAATATCCTGGAAACAGAAAACCAGAATATCATCGGCAAGAACATTTGGAATCTGTTTGGATACAATGAACCCGCTGTTGGTGAAATAAAGCAATCAATTACTTTAACCGGTGTCTACCGCAAGTATAACCAGGATTTTATTATCAATGACAAAACAAAGTTTATAACAATTACTGCCTCATTAATGAATAATCCTGATAACGATAATTCGGGCATTGTTCTGATTCTACAAAATACAACCGAGAAAAAATTGCTTGATGATCAAATTCAAAAAATGGATCGTCTTGCTTCGCTTGGAAAGTTTGCCGCCGGGATTGCACATGAAATCAGGAATCCCCTGACGGGACTTAGTTTGTTTCTTGATGACCTTCATGACAAAATAAATAATCAGCCGGAGGTTTCTAAAAATATTGAAATGGGTCTGACTGAAGTTGAACGGCTTGAATCTTTCGTTAATGAATTGCTCGATTATTCTTCCCCGACGAAACAAAAACTATCAACAAAGAACATAAACTTTCTTATTGAAGCAACACTGCATTTTATAGACAAGCAATGCCGGAATTCAAAAATAATTTTAAGAACTGAATTATCTCCGGATATTCCTGACGTTTATATAGACCAGGAAAAGATTAGACAGGCTTTACTAAATATTTTACTTAATGCAATTCACGCAATGCCAAATGGCGGTGGGTTGAAAATAAAGACATCGTATGCTAAATATAAAAATGAAAGTTTTTTACCCGTTAATGGGGATGGGAATCACAAGCCTGGGTGGGTTACAATAAAGATCTCTGACACCGGGTCAGGAATTCCCGAAGCAATAATCAACAAAGTTTTTGATCCGTTCTTCACAAGCAAAAAAGGCGGGACCGGGCTGGGACTTTCCATTACTCATAATATAATAACTGAACATAAGGGAAAAATTAAAGTTTCTAACTCAAGATACGGTGGTGCCGTTTTTTCGATTCAACTCCCTGTAAACATCGTAAAGAAAAAGGAATTATTATTTGAGGAGGTTTAAATGTTAAAAGCAAAAACAATTTTAATTGTTGATGACGAAGAATTTATAAGGCTAAGTTTAAGTCAGATACTCTCTGAAGAAAAATATAATGTAATATTAAATGATTCCGGAACAGCCGCTTTAAAAACCATAAAGGAAGAAGAGATTGATCTTGTTTTACTCGACCTTAATCTTCCTGATATGAGCGGTCTCAACATTCTGAAACAACTTAAGGCAGTTCAGCCCGGAATTTTAACGATTATTATGACAGGATTCGCTTCTGTCGAATCTGCAGTTGAGGCAATTAAACTTGGTGCGTATGATTATATAAAAAAGCCTTTCAAAGCAGATGCAATAAAACTTATAACACGGCTTGCACTTGAAACACAATCTTTAAAGAAAACAGTTTCAGAATTGCAGGGAGAAAAATACAAAGGGAAAGGTATTGAGGGTATCGTTGGTGAATCGACAAAGATAAACAATGTTAAAAACCAGATTGTTGAATTTGCAAAACATGATTCTGAAACGGTTCTAATTACAGGGTTAAGTGGAACCGGCAAAGAATTGGTTGCCTCTGCGCTCCATAATCTTAGCAATAGAAGAGATAAGGAATTTGTGGAATTAAATTGTGCTTCAATTCCTGAAAATTTGCTTGAGAGTGAATTGTTTGGTTACGAAAAGGGGGCTTTTACTGATGCAAAATCAAGTAAGGCGGGATTGATGGAAAGAGCAGATGGTGGAACTTTATTTCTTGACGAGATCGGGGAAATGAGTTCTTTGCTTCAGGCAAAATTGTTACGTGTAATAGAGAACAAAAAATTTATGCGGCTTGGTTCAACAAAAGAAATCACCTCCGATATCAGGATCATTGCAGCTACAAACAAAAACCTTAAAGATGCAATTACTGAAAAGAATTTCAGGGAGGATCTATATTATCGCTTGAATGTGCTCAGGATAGAAATGCCGTCATTAAAGGAAAGAGGACAAGATATAATTCTTCTTGCAAATCATTTCCTGGAAATATTCAGGAAGAAATTCAACAAAGAGATTGCCGGTTTTTCTGATGAAGCAAAAAATCTTTTAATAAAATATGATTGGCCAGGGAATATCCGTGAGTTGAAAAATATTGTTGAACGAATTTGCATACTTCAAAAACAAGCTGTTGTAGAATCTTACCATCTTCCGGCAGAACTCATTAATTTTCAAACTGAAAGCCCGGTATTAATAAATAAAGATGATAATCTTTTTTGTGCTTCATTTGAGGATATTATAAGAGACACGGAAATTAACCTTATTAAAAAAGCTTATGACTTAAGCGGAAGCAATACTTCCCAGACCGCACGATTATTAAAAATACCCAGGGAAACTCTTCGTTATAAACTTGAAAAATACAATATTGGCAATGGTGAATTTTAGCCGGAACTGGTGAAGATTCACCAACTTTCCTTTCTTAAACTCCTTATCATAGTGCTCTACATTGATTATTAATGTTTCAACCGGTGGCATTTCATTTGCCTAAACGCAGTAATCGAATATTGGTTCGATATTAATAATTATTAATGGAGGAAATATGAAAAATTTATTTGTACTGCTATCTGTAGTTTTATTCTTAGGATTTGCAGGTAGCACATTTGCTCAATTCGATTGGTCCGGTGATTTACAGGTACGCCCCAGGTATGATATTAAAAACTCAAATGATTATGGAGGCGTTTCTAAGGATTTGTATTATATGTTGAAGGCAACTTTAGATCTTAAAGTAGATGTTGGAGAAGGATTTTTTGCAAAAGTCAGACTGGAACACTATAACTATGCGGGTTATTTCTACACAAGCAATGCCGGAGTTGCAAATCCAATACTTGCCGGTTCAAATGATATAGTTGGCCGTCCGGTTGTGAATTTTGACTTAATGTATTTTGGAATTCACAAAGACTGCTGGGGTTTGGAAGGCGGTATCTTTCCAATAAGCGGAGTTGCAAATCCAGTACTGGATGTACACTATATGCCAATGGTACTTGTTGATATTCCGTTTACCCTCTACAGATCAAACAGTCTTGTTGGTATTCAGGGATATGTAAAAGCAGGACCTGGCAAAGTGAATTATTTTGTTAGTAATGATCACAATGAATTATACGAAGAAGATATACTCGGAACAGTTTTAACTGATAAACACGACGTCTATACTTTCGGAGCAGATTATGCGTTTAAAGTAAGTGATTTCTCTATTCAGCCAACGGCAATGATTACCTGGGCCAGCGATTCAGTCTCGGCACCATTTAGTTATGGTCTTAACCTATCAACTCCGGAATTTTCCGGATTTAAGTTTGGTGGCAGCGCAGCTTTTTCAACACAAAGTGTGGATGGAACTTTAAACTATGATGCCCAGCTATTCAGAATAAAAGCCGATGCTAAATTTGGACCTGGTGCTCTTCAGGCATGGTTCGATATTGCAAAAAGAACCGATAAGTTTATGACTGGAGATGTTGATCATAAATATACCTATCTGTGGTTACTATATAAATTCCCGATTTTCAGCTCAGACCACGGATCATTTTCTATTACTCCAAGATGGAGACATATAACAGAAAAAGTAGACAACTTTAAAGATTTTGCAAGAGAAAAAATTGAATTGCTGTTTGCAATAACTTTTAAATAAGATTTTTAGATTTAAATAAAGGTGTGCTATGAAATTATTTAAAATTTTTATCATGGGTGTTTTTGTTGCGGCAATTGTGATAGGAATAAATAGCTGCAGTAAAAATGAATCCGGCCCGATTAAAATCGGTGTTCTTCTTCCGCTGACCGGGGCCCAGGCAAATTTCGGGGAGATGGAAAAAAACTCCTACGAAATGTACAAAGAAAAGATTAACTCCGAAGGTGGAATAAATGGAAGAATGCTTGAATTTGTTTATGAAGATGATACAGGAAAACCTGATGTTGGAAGATCAGGAGCAGAAAAATTAATTACCGTAGATAAAGTCCCGCTGATAACTGGTGGCTATAGTTCTTCTGTTACTTTCGCAGCCTGTGCTGTTGCACAACAGAATAGAATTCCTTTCCTGGTTTGTACAGGATCTGTAGATAAAATTACTGAGCCCGAGTCTTTCAATTTAACAACAAACGACGGAGATAAATTTTATATCTATAGATTAAATCCACCTGTTTCTGAATACGCCTCCGGACTTGAAAGTTTGCTCACTGAAGTTGTACATCCATCTTCTGTTTACATCCTTCATGAAAACACTTCGTTTGGAACCGGTGGCGCTGAATCATTTAAGAACACTTGCGAAAGATTAGGGATAAAGGTTCTTGGAGTAAAATCATATTCTGCTGGTGCTGTTGATTTTAAACCATTATTGGAAAATGAAAAGAAAGCTAAGCCTGACATGGTTTACATGATTTCCTATGTAATGGATGCAGCCTTACTTATGAAACAAGCCCGCGAAATAAATTTTACACCAAACCTGTTTGTTGGCGCCGGCGCCGGCTACACAATGCCTGCTTTTAAAGATAACGCCGGGGACGCTTCCAATGGAGTTCTTTCTGCAACCCTCTGGCATCAATCCCTGCCAATCAAAGGAGCTACTGAATATTATAACGATTATATTAAAAAATATGGCGGAGAAGGGCCTGATTATCATGGAGCAGAAGCTTATTCTGCTGCGCAAATAGTGGTTGAAGTTTTAAAAAGCACAGAAGATTATTCTTCTGAAAGTTTGAAGAAAGCTCTTGACAAAGTTGATATGAAAACAATCTTTGGCCCGGTTAAATTCACATCTTATGACAATAAAATTCATCAGAATAAAATGGACACTTATGTAGTTCAATGGATTGATGGGAAATTAAATCTTGTCTGGCCAAAAGATCTTGCAAATGCAAATTTCGAATACCCCATTAAATGGGACGTAGTTTGGGGAAAATAAAAACTGAAAATGTCAGCTAATAACTTTAGGCAGAGGTATGGAACTAATACTGCAATCATTGATATACGGACTTTTGATTGGTGGTCTTTATGCAATAATCGGCATTGGAATGACGCTGATTATGGGGGTATTAAATATCATCAATCTTGCACACGGACAGATTATGATGGTTGCAATGTACCTGACCTGGGTAATGTGGCAGTACGCTGGATTGGATCCGTACCTCTCCATCTTTATTACAATACCGGTTGTTTACTTTCTAGGAAAAGGAATCAGCCGGTATCTTTTATATCCATTAATTAAAAAAGATTCAATCCTTCCTGAAAACCAGGTGCTGATGACTGTAGGTATCGGGATGGTCCTTGTTGAACTTGCACGCTCAACTTTTTCAAGCGATTACCGTTCAGTAAGAACAAGCTATACAGATGAAGCGTGGCATCTGGGTAATATCTCTCTAAGTGTACCTCTGGTGATTGCTTTTTTTATAGCACTCGCTTTAACACTTGGGCTTTTTATTCTATTAATAAAAACTGATTTAGGCAGATCTATACGTGCAACGGCTCAGGATAGAGAGGCAGCAACATTAATGGGAATCAGTGCTAAGAGAATAACAATTTTGACTTATGGTTTGGGAAGCGGTTTAGTCGCTGCTGCGGGAACCCTGCTTTTACCAGTTTATTATTTGTTCCCTGATGTCGGTCCAATATTTACAGTCAAAGCTTTTGTGATTACAATTCTTGGTGGGCTTGGTTCACCGATTGGTGCAATTGCCGGGGGGCTTGTACTTGGAATTGCCGAAACTTTCGGAGCCACTTATTTAAGCATGGGTTACCGTGATGCTGTCGGACTTGTGATTTTTCTATTAGTGCTTGTATTTCTTCCCGGCGGTATTAAACAGCTAACAAAAATATAAGAAAGAAAATGAAAGAAACTTCGTCAGCCAGAGCTTTTAAGATTACACGGACCGAATGGATTATTATTGCAGTATCTTTAGTCCTTCCTGTAATTTTTGATTTCTCTTCTTACTTCCAGGGATTATTAATTTTTATTATGATCTGGGTAATCCTCGGAAGTTCCTGGAATCTTTTGGCTGGATATACCGGACTTGTTTCTTTCGGTCATGCCGCATATTTCGGAATTGGTGCTTATGCTGCAGCCCTCCCGTTTCTTCACTGGGGTCTTTCCCCATGGTGGGGACTGTTAACCGGTGGCATTGCTGCGATTATTCTCGGCTATCTTTTAGGAATTGTAGTGTTCAGACTTCGCGGTCCCTACTTTGCACTAGGCACACTGGCAACTGCAGAAATACTTCGGCTTATTTTTGGTGAAGAAGACTGGCTAACCAGCGGTCATACAGGAATTTTGTACATGACAACCTGGGTCAGTAAATATCCTTACTATTATGTAGCCCTGGCACTTGCTCTTGGGGCAGTATTTTCAATAAAGTTTGTAATGAAAACAAAGGCAGGATTTTATTTTCTATCTATCCGGGAAGATCAGGATGCTGCCGAAGCACTTGGAATAAATACAAGGAAGTACAAAAATGTTGCAACTGCAATTTCAACATTCTGGGCAGGAATGGCTGGCGCATTTTACATGATCTATATGGGATTTATCGATCCCGAAGTTGTGTTTGCTCTTCATAATATTTCAATCATTTCAATTCTTGTTGGAATAATCGGTGGCGTGGGAACCAACTGGGGTCCCACCGTTGGCGCTGTTGTAATGGTTTTTATGCAGGAACTACTCCGCTCTTCAGTTTTCGGACTGGCACCGGAATGGCTTTCAAAATTTCACTCCCTTGCATTTGGTTTGCTTGTCATCTTTGTAATTCTTTATATGGCTGGTGGAATCGTTGGTGACTGGAATCTTATTTCACGCAAATTTAAATCAGTCCGGGCAGAGAAAAGCCAATGAGTGTACTGACAATCACCAATCTAAAAAAAGTTTTTGGCGGCCTAACTGCTGTCAATGATGTTTCCTTTGAAATAAATGAAGGCGAAATATTTGGATTGATCGGACCAAATGGAAGCGGTAAAACAACAATCTTTAATATGATAAGCCAATATTATTCAGTGACTTCCGGAAAGATTTATTTCAAGGGACAGGATATAACAAAAAAGAAAACTTTTGAGATTGCACGGCTTGGAATAGGGAGAACATTCCAGGTAGTAAAGCCATTAAAAAGATTAACTGTTGAAGAAAATGTAATGGCTGCAGCTTTTTCAAGAGAATCCACATTTAATGGAGCCAGAAAAGTTGCTGGTGAAGTATTAGAATTTTGTAAGCTTGCTGACCAAAGCAATATAAAAGCCGGTGGATTGCCTATTGCCGGAAGAAAAAGACTTGAAATTGCTAAAGCGCTTGCCACAAAACCATTCCTTCTTTTGCTTGATGAAACTGCTGCAGGTTTAAATCCTTCCGAACTTGATGAAGCTATTGATATTATCAAAAAAATAAGAAGCGAACTGGGCATTACAATTGTTATTGTCGAACATATCATGAAAGTTATTATGAGTATAAGCGACAGGATTCATGCAATTGCATATGGCGCAACAATAGCCGAAGGAACCCCAGACGAGGTTGCAAAAAATCCTACTGTAATTGAAGCCTATCTCGGTTCTGATTATGCAGGAGAGAATAACCTTGCTTAAAGTCGAAAATTTAAATATGAGCTATGGTGATATGCAGGTTCTCTGGGATGTTTCGTTTGATGTCAACGAAGGAGAAATTGTAGTTCTTGTTGGAGCAAACGGCGCTGGAAAATCTTCTACATTAAAAACAATCTCCGGATTACAAAAACCAAATTCTGGAACAATTACATTTAATGGAAAATCTCTGATCCAAATTTCCCCCGAAGAAATAATAAAGGAAGGTGTTGTTCATTGTCCCGAAGGAAGACGATTATTTAATGAAATGACAGTGGAAGAAAACCTATTTATGGGTTCTCTTCATGGGAATGCAAAAAAGGAGAGAATGAAAACCCTGGATAAATGTTACGAACTTTTTCCAAGACTTAAAGAAAGAAGAAAGCAACTCGCAGGCACTTTGAGTGGTGGAGAGCAACAGATGGCAGCTATTGCACGTGGATTAATGTCGCTTCCAAAACTTTTAATGCTTGATGAACCCAGCTTGGGATTGGCACCAGTACTTGTTCAGAATATTTTTGAAATTATAAAAGACATTAATCAAAAAGGAATGACTATTCTTCTTGTTGAACAAAATGTGCAAATGACACTTAAATTTTGTCATCGCGCTTATGTTCTTGAAAATGGAAAGGTTTCGATAAGTGGAACGGGGAAAGAACTGCTAAGTAACGAACACGTTAAATCTGCCTATTTAGGAATTTAACCTGGAGGGAAAAAATATGTTAGTACGAAAATGGATGTCCAAAAATCCAATTGTAATTGAGGAAAGCGCTTCTCTTTCAGATGCAATAAACCTTCTGAAACAACATAAAATTAGAAGAATACCCGTAATGAAAAAGGGAGCCTTGGTTGGGATAATATCAGATCGTGATTTAAAGGAAGCTTCGCCTTCAAAAGTTACTTCGCTAGATATCTGGGAGCTGCATTATCTTATGTCCAAGATTCTTGTAAAAACGATTATGAAAAAAGATGTTGTTACTGTTTCCCCGGATACTACCTTAGAAAGAGCAGCGATACTTATGTTTGATAATAAAATCGGTGGACTGCCTGTTTTAGATAAACAGAAAAAGCTTGTTGGAATTTTAACTGAACAAGATGTTTTTAAAGCATTAATTAATATAACCGGCGCCCGGTTTGCAGCAAACAGAATATCGATTGTCGTAGAAGATTCTCCCGGATCAATCAAAGAGATGATGGATGTGATGAGAAAATATAAATTCAAATACAACAGTATTTTAACCACACACGAAGGTGTTAAAGAGGGGTTCCGAGAGGTTTTAATTAGGTTTCAGGCTGAAAAAGATGAGTTAACAAAAATTTTAAATGATTTAAAATCGAAATACAACAAGGTTGAATTAACTGTTGATTAAAAATTGATGCGACAAATTTTTGTAAGTTTACTAATTCTTATTTGATGTTAGAATTATTTATTAGACGGTAATGAAACAAAAAAAGTAGTCCCTTTATCCTTTTTGCTTTCTACCCAAATTTTGCCGCCCTGTTTTCCTACAAGATCTTTACAAATTATAAGTCCAAGTCCTGATCCGCTTTCTTTTTCAGTTCCCTTCGTTGAATGACCAATATCCATCTTAAATAATTTATCAAGGTCTTCTTCTTTCATACCAACTCCGTTATCAACAATTTTGATGATTATAGATTTGTCTTTCGATTCAGTCATCGCAGCAATTGTTCCGCCGGGATTTGTAAATTTTATTGCGTTTGAAAGAAGATTTCTCATAACAGTTTCGGTCATTTTCATATCGGCTATCACTGCTAATGCCGGATGAACATTGATAACAAAATTTATTTGCTTGTTCTTTAGATTTTGATGATAAAGTTTTTCAATGTTATGCATTAGAGGCAACAAGCGAATTTCCTCCGGCTCATATGACATTTTGCCCGTTTGTATTCTTGACCATTCCAGGAGATTTTCGACAAGGGAATATGTACTCTTGGATGTACTTGCTGCTTCGGTTATTATTTCGAGTTTTTCATCTTCCTCAAGCGTATCGTATGACGAGGACAAAATATCAAGAATTCCCATTAGTCCAGAAAGCGGACTTCTTAAATCGTGTGAAATAATAGAAAAGAATTTATCTTTTGTTGCGTTAATTTCCAGAAGTTCCGAATTGATTTTTTTGATTTTATCTTCATAATCTTTTTGTGATTTAATACTTGTACAGGATCCTATAAAACCAATAAAAATGTGTTCCCTGCTGAATCGTGGTGTTCCGTTTATCATCATCCATTCAAATTCCTTATGCTTCCCAAGCAGCCTGAATTCAATTGAAAATGGCTGCCTGTTATTTATTGCATTCTGATAATTCTCTAAAAATTTTTCAAGGTCTTCAGGATGAACATTCTTCAGCCAGTTCATACCTAATTGTTCACCTAATTCTTTTCCCGAGTAATCAAGCCATACTTTATTGACGAAACTGAATAAGCCTTCAACATCTGAAATCCATATCATAACCGGGGCTGTGTTTGCCATATTTTCAAACCTGGCTTCACTTCCCCGTAATACTTCTTCTTTCATTTTTTGAAGAGTAATGTCTACAAGCGCTACTGAGCAAACCTGTGTCTTGATTTCGCTATTAGTGACCGATCTTATTACTGCTAAAGAATACAGATAATTATTTTCTCTTTTCTTTATTTTAACATCAATTACCTGGGACTCTTTTGTACTAAATGATTTTTGAATCATCCTGGATATGGTTTCTTTTTCTCTTTCTTCCAAAAGTTCGGAGAAATTAGAATTAACTAACTCCTCTTTATTCCACCCGGTTAAAGAGGCTCCGGTATTGTTTAATTCGACAATCCTCATCTCGCTATCAAGCAGAAATAATGCTGTTGGAAATAATTCTATTAGGTTAGACACCACAGGAATGTTTTCTTTTAATTCAGGAATTGATGAGGTTTTATCAGGGTCATTCATAATTAAAAATTCTTGATTAGTATATTATTATCCCAATTATAAAATACAGAATTATTTTTCTTTCTTTCCATTGTTTCGTTTTTCGGCTAAAAACGGACTTGTTAAGGTAGCCGCTTGAATACTCAGTCTATTATCAATAATCATCCCAGTTCAAGTAAATAGTTGCCCGGGTAAAGAATTTAGTTCGAAAACGTATGTGCCAATAAGTAACATCATCTAAATTTAGTACACACCAATTGTTTTAAGAAAATAAAAAAACTTATTGTTTACTTTAGAAACACAACAAATCAAACTTCTATTTACTGGCACCTCATTAGTTTATAGAAATTTACGAAAATTCGGGACTTTCCCTGTTTTCTGACTCTTAGATAGGAGTGGAGCTAAAGCTTAAGACTATTTCACTTAATTAAGACTTAGCACGAACTATCGAAAGGGTTAATGAAATGAAAACGACTCACCTCTTGTTTTTCATTGTTGGAATAACTCTACTAAGCTGCACTCAATATTCTGATGATAGCATAGTCTCAACTCAACATTCTGGCGGTCGCTTAAACCTTACCTCAGAATATCTTCAAACTTCCAGCACCATAAATGGCTCTTCCGGCGGTTCTCTATCCTTAAACCAAAATTATGCTGATGCTAGCGGAAAAGTTATTCATGTTAATGCACAACTAAATGTTTTACCAAGTGCCTATACTGGTGATAAACAAATCACTATGATAGTTAATATGGAAGATGCTTCTGTACAGTTCCTCCCTCATATTACATTCAACACTAATATTCTGCTTAATCTTGAGTTTGTAGGGTTGGATTTGGAAAGCCTCGGTTTCACATCAACTGGAAATGTTGACTTTGCCTACTTTGATGATAACGGGACAACTGAATTAATAGAAAATAGCAGCTCTGTTGTGAATATTTCCCTGGGGGTTCTAAGCGTTCAAAATGCAAAAATATACCATTTCTCCAGGTATGGCTGGGTCAGATAAATATACTTTGAATAAAATCTTTACTAATATCTTAAGGGACAACAAAATGAACAAGACAACAAAACTCCTTCTAATACCGATACTCTTCTTATTCGGTTGTGAGCAGGGAATCGATATTTCCAATCCTCCTCCGGAAACCGGTCACCAGTATAAATTAATTAAACTGCCAAGACCAAAGAACCTGAGTGTTGAAGACTTACACACAGAATCTAAGGATATTAATGGCGATTACGGCGGTTGGTTTAGTGAAGGCTTTAGTTATTACGGCGGGCCAAGTGGTACTGTTAGTTTCCTTTCTACTTTGCATTTTTATGCTGGTTCATTCTCAGGAACAGAAACAATTACACAGACATTTAATACTGAAACTGCTGCTATTACCTTCGGACCATCCATGCAGTTCAACGTTCCGGTTTACTATACACTTACAATTACAGGATTAGATTTAACTGGTGTTGATCCAACCACGCTGGACTTTGTATTCATAGATGCAAATGGGAATATGTACCCCTGCGAAAAGGAGTCTGTTACTATGGATGCCAGCACGGGAATGTTGAAGGTTAAAAACGCACATTTAAATCATTTTTCTCGTTACGGATTTGTCAACTAATTTTTTCAGAGGGAATAAAATGCAACACTCAAATAAAACATTTGACGTTGAGCTGGAAATGCTTCTGAAAAGTTATCTTGGAGAAGACTGGTTTAATACTATCTATCTGCAGGAAAATAGTGGTGAAAAAAATCTTGATCAAATTTCCGAAAAAATAAGTGATTTCTATAGAGACCAACTTAAAATAAATGTCCACAATTATAGTGAACGAATTAAAATTGACAGGACAATAACTTATTCGGGGAAAAATTTGCCTACTCAAAAATTCTGTGAATTTTTATTGAAGCTGGGGAATCTTTGCCTTGCTAATGGCAGGCTAGCAATAGCCAGCGAAATTTTCCGTAAAGCAAACAATACTTCAACTGATGTTTCAATAAAAGCAGATTCCATCCTAGGTCTGGCGGAAATTTTTAGTAGAAGAGCAGCTTGGTCGAGAAGTTTTAATCTTATTTCAGAAGCTGAATCACTTTATAAAAATGTAAATAACAACATTGGTTTAGCAAAATGTGAAAATATTTTGGGATCTATATATGGGGAGATGGGGGATGTTGGGAAATCCAGAACTCATCTTTTAAATGGCTTAGGTTTAATTAATCCGGACAAAGATTTAGAGATGGCAGCAAGTTTTGAAACAAATATCGGCATTGTTGAAAACATAATAGGGAATTCTCCCGACTCGATCAGACATCTCAATAAAGCAATGAGCATTTATAAACAACTCAATTATAAGAAGAATGAGGCCGAAGTAAATTTAAATATCGGTCTGGTTTATCTGGATTCAGGTATGCCTGAGACAGCAGTCACCGTTTTTGATGAAGGAATTTCTTTGGCAAAGGAACGTTTGTTTATGTCAGTTCTCTGCTTGTTATATCTGGCAAAATCGCAAGCACTAATTCAAATGAACACTCTATACTATGCGGCAGAGTTTGCAGACAAAGCACTGGAGATAAGCCACTACCTTGACGATAAGCTTACGCTTGCTGATTTGTACAAAGTAAAAGGAGTGCTCGAAAGAAAGTTAAAAAATTATTCTGCTTCAGAAAATTATTTGTTAGATAGCTTAAGAATCAACACCTCCCTGAAAAATGAAATGAACATAGCTGAAACATCATTTGAGCTTGCAATACTGTATAAGGAAATGAACGATTCAAAATCCAGACAATCATACTTAAAGAGCTCTCTTGATTATTTCAAACAAATAAGTGCAGCAGAAAGAGTAAAAAGAATTGAAGAATTGATTGCTGTCGAAGCAGCATAAAAAACAAAGTGGATAAGAGGAATTACATGAACGAAAATAATTATAATCTAATGAATGACATCAAGAACATAATCGGAGCTTATTTCCCCGTCGGAGAAGCGAAAGAATTTCTTGACAACCTGTTAAAGGAAACAAAGCTCAGCGTAGAGTCTTCTCCTGATTTGGAACAAGAAATAAATGCTCTCGATTACGAGCTGCCAAATAGAATTGATTACAGGTTGTTAATTGATCGATGTGTAACAAAGAGTGGAATTCTCCTACCCGAGGATAAATTCTTCCCTTTGATTCTTGAATTATCAAAGGTAACCCAGGCTGTTGGCGAAAACGATCTTTCCCTGGAATTGGCTCAGGACCTGGTAAATAAAATTGAATTTAATAGTGAGTATGAATTTCTTTTGGCAGAGACATATCTCATGCTTTCAAAAATTTATTGGTCGCAGGCTTACTGGGATGATTGTAGTTTTTATATTGACGAAGCTATGAAGTTGTTTACCTCACTTTCTTGTCAAAGTGGAATTGCTAAATGCGAAAATATGTTTGGGACACTGTATGGTGAAAAAGGTGAAATAGCTTTGGCCGGGTTGCATTTTGAAAAAGCATTGGCACTCCTTTCTGAAGATGATGATTCGTTATCGCACTCAATGATTTTAACTAATCTTGGAATTATAAACACTATACAGGGAGATTACGAAACGGCTATCTGGAATTATAAAAATGCCCTTCAAAAATTTGATGGCTTAAGCAACATCCGTTACACTTCGAGAACTTACCATAACATTGGAATGCTTTATACAAGGATGGAAAAATATGACGCTGCGTTAGATGAGTTTAACAAATGCATAACTTTGTCTTTAGATAATAATTATCTGTCAAATTGTGCAGTTGCTTATATCGGGAAAGCTTTTATTTATACGAAACTAAAAAACTCTGCACTCGCGGATGCATATACAGATAAAGCTATGGAAATAGCGTGCAGAATAAATGATACGCTATCGATTGCCGACATCTACAAAATAAAAGGAATAATTCAGGCTGATATGGAAAATTTTCATCTTTCAGAAGAAATGTTTGAAAACAGTATCAGGTTGAACAAAGATATTGAAAGCAAATTCAACGAGGCCGAAAGCTCAATTGAGATGGGAAATCTATTAAAAAGAATGCAAAGAGAAGAGGAATCTTTATCTTATTTTCAATCTGCAATTAATTACTTTAAAGATCTCAAGGACAAAAACATTATTGCAGGGCTTGTTGAACAATACAACTAAGGAATAAATTTTCTATTTGCATTTAGTATTTCTTTTTAATCTCCTCCACTTTGTTTCGGCTATAGTCTGAAACTCCAACCATTAAACCTGCTGTAACAACAATTGCCCCAACTATCTGATAGGTTGTAACTTCTTTTCCAAATAGTATCATAATAAATGGAAGCAGTGCTATATAAACATTTGTATAAGGAACCCAGAAGTGAGCTGAAAATCTTGAAAGCTTAAAGAAACCAAAACTATAAATGTACCCTGTCAGACCTGCAGCAATAACAAAAAGAATTGGCAGCCAGTTGTTTGGAATTATACTGCCTCTGAATAAGGCAAAAAATCTATTGAACTCAACAGAAGAAAGTATCTCCTTGATGTTTTTTTCTACTTCCGGGGGAATTTCCTTTGCAAGTACATATTTGAAATTATCTAATTTGTAATATTCAAGTATATAAGCTTTATCAGCATCGTTAACTTTGTCAAGAATTCTTGTTTCAAAAGTTTTAACCTCGACGCTGTCAGGCATATTTGCGTTGATTATATTTCCAATTACAGGAATTATCAAAATTGCCATGGAGATAAAAACCATTTTCCATATTTCCCGCCATACAACAAGTGCGTTTGGTCCAACCCCCTTAAATGCTGTTTGAACTGTTTTGTTATTTAAAACCTGCTGTGAACAAAGACAACAGTTAATAATAATCAACCAGATGATAGCCGTAGAATCAAGGGAGGAGTTAGAACCAGTACCAATTATTGTTGGAATATATGGAATTGCAAGTCCAAGAATTACAAAGGCAACTCCAAACCAATGTTCCTTTCTAACCGGGGCATTAAACATGGCTTTGCCAAGAAAAGGAAGAAAAACGAGGTATACATTTACATATGGTGCGAAAATGTGTGGAGAATAATACCTTGGAAGATAGAAGAATCCAATATTCTCAATCACCCCTGTAAATGCACAAATAATAATGGTAAACAGAGAAAGCATCCCTGGCCATAGATACCTTAATTCCTTTCCGCGAACAACTTCTATTATAACAGCAACAACTGCCCAGGCAAGTTTAGAAATTTCTCTCCACCATGTCATTACTCCTGGCGACACATCGATTTTATTGCCACCGGTAAAGTCCGGCTGGTTCCCCATCCAGTTTAAAATATATTGGCCGCCCAACCCGCCATTAATTATTGACAGCCAGAGTATTATTATTATCCATTCCAAATCAATTTTCCTTCATTTGGATTGTTCGCCAGATTTATGGATTAATATCAAACTAAAAATAAAGTTATTCGATACTAAAGAAAAAGGATTTTTTATATTAAAATATAACTCATGGAAACTTAAATAATGTGGGAGAGGACCGGGAAGCTGTAAGGTTGCCGATCTTGGAGTTTGTCCTGTCACTATTGAAACAAAACAAATAAAATTAACAGCGGTACTTTTAAAGAAAGGGCATGTTAGCTGTAACTGGAACACTTTGTAGTGAAAAAAGACAAGGTTCGTTTGCTTCCAAATTATCAAATTGCGTGGCTTGCGATTTTTATAAAGTTGTCCGGCAGGAAGAATATAACAAATTCTCTGTCAGACTAGAATTGCAGGCAGATTCCCTGGCTGGTGTCTGGGCTCACTACGAAGAATAAATTGGAGATGTCATTGAATCGGTGATATTGATGAGGCTCTTACAGCGACCAGCTCTGTTGGCGATGACCGGATTCAGAAAGAGATGCCGGGTTATGTTTTGCCTGAATCTTTTACGCATGGAACAAGTGCTCAAAGAAAAAAGTGTTTTTACAAAGGTTATAAATCCGGGATTTAAAGGATGGGAATACTTTTAATACTGACGATCTCTGATTTTGTGCCCCACATCATTTATTATTTATTTGAATATTTAAAGTGATACCAGTCATCTAAATTCATTACAAGGATTGAATAGAACAAACAAACTATTGTAACAGTACTACCTCATAAAATATTTTTCCTGCATCAATTTTATTTGATCTGAACATACCTCATTAACCGTTCGTTCAGCAAAAACAAAAATAAACAACAAAAAATTATAGGAACAAATTATATGTTACGTTCAACAAAAATTCTGTATGTATTTTTTACACTGTTGATAGTAGGAATTTTTTTTAGCGCTTGTTCAGAAAGTGATGCAGATTCAAAACCGGGGAACCATTTAAGTCAGCAAGAATTAATAAAAAGAGGCGGGTATCTTGTTGAAATTATGGGTTGTGCTGATTGCCATTCACCAAAAGTATTCGGTCCAAATGGACCAATTCCAGATCAGGATAGATTTTTATCCGGACATCCACAGAACGAACCCCTTCCCGGGATTAACCCGGAGGCTTCAAAAAACTGGATATTGTTCGCACAGGATGGAACTGCTTCCGTCGGTCCATGGGGTGTATCGTTTGGTGCAAACCTAACACCAGATGAAACCGGGATAGGAACATGGACTGAAGAACAATTTGACAGGGCTTTTCGAAAGGGAATTTACAAAGGAATTGAAGGAACCAGGTCGTTGCTTCCTCTAATGCCGTGGCCAGCTTATTCTAAAATAAAAGACGAAGATGTTAAGGCAATTTTTACTTATTTGAAATCACTTAAACCAGTAAAAAATATTGTTCCTGCCGCGATACCATCTAACCAGTTAGTATCAACAAAATAATTCTTTCCTGAATATTCATTTTATCAGACGGGATCATTATTTATTCAAATGATCCCGGTTCTGTTTATCCTACAATAAAATTATATGTTTTATTTTTATAATTCTGATTAAGTTTTACTCAATTATTTTAAAGTTTCTAAACCTGCAATGTTAAAAAGAATAATTTTGATTGTCCCTTTCTTATTTAGCTTTGGCTTTTCACAATCACAACTATTTCCATGGAAAGTAATTGCAAATCCTGTTGATAAAAACCTCCGTCATATTCAATTCGTAAATCCAGATACGGGCTGGGCTGCTGGCGAAGGCGGGACAATAATAAAAACTACAGATGGTGGATATAACTGGAACGTTCAAATCACAAATGTTGAAACATATATAGTCGATCTTTTTTTTCTAAACCAGAATTTAGGATGGGCATTAACAATTCGTCAGCTTACACCATTTGGAACAACCATACTTCATACAACAAATGGTGGAGATGATTGGATAGCAGAAGACTTTCCACAGCAATCTGTTATAATGAATACTATTTTCTTTTTTGACAGTTTAAATGGACTTATTGGCGGCAAGAATATCAGCAAAACAACAAATGGAGGTCAAACCTGGGAAATTACGAATATAGATTCTTCATTTGTCTCCGGGTTACCCGTTTATAATTTCAAATTTTATTCAAGAGATTTTGGATATGCCTGCGGTGGATTTATTGATCTTGCCGGGGTAATCTGGAAAACAACTGATGGTGGAAACAAT
This sequence comes from uncultured Ignavibacteriales bacterium, assembly GCA_963822905.1. Taxonomy (GTDB): domain Bacteria; phylum Bacteroidota; class Ignavibacteria; order Ignavibacteriales; family Ignavibacteriaceae; genus CAWGJF01. Next base: position 62,154 of record CAWGJF010000001.1, read on the forward strand.
TGGGTTGCAACAGGAGTAAGTCCCGATCAAGTTTTTGATATGTGTATAATTGATTCTGCCAATGCGTTTTCTCTTTCAGGCGATCCGGAAGGTTTTTTTGGAACCGGATTAATTAAAACTACTGATGCCGGGAAAAATTGGGCATATGAAGAATTACCATTTTTCGGATTGTCTTTTTCAATTCAAGCCCGAACAAATTTTGATGTGTGGTCTGCATCCGGTTTTCAGTTTTTACGTTCAAGTGACAGCGGAAACAACTGGTTTACTGAAACGATCTCTCAGGGTTGTGTAATATATGGCCTGGATTTTATTAGCGAACAGGCCGGCTTTGCCGTTGGGGATAGTGGAATTGTATTAAAATTTGTTCCTCCGCCCGTTAGTGTTGAAACAAATACTCAAATTAATAATTTCACTTTATTCCAGAATTTCCCTAATCCATTTAACCCGGCAACAAAAATTAATTATCAGTTATCTGTTAACGGCTTTATCAAATTAAAAATCTTCGATGTTTTGGGAAATGAAATAGCGATCTTAGCCGATAAAGAGCAATCCGCAGGAAATCACTCGGTTGATTTTAATGGTGAAAATCTACCCGGCGGAATTTATTTGTACAGAATTGAGTGCGGGACTTTCTCCCAAACAAAAAAAATGGTTTTGTTAAAATAAATTACCACTTAAAATTATTCGAGGGGATTAAATATCAAATAAATTACTATTTTTCTAAATTCTTAATTTTAATTAGTTATAAATTGAATTCCGCATTAAAAGATTTTCCGGAAAACACACTCACATTTCTAAAGAAACTATCAAGAAATAATAACCGTGAATGGTTTGAAGAGAATAGAGAGCTTTTCAATTCTTCGTTTCTTGAACCTGCAGTTCAATTTGTCGCGGAGATGGGAGAAAAGCTTTCTTCGGTTCGACCATCTGTTATAGCAATTCCTAAAACAGATAAGTCCATTTTCAGAATACACAGAGATGTTAGATTCAGTAAGGACAAGCAGCCTTATAAAACAAATATGGGTTTGTATTTCTGGGAAGGAAAGGGAAAGAAGATGGAGTGCAGCGGTTTTTATTTTCACCTGGATGCAAAAACTTTCGGTGCAGGAACAGGAATGTATATGTTCTCAAAAGAAATGCTCACTGATTTTCGAAGGGTGGTTTCTGATCCTGAAAATGGAAAGGAATTAAACGAAATAATTAAGAAAATTTTAAAAAATAAAAATATCACTTTGGGAGGAAAGAAATTTAAAAGAGTTCCAAAAGGTTTTGATCCCGAATATCCTTATGCTGATCTTTTGTTACATGATGGATTATATTGCTGGTTCGAAGGAAAAAACTTTAATTCCCTTTCCAATGAAAAAGCTGTTAAGGTAATCTTTGATGCATTTTGTAAAATGCTTCCTCTACATGAATGGTATATCCAGAAATTCGGATAGGAATTATTTAATTTAAATTAGAAGGTTCTCCCTTCGTTTATTTTCGCAACAATCGCGTTTTATTTCAGTAATAATTACAACATCTCTTCTTGCTTAAATTTTCAAAATAGCACAAAAAAATGTTTTCCCCTGCCGGAGATCAATTGATTTTTATATATAAAATTTTTAACTATGATTAGAAAGTGTCATTTCCTTTTATGACCAATCTTTATTAAACGATTTTCGGGATAAGACACAGTTTAAAGGGGGAAAGGATTGCTTAAAAATGGAGGCTTTTTGTTATTTGCTAATGTTGGGTCTCCTGCCCTCAACTTAATTTTATTAAAAAAAGAATAAAGTAAGAGATAATACAATGCCAAGAAAACCGTGGAAACAATATCCCCGGAGTACTAGCTTACGAAACTGGCTGGAATACAATTTTGCTGAAAGACACGAAAAATCTATCCAGGCAATGGTTTATGTCGGGGCTGCACTCCTTGTAATAATAGTCGGTTTAAGAGGCCTCGGGGATATAAGTACTATTTCATACATACCTAAGTTTCTCTTAAATCAAGACGGTAAAATTGATTCAAGTATCGTTATGATCGGTTTGCTTGTTGAATTTACGATGTTGTGTCTCTTAGCCGCCGTATCATTCTTCTCCCCACAAGATGGAGATGACGGACTTCAACGAAGCATTGGTTATCTTTCAAATAATGTTGAAACTCTTGCTTTGGGTATCCAGTCAGAAGCCGGGGAAAATCTGGTAAAAACTGCTCAGGAAAATACAGGCGCCATTAAGTCTTTTTAAATAGAGAAATTGAAACTGTTGATATATTTAAAGCTCAAGCCGAACAGCAGTTGATAAAATTAAATGATGAAATATCAAAAATAAAGCAGGGTTTGTTAAGGGATATAGCAAATTCAACAAATCAAATCACTGACTTTCTTCAAAACGAAAAAAATAATCTGTCAAAATATTTTTCTTCGGTTGAAAACTTTATCGCCACTAATAAAGAATCGCTGCAGGGCATTACTAACAATTTAGCTGTGCTGGCGAAAAACTCAACCAGTGAAACAAAAGGAATCTTCGAGAGAGAAAAAGAAATAATAAACAATTTTTATAATATTAATTCGGGACTCATTTCAAAAAGCGGCGATGAATTTCGTGAAACATTAGTGAATTTTAACTATAAACTTGAAAATGTGGTAAGCGATGCTAAAACGGCATTTAATAATCTTTCTAATAGTTTAAAGAATGGTGTGAAAAATTCGACAACAATGTCTAACGAAGTATTCGAACACGAAAAAGCAATCATTGAAAAATTCTATAAAATCAATTCGGATCTTATAGCACAATCCCATGAAGAGTTTAGAAGCATTTTTAAAAACTACAACAGCATTATTGGAGAGGAGTCGGAGAGATTAAAACGGCTTTCAGCTAACCAGCCTAGTCCGGCAGAACAGGTTCAAAAAATGATCAAAACAAATGACACATTAATTACTCACCTGGAAAATATTGATAAAACATTAAAGACAATTTTGCTGAAAAATGGTTCGCTCGGAAATGGTGGCGAGATAAAATATTCATTTTATAAAAGAATAATGGTGGGATGGCAACGGCTTTTTAACCGAACAACATCTTAAAGTAAAATGCCATCTCGAAAAATCTCTTTTTATTTTGTTTTATATCTTGTTGTGCTTGTTGAACTTCTTGCTGTAATTATTGAGCGGGATAATAGCGAACAGGAGTTGAAAAAACGTTTAAATGAATATGAAACCATTCAGGATAGTATTATTGCTTCCTATAGTGTACCTATTTCTCTAACTGTTCAAGAGTCCACAGATTGGTTAATTACTAATCAAAATGATAGTTTGCGTATTCTTATTTCAGTATCGAATCTTCAAACTCCAGAGGAAAGAGCAAGCGTAAAATACTTTTTTGTTGATACTGCTAAATATGGGAATGAACGACAAAAATATTTGGTCAATACTGACAGAAAAACTGGCAACGGCAATTTTTATTTTAAATCGAAGCAGGGCGGTACTTTTAATTTTAATGTGTATTGTATAGTACAGAGAAAATTTCCAAGATATCTCCCGAAAATCATACTTGAGGGTATTACCAGAAAGATTGGAAATGAATTTAAAGTGCGTAGCGATACCGTTGACTTTATGATTAAAGCAAAAATACAGGTAAAAGATTTTGACAACCCGGGAAGGGGATAATTCTAAGTTATTCAAAATTAACAGAGCTTTTAGAATCAAATGGTAAAAATAATTTTGAAGTTTATTTTAAGTTTAACTTTTGTTGCTGTTTCATTTGCCCAACCTAGTGAGTTAACCTTTAAAGGGAGTTCTTCAATCCAGGTGCTTGATACTATAATTGTGTTTTCAAAAGAAAGTTTTGATATTCAGGACAGACTATACGATTGGTCAAACAATTTCAATGACATTGACTATACTGTGAGCATTTTCAGTATACTTGAGCACTATAGTGACTCTGAACTGAGGTTTAGCAATTTCATTGGTGGTTTCCAAAATCGCTATGGTAAGGTAAAATATTTTACTTCAACTGATGTTAATGTAAAGTCAACTGTTGCAAAGGGAAATAATCCGGGAGATTATCTGGTAAATATGGATTTAACTATTTCTCTTCCGGGAGTTTTTTATGTTGTTGGTGTTATAAAAGGTAAAAGCGAACGTGGTTCCTATTTTGAAAATGCAGGTTATTGGGTAATAAATTGTGTTGCCCGGGCAGAGAACAGATTGACAAATGACTTTTCAATAAAAAGAACATATGACTTTAATGATATTGCCACCTACCGATATGGAGAAAGCATTTCTTTTGACTTCAGTATTTCTGGTGCCCGGATGAATAATCTTTCTTCCTACCACTACAAAATTTTTGAAGAAGAACATGAAATCTTTGCCGGAATCGGATCGTACATAAACCTGGATTTTATAACGAAAAACCCTGCCCTGGTTAATCATACTTTCAGCATTGAAGGACTATATAGCGGGCAGCTTATCCGTTTTTTTAATCCGTCTATTCCCGGACCGGATTCTACTTATTGGCGATTTAAACTTTTGCCGCCCGAAAAACTTGAAACGAAAACTAACTGGTTGCCACTGGATAAGTTCGAGCTGCTGGGAGATAAAGATGTGATTGATGCAATTGATTTGAGGCTGGTTGAAAACAGAAAATTTTCGTTTGCCTGGTTAACCAACCAGGGTGATGGAGCAATGATTACAAGACCAAAATTATTAGATGTCTCTGTAAGCAGTGAGCCTAATGATTTGTTACGCAGTGATTCAGAAACCTTTTCATCTTATGAAGAAGATTATTGGCAGGTAATTGAGCTAAATGTTAACCCGGCATTTTTAAATCGCATTGCTAACAATGAGATAAAAAAAGTAACCATTCACCTAAAGTTCAAAACAATGTTTGGCGATCAGAGAAGTTTAGATTTTGTGGGAGTTGTTTTTTAAAATTTCAGCCTGGAGAATAGAATGAAAAATGTTTCCCGTATAATTCCACTAATAGTGGCTGCAGTCATTTGTACTCAATTTCTACTTCCACAAAAATTGAATGCGCAAGAGATTCGCAAGCCAATAAAAATTACAGAAGAAGAAAAAAGTGATTTTCAAACACGTTTTGGAACAGCTATTTCGAGTCGTTATATGTGGAGAGGATTAAACCTTTCAAAGGCTCCGGTCTTTGAACCATATGCTAGTTTTTTATTTCATGGTTTGGAATTATCATTTTATGGAGTTTTCGGAATGTCCGAAAGTGAATTTAAACATCCTGATTTTGATGAGCATTTTAACCCTGGTGAGGTTGATCCATATTTTCTTGAGAAAATAGCTTTTTCTCAAGTGATTACCAATTTATTTTACAACATTGAAACAGGAATAGGTACATTTACCCTTGGTGCTACTGATTATTATTTTTCTGACAGATTGATAAAACAAACGAGTTCTGACAGCAGTGGAACCGAAAATATAAGTTACGCTAAACCGCTGTGGGACAACTGGGAAGACTACGGAAATGGTTCTCACACACTCGAAGCAACCTTCCGTTATACCGGAAGTGAAACCTTTCCTTTGTGGATACTATTCGGATATAATTTTTATAACGATCCGGATAAATCAATTTTTGCGGAAGTTGGATATACCTTCCGGGTTGATAAAAATAATTTAAGCTTCTTTGCTGGTGGAGTGCTGGATGCTTCAGAATGGTACCAATTCACAGTTAAAAACGGTGTTCTTCAACAGGGAGTGGGACTGACAAACTTTGGTTTCGTTCTTAACAGGGAACTAATTCTTGAAGACTGGTTAACTATGGATTTTTCAGTTCTAGACGTAATGAATTTTTACGAGGAAAGGAATACCATCCTTTTCAAATCAACTTTAAAGATAAAATGAGTTTATCTTAATTCATTATTTCTAAAACAATCGGCAATGTGATCATTCACCATTCCGGTTGCCTGCATATGTGCATAAACAATTGTTGAGCCGACAAACTTAAAACCCTTTTTCTTTTAAATCATCGCTTATCTTATCAGAAAGTTTAGTTTTGGCCGGAATGTTCTTTAAAGATTTTAATTTATTCTGAATTGGTTTGCCATCAACAAAGCCCCAGATATATTTATCAAAAGATCCAAAATCTTTTCTAACTTGGAGAAAAGCTTTTGCGTTTGTTATTGCTCCTTCAATTTTCAATTTGTTACGGATAATTCCCGCATCTTTTAAGAGTGAATTGATTTTTCTTCTGTCATACTTAGCAACTTTGTTAAAATCAAAATTATCGAATGCCTTTCTAAAGTTTTCTCTTTTGTGAAGAATCGTACGCCAGCTTAGTCCTGCTTGGAATCCTTCAAGAATCAGGAACTCAAAAAGCTTTTTGTCGTTGTGCAGTGGGACTCCCCATTCTTTATCGTGATATTTTATCATTAATTTATCATCAGATGGCCAGGGACAGCGGGTTTTCATTAATCCTCCTTTAATATTCTTCATTATAATCTTAAATATTTTTATAAATTTACATAATTAATTCTTACTAAAAATTTATTAGAAAATCAGATGGACTCAAAAGAAAATAAAACTCCTTTGAAAGGATTCTTACAAGTCCAACCACAAAACAAATTGACAGGACAGTTGCGCGCGAATTTGCCCGGGGATTGCTCAGTGTTCTTGTGCTGGGTGGAAAATCTAAGAAAGGTATTTTTTAGAAAATACTATCTTCGAATCGGGGTTCAATAATTTAATATGGGGCTGAGCCATCTTTCAATTTCTTCGATGCTCATTCCTTTCCTGCGGTGATAATCCAGCACCTGGTCTTTTTCAATTTTACCGACATTAAAATATTTTGCCTGAGGGTGAGAAAAATATAATCCGCATACGGAAGCAGCAGGATACATTGCAAGACTTTCTGTCAATTTTATTCCTGTAGTCTTTTCCACCCCGAGAAGGGAAAAAATATTTTGTTTCTCGGTATGATCTGGTTGTGCGGGATATCCTGGCGCAGGGCGAATTCCACTATACCTTTCTTTTATACGTTCTTCGTTTGATAAATTTTCATTTTCGGCGTAACCCCAATATTCTTTCCTGACTTTTTCATGCAGATATTCCGCAAAGGCTTCTGCAAGTCTGTCTGCTAGTGCTTTTATAAGAATGCTGTTATAATCGTCGTGATCTTTTTCATATTTTTCCACAAGGGTCTCTATTCCTAACCCAGTTGTAACAGCGAACATTCCGATATAATCTTCAGCTTTACTTCCTTTTGGTGCGATAAAATCGGACAAAGCAAAATTTGGCTGCGAATCCGATTTTAATTTTTGTTCTCTTAATGTATGCAGGGCAGTTAAAATATTTTTTCTTTTTTCATCCGAATAAATTTCAATATCGTCATCAACAGAGTTTGCAGGAAACAGTCCGACAACACCATTTGCCTTTAAAAAATTTTTAGGAATGATTTCATCAAGAAGTTTGTTTGCTTCATCAAAAAGTTTGTTTGCTTCTGTTCCGTATTTTGGATCTTGAAAAATTGTCGGGTATTTTCCCTTCAATTCCCAGGTTAAGAAGAATGGTGTCCAATCAATATATTCTCTTAATGTTTTAATCGAAAAGTCTTTTAAGACTGTTATCCCCGTTTTATTCGGTTTTTTAATTTTAACTTTATTCCAATCGATCTTTAACTTGTTTTCTCTTGCTTTTTCAATCGTAATAAAATTCTTTTCTGATTTCCTTTTAAAATGATCTTCCCGCAAAGCATCATATTCTGATTTTATATTCTTTGTTAGAGATTCTCTTTCCCCGGTATTACTTAAAAGTTTACTAACTACCGGAACACTCCGTGATGCATCCAGAACATGAATCACCGCATTGCTGTAATTCGGTGCAATCTTTACTGCAGTATGAATTCTGGATGTTGTTGCACCACCGATTAGCAATGGAATTTTCATTCCCCTTCTTTCCATTTCTTTTGCAACGTGTACCATTTCATCCAGAGATGGGGTGATGAGCCCGCTTAAACCAATTACATCAACTTTTTCATCAATTGCTGTTTGCAAAATTTTATCCGAATGAACCATTACTCCTAAATCTATTACGTTATAATTATTGCATCCGAGAACAACGCCGACAATGTTTTTTCCTATGTCGTGAACGTCGCCTTTAACCGTCGCCATAAGTATTTTCCCCTGTTCCCTGGTGTCCGCATTTTTTTCTTTTTCAGCTTCAATGTATGGAATTAGAATGGCAACAGCTTTCTTCATAACTCTTGCACTTTTTACAACCTGTGGCAGGAACATCTTGCCGGAACCAAAAAGATCACCAACCACGTTCATTCCATCCATCAACGGACCTTCAATAATTTGAAGAGATTGTGCGTACTTTTTTCTTGCTTCTTCAACATCGGTATCTATAAAATCAACTATCCCTTTGATGAGAGCATGTTTTAATCTTTCCTCAACAGAAGTATTTCTCCAATCTTCGGTTTTAATTTCCGCTTTGTCTTTTTTCTTAATTGTTTCTGCATAGTTTACAAGATTTTCTGTTGCATCAGGTTTTCGGTTTAGAATAACATCTTCAACTTTTTCAAGCAGTTCTTTTGGAATTTCTTCATAGATTTCAAGCTGTCCGGCATTCACAATTCCCATGTCCATTCCGGACTTAATTGCGTGATAAAGAAATGCAGAGTGCATTGCTTCGCGCACAGTATCATTTCCCCTGAAGGAAAATGAAAGATTGCTTACTCCTCCGCTAACTTTTGCAAGTGAAAGATTTTTTTTGATCCACTGTGTCGTGTTTATATAATCAACAGCATAATTATTGTGTTCTTCAATTCCCGTTGCAATTGCAAGAATGTTAGGATCAAAAATTATATCCTGCGGTGGAATCCCGATTTCATTTGTTAAAATTTTATAAGCACGTTCACAAATTTCTATTCTTCTTTCAAAAGTATCTGCCTGCCCTTTTTCATCAAACGCCATCACAATTACAGCGGCTCCGTATTTTAATATTTTTTTTGCATGATCTTTAAAAGACTTCTTCTCCTTCTTTTAGGGAAATTGAATTCACAATCCCCTTTCCCTGCAAACATTTTAATCCATTCTCAATCACTGACCATTTTGAGGAATCAATCATTAGTGGAAGCTTTGCAATATCCGGTTCTGATGCAATAAGATTTAAAAATGTTTTCATTGCTTCTTCTGAATCTAACATCCCCTCATCCATATTTATATCAAGAACCTGCGCGCCCCCTTCAACCTGATCGCGAGCAACTGAAAGAGCTTCTTCGTAATTATTTTCCTTAATTAGCCTGGCAAATTTTTTAGAACCGGTTACATTTGTTCTTTCTCCAATATTCATAAAATTTGAATCGGGACGAAGAATTACAGGCTCCATTCCGCTTAAACGAAGATAGGGTTCTTTTTTCCCGGGAACTCTGGGTTTATAATTTTTTACTAATTCGGCAATCACTTTAATGTGTTCTGGAGTTGTGCCGCAGCAGCCGCCAACAATATTCACAAATCCGCTTTTCAGAAAATCATCAAGAACTTCAGCCATGGTTTGCGGTGTTTCGTCATAGTCTCCCATTTCGTTCGGCAAGCCGGCGTTGGGATAAACGGACAAGAATTTATCCGAAGCTTCTGAGAGATCTTGAACGAACGGACGCATTTGTTTAGCGCCCAGAGCACAATTCAGCCCCACACTTAAAAGATTTTTTGTATGCGAAATAGAAATGAAAAATGCTTCCACTGTTTGCCCGGATAATGTCCTTCCGCTCTGGTCAACAATAGTCCCCGAAATCATAATTGGGATTTCGATTCCTTTTTCTTCAAGATATTTTTCACAAGCATAAATTGCGGCTTTTGCATTAAGAGAATCGTAAATGGTTTCGATCAAAAGAACGTCTACTCCACCATCAACCAATCCCCTTGCTGTATCGTAATAAGCGTTCATCATCTGGTCAAATGTAACCGCGCGGTAACCGGGATCATTCACGTTAGGTGAGAGAGAAAGCATTTTATTTGTTGGTCCCAAAGCACCGGCAACAATATGTCGTTTACTTTTATTTTTTAGATTGAATTCATTCGCAACCTCCATTGCGATTTTTGCTGAAGTAAGATTTATTTCATAAGCAAGGTGTTCTGTTTTATAATCTGCCTGTGAAATTGCTGTTGAATTAAAAGTGTTCGTTTCAATAATATCTGCGCCGGCTTCAAAATAAGCCCGGTGAATATCCTTAATTATCTCCGGCTGTGTAAGTGAAAGAATGTCGTTGTTTCCTTTCAAATCGTTTGAGTGATCTTTGAGCCTTTCTCCCCGGAAATCTTCTTCTGATAAATTATGGCGCTGAATCAACGTTCCCATTGCCCCGTCAAGGACAAGGATTCGCTCTTTAAGAAGTTTAGTCAGTGTTTCTAATTTTGAATTCATTTTTCTCTTTGTTTAAAATAAAAAACCTCTTCTGACGATAAGAAGAGGTTGTAATAAAATCCAACTTCATCTCATCTTTCCTCCAAATTAATTTGGAGGCAGGATTTAGCACCTGGCATCCCACTAAATGCAGAATCGGTTGCTACGGCGTCAACGGGCCTGTTCCCTTAGCCGTTCTTGATAAGTCTGTATTTTAAAGAACTTATAAAATCTGTATCAAATATATGAATTATTGAGGTTTTGTCAATGCCACTATATGTTCAACGCCACGAAACTGGTTTAATACCAAACGAGCTGAGGATGAAATCACTTTGTAAGCCGCTTTGATTATAATTAAATTAACAATGCTAAAAACTATGGAATTTAAATAATGATTGTCGTAACCGGAGCTGCCGGTTTTATCGGTAGTGCTATTGTCTGGCGCTTGAATACCCTCGGAAATGAGAAACTTATCATAGTTGATGAACTCGGCATGGAAGAGAAATGGAAAAATCTTGTTGGGTTAAAGTATGTGGATTTTGTCCATAAAGACGATTTTATTTCTATGATTTTGGAGGAAGATGTTTCTTTCAAAATTGATTCATTGATTCATATGGGAGCAAATTCTTCAACGACTGAAAAAAATGCCGATCATTTACTATTCAATAATTATGAATACACAAAAGAGCTTGCAAAATATTCTATTAAAAATGATATAAGATTTATCTACGCCTCTTCGGCGGCAACTTACGGTGACGGTTCACTTGGCTTTAACGATGACGAAAGTAAGCTTGAAACACTACGTCCGTTAAATATGTATGGTTACTCCAAACAAATGTTTGACCTGTGGGCCAAACGCCAGGGAATCTTAGGCAAGATCGTTGGCTTAAAATATTTTAATGTCTTTGGCCCTAACGAATTTCATAAAGGTGATATGCGAAGCGTTGCACACAAAGCCTTCGGGCAAATAAATGAAACAGGCAAGTTGAGATTATTCAAATCGCACAATCCAAAGTATGAAGATGGTGAACAGTACCGCGATTTTGTTTATATAAAAGACGCTGTTGATATGACTTTGTTCTTCCTTGAACACAAAAACAAAAATGGCTTATATAATATAGGTTCTGGTAAAGCCAGGACATGGAATGATCTTGCAAAAGCGATTTTTAGTGCAATGGATATGCCACTAAACATAGAGTACTTCGATCCTCCAAAAGATCTTGAAGAGAAGTACCAGTACTTTACCGAAGCAAATCTTGATAAAATAAAAAAAGCCGGTTACTCCAAGCCCATAACTCCATTAGAGGAAGGAATAGCCGACTATATTAAAAACTATTTGCTTAAGGAAAAATATTTGGGATATTAATTTTAGAGTTGGTCCTCTACCCCTTCTAACATCATCAGTTGAACGGGACCTCATCGTCATCATCAAATAAATCATCATCATCCAGCGGAAAATCATCTCCCGCTATTTCGTCTTCATCCGGTTCTTTTTCAAACGGATTGTCTTCTTCCTCTTCATCATAAAAATCATCTCCTTCTTCCTTGTCAAGATCATCATCCTCATCATCTTTTTTACGACCCTTCTTTGCCGCTTTGATGTCTGCATACCTAAAAGTAGAATTTAACGATGGTGTTTTTTTTGTTTCGCTTTCTTCCGTAACGAGGAGGTCTTCTTTTTGTTTGGATATTTTGTTGTTCATATTTTTTCTCCAGAGTTTAATGCTGTTCCCTTGAATAATTTCTTGATTGAACTAAGGAAATATTTATAATAAATATTTTTTTGCCAAATAAAATCTTTATTGATTTTTAAATTCTGATTATTCAATATTTTCATTTTTAACATAATTCGGATTTGCTATTTTGTCAATACAATTTAAAAAAACTTTCCGGGACAATAATGAAACTTGCAACGCTCTGTTATCTTTTTAATAAAGAAACCGATTCTACCTTAATGATCTTTAGAAACAAAAAGGAAAACGATTATCATAAAGGAAAATGGAACGGATTAGGCGGAAAATTTGAAGCCGGTGAAAGCCCTGAAGAATGTGCAAGAAGAGAAATACTTGAAGAAAGCGGCTTGAAAGTTCACTCGCTAAAATTAAAAGGAATAATCACCTTTCCTCTTTTTGACGGCAAGGATGATTGGTATGTCTTTTTGTTCACATCCGATAATTTCGAAGGCTCATTGATTGATTCTCTCGAAGGTACCCTGGAATGGATTCCAACCAATAAATTAACAGGAATAAATCTTTGGGATGGCGATAAAATTTTTATTCCCTGGCTTTTGGGGGATAAGTTCTTCAGTGCGAAGTTTAATTATAATGAGGGAAAGTTTATTGATCACAAGGTCAGCTTTTATGAATAAATAAGTTCAGGAGATAATGTTATGTGCATAGTTAGAACTTAAAATATCGCAAAAATCATTCCCCGCTGTTAATCGAAATAATTTTTTTAGTCCCGCACCACTTCATCTGGAAATCAACCCTAAATATTTTGCCGGTTTTCCCGATAATAATGATGAATTAATAATTGTGGCTTACTCAACAAAATCGCAGCCAAAACAAAAAAATAACTGAAAGGGAAAGAAATGGCATTAGTCAACTGGGATACAATGTATGAAACCGGTAACCCCACAGTCGACGCCCAGCATAAAGGTCTTTTCAGAATGGTAAACGACTTGCACGTTGCAATTGTCGAGGGAAAAGGAAAAGAAGCCATGGGACCAACCCTGGATAAGCTTGGAAAATACGTTGTTGAACATTTCCAGACAGAAGAAAAGCTAATGAATAATAAACAATACCCCGCCTATCCTGCACACAAAAAGATTCATGAGGATTTAACAAAACAGGCTGTTGATCTTATTGAAAATTATCACGCCGGAAAGCTTGCTTTGTCAATAACTGTTTCCCAATTTCTTGGTAACTGGATAAAAAATCACATCCGCCAGGAAGATATTAAAATGATTAACTGGGTTAAAGAACATTAAGGTTCTTTTTATAGCAGAACACGCTTTAAATATTCGCCGATCTGGTTTCCTCATTAATTTTGGGTCGGCGAATTAACATTTCACTTATTTTCTTTTCCAAAATGCCTTTCGAAATTTCTATTATGATTTAATTTTATACGTGAAAGTTATAAATTACCTTAATGACATTTTCAGATAAAGCAATTAATTGTTTTCTAAAATTACGTGAACCATGTGCGCTTCCGACAGGAATTGAAATCAGAAACCCCTTCAAAGAAAATCAGACTAAACGAGTTGTAAAAAGTTTCTATGAAAATTTTTTTAACGATAACAATTCACGGCTTTTTGTTTTTGGAATAAATCCCGGGAGATTTGGCGGCGGATTAACGGGAATCGCTTTCACTGATCCCGTTGCGTTAAAAGAATATTGTGGAATTGACAATGAGCTGGGCAGCAAAAAGGAGCTTTCAAGCAAATTTATTTATAAGATGATTGATGAATTGGGCGGGGTGAAAAAGTTTTATTCGAAAGTTTTCCTTTCCTCGCTTTATCCTCTTGCATTAATTAAAGACGGTAAAAACTATAATTACTATGATTCGAAAGAGCTTTCGGCTACTTTAAAAAATGAAATTGTGAAATCAGTAAAAACACAAATTCAATTTGGTGCGAGGAGAGATAAAGTAATTGTTCTTGGTAAAAAGAACGCAGATAATTTTTCAGCTTTGAATAAAAAATATCATTTTTTTGATAACGTTGTTGTGCTTGAACACCCGAGATATATTATGCAGTATAGATTGAAGAAAATTGATTTTTATATATCAAAATATCTTAAAGCTCTTAGTTGAATAATTCAAGGCTTTAACTTTCTGCCAAAAACTTTCTAATCTCTTCTATCACTTTCTCCGGTTTTTCAATCGGCGTCATATGCCCTGCGCCTTCAATCACGACAAAATTTGAGGAATTTATTTTGTCAGCCATTTCTTTCATAACCAGGGACGGTGTCAACTTGTCTTCGCTGCCGCAAATGACGAGTGTAGGGATATTAATTTGCGAAAGATAATTTGTTGTGCCTGTTCTTCCTGCCATCGCAAGCAGGCATCCCTTTAATCCTTCCCCGGTTGTTTGCATTGAACCACTTAAAACTTTTTTGTATTCAGAGGAATTTTTCTTAACAAAAGAATCCGAAAAACAATTTCGTACAAATTCTTCTATAAAAATTTCTTTTCCTTTTTCATTAATCTTTTTTATTCCTTCGGCACGTTTTAATTTCCCGCCGTTATCATCAGCACCTGATTTTGTATCACATAAAATTAGTCCGCTGAATTTCTCTTCCATTCTTTCAACTGCTCTGAGGGAAATATATCCGCCCATCGAAAGTCCACAAAGGACAGGTTTTTTCAGTTTCAATTCATCAATAATTTTTTCAAGATCATCAACAAACATTTCGATAGTGAACTGTCCGTCACCTGTAGGCGATTTTCCAAGTCCTCTGATGTCATATCTAACACAATAATAATTTTGCTTTAACCCTTTAACTTGCTCATCCCACATGAAGTGGTCGTATGGAAATCCATGTAGAAAAATAATGGCTTTGTTTTGCCGATCGCCTTCTGCGAAAACGGCAAGATTATTAATTGTTGAATTCATTTAAAACACTTTTTTATAAAAGAAAACAAAGAACATATATCATTTTTGAAATTGAGATGCAATCTATTGCTCTTTGGTTCATTAGAATAATTGTTTCTTCTGTTAACTATTTTTTGATATTAAGCTATTTCTCAATCATAAAAAAATCAATTTTAATTATAAGAAGGTTTTTGATTTTTACTATCAAACAAACTAATCTAATAACTGAAAGTTGCTAAATCGAAAAGAAAATCAGATTAAAATAAAAAACATATTGATTCAAAATGGCATTATTCATGGTAAGGGGCTATAAATTAAGTATTTGGAAAGTACCATGCATAAAATAATCTCTGCAAAATTCCTAGCGCCGAATATAAAACGTTTTGAAATTGAAGCTCCTAAAATTGCTGAAAAAAGAAAACCCGGTCAATTTGTGATTATAAGAATCAATGATGAAGGCGAAAGAGTTCCCCTTACAATTGCAGATTCTAATGTTTCAAACGGGACGATTACTCTAATTGTCCAGGGAATAGGAAAAACAACACAACAATT
Organism: uncultured Ignavibacteriales bacterium; assembly: GCA_963822905.1. Taxonomy (GTDB): domain Bacteria; phylum Bacteroidota; class Ignavibacteria; order Ignavibacteriales; family Ignavibacteriaceae; genus CAWGJF01. The sequence continues at coordinate 77,643 of CAWGJF010000001.1, forward strand.
AAACTCACTCGAATCGGGTGATTTTATTAATGATGTGGTTGGGCCTCTGGGCAAAGCTTCTCACATTGAAAATTTTGGAACTGCTGTAAGCATCGGCGGTGGTGTTGGAACTGCAATTGCGTTTCCAACTGCAGTAGCTTTAAAGAATGCCGGCAACCACACAATTTCAATAATCGGTGGAAGATCAAAAGAGTTTGTAATCCTGGAAGATGAAATGAAAAAGGTTTGTAATGAAGTTTTTATTACAACCGACGATGGAAGCTACGGAAAGCATGGTTTTGTAACCGATCAATTAAAAGAATTAATTGAAAATAGGAAAATAGATTTTGTCCTTGCCATCGGTCCTATTCCAATGATGAAAGCAGTAGCGGCAGTAACAAAAGAAAAAAACATTCATACTGTTGTAAGTCTTAACCCGGTAATGGTTGATGGAACAGGAATGTGTGGCGGATGTCGTGCAACTGTTGATGGAAAAACAGTTTTTGTTTGCGTTGATGGCCCCGAGTTTGATGCACACAAGGTTGATTTTGAAACTCTAAGCAGACGAAACAGAACCTATTTTATGCAGGAAAAGGATTCTCTTGAAAGCTTTCATCAATGTGAAAGTGAAAAAGTTTTTAATAAACAACTTCTGGAAACAACATAACGGTTTTAAGAGATGGCAAACACACTTACAAATAAAGAGAGAATGAAAATCCCGCGTCAGCCAATGCCGGAACAAAATAGTTTGGAACGAAGTCGCAATTTTAACGAAGTGAATATTGGCTTTACAGAAGAGCTTGCAAAATTGGAAGCTCTAAGATGCATTCAGTGTCCGAAACCAACATGTGTTTCCGGATGTCCGGTTGGTGTGAAAATCGGAGATTTTATAAACTTAATTGCCGAGGGAGATTACCTCGGTGCTGCATCAAAGTTAAAAGAAGATAATCTTCTTCCTGCAATTTGTGGAAGAGTTTGTCCGCAGGAGGAACAATGTGAAGTTAAATGTGTTGTTGGTAAAAAAGGCGAGCCTGTTGCTATCGGAAGATTAGAAAGATTTGTTGCAGATTATGAAAGAGAAGCTGTTGGTATCAGAGCTCCTGAAATAAAACCGAAAACGGGAAAAAAGGTTGCAATTGTTGGTAGTGGCCCGGCTGGTTTAAGTTGTGCCGGTGATTTGATTCAAATGGGTCACGATGTTACCGTTTTTGAAGCTTTGCACGAACTCGGCGGCGTTTTGGTTTATGGAATTCCTGAATTTCGTCTTCCAAAATCTATAGTAAAAGCAGAAATCGACTCGCTAAAGAATCTTGGCGTTGACTTCAGACCCAACTCTGTTATAGGCTTTACAGATACTATTGATGAGCTTCTTGCCAATGGATATGATGCTGCATTTATTGCTGTCGGTGCCGGGCTTCCATATTTCCTGAATATTCCGGGCGAAAATTTCAGCGGTGTTTATTCTTCAAATGAATTTTTAACTCGTGTTAATTTGATGAAAGCTTACAAATTTCCTGAGTTTGATACACCGGTTTTCAACTGCAAAGATAAAAATGTTGCTGTATTCGGCGGTGGAAATACAGCAATGGATGCTGTTCGAACTTCGAAAAGACTTGGGGCAAAGAATGCATATATAATTTACAGAAGATCCGATGCTGAAATGCCGGCAAGAAAAGAAGAAGTTCACCATGCAAAAGATGAAGGAATAGAGTTTCTTTATCTTTCAAATCCATTAGAATTTATCGGAGATAAAAACGGCTGGCTAAGATCAGTTAAGCTGCAGAAAATGGAACTTGGCGAACCGGATGCTTCGGGCAGAAGAAGACCGGTTCCTATTGCCGGATCGGAATACAATATTCCAATCGATATGGCTGTCATTGCAATCGGGAATGGTTCAAACCCGATAATTCAACAAACAACTCCTGATATAAATTACAACAAATGGGGTAATATTGTTGCCGATGATGGAACAATGAAAACTTCCAAACGTGGAGTATTTGCCGGCGGCGATATTGTAACCGGAGGAGCAACTGTAATTCTTGCAATGGGTGCTGGGAGAAAAGCTGCTGCTGCAATTGGAAAATTTCTTTCGGGAGAAGAACTCTGGAATTAATATAATAAACTGACTTCCTTTCTTTTGCCCTGAATATATTAATTCGGGGCAATTTTGTTTTAAATATCTTCTTTCCTTAAATCCATCATAATAATTATCTTTGCCTTCATAAAAACCAGAGTGAACATGAAAATCGCGTTTGTTTCCACAGAAGCAGTTCCTTTTGCAAAAACGGGCGGACTAGCAGACGTTGCTGGGTCACTTCCTATCGCATTAGAAAAACTCGGATGTGAAGTGAAATTATTTATCCCTAAATATTTTTCAGTGGACGAATCCCGCCATAGCTTAAAATACAATTGGAAAATCGGTGAAATGCCAATTAGAGTAAACGGACAAATCCGTTCTGTTCATGTTCACCAAAGCAAACTCCCGGATTCTAACGTAGAGGTTAATTTTATCGACTGCCCTCATTACTTTCACCGCCACAGAATTTATACAAATGATGTTGATGAGGATGAACGTTTTATACTTTTTTCAAAGAGTGTGATAGAACTGTTTCAGAGGCTTCAATGGGTTCCGGATGTAATTCATTGCAACGATTGGCAAACAGGGTTGATTCCTCTTTTTATTAAGGATAATTACAGCTGGGACAAGATGTTTGATAAAACAGGAACCCTTTTCACAATCCACAATATTGGCTACCAGGGAAGATTTTCTAAATCGGTTTTGAGTGCCGCAGAAATTAAAGGAAGTTTATTTTATCCCGGTGGGCCTGTTGAACAGAATGGCAGTGTTTCTTTTATGAAAACCGGGATCGTATTTGCGGATATTATTAATACTGTCAGCAACACATATTCTCATGAAATACTTACTAATGAATTCGGTGCGGGACTTCAAACCACGCTTCGTGAAAGAATTGAAGATCTGTATGGAATTTTAAATGGAGCAGATTATAATCTTTGGAATCCTGAAACAGACAAACATTTGCCTTTTCAGTTTTCAAAAGAGAGTTTAAACGGTAAGGTTGAGAATAAAAAATTCCTTCTTAAACATTTTGGCCTTCCATTTAAAGAACAGATTCCTCTAATCGGAATAGTTTCGCGAATGGTTGTTCAAAAAGGATTTGATATGTTCGCTGACGCAATTAACGATTTAATGAAATTGGAAGCGCAATGGATTGTTCTTGGCTCAGGTGAAGATCGTTTTGAAAATCTGTTCAGGCAACTTTCTAATAAACTTCCATACAAAATGGGGACTTATATTGGTTACAACAATGAACTCTCTCATTTAATTGAGGCTGGATCAGATATGTTTTTAATGCCTTCGCGGTATGAACCCTGCGGCTTGAATCAAATTTATAGTTTGAAATATGGAACCGTTCCTATTGTCCGTAAAACCGGAGGTCTTGCCGATACCATACACGATTGGGACGAATTAAATCATTATGGCTTTCATACAGGTACGGGTTTTTCATTTAATGATGCTACCGGTTTTGCATTGTTTAAATCGGTCGAGCGAGCAATAAATTGTTATAAACAAAAAGATATTTGGGGAAAAATTCAAATGAATGGAATGGAAAAAGACTATTCATGGAATCATTCTGCTGAACAATATTTGGAGCTTTATAAACTAGCCAAAGAAAAACGCAGCTAAAACGTAATCGCATATCCAATAGAAAAATAAAACAAAATATCTCCCCAGCTAATCGGATTTTCAGGCAAATCTTTATTCAAAAGGAAACTTCTGCCTACAGAAAAATCTGCGGGGCCAACCGGTGTGTCAAAAGAAAGGGTTGTTCCTATTCCATGGATTAAATCTTTAAATTTTATTTGTTCCTGGAACGCCCATGTTGATCCGAGATCGTAACGAAAAGACAGGTATGTATTAAAAAATATTTTAAAGGGAAACTGATACTGGTAATTTAACGATGCAATAAAAATCTGTCTACCTCTCATTTCATTGTCATGCAACCCAAAAAAGGAATACTGTCCACCCATTGAAAATTGTTCGCTAAGCGGAAGTGTTTTGTCTGCAAAACCGATCTGAAGTCTTGGGGTTATAACACTGTGTTTGTGAAGCTTAAAATAATATTTCATATCAAGTCCTACCATCAAATAACCTTCGTTACCGCCCAAGACACTTTGAGCCGTTTCATAAAAACCATTAAAATATAAACCGTCGTCCGGATATGGATATTTATTCTGGTTGTCTATTATAGCTGCTATTCTCAAACTGACAATGTTTGTTTTAAAAGCGCTTGTTGGCATATTCTCTTTGTTTTTAATCTCGTCAACCTGGTATTTACCTTTAAAAATAAGTTTGCCGAATTTTTCTATTTGTGTGCCGAGAGAGAGAGAGCCGCCATAAAATATTTGTCTGTATCGGCCGGTTTTTTCACTGGAAAAACTCCTGCGTGTATCGCTGTCAACCCTTCGGTAGGTAGTAATATCATTAAATTTATAAAACGCATTCAGATCATATGTCAGGTAGGTATTCAGAACCCTGTACGCAATATGATCGAGAGTATAAGCCCTGTTTCTTGCCCCGGCCAAAACAAAAAAACCAAGTTCTGATCCTGTGCCAAATAAATTTTCTTCTCTGAGATCAAGACTTAATTGAACATTATAAACGTTGTCAGTTAAAAAACCAATTTTTAAAAGGCTGGAAACTTTGTCGCGTAAATTAAGGTTTAGAATATTCCCGGAATCTGATTTGGTTACTGTTACGTTTATGTCTTCAAAAAATCTCGTGCTTCTTAAATTGTCGAGACCTTTTGCAACCATATCATACTTAAAAACATCTCCTTCGCTAATTGGAAATTCACGCGTAATTACCGTTCTGTTTGTTGTGCTACTAATGTTTACTTTGGAGATTGTTCCAATATCAAAATATAAAGTGAGTTCTCCTGTTTCCTCGTTAAAATTTTTATCTACAAAATCTGCCAATAAATATCCATGCGTTTTAATCTCCCTGTTTATTTTAATTATTCCATCGACTATGTTTTTGTTATTAATAGGTTTTCCGATCATCCAATCTGCGATATTATAATTAATAGAGTCTCTAAGAACTGAAGAGCATACAACGTTTACGCTTTTTATTATCGGGTTTAATTCATAATTAAATTTCAGAATGGATTGGTTGCCCTCCTTGATTACCATGGCGTCGATATTTTTAAATCTGCCGGATGAATAAAACCCAATCAATTCTTTTTTTATCTGGACATCAGAGACCGAATCTTTTTTTTCTAAAAAATTACATTGTTCTTTTATAACTACGTCGACGGAAGTATCAATTTTTATGTTATAAAAATATATTGTCGGTTTTCCAATCTTAACAAAAAGCATCGAATCAATGCTGGATTTTATTTTACCAATTTGTTGCTTAGTATGAACATATCCTTCTTTAATTAAACTTCTCACATTAGAAAAATCTGCAGATTCCTTGTTATTCAGATCGGGAGCGATTTCTATATTAGCTTCTTTTAACTGGTCTTCATTAAGCTTTTTCATAGGTATGCTAACCGTTTGATCTGCTATTATCCAGGGAAATTCCAACTCATTCTCCTGATGAAGCGGGCTTGTTGTGTTTAATGCAATAACAAAGTCTGCTCCATACTTTTTTGTTGGAATAACCGGAATATTATCCGTCAATCCTCCGTCAACCAGCGTTAGAGAATCTGTTTCAATTGGTGCAAGAAAAAAAGAAACACTTGAACTCGCCCGCATTGCCCTGCTGAGTGAACCACTATCAAGAAGAACCTCTTCGCCTGTCACGAGGTTCGTGCAGACAGCTTTGTAATTATACAAAAGGTTATTAAAGTTTCCATTAAGGAAAATTGGGGAAGAAAAACTTAGTAATGAAAGATAATTTGAAAGTTTAATTCCGTCATTAAATGATGTTGGAATGACCGGATTAAATCCATCGAGCCGCAAAGTAAGTACTGCCCGGTCCTCGGTAATTTTTTGATCCACAAAAAGCTCACGTCTGTTTGTTTCGTTTCCTAAAGAAATAAGATCATTCCAGTTGGTGTTAACCGCTATTGAATCAAGTTCGTTTACTGTGTATCCAGCAGAATAGAGGCCGCCAACTATACTTCCTATGCTTGTTCCAATAACTATGTCCGGATAGATACCCTCTTCTTCCAAAGCTTTTAGCACACCAATTTGAGCAAGTCCCCGGGCACCGCCGCCGCTTAAGGCGTAACCAATAATCGGTAGATCAACGGGAACTTTATCTTCAAACCCAAAGGGTAATTTTTCGGTTCGTGTATTAATAGATATGTGAAAAGAGTTCTGGGCATTTAAGTAATATGAAAATAATAAAATGAGGAGGAGGATTATCTTTTTATTAAAGCTTTTCATATTAGTCCGTACAAAGCCTGCAAATCGTTAAAGCAGAAATATGGATTTTATTATTATCCGTCTTTTATTTTTTCTTTTTCTGCTGTGATTTTGCCTGCGTATCAGCAGCTTCCATCAGTCTTGACATAAATCCTTTTTTCTGACTAGGGTTTTTTACCGGTTCTAATTTCATATCATCATGAGTATGATTTATATAATATTGCTGAGCAATTGAAAAAACATTAAACATAAAATAGTAAAGATTAAGTCCCGATGGAAAGGACATAAACAAGATTGTAAGCATAACCGGCATTATATAAATCATTGCTTGTTGTTTAGGATCTTTCATTGTCATTTTCTGCTGAACGAATGTTGTAACCCCCATCAACAGAGCAAGTCCGCTTATTTGTTGAACACCAAACAATGGTAATTTAAAGCCAAGATTATAAATAACATCCGGGTTTGAAAGATCTTTAATCCACGAAATAAATGGCTGTTGCCTTAATTCAATCGCAGATTGAAAAAGTCCCCACAGTGCAATAAAAATAGGCATCTGAAGCACCATCGGTAAACAACCGCCCGCAGGGTTTACACCATAAGTTTGATAGAGTTTCATGGTTTCTTTGTTCAGTTTCTGCGGATCATCTTTTAGCTTCTCTTTTAGCTCGGCTATTTTGGGCTGAAGAAGTTGCATCTTCTTCATTGATTTATAGCTTGTCTTTGTAAGAGGATAAAGAACAAACTTAATTATCAAAGAAAAGACAATTATTACGAATCCGTAATTAGGAATAAAGAGATGCAGAAAATTAAATAATGGAAGCAGTACATATTCTGCTATTGGCCGAACAATAAATTTAAGACCAAAAAAACTTCCAAAATCTATAAGCGCTCTTAGGTGATGACCCAAATGCTGAAGCTTTTCATAATCAACTGGACCAATAAACAAGGTGAAATTCTTTTGCTCCAAATCAGTATTTCTAAAGGGAACTATTAACCTGGCATTATAAAATTCTTTCACACCTAACGTTTTAGTTGGCTCCCGGTATCCTTCTAAGTAAGCGCCATCAACGGAATTTGGATACTGGGGAATCATTACAGCGGCAAAATATTTATTTCTTACTGCAACCCAGTCAACATTACCATTAAAATCCTTTCCTTTTTTTGATCCATCTGATTCAGCGTCAAAAATTACCTGTTCGTCACCATAATAAACACTTGAGTTTGAGTAGTTCGCTTCATTGGTTGAGTTTTCTTCTACAAACCTGACTCCATTATTCCAAACCACATCGTATGTATTATCACTAACCAGATTATTCATTCCTTTAAAAGAAATTCCTGAAAGAATTGAGTATTTATTTCCATAAAAAATAAATTTTTTCTCAATGTAGCTATCAGAATTTACGTTCAGTTTAAAGACAATAATTAGCGAGTCGTCACCCCTTACTTTTTCAAAACCGGATTTGAAATCTACGTCGAAGATAAAATCGGAAGTGTTGATAGCCTTTCCGTCTGCCGAGACAAAAGACAGATCATAAGAATTGCCCTGGGAAAAATTAATTAGCTGAATTGCGTTCTTATAATAATTGGTATCTTCGGTTGCATTAAGAGAATACCAGTTATTGAATTTCTTAAGATAAATTTTGTGAAAGTTTGCGCCTTTTGTTGAAAGTTCATAAATGGCATTGTCCGTTTCGATGGTTACTATTTTACCATTTCCCGGACGAATTTTAAAATATTTTCCGGTGTCAAGCGTGTCAGAGCCGGCAGGATTACTTTCTTCTTTGCTTTTCTTTTCTTCCTTCTTCTTAGTTTCCTGTTTTACCTGGGTCGTGTCAATTGTAACGAGGGTTGTGTCATTGCTGCTTTTTTTTGGGTTTTTATCCGGTTCGGGCGCGTTAAAATAAAGCCAGATAACTAATATTACTCCAATCAGTACAAATGCAATTGTTGTGTTTTTATCCATATGTAACCAGAATTAGTACCTCCCCGAATACAGGAAATACTTATTGTTTATAATTTTGAATTTTGAATAATGAAGTTTAAACATAAAACTTTTAAAGTGTTATGCTGAATCAGCAACTCTGCTAATCAATTCTATTACCACAGGTTCTATTTCAGAAAGAGAAAGCCTTTTGGAATCTGATTGGTTTAAATTATTGGGTGAGATAACCAGGTAAATTAATAGCTTATCCTCATTGCAATATTGGAAAAAAATATATCGGTTCTTTCTATAAGCCTCTCTTATTAACCTTTTAAATCTGTTTCTCCAAACTGCTGTGCCTGCCTTTTTATGAACAACTACCCCAAATTTTATGACAAATTTAGTGTTGCTTTTATGAGTTAAAAATGTAGCCTTTAGTTTTTTGTTTTCAGATATTAAAATTTTACCTTTTTTAAAGATTAATTCTATCTCTTTATTTTTCTTAATCCTATTGCTTGCTTTGAAACTCTGTTTTACCAATATTAGATTTACTCATCACTTACAGACAATTTCTTTCTTCCGCGAGCTCTTCTTCTTGCCAGCACCTTTCTTCCGTTTTTCGTTTTCATTCTCGAACGAAATCCATGCTTATTTTTTCGTTTACGTTTACTTGGCTGAAATGTTCTTTTCATAATTACTCCTATTTCTAAAAAAAGAATTCAAAAATAATAGCAAAGCTAATGATTATCAAGATATTATACATTCTATATTTACAGGTTTTCACTTCATCTGTGATCATTATTTTTATAAAAAAATAATTTGCGTCATACCTTAGAACTTCCTATTTTCAAGCAGTGGGAGGGCGAAGAAATTAGTGTGGATAACTTGTTGATAGTTGAAAAATGTGAAAACGTTTCACGTCCGGCTTTGTCATATTTCGAATCCCTCAAATTTCAATAATGTTTAGCAAAACACAAAAGAACACCCCAACTTCTTTTGTATTGGGCGGTTATCGTGATCCGTCTAATGTTGATAACTTGTTAGCTAATTGGTGTATTGTTCATTAAAATTGAATTGGTTATCAGACAGATTATACTTACAAACTCTTTTTATTGTGGATAACTTAAATGCTTGATTCAGAAAAGGTTACAGAGCGAATCCAAATTGATCCAACGATTGTGTGGAAAAATTGCCTTCTTAAAATAAAGGAAAATGTAACTCAAATGACTTTCAACACATGGTTTTTGCCTATTAAAGCCATTGAGTTGAATGGTTCTATACTTAAAGTTCAATTGCCAAGTAAGTTTTTTTGGGAATGGGTTGATGAACACTTTAATTCACTAATTAATAAAACGATTCGTGATGTTATTGGACCCAACGCAAGACTTACTTATGTGGTTGACGAAAATGACGCTGCTTTGCAGGTCGCGGAAGATAATGTTATAAATAAAAATGTCAGTAAGTCTCCCCAGGAAAAACCAAAATCCAGACAAACGTTTGAATCTCACCTTAATCAAAGATATACTTTTGAAAATTTCATTAAAGGAGAAGGAAATCAATTAGCTCGGGCCGCTGCGGGCGCAATCAGTGATAATCCTGGAGGAACATCATTTAATCCTTTTTTTGTATATGGCGGTGTTGGTTTAGGAAAAACTCACCTTGTTCATGCAATCGGCAATGAAATCTTAAAAAAGTTTTCTGATAAGAAAGTAATTTATCTTTCTTCTGATATTTTTACTGTTGAATTTGTAGAAGCTATTCAATCAAACCGTGCAAATGAATTCAGCAGTTTTTACAGGAGTATGGATGTTTTAATAATCGATGATATTCAGTTTTTAAGTGGAAAAGAAAAAACCCAGGATTTGTTTTTTCACATATTTAATACTCTTCATCAATCAAGAAGACAAATAATTCTTACCAGCGACAAACCACCCAAGGATCTGAAAGGACTTGATGAGAGATTAATTTCAAGATTTCAATGGGGTCTGACCGCTGATATTCAACCGCCTGAACTTGAGACAAGGCTTGCAATTTTAAAGAAAAAATCTGAAGCATACGGTATGGAAATATCCAATGAAATATTGGATTATATTGCTTCAAACATTACTTCAAATATCAGGGAACTTGAAGGATGTTTAATTAAAATATTGGCGAATGCTTCACTTGGATCTAAAGAAATTTCCTTTGACCTTGCCAAGAAAACAGTAAAGGAAATTGGTACAAACAAAAAAATAAATAATATTACAATCGAAACAATTACAAAAATTGTTTGTGAACATCTTTCCGTTCCTGAAAATAAAATAAGAGATAAAACAAGGAAAAAAGAAATTGTACTTGCGAGGCAAGTTGCAATGTACCTATCCAAAGAAATGACAAAATCTTCCTTAAAGACAATTGGTTTGCATTTTGGCGGAAGAGATCACTCAACAGTAATACATTCATGTTCTTCAATTGAACAATCAAAAATTAAGGATAAAGCCATTACCGATCTTATTGATGTCCTGAAAAACAAAATAGATTTATCCGTTTCATGATCAATTGTACATAGAATTTTAATTTAGCTCCATACGGAGCTTTTTTATTTTAAATGTTCATAAGTGGTTAATTACATCTTGGCAGCTTGTTGAAAAGTCACCAATGTTAACACAAACTGTATAACAATTATAATATCATATTCTTATTAACAAGTTGTATAGTTTTTTATAAGGTCTGTGTCCATTACTTTCAGAGGAAAAATCATTTATCAACAAATTCACATAATCATTATTATAATTAATTTATTAATATTTACTTAAATATTAATATAAAGGGTGTTAGTAACTTTCTACTTTTAGGTGAGTAAAAGTATTCAATTTGAAGTTATATATCTTGCCAGGATATTATAAAAATAATAGATGATAGTTTGATATTTTTATTAGTTAATTAGCCGTAGTTTCTTTGTTATTCGGTGCCGATTTTAGTAATTTTCTGAGATTCATTTGGAGAGAAATTAATGGAGTTTAAAGTAAACAGCAAGGTACTGGAAAAACTGCTTTCCAGGTTAATTCCGGCAGTTCCAACCCGTACTCCCATGCCTATTCTTGAAAATTTTTTGTTCGAAATTAAGGACGGATTACTTAAGGTTAGTGCAACCGATCTTGAGGTTTCACTTCGATCTTCAATCAATGTTGCTGCCGACGAAAGTATAAGTCTTGTAATTCCTGCAAGATTACTCTATGATATAATTCGTTCTTTAAGCGAAACACAAATCACTTTTAAAACTGATGGTAATGCAAAACTAAAACTAACAACAGACAATGGTGTTTATAACATAGGTTACTCTCCATCTGAAGATTTTCCAGAGATTCCTGTAGTATCCCGTGAAAAAGAAATTTCAATTAGTGGTAAGGATTTTAAAAAGGCAATCGATCAGACATCATTTGCTATGAGTAAAGAAGATATGCGTCCGGCAATGACAGGAACGCTGTTCGAATTTACTCCTGAAGGATTAAGATTTGTAACAACAGATGGACACAGATTAGTAAAATTTATTAGGCTTGACATTAAAACCGGTGTTGAGGAGCAATATATTGTACCGGAGAGAGCAATAGCAATTTTATCCAAATTGTTAGGCGAAACAGATGTAAAACTTTATTTAAGTAAAACTAATATTTCTTTTAATATTGGTGATCTTGAATTTGTATCAAGATTAATTGGAGAAAAATATCCAGCTTATTCCAGCGTTATTCCAATGGAAAATGAAAATCATTTAAAAATTAGCCGTTCTGAACTTAATTCTGCTATTAAAAGAATGATGCTTTTTTCATCATCTAGTTCAAAACAAGTTAAGTTTTCAATATCAAAAAATAAGCTTGAAGTTTCTGCAGAAGATATAGACCATGGTTCAAATGCTGTTGAGAATATTGTATGCGAGTATAAAGGTGACAAAATGGATATAGGGTTTAACACACAATATGTTAGTGACATACTGACGCATTTTGATGAAGAGCAGGTAATATTTAAATTACATTCACCCACAAAGGCCTGTATAATTGAACCAGTTGAGAAAAATGAAAACGAAGAACTTATGATGTTACTTATGCCGGTTCGGTTAAATTCTTAAAATGCTCCTCTCCTCAATAAGTTTAAAGAATTTCAGACTTCATAAAAACATTCAAATCGATTTTGCAAAGAAGTTGAACTATATTGTTGGTGGAAATGGACAGGGTAAGACAACAATTCTTGAATCTATTTATTATCTCTGTACAACAAAAAGTTTTTGTACACGTATTGATGTGGAGGCTATTAACTTGAATGAAAATGCATTGGAAGCATCCGGAGTGTTTGAGAACAGGACTAACCAAACAGCCACAATTAGTTTTTCTTCTTCGGATTCTAAAAAGACGTATATGTTGAATGATAAAAAAGTATCGAAACACTCGGACATTATTGGAAAATTCCCGGTAGTATTATTAACGCCTTCTGATCATTCAATAACCCAGGGAATGCCATCGGAAAGAAGACGATTTATAGACTCAGTTATTTCACAGGCAAGCGAAACATATCTGCAAATTCTCATGGAATATAACCGGGTACTGAAGCAGAGATCATATCTGCTCTCGGCTATGCGCGAAAAACCAGGACAATTGTATGATGAACTGGAAGCCTGGAATGAAAAACTGATTCAGAATGGAAGTGAAATTATTCGTCACAGAAAAAAATTTATTGAAGAATTTAACCTTTATGTCAGAGACTCTTTTTTCAGGATTATGGAAGATGATGAAGTACCGTCACTAACATATTTTACACTGTATGGTTATGAAGGGGACAATATAAGAGAAATGTTTTTTGACCTTTTAAAAGAAAAAGAAAAGGAAGAAATAAGACGTGCAACAAATTTGGTCGGACCACAGAGAGACGATATACTTTTTAATATTAACAATTTAAACCTTAAAACTTACGGCTCGCAGGGACAGCATAAAACATTTCAAACAGCACTAAGGTTTGCTGAGTTTTATTATTTAAAAGAGATTACTGGCACTTCTCCTATTTTTCTTCTTGATGATGTTTTCGGGGAGCTCGATGCAAATCGTTCATTCAAAATCAGCAAATATCTTGGTGAAGTAGGACAGGCGTTTATTACGCTAACAGATTTTGGAAATTTTGAATTCTTAAAAGTTTCTGACGAAGACAAGGTGATTAAACTCAATAATGGTGCAATGGTTTATGCCTGATACTTTCAAAAAACTTGGAGATGTATTCAGAAAAGAACCATCATTTTATCAGTTAAGAGAAGTTGTTAGGTCAACAGATGTTCTTGAAAAATTTTTAATAATATTTCCTGATTTAATAAAAATAGCTGAGCCGAAATCATTGGAAAGAAAATTACTTAAACTAAAGGTTGAAAATCCTGCCTGGAGAAGCGAGTTAAGATTCAAAGAAAAAGAAATTGTGGCTAATATAAATAATTACTTTAACGAAGAACGTGTTAAACAAATAAGGTTCATAGGATAAATGGCAAAAGGAACAAAGCAAAACGAGTATAGTGCAAAGAATATAAACGTACTTAAAGGACTGGAAGCTGTTCGCAAACGCCCGGCTATGTATATTGGAGATGTGAGCGCAAGGGGGATGCATCACCTTGTGAATGAAGTTGTTGATAATAGCATAGACGAAGCTCTTGCAGGATATTGCGATAGTATTGAAGTTGTGATAAACAAAGATGAAAGTGTTTCCGTTACTGATAATGGAAGAGGCATTCCAGTTGATATTCACCCAATAGAAAAAATTTCGGCGCTTGAAGTAGTTATGACTGTTCTTCATGCCGGTGGAAAATTTGATAAATCAACCTATAAAGTCTCTGGTGGATTACACGGAGTTGGTGTCTCTGTTGTAAATGCGCTTTCCGATTGGCTGAAGGTGGAGGTAAAAAGAGATGGTAAAGTTTATTTTCAGGAATATAAAAAAGGCGTACCCGTAAAGCCGGTAAAAGAAATTGGAAAAGCAAAGAAGAACGAATCAGGGACCTTAACTACATTTTTCCCTGATCCGGATATCTTTAAAGTAACGCAATTCAAGTTTGATACTCTTGCCGAAAGAATGCGTGAGCTTGCATATCTGAATAAAAACATCACAATAAAAATTAAAGATGTTCGCAATGGTGGTGAAGAAGAAACATTTCACTTTAAAGGTGGTTTAATTGAATTTGTAAAATATCTTGATTCAACCAGGCAGGCGCTTCATAAAACTGTTTATGTTGAAGGCGAAAAAGATAATACACCCGTTGAGATTGCTTTTCAGTACACAGACAGTTACTCCGAAAACATTCACTCGTATGTTAATAATATTAACACCACTGAAGGCGGAACTCACCTGGTTGGTTTTAAAACTGCCTTGACCAGAACACTGAATAACTACGCTTATAAAAATGGATTGATAAAAGAGGGAAAGCTTTCCTTAACCGGAGATGATTTTAGGGAGGGACTAACTGCAGTTATTTCAGTAAAAGTTGCAGAACCACAATTTGAGGGACAGACAAAAACAAAACTTGGTAACAGCGAGACAAAGTCAGCAGTTGAAACCCTTGTGGGTGAAAAGCTCGCAGAGTTTTTAGAAGAAAATCCACCGGTTGGAAAAAAAATAATTGAAAAATGTTTACGTGCTGCAGAGGCAAGAGAAGCTGCGAGAAAAGCACGTGATCTTGCAAGAAGAAAAAATGCCTTGGATAACATGAACTTGCCGGGCAAGCTTGCCGATTGTTCTATTACAGACCCTGAACATTGTGAAATGTACATTGTTGAGGGAGATTCAGCAGGCGGTTCCGCTAAGCAAGGAAGAGACAGAAGATTTCAGGCAATCCTTCCATTGCGAGGAAAAATTTTGAATGTTGAAAAAGCCAAGCTGAATAAAATTCTGGAAAACAATGAAATAAAAGCAATGATTTCCGCCATTGGCTCTGGCTTTGGGCCTGACTTTGATGAGTCTAAATCAAGATATGGAAAAATAATTTTGATGACAGATGCTGATGTGGACGGAAGTCACATCAGAACCTTGTTGCTTACTTTCCTTTATAGGCACATGAAAGATCTTATTACTACCGGGAAGGTTTATATTGCACAGCCGCCGCTTTATAAAATCAAAAAAGGCAAAGAAGAGTTTTATGCCTATGATGATAAAGAAAGAGATGAGATTTTAAAACGATTGAAAGTTAACGGCAAAGATAAAACAGAAGAGGCGCTTGAAGATTTGTCGGAAGGCGGGTCTGTAAAGGGAGTTGCTATTTCAAGATATAAAGGTCTTGGGGAAATGAATCCAACCCAACTTTGGGATACAACCATGAATCCCGAAACACGAACGATACTGCAGGTGACTCTTGAAAGTGCAGCAACTGCAGACAAAATATTTGAAACACTTATGGGCGATGATGTTGAACCAAGAAGAGAATTTATTGAGAAGAATGCGAAGTATGTTCGCAACCTGGACATTTAATATTTGTTTAATAAAATTTTAAAAGATCATGGCTACAATTTTTGAAAAAATAGTTCCTGTTTCATTAGAAGAAGAAATGAAATCCTCCTATATCGATTATTCGATGTCGGTTATTGTTGCAAGAGCATTGCCAGATGTGAGAGACGGATTAAAACCAGTTCACCGCAGAGTTCTTTTTGGAATGCATGAACTTGGAATGACTCATAGTAAACCGTATAAAAAATCTGCAAGAATAGTCGGAGAGGTTTTAGGTAAATATCATCCGCATGGTGATACCGCAGTTTACGATACAATGGTTAGAATGGTACAGGATTTTTCTCTTCGCTATCCACTTGTTGACGGGCAAGGCAATTTTGGTTCTGTAGATGGGGATTCACCAGCCGCAATGAGGTACACTGAAGCAAGACTTGCAAGGATTTCAGATGAAATGCTTCGCGATCTTGATAAGAACACGGTTGATTTTATACCTAACTTCGATGATACGCTTCAAGAGCCAACAGTAATGCCTTCCTATCTGCCAAATCTTTTAATTAACGGTTCAAGCGGAATTGCTGTTGGAATGGCTACAAACATTCCCCCGCATAATCTGAGTGAAGTTGTTGACGGACTAATTGCATTAATAAAAAGTCCGGATATGAAAATTGAAAAGTTGATGAAGCATATAATTGCTCCTGATTTTCCAACCGCCGGAATAATTTATGGTTATGCAGGAGTTAAGGACGCCTACTTAACCGGGCGCGGAAGAGTTGTTGTTCGGGCAAAAGCAAATATTGAAACACTCAAGAACAGCCGGGAAAATATTGTTATTACCGAACTCCCATACCAGGTAAACAAAGCCAACCTGATTGAAAAAATTGCGGAGTTGGTTCGTGCAGGAAAAATAAACGATATTTCAAACCTAAGAGATGAATCCGATCGCGATGGAATGCGAGTGGTAATAGAATTAAAAAGAGATGCACAGCCGGCTGTTGTGCTGAACCAGCTTTTCAAACATACACAAATGCAAACCACATTTGGCGTGATAATGCTTGCGCTTGTAAACGGCGTTCCGAAAGTTCTTACTCTAAAAGAAATGATGCAGCATTTTCTTGATCACAGGATGGAAATCATCATTCGCAGAACAAAGTTTGAGCTTGAAGCTGCTGAAAAAAGAGCACATATTCTGGAGGGCTACATAATAGCGTTAGATAATATAGATGCTGTTATCCAGACGATTAAAAAATCGAATGATGTAGAGACGGCTAAAATCAACCTGATGAAGAAATTCAAACTGAGCGAGGTTCAGGCAAAAGCTATTTTGGATATGCGTTTGCAGCGGTTGACTGGCCTGGAGAGAAAGAAGATCGAAGATGAATATAAAGAAACAATTAAGCTGATTGAAAAACTTAAGGGCATTTTGAAGAGTAAAGAACAGCGCGAATTAATTATTATTGGTGAACTTCAGGAAGTAAAGAAAAAATACGGAGACGAAAGAAGAACAGAAATCATTTATGATTATGAAGATTTTTCGCTTGAAGATATAATAGCGGAAGAAGATGTTGTTGTAACAATTTCGCACAGCGGATTTATAAAAAGATTTCCTGTCAGCGGGTACCGAAAACAAGGAAGAGGCGGGAAAGGTGTAACGGGTGCAGGCACAAAGGATGATGATTTCATCGAACATATGTTTATTGCATCAACCCATCAATATATTTTATTTTTTACCGATAGGGGTAAATGTTATTGGCTTAAAGTACACGAGGTTCCAGATGCAGGCAGAGCAGCAAGAGGGAGATCAATTTTAAATCTTATTCAAAAAGATAAAGAAGAATTAATTACAGCCTTCGTTGCTGTTAAAGAATTCAAGGATGATCAATACCTGATAATGGCTACAGAACTTGGAACAGTTAAGAAAACAGTTCTTTCGGCTTACGGAAATGTTCGTAAGGGAGGAATCAATGCAATCAATCTGAATAAAGGCGACAGACTTATTGAAGTAAAAATGACTGATGGAAATGATGATATTGTGATCGGAACACATAACGGGTTTGCAATCAGGTTTAATGAAAAGAATGTTCGCAATATGGGAAGAACTGCGACAGGTGTGCGTGGAGTTAGAATAGGCAAGGGAGATAAAGTTGTTGGTTTGCTGGTCATCAAACGACAGGGAACCAGCATTCTTGTAGTGACAGAAAAAGGTTATGGTAAACGTTCAGACATAAATGATTATCGCGTTATAAACCGTGGTGGAAAAGGTGTAATAACTGTTAAAGCCAATCAGAAAAATGGGAAGATGATTGCCTTAATGGAAGTGGTTGACAACGATGAGCTTGTAATTATAACCACAAAAGGAATGGTAATAAGACAAAGCGTAAAGGATCTTAGAATTATGGGCAGAAATACACAGGGTGTTCGGGTAATAAGATTGAAAGATAATGATTCAATTGCGGACATTGCAAAAGTAATTTCTGAGGACGATGCAAACTTACCGGAGAATGGAAAGAATTAAATTAAAATAGGAGTTATTTAGTTTCTTCTTAATTAAAGTATTATCTCTAAAGACTCTCTATGTGCGGTAATTGTTTTATTCAGATCTTCTTTGCTGTGTGCAGTTGAAACAAACAAGGCTTCAAACTGTGCGGGAGCCAGGTAAATCCCTCGGTTTAACATTTCATGAAAATATTTTCCATACAAAACCGTATCAGATTGAACAGCACTTTTAAAATCATCAACGGGTTTTTCAGTAAAAAACATGCACATCATTGAACCAATACGATTTAATGCATAGTTTTTTCCAATGGTTTTTAGATTTTCCTTAAATCCTTTTTCAAGATATGCTGATTTTTCTTCAAGTTCATTGTATATATCAGGATTTTCTTTTATATGATTAAGCGCTGCATAACCTGCTGCCATGGCGAGTGGATTTCCACTCAAGGTTCCCGCCTGGTAAACTGGACCGTTTGGAGCAATCTTTTCCATTATTTCTCTTTTTCCCCCAAAAGCACCAACTGGCAAACCACCACCAATTATTTTTCCGAATGTTGAAATATCTGGTTTTATTCCGAGGACTTCCTGGGCACCGCCGGCAGCAACTCTGAACCCTGTCATTACTTCATCGAATATCAAAATTATTTCTTCTTCATCACAAATTGTCCTTAGGTTTTTTACAAACGAATCATTTGCTTTAACAACGCCCATGTTTCCAGCGATTGGTTCAATAATAATTGCGGCAACCTCATTTTTATTTTTTACAATCAGATTCTTAACGGATTCGATGTCATTGTAATCTGCAAGCAAAGTGTCTGCCGCGTTTCCTTTAGTCACCCCTGGGGAGGTTGGTATGCCTAGTGTCAAGGCTCCAGAACCTGCTTTGATTAAAAAATAATCAGCGTGACCATGATAGCAGCCTTCGAACTTTATAAATTTTTCTTTGCCTGTAAAACCACGGGCAACACGAACGGCACTCATTGTTGCTTCTGTTCCGCTGTTAACCATTCTAACCATTTCAACCGACGGAACTAATTGAGTAATTAATTTTGCCATCTTAACTTCAAGCTCGATAGGTGTGCCAAAGCTGGTACCGTTTTCAAAAGCCACTGACAAAGCGTCTTTAATGAAGGCAGGATTGTGTCCGAACAAATGCGGTCCCCAGCTTCCAATATAATCTATATATTCGTTTCCATCGACATCCCAAAATTTTGAGCCAGCTCCCCACTTAATAAAAACCGGGTTTCCCCCAACAGATTTAAATGCACGAACAGGAGAATTCACGCCGCCGGGAATATATTTTTTTGCTTCTTCAAATAATTTGTTGCTTTTTTCTGTTTTCATTTTTCCTTCGACTTTCAAATATTTATGTAACGAAATTTAAGAATATCATCAACATTTTTCAGAATTAATATTTTGAGAAAAATAAAACTTGCTATTCAAAAGAATACTCGATAAAATCCATATATGAATCCTGAAGAAATTTTACAAATATACTTTAAACCCGGTACTAAGGGGCATAATATTCTTTGTTTTTATTATACCAGGTACCGGGACTTATTTGAAAAAACAATTTATCCCGAATTAGATGAGTTTAAAAATCAAATTTATCTAAATGTATCTGCAATAAAATTTTCGGATGAAATAAAGAATCTTGAAGCCTACATTATCGGCACTATAAAGATACAATGCAGAGTTCAACTTGACCGTGCGCTTAAGATGAAAAACAGGCAACAAAAGGAAAGCGATAACCCGGGAAAAGACGAAGAGAACGACAGGAATTATCTGGATAATATTGCTGGAAAAGAACCAGACCCACACAACAAAATAGAAAGCGATGAAATTTTCAATATTGTTAACACTTTTAAATTATCATTAAAGGAGTGGGAGAAAGAAATCCTAAATTCTCTGATTGATGAAATTCCAAGGATTGAAATTGCTGAAATGAAAAAACAAAACCTGAATACGATTGATACACAAATAAGGAGATTGAGAATTAAACTTTCTTCTTTTTTGAAAGAAAACGGTTATACTTTTAACATATCTGACAGATATGATTTTAATTAAAAAATGTAAACACCTATGAAAGTTTTCCGGACATTTTTAAACTATTAATACAGTAAGATAAAAATCTATTATGGATAATTTTTTAGAAAAATACTCAAACTGGCTGGACGAATCGAAAGAACACCTTTCGAATGAAGCAATAGCAACATATTTGAATCTTAAAAACATTTTAAGCGAAAAGGAAAAAGAATTTATAGAAAACCATCTTAAGCTCTGTACAGAGTGTGAAAAAAAATTCAACCTGGTAGTTGCCGAAGATAAGGAAATGGACGAGGCATCGTTGGAAGAAGAACATAATCAGGATATCGAAAAGAAAGAAGCCATAAAAATATTTACCCTTGAAAGAATAGTTAAATATTCTGTCGCCGCCATAATTGCAGTTGGACTTGTTTTAGCAACATACTATTCATTCTTCCAGGAAGAAAAAGTTATTATTACCGAGAGAAAAAAAACAGAACATAAATTAGATACATTAAGAAAATCAGTAAGCATGGATTCCATAAGTATTCCCTTGGTTAAGGAAGCTGAAAAAGAAGGCCAGGAAAAAGTTAAACTAAAAACCGACCTGAAAAGTTTTGCTGTTAACGATATCCTTGAAAGTTTTGTACATCGTAACATTCGCTCGGAAACCGAAATTGAAATTATGCAGCCTGATATAGACGACACGATTAAATTTCCATTCACATTTAAATGGACCCAGAAATCATTTATGGGCACAAATAAACTTTTAATTGTTGATAACCAGAATAAGACGCTTTACCAGGCAGATATCTCAGGCAAAGAAATAACAATAGATCAAAAACTTACCGATGGGCTTTATTATTGGAAACTTGAAACGAATGGAAAACTTGGAGTTGTTGGTAAATTCTTTGTTGTTAAATAATTAGTTGCTTCCAATGAGTACGAATGGCGCCCACTCTAAAGGGTAACTATGCTTTTTATTTTTAATTAAACGTATCTTTGCCTCTCTTAGCGAAGCAGAAATAGTATTATTATTAAGAAGGGATTTATAAAAATTAATCATCAGGTCAGAGGTTGATTCGTCAGCAACCTGCCATAATGAAACAACCACATTTTTCGCCCCGGCATAAAGGAACCCACGGGTTAAACCGAGAATTCCTTCTCCCTTTTTTATTTTACCAAGCCCGCTTTCACATGCACTTAAAACTACAAGACCGGCATCCAAATCCAGGGTGAAAATCTCTTCTGAATAAAGTATCCCGTCTTCGCCAGATAATGAATCATCCGCAAGCAAAAGTCCTGAAAGCTTAGGTCTCTCATCGTTAATAAATCCATGAGTAGCAAGATGAAGACAGCTATACTTAGAGATGCTATCAGACTTTAAATTTTCTTCATTTGCAGATTCAAAAGTAAGGACACGTCCCTGGTATCCCGCAGCATCAAAAAGTTTTTTAATTTCTTTCACTTCTTTTTCACTCTCAGGCAAAGATGAAAAAGTCTTGTCTTCTCTGGTAAAGGTGCGATTTGCATCTGTAATATTACTATTAAAGAAATCGTTGATTTTTTTCTTGTCATTTTTGTTATCAGGAAATACAGGAGCAAAACCAACAAAAGAATTCAGCTTCTTGTTCCGGCTATTGTTTATCATCAGGCCGGCAGAATAATTATAACAAAACTCATAATCATTTATCAGGTAATGAAGTTTAGAAAAATCAGGGTTATTTGTTGATGTTGTTTCTTCAGAAATAAGAGCTTCAAACGGCAGGTAATTCAGAACACCATCCGGAACAATATAAACCACGCGTTTGTTTAAAAGTTTATTTTTAATCGGCTTGATTAAAAGTGAATATAGTTTTTTTGCTAAGCTTATGTATCCACTGAACTCAAGGTTTTCAAGTGCGTTTCTGAAATCAATTATATCATCGGAAATATTTATATCAACAAAACTATTTACATCCAGTCCATCCTTATCAATTGAAAAAATATAGAGGGAACTATCGCTAATAAAATACTCAACAAACATAGAAGAATTATCAAGCAATTGTTTTTGAATATCTTCAACGGCGGCTGTTGACCGGAAGTATTTTAGTTTATAATATTCCGGGTATTCCTGTTCAAACAAATCAATTAGGTTATCATATTGTTCATTCAGATCAGAAGCGTGCTGTGTTAAATCGATCATGTCAGAAACAGGAATGCCGTCTTCTTCATTTTCCTGTGTTTTTGTTTCCACATACGCAAGCTCCTTTTTTAAATTGTTTTCTTTTGTTATCAGGCTGTCAGGAATTCCGGCATAGCTTTGTGCACCCGCTTCATTTATTGCTTCGAGCAACGTGCCTGCTTTGCTTTCTTCTGCAAACTGAAAGGCTTTAATCTGGTAGGTTTTGTCCCCTGTAATCCTGTAAAGCTCCAATGATGTTTTTATTAATTTTGATTTTATATTAAACAGATTTTCTCCGGTTAAAAGTTTTGAGGTTTCTCTTTTATAACCACTCTGTATTTTTTGAAGAATATCGGCATACTTCGAATACCATAAGTAAGCATTTTTCAGATCTTTTTTACTATGACTTTCTGTAGAATATCTTTTATAAAAGACATCGCCCTTTCCGGCTACAGCTGATAGAAGTTCAACCTTGGAAGAATAAATATCGAGCGAATCAATAGAATAATTCTTTGAGAAGACTTCCGGGGAGGAGTAAATTAAGATTGAATCATAGTTTTGCATTGCGTTTTTAAGGTGTCCGGTTAAGAGATTTAGTTTTGCAATACCAAGCAGACCTTCTAATCGATATGAAAGTTGAGGGGGGTAGTTGTCGTATATGTTGAATGCTTTATCATAATAATAATAAGCAGAGTCGTATTGTCCTGTTGTGGTGCAAACTTTTGCAATATTGGCATAGGAGGAAGCAACCTCTGGGTGAGAATCTCCAAACAATTTCTTTCTAAGAGCAAGCGCTTTTTTGTCATAAGCCAAAGCCTCCTTATTCTTCCTGAGAGTTTCGTAAGTCTGGGCAAGGTTATTATAGCTCATAGCAATAAACTGGTTTTCCTCTCCAAGGACGGATTTCCATGTTTCAAGGGCTTTTAGATCATAATTAAGAGATGTTTCAAAGTCTTCCATGTAGAAGTATGTGTTTGCCAGATTAATATAGCAATTCCCAACATTAGCATTCTTTTCACCAATGGTTTTGAGCCATATTGTGAGCGCTTTATTGAAATAGTCAAGTGCTTTATCTGCGTCGCCGAGCCAGTAGTAAATTAATCCGACATTATGATAACCACGAGCAGTATATTTATTCCCATCTCCAAACAGATCAAGACATATCTGCAAACTTTTTTCATAATCCGGCAGAGCATTGCTTAAGTTTCCCTGGTCATAGAATGCTGAACCGAGGCTGCTGTATAAATCAGCAACGATTAAATTTTGCTCTCCATATTTTTTTAATCCGAATACCAACCCATTACGTAAAACTTTTAAGGCTTCGTTGTACTTTGCTATATACCGAAGATTAATGCCGGCGTAATTTGTTGAAGTTAAGTATTCATTCCATAATTCATCAGATTTAAATATCTCCGCAGCCTTGAGATAGTTATAAGTTGATATTTCGTAGTCACCGCTTCGATACAAACTTTCAGCAATGTCAAAATATTGACTGGCTGTTGTGTCAACAGGGGAACTAAAGTCAGTCTGAGGATATACCAAGAGAGTAAAAAGACTTAAGAATAAAGTTATTAACCCCCATAGAAAAAGTTTAATATTAAGATAAATATTCAAGAGGGAATTGGATTTCTTTTGATTTTTGCTCGAACATGGACAATCTAACCCAACATTTTGTAAGAAGCAACATTATTTCAATAAAAATAATTGTAAGAATGAAAGTTTTTACGCAAAAATCGAACTATAAAGATAACCAGACAAAAAAGAATATTATTTAAACCCCGCAAAGGAGGCTATATGTTAAAAATATTTACATTTCTTGCTCTTTATTTACTCTCATTTCAGTCCATATATTCACAAACTTTTGATCCAACCCTGCTTGAAGGATCGTGGAGAGGTATCTGGCTTAACTTAACATTTTCAACAACTGACTCGGCATTTTTGAATGTTGATGTTGATGAAATGAATAGCACGGTTACTTTAGTTCTTGATTTGGATGGAAGTGTTTTTGGTGGACCGGATCCTGATCCCGCAACTATGACAGGAACATACGATCAAAATGGTTTCAGCGTAACAGGAACCTCACCAACATATGGAGATATGTTTTTTACCGGCGATGCCGCAGGCTTTATAAGCGGAAGAATGCCAAACGTACCCAACCCATCAATTGATAGCACAACTTTAAGCGGCACATACACAATTCAACTAATCAGCCTGGGGTATCTTGTTTATTTCACAGGCGGTGGAGGAACAGCTAACGGGATAATAAATATATATAAAGATTCAACAGCTACAGATGTCGAACAACTGTCAGAAAGTCCAAAAGATTTCTATCTTTATCAAAACTACCCCAACCCTTTTAACCCATCAACAAAAATAAATTTTGATTTGCCTTCTTCGGGTTATACATCATTAAAAGTATATGATATGCTTGGAAGAGAGATCGCCGAACTGGCTAATGAAGAATTATCAGCCGGCAGCTATGAGTTTACCTGGAATGCTCAAGCTCTCTCTTCCGGCATTTACTTTTATGAATTGAAGACGAAAGAATATTCCTTAAAAAGAAAGATGATGCTTCTCAAGTAGTTCAACGTTAAAAATTTTTCAGAGGAAAGGCTTAACAATGAAAAAGCTATTAACTATAACGATACTATCAATATTATTTTTAAGCAGAGCCAACTCACAACAGGGAATGTGGGAGCAGACAGCCGGAACACCAGACGGCAGTGGAATTACAGGTCTGGCAGTTGCAAATAATGGATATTTATTTGCTACTACGGGAAGTTATGATTTTTTTAATTCTGATACGGGAGGCGTTCATCGTTCTACCGACGGGGGATCTACCTGGGAAAAAGTCTTCCCGGCTTACATAGCAAGAACGATTGAAATAGATTCAAACGGAGTGATTTTCGCAAGCGTTTGGGATTGGCCGAACTCAAATGAAGGAATTTATAAATCGACTGACATGGGAACGACATGGATACCAGTACATATTCTTGGTAATAGTGATAATGTATTTTCTATTGAAGCCTATTCAGGCGGAGTTTTATATGCGGGAAGCAGAAAGGGTATAATCGTTTCTACTGACAATGGTAACACCTGGAACACAAACCCCAGCTTCCCAACCGGAGAAACCTGGGTCCTTGATGTAGAAACAGATATTAGCGGTTATATTTATGCAGCCTCATATGCCGGGTTTTACATCTCCTCAAATGGTGGAATAAACTGGGAAATAGCACAAGGAATTGAAGCTGGTGACACAGTAACATCTTTAGGAGTTTACCAATCAACGAATCTGAACAATTCACACTTTGCAGAAACTCCAATTATAGCCGGAACCACTAATGGAAAAATTTACAAAGCACCATCTGGCGGAGTTAATTTTCTAAAGGTTTTTATATTTGCTCTTTCATCAACTTCCAGTGATTTTATTTTTTTTAATAAATTTATCCTTGGCGCCGTTAGAAACATATCTGTTTTAGAAAACTCTGCACAATATGGAACTACTGGCGGGGCTATTGTTTCACAAGACGGCGGCGAAAACTGGGAATTTCAAAACGAAGGATTACCGACAAACGCTATTGCCTCATTTGTTGCTGTTGATCCCTCAACTTTAAGGGCCGGTTCTGTTTTCTATCTGGGACTTTTTGATAATCAAGTGGGCGGTGCAAGAATCTTTAAAAGGACTTTTACAGTTACAAACATTGAAAACACTGATAATGAAACCGTGGATAATTTTAATCTTGAACAAAACTATCCGAACCCATTCAACCCTTCAACCAAAATTAGATTTGATTTGCCTTCTTCCGGATATGCTTCATTAAAAGTATATGATATGCTTGGAAGAGAGATTGCCGAACTGGTTAATGAAGAATTATCAGCCGGCATCTATGAGTTTACCTGGAATGCTCATTCACTCTCTTCCGGCACTTACTTTTATGAATTGAAAACGAAGGAATATTCTTTAAGAAAAAAAATGATGCTTCTCAAGTAATTCAACATTAAAATTTTTTTAAGAGGAAAACCATAACAATGAAAAAGCTATTAACAATAACGATATTTTCAATTTTATTTTTAAGTGAAGCATATTCACAACAAGGAATGTGGGTACAGACAGTAGTTACACCCGAAGGCGGCGGAGTTACAGATATGGTTATAAGACAAAGCAACCAGCACATTTTTGTAACAACAGGCTCGTTTAACTGGCCCAATGGTGATATGGGAGGGGTAAGAAGGACAACGGACGAAGGCACAACGTGGGAAAACTTATGGGACGTTTATACTGCGAGGACAATTATTGAAGGACTTGATGGTAATTTATATGCCAGTATTTGGCCGTATCCACAAAGCGAAGGTTTATATAGATCAACAGACGATGGAAATACCTGGGGAAATCCGCTGGTAACAGTTCCGTCTGGAGACAATATTTTTTCAATTGCTTTAAGCGAAACAATACCAAACCAGACAATATTTGCCGGAACGCGTAACGGTGTCTTGAGGTCTCTGGATAATGGAGTTACATTTAATACAGCAAACAATGGCATTCCTTCAAACTCTTGGATATACGACATGAAGGAAACGATTGATAACAATTTAATTGCGGCTACAAGCAACGGAGTATTTTATTCGTTAGATAATGGTGATAGCTGGCTGCAGGTAACGGGAGTTTCGTCGGAGGATACCATTGCTCACCTTGGATTGGGAAGCGAAGTTGCTGCAAAGAATAGTATCACGGGTTATAGCCTTGGTGCGGGTGCTACAGATGGCAAATTGTATGACGGTGACACAGGTGCGTGGGCAATAGGTTTGGTAGATTTATTTCTTCAGAATGGAATTATTAAAATAAATGATGAGGTACATTCACTTTTAGATCTTGCAACAATCGAGTCACAACAAGGAGTTAACAAAACCGTGGCAGAAGGACAACCCCGAATATTTGGAGTTTATTCACAACCCAGTCAGCAAGGAGGAGGTGTTGTTTATGCAGTTGGTGATACCGGCCGTTTCATAAACGAAGGCTTTCCATCTTATGCCCCGGTATCAGTTGTAGAAATTAAGGGGCAGACAAATAATCAAACTCTTTTTGCCGGATTTTTTGAAAACCAAAATGGTGGCGCTAAAGTTTATAAAAGAGATTTTGTGGTTTCCGTTAAAAGAGAAGACAGCCAAACCCCAACTAATTATAATTTGCAGCAAAACTATCCCAATCCGTTTAATCCATCTACAACAATCTCTTTTTCAATACCAGAAGAATCTTTTGTTAGACTTGAGATATTTAATTCGATTGGAGAAAAAATATCGACGCTTGTTTCGGAAAACCTGCTAGCTGGAAATTATAAATATGATTGGAATGCTAAAAATCTACCAAGCGGGCTTTATTTATATAGATTACAAACACCCATGTTTAAACAAAGTAACAAAATGATATTAATGAAATAAAGGAAATTAAAATGAAAATGTTCATATCGTTTTTTGCTCTAATCATTTCAACATTAATATGTCTAAATACAAAAGCACAAACTGTTCCTACTACATTGAAGGAAATGTATGGAGCTAATAGGTTTAATATAGAATTGACTCCACCAGCGGAAAATGTAAACGCAGGCAGTTGGTTCCGGGGGATGAATATGCCTTACCCCAGGTACTATAGTGGCTCTGTAACATATACAAGAAACGATACTATGTGGCTTTATGTTATTGGTGGAGACACTTCAGGATCAGGCGATGCAACAACGGCCTGTCTTAAATATAATGTTAATACAAACACCTGGACATATATTGCGCCTTTACCTGTTCCTATGAGAACAAACGCAGCAACACGCATTGGAGATAAGATTTATACGATGGGAGGGTTTTCCGCACCCTTTCCATCTCCTGCACTTAATTCGTTTTTTGAGTATGATATTAATTTAAATACATGGACACAGTTGCCGGATATTCCACAGACAATTTTTTTTCAAGGAGCTGAGAGCCTTGAAGATTCGATAATTTATATAATCGGAGGCATTGAATATACTGCTGCAAGAACTGAAATCTGGTTAAAAAAGGTATGGGCTTATAATGTACAAGAGCAAAGATTTCGACCGGCATCAGATATGCCCAAGGGCACAGCAAGTTTTGGGCATGCTTTACATTTCGATTTTACAGCCCAGAAATATAATTTGTATGTTGTAGGTGGATTAAAAAGCGATACAGAACTCTGGGGCACAACACTTAAAGGAGAAATAAATCCATCCGACAGAGCGCAGATTAATTGGTCGCTTAAAGCGAACTATCAGTTTGGATTATATGCACATTATGGTGCGACGTTTCCAAACAATGAAATTTATTTTGCAGGCGGAAGTACAACCACAGGATTTAGCCCAATCAACAATGTCTTCAGCTATCATGCAGATAAAGATACTTACGAGCAGGAAGACCCGACCCCAATACCCTGGATGGCAACATCCTCAGGGGTAAACTATTCGGAGTTTAATAAAAGGGGAAGTGAAATAGTTATTATGGTTTTGGCGGGAGGCATTACAACCGGACCAACAGTTACAGGGCAAACCTGGGTTTATACAGATACTGTGGACGTTTCAGGAATAAGAGATATTACTAACGGTTTCCCCGAAACCTATTCTCTTTACCAAAACTATCCGAATCCATTTAATCCATCAACATCAATTTCGTTTTCAATACCCGAAGAAACGTTCGTGAGACTTGAAATATTTAATTCGATTGGAGAGAAAGTATCCACGCTTGTTTCAGAAAATCTTATAGCGGGAAATTATAAATATGAATGGAATGCTAATCAGTTTTCAACCGGAATTTATTTTTATAAAATAACTGCAGGAAATTTTACAGAGACAAAGAAAATGATTCTGTTAAAATAACAGGAGGCTGCCCACTCTCAATTCCCGAAGAGTAATTGGAAATCTTTACCATAGCCCTTTCTCCACCACTCTTCGGGAACAATTTTCCAGTTATTCATTTTTTCAGGAGTGATGATTTTTTGTCTCTTCAGCCAATTCATCATCAGTAGGCGAAGTTCTTTTTCGCTCGAATTAATTAACCTTTCAGTTAATTCTTCCTGTGGAATGCCGGCTCCGCGCGTTAAATGTCCACCGCCTCCATTGCCGCGATATGAATTGATTGCAACGGAATAAAACTTATCGGGTTTAAATTCAGAACCATCAGTCATTGAAATTATTTTAACCCGGTCACCCGCAGGTTTGGAAACATCAATCACGTATTTGATTCCTGCAGCAGAGGAAAAGTTATAATATATTCCCGCAAGTTCCGGTTTATTTCGTGAAGACAATTTTAAACTGCCGTCATTATTTATCTTAAACTTTAATAAGTGATCATCTTCATTCTTCATCTGGTTCAACCAGTTGGAATATGAAAACTCAAGATAATTTTTAATTTCCCTTCCACTCAATTTCATTGTGTAAAGAAAATTTTCATAACGATAAAGCTTAAACATATCACGAACATAAATTGTCCCGCTGTCTATTGTTGCGTTGTATGACAAGGGAGAAACAAAAGAAACGTCAGCACCCGTTACCTGAAGTTGAAATTTATGGATCAGACCAACGAAGTCAGATGGGCCGAACAACGCACCCCTGGTTGAGATGGTTTTTTCGAAAACACAGACAGGCTCTGCAATGTATTTGGCAATTTTTTGTTTTTGGGAATCAAACATTTTTAAGAAATTCTGATCGGGTGAATAATTTTTCATTTCGATCATTTCCCCCTCTGCACTGGTCTTTGTCCACATTCTTGATTCAGCATTAAAATTTAAAGTGAAATTTGCAACGGCAACATTTCTTGCTTTTGATGTTGGCCCTACTACCAGAACGCTGTCGCCATTTGGGTTCGCCGTTTTAAAGTTCCATCCAGCGTGATCATGTCCAACAAGAACTGCGTCAAACCCAGTTACGTTTTCTGCAACAAGCTTTGAAGCATTTTCATTCTTATATGTGTTTTCCTTTTCGTCGTTATAATTATAGTTTACACCGGAATGAAATAACCCGATTAACAAATCCGGATGTTCTTTTTCTTTGATTATCCTAACCCACTTTTCAGCCGTTTCAACCATGTCTTCAAATTCAATTCCAGAATAAATATTTGGTGGCAGCCATTGAGGAATTGCAGGAGTAATCATTCCAAGCACAGCAATTTTGAGCCCACCTCTATTAATTATTGTGTAAGGCTGAAAATATGTTTCTTTAGTTTTGATGTCAGTTGTATTTGCGGCAAGCAACGGAAAGGCAATTTGCTTTCTGAATTTATCATAAACAGGATGCCCGGTTTCAATATCATGATTTCCAACTGTCCCCGCGTCGTAATCCATATAGTTCATTACTTCAGCAAAAAGATGCGGATCGGAAGTGTCAATAAAATTATAATAATAACTTGCCGGGTCTCCCTGGAGAATATCTCCATTGTCCAATAAAATTACAAAATGAGAGGTATCCCTTCTTTCCTGCTGAACAAAGTTATAAACCTGTGAAAGCGATCCACCCGATTCTCTATCATTAACAAAATCATAAGAATAAACAGCTCCATGGACATCACTTGTTTCAATGATTTCCAGACTAACAGTTTGGGCAAAACAAGTTCCAGTCCAAAAATTTATTAATATTATTAACGTCAGGCATTTAACTATCTTAATTGAATTCATAAATCCTTTTTCATAATTGAGGTAGTTGTAATAGTCGTAAAAATATATTTTTATTTCTGTCCATCAAACAAGTTTTTGATTCTTAAAGAGGGTATAAATTCATAAATCAATAACAAATCGAATAATGTATTATAATGACTTATTAATTTATCGTGCTGTTCCTATCATTAGTTTTTCACCAGCAAGTTGTATAGTTCTCAAAAAATTTAAAAGTAGGTTTGTTGGTTTTTCATTCTCAACAAGCGAATCATATCTTAAAACAGCGCCACGGAAACCCGTTTGATTCCAGTAGGCATTTCCCGGCAAAGAAATTTTTAAAAGATCTTCCGGTATTGGATAAGCAGTTGCATAGAAATAAGCATCCGTGATAGTTTCATCACCGGCTGAGAATCCAAAAGTCATTTGTTCCTGTGATTCCTCAGAATTTTTAGGATCTTTTCCGGGGATCAACCTTCCGCTGAACCAGCTAACCGCAAGATCGAAATGATGCGGCCACAATTGAACCGGGCTGGTTTGTCCTTTTAGTCTCGATTTAAATTTTTCGAAAATATTGTTTACACCTTTGAGAACAATCCAATAATTCTTCAGCCATTTCTGTTCAAACTTTCCTGTCTTACCATCAATAAAGCCGGGTCTTTCTAATTTGGGGTTTATCCCAATATCAGAAAGAAGACTGCAAGTCTCATCACACAAGGCACTAAGTGATTGTCCGGTTAGTGATACAGACATAGTCTCACGGTATGATGAAACAATAAGAAGTTTTCTATTAATAAGGTTAAGCTTTACTTCAAAAGTTTTATCTTTTTCTTTTGCTGATTTTTGTAATGGAAGAGTAGTTAGTTCATTTCCATCAACCCGCAAACTAAGATGCTGCCAGTGCGGTTGTGGTTTTGAAAAATTTTCTCTTATTGCCCCCACCATTTTACAATATTTATGTAGTGTATCCCTGGTTTCTTTCCATTCAGATAATAAAAGCGAAGGAAATTTTTTATTCCTCATAATCACCCGTTAAAACTTATTTTATTGGAAGGTTTGTTTCTTTTATATTGCCGGACCTATCCCACTTAACATGTAAAGAATTATCATCTCCCGCATGGAATACAAATAAATTTTTGCCTGGTTCTCTTGATAAGACAATATCAAACTGGGTCGTCTGGTTTTCGCAGACATAATTTTGAATATTTCCAATCGCTTCAACCCGAAGAGATTCGGGTTTATAGTCAAACAGGTGAGATCCGGATTCGGCATTAAAATCAAAATAATAAGTCAACTTTGGCTCGAGCTCTTTAAGATTTATAAATGCTGTAAAATGATTCGGATCAACTGTATTTTTATGTGTATCATCCACAGTTTTAGAAGGCTTTTCTTTTCCATTAACTATTGCACCTAGCTTAAAGAGATAATCGTTAATCGGATTGCCATCCTCATCCCTGAATCTGAAATCAAGTTGTGCATATCCCTGTCGATTTTTCCGAGTCTCTTTCAGAATATTTTTGAAAGATTGATTCACATTTTCATAATCCTGATCATTTTTAACTTTCAGACAATCCAAAATTAGTTTTAATGAAAGATGACTCTTCGGATTAGAAGCTTTTTTAATACTGTTCATTACACCGTAATCTGGACCAGAGTGAGTGAAATCCTGAAGTGCAACAAATGCGACATCGTTTATTTCGCCGACTAATTTTGCAACATTATTTTTCGCAAGAACAAATCTTTTAAAGTTAAGATTTCCTGCCGGTACGCGTACAACCATATCCGACCCATCTTCAAATGCACCGGGGAAAATCTTAGAAGCGAAAAATTCTTTTTTAACTTTGTCACCAATTATACAAAATGGTTTTATTCCCTTTACTTTCCAGTTGTTCCTATCAAGAAAAGATTCATTAATTTCCCAGGAATGTTCACTTCCCAGCTCGAGGGCGGTAAGAACCCGCGCACCGGTATCCCCAAGAAACTTTATTTGTGCGAGCATAGATTTTCCATGATGAGCAAGTCGTGATCCAAAATGCGGCCCGGCAAGGAACACTACATTTTTAAGCGGCTTATTGCGCACAAAATTTTCTTTATAATGTTTAACGATCCATTGCTTAACAACAAGAGCTCCGGTACTGTGAGTTATTAAGTGGAAGTCTTCGTTCCAGTTTGCGCCCAATTCTTCAATTAAAGCATTGTGTAACGCCTTGGCAAGATCACTGATTTCAACCTTATCTTCGAGTGTTACATACCTGCCAAGAAAAACATTTTTAAGTTCAAACCCATTTTCTGAAAGCTTTAAATGTAATGCCTGGTAAGTTGTAGTTTCCATGACAGACCAGCCATGTACTAAGAATACTTTTTGACTCATACAACACTTCCGTTTTGTGAAAAGTAAATCGGGGAAAGAAGCAGGATTCTTTTTTGAACTTAGGATTTTATTTTTTGAGAATCAATAATTTTATTTCAACCGGGAGAATTCGCACTTCAAAAAAAGCTATAGAAAAGTCTTTATTTTAAAATGTATTCAATTCTCTCCGGTTTTCCGTCAATTTTATGATTTGGCAACACACCGAAAATTTTACAAAGCAACGGATAAATATCAATATTATCAATAGTGCCAACTTTGTAATTAACTTTAAATGCCGGACCCATAGCATAAAATATTCCGTTCATATCCATTGAGAAGTTATCATAACCATGATTTCCTTTATTGTTATACTTCTTCATATTCTCAAAAGATTTGTTTGTTTCAACGCTCCATCCGTTTTCAGCAATTATAACGATTTTTGGAATCAAAGGGTTGTCAGAGTAATGAAAATATTCCGGGACATCTTCCTTTTTATAAACTTTAAAATGATTTTCATTCTCTATTAGCTTTCTGAAAACATTTTCCAACTCTCCTTCAGCAGGCTGGATTAACATAAAAGGTCCGAAGTCTCCCGACTCATATTTATAACCGTCAAGTATCTGTTCAATGTTTACAACTCTGTCTTTTCCTATTTCGGTCATTCCGTGATCAGACACAATAATTATGTTGGTGCTGTCCATCATTTTTATTTTTTTTAATTCCTGGAATAAATAACCAAGAACACTATCTTCTTTTGCAATAGCAAAATTAATTTCAGGAGAGTTTGGCCCATACTTGTGTCCATAATCGTCTGTAGCAGCAAAATAAGATGTAATAAAATGCGGTCGTTTTTCCTGTGGAAGACTTAACCAATCAATAATTTTATCAACTCTTTCTTTGTAAGGTTTTGAATGGTCATAATGATAAAAGTATTCCGGGTCTCTGTAAGAAAGAGATAAATCCGAACCCGGCCAATAATAGCTTGCGGAAATAATTCCCTGTCTTTCAGCCGTTTCCCAGAAGGCTTCCCCTTTATACCAAAAAGCATTGCGGGCTTCTGTAGAATCACCCAGCGTAAAATATTTTCCGTTAAAGTAATCTTTAAAATTGTTTGATATAATCCCGTGGTGTTCAGGGTACATTCCTGTGATAATTGATAAATGATTTGGAAATGTTTTCGATGGAAAACAAGGACGAAGGGAAGAAGCGGAAACTCCGTACTCTTTCATAAAATCAAAATTTGGAGTAATATTCCTGTCTACATAATCCCATCTAAAACCGTCAAAGCTGATGAGAATTACATATGGTTGGCGCTGGGCTTCCAGAACCGAAAAAGATATTGCTAAGGCGAAAAAGAAAATCTTGAAAAAATGTTTCATAAAATCTCCCCGTGTAGAATATCCAAAATTATTATAAATGAAGTTAAAATTAAATTTGATTAAATTAGCAACCAATTCCCTTAATTTGTGATTAAATAAATATTAAAACTTTAAATTAATATGAACAAAACCGGCGTATTACTTGTAAATCTCGGGACTCCTGATAGTCCGTCTGTAAAAGATGTAAGAAAGTATTTGTTTGAGTTTTTGAATGACCCGCGTGTAATTGATATTCCTGCAATTGCAAGATTTTTTCTTGTAAATTTTATAATAGTTCCATTCAGGGCACCTAAATCAGCAAAAATTTATAAGCAATTATGGACTGACAATGGCCTGCCTGCTGGTAGGCAGGGGTCTCCAATAATAATTTATGGTCAATCTGTTAAGGAAAGGCTGCAACAAGTACTTGGAAACGAATTTGAAGTTGAGTTGGCTATGAGGTACAAAAATCCTTCGCTGGAAACAGTACTCGAAAGAATGCACAAAAGAAATTATAAAAAAATAATTGTAATTCCTTTGTTCCCTCAATATGCTTCGGCCTCAACAGGATCAGTTCATGATAAAGTTATGAAATTAATCAGCAAATGGTGGGTCGTTCCTGAAATAAAATTCATTTCACAGTTTTATGATCACGAAGGATTTATAAACACGATTATTGAAAGATCAAAAAAATATAATCTTGAAGAATATGATCATATACTTTTCAGCTATCATGGTTTGCCGGTAAGACAGGTTGATAAAGTTTATCCTGATGGTTCCCCTTGTGAAGATCATAATTGTGAAAAAGAAATTAATGAAACGAATACCTATTGTTATAAAGCAACTTGTTATGCAACAACAAGACTAATTACAACAAAACTGAATTTATCAGAAGATAGATTCACAGTATGTTTTCAGTCCCGGCTGGATAAAGACTGGCTTGAACCATTTTCCGACAAAGTAATAATAAATCTAGCGAAAAAAGGTGCAAAGAAATTGTTGGTCTTTAGCCCAGCTTTCATAGCGGATTGTCTCGAAACCATTGTCGAAATCGGGATAGAATACCAGAAGTTGTTTGAAGAAAACGGCGGAGAAAAAGTGCAGCTTGTAGAAAGTCTGAATGATCATCCATTGTGGATTGAAACATTAAAAAATATTGTAATGAATAATTCCTAATTGTTCCGTCATTATCTAATTTTAGAATACTCATTAACGGAAAATAATTTACTTGTCACTTGCCGATAAAATTTTTAATGCCGGAGTGGTTGGTGCCGGGGGCGCGGGCTTTCCGTCACATATCAAAGCAAACTCAACGGTAGAAATTGTGATTGCAAACGGTTCGGAATGCGAACCGCTTATTCATAAAGATTATGAACTGATGGTACACTTTCCAGAAGAAATCACAAAAGGATTAGAATTGCTTGTTGATAGCACTTCAGCAAAAAAAAGTTATTTCGGGGTCAAAGAAAAGAACACAAAAGCAATTTCTGCCATTGAAAATTATCTGGACAGAAAAACCAGCATGACAAAGCTTGGTGATTTTTATCCATCGGGAGATGAGTTTGAGCTTGTTTATGAGGCAACCGGAAGATTAATTCCGCCGGCAGGAATACCGCTCGACATTGGTTGTGTTGTTAATAATGTTGAAACTTTGTACAACCTAAATCTCGCCGAAGAAAAAACACCAGTGACTAAAAAATTTATTTGTGTTACAGGAGCTGTAAAAAACCCCGGATCATTTTTTGTTCCTATTGGAACAAGCTTTAGAGACATTATCAGTCATGTTGGTGGGACAAGAGTTAAAGATTTTGGGATATTCGTTGGCGGTGTGATGATGGGAAAATTGACATTTGATCTGGAAGAAGTAGTTACAAAAACAACTGCTGGTATTATAGTTTTGCCTAAAGATCATTATTTAATTAAAAGAAAAAATCAGCCTGAACAAAACTGGCACCGGATTGGGAAATCAGCTTGTGATCAATGCAGTTACTGCACTGAATTCTGTCCCCGTTACTTGCTTGGTTACCAGGTTGAGCCGCACAAAGTAATGCGCTCACTTGGATTCACAAAAACTGGTGCATCAGTCTGGAATCAAATGGCAGAGCTTTGCTGCTCCTGCGGGTTATGTACACTTTATGCTTGTCCGGAAGATCTTTATCCAAAGGAGGCATGCGATAAAGCAAAAAAAGAAATGCGTGAAGCCGGGGTTAAATTTGTTCAACAAAAGCCGCTAAAAGTTCATCCAATTAAAGAAGGTAGAAGAGTTCCTTTAAAACAATTGATTAAAAAACTCAGCCTGATGGATTATGATGTTGCAGCACCACTTAACCCAGAAAAAATAAAAATAAACAGAGTAAAAATTCCATTTCAGCAGCATATTGGAAAGCCTGCTAAGGCTAAAGTCCAAAAGGGTGAGAAAGTGGAAGAAGGTCAGATGATTGGCAATGTTCCCGAAGACGAGCTGGGAGCTAATATTCACGCATCTATAAGTGGAATAGTTTCCGGGGTTACTGAAAAATTTATTTTGATAGAGTCTTAAAAAGGAGTTTAAATGATCGTAAGAAATTCAATTGGTTTAATCGAAATGGGAAGCATTGCCTCGGGGATGCAGGCAGCAGATATGATGTTAAAAACTTCTGAAGTTGAGCTAATGATTTCAAGAACTATCTGTTCCGGAAAATATATGTCATTAATTTCCGGTGATGTTGCTGCTGTTACTTCTGCTGTTGAAAATGCTGTGAACACAATCGGGTTTGGAGTGATAGATAATTTTGTGATTCCAAATGTTCATCCAACAATTTTTCCCGCAATAGCCGGGCATAACAATGTCGAAATGCTCGAATCACTCGGAATTGTTGAATCTTATTCCGTTGCTTCAGTTATTGAAGCAGCAGATGCGGCTGTCAAAGCGGCAAATGTTAAGCTTGTTGAACTGCGTTTAGCAATGGCCCTTGGAGGAAAGGCTTTCTTTAGCGTTACCGGCGAAGTCGCTGCCGTTGAGAGTGCGGTTGAAGCCGGGGCAAGGATAGTTTCAGAAAAAGGATTATTAGTAAATAAGGTTGTTATTGCCAACCCACGCCAGGAACTTCTTTCAGAAATGATTTGAGCTGGGAATTCAAATAGAAACAAGAAACATCTACCATGAATTCTCCTTTAGTTACATTTGCTATTGACAATTAATGATAAAATGTTATATTAACCCCAGATCATTTCTCATCATCGTATTACTCGACCAAAATATTCTGATCATATTATACCAACCCGCTCTTTGTAATTCTGAAAGTTAACATCAGTAGTTTGACAAATTGTTTTGCACTACTGGTGAAACGATAAATAATTGGAGGACATATGAAAATTGCTGTTGAATCGAATGATGGCGTTACTATTAAATCACCGTTTATACGGTCGAAAGGATATCTTGTTTTTAATGTAGACCAATCCAGCATTACCGGTTATGAATATCGTGAAGCAGAAGAAGATGCTGCAAAAAAGATTCAGAGTAATCCTTTGCTTGAAGATTGCGGTGCAATAATTTCGAGAGGAATGGACAGAACCAACTTCAAGATGTTGAAAGAAAAAGGGATCGATGTATTCATTACCTTTAAAACTTCGGCACAGGATGCCTTAAAAGTTTATTTGAAGGAAAGTTTAATTAATACAAACAGCATCCATTAAATTTGGGAAAGCTTAAAAGTGTGATCTTTCGGGATTAGTTACTAAGGTAACTGAAGATTTATAGTGCCCTTCTTGTAATCCGCAAAAAAACATTTAACTTTCGGAACAAAAATTTCTTATTATAACCAATTCATTTTTATAAAAAACATTATGAATAATTCGCGCCCAACATGGGATAAATATTTTCTTAAACTGGCAATGCTCGCTTCAGAAAGAGCAACCTGTCCAAGAATGCATTGTGGATGTGTGCTCGTTAAAGATAGGTTTGTTCTTGCAACCGGTTATAACGGTTCTTTACCCGGGCAGCCTCATTGCGATGAAGTCGGCTGCCTGGTAGTTGATAACCACTGTGTAAGAACCAATCATGCAGAAATAAATGCCCTTGTACAGGCAACAAGACATGGTATTAATATTAAAGGTGCGACTGCTTACATAACTAATATGTCATGCACAACATGTGCAAAAGCATTAATTGCTGCAGGAATAAAAAGAGTAGTTGTATTTTCGGATTATCACGATACTCTTGCAACAAAATTTTTTAACGAGTGTGGAGTAGAAATTGAAAGAATTGATATGCCTGACAGAACAATTCAATACGACCTTGAAAAATATACCTCTGCAAAAAAGACTGAGAAATCTCAGTAGTCTTAACCAAATCTATTAAAAGAGATACTTCATTTAAAGTATAACAGTTTGAAAAATAAGTTCACAATTTTCGGTTTGATATTTCTTGCTGTTATCTTCTGGGGGAATTCATTCATTGCCACAAAACGATTGCTTACCGAAATTGAACCGGTTACAATAATTGTTTTACGTTTAATAATAGCTTCGGTTGTTCTTTCTGTTTATGCTCTCCTTACAAAAAAAAGTTTTTCAATTAAGATCAAAAGTCATTTATATATTTTATTACTTGCGGCGGTTGCCTCCTTTCATCTCTGGATACAAGTAACAGGACTTAAATATACATCAGCGTCAAACACCGGATGGATTATCGGCACTGCTCCGGTTTTTATTGCTGTGCTCGGAATAATGTTTTTCAAAGAAAAGATTAAACTTGTCCAGGTTTTAGGAGTTGTTCTTGCTCTTACCGGATTGATATTATTGATTAGTAAAGGTGATATCACCAGCGTTGATTTTATAAGCACAAAGGGTGATTTACTGGTTCTTGGCAGTGCCTTTACCTGGGGTCTTTATTCAACAATTAATAAAAAGATTTCTCTTTCCTACTCTCCAACGATGACTATCCTTTACCTTTTTATTTTTATGGCAATATTCATTGTTCCATTCAACTTAACCCAGGAAAAAATAATCAGCATAGTTCATCTGTCTTCTACAGGCTGGTTAATGGTTCTCTTCCTCGGAATATTTTGTTCTGGTGTTGCGTATTCAATCTGGTCTTATGCGCTCCGTGTTTTGGATTCCGGCAAAGTGGGGGCGTTTCTTTACATAGAGCCTTTTGTAACTGTACTTGCCGCCTGGATATTTTTGAGCGAATCAATAACTCTGCTTATGATAATAAGTGGATTAATAATCACCCTTGGCGTTGTTTTAGTAAATAAAGATAAATAACCCCATCTCTAATATTTTTTAATATAGAATCATTTTTTATTTTCTTATGAATATTTCAAACAATAGATTTTAATTTATTATGATTCTTGATGATTCTGAGAAACGAAAACCTAAAATTGAATATCCTACTAAATGGGGCTATAAAATCATTGGCAGAGATGTTGATGAAATGTTGTTAGCAATTGAAGAATCAATTGAAGGGTTGGAGTATGAAGTTACTCCCTCAAATATCAGCAAGAATGAAAAATACTACAGCCTGAACCTAACAGTTCTGGTTCCATCCGAGCTGATCCGCGATATTCTTTTTCAGAAGCTTGTTAATCATCCTTCGGTTACAATGGTAATTTAATTGAAAGAGAAATCATAATTTGATTTCAGAATGCGAAGTTCTTGAGCCAATAAAGCTTAATTGCTGGAAACACCACATGTTGTTTATACAAGAACAACTTTCGGGTAGTATCAGGAAACAGGAATTAAGAAAAATATTGTTCCGGATCGGTGAATCTCAAATGGACTTATATTTAGGCGAACTTTCTCCAAGGCAAATTTCATCTTACATAATAAAAGAATTGAAAAAAAAGGATGTTTTCAAATTTCGGAATTTTCTTAAATGGACAATGAACAACGGTGCAAATTATAGAGAAATTTCTTTGCCAGATAAGGCCGTTTGGATTTTGAGAGAAGGAAATGAAAAAGAAAGATATATTCATATTCACCCCGGGAGATATTCTCCGTTAACTTTTCGGGTAAAATCATTGACACTAAAAAGTGCAATTGCTGTAATATCAAAATTCGGATCCGAAAGGAGCAAAAAACTTTTTCTGGATGATATAAATTCAATAAGGAAAGAAGTATTAAATATGCCACCATTAAAAACTATTTCTCCTCATTCCGTATATGGGAAAATAATTTTAACTATATGTAAATAATGAATGGTATAGGATGTTGGGAATAGGATTTAAAAATAAAAACGGGAAGCAAAGAAATCCTTTAACTTCCCGTGTTTAATTTGGTTTTAGTTATGCAACTTCAATAAGCAGTTCTTTGTTGATCGCTTCTTTTAATGATTCTTTAGGAAGTGCACCGACAGCCATTTTGGGTTGTCCTTCTTTTGGAATAAATAACAGAGAAGGGATACTTCTGATTCCAAACACAGCCCCAAGCTCCTGTTCTTCATCAGTATTTATTTTATAAAATTTTACTTTTCCGTTGTATTCAGTTGAAAGCTCGTCGATAATAGGCCCAACCATTTTACACGGTCCACACCACGGAGCCCAAAAATCTATAACAGCGGGTGTATCGCCTTCATATTTCCAGTCCTGGTTTTTTTCGTAATTGAAAACCTTATCAAGGAATGTTTGTTTTGTTAAATGCTCAGTCATTAATTTATCCTTTCTTATTAAAATTAAACTGCTTGTAAAACGCGTCCGAGTTTTTCTTTTATCTGTTCAGCAACCGAAACTATTTTTTTGTTATCAATAATTTTAGTCATAACCATCGGATCAAAAACAGAAATGACAGTTTTATCTTCCTTTTCATAAACGATAATGTTACACGGTAACAGCAACCCAAGTTCTTCCTCCTCAAGCAAAGCCTGGTGTGCTATTGGAGGATTGCAAGCTCCGAGTATTGTGTATTTTTTAAAATCCACATTTATTTTTTTCTTTAAAGTTTCTTTAACATCAATTGAAGTTAAAATCCCAAACCCTTCTTTTTTCAATTCTTCAGTTACTTTTTCAATTGTTTGTTCGAAAGACAAATCAACTGATTTTGAAAATCCATATTCCATATTAACTTATTTATTTTTTATTCAGATTTTTTTAGTGTAGATAGCTTAAAGGTCCAATATAAAGGGCAAAAACCCATTAAACTTGTTAGTAAAAACACCACGGCAATAAGTCCAAGCAGAATCGCTGCAATACCACTTATCTGGTTTGTGAAATAAAGCACGGCGACAAGAACGAACAATACTGTCCTGATTATTCTGTCAGCCAGACTCATGTTCTTTTTCATTTAATTCTTCCTTTTTATTGAAAAATGACTTAATTGATTTCCAATCTGTTAATACAAGCCCGACAGCAAACCCATATAAGGTGCTTTTTACAGGACTGCTTGTGATAACACAGCTTCCGTTACAGCCCAAAAAATTGTAGTAAAGAAAACCGCCAAGCGCACCAAGAACAACCGGGAAAAATAATTTTAGTTTGTTCATTGATTTTAGTTTCATCTTGAATTCCATCTTAACATACCGCCTCTCAGGTTAGCGGCGTTAAACCCTATTTTCTTGAGCTTAATTGCTGCCGATAAACTGCGGCTTCCGGTTTCACAGTAGCAAACTATTTCTTTACCGGAAAATTTCTTTAATTCATTGTTTGATGAATTGATTTCAAATATAGGAACATGAAAAGATCCTTTTATTTTATTTCGGTTCCGTTCCTTTTCCGTTCGTACATCGAGCATAACCACGTTTCTGTCTTTTTTAAGTTTGTCTGAAATTTCCTGTGCCGAATAGTGCTTTATTGATTTTATCTGCAGGAATTTTTTTACTACATAAAAAATGACAAGTGCAATAAATGCATATAGTAATATTTGTTCAGTCGTCATACTTAATAATAAAATTAATTTCATTTAGTTTGATAATAAAAAACAGAAAAGGATTCAAAAAGATTTAATCCTTCTTTGGATAGAAAAGGGAAGAGTTTCCGGTTAACTATCAAACAGCCTGTTGTGTTTCCTGCCTGCCGACATAAACATTATAAAGCCACATTAAAACAGTTGCAAGTACGCCAATCCCGATTAATGAATACCAAACCATTTCAGGTCTTCCGGCAGCTTTTGATTCTTGATAAAGCCAACCACCAAGCGGATCACCCACAAACCTTGCAATTGCAATAGGCAAGAACGCGTATCCCTGGAATAACCCTTGTTGTCCCGGCGGTGCAATTTCAGAAATATATTCATAATATCTTGGAGCCTGTGTCATTTCGCCAATTGCAAAAGCAACTATCCCGGCAGCAATTGTAGGAATGCTCGGATGGATTCCGATGATTATCCATATCAAACTTGATAATGCAAATCCTAGAAGGATTGCTTTTCTTGTAGAAATATTTTTTGTGAGTCGATTTATTGGAATCTGCAAAAGAATGATTGCGCCTGCACCAGCCCACGATTGAATGATTTCGTAAGGAGCATTTGCATTGATGTAGTCGGTTATGTAGTATGGAATTATTATAAACTCCTGCCAGAAAATTATCCAGTAAAGAGAATAGATGAGGAGGAATACCATAAACTTAACATTGCCCAAAACCACGAAAAGATTTCTAATCTTTTTTCCAAGTGATTCAACAACTTCCTGGTCTTTTCCCTTAACTTCTTTATACAAAAACATATTTACTACAAGCATAGCCAGGCAACTTACGGCAGAGACGATGTAAACGAATTCATTTCCAAATTCATCTCTTACAAAATATGCTATTGTCGGACCTATCATTGCGCCTGCATTAACAAGCCAATAATAAATTGCAAAACCAAGTGATTTTGTTTCGGGAGTTGTAGTAACTGCTACTGTTCCAAGTACAGAAGGTTTTATAAATGATCCGCCGAGAGCAGTAAATGTCAGGAATATCATAACTATCCAGTAAAGATCAAGATTGCTGTAAACTCCCGAGAATGCGCTCATTCCGACAGAGCCAATTAAAAAATATCCAAGAGCAAGGATTGTAAAGGCTATATTAAAAGCACGACGGAATCCCCACTTATCCGCAAGGGTTCCTCCAAGAATGGGAAGAAGATAAATCAATCCACCAAAAACTCCGGAAAGTTGTCCGGCTTCGGATTCAGTGAAGCCAAGCTTATTACGCATATAAATCATAAATACTATTTGCTGACCGTAATAGGCTAACCGTTCAAACAACTCCATTCCGTTTGCGACCCAGAAAGTTTTATGAATACCTTCTCTGAGTTGTTTAAGTTTGCTTTCTTTTTCCAATCAATTCCTTTTTAATATATAGGGGAATAAATTATTTGGAACCAGGGAAATCATCTTGTAGCATATTTTAATCTTTTTAGAAAAATGCGAACTAATGTTGCTGCTATAAATAGAAGTAAAACTAAAAATCCAAAAAATTGATAATGTGGCATACTGTTATAAAAACCACCGAATAATCCTGACAGATAATTTCCAATTGCAGTTGCGCCAAACCATCCTCCCATCATTGTGCCGCGGATTCTTGCCGGGGCAACTTTTGAAACGAATGACAAGCCCATCGGACTTAAGCAAAGCTCTCCAATCGTGATGACAAAATAGGTTGAAATTAACCACTGTGGTCCCATATTATTTGCATCTGCATCCCCACCGGATAAACACGCAATAACAGTTATTATTAATGCTAATCCTGATATGAACATTCCCAGCCCAATTTTTGCTGGAGTTGTTGGCTCCTTTCCAGCCTTGCGCAGCCAGTTCCAAAAGACAACAATCAATGGTGTCAGAAGTAAAATAAATAATGGGTTGAAGGATGCGTAACTTTCCGGTTTAAGCCAGCCGAGAAGCACTGTTGATCTTTGAGCGAAAAGAGTCAAAGCGAATCCGTTTTGATGAAAAGACATCCAGAAAAATATTAC
Source organism: uncultured Ignavibacteriales bacterium (assembly GCA_963822905.1). Taxonomy (GTDB): domain Bacteria; phylum Bacteroidota; class Ignavibacteria; order Ignavibacteriales; family Ignavibacteriaceae; genus CAWGJF01. The sequence goes on from CAWGJF010000001.1 coordinate 122,274, forward strand.
AATTGCAAAGATTGTTACCAGGGCAAATATTCTCTCTTTCTCTTGTGCAGGACTTATTTTTTCTGAAGTATCTAATGGAGCTCCGGTGTTCGCATCTCTTTGATCTGCCTGTAAATATCTTTTCTTCCATATTTCAAAAACGATGAGAGATAAGATCATTCCGATTCCGGCAGCGACGAACGCTGGCTGATAACTTCCAAAGTAACTGTGCAACCATGTTGCAGCCCATGGAGCAATAAAAGCTCCAAGATTAATTCCCATATAAAAAATGTTATATCCCGAATCCTTTAAAGAACTTCCCGGCTCATAAAGATTTCCCACTAAAACGGAAATGTTTGCTTTGAACAATCCGTTTCCAATAATTATTACAGCTAATGCAACATAAAATATCCAGATCATCGATGGGCCAGAAAGAGAGAGTAGAAAATAACCGGCACTGAGAATAATTGCACCCAGGATAATAGTTTTCCGATAACCAAGAAATTTGTCCGCAACCCAGCCGCCGGCAATTGGTGTAAAGTAAACGAAGCCTAAATAAAGACCATAAATTTGACCCTTGAATGAATCGCTCCAGCCAAGCGTTTCATCCATATAAAGAGTAAACACGGCAAGCATTGTATAAAATCCAAAACGTTCCCACATTTCGGTAAAGAAAAGGACCATTAGTCCCCTTGGGTGACCCTTAAACATTTCTCCTCCTGAATGGTTCTTTGAAGTTATTTAGATTTGTATAGAAATTTATTTAGTTATACCCGACACTATTTTTTAATGAGCTTTTGTAGTTAGTTTATTTCAGAACTTGTTACTGTAGTCAGACGTCTTATAATCACAAGGCAAGTTAAACAGTTTTTTAAATAATCACCATAAATAAATTCAATCTTTTAGAATGAAAAATATTTTTAACCATACGAAACTCATATTTGCAATTATTTTTATTTCCAATCTTGTTTATTCACAATCGGATTCAATTCCTTCAATGCGTACAGCAGATAAAATAAGGATTGCTGAAGCATTCCGTATTGCAGATAAATATTGTGAAAGTATCTGGAAAGGCTGGGGTAAAACTTCTTTCCCGGTTCTATTAATTTATGATGATTATGAATTCCTTGTGAATTTTCCCGACCCCGATTCGGGTTTTAGTCTTGCCGGATACGACTCATTATTAAAAAGTAATGTGTTTTACCGGAAAAGAGTTTTTGATATTCATCTGCTTGCAACTTTCCCCGCTGTGAATGGAATATCGACAGTTGTTGTTGGGACACCGGAGAATACAGGAAAAAGCAGCACAGAATGGATCGTTACCCTTCTTCATGAACACTTCCACCAATTTCAGTACAGCCAACCTGATTATTATGAATCGGTAAATAAACTTGACTTAAGCGGAGATGATAAAACCGGAATGTGGATGTTAAACTATCCTTTCCCTTATGATAATGAAAAAGTTGATTCAACTTATGAAAATATGACTAAAATGCTTGTTTCAATTTTTGATGAAAATAAAATTACCGATGAAAACGTAAAAAAATATCTTCAACTCAGAAACAAACTGAAAATATTATTAGATGAAAAAGATTACAAATACTTTTCATTCCAGCTTTGGCAGGAAGGAATTGCAAGATATACTGAGCTTCAGATAGCCCGGATATTATCGGAACACAAGGATGAATATATACTCGAAATGAAAACCTTAAATGATTTCAAAAACTATAATTCCATTTATAATCAATTATATAAAAATGTGCGTAATCTTTTAAACGGATTGAGACTTAGCGAGAGTAAGCGAATCTGTTTTTATCCTCTTGGTGCATTTGACGGGCTTCTCCTAGATAAACTGAAAAAGAAATGGAAACCAGAATATTTTGAAAAGAAATTTTATTTAGAAAAGTATTTTGAATAAGAGCCGTTCCCTGGTGGTTCCTGCCTAAAATCTATTACCGACTTTTGATGATTATCAGTTAGCAAGTAATCATCCTAATTGATATATTCGAATTCCAGATAACAGATCTTTCAGACTTTAACCACATTAAATTTATTCAAAACAGGAGGCTCTATGTTTAAACGTCTTTTCGTTTTTTTCTCTCTTTTGATGGCAACTTTTTTCATCCAGGGAATGACTAATGTTGCTTACTCTGAACAACCAGTAATAGTACAGGAGTTCCTAGGCCAGCTTGATTTTGTAAAGGGCAGATTAGATCAGCTTGCTGATGCAATGCCAGAATCAACGTACGATTGGCGACCAATGGAGGGAGTTCGTTCCGTAGGTGAAGTTTATCTTCATGCGGCTGCAGGTAATTATATTTGTGTTTCGGTTTCCGGCGGAACGGTTCCGGAAAGCGTCGGATTTGTGATGGACTTTAGCAAGATGCACGATTGGGATACGCAAACCACAGATAAGGCGGAAATTATCAAAAAAATGGATGAATCTTTCGGCATTCTGAAAGACAGGGTTTCCAAATTAACTGAAGAAGATTTAAACCGGGAAGTTGAAGTATTTGGAATGAAAATGAGCATTAGGAATTTTATCATTTCGATGATCGCACATGCTCACGAACATCTGGGACAATCAATTGCTTATGCAAGAACAAATAAGGTAGTTCCACCGTGGAGTGAGAAATCAGGAGGATAAATAATTTTTACTTAAGAGCTTGGGTTTAACCCGAGCTCTTTCAGAATTTCCAAGTATAATAGATTAAGAAAATCTCTTATGATCTCTTCGTCTTCGCATTCCTTCTTGCTTTGGCAATTTGTCTGAATCAAATCCATCACCATCGATAATAAAATCTTCTGTTATATCTTCAATAAAATTAAAAGATATATTGTCTTCTTTTATCGATCTGATCACGGCATTTATTCCTGCTGTGACACTTCTAACTTCGGTATCAATTGTTCGCAGAGCTTTCCTGTAAATATGCCGGATACCAATATCTACGGAGGAGAAAAGCCTCCTGCTTTTTTCTTCGGCACTTTCCCGGATCAAATCTGTGTCATTAATCAAGATTCTTCTGAAAACTTTTCCAGTTCGGGTTCCGAATAAAAAAGTTGTTAAGCTTCCCGCTGTGGCGCCAAGAAGAAAACAGGTTGTTTTTATAAAAGGACTATTCTTTTTAGCCATAAAAATTTATTTAACTAAGATGATTGATTTTATAAAAGTATATAAGAAATATTATTCAGCTTTTCAAGATCGAATTGATTAATTACTTTGCGAACGCAGAAAGTTCAAATTCGAAGGATGTTCCCTGGTTAATTTTGCTGAATACTTTTATGGAAGAATTGTGAATTTCCAGTATCTTTTTAACAATTGCCAGGCCGAGTCCACTTCCTTCAATCTCTTCCGCGGTATTTCTTTTAACTTTATGATACCTGTCAAATATATGATCAAGTTCATCTTCCGGAATTCCGGCACCGGTATCGCTAATAGCAACTCTTACTTTTTCTGAATTTCTATTCAATTCAATATTTATAGAGCCGCCTTCGGGAGTAAACTTGATTGCATTATCAATAAGGTTTTGAATTACCCTATCTATCAAAGCAACATCAGCATTTACAAGCGGCAGATCACTTGGAGTAGTAAGCTTTAGTGCGATTCCTTTTTTCTTTGCAAGTATCTGGTATTTATGTGAGATATCCTGGATTAATTCAGAAATAAAAAATGGTTCTTTGTTAGGTTTAATTTGCATTGATTGCAGTTTCGAATATTCGAATAGCTGCGCAACAAGATTTTTCAGCTTCTCAGTACTTTGCATAATATTATTTGTATATCTTCCTCTTTCTTCATCTGTAAGAGTGTCTTCTTTCATAATCAATGTTTCAACATAGCCATGAATAATTGCAAGTGGAGTTCTTAAATCATGGCTTACATTTGCAATTAGCTCGCTTCGCAGGTTTTCCATTGATTTTATTTTTTCAATGTTTGATAAAATGGTGTCTGCCATTTCATTAAAGTTTTTTGCAAGACCAGACAGCTCCCCTTTTTTTGATTTGTAAGTAATCCGTGCTTTTAAATCTCCAGCCGTAAATTTCTTTACTGTTGTAACAATCTTATTAAGGTTCCTGGTAATGAACCAGATTGCGATTAGTCCTAAAACGAAGGCCGCAATTAAGGTTATAAAAAAGCTATAAGTCCCTACCTTCATAATATAGCTGTTGAACAAAAGGCCTGTTACAGAAGTATATTCCTCACCCGCAAGAATAACATAAATATAACCTGTTAGTTTATCATTTATCATTACCGGAGTAGCAGAGAAGATTTTAAAATTTCCCGGCTGACGTGGATCATCTCCCTTAATAAAAATATTTCCATTCTTGGCAATGAATTTTTTTATCGGGTCAAGAGAAACACTATCGAGTTTTACTTTTTTATGCGGAGCCGCGTAACTTAAAATTCTCCCGCTTTCATCAAGAAGATAAACTTCAAGGCTGGGATTAATTTTCATTATGTGGTGCATAATTTCAACTATTGCTGTTTGATCAATAGTTTCACCAACAAAAGGTTTAAATTCGCTGGAGATAACATTTGCAAGATCTGCATTTAATTTCTGGTTGGTTTCAAGAGCAAAATTTTCTGCAGAGCGTGCAGTGATATAAACGTAGGCAACTCCCAGTACTATTAATAGAAGCATAAAAATTGCTGAGATCCTCCAGTAAAGGCTTCCGAATATTTTTTGTTTTATTTGTGCCATTAGTTCTCCACAATATCTTCTTCATCAGTGAAACGATAACCAACTCCCCATAGGGTTAAAATATAACGTGGTTTCGAAAGGTCGGGTTCAATTTTTGCGCGAAGCCGGTTTATGTGTGAGTTAACAGTATGTTCGTACCCGTCAAATTCATATCCCCAGACAAGACTTAATATTTGTTCGCGTGTATAACTTTTACCGGGGTTTGATGCGAGTAAAAATAAAAGATCAAACTCTTTTGGTGTAAGTTCAACACGCTTGTCTGCAATCAAAACTTTTCTTTTATCCTGATCTATAAAAAGTTCGCCATACTTCAACGTTTTTTTATTGTCTTTGCTAATCTGTTCTTTCAGAATTTTTTCTCTTCTAAAGATTGCTTTAACTCTGGCAATAAATTCCCGGATACTGAATGGTTTTGTTAGATAATCGTCCGCCCCGGTTTCCAATCCAAGTACACGGTCAATTTCTTCAGCTTTAGCAGTAAGCATTAGAACGGGAGTTATAATTTCGTTCGCTCTTATGCGGCGGCAAATTTCAAGCCCGTCAATTTTATCAAGCATTATATCAAGAATTATTAAATCGAATTTTTCACTTAACGCTTTTTCTAACCCAACCTGTCCATCTCCGGCAACAGAAGTGTTGCAGTTAAGATCTTTCAGGTGAATGTTAAGGAGATCAACAATATTCTTGTCGTCTTCTATTATTAAAACAGATTTCATTTTATGATTAAGATTTTATGAATAGCAAAGGTAATGTCTCTTTATCACGAAATTATAACAATTGTATAAATGAATATAAATCATGAAAAACATTATTAGTATGAATATGCAGATTTTGGAAGGATATATCAACTCTTTACAGTGTTAAATACTATAAACATTATTTGTCAGATTTGATTTTTTTTCTTTTAGCAGGAATATTAGTAATCCTCAGGATGCCTAAGAATAATACGATTGCCCCAATCCATTGAACGGGACCGAGAATATTTCCCCGTAGAAAATATTCCAAAGCCACTGCCGCCAGGGGAAATGCCAGTTCGCAGATTGTTGCAACCGAAGCAGTAATTTGTTTGAGTCCGTAATAATATAAGAATATTGCAGTCCCACCGGTTGTAAACGCGATCAGGAGAAAAATCATAATTTGCTTTGAAGTTATGTCCGGAAAGTTCTGTATTGTTCCGGCTGATGTTATAATAATTAACAAAATCAAAGCAGAGATTGCAAACCTTAAGTAGGTTCCCAGTTCAAAGCCCACATTTCTCAAAGCTCTTTTGCTCAATACTGTAGATGAACCAAAACTTGCTGCTGCGAGTAAAGCATAAAGCGCAGCTAATGCTGTTTTATCTCCCGGCTGCATAGCAGGACGTTTAAATCCGAAAGTCATAAAGTATGCACCCAGTATTGCAATAAAAGCCCAAAGTAAAAATTCTTTTGAGGGTTTTTCTTTAAGAAAAGCCCATGCAAGAATTAATGCGAAAACGGGTTGAAGTTTCTGAATAAGAATTACGATTGAAAGGTTAACATAATTTACATAGAATAATGCTTTTGTAATAGCCATTGTTCCAACTGCACCTCCGAGCAAAGCCACACCGGCAAATGCCAGCCAATCTTTATACTTAAGAGATTTTAAAACATTTAAGTTCTTTATGAGAATAGGTGTTAAAAGAACAGCAACAATTACACTTTCTGTAAACACAACAAGTGTAACCGGAAGACTAAATAACTCAGGGCGCAGTACAATTCCATCAACTGCCCAGAGTATTGCTGCAACAATTACAAATAATGGTGCGAAACGATACATTAAAAATGAACCAGCTTTTGAGCGTCAAATATAATATTAATATGGATACTTTAAATTCAAGTGTAATTTAAATAATCACTCTAACAAAACGATTGACATTTAAAATTTATTTGCTGAATTTAAAACCTATATCCTTTCCTGATCATTCCTGTAGACATATAATACTCGGAGGTTTTTATTTATGCAAAAGAATTTTTTAAACATAAGAAAACAGATCCTGTTACTTTTAACCGTAAGCCTTTATCTTTTTGCGTGTTCAAATATTTCCGAATTCAGTCAGTATGCATACCAGCAGGCAGTTAATTTAAAAGTAGAATCTCTTGATTTGATAAGCAATGCGGATCAACCATTTGAAGATTATGCAGAAGAAGTATATTCATTGAAGCTTGAATTAAGTAAGGCAGTTGAATTTGCAAAAGGCAGACCCGATAATGAAATTTCTACAAAACAATGGGAAGTATTAACTGATGAAAACCGGAATCTTCTTGGCGGGTTTTTGAAAAGATGGCAGGATGAAGATACACTATCATCAATGTTTATTGATGAAGCTAAACAAATTATCAGCGATGCATTTGATACAATAATTGGTCTGGAGAGCGGCAAAATAAAACCATCAGAAATTCAATAAGGATTTGATATGCCAAACATAAATGATTTTCTAAATTCGTTAAAAAATGATCTGCTCAATTTTGCAGAAGATAATCTCAAAGAATATAAAGATGAACTTTTAAAAGATGGTAATACATTTGCAAAGAAGTTGAAAAACGATCTTGAACGATGGGGGCAGGGATTAATAAGTGGAGCACTCAGTAAGAAAGATTTCGAGTTTCTTGTTAAAGGGAAAAAAGATCTTGCCGAAATGGAAGCTCTTAAAGAGGCTGGATTGGCAAAAGTTAAAATTTCCAAATTTAGAGATGGAGTAATCGGAATTGTAATTAACTCAGCATTAAAAACTTTTCTTTGAATTTTAACAGCTGGATGTAAATCATGTTTCAATATTTTGATCTTCTTCTTGGATTCCTGGGCGCTTTGTTTGCAGCATACCAGGGCTATATTCAGTACCTGGATGAAAAACAATTCAATTATTATAAAGAAGCAATTAAAAACCTTTTTAGTTCTGATAAAGAAGAAGTTATGGCTTCAATTGCAACCCTGGGAGTTTACGCACATAGAAGAAAATATAAAAGAAGTACTATCGACACATTAATAAATATCCTCTATACCGAACTTGATTATGATGTTTCAAATGCGATCATTGGGGTGCTGATTCAATCCGGGAAAAAGAAAGAGGTTGAATACATTGCTTCACGTGTAATAGAAATAAACAGAAACTTTTTTATTCAAACCGGCCCACTTAGCCAGAGAGAAATCGATTTAAAGGACAGGGTTAAAGACATTGGAAAGAAAACGGCTAAACCACAAGCACAAGGAGATGCGGACAAAGGAGAAAACCAGGGAACAGAACTGGATGGAGAGATAAAAAATCTTGAGGATAACAATAAGTACAAATTAAAGTGGCATAAGCTTGTAACAGCAGACGTATTAGCAATGATTCTAAGCAAAGCTTCAAAAATTGGATTAACAGCAGGTTTAAATCTTGAGTTTTATCAAAACGATTTCAATTACTGTTCCCTTGCAGGATTTACTGTTGATAATTTTTCAATCAAGCATTCTGCAATCAGCTCCGGGAATATTATGGACTTAGTATTTAAAAATATGAATGAGATTTACAGCAGTACATTTGCATACTCCACAATAGCAGAGTGTGTATTCTCTGGTGGAAAAATCTCCGGTTCATCATTTTGTGATTGTAATTTTGAAAATGTAATATTTGAGAACCTGGAATTTAAAGACACATTTTTTTTCAGGGCTCGTTTTAAGAACTGTATATTTAAAAACATAAGTGGATTGAAACCAGAACAGTTTTATCTTTCCGCAATATCCCCCGACACTAATTTTAACGGGGCACTAAACGTAAATGAAACAAAACAGTTATCTGCAGATAGAGTCAGAGACTATTTAACAAACTCATCAATTGCAGATTATCGTTTTACAGAAGTAATAAGTTACCTTCCCGCAAAATAGAAAACTTATCATGTTATTCATCCTAAAAGATGTAAAATTAAAAACAAACAACGAAATTTGATCTGTTATTAAATCAAATTTTCTCCTGTCAAAATATTATTCCACGGAGTTCTTCTTCAGTTTTATTGTTTGGGAGAGGAATCTATTTTTATTAATTTTGCCACGCATCCATAGCTCAGTTGGTAGAGCATCTGACTCTTAATCAGCAGGTCGCCGGTTCGAGCCCGGCTGGGTGTACAAAACATTTATTCTTTCTTTTTTGTTAAAAATGCACCAAATCATTTCAAATAAATCATCTTTTTCGTTTCAGTAAAAATTGAACCCGATTCTTTACTTATTGCTTTTATAGAATAAAAATATACTCCGGAAGTATATTCTCCCGATAAATTTTCAGGGGTAAATCTTTTTTCATATTTGCCCGCAGGTAATTCTTTTTTAACTAAGGTTGCAACTTTATTTCCCAGTACATCATAAATTTTAATTGTTACAAAACTTTTTTCAGCAAGCTGCCAACTTATTTTTGTTGAAGGGTTGAAAGGATTTGGATAGTTCTGATAGAGTTTGAAATCTACATTCGCAAGATCGTCAATTCCCGTGCTGCTAATACTTGTCCCGTTTCCTTTTAAACTCATCTGTTTGTTAATTAAACTTGTTTCCGAATCTGAACGAATATTTAATACATCTGCAAACTGACCAACTGATGAAGGCGAAAAATCAATTTCTACTATTGCTGAGTTATGTGGCTGAATAACGACCGGGAAATCCTCACTAATAGTAAACACATCATTACCATGAAAAATTCCAGTGATAGTAACAGGGCTATTGGAATTGTTATTAATTCCAAAAGCTTCTGTGGAAATATTTCCAACCTGAACATCACCGAAATCGAGAGTATCAATTGTCGTTGTATACAATGTAGTTTGCCAGTTATCTTTTATTACCCGGTATGAAAATCCATCCGAAGGATATTTTATCCTGAGCGCTAATGATCCGTCTGGTTTTACTTCTGTAATATATCCTGCCCGAACCCAATCAATTAATGTATTCCCGTTTGGAAATCTTCTGACGCTTCCCATTGCGTCGGTTACATAATATGGAGAGTTAATATATTGCCAAACCAGTGTTGCTGTATGAAGTTCTTCACTTACTCTGTATTCAACAGCGCGGGAAAACGGAGGATTGCGTAAGTTTCCATTATCAAAGAGTGTAATATCCCCATTTGATATTCTTCTGACATCATGTTGATGAGAGAATTGATATTCTTCATTTATAAAAGTGAATTCATTCTGTTTGCCGCCGAGCCTCCAGATTATATCCCCTGTTTGCCTGTTTATTTTAGTTATTTCATCCAAGTGTCTTGACGAAAGAATCAGGTTCCCATCAAAATCAACACAAATTGAGTTACTATGCACATAGTCAATTATCTGGGCGGTTAAGTCAATAGAAGAAGAAGCGTCAGTTACAGGGATATAATCCAGGCTTTTCCACTGGAACACTACATTCTTATTCGCATCTAATCCCTGGATTAAAAATCCGATTACTTCAGCATTCGACTTTCCCCCGGGAACAATCTGGCTCATATCGATTACCCTGGGATCCATTCCTAATAAATATGAGCTTCCATCAGGAAGAACTAAAAGCTCGTGTAAATCTGTTTCAAATCCATTTCCACAAGCAAAGCTGTCAACAATTTCATATGAACTATTCAACGCATAGAATTTACCATTTTTGGTATCGAAGTAAGTTATAGTTCCATTTGGTTGTTTTTTGAAATCGATTGCTGCTGAAGGAAGTTCGTTGTAATAAATAGGGTTTCCGTTATTTTCTACTATCATGTTCGCAGGGATTCCACCGCCTCCGAACAAACTCATGAACAGATCTCCTTTATAGGGATTATCAAATTTTTCGATGGTTAATTCGGGATAATTTGGAGGCAGAGAATCTAAGTTTGCAGTTTTTCCAATGCGGATGGTTTTCTTTTTAAATTCCTTTTCTGAAATCCCTGATTCATCCGAAAATAATTTTAAAGCGTATTTCTTATTAATGATTTTATTTTTTATGGAAAAACTAAAATGATTCCTGGCAGAAAAACTTCCTAATGTTGATAACAAACCGGATAAATCTACTTTTATTATGTCTCGGAGCTCAAAATTTTTATAAGGTTTAAATATGATTGTTCTGTTATCATCTGATAAAAAAGTGTTCCCGGAAATTCGTCCTGATTTTTCTCCCGTTACTATTAATAAATCAGGTGAGAACTGAAAGCCAGGATCAACAGGGTTTTTTAAACTTATAATGACATTATTAGCAGGTGAATTATCGACAGAACCTGGTTTTGGAGATACGTATTCAACAATTGTCTGATCAATAGTTTGAGCAGATACAGACGTAAAAATCAACAGACTAAAAAGAATACAGAATAATTGAGTGTAAGAGAATCTTCTTTTTGTGTTTATAATTTTCATATGCAGGTTCCTGACATTTATTATAGAACGAATCCCCCGAAAAGCAGAATTTTTGAACAAATACTGATTCCCAAGTTAATAAATATATGAGTATTATCAACGCAAGGTATCTATTTTATTGAAGAAATTGTTTTGGACAGTTTGTGACAGCGAATCAATCTTGATTAAAAGATTAAGTTGTATAATTTTAGAATATGAAAATGCAGGAGTGAAATTAATTATGAAAAAAAGTTTTTATTTATTAATTACTTTAATATTGTTTCTACAATTTTTCCCGGTATGCCGGGAAGAAGGAACAATTGCTCAATCACAACCCCGTAATTCGAAAAAGAAGGATTTAAAAATGGAAGGAATAGAAAAAGCAACATTTGGTTCCGGATGTTTCTGGTGCTCTGAAGCGATTTTTGAAAGAGTGAAGGGTGTTCTTTCAGTTATTTCGGGTTATTCTGGCGGAACAGTGGAAAACCCAACGTATGAACAAGTATGCACAGGAAAAACAGGACACGCTGAATCTATTCAGATTACTTATGATCCAAAAGTAGTTTCATATCCTGAACTGCTGGAAATTTTTTGGCGATCACACGATCCCACAACATTAAATCGTCAGGGTAATGATGTCGGTACACAATACCGCTCGGTTATTTTTTATCATACCGATGAGCAGAAAAAACTGGCAGAAGAATACAAGAAAAAGTTAAACGATTCGGGAGCCTGGGATAAACCGATTGTTACCGAAATAGTTCCTTACAAGAATTTTTATAAAGCGGAAGCATATCATCAGGATTACTTTAAAAATAATCCTCACCAGGGTTACTGTTCTTTTGTGATTGCTCCAAAAGTTGAAAAGTTCGAAAAAGTATTTAAAGATAAAATAAAATCTGTGAAATAAAATTATTTTTAATAATAGTTATCCATCAGGTGCAGTATGATAAAAAAACTAAACAGGATTCTTTTTCCTCATGATTTTTCGAAATGTGCCGGACAGGCCTTTACACATGCGATTTATTTTGCCAAAAAACATGACGCAGAACTTCACTTACTGCATGTGGTTACGTTATTTGAAGATGCTCCACAGATTGACGAGAATAATTTTCCCGACAAAGTAAGCCTTCAAAAAAGATTTGAAGAAATATCAGCTTCTAAAATGAAGGGGCTAAAAGAAACCTACGAAACAGATAAAGTAAAAATAGTAACAGCAGTAAAAAGAGCGGTTTCTGAAGCGCCGGAAATTCTCGAATATGCCGAAGAAAAAGATATTGATCTTATTGTAATGGGAACTCATGGAAGAAGAGGGCTCGGGCACTTATTTCTCGGAAGTGTTGCTGAAGAAGTTGTAAGACTTTCAAACGTTCCGGTTTTTACAATTAAAGAAACCGAAAAACCAAAACCCATTAAAAACTGGGAAAAGATTTTAGTCCCGATTGATTTTTCAGAACATTCTCAGACAGCACTTGCGCATGCAAAATCTATTGCCGAATCTTATGAAGCAGGGTTACAACTTCTTCATGTTATTGAAGAACCCGTTCATCCTGCGCTTTCTCTCGGGGGGAAATCTTCAATCTTTGATATCATACCCGACCTGAGAACTGACTGTAAAAAGAGAATAGAACAGATGATCAAAGAAACAAAAGGTCCGAACGTAAAATCAGAGATATTTATTATTGAGGGTACAGCTTCATCTGATATAATCAGATTTGCAAGCGAAACAAATTCCGATCTGATAGTAATTGCAACGCATGGATTAACAGGAATAGAACATTTGTTAATAGGAAGCGTAACAGAAAAAGTAGTACGCATGGCAGGTTGTCCGGTCTTTACAGTGAAATCATTTGGTAAGCAGTTAGTTGACTAGAAAGGAATCTGTTATAACTATTATTTATAAAAAACAGTAAGCCAAACACACCCGCGACTTGCATCCTGTCCAGGACACACGATGTTTTGTGTGTGCAGGAATATTAATATAGTCTCCCGCAGTTAAGTTGATCAGTTTACCCTCTTCAAATAATAGTTTTGCATTTCCTTTCAGAAGAACAACCCATTCATTTTCTTCCTGATCGTACCAAAAATTCTCAGGGCTTGGATGTCCCTTTGAAATTATTTTTTCTACTCTGACATTTTCTGAAGAAACCAAAGTTTCAATAATTTCATCCGGAAAATTATCCGGAATATCTGAAAAGATATTTTTAGCTGAGTTGATCAATGCTTTAGAAAAATAATGATTTTTAATTTTTGAGTGAAAGGAAAAACTTAAATAATGATGTTTTTTGAGGAGGATTTCCGGCAACTATTTCAGCACAAAACCGGGTTCGTGACTTTAAATTCTTTTAGTTGAAACCAAAACTATTTTTCCCTAATGCCGATTTATCCTTCTTTGAATTCCAGGCATCTAATTTTTATCTGCTTCCGTTACATCGTCGTTTCGTCATACAACACATCATTCAAAGAAAAGGAAGGATTTTTTCTGTCGGTTCTTACACTCTTGGTTATAAATTCTATAGTTTGTCCTGGCGCAATATCAAATATAGTTGCACTTGCCGATTCCCCCGCAATTTCATATTTAATGAAAACATTCTTTAACGGTTTACTTGTGTTGTTTCTTGCTGTACCCTTAACTACCGCATCAAAGGATGAAGCTATAGAAGATGCCAGGCTTGCATCATAATTAGCAGATTGGGAAACCATTATTTTGCCTGAAACATCTACCGTGGTAACATTAAGTTTTTGGAAGAGGTAATACCCGCCATACCCGGCACCAGCCAGTATCAGTATTATGAGCAGGATGTTCTTCATTAAGTAACCTCGTTATTTTTACTTCATTCGCAAAAGACAAAAACTATTCCTTGATAAATATTAACAAACCAATTTATTGTGTAGAAAATGCTTACTAATGAAGACAAAAAAACGACAAAAACGCTGTCAGCTACTCTTCTTAAAATAATACGGAAAAACTTTCCTGTAATTTCTTCTTAAAATTTATTGTGTTTGTCAAAAATGTCGTATTAGAAGAATTCATTTTTTTATCTTTTTGATCAATTCTTCTTTTAAATTCCAGAGTTGTTGTGAAAGAGAGACGTGGTAATAGTGTGGATTGATTAATCTCTTAACTCCCGAATCCAGTTTTTCAAGATCCGACTTTCGCTGGTTTCGCAAGCCGTCAATTGATGGAAAATCATAAACAATTTTTCCTTCTCTGGTTATGTCAACCAGGAGTGGTTCGACTTCGGAAATTTCTTTTTTCGCTAGGCTTCTGAATTTTGCTGATGATGTTGGATGACGAAGAATAAGAGTTTCGGTGTCTTCCGGATTTTCATCAGCCAGACAGATTAAATCGGCAGTTGCTTTTTGATTTTTATCATAAAGTCTCCACACTTGCTTGTTGCCCGGGTTTGTCATCTTCTCTACTGAATCAGAAATTTTTATCGCTTGCTGCCATACGCCATCTTTTTTGATTGAAATTAATTTATAAACTCCTCCGAGGGCAGAATCCCCTGCTGAAGTTATAAGCCTGGTACCGACACCGAAAATTAATCTTTTAATAATTGAATCTGCATCAGCACCCTGCTTTGGTGCATCTTCAGAAATTTGTGAAATGATTTGCCAGATATTCATCTCGTCAAGCTCATTTGAAAGTACAATCCCAACTTCTGAAAGTCCTGCCTTATCAAGCATAATGGCAACCTTGATACTCAGGTATGCGAGATCGCCCGAATCCAGTCTAACTCCAACAGGTTTATGACCTTGCTTTTTCAATTTCTGAAAAACTTTTATTGCATTTGGTACTCCGCTTTCTAAAGTGTTTATTGTGTCGACGAGAAGAATACACTCATCAGGATACATATCTGCAAATTCCTGAAAAGCTTCTTCTTCTGTTCCACCCATTGCAATAAACAATTGAACCATGCTGTGAGCATGAGTTCCTTTTGGAGGCAAACCCAATAAGTGTGAAATTCCAACATTAGAACTGAAATCAGCGCCTCCAATTAATGCGGCTCTTACTCCGGCAATTGCTCCTCTATCCTGTGCACGCCTGGTTCCAAAGTCAAGCAAAGTTTGTCGCTTGCTGATTTCTTTAATTCGTGAAGCTTTTGTTGCAATTAATATCTGGTAGTTCAATTGATTCAAAAGAGCAGTTTCAAGTATTTGTACGATTGCAAGCGGACCTTGAGCGATTGTTAAAGGTAAATTCGGGTGAACTACCCTTCCTTCCGGAATTGCTCTGATTGATACCTTTGAATAGTTTCCTTCAGCTTTAAGCCAGTTCAAAAAATCTTCATCAAAAATTTTTTTGTCAGCCCTGTTTTTAGTGTTTTTCAAATATTCAAAATCATTTTCGGTAAATGATGTGTTTGTCATCCAGTCAATAAACCATTCAAGTCCTGCATTTATACAATAGCCTGCTTTGTGAGTTCCGTAATCAGGGTAATTGCGAAAATAATGTTCAAATTGTGTTGGCTGATTATGAAGCCCATGTTTAAAATAAAACTGAGCCATAACAAGTTCGTATTGATCTGTAAATAAAAAGCCTTCGCTAACATTTTGATCGAATTTCTTTAGCATAATAAAATTGAATTTTGTTAAAATTATTTAATAAAGTTACATCAACTTAACTATATAATTTGATTTTTTCTGTTTCAGATCATTGTTAGATTGAGAACAGGATGTTATAAAAATATTTTGTAAAAAGATTGGAGAAGATGCAATGAAATTTAATTTTATTCCTCCAAAAGAAGTTGAAGTTCCGGAATTAAATTTTAAAGAAAGTATAGAACTCAATTCAAAAAAATCAGCGCTTATTATTGTTGATATGCAAAATGATTTTGTAAAAGAAGGCGGAAGCCTTTTAGTTCCTGCTGCGAACGAAACAATTTCCAACATCAAATTTTTAATTGACCAGGCAAGAAAAAAAGAAACACCGGTTGTTTATACACAGGATACACATTTTGAAGGAGATAAAGAATGGGCAATCTGGCCGGAACACTGTCGTAAAGGAACAAAAGGTTGGCAGATAATTGATGAACTAAAACCTGAAGAAAACGATATGGTTTTTGAAAAGAACAGGTATGATGGTTTTTATGGGACTAATCTCGAGCATTATTTAAAACATGTCTGGGAATATTGAAACCCTTGTTATTGTCGGAACAGTTTCTAGCATTTGTGTTTTACATACCGCAGCTTCTGCAGGATTGAGATGGTATAATATTGTTGTTCCGGCAGATGGAATTTCTGCTTTAACAGATTTTGACCAGGCAATGACTTTAAGACAGGTTTCAACTCTTTATACAGGGACAATAGTGAAGAGTTGTAGCGATATTATCTTTATATAACTTTTCAGGAGACTAAATGAAAATAAAAATCGGTCTGATAGGGGATTTTAATTCTGATGTTACTGCACACAATGCAATCCCGCTTGCCTTAAAATTATCAGGGGAAAAACATAAATGTCTTGTTGAGTACGAATGGATGAATACGGAGTTGATCTTTCAAAAGTATCTGAACAAGAGTCGAATTCATTCGATGGATTATGGGCAGTGCCCGCTTCCCCATATAAAATACTGACGGTGCTCTTTACGCAATCAGGTTTGCAAGGGAAAATAATGTTCCGTTTCTCGGAACCTGCGGTGGATTTCAACATGTCGTTATTGAATATTTCAGAAATGTAATCGGGGTTAAAGATGCAGATCATCTTGAATCAAATCCGGGGACATCAAAACCTGTAATCTCGGCATTATCTTGTTCAATGGTTGAAAAGAACGGAGATATTTTTTTGAAAGAAAATACTTTTGCTAAAAAGATTTTTAACGCCGAAAAAATAAACGAAACATATCATTGTAATTATGGATTTAATGAAGAATATCTGGAAATGTTGGAAAGAAGTGATCTAAAAATTTCCGGGTATGATAAAATCAAAGAAGTTAGAGTTATTGAGTTGAAAGATCACCCATTTTTTATAGCAACATTATTTCAGCCGGAAAGGTCTGCGTTAAAAAATCAAAACCATCTTTTAATCGATGCTTTTGTAAAAACGGTGATGAATCGCAACAAAAACATTTCCTTAAATGGTTTAGTTGAAATAGAAAAAATGAAGATGTAAAATCGAAGGTACTGAATGTGAGTAACCACATTAACTTCAAAAAACTATAATTGAATTGTCATTATTTAAAATAAATTTTATTATGCGAATACAATATTAATTTAAAAACAAGGAGATTTAATGTCTTTAGAAATAAATAAAGTTGTATCTTTTAATTATACTTTAAAGGATAATGCCGGAACAGTTCTCGACACAACCGAGAATAAAGCCCCATTGACATTTTTAAGCGGATCTAATCAAATATTACCCAAATTAGAAGAAGCATTTGACGGAATGCTTATTGGCGGGAAGAAAAATGTGAAGATTGAAGCTGTCAATGCTTACGGAGAGTATGATGAAAAAGCTGTCCAGAATTTAAAGAAAGAACAATTTCCGGCGGATGCTAAACTTGAAACAGGAATGAGATATGTAGCAAACTCTCCTGAAGGCGGACAGGTTCCGTTTGTAATAACAGATGTAAAAGAGAATGAAATAACAGCAGATTTTAATCACCCGCTTGCAGGGGTTAATTTAGAGTTTGATGTTGAACTTGTTGATGTAAGAGATGCAACTGAGGAAGAAATGCAGCACGGACACGTACATGGTCCGGGCGGGCATCATCATCACTAACCAGATTTGATGGTTAAAATAAAAAAGGCGAACCGTTTTGAGTTCGCCTTTTTAGTTTTAATTGAATTTATTTAACAAGCATTAATTTCTTTGTGTCTGTAAAATCATTCGCAGTTAATTTGTAAACATAAATTCCACTTGGTAAATCTGCGGCATTAAAAGTAGCCGAGTAATTCCCCGGTTCTTTTCTTTCGTTAACAAGATTTGCTACTTCCTTTCCAAGCATATCATAAACTTTCAAAGTCACTGTTCCCACGGCTTTGATTGAATAGCTGATTTGTGTTGTCGGATTGAATGGGTTGGGATAATTTTGATAAAGCTGATAGCTATAGCTCTCTCCCAAAGAATTTCCAGCACTAATTTTAGACGGAGGTTCTATACCTACACGAATATTGACTTCATTCGAAAAATCGGAAGGATTACTTCCCAGGTCAACAGCCTTCAGTTTATAATATGCAAGACTTTCGTTTGCTTGTTTTGGACCAGTCAAAACTATTTCATCTGGGTCTTCATAAGTGGTATTTGTTGTCGTTGCCTTTAAATGCCAATCCCCACCTTCGTCGCCACCTTTTTTCCATATCTGATAATTATTCATATCCGGCTCATTATTTTTAGTCCAGCTTAAAAGCGGATGGTTGTTCGCACTTTTTGTAACGGACAGGTTTTGTGGAGCTAATGGTGCATCATCCCATTGTGCATATTTTAGGTAATTCGAACCATAGTCCTTCCAAATTACAAATAGGTCATTGCTTACAACAGAAAGCGGAGTATTTATACTCCCTTCTGTAATTGTGCTCAAATAGTTTTCTGAACCCCAGCTTGAGCCGTTGTAGTATCTGTGCGTTAAGTCGTAATCACCGTAGATGATATGTAAATTATTATTTGCTGTTTGCTCAGCACACCAAAATTGACTTGGTAAGCAACTATAACTGGCGTATGAATATGGTGACCACCCTGAGGAATTATCAAGTGGTCTGCTTCGAACCTTAAACTTAAAACCACAACTACCCAAGTCGCAATAAAACTCAGTATAAAAATCGTATAGTCTGTTTGTCCTGACTTGTACTTTTTCTCTTGCCGAGGTTTCATTTTGCGCATCTAATACAGTTTGTGGAGTTTCCCAATTGTTTCCATTCTTGTCTCTTGTCTTAGCTATTCCAGAGTTGTTGTTAGGATCTGAATTGTTTCCCGTATTATAGCTAACGTGAACTCTATTATTTGAAACAGCTACTGAAGGAAATCCGCCAACCTCTGAACCGTAGTCTGTAACATTTTTGTATTCAACCCACTGACCACTGGAGTTTACTTTTCTATAATATGTTTCATAATCATTTCCATTATCCTGCATTGCATAAACGACGTGAAGTCCCCTACTGTCGTAAACGATATCAACACCATTACATGTATTGCTACTAATCGCTTGACTAATAGGGCTTTCCCACGAACTTCCCGCATTGGTTGATTTTCTGAATTTCAAATTACTTCCAAGCTTGTAAACAATGTAAACCTTATCATTATCACCCGAAATACAGGGAAATTCAGCGCCTGAAGATGTTTCAATTGTGGCGCTTCTTATTAATGAACCTGATGAGTTAATCAGGTAGTACTTTATTGAATTTGAACCATTTGAATTCTGAACCACGATATGATTTCCATCCTTATTAGTAAATAAATCCATCTTCACAACATTTGGTTCGCTGATGGAAGTCGTAACTATATTATTCCAGCTTTGTGAAAAGACATAGGCTGTCATAATTAAAAAGAGAACAAATTTTTTTTCATTTTTACACCCTTTAATAAAAACTGAAAAATTATTTAAGCAAAACAGCTTTAATTGTTTTTATGTATTTGTCAGTTACTATTCTTATTAAATACACACCTGAAGGAAGCAATTTCCCGTTGCTATCCTTTGCATCCCAGTCAATCGTATAATTGCCGGGAGATAGTTCTTTATCTAAAAGCGTTGTTATTTCTTTCCCTAATAAATCATAAACTTTTAATGATACATTTGAATATTCCGGAATATCAAAATTTATTTTAGTTGACGGGTTAAAGGGATTCGGGTAATTAGCATACAGATGAAAGTCAGTTGGTTGTGGAAAAGGATCAGTATCTAAGCCAATAGTAAATTCCGGCTTATAAATGAATGAAAATAACCTTAGCCCCACATTCTCAATTACGTCATCCAGATTAATAATAATTTCCTCTTTTCCATCATTGGTAAGGTCATACATAGTAGCACCGTAATAAACACTGTTTCTACCTGCCAGGGCAAGATCATTCTGCTTGAAGTAGAACAACTCATAGGTTTGATGATTCTGGCTCCCGTTGAATTTTAAGATCAGCACCGTTTGCTCAATGCAAATCATCATTTCCTGTACTCCATCCTTATCCACATCAATTGCCTGAATATTGTCCTGCATAAAAAGAGAAAATTCCGACTAAATCAATTCTTCCAACAACTTGATAACTATTATTCCCATCCGATTCAAAGATTGTGATTCTTGTAATTCCCACACCATTATAAAAAGCATCACCCATTACCCATATCTCTTTTTTACCATTCCTGTCTATATCATTAGTTTCTGCTAAATGAAAAGCATTATAGGTTTCAACCATCCCCGTCCAGATTGGAGTGTAAGAATTATTCCCTGAATTCTCAATACTCAACACATCACCGTGAACGCTGCCTGTTAAAAATTCAGTTTTGCCATCCTGATCAAAATCGTCTACCGTAAATCCTTCGAATTCCACATCAATTGAATGATAATCATAGAAATACACAGAATCAAAAGTCGGAACCGTTGGGTCGTATTCAAATACATAGATGCCAGTACCATAAATGTGAAAAAGCTGATCAGTAAAGTTATCACCATCCCAATCCCCAAACATATTATCATTTTGTTGAGTTATTCCAGGCTCAAATTGATAGTAAAAATTAAATGATAATATTTTTGCAAGACTATCAGGGGCTGACTTTTTAAAAAATAAATAATTATTGCCTGAATAGGATCCAGTATCGTTAAATCTACGAAGATGTAACTCCTCCGACCCATCTTTATCTACATCAAAAATTGACACCGCTATATTTGTACTGTCATAGCAATAAACTGAATCAAATCCACCCTGTTCATTTTCCTCAAAAATTATTATATCACTGTAATCGGAAGTATAATCCTTCATTTGCCCGTATAATTCAGGAAGTTTATTGTTGTTAATATCAGCAACCAGCATTGGACTCGGATCTGAAACATTCCCGAGAGGCACTTCCTGCCAGAAGCTGTATTTCTGGTAATAAAGAGTTGTGTCAATTGTTCTTAAGTCTATTATTGTGCTGTCGTAGGTTGGAGAATAGTTTGTGGGCTGTTGGTGGTCGTTTGGCTTATAGTCTGCAATGTTTTTGTACAGCACTTTTCCGTTTTGGTATTCTAACTTTAATATATCTTTTTGTATTTCGGTTATTTTTATATCGGTTCTGGTTTTTAATTGCTCAAGCTTTTCTTCTTTTGTTTCATATCTGTTCTGTGCAAGGGAAGTACTACAAACTACAAACAACAGACAACTAACTAATGTTAACTTCATCTTCATTACCTTTTTTATAAAATAGTTAGGGAAAGAAACAATTGTTTACTCAAGCTATGTAAAACCCGTAGGGAAGGGAAAGAAATTTTGTTTTTGTAAACCTGCCTTTGTAATGGAGAATGACGATAAAACTTCATAAGGGAGGATAAAAAGATGGCAGGAAAAATTCACCATCTTTTTCTCCCGCCAAACAGAGAGAGAGAGAGAGTAATAATTGTGCCAATTTATCAACCGTTCAGGTTGACCGAAAAGCTTGGCTTCACAAAGAAAACTTAGCATCAGGAACCACCCTTAATGAAGTTGTAAGCAACTTAAATTATTTAAGGGAAAATGTAAATAGTTGGTTGCTGGCTGTGTAGTAATTTATTATAATTAATTTTGTTGCGGTTTATAAAAATTTGATAAAGGATATTGTGTATGAGAAAGAGAGAGTTGTTATCTGCGGAAATAATCCCGCAGATATATAAGAATCGGTTTACATATTAGTATAGTTTCTGTTTGGAGAAGTTACTTCAACAAAATCATTTTTATTGTTTGTCTCAAAGTTCCGGATTCAATCGCTGCAAAATATACACCACTCGGATATTTTGTTCCGTCAAACTCTATTGAGTGAGGGCCGGCTTCCTGGTATCCCTGCCGTAAAGTAACAACCTCATTTCCTGGCGCAGAATAGATTACCAGCCTGAATGAAATTCCTCTTTTTAAAGTATAATTAATCGTTGTTGTGGGGTTAAAAGGATTAGGATAATTTTGGTATAATTGAAAAGCAATCGGGCTTGTGGCATTATAATTTTTCACTGTTACAAGTGGTAAAGTTTCAAAACTCTTGAACAGCACATCGGGCATCCTGTCAGGAGGCATACCTAACTGGTTTGTTAAAAGAGTTGCATAAATCTGCCTGTAGTCAAATTTATATTTGATATCACCGTTGTTATCAAGATCAGACAAATCGGGGTTCTCCCCATAAATTCCACCGTTAACATTTTGACCAACAACAAATAATGGTGCTGCTGTTCCGTGGTCTGTTCCCCCGCTGCTGTTTTGATTAACGCGCCTTCCAAATTCTGAAAATGTCATTAATACAACCCGGTTTGCAACCCCAAGCAATTCAAGATCTTCCTGGAATGCAGCAACTGCTTCCGCAACATTTGAGAGCACATTAGCCTGGCTGTTTAATTGATTAGCATGTGTATCAAAGCCGCTGATTGAAGTTAAATAAACAGGGGTTTCTAATCCTCCCGCAATTAATTCTGCAACAATTGCAAGCTGTTTGCCAAGCTGTGTATTTGGATAATCTGCAAGGTTCTGAACAGTATCAGCTTTATCCTTAATTATTTCAGCGTAGCGGATGGATTGTGCTGCTATTTCTTTAATATACTTTAATTGATGTCCTGCAATTGTGTCAGGAGGAGGATCGTTGTCTGCAGTACTGCCATTAATAAGCTGATAAAACTGGTTTGGGGATTCAAATGAAATTCCCATTGATCCCTGGCAGGTACATTCCAGCAATGCTGATTGCGTAGAGCCTATCTGGATTGCCATCGGGTGTTCAGTATTAAATTCAGTATAATCTGTAAATACGTTTGCAAGGAATCTTCCGGCCCAGCCATCTTCAACAACAACATCTGAATCAGATGCACTTAGCCAGATATCTGTTGAACGGAAATGTGACCTGTTTGGATTTTCATAACCAACGTTTTGTACAACTGCTAATTTACCATCATCATATATTGACTTTAACGGCATAAGTGATGGATGCATACCGGTCAGGTTGCTAAGGTGAATTGCATCTGTTTTCTTAATTCCTATTGTCGGACGGGCATTATAGTAAAGACTGTCTTCAAAAGGTATAATTGTGTTAAGTCCATCATTACCACCGCTCAATTGAAGAATTACAACTACCCTTCCATTTACTTCCTTAATATTCAGGAATGATTTTGAAAAAGCCCGGAGAGGTATATCACCAAGAGCCATTGAAACTGTTCCTGCGCCTGTAATAACTCCAAGATTTCTTAAAAATGATCTTCTGTCCATAAGTTTTTTTCCAATTATGAAAGTTGATACTCTGATAGTCTCATTAATGCTTTAAAGTATTTCTTGAGCCTGTCTTCTGCCAGCGGATCGTTTGTAGACCAATCATAAACGTTTGCTCCATCAAGCAAAGTGCTGAGCAGATAATCTTTCCTGTTTTCGCTTAAAGGAAATTGAACAAATATTTTTGCGAGATCAGCGATTAGTTGAACTGCATCTTCCGAACTGCTGAATTGCCTTGCATAGTCCACAAGATTCAATTGAAAAGTTAAATCAC
Organism: uncultured Ignavibacteriales bacterium; assembly: GCA_963822905.1. GTDB lineage: Bacteria > Bacteroidota > Ignavibacteria > Ignavibacteriales > Ignavibacteriaceae > CAWGJF01. Next base: position 145,890 of record CAWGJF010000001.1, read on the forward strand.
CACCGTCAGGTTTTTCTCCATTAATGACTGCATCTGTATAAATATGTCTTTCCGGTAATGTGGTTGTGTTGATCCAAACTTTATCACCATCCCAGCCGCTAACATTAGGTGGTGATAATAATTCCTGTTTTGTTTGTTCTGCAACAGTTCGTATATAAATATAATCTGGTGTTGCAACATTAAATTGACGCATAGTTCCAACCAGTAATTCAACAGGGCTTTTAATTTTTGCTCCTCTTATTTCATCGGAGTGAAACATAACAGATTTCAAAAGCATTGATAGAACAGGTTTAAGTTCAAAATTGTTCTCAGTTAGAATTTGGGCCATTGCTACAACGCTGTCTTGATCAACATCAACATGAACAAATTCATGATAGAGTTCGCTGCATATAAATGTAGAAGCTGCGGGTTGTGTGAAAATAATATTAACAACATCATCATTATTGAAATTGCCTGTCTGTCCCAGGTAAGTTTTTTCACCATCATCAAATCTGGTTTCATTAAAATTCGATGTTAATCCGTCAACCTGCCAACCGGTTAATGCTCTTGCTCCTTCCTGTACATCCTGCTCAGTGTAATTTCCTAAACCAAGAGTAAATAATTCCATTAATTCTCTTGCATAATTTTCATTCGGTGCGCCTTTCCTGTTTTTAATTCCATCAAGATAAATAAGCATTGCGGGGTCAATCGTTACTGCTTTTGTCAACTCTATAACATTTCCCATTGAGTGATCACGAAACAGTTGATTTTGCCAGTACATTCTTTGAGGAAGGGTTACTTTTACAACATCACTCACAAAGTGGTTATGCCAGAACAGAACTAATTTTTCACGCAGAGAATAACCCTGTGTAACCATAAGGTTGTACCACCAATAAATAAGTTCCCTGGTTCGTTCTGTTGAATTCTCATTGGTTGCATCGTTTACCCAGTAACCTGGTGGTGTAGGAGCAGGTTGATCAGCAAGCAGGTAGTTATCTACAAAGTCATCAAGTGTAATCGAAAGAGCAAATTCCAAATCCTGTTTGTTATAACCGAAAAGTGATCTTGATAATATATGCCGCGCAGCATCTTCATCCCACACGCTGATTTTATTAAGATTTGTTACACCTTTCACTTGTAAGCCTCTGTTGTTATTGATTTTATAAACCCCCGGGGAATAGAAAAAACTCTCTAAAAATATGCCGGTAAAAAATTATTGATATAACGCAACCAATTAAAAGTTTAAAATTTATTTGTATTAATTACTCGTAAATATTTCTGACAGAAAGATGATATTTACTTGCTGATAAGGAAAGTTGGCGGGGTTTAGTTTTAATAAAAAAGTGTTTCAAAAAATGAGACACCCGTTTAAAATCAAAAATAAATCGCAGTTAGATATATTTATAAGCTGTTTTACAAAACCAATTACTACGCAGGTTCAAACAAAGCACACACTGCGCCTGCGGGATCTTCAATCACACAATACTTTCCATAGTTACCAAATTTTTTAGGTGGTGAAATTAATTTACCGCCAAGCTCTTTACAATGCTTCGCACTCTCTTCAACATTTGCAACTGTTATATATAAAAGCCACTGTGATGGAAGAAACTCGTTTGATCCTTTTTTATGGCAAATACCCGTAACTGTTCTCCCACTTTCGAGGCGCATTCATATTAAAGTCGTCATACTCCCCAAGGGAAACCGGTTCCGGTTCCCAACCGACAACCTTGCTGTAAAAATCTCTAACTTCTTCTGTGTTTTGCACTGTCAGATCAAACCAGCTTATCGATCCGACTTCTGGTTTTTCCTGTTCGCTCATTTTATGCCTAATTTTTTCCGCAAGATAATAATTATATTTGAAATGAAACAAATCTTCTATACTTCTTGATTTCCGAATGCCAAATCCCGATCTTACCCTTCCTGATTTTAAAGTGGGCGACTTTAATCAAATTTAATAAATAATAATTGGAGGTTGGTATGAAAAAGTTATTTTCACTTTTTCTGATGTTACTTTTTGGCGTGTCTATGCTCCAGGCGCAGGATATGTCTGAGCTAAAGAGCAAAGTTCAAAAATTGAACGACGAGTTTAGTGAAAAAATGGTAGCAGGTGATATGGAATCAATGTGGGACGGTTATGCCGATGATGTTATATCGATGCCAAGTTATGAACCAATGTTAAAAGGCAAAGATGCCTGCATCGAGTCATCAAAACAAATGATGAAATCTGGAATGAAATTCACTGCCTTTAAAACAACTGTAACTGATGTTATGAAATACGGCGATTTGGTTGTCGATATCGGGACTTATGAATTAAAAATGACTATACCCGGAATGGCTGACCCGATAAATGATCATGGAAAATATTTAACACTCTGGGAAATGCAAAGTGATGGTTCGATGAAAGTAAAAGTTGAAACCTGGAATACAGATGTTAACCCGATGCAGATGATGGGTAACCACGGAGATGATATGGGAAAGCCTGAAAAAGAAAAAATGATGGAAAAGAAACAATAAGATTTTTTATTAAACTGAATTTTAAAGGCGAACTTATTTTGGTTCGCCCTTTTTATTTAAGCAAAATTAATTTTTTTGTCAAAATAAAATCTCCTGATTGGAACTGGTAAAAATAAATTCCAGCTGGAAGATTATCAGCCTGAAATAAAACATCGTATTCCCCTCTGTTCTGGTATCTTTCCAAAAGAGTCACAACTTCTTTGCCTAATAAATCATATAGTTTTAATGTTACTCTACCCGATTTCGGGATTTTATATTTTATGTGAGTTGAGGGATTAAATGGATTTGGGAAATTTTGTTCAAGCCGATAATCCATGATTTCATTATTATCATTTTCAACAAGTGTAACCGTATCTCTTACTGCTATAAGATTTCTCATATGGTTTTGAAATGTTGAACTTAGGTGGGTACCAATATACAAGGTTCCATCTGAACCAATTGCTGGGGATGTATTATATTCGTAATCCTCAAGGTCTAACTTCCAAAGTATAGTTCCATCAATGTCAATACACCAGAAATTAGTTTGGAGACCCGATGTGGAACCACAATATATTTTACCGGCAGCATCACAAACAAGCCCGTGATCGATTAGTGCACCGTCATTATTGTTATCACCTAATGCTGTCTTCCAGTTAAGATTTCCAAAATAGTCAATTGAATTTACGTAACCACTATCATCTGTATTAGTTTGAAAGATTATATTTCCATTTTTGTCTATTGCAGGCGAAGAATAATTTTGATAACCCTCATTAACCAAAGGATATTTCCAATTAACAGTACCATTGGGATTTAAACAAAAAAGGTATTGGTTTGCTGAGCTATCTGAAGCATAAAAATAAATTTTGTTTTGATTATCAACAATTGGTGTCCCCCAACTATGAGTAAACGTATTAAGTTCAAAAGACCATAAATGTTCACCTTGCACTGTAACTGCATTAATAGCTTTCGGGTCCAGTGTTTGTATTCGCCCGGAAAAATAAAAAATTGTATCCCCTCCTGTTGAGAAAACAATTTCTGTGTCAGAAATATAAGGAGTATAAATTGAATCAATTATTTCCCCATTTTCTGGTTCAACAACAAACAACGTATCGATCCAATGTAAAAACATATTATGATTTTTTGCTACAGGGATATATCTTGTAAAATATGTATACATGAATTTTTTATTATTCCACTTCAATGTGCCATCAGGATTAAGAGCATAGAGTCCTCCCAAAATTGATGAGAAATAAATTGTTCCATCGTTTGTTATTGTTGGACCCGCAACATTCGCACTGGGGTCATCTGTAAGAAATGTCCAAACCCCCCCCCCATTTTTATCCATTGAATAAAAGTAGTTGGCGGTATCACTCGTAAATGCTGCAGTCCCAAAGAAAAGATTGTCTTCAAAACCTATTACCGGACCATGAAAAATTCCTAAAGGCATATCCTTTCGCCAGAGAACATTATTTGTTAATGGACCAACAAATTCAGACCTTCCAGTCCCTTGCATATCACCTCTTACTACAGGCCATGGCGAATCAGCTAAAGATGGCCATGATATTTTAACCTGCTGCTGTCCATAAATCATAAAAGAACAAACTAATAAAAGGCAAAGTTTTAACATAGATGTCTATTTTGCTAAAATGAATTTTTTTATATTTCTAAAATTACCTGCTCTAATTTCGTAGAAATATACGCCGCTTTCAAGACCGCTTCCATCAAATCGAATCTGATGATTTCCCGCCACTAATTCCTCATTAACTAAAACAGCTGCTTCTCTTCCAAGTACATCGAACACCTTCAGAGTTACCCAAGAGTTCTCCTTGAGAGAAAATTCAATAATTGTATTAGGATTAAAAGGATTTGGGTAATTTTGTTCTAATCGGTAAATTGGCTCTATCATTGTTTCCAAAGGTTTACTAATTTTGCCCATTTCAAAAATACTTACTTCAATTGTATTAGAGAAAACTGATTCTCTCGTGCCGTTAATTGCTGTCAATTTATAATAAGCTGTTCCTCCACCATTCAATACCAATCCATTATCTGTATAAATATTCGTACTCGCAGAAACAGTTCCTAAATAATTAAAGTTGTTTGGGGAATCTATGCTACGATAAATTTTATATCCTGTTCTCCAATTTGGAGTAACTGTTGCGTGCTGCCATTCTAATTGAGGGGCACCATATGTTGCAGTTTGAGTAAGGCTAGTTGGCGGTAGTGGTTCTAGTTCGGAAGTAATATTGTCAATCCAAGCTCTCTCTGCCCATATTGAGGTTGAAGTTGGGAAAGGAGTTTGGGTTCCTGGGTAATAAAATACCCCATCAGCAATATTAAAAGTAACGACAACATCTCCGTTTCCACCAGAATTAAAATTTTCTGGCAAATCAGAAGTACGGTAATCAATATAAAAGTAATCTTTAACTACTCCATTCACTATACCCGTAAATTTATAATTACCTAAACCAAATGTTCTATAATAATTCTGTTGATTGGTTTCCCAACAAGCAAGAAATTCTAAATAAAGTCCTGTAGAATTTGTAAATAATTGTCCTCCTAAAAATGAGTACGTAATATTATGAATATCAGGTGAAATCGAGCTAGCGTCCCAACATAGAGAACTTACCAGTTCCATTTCTATTTCCACAATTGCACCACTACTGTTGTTATCTATAAAAAAATTTAATTCACCACCGGTCAATTTATCCTGTGCATTTAAAAAACAATTTGTAATAAAAAACATAAATCCAATTATTAAATACTTTATCATTATTTCCTCCCGTAGTTATAATTACTAAAGTGTTGTTGTTAATTAATCATGTAAAATGCTATATAAAACCCGTTGGGAAAGGAAAGTTTTTCTTTTTTTGTAAATCTGCTATTGTAAAGGAGAATAAGAGTAAATCTTCAGGATGGAGTCTTGAAAAATGGCAGGATAGACTCACCATCTTTTTCTCCCCCCAAACAGAGAAGAGAGAGAGAGAGAGAGTAATAATTGTGCCAAAAAATCTTTCATTAGCTGCTACCCTAAATGAAGTTACCACCAACTAAAACTAACTTAAATTATTTAAAAGTAAATGTAAATAGTTGATTGCTAACTGTGCATTAATTTATTGTAAATATTTTGTTGCGCGTATCGAAGTGTTGTTAATTGTGGGGTTTAAAGATTATCCTCAAGATTTAATTCAATACTTTCTTAAGTAATGAGAATCATAGTTTTCCCGAATGAACTTTCATTTTTTGCATCAAATCGTTATATAGTAAGTCTGTCTGGCAATCAGATTTAAATCCATAAAAATCAATTCGAAATGAACCGTGTTACAGCAGCCGGGGAAATATTATTTGATATTTACCCGACATCAAAAAAACTGGGCGGCGCACCTTTAAATTTTTTATATCACGTTTTTAAGCTGACGGGGCAGGGAAATATGGTAAGTCGTGTTGGAAAGGATATACTCGGCAGCAACATTTTTAATTTTTTCAACAACAATAAACTTTCAACTGATTATATCCAGAAAGATCATTTGCACCCGACCGGGGTTTCTTCTGTTTCTTTAAATGAAAAAAGTGAACCTACTTTTACAATCGATGAAGATAGAGCCTATGACTTTATTGAAAATTCGTCGTCTCTTGAAAAATTAATTAATGAAGAAACAGACTGTCTTTACTTTGGAACACTTGCACAGAGAAGCGATGTAAGTAGAAAAACGATTCAATCATTATTTAATAGAGACCTAAACTACTTTTGCGATCTTAACATCAGGCAAAGATTTTATTCAAAAGAGATAATAGAAACGTCACTAAAAACAACAAACATTCTTAAATTGAGCGTTGGCGAATTGAAACTGTTAAATGATCTTTTCATTAAAGAAGATTTTGAAACAGAAAAAGCTTCAAAAAAAATTGTTAAAGAATTTGGAATTGAATTTCTCGCTGTAACACTTGGTGGTGATGGATCGTTAATTATCAAAAAAAATGAGGTAAATCATTACAAATCAAAACCGGTGGAAATTGTTGATACGGTTGGTGCGGGAGATGCATTTGCCTCGATCTATTGTATAGGAGCTTTGCAAAACTGGAAACTCGAAAAAATAAATAAACTGTCAAATGATTTTGCCTCTGAACTTTGTAAGGTAAATGGTGCATTGCCAAAGAGCGACGAGATTTATGAAATGATGAGAGATAAAATATCTTCAAGTTGAAAAAATATTAAACAATAAATTAAATAGGTGAAATCGAAATAGTTGTTCGTATTTTTACCTCATCCCAACCCTTCTCCTGCAGGAGAAGGACTTATTGAATACTTGTGACTTAAATTATAATTTCTGGCAGAATAAATGAGTCAAATGATTTTATTATTAATAAGTCTCTCTCTTATTAAGAGAGAGATTAGAGAGAGTTTATTTTGATTGACATGAAGAGAATTGAAAATGAGTAATGATAAAAACCAAAACCACGGATTATACATTCAACTTTACAGCATTCACGGTTTGATCCGCGGAGATAATCTTGAACTAGGAAGAGATGCAGACACAGGTGGACAAACGAAATATGTTGTAGAGCTTGCTAAAACTTTAAGCGAAGACGAACGCGTTGAAAAAATCGAACTTGTTACAAGGCAAATAAGAGACAAAAATGTTTCTGAACATTATTCTGTTCCCGAAGAAAAGATAAATGAAAAGCTAAGTATTATCCGTCTACGTTGCGGCGGGGGGAAATATGTTCGCAAAGAACTTTTGTGGAATTCCCTGGAAGAGTTTGTTGATAAAAGCATCAAGCACATCAAGTCTGCAGGCAGGCTGCCGGATGTTATTCACAGTCATTATGCAGATGCGGGCTATGTCTGTACAGAAATAACAAAATTTTTTGGAATCCCTTTTATCCACACCGGACATTCACTTGGCAGAGATAAAAAAAGAAAATTGCTGAGTGATGGAATGGATGAAAAGGATATGGAAAAAAGATATAAAATTTCTCACAGGATTGATGTAGAAGAAAGCATAATATTTTATGCCAACAGGATAATCACAAGTACAAGCCAGGAGATTCAAAATCAATATGGCGGATATGAAAATAAAGCGGAGGAAAAATTCAGGGTTCTCCCGCCGGGAATCGATATCGAAAGATTCTATCCTCATAATGCAAGAATTCCTCTTGATGAAGAAACTTCAAAACTTTTGCAAACTATCAGCGAAAAGCTTCTTAAATTTTTTGTACAGATTGACAAGCCACTCATTCTTTCAGTTTGTCGCCCCGATAAAAGAAAAAATATTTCCGGGTTAATTACAGCCTTCGGCGAAGATAAATCACTTCAGCAAAAAGCTAATCTTGCAATCTTTGCCGGGATACGTGAAGATATCCAGGATATGGAGGACAATGAAAGAGAGGTGCTGACGGAAATTCTTCTACTAATGGATAAATATAACCTTTATGGAAAGATGGCAATTCCGAAGCGGCACAATACTCATACAGAAGTTCCGGAACTTTACAGAATTGCGGCAGATATGGGTGGAGTTTTTGTAAATGCTGCTTTAACGGAACCTTTCGGACTAACTTTGATTGAAGCTGCTGCCTGCGGAGTCCCCGTAGTTGCAACTGATGACGGCGGACCGAGAGATATTGTAGGCAATTGCAAAAATGGCATCCTTGTTGACGTTTCCAATTCAAATAATATTGCTGATGCAATTAATAAAATAATTGATGATAAAACATTATGGAAAAAGTTTTCTGAAGAAGGAATGAAGAATGTAAGAAAACATTATACCTGGGAAGCTCACGTTAATTCTTATCTTGATGAAGCCAGGGAACTTGTAGAACAAGGGCAGGACAATCAAAAAGTTTTTGCACCTGTTGGAAGGAAATTACTAGATGTGGAAAAATTAATTGTTTCCGATATAGATCATACGTTGCTTGGTGATGATGAAGCTTTAAAAGAATTTATTGAAATTCTCAGGATTACAAAATCATTCGCCGGGTTTGCTGTTGCCACCGGAAGATCGGTTGATTCTGCTTTCGAAGTACTAAAAGAAAATAAGGTTCCCGATCCTGATATAATTATTTCATCTGTGGGTGCAGAAATTTATTATAACCACAACGGCAAACTAATTTATTCAAATGGCTGGGCAGCACACATAAGGCATCAATGGCACAAGGAAAAAATCAAGGAACTTTTATCGCACTTTCATTTTATAAAATACCAGGAAGAAGAAAATCAACGGCAATTTAAAATAAGTTATTACACTAATGACAATCCGAAAAATCTTGAAAGGATTAAAGAGACACTACGGAAGAATAAAGTCAAAGCAAATATTATTTTCAGCCATGGACAGTATCTTGACATACTTCCTTACAGGGCTTCAAAAGGAAAAGCGATCAGGTATCTATCTTACCGCTGGAACATTCCCTATGAAAATATTTTAGTCGCAGGTGATTCCGGCAACGACAGCGAAATGCTGAAAGGTGATCTGCTTGGAGTTGTTGTTGCAAACTACAGCAGCGAGCTTGAACAATTAAAAGGTCAAAGAAGAATTTATTTTTCAAGTAGAGAATACGCGGGTGGAATTGTAGACGGAATAAAACATTATCATTTTCTCTAATTATAAAAGGAAATTCTGTTGAGCAAAAAATTTGAAATGGTTCTTTCTGAAAAGAAGAAGACATTCTTCACGTATCTTAAAAAAATAGTCACCTCCGAAAAAAAGCTTTTGTTAAAGGGAGACCTTGTTGAAATTCTTCATCAAATGAAAAATAAAAATTTCAGTAGTGGTTTTGATCAATTTGAAGAAGTAGTAAATGATTTTACTGAAGCGATTTGTGCTGACCACACTATTTGTATTGAAGTCAGAGAGACAATCGGAAGGACAGATTATTTTAGTTTTGATGTTCAAAGCGAATCGCATAAAAAAATCTCTTCAGTGACATATTTAAAAGCCAAAGAACACTACCGTTACCCTCTTCTCGGGAACGATATGCTTACATTAAATTTTGAAACTTTTTATGAAAAATTTCCGCGAGTAAGAGAATCAAGAAATATCGGCAAAGGCGTAGAATATCTTAACCGGTATTTATCCAGCACGATGTTTACCAATCCGCAAAAGCTGAGTAAAGCTTTATTTGATTTTTTATTTGTGCACAAGCACAACTCGGAGCAATTAATTGTTAACAGCAAAATTGATTCACCGGACAAGCTTTCCAGTTCGGTTGAGAATGCAATAAGGTTTTTAAAGAGGAAAGAACCGGAAATTTCTTTGGGTGAAATTGAAAATGATCTTAAAGAAATGGGATTCGAACGCGGACTTGGTAACACTGCTGGTAAGATTCTTGAAAGTCTTCAGCAACTTGATTCAATACTTACAAGTCCTGACCATATTTCACTCAAAGAATTTTTATCACGTATTCCTATGGTTTATAATATTGTTATTGTTTCGCCTCACGGTTATTTTGGACAGGAAGGAGTGCTTGGTAAACCGGATACGGGTGGACAGGTTGTCTATATTCTCGACCAGGTAAAAGCACTTGAAAAAGAAATGAAAGCTTCGCTCGAATCTGCCGGAGTTTCTGCTGATCCAAAGATTATAATATTAACAAGACTTATCCCGAATGCCGAAGGAACAAAATGCAATCAGCCGAAAGAAAAAATAAAGGATACCGATAATGTGTGGATACTCCGCATCCCATTCAGAGAACATGATAAAAATATAACCGACAACTGGATATCAAGATTTGAAATCTGGCCGTATCTTGAAGAGTTTGCTGAAGATTCACAGAAAAAATTATTGGAAGAATTCGGCGCACGTCCGGATCTTATAATCGGGAATTACTCTGACGGCAATCTTGTTGCAACAATTCTTTCAAACAAATTCGGAGTAACGCAGTGCAATGTTGCACACGCACTCGAAAAAAGTAAATATCTTTACAGCGCACTTTACTGGAATGAAATGGAAATGCAGTATCATTTTTCAATCCAGTTTACAGCGGACTTACTGGCGATGAACTCTGCAGATTTTATTATCACTTCAACTTACCAGGAAATCGCCGGAACAGAAGACAGCATCGGTCAGTATGAATCATACAAAAATTTTACAATGCCGGAGCTTTACAGGGTTGCAGGCGGAATAAATATTTTTCATCCAAAGTTTAATATTCTTCCTCCCGGCGTTGATACAAATGTGTTCTTCCCATATTCAGAAAAAGAAAAGAGAAACAAAGAAGTTGGAAACGATATCGATAAAAGGTTTTTCAAAAAGCCGGAAGATGATGTAATTGGGCATTTAAAAAATCAGGATCTGCCCCCCATCTTTACAATGGCGAGATTGGATAAAATTAAAAACATTACTTCTCTTGTTAAGTGGTTTGGTGAAAGCAAAGAGCTTCAATCACTTGCTAACCTGATTATTGTTGCGGGAAAGATAAGAGAAGAAGATTCATCAGACACAGAAGAAAAAGAACAAATAAGATTGATGTATGAATACATTGAAAAGTATAATTTAAAAGATCATATGCGGTGGGTTGAAGGGGATGCGGACAGGAAAAGAGTGCCTGAATATTTCAGAGTGATTGCAGACCGACGGGGAATTTTTATTCAACCCGCACTATTTGAAGGATTTGGTTTGACAGTTCTTGAGTCGATGCGTTCAGGACTTCCGACTTTTGCTACAATGTACGGCGGTCCGCTGGAAATTATTGAAGATGAAATCTCGGGATTTCATATAAATCCTGTTGACGGGAAAGAAACAACAGAAAAGCTTGTCTGGTTTTTTAAGAACTGCAAAGAAAATCCCGAGTTCTGGGGAAAGATTTCCAAACGCGGAATAAAAAGAGTTGATGAAAACTTTAACTGGAAACTATATTCAAAAAATCTTTTATCGCTTGCAAAGATTTACGGCTTCTGGAAATACACCTCCGATTTAGAGATGACTGAAATGAATACCTACCTCGATTTAATGTACCACACATTATATAAACCAAGAGCAAAAGAATTGGTGCAAAATTAATAGAGACTTTCGTGGTGTCATTCACGCTAACCTGCCTGCCGGTAGGTAGGAGCGGGAATCTCTCACTAAAAAAACCTTATGAGAATTTTATTGATTCTCCCCCGTTTTTGAGATAAGTTTAAGAGAATAATTTGTGAATTGTGGGTATAAAAACACAATTCAGTATAAGTAATTGTTATTTGATAATAAAGTAAAAATGGGAAATAAAGATTATTTCTGTCCGCTTCTTGAACAAGAAATATATGATGGTTTATGTTGGGAAATCTGTTTTGCCAATATTGCTTTAAAATTAGAAGCAATTCCAGAGTTAAAATATTTTCTCTCTAATTCCAATAAACATAAGACAGTTAAGGATGCTCATAAAGTGTGTGATAAATGTATTCATTGTCAATGGACTAGAGAATAATTATTTGCATAAAATAATCTTTATGTTTTGAGGAGACAGAAATTCACTAATAAAATTTTTAAACACATACGTATATTTATTATTGAGTAATGTATAAATGCCATATAGCCTGAGCCTCAAACTGAAAACTTGATATCTAAATTTTAACGCATTTCATAAAATGACCACCGACATTTTAACTTTTTCATTATCTGTGTTTACTGGTTTCTTTGCAATAATGAATCCCATTGCAAACACCCCTGTTTTTTTAGGACTTGTGGGAGACAGGGACAAAGTATCAAGAAAAACAATAGCAAAGACATCCTGCGTAACCGCATTTTTAATCGTACTGTTCTTTGTAATTCTCGGCAAATATCTATTTGAGTTATTCGGGATAACAATTCCTGCTTTTAAGATCACCGGCGGGCTGCTTTTGTTTTACGTGGGTTTTGAAATGCTGCAGTCGAAGAAATCAAAAATACACCACCAGGAAGAGGTTGAACCGGATGACGGGGTTGCAATCTCTCCGCTTGCAATTCCAATACTTGCCGGTCCGGGCACAATTGTTACCGCGATGAACAATATTACAAACGGCGACATACTTCATCTCAGCATCGTAATAATAATTTTCGCTATAATGATATTACTAACTTACCTTGCTTTTTCTCTAAGCGAATTGATTGTTAAAAAAATCGGGAATCATTTAATTTTGGTTGTAGGAAAAATTATGGGATTAATTCTTGCAATTATGGGAACCGGAATGACAATCGAAGGAATAAAGCTTGCGTTTAATCTTTAGAAGATTAAAGTTAAAATGAAATGTAGTCCGGAAATAATTAAGGGGAAACCGCAGTGATTTGCGCAAATTGTTCAAAGAAAATAGCTGAAACTGAAATTACGGAAGACGGGTATTTTTTTTGTAACACACTATGCAGGTATGAGTGGAGGCAGAAGGGAAAACCAAACCCTTATTCATCTTCTGTGGAGGAAGAGATTGAAAAAAGTCCTGCCGATATCGACCTGGATTTTCCTATAGAAATTTTAGGTTTTGAAAACAGGTATATGATGATCCGGGTTCGCTACTTTTTCGGCCCGAAATTATTTCTTGACGGTAAAGAAGTTGTTCCAGTTAAAAAATCATTCTTTACAAAAAACCGCGAGTACCTTGTAACAAGTAATTTTGGCAAACCTGTAAAACTTAAGCTGGCTCACAAGTTTCTTGACCTGGTTCCAAAAATAAAAATTGATGGGCAGACAATAGAGATTGCACGACCCCTGAACACCTGGGAATATATCTGGATGTGCATTCCTTTAATAATATGTTTTTCCGGAGGTATGATAGGCGGATTTATCGGATCGGTTGCCACATATTCAAACTCAATCCTGATGAGGAAAGCAAAAAATGTTTTTGTCAGGTATTTGTTTACGGGTGTAACAACACTATTATCATTTCTACTGTTTCTTAAAATTGTAGGATTCATAGTTCCGGTGTTTTTACCTTTCAGAAGCGACGCAAGTATTGAAAAAGAAATCAAGAAATTTTCTGTAGAGATAAACCAAAAGTGTCCGCTTTTAATAGATACAGAAACAAGACTGGATAGCGTTAGTCCCGGAGTTGGCAGAGAAATTAAATATTTTTACACACTTGTAAACATTGTAAAGATCGGTGTTGATTCGACGAGCGCTAAAGATTTTCTAACTGCTCAGATAATTAATAATATAAAAACAAATGACCAGATGCGTTTTATGAGAGATGCTGAAATTACGATGATTTACAGTTATTATGATAAAAACTCTGATTATGTTTTTCAAATAAAAGCAACAAAAGATGATTACCAATAAAACCCATTTAACTTTTTTAATTTTTTTGTTTTCAATCAGCAGTTTAATTGCGCAGGAAATATCCTCTCTATGTTTCACTTTTGATGATGGAAACCCGAAGGACATTCTGAATTATAAGAATGAAGTTTGGAACGGGATGATTCTTAAACAATTAAAAGATCATAACCTGCAGGCAGTATTGTATGTTTGCGGAAAAAACCTGGACAGCCCCGAAGGAAAAGAAGTAATAAAAAGCTGGGATGAAGCCGGGCATATTATCGCTAACCACACATATAATCATTTAAATTATAACAGCACTAAAAATGATTTTGAAAAATATAAAAATAACATCCTTCGCTGTGACTCGTTGATAAACAGCTATAAAAATTTTAAGAAATATTTCAGGGCACCTTTCTTAAAATATGGCGATACTAATGCGAAAAGATATTCACTCACTGAATTTCTGAAAAGAATAAATTATAAAAACGGATATGTAACTATTGATGGGTCAGACTGGTTTTATAATTCAAAGTTGATTGAGTTTATGGAAAAGAATCCCGGCAAAAGTATTGAGCAGTATAAAAAAGTGTATATAGAACATCTGCTTGACCGCGCAAAATTCTATGATGATCTTGCCTATAAACTTCTTGGAAGAAAAGTAAAGCACAGCATTTTGCTTCATCATAATCTCACCTCTGCTTTATTTCTTGGTGATTTGATGAAAGCATTTGAAGAAAACGGCTGGCAATTAATTAATGCTGGCGATGCATTAATAGACGATGTTTATAAAATGGTGCCGGACATTCTGCCCGCCGGGGAAAGTATAATCTGGGGACTTGCTAAAGAATCGGGAAAGTATGAAGATATATTAAGGTATCCTGCTGAAGATAGCGAGTATGAAAAAGAGAAATTAAACAAACCGGGTTTTTAAAAAAATCTTCAACAGGTTTTAGTCTAGAACCACTTCTTCTTTCTGAAATAGATAAGCATAACAACAAAGACGGCAATCATTACACCCCAAACTGCAAAGTAAGCCCATGGCCATTCAAGTTCAGGCATATAATGAAAATTCATTCCGTAAATACCGACGATAAATGTGAGCGGGATAAAAATTGTTGCGATTACTGTCAAAACTTTCATCACTTCGTTCATTTTATTGCTCGCAAGCGAGAGGTAAGTTTCCATTAACGTGTTTGCAGTTTCGCGGAACGAGTCAACTGACTCAGTAACGTGTATTGTATGATCAAGAAGATCGCGGAGAAACGGTTGGGTTGTCTTTTTTATCAGCTTACTTTCGTCTCTGATCAACTGCGAAAAAAGTTCTCTTAAAGGCCAGACATTCCGTCTTAAGGCAATCAATTGTCTTTTCAGGTTGTGGATTTCCCTGATCTGGATTTCTTCGGGATTATTAATTAGTGACTCATCGAGCAAATCAATTTCATCATCAGTTTTTTCAAGAACGAGATAGTAATTGTCAACTATTATATCCATCAATGCATAGAAAAGAAAATCACAACCGCTTTTTCTTAATCTGCCGGTTTGATTTGAAATACGCTCTTTAAGCGGACTGAAAACATTTTCGCTTTTTTCCAGGAAGCTGAAAACAAAATTCTTTCCAAGAATAAAACTTGCTTGTTCGGATTCCAGCATTTTTTCGTCCTGGTTGTAGCAAATTAGTTTCATTACAATGAAGATATAATCATCTGTAATTTCCAACTTCGGTCTCGTTTCAGTATTCAGAATATCTTCAAGCACAAGCGGATGTATATTGAATTTTTCCCCGATCTGTTTTAAAAATTCAGTTTCATGCAGGCCGCATACATTTACCCATGTCACTTTTGGTGTATCGGTATATGGCTCAACTTCTTCAACTGAATTAATTTCACAACTTTCTATTTGCTTAGCATCGTACTCTGTAAGAATTATTTTTACCTTTTCAACTTTTTGTTCACCCACATAAATCATCGAGCCCGGCGGCATACCGATTTTCATAGAGGATTTCTTTTTCTTCTTTACCGGGTTTAACTGCTTGATAATATTTTTAGGTACTTCAGTAATCTTGCTGACGGTCTCACCGATTTTTTTGTTTTTAATCATAGCTCAACAAATTTAGTTTTTCTCTTCGTTGTTTTCTTTATTCAGAAAAAGGGTTTGAGTCGGGTAAGCAAACTCAATTCCTTTTTCTTCAAATGTGCGGTAAATTTTCATATTAATTGCTTGCTGGATATCCATATATTTGTTGTAATCAGCACCTATTACATAATAAACAAATTCAAAGTTTAAACTGAAGTCACCATATGATTTGAAATGACCACGATCGAAAGTAGCATCCTCCTGATTTTCAATTATTTTGCGAACTATCTTTGGAATTTCTTCAAGCTGATCAGCGGTTGTCTGGTAAATTACACCAAGCGAAAATAGGACTCTCCTTTTCTCCATTTTTTTGTAGTTATGAATTCGGGAATTTGTAAGATCTGTATTAGAAAAGACCATCTGCTCGCCGCTTAACGCCCGTATTCTTGTTGTTTTAATCCCTGTGTATTCAACTGTTCCGACCTTATCTTCGATCACAATAAAGTCCCCGACTTCAAAAGGCCGATCAAAAAATATTACAAAGTAACTGAACAAATCTCCAAGTACTGCCTGCGCCGCGAGAGCGATTGCAATACCGCCAATTCCAAGTCCAGCAACAACAGCGGAAATATTGAAGCCCAGATTGTCCATCAGGAAAATTATACCAATCGCCCAGATAACAACATTTATCAGCACAGTCATTCCTCTCAATTGTCGCACTTTTTCTTCTCCGCGATCCTGTTTTTTAATAAAGTATGACATCGTGAACATGATTGTCGAGCTGATGAATCTTACAATAAAAAATGTAAGTATGAATAAAGAAGCTACTTTTACAATATCGATAACCTGTTGTGATAACGTGAGGCTTCTTAAAGCAACATATAACGCTCCAAGGTAGAGCAAAGGAATAATTGATTTCTCAATTCCGCTTATAAGGAAATCATCAAGAGTGGTTTCGGTTTTTTCCGCCCATTTTTTTAGCCTGTAAAGAATAATTTTCTTAAAAATTTTGATCAGGATAAATCCGCCAACCAATATTCCCAGTGCTATTGCATAAGCCTCAAGTGTATTGCTTAAAAAAGTCTGATTTAGAAAATCTTTCATAAATAATGCTCCGTTTCTGAAATTATATCGATAAAAAAGAGATTAAGTACCCGAACAAAAATAATTTTACAAAAATAAAGACGGGAATTTTTTATGACATGCTAAAAGTAAAAAGAAATGTGATAAACTTAAAGGAAGGAGGTCGCCAAGTATTTTTTTGGCAACCCCATTGTAAATCATTTAGCTATAAATTTTTTAGCTTTGATAGGTAAAGTTCTGCCAATTTTTTCGCATCATCAAAATGGTCTGCACCTACCTGTAATTCCATTTTGTTTTTAAGCAGAACATGGATTATTGACTGATCTTCTGTTTTATTGTGAATCACAAATGCTTTATCTCCAAATCCTTCAAGATTTTCTGCAGTTGCTTCCTGCCCCAAGCCATTTGCTGTTTCTAATTCGTCTTCGGGGCTTGTAAATGTTGAAGACGGGTTAAACCAAACAATACAGTTTTCAATATTATCCGGGCCTACAGGATCAATTATGTATGTGCAGCCTTTAACGCTTCCATAATCACTTCCTGTTGCCGGCTTAATTATTTTTGCACCGAGAGTTGTGGCAACCAACTCGTCCGGAACCAATTCGCAAGGTTTTAATTTTGAAATATCAAACCCAGATTGTTTTTCTTGTTGCTGATGTTGAGCATCATCTTTCAATTTATTCTCTTCAGAATAACTGTTGTCTTTTCCTTCGCCCGAGCAACCGATAAATAAACTTAAAGCTAAACAGGCTAAACAAACTGTTAAAAAGTATTTGGTTACAATTTGAAACTTCATTTTTTACTCCGTTGTTGAACTTTTATATCTTCTTGAAGATAATAATACGTTATTTTAATAATACCATCTTTTTTGTCTCCACAAAACTGCCCGAAGTTAACTTGTAATAATAAATTCCACTTGGCAGATTACTTGCATCAAAAGTAATATCATAACTGCCAGCAGGTTTTTCTTCATTAATTAGTATTTCAACTTCATTTCCAAGAATATCGTAAATTTTTAATGTAACAAACCCGCTTTCAGGTAATTGATAAGAAATAATAGTAACAGGATTAAACGGATTTGGATAATTTTGCGAAAGGCTAAATTCTTTTGGGACTTTGGTGTCCTCTTCGCTCCCGACTTCAACTGTGCCATTGCAGAATCTACCGTTTCCACTGTACCCACCATTTATTGTAATTGTTCCGGCACAGACGTCAGCACTTGTTCCAATCTCAATTATGGTTCCTGCATCATAAACAATACTGCTCTGGCCATAAAGCAATGATGCAGATATTATTAAAAAAAAATAAAAAATTATAGTTTTCATTGGTCACCCAAACTTACTTTTGTGTTTTCATTATTGTTTGCTTCTAACTTTTCAATTCCTGTTACTAAGGTATTTTGCATCTGTTCAAACTTTATCAGTCTGGCTTTTAGCTCATTATTTTCTTTTTTCAAATCCTGAATTGCTTTAACAATAATTGGCAGAAGATTGCCAGATGTTGCCTCCAGCTTTTCCGGGTTATCTTTCAATACGAGATTCAGCCACTCTGCATTTTCAGATGTTTGCACTTCATCAAGTTCCTGGGCAATAAACCCTGCTGTGGGCTCCTCTTTCATTTTACTGCCATCTGATTTATTATCGGTGTACCATTCTCTTCTATCCCAATTAAAAACTCTAGGTTTTATTTTCATTAAGAAATTAATTCCTAAATCTAAATCCTTAATATTCTTCTTATCTCTTGCATCTGAAAGAGAACTTATATTCTGTACGTTGCAGCGAAGAGATGTAACAAAAGAGTTTCCCAATGTAATTTGATTTTGCGCTGTAGGAGATGATGGATTTGCATCAATTCCGAGTAAAGTTAAGTTAGAGCCGGTAGTAACTGCAGAGCCTGAATTATATCCTACTGCTGTATTATAATTCCCTGTATTATTTAGTAAAGAGTGATGTCCTACAGCCGTGTTTTGAAAACCGGTTGTATTGGTCGTTAATGAATTATAACCCACAGCTGTGTTGTTATCGCCAGTAGTGTTAGCATATAGTGAATAAACTCCCAATGCAGTATTCTGATTTCCAGTTGTGTTTGAACGCAATGAAAAAGCTCCTGATGTAGTATTCGATGAACCTGTCGAATTGTAATACAATGCGCTAACACCGGTAGCAGTGTTGTAATCGCCGGTTGTGTTGGAAAATAATGTCACTCCACCTACTGCAGTATTCGAAATTCCTATTGTATTAAGATTTAAAGATTGTATACCCACAGCAGTATTAAATTCACCAGTAGTATTAGAACTTAATGATTCGTCACCTACTGCAGTATTTTGATTGCCTGTAGTATTGGCGTACAAAGAATTTGTCCCCACGGAGGTATTTTGATCACCGGTTGTATTTGAGTAAAGTGCATATCCTCCAACTGCTGTATTGTAACTGCCGGAGGTGTTATTATATAAAGTATTTGATCCGATGCCTGAATTTTGATATCCTGATGTTAAGTTTGTTAATGCATAATTTCCTATGCCTGTATTATTTGTTGCCTCATAATTATTAGTCCCGCTCATTGTAAAATTACCGGCATATATTCCCAGGAAAGTATTATCACCAACTGATGTCGGCGGAGTATAAAAGTGAAGCATTCTGTTGAATTCCCGATAAATCGCGCCGTTAGTTAAATTGAGAATTCCATCCTGCTGGCTTAATGATAACAATATGTTTGAGCCATCCTTAATAGTAAAGACGCCATTCGGGCCCAAAGTATTCGTAATATTATTTTGTGAAAAACCCAGTGGTGTAATACAAAAGATCAAAATATATAAACTATAAATTTTCATTTTATATTCCTTCAATTGATTATAATAGTTCTTAGCCGTTGTTATTTGATCAGCACCATTTTCTTTGTTTCAACATAACTTCCTGAACTCAACTTATAGTAATAAACACCGCTTGGTAATCCAGTTGCATCTAAGCTAACAGTATAATTACCTGTTGGTTTTTCTTCATTAACAAGCGTTGCGACTTCTTTTCCGAGAACATCATAAACTTTTAAAGAAACAAATCCCGGCACAGAAATGCGGAATTTAATTCTTGTGGATGGGTTAAATGGATTTGGATAGTTTTGGGTAAGTTGATACTTATCCGGGCTTTGAATTTCTTCACGGACATCATTTGGGGACATACAAAATGTCGCATAAACATTGCTTTGGGGATTAGCTGCTGTCCATACAACAAAACAATCATCCGCTGTTTGCCCGAGAAATCCAACCTTGGAATAAAGACCCGGGGAACTTAAAATACTAGTCTTTAAAGGAGCTTCCCAATTATTTTGAGATGAAATTACTGATTTACTCAACATCACGGAATCCGATGTTATCGGTGTACCCGAACCCAGAATGTATGAAGAGTAAAATTTGTTAACAACTCCTCTTTTACAGAATAATTCAGGCCACGAAGGTAATTTAGCGGTTGTACTTGTTGATGATTCTATAAATTTAGATTCCCAGTTTAAACCACTGTTGTTTGTTTTGAATGATATTAAATCCCAGTCACCGGAGTTTTGCCAGTTTTGAGCAGCTACAACCATTAGCTGTTGGTTTCCAAACCCGCCTGGCGCTGCAATTTTAGCATACTTTATATGCATATTTGATCCCAGCGTACCTAATAGTGCTGCATTGTTTCCGGTTATGGAAGACTTTGTTAGCCAGATTTTTGTTGAATCCGGAATATTTGAATATGTAAACATTAATGTGGATTGATTTGAGCCATCTTTGAAATATGCTATATCAGAATATAAAATTCTCCCGCTTTGCCATGGAGCATTAGATTGCCAGTAAACAGGAAGAATATTTGCCCGGTATGTTACAGCGGGTAAACCAAGCTGAGTTGTTTGTGAGATATAAGCAAACTTTTGACAATATAGTATATTACCGTTAGGACTAATTGAGTCTACACTACAAGCAATATACAGCCAGGTTGAAGTGGTATCTACACTGTTATCTGAAGTGATATGTACGTCGTAATGGAAGTCAGATGCTGCTTGTCCTGGCCAGTGTAATTTAAAATTCGTTCCTCCTTGTTGGTTAAGATCCAACACTGTTCCGTTTACTTCAATTACAATATTACTGCCTTCAATGTGCCTTAAAGAGTAAAGGATCCACATAAATTTTTCACCGCCTGCTTTTTCCACTATTTCCATATCTATATCATTTATAACAAACCGATTTAATAATATAACAGAAGAAAACAAACTGTAAGAATATCCGTCGTCTGTCCAATAAACATTCATAGTATCAGGGCTAAAATTGGGCGCTGCATTTTTAACGACAGCAACCCATGCGCGCCCCTTGCTTGTACCTGCTTGTTCAGTGGCAGTTGCAATTGATATTGAATGACCGGAATATACTTGGCCAATATTTAAATCTGCATTATTAGTATTATTCTGTGGATAGAAAATTATTTCACTATTATTTTCCGGAATGGCAGTGATTTCTGTTAGTCCGTTTTTTTTATTATACATATTAAGCAATAGTTCAAGTTCATTTTTTCGTGATGGATCATTGCTATCTTTGATGTTATTTATTTCATTGAGAAGTTCCTGGCCTTCTGAAGAAAGGGAAGGATCATTTTTAAACCTGGTATAGGTTTGATCAGGATTTTGGTTTATGCCCACATGACCTGATGTTTTATTTTGTGCTGCTGCAAATGCTGTAATCAGAATAAATGTTGAAACCGATATCAATAACAAAAGACATTTCATTTTATTTACCTTTATAATTTTAATATAAATTTCATTCTTATTATTTAAGAAGCACCATCTTTTTTGATTCAACGAAACTACCCGAGGTTATCCGGTAATAATAAACTCCGCTGGATAAACCACTTGCATCAAAAGTAATTTCATAACTGCCAGCAGGTTGTACTTCATTTATAAGTGTTGCTACTTCTCTTCCCAGCACATCATAAATATTTAAAGATACACTTCCGGGATCAGGAATTATGAATTCAATTTTTGTGGATGGGTTAAATGGATTCGGATAATTATTTGAAAGTGAATAATTCTGAGGTAATTGTTGTTCATCATTTATCCCCGTGGTTACATCGCAATAAGTTGCATAAAGTCCGCTGAAATTTAAGTCGCTCCAGAGAACCAGACAATCAACAGAGCTGTTACCTAAAAAACCGACTTTAGAAATGAACTCTGGCTGAAACACATTTGGTGTACTAATTCTTACAGGGGCTTCCCACTGATTATTTGGTGACGCAATAGATTCAACATACATTACCGAATCCGGAAGCCAGCTGGGATTAGCAGTAGACATGCTGTAAGAAACTCTGTAATTGTTACGGTCTTTCCACATGCAATAGATATCAGGCCATGCAGGTAAGTTTGTGGTTGAACCAAGGTTTCCTTCTATATAAAATTGTGACCAGCTGGTTCCACCATCAATAGCCTTGAATGAAATTATATCCCAGTCGCCACTATTTTGATAATTCTGAGTTGCTACGACCATCATCTGTTGATTTCCGGTACCACCCGGAGCAGAAATTACTGAATTGCTAATATGATAACTACTACCCAGAGTTCCCCAAAATGTTGCGTTACTTCCGGTGAAATTTGCTTTAGTCAGCCAGATCTTTGTTGAATCAGGAATATTTGAATATGTAAACATCAGGCTAGGTGTATTGCTGCCATCCCTGAAGTACGCAATATCAGTAAATAAATTTCTACTTGGATATCCATCTCCTGATTGCCAGAAAACGGGTAATACATCAGCACGGTAAGTAATTAAAGGAGTGTTGGGAAATACTGGTGTGGTTTGAGATATATATGCAAACTTTTGTCCGTAAAACCAATTACCACCTGCCCCTGCAGAATCCATTGAGCAAGCAATATAAATCCATGTAGTTGAAGAATCTGCACTGTTATCTGAAGTGATGTGAACGTTATAATATTTTTCATTTATTGTTTGGCCTGGCCAGTTAGCTGATAGAAAGCCAATTGATAGCTGATCAATACTTAAATAGACTGCTCCAATTTTTCTGTTGGTTGTTCCGACCGTGTTGTATGTATAGAAAGCATACAGCATCTTCTGACCCGAAGTTTTTTCAACAATCTCAACATCAAGACTTTCGCCATAAAATATATCTGTTCCGCTTAGTATTGCTGTTCCTCTTAATATATACAATCCATTTCCAGTTGTGGAATAAATATCGAGAGTGTCGCCGCCTACACCAAAAACTCCATGAGTATAAACAATCCAGGCTCTTCCTTTGTCTGTCCCGGTTTGTTCAGTTGCTGTTCCAAATGATTTTACCAGTCCGCTAAATAGAAAGTCTGTCTGGCTCTCAATTTTATTTATACTATTTTCAGGGTAGACAAACACTTGTCCGTCATAACTTTCAGCCGGCTTTTCAACCAATCCATTTCTTAGGTCAAACTCATTCAGTAATTCATTCAGTTCGTTTTGCCGGGAAATATCACCACTGTTTTTTAATTCTGTAATTTGATTAAGTAGATTCTGATCTTCAGCAGATAGCTGCGGATCATTTTGAAATTTGGTGAAAATTTGAGCAGGATTTTTATTTACCTTTACTATACCCGAAGGTTTATTCTGTGCTAAAATTACAACCGCTGAAAGAATAAGAATTGAAAAAGACAGCAGTATAAAACGTCTTTTCATATTAACCACCTGATTAATAGTTGTTTGAATTATCTTAAAGATAAAATGTGAATCGATAGGAGGTAATCACACAAATATGTGATTTTAAAGGAGGATTAGAGAAGATTTTCCTTAAGAGCCTTTGCAACTGCTTCGGTTTTTGAGTTTACATGAAGCTTTTGATAAATGTTTTTAATGTGGGATCTAACCGTGTCCAGACTTATAAAAAGTATTTCAGAGATTTTCTTATAGCTGTGTCCACCAACCAACTCTTTGAGAATCTCCGCCTCCCTGTTTGTAAGATTTATTTCGGATTTTTTCTTATCCAGAAAATTAAAATAGTTTAATACTTTTTTAGCAATTACGGGTGACATAGGCCCGCCTCCCGACACAACATCTTTTATTGATGAAAGAATTTCTTTCAAAGAGGATCTCTTTAAAATGTACCCCGATGCACCTGCGCGGAGGGAATCAAAGATTTTTTGTTCCTCTTCGTAAACGGTCAGCATTATTATTTTTATATCAGAATTATTTGAAGTAATTTTTTTAACACATTCAATCCCGTTCATTCCCGGCATTGAAATATCCATTAAAATTACATCAGGTAAATCTTTGTGCATTTCCTTTAGTGCGATCTCACAGTTTTCAAAAACTGCATTCAGCTTAAACCCGGGTGTTGAATTAAGTAATTCTGCAATCCCCTCACGAATGAGTTTATCGTCTTCTACAATTACAACCGATATTTGCTCTGGATTCATTTTATATTCTTATTTAAATGCTGCATATATTATTGAATCGGGATAAATAGTTCAATCACCCAAAGATGTGAATTATTCCAAATTGATTTCGAGACTTATGTTCGTTCCTTTCCCTGGCGATGATTCAAAATTTAAAAGTGCATTTATATCTTTAGACCGCCGGACAATATTTCGTAATCCGTTTCCCGATTTTACTTCAGATGTATTGAACCCAATACCATCGTCTTTCACATTCAAAACGAGAATTTTTCTTCCACCTTTCTGTGATATAGAAAAATCAATGTCAATAGTTTTTGCTAAAGAATATTTAGCAGCATTTGTTACAATTTCTTTAAAAATCATTAACAGATTGCTCCTTTTATCCATGGTTAGTGTAACATTAAAAACTTTTTCAGAGATATTTATTCTAACATCAATTCCTTTTGATTCAAGCAGTTTTACTGAGTATTCCCGTAATTTCAAAATCGCATCTTCAAGCCGGTCATTTTGAGGATTTATAGCCCAGACAATATCACTCATTTTATCAATAAGATTTCTTGATGTGTATTCAATCTTCTCAAGCATTTCTTTGCTTTTTGAAGAACCAATATCGCTATCTCTTTTTATCAACTCAGAAAAAATAGCAATGCTTGAAAGACTTGTTCCTATTTCGTCATGCAGATCGGAAGAAATTTTAGTTCGAAGTCTTTCAACCCGAATCTTTTGATTCATTCTTGATCTATAAATAAGTATTGAAATAATTGAGGTTAAAAAAAGTGTTGCAATAATTGTTGAAACAATAAACCACCATCTTTGCCAGAACGGAGGCAGAACAGTAAAGGAGAATACAGCAGGAGAATCGCTTTTTATCCCGGCTCCATTAATTGCATAAACTTTGAAAGAATAATCACCAGACGGCAAATGAGTATAGTTAACATAATTACGTTTTGTGGATTTTATCCAGTTTTTGTCAAACCCTTCTAGTATGTAATCATATTTTATCTGTGATTCGTCCTTAAAACTAAGTCCTGCAAATTCAATTAAGACGGTGTTCCTGGAATAATCTAACTCCAATGAAGAATGGATTTTTTCCGGGGAAGAAAAATCGATATATTTTTTTTGAATCTCACTGCCGGAAGATTCCAAGCTAGGAAGTTCTCCATCCAGCAGGCTAATTTCTTTGAAAAGTATTTTTGGTTTTATTTCTTCAGCAGAAGAATTGTCAATTTCGTATGCAATAATCTGACTATTTGAGTTAAACCACATTTCATTTTTAAATTCAAAAGCATTCACAACTTCAGCACTATTAATTCCTTCACTTGCACTTAGGCATGTAAAGCGCTTATTCGAATACTTTGCAATTCCATTTGCTGTTGGAAACCAGTAATTATTGTATTTATCCTGAATTACAGAGAATATCCAGTTGCTGTTCAGGCCATCTTTTGTTGAAAACTGCAAAAATTTATATCCATCATATTTAAATGCTCCGGAGTAGCGTGTTCCAATCCACAGATTATTTTCATTATCCAGACTTAGTCCCCTAATATATAAATCAGTTAAGCCATCCTTTGGAGTGAACCGAATAACCGAATCTTTAAATATTTTTATTAGACCCATATCCCAGGAAGCAACCCAAATATTATTGTTTTTATCTGGCAATATTTTTCTTATGCTTACCCCGGAAAGAGCAAGCCGGCTTTCCTGATCAGAATAGTTCCAGTTGTGTTCAATTTTGTTTGTGAAATTATAAAGCTTTCCTTTGGAGATGTATGCAACCCCCGCTTGTGTTGCTATCCACAATCTTTTTTCAGGATCCAGATTTAATTCATAGACAACATTGTGAGTAAGTCCGTCCTTTGTGGTTAAATGTCCTATCTTGTTTTTAAGTTTAAAATAAATTCCTTCAGGTGTGGCAAACCAGGTAGTATCTCCATGAAAAATAAAATCCCGAATTAAAATTTTGGGGATTCCATCGGCTAATCTTGTTGGCTTTAGTGAATAATTTTTTATTTCAAAAATTCCACGGTTTGATCCGACAAGAAGTTTATTATTAATTATTTTGATTTTTGAATAGATTGTTGAAGGGGCAACATTTTGAATAAACTTCAATTTTTGTTCTGTAAGTTTACTTACTCCCTGGAGTGACCCGATCCACAAGTTCTTTTCTCTATCAGAAAACAGGCAGATTATGCTCTTCTCGGTTAAGCCGCTGGATTCATCTATCACCGTAAATGATTTTGAATTGTATTTGAATAACTTTCCATAACCTCCGAACATAACGCTGTTGTATTCTGAATTCAAAAAAGCGATGACGGTGTGATCTATTTCCGGGTGAATATTGCTGAAGTTGACGACATCATTACCTTCCAGATAGTATAATCCTTCAAGCGTTGAAAACCATATCCTGTCTCTGCTATCACAAAAAACTCTAAAAACTGGGGCATCTGGTTTAAACAATTTGGAAAAAATTCTTTTATACCTACCATTTTCAAAAACTATCAGTCCTTCTTCTGTTGCACAATAAAGAGTTCCATCCTTTTTAAATGCAATCTGATTAATCTCGAGTGATCCCAATTCTCCGAATACTTTCTGGTGAGTTATTTTACTGAGAATTCCGTTTTCAAGCTTCCAAATTGTTAATCCTTTATCACTGCTTATCCAAATATTTCCGTCCGGTCCTTTAATAATCGAGCTAATTGATGGGTCAAGAACGAAATCATTATTTTTTAATACAACGGCAACTGTGTCCATCTTAAATTGTGGCTTTTTGAAGACAACTATCCCGCTTCCAATTGTTCCAGCCAGCATAGTTCCGGGGCAAGGTTCATAGAAGCAGGTAACAACCGGTACTGGCACACCTTCATTCACTCCATAGTTATGAAAATCTGTGCCGTCATAAATACTTATTCCTTCAGCTGTTCCAAACCACATTCGTCCGAAGGAATCCTGACCAATAGCTTTGACTGTGCCTTGCACAAGACCATCAGAGGTAGTGTATTTTTTGAAGTAGTACGATTGTGAATTGATGAAAAAAAATGGCAGGAGAAAAATGATCAGAAAATATTTGTAAAAATGAAAAAACATATTTCTACTTAGTATTCCTCAAATAGAATGTCTTTCAATAACTTCCTCAGAAATTCTAACTGGTTTTCCGGAACTAATTGAAATAAGTGTGTAAGTAAAATAGCCTTCAGCCGCTAACTTTTTTGTCGCTTTGTTTTCAATCCAGAAATTTACTCTGCACTGGGCACCGTTAACTTCACCCATTTGTGTTTTGACAATTGCTATATCATTCAGCTTTAATGATCTTTTATATTCTATGTATGCTGCACTTGCAAACCAATTCAATCCTTGCAAGTGATATTCTTCCATTGGCATTTTGTAAAAATCTCTCATTTGTTCAAAACGGGCTGTTTGTACATAGTCAAGATATTTTGTGTTATGAACATGATTATTCATATCGATATCATCGGGTCTGACTTTTATTTCTGAGGAAAAAACTGAATTCATAAATCCCTTCAGTTAAATAGTTTATGAAATATAAAAAAAGTAAAATTGATTTTGCTCAATTCAATATCTAATTTAGAAACAAACATTATACATTCCAATTTAGCATATAAAATGCCGGATCAGTTGAAGGGAAATAAGGGGAAAAAAAATCAACCATCTGTAGAAAAAGCAAAATCGATTAACCCCTCACAAGAATTTAAAAGCAATGCTTACTTCTCTTCTTTTAACCAGTACAAATCTGTTTATGATTTTTCAATAAAGGACAGAGAAAGGTTCTGGAGCAATGAGGCAAAGGAACTATTTTGGTTTAAACCATGGAAAGAAGTTAAAACAGGAAAAGCTTTCAGTTCAAAATGGTTTGTCGGAGGAAAAACTAATCTATGTTACAATTGCCTTGACCGACACATCACTTCTGAAAGAAGAAACAAAGCAGCTCTCATCTGGGAAAGCGAAAATGGAGAATCAAGAATTTTTACATACCAGGTTATATTGTCGCTTGTGAACCGGTTTTCTAACTCACTCAAAAATCTTGGTGTTAAAAAAGGAGATAACATAGTTATTTATATGGGATTGGTTCCAGAAGTGGTAATTGCAATTTTAGCCTGCGCAAGAATCGGGGCTGTCTATTCTATCATTTACAGTGGATTAAGTTCGCTTGCACTTTCTGAACGAATTAAAACTTTAAACTGCAAAATTATTATCACACAAGATTTTATTTCGCGCAAAGGAGAAGCAGTTCCGATAAAACAAAATATTGATGACGCTATTAATAGTAATAATGAGGTAAAGACTGTAATTGTTCACAGGCGAATGCCGGAAAGAGAGATTAAGCTTTTCCCGGATAGAGATAAAATTTGGAATGAGGTATTGCAAAATGTTCAGGAAGAATGTTCTGCAGTACCATTAGATTCTCAGCATCCGGTTTTGAATATTTTTACAAATGGACCGAAGGGAGACCTTATTCAACTTATGCATACCACTGGCGGCTATATGGTGCAGGTTTATCTTACAACAAAATGGATATTTGATATTCGAACTGACGATATCTTCTGGTCAACTTCTGACATAGGTTGGATTTCCGGACACTCGTATGGTATTTATGGACCACTCCTGAACGGTGCAACTATTTTTATGTATGAAGGAATCCCGGTTTATCCCGAGCCAGACCGTTTCTGGCAATTAATTTCCAGGTATAGAATTAATATTTTTTATTCTAATCCAACTTCACTACGAGCTTTGTTTAAATTGGGAAATGAATGGGTATATAAACATGATCTT
Source organism: uncultured Ignavibacteriales bacterium (assembly GCA_963822905.1). Classification (GTDB taxonomy): domain Bacteria; phylum Bacteroidota; class Ignavibacteria; order Ignavibacteriales; family Ignavibacteriaceae; genus CAWGJF01. The sequence goes on from CAWGJF010000001.1 coordinate 174,897, forward strand.
TCATCATTAAGATTATTAGGAACAAAAGGTGAACCCATTAAGCGGGAAACCTGGCAGTGGTTTTATGAAGTAATTGGAAGAAAAAATTGTCCGGTTGTTGATACATGGATTCAGTCGGAAACAGGTGCAATAATTTTATCTACACTTCCCGGTGCGGAAGAAATGATTCCCGGAACAACAGGGACCTCATTCCCAGGGACTGAAATTGAAATAGTTGATCTAAATGGGAATCCTGTTCAACTGGGGGAAGCAGGCTATTTGGTTATTAAAGATAGCTGGCCCTCAATGTTTACAACTAAAAAAGAAGAAAAAGCAGAAACGAAATTAAATTGCTGGAACCAGGTAAAGGGAAGCTATTTTACAGGTGATGCCGCAATCAGGGGAAATAATGACTATATAAAAATCCTTGGCAGAGTGGATGATGTTATTAAAGCTGCCGGACATCGTGTTGGCGGAAGCCAAATTGAAAAACTCTTAACTAGTCATCCTTCTATTAATGAAGCCATTGTAGTAAAAAGACCTGACGAAATAATTGGTAGTGCAATAATTGCTTATGTTACTTTGGATGAAACAGATGCCACCCCGTTGCTTAAAGAAGAACTCAGAAATTTTGTTGCTGAAAATATTGGAACACTTGCAAAGCCGGATGAATTGATTTTCCTGGAAGAATTTCCCAAGCTTGAAAATAATATCATAGATAGAAGAACATTAAGAGTAAAAGCACTTGAAGGGACACAGCCATTAAAAGACGAAGAAAAACTTTACTTTAATATACTTGAAGAGTTGAGAGAACAGTATCAGAAAAAGTTTATGAAATAAATTAAAGCTCAACAAAATTCTTAAACAGCTTCATTCCTGCATCTCCTGACTTTTCAGGATGAAACTGCACACCAAAAGAATGTTTTTTTTCCATCGAAGAACTAAAGTCAACTTTATGTTTTGAAACCGAAGTTGTAAATTGATTCTCAGGCAGATAGTAAGAATGTTTAAAATAAAACTCGCATTGTTCAGGGATATCAGCAAAAAGTTTACTTTCCCTGTTTAACGAAATTTGTTGGAGTCCTTCATTAAAAGCCGGCGAAGTTCCATTCTCAAATTTCATAAACGTTCCCGGAAAAATACCCAGACAAGAGATGTTACCTTCCATTGAATAACCTGACATCAATTGCATTCCAAGTCCGATTCCAAGCATTGGTTTTTTAACAATACGAAGAACAGAGAAAAGATTTAAGAGATGAAGTTCGCGTATAGCTTCAGGTGCGCTGCCTGTTCCAGGAAAAATAATTTTATCTGCCCTGCAAATGTCTATTTCGTTTTTAGAAACCACGAAATCCTCAGTCATCTGCCCTATACAATCGGCAATCTCAGCAGCTCCGGAATTTGAATAATCAATAATTGTTATCATTACAACAAAGTCTGTACAATATTCAAACCAAAATTAGATATATTTGAAGTCATATTTCAATACCCGCTTAATACTTTAAACTAATAAATACAGGTAAAAATGTTAAAAGCCGCAATTAATGGAATCAGAAAAAAATCAGATCACAAAAATATTCCCGTTAGTGATGCAGAAATATTAAATGAAATTAAGTCTTCACTAAAAGCCGGTGTAGATGCGATTCATTTTCATGTAAGAAATAAAGAAGGGAATGAAAGTTTATTTACTAAAGATTTAAATAGAATTTTTACTCTTTTAAGAAAAGAACTGCCAGAAGCAAAATTGGGAATCAGCTCCGGGGAATGGATTCTTCCTGATTCGCAAAAAAGAATTGAAGTTATAAAAAGTTGGGAAATGCTTCCCGATTTTGTCTCGGTAAATATTGATGAGGAAGCGGCTGAGGAGGTGGCCGGAATTTTAATTAGTAAAAAAGTTGGCGTTGAAGTTGGAATATCCTTTCCGGAAGAAGCCGAAAAATTTGTTAAAAGTAAAATTGCTGATAATTGTCTTCGCATCCTGATTGAACCACAGGATCAGGATATTTTAGAAGCTGAAAAAAACATTAAAGAAATTGAATCAATTCTGGACAAGAGTAACATTTTAATTCCCAGGCTATTGCACGGATTTGATAATATGGTTTGGTATCTGATTGAATTGTCATCTGAAAAAGGATATTCAACAAGAGTTGGAATGGAAGATACACTTTCCTTACCTGATGGCAGATTTGCAAATTCAAATGCTGAATTAGTTAAAGATGCAATAAAAATATTGAACAAATGATTTTTATTAAAAGATTAATAATATTTAAATTTCAAGAACATCTTAAATTATTTCCCTGATTTAATCTACCTGAAAGAATTTTCTAAACTTATTAGAAACGAGGATTATTCCCTCTTGCTGAATATAATTCGCTTAACTAATTTTACCCCATGATTGCCGGGTTAATGAAATATTCGGGGAAGCTTTTTTTTATTTGTATAATTATTATTTCCACATCACACCTAAAATCACAAAATCTGCGTTTTACAAATTATACTACCAAGGATGGTCTTTCCAGCAATAAAGTAAATTCCATTCTTCAAGATAAAAACGGTTTTATCTGGATTGCAACTGAAGATGGGTTAAACCGTTATGATGGTTATGAATTTAAAGTTTTCAGGAATAACCCGGAAGACACACTTTCACTTTCCGATAATAATATCTGGGAGCTATTTGAAGATAAGTCAGGTGATATATGGATTGGTACAAACAGCGGTTACTTGGACAGGTATGATCAGAAAAAAAATGAATTTTATAAATGGTTGATAAAGCCGGAAGGAAAAAAGGAAGCAGAGATCACTGCAATTTTCCAGGATAAAAATGATGAGATATGGATTGGAACATACAAGGATGGATTGTACAAATTAAATATTGTTACAAATAAAATTGAGCACTGGTTTTACGATCCGGATGACAGCGGAAGCTTAAGTAATAATTTTGTTACTTCGATTGTTAAAGACTCGCATGGCTATCTTTGGATAAGCACTTATAATGGTTTAAATAGATTTAATCCGAATTCAGATGATGATTCATTTCAACAATTTTATTCCGAGCAAGGGAAAGAAAACAGTCTCAGTAGTAATCTTATTTGGTTAGTCAGCAAATCAGCGTTAAATCCTGCCTTGATGTGGGTTGGAACTGCGGACGGGTTGGTTTCGCTTGATATTAAAAAGAAAACTTTTACAAGGATTTCAATCCCAAAAGAACTAACTCTCCAGTTTGGAAATAGCGTTGCTTCTGTAGTAGAAGAAAAAATTAATAATGGAATTCAATTATGGATTGGTACATACGGTGGGCTCGTAAAGCTTAACCTGGGAAATGATGAGTCACAAAGATTTATAAAAACAGAAAATGATCCGTCTTCAATTATAAGTAATAAAATAAACAAAGTAATAAAGGACCGATCAGGCGTTATCTGGATAGCAACAGAAAACGGATTGAGTAAAATCTCTGAAAAAAGCCAAAGGTTTAATAATATTTTCAGTGATGAGACAAATCAAAAATTGTTTCACGAATTGTTTGGAAAATCTGTGAAGTCAATTGTTAAAGATATGTCAGGCAATATTTATTTCGGGACTGAAAACGGTGTTGTTTCTTTTCGTCAGGGGAAACTTAATACGATTTTAAAATATCCGCAGACTACCGGGTTAAATGTCTGGTCATTAATCCCCGACCTTGAAGGAAATTTATGGGTTGGCACTTACGGACAGGGACTCAATTTTTTTAATTTAAATTCCGGCTGGATTGAAAACATAAAAATTGAAAGTCCGACATTTAAAACTTCTGCTTATGATTATGTCAAATCGCTCGAACTTAACGGGGAAAATCTGCTAATTGGTTTTTGGGGAGGTGGACTGGCAGAAATGAATGTTAAAACCCGCAAATATAAAATTTGGATTAATGATGTAAATAATCCTTTTAGTATTAGTTATAATGATGTTTGGTCAATACTGAATGATCGTAATAACAGAACCTGGGTTGGTACAAATGGTGGTGGATTAAACCTTGCCTACCGGCAGGCAGGTTTATTTAGCGATCCCGGCGAATATAAATTTTATAATCTGAATAGTAGAGACGACAAAAAAAATAAATTAAACAGTATGAGCATTTATGTCCTTTATGAATCCAGGAGCAAAAAAATACAAACAGGAGCTGAACAGGATATTCTGTGGGTTGGAACAAGCAGCGGATTAAGCAAAGTAGTTATAAAAAACTACACGGGTGATAATAATTATAGCGCAATAAAATTTGAAACGACAAACTATTCACCTGAAAATGATTTGACAGACAACTCAGTAAAAAATATTATTGAAGATAAAAACGGAAATCTTTGGTTAAGTACAAGTTCCGGGATCACTTTTTTTGATGTTGAGAAAGAAACCTTTACAAGCTATTCAGATGCTGATGGGTTAATTGGCAATGAATTCAATTCGGGGTCTTCTTTAATATCAAATGAAGGTACAATGTATTTCGGAACAATAAACGGAATAAATTTTTTCAGACCGGAACAGATCTCACCGTCATCTTTCAATCCACAAGTATTAATAACCGAATTTCAGATTTTCAATCAACCTGTAAAAAATTATATCAATAAAACTGGTTCACTGAATCTAACTTTTTCGCAGAATGTGTTTTCATTTCAACTTTCTGCACTTGATTTTAATTTTCCTCCGGCAATCCAATACGCTTATAAAATGGAAGGTTTTGATAAAGACTGGATTTATTCAGGAAACAGGAGATTTATTACATACACAAATCTCGGTTCGGGAAATTATACTTTCAAATATAAAGCAACTAATTGTGACGGAGTGTGGAATAAAAATTATAATTCCATTGTTGTAAATATTAGTCCACCCTGGTGGAGGACGACATGGTCTTATATAATATATGTACTGTTGATTTTATCCGGAGTTTTTGTTTTACGTCGGTTTGAACTTAATCGCTCTAAATTACGAAACGAACTGAAGATGAGAGAATTTGAAGCTAAAAAACAGCATGAACTGGAAATTATGAAGTCGAGGTTTTTCACAAATCTTTCGCATGAATTCAGGACACCGCTAACATTAATAAGAGGACCTGTCGAAGAGCTCCTGAAAGGGAACCTAAAAGATGACCCCGAAGAATACTACCAATTGATTTATCGGAACAGCAAAAAACTGCAGCTATTAATTGATCAGCTGCTTGAATTAACACGACTGGAAAATGCAGCGATACCTTTAAAAGCCAAAAAAGAAGATTTAGTAAAACTGGTTCACGGATTATCGTCTTCTTTTGAATCTCTTGCCAAACAAAAAAACATCAACCTTGTTTTCACCAGTGAAGTCGAATCGGTTATTTGCTGGATTGACCGTGATAAGCTTGAAAAAATTATTAATAACTTGCTATCCAATGCACTTAAATTTACTTCAGAAAACGGAAGAGTATCTGTTCAAATAAAATGCGACAAATCGAAAAAAGAAAATTATTCTTCAATAATAATTTCTGATACCGGGATAGGAATAGCACCAGAAAAGCTTAAAAGAATATTCGACCGGTTCTACCAGGCTGATGATTCTTCCAACAGGAAATATGGTGGATCAGGGATTGGATTGGCTTTGGTTAAAGAGCTTGTTGATTTACATAAATGGAAAATCAGTGTTCAAAGCATAGAAAGAGGCGGAACGGAATTCACTTTAATGATTCCACTTGATGGATCATACCTTGATGAGTCTGGAAAAATTATTGAAGAGGATCAGAATAGGCAAGGTGATGAAATATTCGAGACAAAAAAAGAAACAGAAGAACAAATTGAGTTAAGTGAAAAAGAAATAGAAAAGGAAATTTTAGAAAAGAACAAGCTTCTGTCTTCAAATCCAATGATATTAATTGTTGAAGACTCGGAAGACGTAAGAAGTTATCTTAAAAGCTTATTAAAAAATGAATATCGCTTAAGCGAAGCAATTAATGGCGAAGACGGTTTAAATAAATCCGAAGATCTGTTACCTGATTTAATTATCAGTGATATAATGATGCCATCGATGGATGGTATAGAATTTTGTAAAAGTGTAAAAACCAATTTGCAGACAAGCCATATTCCTGTAATTCTACTAACAGCAAAAGCTTCTCCAGAAAGTAAAATTGAAGGTTTGGAAACCGGCGCCGATGATTATCTTACAAAGCCGTTTAGTTCGAAAGAATTATTAATTAGGATAAAAAATCTTCTTGAACAAAGAAAGAATCTTCGCGAAAAGTTTGCTAAGGAAATTAAAATCGATCTGTCTTCAGTTGCCGTTACATCTCTGGACGATGAATTTCTACGCAAAGCTTTTGATGTAGCAGAAAAAAATCTCTCCAACAGTGAATTTAATTCAGAAGAATATGCCAGGGAAATGTTTCTTAGCAGGAGTCAGTTTCACAGGAAGCTGATTGCTGTTACAAGCCAGGGACCGGGAGAATTTTTGCGAACATTCAGATTAAAAAAAGCGGCGTCCCTATTAGTTGAAAAAAGATTAAATATAACTCAAATTGCATTCGAAGTTGGTTTTAGCAGTCCATCACACTTCACAAAAGCTTTCCGACAATTCTTTAATTGCCTGCCTACAGAGTTCATAGAAAAAAATAATTCCTGAGTTAATAGTCAACGAACTCAAAAATATTCTGCAACAGTATCGCTATTTATTGACACAATAACAAGCGTAAGGGCCCTACATAAAAATTAACTTTGTCATTCAAGAAGCAAGATAATCAATAACCAAAAAGAAAGTGGCAAAGCAATGAAAACTTTTTTACTTATTGGAATTGTGGCATTTCTTAGTGTTGCAGTATTACCGCAAACCATTCCGAATTTACTAACGCCAATTGGAGTTAGCAGTGCAGAGGTGTGGGGAGATTCAATTTATCATTTTGGTGGGGGAACGAGTTGGAGTGGCAGTACTCGTTTTGCTACGATTTACAAATACGATGGTACGGGCTGGCAGGATTATGCTCCAATGCCCGATAATGATGTTTGGGGAATTAGCACTGCAATAAAAGGTGACAGCGTTTTTGTATATGGTGGTTACGCATTCGGCAATAATAAATTGAGAATGTATGATATACTTAACAACACGTGGGAATACTTAGCTGACAGTCCAAATATTAGCGCTACTTACGGTCACACAATTGAGTATGTAAATGGTTTCGTTTATTTATTCTTTAATGGAAATGTCTATAAATATAACCTAAGTACAAATTCCTGGAGTCAAGCTACATCGCTAAGCGTGAATGCGTCATGGTTATTCTCTACAATCTATCATGGTGAAGTTTATCTTGTCGGCTGGACGAATGCCCAGTTTTATAAATATAATCCTACAAGTGATCAATGGATGCAACTAGCAGATCTTCCATACTTTGTCTCCGGAGGAGCGTTAAAAACTGTCGATGATAAAATTTATTATGTTGGTGGAACTTCCGGTCCTGGAGCCGGTACGTTCAATAATACATTAGTTTATGATATTGCAACAAACCAATGGAGCGATGCAAATATTTTTATTAGTGCTAACAGAGCTTATATGGCGAAAGTCATATACAAAAATAATTTTTATGTTATTGGTGGGCTTGATGAAAATGGAAATGCCGTAAATAATGTCGAACTTATTGTCGCCGGAACTCCCTCTGCAGTTGAAACAGAATCTGGTATCCCGAATAATTTTGAGTTATCACAAAACTTTCCAAATCCATTTAATCCTTCTACAATAATTTCTTTTTCAATTCCAATGACTGAATTCGTTTCGCTAAAAGTATTCAATTCGCTTGGTGAAGAAGTGGCAGATTTAGTAAATGAAACCAGGCCTGCTGGTAATTATTCGGTTTCTTTTGATGACAGTGGTTTAACCAGTGGAGTGTACATCTATAAAATATCAGCGGGAAATTTTTCTGAATCGAAAAAAATGATTTATCTCAGGTAATTTGTTGAAATGAAAAATCATAGGAGGTCTTAATATGAAAACAAAAAATATTTACTGTTTATATACTTTGCTAATTATAATTACATTCATTCCATCCAGGGCTAATGCCCAGCTTGAAATGACAGTAAACTCTTTGGCAGATGATGAATATTCTTATGCCTGGGATGATCCTAATACACCGGAAGACGAATCAATGGATGGAATTTGTGAAGACGAATTAGGCAGATGCTCACTTAGGGCAGCAATTGATGAATCAAATAATATGTCCCAGCCGCTTGATTTAATTTTTAGTGTGAATGGTACAATTAACCTTATGGATATACTTTATCCCGTGAATGGTTCAATTATTAATGGGGGGAAAAAAGTAGAGTTATCTGGAGGTAATTGTTTTGAAATTGATGAGAACACACAAATTGCCGGCATAATATTTAACAATGTGTTTAATGCCATAACTATTACAGGAAAGCAAAATAAAATAGGGGGAGTTTTAAATGGGAATGTATTTACAAATTGCTATGTCGCACTGGAAATAGATGGTGACTCTAATGAAGTAATATCGAATTACTTTGGTATAGATACAAATAAAGTATTAAATCCTAATTCGTTTAGTTTAATGATAATTGGCAAACATAACAGTATAGGCAAGTCAGTAGCAACTTTTTCAAACACAATTTGCGGGAGTAGTGTAGCGGGGATTTCTATTTCTGAAGGCGGGGGCAATGAAATTAAAAATAATTTTATCGGAACTACTTCTGCTGGTGACTTAGGATTAGGAAACCTACAAGGAATTGTTATTGGCGGATCAGATTCCAATATTATTGGCGGAGACAATCCAATCGATGGGAATGTTATTTCCGGAAATACTGTTGAGGGGATTTCCATTTCCGGTGTTCCCCCTGACAGTTATTCAGATAACAACCTGATTAAAAATAATATTATCGGATTAAAGCCGGATAAAAGTGATGAAATACCAAACAGCAGAGGAATAGTTATTACAAATGGTGCAACAAATGAACAGATTGTTGATAACATTATTTCAGGGAATACGAATGACGGCGTTTATATTTTTGGTTATGATACAGAATCATTTACCACCGGTCATATTATTTGGGGAAATTCGATAGGAACAAATGGCAACCAGGGATTGTTTGGCAACGGCAATGACGGAATTTTGATAGCAGGAAATGTTGGCAATGTAATAATAGGACAAGCTGTGAATGGGGATTATTCAGGAAATTCTGTTATTGGAAATATCTCCACCGGGATTGATGTTGTCCCGTTCCAAGGCTTTTCACCACAAAAAATAACGGTAAGAAGAAATAACTTAAATCAGAATGAACTGACCAATCTGTTTGTTGATTCAAGCGCGAATAATGGAATAAAAGAACCTTATAATCTTCAATATAATTCAGGACTTATTAGCGGGAAGCATCAGTTGGCAAATGCAATAATAGATATTTACAGCGCAAATGCATTTGAACTGCCTGCTTCAGCTTATTTTAGAATTGGAACAACGAATACAGATTCAAACGGTAATTTTTCTTTAACTACCGGATTAAATATAGAGGCTATTGCTGTAACAGCTACAGACCAGGATGGCAACACTTCAAATTTTGCCAGATTGAATATTATATCGGATGTTGAAAAAGAGAATGATGAACTTCTCAACGAATTTTCTTTAAGCCAGAACTACCCAAATCCTTTTAACCCTTCGACAAGAATAGATTTTTCAATTCCGAAAGAAGAGTTGGTTACACTTAAAGTTTATAACTCACTTGGAGAAGAAGTTATGGAACTTATGAACGAAACAAAGCCAGCCGGTATTTATTTGTTCACTGTAGATGGGAGTAATCTTACAAGTGGTATTTACTTTTATAAAATATCAGCGGGAAGTTTTATTCAAACGAAGAAGATGATTCTTCTAAAATAAACTTCTCATAATTATTAAAACTAGTCAGTAAAAATTTTTAAGGAGACTTTGAAATGGAGTTATTAAAGTATCGCACAATTTTTTTTGTCATTATATTATTTACAAATGCCCTTAATGCTCAATGGGTAAATACCGGGGGGCCTCCTACATCAAGAAGTAACCAGGTACTTGAAATAAACGGACTTAATATTTTTTCAGGTACAAATGGGGGTATGGTTCGCTCAACAACAGGTGGTGGTAACTGGATAAACATAGATAATGGATTGACTTCTAGTAATGTAAACACAGTAAAATATTTTGCTGATTTCCCTGATCCGTCAGGTAGTCTTTTTGCCGGTTCGGGAAAAGTATTCTGGAGTACAAACAATGGCGATCTATGGAGTGTTTATCCTAGTGATACTACAAATGTACCTGGGAACCCTACAATTTACACAATTTTAAACCGGCAGAATCAGATTTGGATTGGAACAAGTAAAGGAGTTTACTATCAGCAGGGGTCTGGTTCCTGGGCATCAGCAAACTCTGGTTTTCCCTTTGGAGATAATATTAGTGTATACTCTTTAATCAATATTGGTAATGACATTTTTACTGGTTCTGATCGTGGTGTCTTCAAGCTTGTTGATACCGTGTGGGTAGAAAAAAATAGCGGTTTAACAGACACATACGTTAGCTCTTTAATGAGTAGTAATAATTATCTTTTTGCAGGCGGAGGCATATCTTCTAGTGGCGTTTACATCTCCTCGGACAACGGAGAAAATTGGAGTATAGCTCCCAGTAGTCCGGCTGCGACAGCTATTTTAACCATTGGTCCAAATGTTTTTGCCGGAAATTTTGGTGATGGTGTTTGGTTATCCACAAATTATGGTAGCACCTGGAATCAGATTAATGATGGTTTTACCGGTTCGGCATATTATGTTTTATCATTAGCAGCAAATGGTCAGAATATCTTTGCCGGCACAAACGCAGCGAGCGTTTGGAAACGACCTTTGTCGCAGATTATAACGGATGTAAATGATTTATCGACGAACCAACATACTAAATACATTTTAGAACAAAATTATCCCAATCCATTTAACCCTTCTACAACAATTAAATTTTCTATTCTAAACGAAGAGTTCGTATCAATGAAGGTTTTCAATTCTTTGGGAGAAGAAGTTGCAGATTTATTAAATGAAACTAAACCCGCAGGTAACTATTCTGTTTCTTTTGATGCCAGTAAACTTACAAGCGGAATTTATTTCTACAGATTATCATCAGGCAGTTACAACCAGACAAGGAAGATGATCCTTGTTAAATAAGAATCTTATTGAACCTGATAAGGATAAAATTCTTGAGCATCTTAAAAAAAGTGAAAAGCGATTTAAGATTGCAATGGCTCTGATTTTATTAGTCATATGCTTTGCAGCTGTAATGATCATAATAAGCATTTTGAGTTCGGTGTGAACTACATAGGAAAACACGTAATACAAATAATTTACTTGGTTGTACTTATTATTTTAATTCTTCTGATTTAGGATAACATTAAATTTGTAATGCAAATAGAAGGTGCATCAGTATTTAAGAAGAATTAATTTTGATTGCGTCTTGTTAATGATTAAACCTTTGACAATATTGTGTCGAGGCATAATATCTCTTCTAATTAATTATCATACAATCATTTACAGGAGGCGCGAGTGAAAAACCTACTTGGATTTTTCTTCCTATTTCTTTTCGTAACAGCTGCCGGGATAACATCAGCACAACAATGGAGTGCAGAACAACAGGACTTATGGAAAGGAGTTCAGACATATTGGGAAGCAGGAATGTCTGCCGATCCAGCTAATGAGTTGAAGTATTGGGACGATTCATACTACGGATGGTCTTATCAAAATGGAGCACCGGGAACGAAAGCAGATGTAAGCAAAGCAATTACTTACTGGAATAAAAAAGGAAAGGTACAGTATTATACAATTACCCCGGCAAGAATTTGGGTGAATGGCAACTTCGGTTATGCGCATTATTATTACACGACGGTTACTGAAGATACCAATGGTAAACCAGTGACTGAGAGAGGACGCTGGACAGATATATTAATGAAAAAAGGCGACACATGGATGCTTGTTGGTGATCATGGTGGTGAGGTTAAAAACGGCGATTAAGATATCTTATTTATGAAGAGCGGGATTATCCCGCCCTTTTTTAATTTAAATTTCAAATAGACTTTAATAAAACAATTTGAATAATTTATTATTAAAAACTTTTATTTCCCTTTTCCTTGCTGTTCCAAGCAACCCGACAATTGGAAGTCCGCCAAAAACCAGCGAGGCCATTAGTGGTTTATCTTTTTCATTCTCTTCATGTTCGCGTTCTTCTACTGTGAGTTTAATTTCGTCCTCCTAATTTTCAATGTGAAGAAATAAACCAGCGCCTGCAATAAAAAACGAAACAATAAGAAAAGTCTGAAAGAACCGTATTGTTTTATCTTTCCAGATAATAATAGTAATTACCCCAATGACCAAACCAATAAAACTAAATACACCAGGAATAAACGCCATGATTTCATCATTAAAAACATCCCAATACTCTATTGTGGTATCTATTAGCAGGAAAGCAAATCCAATCGTAAATAAAAGGACAAGTAGCCTGTTAAGAGAGTATGTTTTGAACATAAATTCCCCTTTTTAATTGATGTACAAAAATAATTTTTTTAAAAGTATTATTAATTATCTCATTTATTTAACAAATATTAATTAAATTGAACACGGGATTGTTTACCTGACAATTAACGATTCCTGTTTCGGGGAAAAAGGTTTGTGGTGATATTAACATTTAATTATTAAATCAAAGGAGAAGCATATTATGCTTAAAAACACGTCTTATGAAAATCCAAAGTCAGATGAGACCACTATCATCAGTCACGGTGTTAAAATAGAAGGAAAAGTAAGCAGCAGTGGTAACATTCGAGTTGAAGGTGAAATACAGGGAGACATTACTTCGCAAGGGAAAGTGATTGTTGGTGAGAATGGAAAAGTCAACGGACAAATCAGCGGGGAAGATATAACAATCGGAGGAAAAGTTTCCGGAACTGTCAGAGCTAAAGAAAAATTAGTGCTGGATTCCAAAGGCAATCTTAAAGGAGACATTTTCACAAAAATATTAGTTGTTGAAGCCGGAGCTAGTTTTGATGGGAAGAGTAAAATGGGAGAAACCGGAAGTACCTGGGAACAGAAAGAAACACCTAAACCAACAACAGACACTTCAAATAAATAATATATTTATTATCAGCCGGACTTACTCATTAATATAAAAAGGTAAATTTTATTAAGTTGGTTCCGGCTGATTGTCCTATTCAAAATCCCCGTTCAAAAATTTCTTGTTAATTAACAATTCCTTCTCATTTATTTATCTCATTTGTTACTTTTTTGTGATGAACTTGTAACTATTGAAAATTAACTTCAAAATGAAAAAGTTAATTTTTTAACAGGGAGGTTTTCAATGTTTAAAAAATTAATCGCACGGGTGGATAAAAATATCTACAAATAAATATGGGGAAATGTCATGAAAACATTTCTATTATTTTTGTCTCTATCCTTTCTGTTGTCAACTGCATTTGCACAATCACTATGGACCCGCACAAACGGACCGGAAGGAGTTGCTGTTAGTTGCCTGACTAATATAAACGGAACCATTTATGCCGGTACAGAAGTTAATGGTGTCTATATATCAAACGATGATGGAAACAATTGGATTGCACGGAATACAGGAATTGAAAACTATGGAATTAGCTCCATTGTCAGCGCGCAAGGTTTTATATATGCAGGAACATATGGTCAAGGTGTATATCATTCGTCGGATGGCGGACAAACCTGGTTGGCATCTTCTAATTCCGGCAATCTTTATGTCACATCAATGGCATTTAATGATCCATATATTTATGCAGGAGCAGGTTCATTAGGTCTTTACCGTTCTTCAGATAATGGTGAAACGTGGACAGAAATTAATTCTTTTTATTATGTTGCCGAAATGTGTGTTAGCGGTAATAAACTTTTAGTTTCTGAGTTCAACTACACTTATGCAACTACAGATAATGGGGCAACATGGTTTGAAATTAATGATCTTGAAGGAGCCGAAGTTTTTTCTTTTTATTCTACAGGAGATACAATATTTGTTGGTGCTCGTAATGAAATCTACCGTTCCACAAATAATGGAATCTCGTTTACTGAAATCACAATACCTTTTACTTTCAGTATAGTGAATATTTATTCAATAACTTCAATGGGATCGACAGTATTTGCTGCTACTTCATACGATGGAGTTTATAAATCAACTGACTTTGGAAATACCTGGTTTGCAGCAAACCTGGGGATGGGACCAAAAGATGTTCGCGCAGTTACTTTAACTAATGCATCTACGGTAATTGCAGGTTCTCATTATGTGGGAATGTACAAATCTACTGATGATGGTGCATCCTGGAATAAATCGATGACAGGTTTCCCTGCCGGAATCAGCATCCTTTCGTTGGCAACAATAGATAATGATGTTTATGCAGGAACCCGCGATGGCGTTTACAGGACAAGTAATAATGGTAATTCGTGGACAAAGCTTACCGGCACAAATGATACAATTAATTATTGTACTGTCTGGGATATGTGTGAACTGGACGGAGATATTTATGTCTCAATGTTTTTGCAATTTAATACCACTGTGTATAAAACCACAGACAAAGGTGTAACCTGGATTCGATGCGATAATGGTCTTCCTACTGATAATCCATTCATTAAAGGACTTGTTCCTAGCGGGAACAATATTGTTGCAGGTACAGAAGAAGGAATTTATTATACTTCAGATAAAGGTGTAAGCTGGCATATTACAAATGCCCCAACTGATTATATTCCAAGTATGGCTTCGAGTGGAGATTACGTATTTGCAATTGTTCCATCGATTGGAATTTATAGATCACTTAACAATGGTGTTTCCTGGATTCCCGCACTTCCGAGCACAGTTGATTATGTTGATGTTGAGGCTATGGATAATTACGCATTTGCAGGTTCGTTTTTTAGCGGTGCCCGATACTCACTCAATTATGGAAGCACCTGGTACCCTAGTTCTGGATTTGGTACGGACGGATCCGTTTTTGTTATTGGTCCTGTTGGAAATGGAATGGTGTTAGCCGGGACTGACTTTGAACCAATCTGGATGTTTGTCTCATACGATTATGGTCAGAACTATGCACCTTATGGTCAGGGACTTGCACCTACTGCATCGGTTGAGGCAATTACCGCTAATAATACTTATATGTTTGCCGGAAGTGATTACAACGGAGTCTGGCGGCGCATTCTGCCGGGAGTTCCCGTAGAACTCGCATTATTCAAAGCAGAAGTAAAGAATAATTCTGTTGCACTCAACTGGAAAACAGCAACCGAAACAAACAACTTTGGTTTCGATATTGAACGAAGGAACTCAGAAACAAATAATCAGCAAAACAATTGGGAAAGAATGGGATTTGCAAAAGGAAACGGCACAACAACAGAAGAAAGCAATTATTCCTTCGTTGATAAGGATATTAAGTCGGGAAGTTACGAATACCGCCTGAAGCAAATTGATCTCGATGGAAGTTTTGAATATTCAGAAACAGTCAATGTTCAGGTTTTATCGCCAACAGAATTTTCACTCAGCCAGAATTTTCCTAACCCGTTTAATCCAAGCACAACAATTAAATTTTCAGTTCCTGCTGCAGGGAAAGTAACATTAGAAGTGTTTAATGTTATTGGAGAGAAAGTTGCATTGCTTGTTGATGAAGTAAAAGAGTCAGGCAACTATGATGTTAATTTTGATGCATCTCAGTTGTCAAGTGGAACATACCTCTATCAGTTAAAGGCTGGAAGTTTTGTTGAAACAAAAAAGATGATCCTCCTTCGTTAAAACTTCGGAGGACAAGTTTTGATGAAATAAACTTATTCCCAATTAAAAAACTTAAGGGCAGAATTACTATCTGCCCTTTTTCATTTAATTTCTTCCGGATGAGTTTCCTTGTTGATAATTAATAGAGACATCTTTGCCCAAGTTCTAATTGAGATTAATAGTGATCTTTGTTTGACAATTAGCAAACAATATCCATATATTCTTTTTTAATTCTCTCATACTCATAGAAATATCACTGCCTGAAAAATTTTCAAACTCTTCTGTTGGTTAAGGCAATTGCAAAAAGTTTTTTTCGTCAAACAAATTTTATTAATAAAATGAGGAAATAATATAATGAGTAAAATTTTACTTTTAATAATTGCACTATGCTATACTGCCTTTGCACAGATAACGATTAACAGCAGCGATATTGCAAATCAATATAGCGTTGGGAAATCAACAACTGTTCACGAGCTTGATTCAATGTTAACAATTAACATCGGGTCACAAGGCGGCGGTAATAACTGGGATTTTACTTCACTGCTGGACGGAGTTTCTTCTTTTACAACAAGTGTTGACCCATCCACTACTCCGCATATCAGCGAATTTCCCGGAGCCGATATTGCGTTTTATTCTACAGGAATGTTCAACGGAGAACAAGCAGAGTTCTGGCAGTATTCACAACTGGACGGATCATTTGATTATATGGGTGGTGCAGTAACCTTAGTATCTCAACCGGGAGATCTTTTTACAATAAAAGATGTCCCGCCGAGCCAGGATGCTGTATTTCCATTAACATATAACTCGCATTGGATGCAGACTTTTACCGAGACAAGCACTTATAACGGCACCCCTATATCTTCAACAACTTATTCAATTGATGTTACAGTTGATGCTTACGGTACAATGACACTTCCGGGAGGTCACAGCTTTAATGCATTAAGATCAAGATATGTTGAATCAGATGGTTCAAATACTAAAGTTGATTATAATTTCTTTTCAGTTGAAGGTGCGATAGTGAGTTTCTATGCTTCTGATTCAAACCCTCCCGTTAGCGGAGTTATCGACATAGAAGGATACAATTGGAATTTAGAAACAACCACAGACGTTGAACGAATTGAAAATATACCGGATGATTATTCCTTAAGCCAAAACTTCCCAAACCCATTTAACCCGAGTACTAATATTAATTTTTCAATTCCGCAAACTACATTTGTAAGCCTTGAAGTATTCAATACTCTAGGTGAGAAAATAGATGTGCTGGTATCAAAAGAGTTAAGAGCAGGTTCTTATAATTTTGATTGGAATGCAGAAGGAATAGAAAGCGGAGTTTATTTCTATAAACTTCAGGCAGGCAATTTTGTTGAAACTAAGAAGATGATCCTCCTTCGATAAATCTTCTGAAAACAGGTTTTATTGAAGTGATTATTTAGTTTACACACCACCCCCGGCTAAAGCCGACCCCTCCTCTCAACAAGAGGAGGGGTTAATGATAATCTTTAAGCTAACTGCTGTCTTTTAATTTGAATCCTATCGGTGTTCCGGGTTTTCGAAATCAAACCTACAGCCGGCATCCCATTCCGATCTTTGGTTTCCGTGTGCAGGTATTCCTCCCGCATCTTTTAACAGACGTGCGAAATGCAGAAGATTCCAGGTCATAAAAGTTGTGTTCCTGTTTGTAAAATCATTTTCTGGTCCGCCTGAACCGGGATCTAAATATGAAGGTCCTGGACCTGCTTCACCAATCCAGCCTGCATCTGCCTGCGGTGGAATTGAAAACCCGACATGCTGCATAGCATACAAAATACTCATCGAACAATGTTTTATTCCATCTTCGTTTCCTGTAATCAAACATCCGCCAACTTTTCCGTAAAATGAATACTGCCCTGCTTTGTTTAACAACCCGGATTCGGAATAGAACCTTTCAACAACTTTCGTACAGACAGAAGATTTTTCTCCCAGCCATATTGGAGAACCGATAACAACTATGTCTGCAGTTTTAACTTTTTCATAAATTCCCGGCCAGTCATCTTTGTCCCAACCGTGTTCTGTCATATCGGGATAAACACCGTAAGCAATATCATAATCAACCATCCGAAGAAGTTCGACCGAAACCTTATTCTTTTCCATAATGCTCATTGAAATCTTCATCAATCCCTCGGTGTGAGACATAGCCGGTGATTTTTTTAACGTACAATTCAGATACAAAGCTTTGAGATCTGAAAAATCCCACTTACTTGAAGTACACAGTTCCTCCTGTTTTTTATTTAAACTCATAGATGCCTCCGGTTTGATTGTTTCTTGTTTACTGCTTCAATTTTATAAAAACTTTTTTGCTTATTCAATCAAATTTTTGACACAACATATTATTTTTATTTGAATACTCATTCCATTAACTTCATATCTAAAATATCTATCAATTAAATGTATAAAACTTATGAGCCAAACCGATAAAACACTCCATTGCCTGAACTGTAATATTTCTGAAAGTGAAATTCCTCTTGTGAACCTAAATTATAATGGTAAGCCGGCATATATCTGCTCAAGATGTTTACCTTTGCTTATTCATCATCCCGAACAGTTGATCGGAAAACTTAAAGGAGCAGAAAATATTCCACCCGCAGAACACCAGGATTAGAAACAAGTTTTATTATTACGAGAAAGCTGACCTTATCTTCAACCAATAATTTTTCGCTGCTGGGAGGATATATGTTTGCCCCTAACAAGCTTATTCTTCTTGTATATCACCGTTTAATAGTCGATGTTAAACAAGAAAGAATACATCTACATTGCAAGGATGGATAAGATCTAAATAATCTGATTCCCCCTCTCCTCTAAATTCACTTCAGTCCTTAAGCGTGGGTGCAGTTCTCTGGATTGAGTTCTGTGTTTATGCAAATACCAAAATCCATTAATTATATTTTCTCCACAAATTAGTAGAAGAGTCCCAATGAAAAACCAGGTAACCATTCCCGTATTTTTATTTGCTTTAATTGTAATTAGTTCGCTTACATTTTCTCAAATTACAATTACTTCAGCAGATGCAACTGCAATTAATGCAGTTGGTAATGTAATCACTAATCAACTCGATTCAACAACAACATCAATTGATATTGGATCACCCGGGTCAACATCCTGGGATTTTTCCTCATTGAATTCGCATCTATCAAATGATTTTTCAAGTGTTTTGCCTTCTTCAACTCCATATTTTTCATCTGATTTTCCTACGTCAAATGTAGCTTTTCATTTTAATGTTGAGTTGATGGGAGCTTCAGGCGAAGGGTGGGACTATTCGACACAAAATGCTGGTAATTATGAACAGAACGGGGAGGCAAATAACACTGTGCTTGGAACAGATTCAATCCTTTTAAAAGCGAAGTACTCTCCTGCCCAACTTTTCTTTCCACTTCCATTTACTTTTAGTGATACATGGGGCAGTAGTTTTACAATAACATTTACAACATATTTTAATGGTACTCTTTTCAGTACAATGGTGGCAAACCATACAGAAACTGTTTCTGTTGATGCATACGGTCAAATGACCATGCCGGGCGGAAATGTTGTACAGGCATTAAGAATCAGGAGAGATGACAGGTACACTTCTCCATCGCCTCCTTTTTATGTACGAACTATTTCTTACACGTTCATGGGTAAATCAGGGGCTGTGGTAGAAGTGGTTGCAAATGATACTACTGCACCAAACAATGGAACAATTCAAATCGATGGAGCTACATGGAATAACAATAACTCATCAGGAATTGAAGGTGATGATCAGGCTCCGACGCGATATTCATTAAGCCAAAATTATCCAAACCCCTTTAACCCGTCAACAGTGATTAATTTTTCAATCCTCAAAACAGAATTTATTTCACTTAAAGTTTTTGATGTATTGGGGAAAGAAGTTGCAACGCTGGTTAACGAAGCAAAACCTGCCGGAAATTACCGCGTTACATTTGATGGGGCAGAGCTTCCAAGCGGTGTGTATTTATATAAATTACAAACAGAAAGTTTTATAGAAACTAAAAAAATGTCACTCATTAAATAGGGGAATAAAAATGTTTCAGAAAAATTTAACTCAAAATATTACAAGCGCAATGATTATTGTTATGATTTTGTTTACATCATTTTCAGTCGCCATTGCACAAAATGACGGGCATCCTTTAATTAAAGCATTTGAAGGATCCTATATTGAAAACCAGGAAGTGAAAGAGTTTGATGAACAACAGTTAGTATCGGGAAAAGTTCAACAAGATGGAACAGTAAAGACCGAAAAGATCGAAGGAAAGATTACAAGAATCGACTACCGTGATCCGGACAACCGTTCATCGCTTGAGAGATTTCGTAATTACGAAGATGCATTAAAGAAAGGCGGATTTCAAATTGTTTATAGCTGCAATAAAGAAGACTGCGGACCTGAAATTCAGATTGAATCTATTGGCTACTACCCTCCCGATCGTTACCTAACCGCGCTTCTGAAAAGAAAAGAAGGGAACGTGTGGGTTGGTGTGTTTGTTTCAGAAGGTCCCTGGACAAAGATAAGAGTAGTTGAGGAAAAGCCGATGGAAACTGGTATGGTTAAAATCACGGCAGAAATGCTTAAAAAAAATATTCTCAGTGATGGACATATGGCTGTTTACGGAATCTATTTTGATACCGGTAAATCTGAAATCAAACCTGAGTCTGCTGAAACTTTAAAAGAGATTACTACTTTTATTAAGAAAAATCCCGGGCTGCAATTCTATATTGTCGGACATACTGATAACGTGGGCAAGTTCAGCGATAACATTGAACTTTCACGAAAAAGAGCCGAATCAGTTGTAAACGAATTGATTAAAACTTATAAAGTTTCTTCAGCAAATTTACAGGCTGAGGGAGTGGGTCCGCTTACACCAGTTGCAACAAATGATACTATAGAAGGAAAGGAACAAAACAGGCGCGTTGAGTTGGTGAAAAAATAATTGTTGTCTTATTGAGTAAATAAACCGGGCGGGTACTCCCGCCATTTTTATTTTATAAATTATTCACCCGGGACAATTGATAGGAAAGCTTGAGGGAGCCGAAAACATTCCACCCGCAGAACATCAGGACTAACACAAGAAAGGGTTAATTACTTATTATTATTTTAATTTCTACTTATCCAACACATTAATTTCTTCAACCCAGAACAACTCGCACGCACCGCCGCCGGTGTCATCTCTTTTTAGAGAACTTTTCCATCGCCATCCACCCGGACCGGTTACTTTTACAAGATATCCTTTCATTTCAACAAGACTGCCTTTATAAACATTATCAAATTTATCTTCAACTGTTTCATCTTTTGGTATGATGTGAGTGTTAGCACTGTTTAAACTAATATCTTTCTTGGGAACAGGAAGTACATCTGCCTGCCAGTGATACCACCTGTTACTTTGTGAAATTTCTATTTTATCAATTACGCTCTGATCAGACATTGGTCCCCACCCGAGCGCCAGATCAAAAGGTGATAAATCACTTTCCTTGCCAAATGAAAAATTATTGCGGCTTAACACCCTTGCCTTAATTTTATATTCTGCAAGTGCTTCAATTGTATATTCTCCTTTAGTCCATTTCTTTTCACCGGTAAGATTTGTCTGATGCGGAGGTGTGGCTGCCGTTACTCCCGGCGGATAGGTGATAACTGTTTCAGGATAAAAGAAGTAAACAAGTACTATTATTATTAATGCTGAAGGGATCAGTAATTTTTTCATTTTAACAGAACCTGGTAAAATGCTGATGATTAATTTTTGTCTATTTAGATTTCCTTTTCTTTATTTGAAGAAGAAATCTTAACACAATTAATTGTGTTTATCAAAATACTGCAAATATTATTCCTGTTCTGATTACTGCTGTTTATCCTTCATCCCGAATAATTGATATGTAAGATTGACGGAACCGGAATCATTCCCCCTGCAGAACACCAGGATTAAAAAAGAGTTTTTAAAGCAACAAGAAAAGTTTTGGTTAATTACAATTTGAAGTAAATTAATTGAAATTATTCCGGATAATAAGGAGAGTTGCAATGGAGCTTAAAAAAAATACACTTACAAATATTTTAACAGAAGTTTTTTCCGTGGTGCTTGCAGTGCTGCTCGCGCTGGGAGTTAATGAATGGCGTACGAATTAAGGCAATGAAGACCTGGGTTACGCAGCGTTTGAGAAAATTGTTAAAGAAGTAAACTCAAATAAAAGTAAGCTCGACTCATTAATACTAAATCATAAAAGCATTTTATCCGATATCGATTCTGTAATTTCAAAATTGAAACAGAACAGGCGGGATATCTCATTCGGGCAGATACTTTTTGAAACGCCTTCCGAAACCGCGTGGGAAGCTGCCAAGCTTACTTCTGCAATTAATTATCTGGATTATGATAAGGTAGAAAAAATAACCTCTGTGTACGCTACTCAAAAAACATATTCGGATGTGTCTGACAAGGTTTTTGGTGAGCTTGTGTTCTTTGTGCCGGATGCCGACCGTGAAGTAATGAAAAAACAGTTTTATAAACAAAAAGTATATCTTCATAATCTTATTTCAATTGAAGAACAGTTGATTAAAGAATATGAAGCATTTTTAGAACAGAACAAAAACATTACGACTGCGGAACACCAGGATTAAAAAGAAAAAACACAATTGGCGTGAAAAATCATTTTGAAGTTAGTAGTTCAAAATTGTAGATTGATTTTAATTCTTTTAAATAAGAAATAAAAAATAAATTGAGGGGATCTAAATGAAAACACTTCTTTACATTTTTGCTTTTCTTTTATCTGGACTATCTGTCAATCAAATTCAGGCTCAAACTAAAGATAGCTGTGGCTGCGTGCCTCTCTACACACATTCTGAAAGTCAAAGTTCAAAAATTCAAATAGAGAAAATTGTTGTCCTGGATTCTGCAAAATATTCTACATTGCCTTCTCCTGTTGATAACCTGGATTCTCTTTCAGGCTTATTAGTTTATCCTAAAATTGCTGAACGGGCAGTAATTTCAGGGGTAACTAAATATCTTCTGACGATAAATAGTAATGGCGAAGTTGAAAAGATAAAACAATTATTGGGAGTGGGTGCAGGTTTGGATGAAGTTCCTTTAAACATATTGAAGAAAATGAAATTCAATACCGCAAAAATTAAAAACAGGCCGGTCGAATCAGAAGTTATTGTAATTATCAATTGTATGGCGAAAAAAATTATTGATGAACCTGGTTTTGTTTTGGATGACATAAAATATGAAAGTCCTGTAGTGTCAGCTTACAGGTCAGTTATATTGGTTTTTAAAAAAGATGGCGAGGCAAGTTTAACCGAAATTGACGGTGCCGGGAAAAAAGAATCAGCAGGTAAAATTCGCAAATTGGATTTTATAAGATTAAGTGATTTTATTATTTCACAAGGCTTTTTTTGTCTGGACAGTAATTATGTGGGCGATATTGATGACGCATGGTCTTCAATGATAACTGTAAAATATGAAAAGGTTACTAAATCTGTTTCTCAAAGAAGAGGCAATAATTATCCGATAAGTTATTGGGCAATTTACCGTCTTATGTATGATATTAAAGATGACATTAAGTGGGAGGTTGTTAATTATGAATCGTACATAAAGAAGCTGCCGGTACAAAAAGATGATAAGTAAGCAATAATGATAGTTTACTTTTATTAACACACCACCCTTACTCAAAGAAAAGGGGTTGGTTGGTGTTGTTATATTTTTATTTGAATGAATATCCGGAACAGTTGATAGGAAAACTTAAAGGCGCAGAAAACATTCCACCCGCAGAACATCAGGATTAATAAATACTTTTACCTGATCTTTATAATAGTTGCTTACAGTTAAGTTTATTCTTCTTGCTTTAATGTAAAAACAACCCATTCCTTAACAGCACACAAATAATATTTTTTTATTTGATAAGCATTTTATTTGGCATTTCTCTTGGTTCCCTCAGTCAGAATCTGTTACTAATCTGAAAATATTTTGGAAAGGCATATATAATGAAAACTACTCGTTCACTTTTCATCCTGGTTGGTTTATGTATATTAATATTATCAGGCGGCTGCAAAAAAGAGGATAGCAGCAACCCGGTAGCCCCAACTAATAAATTTGTAGGCAAATGGAAATCTGAAGTCCCTATTCTTGTAAAAATAAAAACCGATTTCTGCACAAACACTATGGAAGATGTGGCAACGATAATGTGGGATGTAAATTGGGAAGTTACCGAAACAAACGATCCTAACATTATGGATATAAAGATGAACTACACCAGCAGCGATTTTACAATAATTAATTCTGAGTGTACATTTGGAGCGGGCTACGCACCCGAACCACAGCCAATGTTTATGAAAGGTTATGTAACGGATAATACCCTTAGTGTTGAATACCTTGGAGAAGAAATATTTTTATTGAATTATAATACCGTGAAAGTGCTGAAAGGAAAGTTGAGCTATTCTTATTGCTACGTCTATTGCCAGGAAATATATACTGACGAAAATGATTTTAGTATTACATATTATTAGCAGCTGAGTGCATATTAAATTTTAATTTAACCGGGCGGGCAGTTCCCGCCCTTGCTTCATACGCTAATAATACTTCCTTAATTATTGAACCAGAATCGAACACCTAATCCGCCTCCCAAATTAAAATTTGTAGAAGGAACCAGATCAAGTATTGGAACTAACTCGAAAAAAATATCTATAGGTGCGTTTGCAAACTGGTAATCCAATCCAAAGGGTATTCTAGCACCGACAAGCGGATCATCTGAGAATATAGCTCTTCCGCCTATTCCGAAATAGAAGGGAAGTCTACCGGATTCCACTGGAATAAGATCGTAGCTGTGCCAAACGTAGTCCGCCTGCACAAGCAGGTTTCCGTCGCCCCTAAATGACCATGCTGCCCCAAAATCAAAAGCATTTGTTCTGCCTGTCCAAAGTTTAGCACTTAATCCTGTCGGCTCACCAACAACAATACCTAAACCGAAACCCCTGTCCTGTGAATATATATTTCCCGCTATTATCATAGTTACAATAATTAAAAAAATTATCTTCTTCATTTTGTTACTCCATATTAATTAATGGGAATTTCGAAAATTTTTTAATTAAAAAATTATTAAAACTTTTGAAATAAAATTTTTAATCCTGCTTAAGAAGGGTTAGTTTTTTATGCCGTCATGGTCATTGTCAAGAAAACATTTCTTGAAAGATTGGGCAATATTATTATCAATATCATTTTCATTTGCCGTATCAGAAGGGTTTAGGGCAACATCATTAATGTAGAACCAGCTTAGCGGGTCAACAGTAATGGTCAGGTTGGCAGTAGAATTTGCTTCAACAATAATGGGGGTTTCCAGTTTTATATCCTGGTGTGCAGATTTTGTGGATTTATATGTAAACGGAATTAAGTTATAAGTTCCTTTTACTATTACAGAATATCTTAATGAAGCGTCGCTGCCTTCCCGGAATTCAGGATCAGGAGGAGTTTCAGAGCCGCCGCATTTATGAACTTCAAAACGTATCCTGTCATAATTTCCAGCGGGTACATCTTCAACAGTAAAGTCGGTAGTCATTTCGGTTGTGCTAAGATAGACCACCATAGTTCCCAGGTGCATGTTGTTTTCAAGTGTACCGCCCTGGTGTCTAATCTTTATATCACCTAAAAGAATTTTAACCGTATCCAACACTATTTCACCCTGTGAAACTTTATTAGTTATGGGGGGAGTCAGGCTGAGCGAAACAGAACCGCTGGTTGTTTCCGAAGTATCGCAGCCGGAAAAAATAAACAGCAAAAGTGTGGCTGAAGTAAACAGAAACTTGTTTAAGATATTTTTACTGATCATCGTTATGTCCTCTATTGTTTATAGAAATGCTTGTCAGGCAGCCGTTAAATAAATGTATTTTCGTTTACAATCAGGTCAAAAATTTATTCAAAAAGCCTTATTATTAGACAAAAACCAAGCTTTTGATTCATATCACTCTACCATTCAATTTGTTTTCCACATCTATTTCTTAAAAACATTACAATAACATTTTGTTGCTACTAATAAAGTGTAATTATAAGCGCAATTAAATTGACCTAAGGACCAATATCAAAATTTGATTAGTAATTTTACAAATGCCTGTCCGAACGCTCAAAGTCCCAGTTGTAATTTTACTACATGCATACCGGCAAGCAGGATTGAAAATGAGAAATTTTGAGGGATTTTGTTGTGTTTTATTTGCTATGAGGCGAATTAGTTCTACGCGTTATTGTGGCAGAAAACATTCCATCCGCAGAGCGTCGGGATTAATAACTAGTTTTAAAATAAACACAAAGCCAAAAAACCATCAAGCAAACTTAACAGCATAAAAAATAATTATTAAATCAGTACTTATTAATTATTTAAGAGGCTGACTATTGTTAGAGGGATTCTTATACTTAATCTTTCTTAACCGAATGAATCCCCATATACCGGCAATTAAGCCTGATACGAAGGCAATAAGCCCGGTGAATAAAATTGGAAGATACCAGAATAACAAAGACTGATCCGGCTCGCCTCTCCTTGCAATATAAGCTTCTATTATATATCCGGTTATTAATACTGCCCCGATAATAATTAAAATAATTCCGGATATTAATGCTGTGTATGGCCAGGTTTTTTTTGAGTTCATTCTGCCTTATTCAGTATTGTAACCTCAACAATTAATAAAGCATCAGGCGGTATAATTCCTTCAATTCCCTTTTCACCATAAGCAATGTGCGGTGAAATCTTAAGGCGGCGGGTTCCGTTGATTTTCATTCCCTGTATCCCGTAGAATATTCCGTTAACAAGGTTTTCCCTGTCAACCCTGAATTTTTTAGTTATTATTGTCCGGTCTTCGGAGAGCTGCACGTACTCAGGATGTTCTGTGGATATATTTTTCCATACAACCGGGTCGCCTTTATTCAGCCACATTTGCATTTTTATTATGTAGCTGCTGCCTTTTTCGATCAGCTCACCGCTTCCTTCAGTTTCGGATAATATTTCTACGCCCTTATGTATTCTCAATTTTAGTATAGGTTATTATGAAGATATAATTTTAAGAGGAGTTTTAACTAAAATCAAAAAGGAGCAGTTAAAATATTTCTGTTAAAAATATTTAAAAGAATTATTTCTTTTTAAACATCCTGTAAATAGCAAGCAGGATTATTGCACCAATAATAGCGCCGATAAAACCTGCAGTCTCGCCTTCCTTGTATAAGCCTAAGAACTGCCCCAGGTAAGTAAAAACAATTGAGCCGGCAATACCAAGCAGTATTGTAATTATAATACCGCCGGGATCTTTACCCGGCATTATAAATTTTGCCAAAGCGCCGGCTACCAGGCCGATAATTAACGTCCAGATAATTGACATAATCTCTCCAGTAATTTTGAATGATCTATAACTTAACCTAAAATCAAAAAAGCATCAATAACCTTGCACATTAAATTCTACCAATTACCTGCATACTCAAGACCGATTGAAGGAGCATTATGTGAAAGATAACTGTATTGTAAAAATGTTATTTGCCGGATATGTAAATAATCGTGAGCCAGCCAGTTTGCTAAAAGTTTTTCGGCACTTATTTCTCCCAGCTTCGGTTGTTTATACGCAGCTTTCCAGTCCGGTGAAGCCAGGCTCTTTAACCACGCAACAGAATTTTTCCTTTCAGCCAGGAAATTATTGAGAGAAGTGGTCATATCTCTTTTATCATATTCTCTTTCCGTTACCCATTTAACCGGGTCTACAGGAAGCCACTCCTTAAACGGATCTTCCAGTACATTTGATATCCGCTGACGGAAGTCTTCTCTTTCTTCATCATACAGGTGATTTATTACTTCAAGCAGCGACCATTTTTCCGGTGATGGTTTCCAGCGCACCTGTTCTTCAGAGTTGTTTTCCAGAAGACTTATAAAGACAGGGATATTTTCTTCCAACTTTTTAACGATGTGATCATGAATCATTTTATTAACCGTGGTTTTTATATTGTTGGTAATTTCTTTTATAAATTAACGTGAAACCAAAAAACCGTCAACAACAGTAAACTTATTTATTCAGTTGAACGTGCAAAAGGTCCGGGTGTACTCTCTTCTCCAATCTCTGCAATAATTTTACCTTCTTCGTTAAACCTGAAAAGTGTGATGCCACCCCAGCTTTCTTCGCGATTAGCAGGCTCTACATCCGGCATTACAGGCTCAACGTTAATTGCCCGGAAGCTCCAAACGAAAACAACATCGTTTCCTTCCGCAACTGATGAATGAATCGTAATTTCTCCATCTTTCCATCTCTTACAGAAACCTTCGGCAAAATGCTTTACAGAATCACGTCCCTTGATAACCGGTGACCCGAATATCTTTTGGAAAATCGGGTAAGTGACAATTATGCTGTCGGCGGCAAGTTCGTTAACAACAGCCGGGTCACACCCATATTCACTGCGAAAGAATTTCTCTGCAATTGTTTTGTATTCAGCCCGCTCTTTATTGTAATTGTTTTTGCAGCCAATCATTAAAAAAGTTAAAAACGCTAAAAATAAATATTTATACATAACGACCTCCGTTCTAAATTTAAGCAAAGATTCCCTGCCAGAGCAGGTAAAAACCGAATACTGCTAATCCCGCAGAAGCAATTCCGAGAGTAATGCGTGTAACTTTTGGACCAAGATTTTTTGCAAGACCAAACAATAAAATAATTCCCGCCTGGCTTAAAACAATTGTCACATAAAAACCAACTATCAAAGCGATACCATTAATAGAAGCATCGCGGTATCCTTTAATAAATAGTGGTCCCATTATTAAGCTCCACCCTATGTACGGAGCGGGGTTAAGTATGTTTACCATTACAGCTTTAAAGAGTGTTCTGTCTTTTTTTATCTCTTCAGGCTTTTTTAACTTATCAAAATGAAGGAAAGATTTGAAAGAACTGTAAGCTAAATAAAGTAATAATACTCCTCCACCAATTTGTAAAAATTTCAGCAGTTCAGGAGGAACATTATTTAAAATTACAAGCACGAGAACTATTATTGGTCCATCGCTTAAAACAGGAGCCAGCGAAGCAGGAAGAGTTTTCTTCCAGCCGTTCTCAAGTGTGCGGGAAATTATGAATGCCTGGAATGGCCCGGGCTGAATAGCAGCAGCAAGTGCGTATGTAATTCCGAACAAAAGGTAGGTGAACATAATCGGTTTATTGTAGAAAAAATATTTATTCGTGTGACCTGTTTACCCCGAAATTAAACACATCCGGCCTGGAATAATGCCCGGCAGCATCAAACATCCTTTTAGATTTTATAATATCTTCCAAATCTATTTTTGCATAAAGAATCTCTTCTTTCATTTCAGATGGTCCGGCAATGAACTCACCATTTGGATTGATTATGCAACTGTTCCCGGTATTAATCCATTCTCTTTCTTCAGGGTATAATTTTTTAAATTCATAACTATCAGGAATGTCTTTCATTTTAAGAGCCATGCAACTTCCAATAACATACAGACCACCTTCACGTGCAATATGCTGCAAACTTTGCAGCCACTTCTCACTTTTATCCCAGGTTGGTGATGCAAGAATCTGTGCCCCGCCATCATACATTGCCTGGCGTGCTAAAGGCATGTAATTTTCCCAGCAGATAAGTCCACCGATTTTTCCGATAGATGAGTTAAAAACATTTAATGTATTTCCATCTCCCTGCGCCCAAACCAATCTCTCTCCCCCGGTGGGAATTAGTTTACGATGCTTTCCAAGGACTTTGCCTTTCTCATCAATAAATAGCAATGTATTAAACAGACTGGAATTGCTGGATTCAGTATTCCTTTCGTTCAAACCAATTGCTACATTAATTTTTGCTTTTCGCGCAGCGTCGCATAATTTATCAGTTGCTTTGTCCGGAATGGTTACAGCATTTTTAACCAACGCGGCATAAAGTTCATTTAGAATTTTAGATTTGTTGTTTGGAACAACCCAAACCCAATCAGGGTACCCGGGAATAAAAGCTTCCGGGAATACAATAAGTTTTGCGCCTTTGTTCCCGGCCTTACGTATTAATTTACAAGCTTTTTCAACAGTCCTTTCTTTGTTCAAAAAAACAGGAGCGGCTTGAGCAGCTGCAATTGTAATTGAATCCATTTTTAGTTTGCTCATAAAAGTCCTTTTGTGAATTATTAACAATAAAAATTAAAAATTCTGTAATTCTAAATTAATTTTGACCCTGACTATTAATTTAAAATTGAAATTACTTCTGTCGATTGCCAAAATCAAATTTTATTATAGAGATACAAGCTCAGATATTCATTGCAACAAAAGCAACAACAACCTGGATAGTAATTCCTGATGCAACACTTAAAGCTCTTTGACCTTCCGGGACAAGCGGAAATATTTTTTTAAATATTAAATGACCGAGAGGCAGATAAAGCAATACTCCGGTTATTGTTCCGGGTGAATAGCTGGTTGTAAACAAACTTGCAAGAAAATGAATAAGTCCGTTTACAAAAAACAAAGTCCCGAATGCTGCAATTACAAAATTATTTATCTTATTAAGATTGTAAAGAATAACAAGGGAAATTGTTGCTGTAAATCCAACCGAGTTGATAATGATAAAATCAACGTTTGACAGGTGAACTTTGAACACACCTGAGAACCAGGTCGGGAATCCTTTTCCGAAAAAATATTCCTCTGAAAGATGAAGCAGGTAAGCAATCGGTAATAGCGAAGCAATTTGTTTTGGTTTTAATTTATTCATCGTTCACATATTAAGATGAAACATATACTATTTTAAATAAACGTTTAATGTGCTGGCGGAAATATTTGATAATTAACACAGGTGCATTGTTTTTTCTTACTGATTTGAACTTAAGGTCAAAAAAACATCCCATTTGTCCTTCTCTCTTTTTCCATGGCACTATTAGTTAGTAAGTTCGACTAAATATAAAAAGATCCAGTCACATTTTTTCCTTTTAAAAAACTTTGGAGTATTAAGTAAGTATTTATTTATAATCATTAAAGGAAGTATGAAAATTTCACGCAGGGACTTTTTCGTAAAATCTGCAGGAGCGATTGCTGTTGTTTCCTCTTCCGGACTTATCAGCACAATTATCACAAGCTGTACAAGTCCGACGGCACCGAATGGAAATTATTCTCCACTATCTACTATACAGAAGACTGCTGTGAATAATGAAATTACAATTGATATTCCTTCGTCACCGATTGCAAGCAAAAGCACAAGAGCACTTGTTGAATATAATAACGGAGGATCAATTCTCGTTGAACATAATTCAGATGATACATACAAAGCGTTATCAGGAATATGTACACATCAGAGTTGTGTCATTTCTGGTTTTGACACAAATAAAAGTGTTTTTGTTTGTCCCTGTCATGGTTCAAGATTTGACTTAAGCGGGAATGTTATCCAGGGGCCGGCTGGTTCTAAATTAAGAGGGTATAATACCAGGATCGAGAATAACTCTTTAATAATAACAGTTTTATAGACCAGTTAAATTTTATGTAAAAAATAAAACAGCCCGCAAAAATGCGAGCTGTATGTTATTTTATAATTTATTCTAGTGGAATTTTATCTTTATTTACTTTTAACCAATCTTCAAATGAGAGCAGTTCAGGATTTAAAGTTTTTGCAAGTTCAATACTGCGTGATTTACAATAGTCTTCTTCAAAATCTGCTTTGAACTGGTACATATTTCCCATGTCGTCAGCCCCAGGAAAATCAAAGCTTCTGTACATATCAGGGGATATAGCGTTGTAAGTTACTTCTTTATCCAAAGCTTTTCCAAATGCATCTGCTAATTGCTTTCCGGTTAAATGCCCTCCGGCAATACCGATTGTTTTTCCTATGTATTTATTACCAGCTTTGAACACACCCAATGCACATTTACCAATATCCTCCGCTGCAATTGAAGGAAGTTTCTTATCTGCCATTGGTAATGAGAGAGCAATTTTTCCATCCGGTCCTTTTTTCGGTCCCTGTCCAAAGTAGATAAAATTTTCCCAGTAGAAAACAGTGTTCAAAATAGTCACAGGCAAACCAGTTTCAGTAAAGAATTTATTCGACTCACCCTTTGCATCAAAATGCGGAACTTTATATTTCTCTTTTAATGTCGGCATCCTGTTATCACTTAGCGGCACCCATTTTCTTGTATCATCAAGTGATGACCAGATAACATGTTTTACATTTGCAGCCTTTGCAGCTTTGGCAATTGCTTCTGCCTGCGCCATTTCTTTTTCAGGTGAAAAATGTTCCCAAAAATTTGTAACACCATAAACTCCGTATGCTCCAGCAAAAGCTTTCTTTAAACTTTCCAAATTATCCAGATCAGCTTGCACAACTTCAACTCCTTTATTAGCAAGAGCTTTTGCTTTATCTGAATATATATTTCTTGTAATTGCCCTTACTTTAAACTCGCCGGAATTATCAGCAAGAATTGCGTTAACCAAACCACCACCCTGGGCTCCGGTTGCACCAACTACAGCTAATATTTTTTTATCTGCCATTTTCTACTCCTATTATTGATTATTTACTTGTCATTAAGTATCAGGCAATTTATGCGTTATAACAGGTAATTGGAAGCCATTACTTTTTAAACAAGCAAAGAAGTGATTTAGTTCACAGAAAAACTTAAAATACGAGCAGGGAAAATGTAATTGTTGCCTCAATGTGTTTTTGAATTCTAATTATCAGGTCATAACAAGTGAAAGATATTTTCCACTATGAAGTGAAAAACCCTTTCGTTCGTATAATCTTGCGGCGTCTTGGTGTTTTTCTTTTACTTCTACTTGTAAAGTCTTAATCCCTGTGGTGTTAGCATACTTGCAGATATAATCTAAAACTTCACTCCCGATTTTTTTATTTCTGAAATCTTTCTTTATAAATAATTCATCAATGAAAGCATCACGACCACCATATTCAAGACTATATCCAAAACACAAAACTGCGTAGCCGACATATTCATTTGCTTGCTTGATTAAAAAAACTGAGCCGTACTTGGGATGTGCGAGCAATTCTGCTAATGTGCTTTTAAGCTTTTCTGATTGAGGATCATCTGCTGTTAATTCATAACACCCAAGAATCATAGCATAGATTTCATTTTTATATTCAATCCCGCATTTTAATATTTCTGTTTTCATACAAACAACCCTGATTATTGTTTCGAAACATAAGTTAATCTTAATTCCCCAAAGTCTCAATAAAGAGGAAAGTGCATTATTTAATTGTGATTCAAAACCGTTTAATTTGAATTGAAGATTAGCTAATTTGCTAACCAAAATAGTAGCACAATATTTTCAATAAATGAAATCAGAAAAACCGCAAAAAAGCATCGGGCTTTATTTCAGAATTCTTTCTTACCTGAAACCACACCTCAGAAAACTGACCCTGGTTATTGTTTGTAATTTTGGTTTCATTTTGTTCAGTACACTTTCGATGTGGTTGATTGCACCTGTTATCACTGTAATGTTCGAAAGTACGTCAACACAAACCGTACAAAGTACGCAGCCGCCTGTTGTCCAGGAATCTCCCGATACAGGTGTATTAAACCTGAATAACTGGTTGAAAGAAAATATACAATCACTGCTTCCCAAAGATGAACCGGTTCATATGCTTCAATGGTTATGCGTAGTTATTTTCCTGGCCTTCCTGCTCAAGAACATTTTTTCGTTTATTGAATTTTATGTAATGACTTATATAGAGCAAAGCGTTGTAAAAGATCTCCGCGAACAGGTCTATGAAAGAGTCATTTATCAATCAATGGGATTTTTTCATAAGCATAAAACTGGCGATTTGATTTCCAACATCACCAACGATATAAATTCGGTTAATGTTGCAGTAAACCGTAGCTTCACAAAAATAATCCGCGATCCAATTCTTATTCTTGTTTACATACTGATTCTGTTTAATATTTGCTGGCAATTAACTCTTGTTGCGATTATCGTTCTGCCCTTAACAACTTTTATCGTTAGAAAAATCGGGAACAGCCTGAGAAGAAGAAGTATCAGGGTTCAGGAAAAAATTGCGGACATAACCTCGGTCCTGCAGGAAACTATTTCCGGGATAAAAGTTGTAAAAGCTTTCGCAATGGAAAATTATGAGAACAAAAAATTCCGCGAAAGAACAGGGGACCATTTCCGTGCTGTGATCAGGCAGATAAGAACATTAAGACTTGCAAACCCAATTTCTGAAACGGTCGGAATAGCGGTAATGGTTGGTGTAATTCTCTATGGCGGAGTTTTGGTGCTTGAAGGAAGCACGCTTCATGCAGAAGACTTTATGAGATTCTTATTTATACTTTTTGCAATCCTTGATCCGCTTAAAAGTCTTACAGAAGTAAATAACAATATTCAAATTGCACTTGCTTCCGGTAAAAGAATTTTTGACCTGATCGATGAACCGATAAAAGTAGTCGAAAAAACCGATGCGATTGCAGTAAATAGTTTTAACAATGTGATCAAATATGAAAATGTAAACTTCAGGTACAACCCTGAAGGCGAATTGATCCTGAATAATATAAGTCTTGAAGTGAAAAAAAATCAGAAGGTCGCGCTTGTAGGTAGTAGTGGCGCGGGTAAAACAACATTGCTAAATCTTCTCCCACGTTTTTATGATGTTGAATCAGGTACAATTAAAATTGATGGAACAGATATTCACGACTTTACACTTTCTGGTCTTAGGAATTTAATGGGAATAGTAACGCAGGAAGTAATTCTTTTTAATGATACTGTAAAAAATAATATTGCTTACGGAGTTGAAAACTTCAGCCAGGAAAAGATTGAAGAAGCAGCAGCACAGGCAAATGCAACTCAGTTTATTAAAGAGCTTCCCAAAGGATTTGATACAATTATTGGCGAGCGCGGTATGTTTCTTTCCGGCGGACAGAGACAAAGAATTTCGATAGCAAGAGCTATTTTGAAAAATCCACCAATCCTCATTTTTGACGAAGCAACTTCTTCTCTTGACTCTGAATCTGAATTATTAATCCAGGAAGCGATTGAAAATCTTGTAAAAGACAGAACCGTTTTAGTAATCGCTCATCGTCTTTCTTCAATTTTAAATTCTGATAAGATTATTGTAATCGAGGATGGGAAAATTGTTGACGAAGGTGTCAACAGCGAATTGTTAAAACGATCCGGTAGATACAGACAGTTATATGAACTCCAATTTAATAATGGCAATTAATTTACATTTCTTAAAACAGTGAGCCTATTAAAAACTTCAGAGAAAAAATTAAAAGATTTACTTTCCGGCATTCTTCAATTTTTCCTTAAACAGCATTCAGAAAACCCTGGGCAACCCGTAAACAAAATTTTATTTATCCGGTATGGCGGGCTAGGTGATATGATTCTTTCAATTCCGGTTTTTAAGCAGGTCAAAGCAGAACACCCGAATGCCGAAATTGATGTTTTATGTGATAAGAAAAATGTAAGCCCAATTGAAGGAACAAACATTGTAAACAATATATTTTTTTATGAGAAGAATTTGTTCAAAACTATTTCATTAATAAGAAAACTTCAAAGAAGAAAGTATAATTACATAATCAATCTTGTTGTGTATCCAACTCTCACATTCAGTTTAATTTCACGACTTGCAGGAAAACATTCAGTAAGAGTTGCAGCCGACCAGGAAGAGTTTGGATATTATTATAACCGGGTACTCGGATTACCACCGAAACGTGAAATTCACATGCTTGACAGGCTGTTCCTTTTAGCAGGAGATTTAATTCAGGCTAAAGATAATAGAATAAAAACTCCGTGGATTGAATATAGTCCTGAAATAAAAACAGAAGCCGCAATGATTTATGAAAAAATATGTTCAGAATTATCTGTAGATACAGCCAAAGCAAAAATTGCGGCAGTAAACTTATCAGCCGGATTAAAAAGAAGAGAATGGGCTATTGAAAAGTACAAGAATTTTTTAGAGACAGTTGTTCCAAAATGTTCATATGTTCTTGATGGCTGGGTAGTTTTTGCAGATCCGAAACGACCGGAAGAAAGTTTAAATCTTATTAAAGCTATAAATCAAAAATCAGTAATCCAGATTCCTATAATTAATGATTTCAGAATTATTATTGAGCTTATCAGGAAATTTTATTTATTGGTAACTCCTGATACTTCAATTCTGCATGCTGCTTCGGCAATGGGAACGCCGACGCTTGCATTAATAATCGGGGAAAACGCGAAGACCTGGTCACCAGTTGGAAATATAAATGAAGTTGTCGTTTCTAAAGATCCGTTAAGCTTAAATGTATTGCCGGTTGATGAAGTACTAAATGGATTTGATTCTTTATTGAATAAACTTCAAGGTAAGTGATTTCATTCCCTGTTTTTATCTATCCAGTAACCCCAGAGAACAATCAGCCACTGTGCATTTCCAACAATTCCAATAGCTTCGGTTGAACTTGGAGGGGGACCGAATAAATTTCCAATGTAAATTGCAAGAAGAAAAATTACCAATCCCCAAAGAGCTAATGTCCCGGTTTTATTTTTTGCTTTGGTTGATTTTAAATACAGATAAATTCCTAAAATAAAAATTAATCCTTCAACAATAATAGTTCCTATTAAACTGTTCCATAAACCAAAACCAACTTTTAAATCCATTCCGAAAATTATTGGTAAATCAGGTCTGTGAACAATTAAATCCAGTATCCAATGACTGATAACTAAAACGCCAAGCACAAAAGAAGCTTTTATATTTTTTTTGAAGAGAAAATACACCAACCCGAAAAGCAGTGCCCAAAAAATAACACCAATGAGACTATGAGTGAATGGATAGTATGCAAAGTTCAGCGGAGTGACGGCGGTATTTCCGGTTTCAATTTTTACTCTTTCTATTCCAAGCAAAAGCATAATTGGCCAGATAAGATCAACGAACTGGGCTGCCATAAAGTATGTGCCGAGCGAGGGGTTTTTATCAAATTTCTTTCCTGTAAAACCCGCACCGAAGTGACCAATGAACATAAAATTATTGATTGGATTAAAGGATAGACAACATTTTAAGTACTAACATAAAATTAAACCAACTAAATCCAAATAGGAACATTTATTTATCGATATTAAATGACAAATTCTTTATCTTTTAAAAATTATAATTAAATGGAAGGATTTAATATGCAAACAATTTTAGGATCAACAGGAGTTATAGGCAAAGAGCTTGCTAAAGTTTTGCCTCAATACACAAATAAAATAAGATTGGTGAGCCGTAATCCTAAAAAAATAAATGATGGCGATGAACTTGTAAAAACAGATTTGTTAAATTCTGAAGATACATTGAAAGCTGTCGAAGGATCGGAGGTTGTATATTTAACAGCAGGATTACAATATGATATAAAAGTCTGGCAGACACAGTGGCCGCAAATAATGAAAAATGTTCTGGAAGCCTGTAAGAAAAATAAGAGTAAATTTGTTTTCTTCGATAATGTTTATGCTTACGGAAAAGTTGATGGATGGATGACAGAAAAGTCCTTGATTAAGCCTGATAGTGAAAAAGGCAAAGTAAGAGCCGGGCTTACAAAGATAATTATGAATGAAATTGAACAGGGAAACCTGAAAGCAATAATTGCACGTGCTGCAGATTTTTACGGACCGAATACTCCACTGAGTTTTGTAAATATTTTGGTCTTTGAAAATTTTAAAAAGGGGAAGAAAGCACAGTGGATGATTGATGTAAATAAAAAACATTCACTCACTTATACACCAGATGCCGGGAAAGGGACTGCAATGCTTGGGAATACCGAATCTGCATTTAACCAGGTCTGGCATTTACCTACGAATAAAAATGTCATAACAGGGAAACAATTTATTGAACTGGCAGCAAAAGTCATGAGTGTAGAACCTGGATACACAGTGCTAAAAAAATGGATGTTGAATATGGTTGGTCTATTCAATAAGATTGTAAAGGAAAGCAACGAAATGCTTTACCAGAATGAATTCGATTATCTTTTCGACAGCACAAAATTTGAAAAAGCATTTAATTACCAGCCGGTAACTTATGAAGAAGGAATTAATGCAACTGCAAAATCAATGAAAGAATAAAACTTAATTAATATTAAATTATGAAAAATATCTTTTGGATTGTCTTCTTGATTTTGATTCCTTCAACCCTGTTGGCGCAAAATCAGATTTGGGATAACCTGGATAAAGGAGATTACAATGTCGGTTTTAAGGTTCTTTCATTATTTGATTCGACAAGAACCATAAATAATCAGAAAAGTTTCAGACCAATCCAGGTAAGCATTTGGTATCCTGCTGAGAAATCGGTTCACCCTAACCCAGTGACATATAAAGATTATTTTTTGTTAAGTGCTTCTGAAGTTAATTTTAAAATTTCTCCCGGGGATAAAGACAACGCAATTGCAAATTATAAAAATTTACTCGCACAAAATGGAATAAACAGTGATGCCGTTGATGAATGGTTCAATAATGAAATGATTGCTGAAAAAAATGCAATCTCAAACAATAAAAAGTTTCCGTTAGTTGTAGTTGCACAGGGGAATTTTCATTCCGCACACCACCAGGCTTTCTTGTGTGAATTTCTTGCAAGCTATGGATATGTTGTAATTACAACGCCATCACAAACAAGAATAACCGGGCAGATTACCGATAATGCTCAAGTTGTTCAAAGTATGGAAGATCAAGTTGGAGATATGCGGTTTGCAATTAACTCTGTTAAAAATTTTAACAATGTTGATATAAATAATGTTGCATTAATAGGACATAGTTTTGGCGGAAGATCCATTCTATTATTACAAATGATCGACAAACATATTAAATGCATTGTAAGTCTTGATGGAGGCTTGGGTCTTAACACTGCAGTAGAAGACATACAAAAATCAGACTTTTACAATCCTGATAAAATGAATGTCCCGCTTCTCCATTTTTATGAAGATACAGAAGAAATTATAAAACCAGATTTTAGTTTGATTAATATTTTTAATAAATCAAAAAGATTTTTGGTCAAAATTAATGATATGCATCATTTTTATTTCTCAAGCCTTGGGTTGGTTTCGGGAATGATAGATGGTTTTGCACCAGATTCAAAAAACCTTGCGGACAAATACAAACTGATTTGTGATTTTACAAGGGATTTTCTTGATTCTGTTTTTCAGGGTAATACTTCAGAGTTGGATAAATTAAAACAGAAGTTTTCATCTATTGCAGAAAATAGCGAACTGATTTCATTCATCTATAAATAGAATTATTCTGAAAAATTTTCTTCAGAGGTTTATTTTTTAAATACCTGGTTGCTGAAGGGCGGCGAATCCGGAATTTTGACTTTGTTGAATTCATATTTAACCGCATGATGACATGCATTACAGGTATTTGTGAGTGTGGTGAAACTATTCTTGAACAATACCAAATCTTCACTCTTAATTGCGGTTTTTATGCTATCGAGAGGAGCTATAATTATTGAAAGCATTTTGATTTCTTCTCTTTCGGATTGATACGTCCTGATATCATCCAGGGTTTCACTAATCTCATCAATTTCAAACTCAGCCAGTTTCCAGTTTTTATTTATACCTGCAAACCAGAGTTTAGCATGATGAATTTGAATATTGCTCATAAATTCTCCGAAGCCGGGTTTATAAGATTCATCAACTTTCTTTTGAAGCTCATAGACTTGTTTTTTTAACTCAGAAACTTGCTGCGAGTTGTCAGCACAGGCAGTTAAAAATAAAAACATAACCGAAATCAAACATAACTTTTTCAATTCCTGAAAACCTTTCTTCAAATAGTTATTGCGCAAATAGGACTAATGATAACATAAAAAGTTATCGGCGTAAATAAAATCACATAAGTATTGAATCATTAATTATAGTTGAATTAAAACCACATTGCTTTGTTTTTTAATCATTGCGATGGTAATGCTTTTTGCAAGAAAAATAAACTGGTTGGTTGTTTTTAGTAATAAATTAAATGCTGTTAAAATTTAGAGAAGGAGATAAAAAAAACCGCAGAAGGAATATTCTGCGGTTTTACCGTTACAACAAGAAAATTTTATTAGTGCTTCAACACTTTTTCCATTACTTCTTCTTTTGCAATTGGTTTTGTGCAGAAAAACCAGTCATAGCATTTCATATCTTCTTTACCTTCCATCCTGTTTTTTGCAGTTCCGCAGGAACCTGCCGGAGGAACAATCACATCATCACCTGGTCTCCAATCGGCAGGAGTTGCAACATTAAACTCATCTGCTGTTTGAAGTGCAATAATAACTCTGTAAAGCTCATCAAAGTTTCTTCCGAGACTTAACGGATAGTAAATTATTGCGCGTATAATTCCTTTGGGATCAATAAAGAAAACTGCACGAACTGCTTTTGTAGAATCCTCATTCGGCTGTATCATTCCATAAGTTTTTGCAACATTCATGGTAATATCTTCAATCAAAGGAAAATTTACTTCAACATTTTTCATTCCTTTGTATTCAATTTTATCTTTGATTGTTCTGAGCCAGGCAATGTGACTGTATAAACCATCAACAGAAAGCCCGACAAGTTTACAATTAGCATCATTGAATTGTTTTTCCATTGTTGCAAAAGTCATGAACTCAGATGTACAAACTGGTGTGAAATCTGCAGGATGGCTGAAAAGAATAACCCAGTTTCCTTTGTAATCCCTTGGAAAATTAATTTCGCCCTGAGTTGTTACTGCTTTGAATTCAGGTGCTTTATCGCCTATTCTTGGCATTGGAGTGATTGTTTCTTGAATTGTTTGTTCCATGATTGGATTCTCCTCTGTTTAAATAATTAAATGGTATGGAAGTAAGATGAATAAATTTATTATTGGTTTCCAAAGTTAATGATGATTACAAACGTTCTCATCCTTTATTTCAAGGTCTCCTTTTGAATATTTTATAGCAATCTTATCCTTAATTGTTCTAAGCCATGCAATGTGACTGTAAAGACCGTCGACCGATAATCCAACAAGCTTACAGTTTGCTTCTTCAAATTGTTTTTCCCTCGTTGCAAATGTCATAAACTCCGAGGTACAAACAGGTGTAAAATCAGCCGGATGACTAAAAAGTATTACCCACTTACCTGAATAATCTTCAGGAAAACTTATTTCGCCTTGTGTTGTAACTGCTTTGAAAGATGGTGCTTTATCGCCAATTCTTGGCATTGAGATTACGTTATTTTGAATTGTTTCTTCCATGGTAGGATTCTCCTCTGTTTAAATAAATAAATTATATAAAAGTAAGATGACTGAATTTGTTTTTGGTTTCTAAAATTAATAAACAAAATTGATTTTTATTTCGCTTAAATCCAGTTAACGAGAAGTTTCACAGAAATCAATTATTTACAACAGCTGTTTTGTTTAGCGAACAAAGTAGATCTAAAAAAATGAGCTTATCTTAAGAACAAATCAAAAACTATTTTGAGATTTTTTTAATCAGTTTTTACTCAATCGCTTTAAAGATATAATCTTTTAAAATATTGAAAACAGGGTAATCGTTCTCCTGATTATCTGCGGTAATAACGATAACCATATTATAGACCGGAACAACAAATAAAAACTGATCTGAATATCCCCATCCAAAATATAGATCGTTCACAGGCAGATCTTTAACCACGGGATTCTGATCTGAAAATCTCCACCAAAAATATCCATAGTCATACAAAGAATTTACTGTTACTGTTTTTCCAGTTGATTCATTTATCCAACCCTGATCAATAATCTGTTGACCATTCCAGTTTCCCATATTTAACATCAACTGTCCTATCAACGCTAAGTCAGATGAGCGTAAGGCTAAACCGTTGCCTGTATTAGTTATGCTGTCAGGGCTTGTATCCCAGCTCCACGAAACTATTCCGAGAGGATTGAACAGATTGGTCTCAGTATAATTAGCAACAGAAATGTTACAGCTTTGTTTTAAAATTGATGATTGCAATAACGGCAGCCCGGTATTATAAATGAAGGTTGTTCCAGGTGTATATGTAATTTCTTTATGAAGAACGTAACCAATCCT
Source organism: uncultured Ignavibacteriales bacterium (assembly GCA_963822905.1). Classification (GTDB taxonomy): domain Bacteria; phylum Bacteroidota; class Ignavibacteria; order Ignavibacteriales; family Ignavibacteriaceae; genus CAWGJF01. The sequence continues at coordinate 216,552 of CAWGJF010000001.1, forward strand.
GTCATTGCTCGAGTATAGTTTATTAAAATCGTTTTGAGGATCAGAGTAGGAAGTTGACAACTCATTCCATTGGAAACCTGCTGTCATTGTTAAGACATCTTTTATCGTAATCAGCTTTTTTAGCGAATCGAATTCAGATTCATATTCAGGAAAATAATTTTCTATTCTATCATTAACATCAAAGTTTTTTTCTTTATTAATCGCAATGCCGTAACAATAGATGTTATACTTTTTGTTACTGAATAAAGTATGTGCATCTGGTTTCTGTCTGCGCCGTTGAAATATTTTTCAAACACAAGATAATTATTCCTGGCTATCAATAAGCTTTTAATATTTCCGAACACGTTATTGTTGATTTTAATTGTTAAGTTCTGAAGTATAGCATTGTTTAAGTGTTGGTTTTCCGGGGAAGAGGTTTGCCATTCAGGATTTGTCTCCGGTACCAAAACCGGGTCTGTATCATTTGTATAGCAGGAAACAAGAGTTACAGTTATACAAAACAGTAAAATGTTTTTTATAATCCTAAAGAATTTTTTATTTGAAATTATAATCATATAGCTAATTAAAACTTACAGAGATACCCAAAACAGGCAGTATTGAGAATAAATCAGTTTCCTCGGTTTTGGGGTTTCCATTGTCATCTCTTGTATACCTGTAACTCTGAACATTTTTAAAATTAAACAAATTATGCACATCCAGGAAAATTTCGGATTCAAAACCAAATAGATTTATTCTTCGCTCAACTCTGAGATCAACTCTTTTATATGCAGGCAAGTATTCTGAATTTGGTTGTCCTTCAACATAATACCAACCGTCATCAGGATTTGGATACTGCCGGACAAAATATGGAGTGTATGGATATCCTGTCCCGAGAGTAAATCTCAAAACAAAATCCCAATCATTCCATGGAACATAATCCGCAACTAATGACAATGTATGACGCTGATCAGTATACCTCGGATGATATTCTGATCCGGCAGTGTTCATTTTTTCTTTTGTAAAAAGCAGCCCGTAAGAGATCCGCCCGTATAAATTATCAAACTTTAACAGTGTATAAATATCTAAACCCGCAGCATAACCTTTTGAATCATTCATTTGAGAATAAGTTACTACCGCATCTGCATTTCTTGATGAAGAAATCAGGCTGTTGTAATCTTTATAGTATCCCTCAATTTTAATTTTTAATGAGTTAGTCTCCTTAAGCGGAAAAGTGCTTTCTATGCCAAGAATATAATGCAAAGCCTCCTGTGATTGAGTGTTAGTATCACTTGCAAAACTGTAATTAAGTTGTTTAAATAAAAGATGACTGATGAAATACTCCCCAGGATGCCTTTACTACGGTGTTATCACTTAGCTTGTATGCCGCACTAAAGCGAGGACTAAAACTCAGATCTTTATTGAAATCAAAATAATCAAATCGGATTCCGGCATTAAAAATTACTTTACTGCCAATTTGAAATAAGTTTTCATTGTAACCTGAAAGCTTAAAAGATTGAGCTTCAAAATTTGCCAGAGAAGGGTCAACACGATTGATAATCGTATTTGCTGTAGTAACATCAGGATAATAGAAAAAATTATGTTGCTCAAAGATGTATCGTCTGTCAGTAAGATCGGAATGGTATTTCAGATGTTCATAATTGAATGCTGCCTGAAGATCATAAAACGGACTGATCTGTATTTGAGAATTAATGCTCCCTTTCCAGGAATTAATTTCAAGGTATTGTTGATATAGGTCATCCTCGATTGATTTATAAAAGTAATAGTGATCTGATTGAACATCTCTGTTAAAATTTGAAACGTCATGATCATATAAGTCATCAATCTGATTATACAAAGTAATTGTGCCTTCGAGTAATGTTTTGCCACCAATTACAACTTTATCTTTTAAATCCAATAAAGTGCTGAAATACCTTTTATGATCTTTTTCATTATCAAAAAGTGTTTCGGTAAACAATGAATTTGTTCCGTTAAAAATTCTGTAATAACTGTACGGACCTGATTTTTCCGAGCCGGGATCTTCCGTAAATTTATCGCCAGCGTGGATAAATTTAAATTCTATTTTATGAAACGGATTAAAATGATGAGTCACTACTCCCTGCACATCATAAAAATCAGGTCTGGCTGCGGTATTGACACCAAGTAATGATAGTGCGTAACTCAAATAACTTTTTCTCAATCCAAGTAGAAAAGTAGTTTGAGAAGCTAACGGACCCTCAACGAATCCATCCAGATCAGTTAAACTTAATGTTGCACCACCTGAGAGTCTTTCTTTATTTCCTTCCCGGTATTCAATATTAAGCACCGAGCTTAATTTATCTCCAAACCTTGCACTGAAACCCCCGGGAATAAAATCTACACTTTTAATCAGCTTACTATTAAATATTCCAACACTCACATTATCGGCTTCTTTAATATGGAAAGGTTCATAAACCTGTGTATCATTAACCAGCACGAGATTCTCATCGTAGTTACCACCTCTTACGTTAAACTTCGCACTAAAAGAATTATCTGTCGATACCCCCGGCAATGTTTGAACCGATCTTAAAACATCGGGTATTGCACTTGTTACCCGCTCGATCATATTACTTTGAAGAGTAACGGCACTTACATTTTCTTTATCATCACCGGAGTTACTTTTTGCATAAACGACAACATCCTGCAGAAGAATATTTTTGTTTATGAAAGCAGCCGATAGGGTTGTGTCAGAGACTAAATTTATTTCTGAAGTTTTAGTGGCATAACCGATAAAACTGATAAGTATTTTATAATTCCCTTTGGTTAGTTGAAGAGCGAACTTACCTTGAATATCTGTAGTTGTCCCGTGATCAAAGGATTGAACAATTACATTTGCCGATTGAATCGGTTCGCCAGTCAGACTATCAGTAACGCTTCCAGTTACTATAAACGTTTGTGAAAAAATTGTACTACTAATCATCAGAAAAGCAGTTAAACGGTATATTATTTTCAGTTTTATCTTTCCCCCGTTATCAGCTTAATAGTATTTTTCTTCAAATCGTCATAAGCTCCGTTATCCTGGTTGCAGAATAAGATTAAGGTAACATCCAGACCAGGAAATATCTAAACTCAAAATTAACTCCGCGGGTAATTCCTCCGTGCCCGTACCATTATGCGCTGACTTCTCAATTTCAAATCCATAACCGTAATCAGAATCCATCGTTTTTTATCCCACTGTTTTTCACAGATATCATATTCTGCAAAATTTTTGCCGAAACAATTTTATTGTTTTTTAATGTGTTTGAAAACTTTAATATATCTGAAACATTTGAATGTGCCCCTCCGGCAGTAGGAGCCTTTGATTCCGTGAATAGACTCCACCGATGTATTTTCTTTCTCTCTAAACGCAAAAGCTGTTGCTACATTTTTCAGAATTGTAATCAAAATAGCCGGATGAAGTCATTCCTGCAGGATTAAAAATATTTTCCCGCACAAAATCGTAATAAGACTTCCCTGTTACTTTTTCAATAATGGCGCCAAGTAAAATAAAATTTGAGTTGCAGTATTGAAATTTCGTGCCTGCATCGAAATCGAATCCGGCTTTGTAGACTAATGTCAGATGATCGTTAATACTTGTTGCCGAATGAACAGCTTTGTCGATTTTGTCTGTCCAGTATTCAGTAATACCTGAGGTGTGAGAAAGCAAATTATGAATTGTAATCATATCTGCTTTTGTTTGATCACCAAACCCGTTTAAATATTTGGTGATTTTATCATCATACTTCAATTTGTTTTCTTCAACCAACTTTGCAATACACAAAGCTGTAAACATTTTCCCGCCGGATGCCATATTAAAAAGAGTTTTATCCGTTATGGGGATTTTCTTATTCAAATCTTCATAACCGTAATACTTTTCAAAAATAATTTTATCTCCCTTAGCAATTAAGATGCTGCAACAGATCATATTTTGACTTCAGATTTTCCAGATAAGTCGACAGCCAATCGAGAGTATACTTTTGTTCTATACTCCCGTTTGGAAGTGTTACCGGCTCTAAACTTCTGCAATAAAACCAATCTTGTTCAATTTATGTGGTGGTTCGGGATCGAGTCTCATCTGAAATCATTCCACATTATCGCGTCGTTTTTTTAGCATATGTGCATTATAAAGCTTTTTCCTCCGGCTTCTTCAATGCTAAAGTTTCGGAGTGATGATATGTTAAAGGTGAATAGTCTGAATGCATTCGCTCAACAAAATTGAGCAATCTTTCTATACCGACTTCTTCAATTGCTGATTGAGAAAAGATTTCATGCACAGTTTTCTCTTGAAATGTAGTATCGCTACTGTTGACGGCTTTGATAAAGCCTTCTCCAAATTTTTCAATGTTTTCATTCTGACTAAAAAGGATTGAACTACTAAAAACAAACAGGCAAAATATAAACATGTTTTCATTTGCTTATTACTCTGTTGATGGTATATATGATGATTATTTTTACTGATTCTTTCTATTCAAAATTACTACAATTGTAATACTGCCCCTACTGCAAATTCAAATTTATTTTTTATGGTGATGTTCGTTTCTTGGTCTCCAAAATCCGCACTAATGTTCTTGCGCTTATACGCAAATTCAAATGTTTAATAATATTTTTTTCTAGTTGAATTCCATAACGCAATATGCCTTGCTCATCTTTTTGGTTAAACCTTTCCGTTCCCTGTTTTATTGCAACATCAAAATTACGTGTGGCTTCAGAAATATAACCCAAGACCAACCATTCTTTATTATTCTCTAATTGCAAATCCGATCATTGCTCCTAATACTAATCGCATATTGTTTTCATATGTTATGTAGAGTTGCTTAATTGGATTCGAAAGATTTAGCTTACTATCCATAAATCCTAAACTGCCTTCAGCGCCAACAACAATCCCAATATCGAATTGAAAACGTAATCCAATTTGCAAACTAAATACTGTGCGAGTGTCTTGTGAGAGCACATCTATATTATTCACAAGAGAGCCTCCGATAATATTCTGTCTTCCAACTTCAACCCCACCATAAAATCCGCTGAAAACTTTTTCCTGTGTGATTATATTTTCAGACGCCATTAAAACTAAATTCATTATAACGATGGAGATAATAGTCGATTTGTATAAAAATAATTTCATTTTAAATAGATCATCTTAATTGTTTAGTAACAATCACCGGCTGACATTCTTAAAAAATAAATTCCTGATGTTATTGTCTCCCCTTCTTTTTGTGCATTCGAATTTATTGCATAAGAACCAGCGGGTTTAATTCCACTGTAAAGTGTTTCAACATACTGCCCTAACTGATCATACACAAAAATTTTAACATTTTTTAGCTTATTCAGTCCGAACTGAATTGTTGTGGAAGGATTAAATGGATTAGGATAATTCTGCTCAAGAAAAAATTTATCGGGAATGCTTCCAGTCTTATCATTTACAGATGTAGTTTGAATCGGTCTGAATAAAATACTATTCGGCGCAACCATATTTCCCTGGTCTGTAAATACATCTATAAAATCTCCGTCGGGAGTATATCTTCTTACCTGGTTTTGTGTCCAGTCGCAGAGATATAGATTCCCGTCGGGTCCGAACGCATAGCCTTCTGCATTTGTAAGTCCTGAGACAAGAGTTTTAATGAAAGTCCCTGTAGCAGGATTGAACTGCTGAACGGAGCCAAGTATCCAATCTTCAACAAACAAATTCCCGTTTCCATCGAACCACAAATATGTTGGTCCCTGCAGATGACCGGCTTCAGTAAAAATCTTAACAAAATTTCCGCTAGATTCAAATTCTCTAACATCTTTGGATCCGTAACAGGCTACATAAAGATTTCCATTAGTATCCCACGTATGTCCAAGTGCAAGATCAAGAGACAGGGTGAATTCATCTATGAATTGCCCTGTTGTTCCATTGAATCTTACAATTTTATTTTTTGTTGTTCCCCATTGGCTAACGTAGAGATTTCCATCAGGACCAAAAGTGATTTTGGTAGGGTTATCAAGTGAATAACCTTTTGTAAATGATTTTATAAAATCTGCGGTTACTTTATTAAACATTAAAACACTTGTGTTGCCTCTTCCCGAAACAAGAATGTTTCCATCGGGTCCGGTTCGGATATCCTGTGGAAGACTTAATCCTCCTGAATTGACCGAAACAAAATCATCAATATATGTCCCCTGTTGTCCATCAAAACGTTTGACTGAATTGGTATTGCGGCTGCTGACCAGCATTTCATAATCTATAATTTGAGCAATTGAAAATGAAAAAGAATCTATCAGAAGAAATATTAATAGAAATAAGAAATGAGCAAAAATTGATTTCATAATTTTTAATCAAAATTTATTTGAGAAGAATCATTTTTTTTGTTTCTGCAAAATTTCCTACTATGAGTTTATATAAGTATATTTCCACTTGGTAAAACTGTTTGATTAAAGCGAGCTTCGAAGTTACCGGCAGGCTTATTTTCATTCACAAGTGTTGCAATTTCATTACCAAGCATATCATAGACTTTAATTGAAACGAATTGTCTGCTGCTTAGTGTATACCGAATAATAGTTGCTGGATTAAACGGGTTAGGAAAGTTTTGGGATAGATTAAATTCTGTTGGGGTTGTATTCCCGTTTTCATTTACAGAAGTAATAATTGAAATCCCACTTCCTTCGGTAGCCTTATAGAAATTATTTGATTGAACATTCGTAAAAATCTCTTGAGAAGAAGGTGACCATTCAATAATTAATGAATCGATAATTTGTGAATCTCCAAGACCAAAATGAACTCGGGCATCGCCCTGGCTGTTATAACCGAATTGGGAATTTACTTCTCTCATCTGCCAGAATGAATTTCCATTTATAGTTGCTTTAACTTTTATTCTTGTTCCAATTGCGGATTTGTTTACACCTACTCCTTCACACTTAATATTTATCCAATGATTTGATGGGCATCATTACGGTAAAAGCTGTTGTTCTGATTTCCGCGGTTTGCAATAAAAAGATCTAAGTCTCCATCATTATCATAATCTGCCCAGGCACCCCCCATTGAGTTCTCCTGATCATTTACAATTGAACCTGAAGTTATTTTTATAAGTTCATAATTGGGGTAACCGGAATTTTCATATAGAAAGTTTTTTCCGTTTTGCCAGTTCGTAACAAAAAGATCGAGATCACCGTCGTTGTCATAATCTATCCAGCTTCCGCTAATTGAATTACTTGTTTCCGTAACTACTTCACCGGTCATGAGTTTTGAAAAAGTTTCATCATTATTGTTTATATACAAATCGTTAACAGAGCTAACCTGGTTAGCAACAAAAAGATCAAGATCGCCGTCATTATCGTAATCACCCCAGCTTCCACCGATTGATGCCCTGACGTCAGTTACAATTTTGCCGGTTAAAACTTTTGTAAATGAACCGTCTCCATTATTGGTATATAATAAATTTGCTTTTCCCGGTGATTCAGCATTAGGGACAAATAAATCGGCATACCCATCATTGTTATAATCGCCCCATGAACAACTGATTGATGTATTCACTTCTGAAACAGGATGTCCCGAGGATATTCTCGTGAAAGTATCCACCCTGGTTTTGATAAAGAAATCCTGCTCCTAAAAAATTAGCAACAAATAAATCCACAAGACCGTCATTATTATAATCTGCCCACGCACTTCCATTTGAATTTCCACCGTTGTTTACAATATCACCGGAAGTAATTCTTGTAAATGTTAAATCACCATTGTTAAGAAACAGAGAATTGTTTTCTCCATCCCTGTTTGTTACAAACACATCAGCAAAGCCATCATTGTTATAATCTGCGATAGTACTTCCGTTAGATTTTTCAGCCGTTGTAACAATCTGCCCTGTAGTAATTTTAGAAAAAGTACCATCGCCATTGTTGATGTAAAGAAAATTCACTGAATCAACCGGAACGGAACCGCCATTTGAGATAAACAAATCAGGGTAACCATCATTATTGAAGTCTGCCCAGGATACACCAAATGATTCACCGCCATCATTTACAAATTCTCCGGTAGTTATTTTTGTGAATGTTTGAGGGTGCACCTCATTAAGAAACAAAACCAAAATTAAAATGACCAATTTAATTACGCGATGTATTGTGTTTTTTTTCATAAGTAATTTGAATTTAAAATTAAAAGGGTTGATTAGATTCTATTTTAAATAAATCATCTTAATTGTTTGAGAATAATTGTTCGCAATAAGTCTTAAGAAATATATTCCGCTGGAAATGTTTTTTGATTCTTTGCTGATGTTCGAATGAATTGTATAAGTCCCCGCCGGTTTCTCGCCGTCAAATAGAGTTTCAATCATCTGTCCTGTTTCATCATAGACAACGATTTTAATTTTACTTTCCTTTAAAACGTCGTACTTAATAATCGTACTTGGATTAAAAGGGTTTGGGTAGTTCTGATAGAGCTTAAAATTTCCGGGGATGTTTGTAGCGGATTCATTAACATCCGTGATAAAATCAATTGCTTTTGCTTTCCAAACGCCCCTGCCGATTGTAGCGATTCTTACTGTCCTGTCAAGCGGATGGTAATGAATATCAAAAGTTCGTACTATTGGCAAACCATCATTGAATTGAAACCAGTTGGTCCCCCCGTCTGTGGTTGCATAGACACCAAGCTCAGTTGCCAGGTAGAGTTGATTATTATTAAACGGACTGATAGTTATTGCATAAACAAAAATGTCAGGAAGGTTTCCAGATATATTAGTCCATGTTTCGCCAAAGTCAGTAGATTTTTTTATATGATCCTGATGTGCCGAAGCGCTGTTTCTAGTTGCATAAATAGTTCCTGAAGTAGTTGGATCTGTTTCCAGGTCAGTAACACGCCAGGTAGGAATTGTTGAATTATTTATCTGTGTCCAGTCGGTTCCGGCATTTGTAGATTTCCAGATCGACCAGCTTGAGTTTGTGTATGAGTGTGCATAAACAATATCAGGATTAATCTGATCGATGGCTAAAGTATAAACATTTGGAATGCTTGCGACAGGTGACCAAAGACTTCCACCGTTAGTAGTTTTATAAATTTTAGAAACACTTGTCGTGTATAATGTTGTTGAATTTGCTGGATCCATTACAAGTGGCGGAATTAAAACACCGCCTTCGGTAATTCCGTTATTTATGGCGAATGTACTTTGAGGGCTTCCACCACCATTTGTACTTTTTCTGTGATTGCCAAGAAAAAAGTCTCCATAAAAAATATTGTTGTTATTTGGGTCAATGATGACATTTGTTCCATCATTATCGGACCATCGTTTCCAGAATAAGTTTCCATTTGTGTTATTTAATTTTTGCAGACCGTGATCCTGAAATCCACCTATTATTAATGTTGTATCTGTTGCTGAACTTGCAATCCTGTGAACCAATCCAGTAACCAATCCGTTATTTATTTTATCCCACCAGGCTCCTTTATTAATAGATTTCTGAACTCCACCGTCATTAAAAACATAAATCACATCTTGTTCCTGAGGGTGGAACCCTATATCCCATTCGTCAACATAGGTTTTGCCCGGTGTATAAATTCCTGCAGAATATACATCGAGTTCAGTCCAGCTTGTTCCGCCATTTGTAGAACGCCAGAAAGTTGTTCCGCCGTAAAAAATCAAATCAGAATCATAAGGAGAGATTGCAACAACATTTACGTACGAGCCATGGCATAAATTCGCGACAGTAGGAACGCATAAAGCATTTGGGGCGTGTATAATTACGTCCCAGGAATTTCCGCGATCCGAACTTTTAAATAACCCGATTGAGCCATAATTGTTTGCATCAGAAAGCGAAACAAAAAGAAGATTCGGATTTGATTTTGAAATTGTCATTGCTGAAAAACCGATATTGGATAGCTGGTGGTGATCCATTAGTTAAAATTGTCCAGCTCTGACCAGCGTCGGTTGATTTAAGAAGACGAACTGCTCTGATAATTGTATACAAATTATGGGGGGACAGTTCATCAATGACAAGAGCAGAGCTTCTTCCACGTTTTAGCAAAGACCAGTTTTCACCTGAATCGGTTGAAAGCCAGACTGCATTGCTGGCAGCCATATAAACACTATCTGCACTTCCAGGTTTCCAGAGCAAGCTTTAAAGCTGATACATTTTGCTCCAGCGGATACCGAAAACTGGTTTGATACCATGTCTGGCCCCCATCTGTTGATTTCAAAACACCTACTCCGTCCCCGAGTGTTATTCCTACAAACCTGTCATTCCCTGTTCCGGCAAGAATAACATCTCTGTTATTCGGGTTTATTTCGATATCAGAAATAATCATTGAAGGAAGCTGGTCAGTCATTGATTCCCAGCTGTCTCCACCGTTCGTCGTTCTCCAAATTCCACCCATTTCTGATCGGGCCCAGATTATTTGCGGATCAACAGGATCAAAAGCATGGCAGGTTATTCTGCCGCCAAGTGAATCAATAGTGTTCGGGCCAAGACTAATCCAGTTTGAAACAAATTGCTTTTCACTTTTATTCAGATATTCCAGCTTGCTTTGTTTAAACAAATCCCATCTTTTTTGTCCTCTTGAATACATTTCCAGATACTTATTCATTTCATAATTAATTATTTCCATCCTTGCTTCTTCAAATAAAGCATTTTCTTTTTTGACGTCTTTAGCATCAACATCTTCGTGAGGATATTCTTCACATTCATTTATAATTTGATTTTTTGCATCGTGTGAAATCGTTGAGTCATTTTTTACCTGGGCTGAAATGAAATGCCCGGAAAAGAAATAGAATACTAATATGTAATGGAATTTCTTTTTCATTTCATTAATATCATTTTTTTAGTTTCGATATAGTTGTTTGTTTTTAATTGATAGAAGTAAACCTCGCTCGAAAGCCCGCCACCGTCAAATTCAATTTTATATTCTCCGGCAAGTTTGTTTTCATTAACCAATGTTGCGATTTCATTTCCAAGAACATCATAAACTTTAAGTGAAACAAATCCGTTTACTGATAACCGATAACTGATTACTGTTGCCGGATTAAATGGATTTGGATAGTTTTGTTCAAGGCTGAATGATTGAACCGCCGGCAGGTTTACTTTAACATCAGTTACAAATGACTGACCTTCAACTGCAGTATAAAAATTATTGACCACAATATTTGTGTAAACATCTTTTATTTCTCGTGGCCATTCAATAATAAGAGAATCAATTGAAGCAGCATCCCCGAATCCAAAATGCACATTCAACATATTCATAGAGTTGAAGCTGTTTTGCGAAGAGATTTCTCTCATCTGCCAGACTGGAGTTCCGTTTATTGTTGCTTTAGCTTTTACTTTTGTTCCTATCGCGGAATAGTTTGATCCGGCTGAACCGCCAACACCGACACATTTAATATTAATCCATGAGTTCCCGTTTTGCGAATCGTTCCTGTAAAGCCTTTTTGTTGTGTTTGTTCCTGGAATATATAGATCAAGAAAACCGTCATTGTTGTAATCACCGACCGTAATTCCGTATTGTGGTCCGATTCCCAGTGTTGTTTCAATGCTTGCAACGCTTGTAAAAGTTCCGTCATTATTGTTTCTGTAATATTTATCTGTGGCATTATCATTAGTGACTATACAATCGAGATCGCCATCATTATCAAAATCTCCCCAGACATTTGCCAAACCTTTACCAAGATCAGTAACAATAGTTCCTACCTGCTGCTCCGTTGTTTTAATAAAATATTGATTGCTTTCGTTCCTGTATAAATTGTTTGGAATAGTTTGCCAATAATTTGTCAGATAAGCATCAAGATCTCCATCGTTATCGTAATCAATCCAGTTCCAAACCTGGCCATCAACAAGGTCGGTTCCGATTATGCTAGTATCTATTCTCACAAGATTCGGAATTCCTGTTTCTTGTAATTGATTATCAAACAAATAATCGCTCGCAAAACTGCCATTTGCCGGTCCGCTTCCGATAAACAAATCGATGTCACCATCCTGATCATAATCCGACCATGTTGGAATTGTGTAAGGTGCAAGCTGAGTTGTAAAAAGTGTTGTGTCTATTTTTGAAAAAGTGCCGTCCCCATTGTTTTTAAAAAAGCGGCTTGGATGGTTTACAACCCCTGCGTTATTTGCGGCAGCAATAATCAGATCGACAAAACCATCATTATTATAGTCTGCCCAGGAACATCCCCAACCGGAATTGTAATTAGCGTCACCGATATCACCTGTTGTAATTTTTGTAAAAGAATTATTCCCGTTATTCCTGAATAAATATGAGAGCGTGTTGCTCGTTGTTGCAACAAGAAAGCAATCAATATCCCCGTCGTTATCATAATCAGCCCAACTGTTGCCCTGAACACCGCCTTCATTGGATAGTGCTGTGACAATTTTTTGAAAGTTTCCGTCACCTGTATTCTTGTATAATGGCTTTCCACAAATGTATAAATCAAGGAATCCGTCGTTGTCAAAATCGATCCAGCTTGCACCAACATATTGACCTGACCAGGTGTCTGTAACAACAGGATTGTTTTGGTCAGTAATTTTAGTAAATACCTGTGCTATCAAATTTTCTGAAGTTGAAAGAGAAAAAATTATGTATACTGAAATTGAAAGAATGTAATAGAATGCCTTCATAAATCTGAGCTCATTTATTTTATTAAAAGACAGTTTAACGAATGCTACCTTTAGTGCAATTCGAATATAATTTTTAGCAAAAATTGATCTTTGTCAAATACTGCTAATTTTTAATAAATGCCTGTGAGGGTGAATAACCGAAATGTTTTTTGAAGGATTTACTGAAAGAATGAATATCTGCAAAACCGCACATAAAGGCAATTTCGCCAACTGAGGAATTGTTTGACTGTAAAATTTTTTTTGCTTCAGCTAATCTTCTTTTAATAAGATAATTGTATGGAGAAATTCCAAAAGCTTCTTTGAATGAACGGAAGAAATGAAATTCCGATAAGCAGCTAAGTTTGGCAACGTCTTTAACTTCGATGCTTTCCCTGAAATTATTGTCGATAAAATTCTTTCCAAGCAGTAATCTCTTTAATATTTCTTTCTTGGTTGAAGTTTTTAATGAAGAAAGAGAATTTAGCTTTTTAAGATTTTCAAATTCGTGCCGTATTACACTTTCTGCTAATTCCAGGAACATTTCTTCATTAATGAATGATAACTCCTTGTCCGAAAGCTTGAACATTTCTGCTATCGAAAGCAGTTTTAGTCCAAGTTCCGAATAAGAAAGCGGAAAAACATTTTCAAAAAATTTTTCTGATTTAAAATATCCGGCTAAATTATTTTCAAGATCAATATTCTCATTGGCTGATAAAACAGTCAGAGCTTCATCAATTAATTTTAAGCTGATATTAATACACAAACCTTTTACCGGATATTTTGATTCCAAATAGCCGGCGCTCTCGCAGGGTCCGGACGCCGTAAGAAAACACAATTTAGGAACAAGAAATTCTTTGTTGTTGATTTTATAATGTTCGGTTCCGTTTAACGGAAACTTTATTGAATATTGATTAACTACATCGGTGAAATATCCATTCTTAACCTCCGAAATAATAATAAAGTTATCTTTTGGCTTTATCCGCTGAGTTTGCTTGTTCTTCTCATCCAGAAGATCTAAGTATTTATTATTTGTATAATTCAATGTCTGCTCATTTTATCTGGAAACTAAATAACAGGTTAAATAAAATATAGGGAGAAAATAAGTGTTTTTGTCATATTTTAATTATGACAGTTTTACTTTCAGTATGAATGGCTGATTTTAAGTGTGAATGCGGAAGATAAGAACCAGGACAAGTAACTTACCCGGAAATCAAGCAAATTAATGATCTTCAAAAAAGTAGTCGGTTTTTTATTTAAAACTTTCAGGCATTTGAACAGCGATTACTTCGCCTCTTGCTGTAATTGTACCGTTTGCTGAAACTGTAATTTCTGAAATCACTTTTTTACCTTTTATATCCAAAACCTTTCCTCTCAGCGTAAGCTCGACACCAATCGGAGTTGGCCTTAAATAATCTACCTGGAGCGATGCTGTCACAAATCTGAATGCGGGTAATGTATTATAATCCCTTCCTTCAGCACGATAAGCTGCTAATGCTGCAGTTCCCGTTCCATGGCAATCGATTAAAGAAGCAATCAATCCTCCATAACATAACCGGGAATTGCTGTGTGATATTCTTTGGGAGTAAATCTTGTTACACTTTCATCGCCTTCCCAAAAAGTTTTTATCTGATGTCCGTGCTCATTTAGTTTACCGCATCCATAACAATGAGCAACATCATCCGGGTAATAATCCTGGATAGCCTTCAATTCCATTTAATTATATCTTTTGTTGAATTGTAAATGATTTTCTGTTTAATCGTGTCTACATTCAAGTGCATCTTCGTGTCTTAGCTCACCATTTAAAAACATATTTACAGCATCGTCAATTAGTTCGACATCAGTAAATAAAGTAATTATATTATTTTGCTTTAAGTCTTCCACAACACGCCATCCCCCACCACTTGAGATTAGGTAACTACAGTCTTTTAATCCATCAATTAAATGAGTGTGGTTATGATTTCCATGTCCCTCCCCATGATGATGTTGATGTTCACCGACTCTTTGGTGATTGGTAAATTGATTTGCCCTTGTTTCCGTATTTACGATTTTATTTTTATCTATTTCAAAAACCATAAATGTGCGGCATCTGCCGATGTGCCCGGTTACTCTTTTTTGATCATTTGTTGCTACTGCTATTTTCCCCGAGAATTGAGAATTTTTATAATCTGACATTTTATATCCCCTTTCTGTTAAGTCTTAGTGAGTCTGAAATCCTAATAGCTTTCCCGTTTAAAATTCCATCAGCAATTTTATTTCTTGCAGAATGAACAATTCTGCCAAAAGTCGCACGTGAAATTTTCATTTTTCCCGCAGCTTTTTCGTGAGAGAAGCTTTTAAAATCTGCAAGACGTATTGCTTCGAGTTCATCATCTTCAAGAATTGTTTCTTCAAGTGCAATAATTGGAATCCCTCTCGGTTTGAAATAGTAAGCAGAAGGATTACAGAGTATTTTTCGTTTCTTTTTTGGTCTCGCCATTTCAATTAAATAATTATGGGCATATGCTCATAACAAAGATAAGTAATCTAGAATACTATATCAAATCTCGGAAGATAGAGTTCCCGGTTTGTGTAATTTTAATTTAAACGAGAGGAAATCGTATTTACTACAAATTCAGCATCTCTTTCTGCCCCATGAATCATTGCGGATGATAATGAGTAGAGAAAATGCATTCCAACAAAATAAAGTCCGGGTTCGTTTTTCACCACTCCCCGTTCCTGCATTGGTTCTTTATCTTTAAAAACTGGAATATCAATCCAGGAAAAGGAAGGATAAAAACCTGTACACCAGATTATATTTTTTACATCTATTACTTGTTGATTTTCATCGACAGGCAGTCCGTTTTTTACACCGGCAATTTTCGAAATTCGTTTTATCCCATAATTATTGAAATCTTTTGGTTTGTTCCTGATCAGCGGTCCACCTTGGGAAGTAACTTTTGGTCTAACTTTTCTTCCAATCGGAGTATTGGTTGTAAGAATTCTGTGAAAGAGAAATCTGATTACCAATCTTACCATAATTAGTTTCGCAAGCGTTCCTTCAATATTAAATGGAATATGTCCTGTGTCTCTTCCTGCTAACCAAACTTCATAACCATTTCTGGCAGCTTCCAGGGCTAATTCAGATCCTGAGTTGCCGGCACCAACTACCAACACAAGTCCATCCTGAAGCTGGGATAGATCCCGGTAATCGAATGAATGAATCTGAACAATATCAGGGTTCAACTCTTTTGCAAACTTCGGAATTTTAGGAACCTGGTAGTTTGACATCGCAATTACAACATGCTCGGCTTCAAAATGTGTTTCACCTGCCGTTATGCAATATTTGTTTCTTTCCTTTGAGAGCCCATCAACTTTAATATTATTTCTAACAGGCAGATTAAAATGCTTCGCATAGTTTTCAAGATAATCTCCCATTTCATCTTTGTTTGGGAAATAATTTGGATCGGAGGGGAAACTGCATTCCGACAAGACTATCAAACTTAGCAGGAGTAAAAAGTCTTAGCGAATCCCACCTGTTGCGCCAGGAATCACCAACCCGCTCATTTGCATCGAGAATCAGAAAATCAATGTTATCTTTTTTCAGAAAATAACCAACAGAGAGCCCAGCCTGTCCTGCACCGATTACAATTACTTTGTGCTGTTCCGGATTTTTATTTTTATTCATCTTTAACCTCATTTTTAATATTAAATCAGTTTATTACTGATTCGAAAATAGAAGTGACAAATTCGAATTAAATCAGGGGTACTACGTATTTTAGGGTGTGTTACACGCAATTATGTAAATATGAGATTATGTTTTATTGCGTATGAAGCAACATAAGCTCTTGCAGATTTTCCGGAAACACCAACTTTACTGTAAATATTTGTAAGGTGTTTTTCAACAGTGCGAACACTTAGAAAAAGTTTTTCTGCTATCTCATCGTTGTTTTTACCCTCAGAGATTAACCTTAACACCTCAAGCTCTCTTCCAGTAAATTCAAATTTATTCTTGTTTGAGTCGTCAATTGTTTCTTTGTACAAATTCTTTAAAGTGTGCCTGGCTTTTTCAAAATCTTTTGCAGCACCAAGATCTTTAAATTTATTCATTGCAGTATCTAATTCCCCTTCTGCCTGGGCAAATTTATTCAGTGTGACCAGAACTTCAGCAAGAAGTGCTCTTGTTCGTGCAGATTCAAACGAAGATTTTATTTTATCGTAAATATCAATTGCATCCTCAAGATCGTGTTTTGCCTGCTCATAATTATTGTTTGCAAAATTCAAGAAGCCTTCAGCATTCAACTGAGCAGCTTTTAATGGCAACGTATTAACTGAACTTATTATATTTTTTAATTCATCCAGCAAGCTTTGTGCTTTCTCAAGTTTACCAAGTTTGATATTTATTTTTATTAGGAGTTCTAATACAACTGTTCTCTCTGCTTTTTCATTTAGACTAAATCTTCGTAAGTATCTTTCAGCAATATCAAGTGCTTTTTCATATTCTTGCTGATCAAAAAACAGGAACGCAGAAAATAATTGTTTGAGAGGATGTGATTCTACTTTACTTAAAAGCTCTCCTGCTTCTTTCCATTTTCCCTGTCTTCGCTTCAAATCTGCTAGTCGTACTGTGCAGGCACTTACCTGGATTGGTCTGAACTCCTGCAATTCATTAGCAGCCGAAACGAGTTCTTCTTCAGCTTCATTCCAATCCCCTTTCCATATTAATAATCCTGCGTGTTTCATTCTGCAGTTTGCGAACATAGCTTTGTATCTCCACTTCTTACAAAGTTCTTTAACATTGTTGCACCATTGACTTGCACGTTCATAATCCCGTATTCGTTCGCAAGCATCGATAAGATAGCAGCAGGTTATAGTTGTAAATTTAATGTCGCTTTTATCAGAATTTATTGCAAGTAATGTTGCATCGTCAAGTAACGGCATTCCTTCAGTAATATTTCCTTCAACAACAAGTATAAATCCTTTCAAAGCTTCGGCGAGCATTTCCCCGTCAATATTTTTTAGCGATTTGCTCATCTGCAAACTTTCATCAAGCAGTCTAAAGGCAAGCTCAGAGTTTTTATCAACCTGGAACGACCATCTTGCCTTTAGAATTTTGAGCATACATAGCTCAGATGAAGCAGGTAATCCTTCAAGAAGATTTTCTGCACGCTTAAACCAGCCGCTTGCAACAGCAAACTCACCTTTGAATTCAATATAATCTACACCTATCCAGCATGCATTTCGTGCTGCACCTAACTTATCATCTTTTTCCAGGTAAAGGTTGAAAGCTTTTGTACGATTTTCAAAAACTCCCGAAGCATCATTCACCCACCAGCAAGCCCAGCCGAGTTCTTCATAAATTTCCGGTGACTGGTTTTCGCTTAATGCTTTTTGCAAATAGTTCCTGGCTTTTTCCCATTCGCCAATTGATAATGCATTGCGACCTTTATTTAATAGTTCGTTTGTCAATTGATTTCACTTTTTAGTAATATAGGAAATATAACAGTTTAATATTAGATAAAAATAAAAAAGTAAATTAATTAAGTAATATTCAGACTTTAATTACAAATTCGAGTAGCTTTAAATCAAACCGGGATGGAAATAAATGAATGGAACTAAACGCAATGATGTGAAAATAGGATCGCTTGTAAAAATTATAATGAAAGAAGATCAACGAACCGGTGAGCTTACCGAGGGTATTGTTAAAGATATTTTAACAAATTCCCCAAAACATCCCCACGGAATAAAAGTAAGACTTGAGAGTGGCGAAGTTGGGCGGGTTAAGGAAATAGTTGAATAAAATTTTATTCCTCAACTTTAAATTCCAATAAATCTCATTATTATAAAAACTGTAATCCCGGATATAGATCCTAAATAAATTCGGCGGATAAGTTTTAAATGTAAATTAAATCATCATCGATTAGTTGATCTTTCAAGACTTTCCGGATAACGTGCACCCTCTATCGTGATTTTCGAAGCAGCTTCATCAATCTCGTGCAGATCATCTTTTGTAAGCTCCATTGCTATGGATCTGATATTTTCTTCGAGCCGGTCTAGTTTTGTTGTTCCGGGTATCGGTACTATCCACGGTTTCTGTGCAAGCAGCCATGCTAAAGCTATTTGTGCAGACGTTACATTTTTTTGTTTTGCAACTTTGTTTATTAAATCAACCAGAGCCTGGTTTGCTTTAAGTGCATCTGGCGTAAAACGCGGAAGGTTGCTTCGGAAATCAGTACTCTCGAACTTAGTATTTTCATTTATCTTCCCGGTAAGAAATCCCCTGCCCAAGGGACTGAACGGAACGAATCCGATACCAAGTTCTTCAAGTGTTGGTAAAATTTCCTCCTCAGGTTTTCTCCACCACAATGAGTATTCGCTTTGCAAAGCAGTAACTGGCAGCACTGAATGTGCACGGCGAATAGTTTGAACACTTGCTTCTGAAAGTCCGAAGTGTTTTACTTTTCCCTCCTGTATTAATTCTTTTACAGTTCCCGCCACATCTTCTATCGGCACATCGGGAGCCACGCGGTGTTGATACAAAAGGTCGATAACATCAGTCTTTAATCTTTTAAGAGAACCCTCAACAGCTTTTCTAATGTGTTCCGGACGGCTGTCAAGTTCGGACCAGCGGGAGTTTGCTTCGTTTTCATTAGCAGGTTTGAAACCGAACTTGGTAGCAATTACAACCTGGTCGCGTAAAGGCGAAAGTGCTTCACCGACAAGTTCTTCATTGGTATACGGACCATAAACTTCCGCAGTATCGAATAATGTTACTCCGCGTTCAACAGCAGTGCGGAGCAATGAAATCATTTCTTTCTTTTCTGGAAAAGGAGGAAAGGCAAAGGTCATTCCCATACAGCCAAGTCCTATTGCAGAAACTTCCAAACCGCTTTTCCCGAGCTTACGTTTTTGCATAGCACATCCCTTTTTCAATTTCTTATAAAAACTGTTTAGAACTTACAAATCAGAAAGATAGAAGTAAACTCCGGTAAGAATCAGGTAGAATAATCTCTCCCTCTGAAGCAAATAGTTAAAATCAGATTGTACGAAAAATAATTTCTCTAATTAATCTTCATCAATCTTACTAAACTCAATAAATTCTATCGGCGCCCCGTTTTCAATAATCATTGCTATGCGCACTCCTTTTGACGGAGTTGCAATTTCCCCGATTAACTGTTTACCTTTTATTGTAGTATCCAGATCATCTACTTCAAAAGCAACGTGCGGAACTTTCTGAATAATTTCTGCTATGGGACTATCTTTTTCGAAACGCATCCATTCAATTCCAAATTCACTTGTGTCAAATCCTGAAACGTAAAATTTATATTGCTCCAAATATTTTTCATTTGGTTTGCACTCAGTTGTTGGAATACCAATATGATGAAAGCGCATTCCTTGTTTAGAGATTGCAAATGGCGGTTCGTTATCTTTTCGTTTTTCTTTGTCTTTATTCATTTGCTTGTTTATTTATGTTAAAGTTGCGGGGAAGATAATTTTTCATAAAACTTTTTCAGTTTGCTAATTAAACTTTATCCTTCTACATAAAGAAAACAACGAAAGATTAAAAACCAGTTAAATTATTTTAAGACTGCCTTATAAATTCTGCTAAGCCCGTTTTCATATTTTTTCATTTCATCTAGGAATTCCTGAACTGTTGAGAAACTTTTGTTAGAATTATTAACCGAACTTCTTTTGCTGGTAAAGTATAAAGTATTTGTTTTTGTATCCACATACGGGCAGTAATCCATTTTCGTAGAATTTATTTCCGCACCTAAATTTTTTGCTTTTGTCCAGGTACCATCTGATAATTTGTGACTCATATAAAGATCACCACTTCCTAATCCGTCTTCTTTCTGGTAACCGGTAAAAATAATATAAGATTCATCAGGAGCAATAAAAGCGTTGAACTCATAACCTTCGGAGTTTATTGAATCACTTAAAGAAACAGGTTCTGTATAGGTTTTACCGGTCCATTTGCTAAAGAAGATGTCATCCTTTCCTTTTGTTCCGCGGGCATCACATGTGAAGTAAAAATTTTTGTTATCTGCTATTGATGGATAAAATTCATTTTCATTTGAATTAATTGGCGGACCGAGATTAATAGGCCCTGACCATTCAGAATTTTTGTTTTCTCTTTGAACGTACCAAATATCAAAGTCTTTGTTTTTATCATTGGTTGAATCCAATGGCCTGTTTGAAACAAAATAAAGTTTCAATCCATCAGGGGAAAAGAAAGGCTCTATATCATAATAATTTCCTGAGAAGCTCGCAATCTCAGGGGCAGACCATTTATCATTTATTTTTTTTATGCAGGTAATAATAGAAACTTCGTCCTGGTAGCTTTGTACTGAAAAATAAATTTCATCTCCCTCAGAAGACATTGCTATATCTCGAACATTGGGAAACTGAGAAAATATTTCATGCAAAAATGGTTCTGCACTGTTTCCCTGTGCATGTATTATTGAAGTAAGTAAAAATAAAATAGCAGGATAGAAAGCTTTCATAAAGACTATTTAAATGTTGTTTTCATTTGTTATTTGATGCAAAAATAATGAAGGAGGAAATAATCAACAAAACCCATAAAATATGTGATTGTGGGACTACTAAAATTGTGAAGTGATGCTTTTGTAATATTCAGGATTCTTCCCAAAGAAAACAACGAGCGGGATTGTCTTCATTACTAATCAACTAGTAGAGTTGGTACCTTATTAGATTACTTTCAATGGTTTTATATGCTGTACTGGATTGTCTTCCTTGAAAGTGTTCATATTTAATTATTCCGATTCCTGGGGCAATGTATATATTATTATAAGAATTGAGGGAATCAAATTGAAAATGGTAAAGAATACAGGAAAATGTTCCCGCTTCAACTTGAATACTCTGATTTGTTGATAAAACTGTCACGATTGCTGGTGGTCTACCAAATGGGAATGAATATGTATCATTTGTTTTACAGGGATACTTGTCATACAAATAATGTTCCTCGGTGCCATTTTGATAAAATAGATACATCCAAACACCATCTTCTTTTATTGTATAGTAAACACCCCAGTTATCATAAGTATAAAAATGCATATTAGAAATTATTGTGTCTTTAATAATTTGTTCAACTGTATTATGAGTATCTATCACATTTCCCAAGGTATCGTAATAGATACCTTTATATTCCCAGTTATTCCCCACTTTGAATGGAATCAGAATATTGCTGTCTACATTTCCTTCGGTTGAATTTTCAGAACAAGAATAAAAAATCAACAAACAAACGATTATGAATAAAGATATAATTTTCATTTTGAATATTTATCCTCCTCCAATTTTTAACATTTCACCACCCTCCCAAAGCAAAGGACTAATAAATCTTGTTAACATATTTTATTGTGCAATTCTGTTAGCCATATGCAGCGAAATTAATTTTCTTCATCAAACTTCCCAATTCTTTCCAAAGAAAACAATGAAGCTTTTTGCTGTTTCAATCAACTTGTCCGCCGAAGTTTCAACATAGGCAGGAAATCTCTATTGAGTGTGTGGGTAAATTAAAAAGGGGCACTTAGCGCCCCTTTTATTTCCTGATACTATTTTAAAAGGATCATCTTCTTGGTTTCAACAAATTGCCCCGCTTCAATTTTATAGAAATATATCCCGCTTGAGAGATTCCGACCTTCATCAGAATGACTGTTGAATTCAACTTCATAACTGCCTGCTGGTTTTTCTTCGTTAACCAGAGTTGCTATTTCATTTCCTAAAATATCATAAACTTTCAGCGTAACAAATCGCCTGCTGCTTATTGTATAATGCATACTTGTAGCTGGATTAAACGGGTTGGGAAAATTTTGTGAAAGTTTAAAAGTTGTTTTACTTTTTTTTTCATCGTTCACACTACTTGTGTTATCGGTATAAATATCGACATTGTCGAATTGCTCAGTAGTACTATAAGAACCTCCCGCGGATATCAATAATTTATTTCCTGCAGAAGAAGAACATAGTTCAGCTCGGGCTGCAGAAAGTGTCGCGGTTGTCCACAGACCAGTACTATTGTCATAAATATCAACTCTATCAGACATTGTGTATGTACCGTAATTGCTGTAGCCCCCTGCAAAATAAACTTTATCCCCCAAAGAAACTCCGGTTAGTTCGCCCCTTGCCTGTGAAAGGGTATCAGTTGACCATGTATTAGTTGAATAATCAAAAATATCAACTATATTTAATGCATTATAATTGGGATCATGACCACCGGCAAAAAGGATCTTTGTTCCAACTGTTGCTGATGCTAATCCTCCCCTTGCAACACTAAGTGAATCGATACTCCAGGTCCCGGTGTTATAATCATAAATATCTATCCTGTTCGTAAGAACCGTGTTATTTCCGCTATAGCTTACAATGCCTCCTGCAAAATATGCACGATTACCAGCAGTAACTGCCGTATAAAAACTATGTGGAACAGTTAGAGTGTCCACACTCCAGTTGTTTGTAGTTTCATCATAAATATCAACAACATTCGAACCAATACCGGATGAATAATTTTTAACCCCTCCTGCAAACAAAGCTTTTGTGCCATTGCTCGTTCCAACCAAAGCTCCACGACTTTGAGAAAGAGCAGCAGTTTCCCATGTTCCTGAGTTTACATCGTAAATATCGACCACGTTTGAAATTGAAAATGAATTTAGATTTGTAACGCCGCCAGCAAAGAGAACTTTATTATCAGTAGAAGCTGAAGCAAGTTCAAATCTTCCAACAGAAATGCTATCAGTAGACCAGGAACCGGTTAAAACATTATATATATCCACAACCCTTTGCACTTTATTTAAATTATAAGTTGCGCCACCTCCAATAAATATTTGTGAACCATTAGAAGTACTTGTAGCCAGACTTCTTGGTATGCTTAAGGATGAAGTCGACCACTGAGAATAAATTGTAATAGAAAAACAAAAAAGAAATAATTGAAGAATTTTTAACATGAATTGTACTCCGGATTAATTTTAAGAAATGATTCACATCATAATACTCACTGGCAAAAAGAAAATCGTCTTTTTTCAGGAAGTGGTACTATTTTCTTAAGAAAGAGTGTTGATTATTTAAGCATCTTGCGTGGGGAAAGCTGCACTGTTTACTTTTCTGAATTCAGTAGGTGTGTAACCAGTATGTTTTTTGAAAGCCCGGTTAAACGAAGATTTTGAGTTGAATCCTGACGAGTACAATATTTCGAGAATAGTTTTTTCTTTTGAATCCCCATTATGATTGATTATCATTTGTTTAGCTTCATTAATCCTGTAGCTATTGATGAAATCGAAAAAATTACATCCAAAAGTTTCATTAATAACCTGTGAAATTGATTTGGAATGAACTGAGATTTTTTTAGCCAATAACTCAACCGTAATGTCAGGATTAAGGTGAAGCTTATCTTCTGCAAAGCTAGATAGGATTTTGTTTTTAACTATTTCCTTTTCCTTTAAAGATAAAGTTGAACCGCGGTATTTTTCTTTTTCAATTGAGACAACATTATAACCCTTTAAACCTCTAATGACACTTAAAGTAGAGAAGACAAGCAACATACCAATAGAAAGAGTAGCAAAATGAATATTAAGATTTGCCGGAACAATTCCACTCAGATGAAAAAAAGCATTTAGAGAATCAAAAAGCCAATGGAAAAAGTAAATCAAAATTAAAAAATTAAGCCAGGAATAGCTCCTGCTGTCTATGCTTAAAGTAGTGTTTGACAAATTCGTTTTATAATCCCTGGTTGTCTTGTATGATACGATTATGTATATCAATAACTGGAGATAAACTGAAATGCAGTAAAAAGTATATTCCCAGAAAGACAAAAGAAGGGTATCACTTTTACCTTCAGCAGCGTACGAAAAACTACGGCTGAGAATAAAAATTGAAAATATGCTAAAAAGTAGAAACGGAATTAGATGTAGTAACGATAATTTAGTAAGAGTTATGTCTTTATTAAATATCGATCTGAAAAAATAATAAAAGAGTGGTCCAAGCAAGAAGAAGATTGCCAGTGAGGCGACTATAATTATAGAACCGACGTTGCCGGTTAACTCTCCCAGATTATAAAATAGTGAGGCTGAAATAAGAAGAACATTCACTATAAGAAAAATTCCAAAAAATTTATTAGATGGAGTTTCAGGGTTTTGATTCTTCAGAAGTATAATTGCAAGTATAAGTAACTGAAATATCGCAAGTATGTTTATAATATTAAATAGTTCCACTTAAACCTGATACTTTATTGTATTAAAAAGCGATTTTAAAATAATGAATTTGGTCAAGTTTTTCAGACCAGAATAAAAACTCCAAATGATATCGGGATTATCATAAAATCAAAAATAAATTTGCTTTGTTTGTTGTTATGTTATCTTTTAATATTAACGATAAGGGATTTTTGCCGCGGATTCGCGAATTAGTGGCAGAGAAAATCATTTTTGTGTGCGTGGGGGAAAATTAAAAAGGGACACTTAGTGCCCCTTAGTTTTATCAGTCAAGAAAAGTTTGAGATCATTATGCAGCTTGTGCTACGCTTTTAGCTTTGTTGAACTCGGCAAGAATTTCAATTTTTACTTCATTGCTCACAACAACACCTCCTGCTTCGGTAAGTGCATTCCACTTCAAACCATAATCAAAACGATTTAGCTTTGTTGAGATTTCAAAACCTGCAACTTCGTTTCCGCCCATTCCTTCAACAATACCGTTGTATATAATATCAAGAGTAACTTCTTTTGTTATATCACGAATTGTGAGATTGCCGTTTACTTTAAGTTCGTGATCGGAAAATTTCTTTACTGAAGTTGAGACGAAAGAGATTTTTTCATATTTCGGTGCATCAAAGAAATCGGGAGATTTTAAGTGTGCATCACGATCACCATTTCTTGTATTGATGCTGTTTGTTTCCGCTTCGAATTTTATTTTTGCATCACTGAAATCTTCTGCCTCTGTTTCAATAGATGCATCAAAATTATCGAAGTGTCCTCTTACTGTTGAAACAACAAGATGTTTAACTTTAAAGTTAACTTCTGAATGTGCAGGGTCAATTTTCCATGTTGTCATTTTATTTTTCCTTTCTTTTTTGTTTGATTTGTTTTACTTAATCACAGTTCAAACTTAAAATGAAAGACTCCCTTGTGCATTCACATAGGTTAAAAAATTGAGTTAACATATGTTAACTCATATCTTAGCCAGGAAGGAATTTATTTGTTAGATAATTCTTTACGGATTCTGCTTAAAGATTGTGGAGTAATTCCAAGATAGGATGCGATCTGGTTCTGCGGCACGAGTCCAAAAAGTCTCGGGTATGCTTTTATAAATTTAAGATAACGTTCTTCTGCTGAAGCACCTAAAGAATCTGCGATTCTCGCACGTGCTGCAACCTGGTTTGCTTCTATCAGCAGACGGAAAAATCTTTCCATTTTCGGGCAGTTATTTAAAAGCTTCTTCTCTTGCAGACTTCTCAAGCAATAGAACTTCCGAATCCTGCAATGCATCAATATTGTAAGTTGCCGGCAAGCCTGAAAGAAAACTATGCAGATCCGAAACCCACCAGTCTTTAATTGCAAACTGAACAATATGTTCTACACCTTTATTATCAATTGTATATACTCTCAGGCATCCTGAGTTGACAAATCCGATATGCTTACAAACGATCCCTTCATTTAAAAGAAATTGATGCTTCTTTATTGTTTTTGGAATAAAATATTTACTGCTTATCTCAAACTCTTCGTCAGTAAGATGGACTCTTTTTTCGATATGTGCATTAAGTAATGAAAACATTTATACAAACTTAAAATAATGGAAGGACGTAAAAAATAGTCAAATCAAAGCGAAGTTGTTGAATAAGAATGTCATTTCGAATCACGAAGGAGAGAAATCCTTTTTGTACGCGAGGGTAATTAAAAAGGGGGTACTTAGTACAGCTATGCGTTATGACTTGTTAACAGTTTTATGGTCTTTAGTCTTTTTCGAAGATTGTTTAATTCTTCCTATATAATTAATCAAGCTTTTTTTCTTCGCACCTGTGGACTTATCCAACTTTGAAAAAATTTCTTTACTTGCTTTTAGAGAATTATTTTTAACAAGAATTCCTGTTATTAAAGTTGGTCCAACCTTATAAAAAGTTTTTCTCTGATTAATTCGCAAATTGTTTCTTTGAACAATATCTAAGATTTCAGGAATTACATATGAAAAATCTTTTTTAGATGAAAAACTCAAATCATCAATGAATCGTGTATAATTTATATCATGGGATTTACATAACTCTAATAATTCCTTATCCACTGGTAGTGAAACTAGATTAGTAATATAAGTGCTTGTTGGAATTCCTTGTGGCACTTGAAATTTGTAAGTTGTCAATTTTGTTAATACTGAACTAACATCTGCTGAAAATCCGAATGAAATAAACATATTATAGACATATTTGTAACATATTGAAGGGAAGAATTGTTTGATATCTGTCGTAAAAAAATATTTTTTTCCCTTGTGAGTGCTTGCGTTGGTTATATTATCTTTACCTTTAACGCCTCCTTGAATGTGTGGCGGGAATTCAAACTTTCTTAAAATTTTTAATTTTATTTTTTGCTGTAATTCTTTCAGTCTGTCAATGCTCGGATAGAACTCTCGAGTTTCGGGCTCTCCATTCTTTAATCTTATTGTCCCATCTTTATTTTTTTTTATTTTTTCAAAAGGTGTATAATAATCCTCTAAATTCTTGAGGATTGTATTTAATTCTTCCTTGCTGGTATTAAGTAAATAATATAAGTGGTTTTTGCTTCTTATAGGTCCAAGCATTAGAAGAATTCTCTAATTAAACTATTAAGGGAAGGATAAATATGCCGGAAAAATTCTTTTTTGGGAGAAGGTATATCATCATCCTCTAAAGCCATAAAGAACATCATTGGCAAAGGAACACCAAGAAATTTACTTATTTCTTCCAGCGTTGATATGGAAGGGTCTTTTCTATTGTTTTCAATCTGTGAGAGGTAAGTGACTGATATGTTACAAGAATCTGAAAGATCTTTTTGTTTAAGTTTTTTATTCGATCGAACTTCTTTTATTACTTTCCCAATATCCATTTTCTGCTCTAGTAAAGAATTAAGAAGACTCTCCATTAAAAAATATTTTTAATGTCCGTCCAAATTTTTGGATTGATCAATAGTTTCTGTAATTCAGAAACTATTGTACGGATAATTTCGCGTTTCTCAAGTAACTTCTTTTTTGAAGAAGCAACATCAAGTTTTATTAACTCTTGTTTCACTTCTTCAAGAACGCGACATTCTTCAATGGAAAAAGAACTACGGTTTTTTGAAATGATAGAATCAATGAATTCTATCATTTTAGAAATTGAGTTTCCCATATTTTACCTCTGGGATTTAGTTAGACGGCAATATTACCGCCCGCCTGAAAGTAATTATTGCTGTCCGTCGTAATTCTTTATAGAGTCTTCTTACTCAAAAAATAGCCCGCCTTTAATAAGAATAATTAATTGATTGTAATATTTCAGATAGAGTATTGAATAGTGATAATGTACTCTATGGCGGCAACAGAATGGCTAAGCCATTGTGCGATTAATCTGCACTTCAGTTTTTCAGCATTAATTTCTTAACTCAATTTCAATATTCAAAGAACTGATACAAATATAAGAAAATTGAACTAATAGTTCAACTATTTATGTAAAATTTTAACCAACAGATAAGAAATGCGTTATTTAAAAAGAAAAAACCGCAGTAGATTTTCTTGCGGTTAATTGCTCTATTGGGAAATATTTTGTGGTTGTGGTTTTAACCCACCCCTAAATCCCCTCCGGGGAGGGGATTTTCATTGTTTTGTGATATCATAATAATGTAGTGTAAATCATTAATATTTTTAAGTAAACAAAACATATAATAAAAAACGCATTGTCCCCTCTTGGGAGGGGCGAGGGGTGGGTCAATAGAAAGTAAAGAAATATATTATTAAGTTACCACCGCAATGAAGCGCAGAAAGATCATCCCCTACAACCCAAAACTTAAAGAATACGCACGTAAATTAAGAAACAACAGTACCTACACAGAAGTCCAACTCTGGAACTACCTTAAAGGAAAACAACTCCGTGGCTATGACTTCGACAGACAGAAACCTATAGATAATTTCATAGTAGATTTTTACTGCAAAGAGCTTATGCTTGCAATCGAGATTGATGGAGAGAGTCATTACGGAAACAAGGCGAAAGATAAAAAGAAAGACAAAAGATTAGATGAGCTTGGTGTTACTGTTCTAAGGTTTGATGATATGGAAATAGTTCATCAATTGGATAAAGTAATAGAAAAAATTGAGAAGTGGATTGATGAGAACGCGAACCCACCCGCCCCTAAACCCCCTCGTGGTAGGGGACTTACAGGTTAATTTATTTGCTGAATGCAAGCTTTCCTTTTTCACCAACAGTAATTTTAATCGTATCGCCATCACCAAAATTACCCGCAAGCAGCTCCTGCGCAAGAGGGTTTGCAACGTACTTTTGTATTGTACGTTTCAAAGGTCTTGCACCAAAAGTTACATCGTAGCCAATGTTTGCAAGCCAGTCTTTTGTTTCATCATTAATAATTAATTTTATATCTCTTTCCTTCAGCATTGCAGCAACACGGTTCAATTGTATCTCAACAATCTGCCGGATTTCTTTGTGAGTTAACGGCTTGAATAGAACAATCTCGTCAATCCTGTTGAGGAATTCGGGACGGATGCTCTGCCTCAGCAAATCGCCAAGCTGTTCACGAAGCTCACCCAACACAACTTCAATCTGTGCATCATCAACATTAAATAATTTTTCCTGCAGCAAATGCGAACCAATGTTTGAAGTCATTATAATTATAGTATTCTTAAAGTTTACGGCTCTTCCCTGGTTGTCGGTAAGTCTTCCGTCATCCAGTACCTGCAGCAGAACATTGAAAACATCGGGGTGCGCTTTTTCAATTTCATCAAGAAGCACAACCGAGTAAGGTCTTCTGCGTACTGATTCGGTAAGCTGTCCGCCCTCCTCGTATCCAACATATCCCGGCGGTGCACCTATAAGACGCGAGACGGAAAACTTTTCCATATACTCGCTCATATCAATCCGTATCATTGCATGCTCGTCATCGAATAAAAATTCTGCAAGCGCTCGTGCAAGTTCGGTTTTGCCAACACCAGTTGTTCCCAGGAATATGAATGAGCCAACCGGTCTATCTACATCCTGCAAACCAGTCCGTGCTCTTCGTATTGCATTTGCAACTGCGGAAACAGCTTCATCCTGACCGATAACTCTTTTGTGAAGCTCATCTTCGAGTTTGAGCAATTTGCTCCTTTCGCTTTCCAACATTCTGCTTACAGGAATGCCCGTCCACTTTGCAACTACCTCTGCTATATCTTCAGCATCGACTTCTTCTTTCAGCATCTTTTTATTTGACTGAACTTTTGCAAGCTCCCGAGTTTCTGTTTTAAGATTCTTTTCAAGCTCAGAAATTTTACCGTAACGAATCTCTGCAACTTTGCCAAGATCCCCTTCCCTTTCATATTTTTCTGCAAGCACTTTTGCATTTTCTATTTCGCTTTTCATCGAACGGATTTTCTGTATTCTTTCTTTCTCAAGATTCCAGTGCGCTTTCAGTTCATTCTTTTCCGCATTCAAATCACCCAGTTCTTTTTTCAGCTCTTCCAATCGTTTTGCGGATGCTTCATCTTTTTCTCGCTTCAAAGCTTCGCGTTCAATTTCGAGCTGCTTGACTTTTCTTTCAAGTGCATCAAGCTCTTCCGGCATCGAATCAATTTCAATTCTTAATTTTGATGCTGCTTCGTCGATAAGATCTATTGCTTTATCGGGAAGAAAACGATCGGTGATATACCTTTCCGAAAGCTGAGATGCAGCCACAATCGCAGCGTCGGTTATCCTAACTCCGTGATGAACTTCGTATCGTTCTTTCAATCCTCTTAAAATAGAAATCGTATCTTCTTCCGAAGGCTCACTTACTAAAACAGGCTGGAATCTTCGTTCGAGTGCAGCATCTTTCTCAATATATTTTCGATACTCGTCGAGAGTTGTTGCCCCGATAGTGTGTAGCTCGCCTCTTGCAAGTGCAGGCTTTAAAATGTTTGCTGCATCCATTGAGCCCTGTGTAGAACCCGCACCTACAACAAGGTGAAGTTCATCGATAAAAAGAATAATCTCACCGTTCGATTCGGTTACTTCTTTTACAACTGCTTTCATTCTTTCTTCAAACTGTCCGCGGAACTGTGTCCCGGCAACAAGCGCACCCATATCGAGTGCTACAATTCTTTTTGTCTTTAAAGTTTCGGGAACGTCGCCGGAAATAATTCTGTGTGCAATGCCTTCGGCGATTGCTGTCTTCCCTACTCCCGGTTCACCTATCAGCACTGGATTATTCTTTGTTCTTCTTGATAAAACCTGAAGAACTCTTCGTATTTCTTCATCCCTTCCAATCACCGGATCAAGTTTTCCGGCCCGGGCCATTTCATTTAAATCTCTTCCATACTTTTCCAAAGATTGATAAGTATCTTCAGGATTTTGAGATATTACGCGCTGTGTTCCTCTTACTTCTTTCAAAGCTGAAAGAACTGTATTTCTTGAAACACCGTTATCGCGGAGAAGCTGTCCGGCTTTTCCTTTGTCTTCGCTTAAAGCAATTAAAAGATGTTCGGCCGAAACGTATTCATCCTGCAACTTTTTAGCTTCGTCTGTAGCAACATCAAGAAGTTTCGCAGTGTTCTGCGACATCTGTTGATTGCCAACCCCGGTGCCGGAAACTTTCGGCAAAGTCTCGAGCATTTCATTTGCTTTCAACTTTATGGAATTAGTATTGCCTCCTGCTTTTTTCATAATCGTGTCTGCAAGCCCGCCGCTTTCCTGGATTAGCGAAGCAAGCAGATGTTCCGGTTCTATTATTTGATTGTTATAATTCTGTGCAATCTCAAGGGCTGTCTGTACAACTTCCTGGGATTTTACAGTTAGCTTATTAAAGTTAAATGCCATTTTATTTTCCTTTCTTAGTAAGTCTTTGTGTTCTAAGTATCTTAGTGGTTAAAAGAATTTACCACCGTGACAAAGGACACGTAGATACACTTAGTATTCCTTCACCTTAACATACCAGTCACTGGATTCTTCAAGCATCTTATTCAGTCTGTTTATTAATTTATGCGGGTCATCGAGATTTCCTTCCAGCAATAAAGCAGATTCATATAATTGTTCTGTTACATTTTTAATGTAATCATCCCCTTCTGATTTTTTGTAAACCTTCAGCAAGTTCCTGACTAATTTATGATCTTTATTTATTTCAAATACTTTTTTCTGATCACCCAAACCCTGGTTTGTCATTTTTAAAATCTTTTGCATCGAAGCTGACATTCCTTCTTCATCACTTACAAGACACGAAGGACTGCCGGTTAATCTTTTTGATTCTTTCACATCCTTTACCCTATCGCCAAGAATCTCTTTCATCTTTGCAAGCAGGCTGTCGAAGTGCAGAAGATCATCTTTTGAAAGTTCTACTTTTTTAGCAGATTCTTTCTCGACATTTTCCACCTTATCTAGTTTCTGAAGATCGGCATTATCAACAGATTTAAAATCATAATCTTTGAATTTTCCTATTGAGCTGATTACAAATTCATCAACAGGATCAAACAAGTAAAGAACTTCAAGTCCTTTGCTTCTGAAAATTTCGAGATGAGGATCAAGAGAAATTGAATCACGGCTTGGTCCGATTGCAAAGTAAATTTCCTTTTGATCTTTTTTCATTCTTCCTGCATAGTCTTCAAGCGAAATAAGTTCTTCAGCCGTTTTTGCTTCTGAAGAATTATACCTGAGCAACGAAAGGAATTTTTCCCTGTTAGTAAAATCCATGTAGCCAAGCTTGAAAACTTTTCCGTGCTCTTTCCAGAATTCAACATATCTTTCCGGTGAATCTTTTGCAATTTTCTGCAGATGATTTAAAACCTGCGAAGTTACACTATTCGCAATTTTTGTGAAGATTATATTTTCCTGCAAAGTCTCGCGGGAAATGTTTAACGGCAGATCTTCAGAATCGACAACACCGGTAACAAAGCTTAAAAATTCTGGAAGCAGATCTTTGTTCTTGTGTTGAATCAAAACTCTTCGTACATATAAATCAAGACCGTAGTCTTCCCTTCCGAACTTCCAGAATTCATAACTCTTTTTCGGAATGAACATCAGGCTGTTAAACTGTATCGGCGCATCAACAGAAACATGAATGGTTTCAAACGGTCCTTCGGAATCATAGCTTAATGATTTATAGAACTCATCATACTGCTCTTTCTTTAAATTAGATTTCGGTTCTCGCCAGATTGCAGCAACTGTATTTATCTTTTCATCTTTTACGAAGATTGGAAAGCTTATGAAACTTGAATGTTTTTTAATTGAAGATTCGATTCTGTATTTCTCTGTAAACTCTTTTGCATCATCCTTTAAATGAATCTCGATTATCGTTCCACGTTTTTTGTCCTCACTCAATTCCGAAATTTCGTACTCCCCTGTTCCATCAGATTCCCACAGAAAAGCCGGCTCATCTTTCTTAAATGATTTTGTTTTGATTACAACTTTTTCCGCAACCATAAACACGGAATAAAATCCTACACCGAACTTTCCTATTATATTATTTGCGTCCTGCTTGCTGTCTTTAAGCTGTTTCAGGAATTCTGCCGAACCTGATTTTGCGATCGTTCCTATATTATTAATTAATTCATCTCTCGTCATTCCAATTCCAGTATCGGAAATTGTTAATAATTTTTTCTTCTCATCAAAATCAATTCTTATTTCAAGTGGAAGATCCTTATCAGCAAAATCGGTTCCTTTAGTTGATTCAAATCTTAATTTATCGAGTGCGTCGGATGAATTCGAAATTAATTCACGCAGAAAAATCTCCCTGCTCGTATAAAGTGAATGAACAAGTATATCGAGCAGTTGTTTTATCTCAGCTTTAAATTCAATTTTTGTCGATGTGGATTTTTTATCAGCCATATTTATAATCTCCTTAAAAGAATTAGTATAATTTTATTTTCTGATTTCCGATAAAGTTTTAAATAATTTTTTTTCTTCATTATTTAAGTTTTTAGGCAGTTCAACTTTTATCCTGATAATTAAATCACCGAAGCGGCTGGAGTTTTCTTCAAGTGGAAAACCCATTTCATTTATTCTGAATAATTGCCCGCTATCTGTACCCGGCGGAATTGTTAAGCTAATATTTTTACCGCTCAATGTTTTAAATTTCTTTTTTGCACCAAGGACTGCAGAATACAAATCAATCGATAAATCGTAAATCAAATTAGAATCATCAAACTCATAAAATGGATGTTTCTGTATTTTAATTGTTAAATAAAGATCGCCTCTCTCGCCCCCGCTTTGTGAAGCGGCTCCTTGCTTGGATAATCTTAATTTCTTTCCGTCTCTTGTTCCTGGATTAATTTTTAATCTAAGTTTTTTCCCTTCGATTGAAATTTCTTTTGTTATTCCCGAATATGCCTCTTCCAGCATTATATAAAGTTCTGCTTCGTAGTCTGCACCTTTTGCTGTTTTGCGAGATGAAAATGAACTTCGTCCTGCAGAACTCCCGCCAAAGAAACTTTCAAAGAAATCCGAAAAGCCGCTCATGTTGCCAAACATATCTTCAAAATTTCCTGAAGTTCTATATTGTCTTCCACCGCCGCCAAACTGTGAAAAGCCACCCCCGGAACCTCCTGCACCAGGTTGATAATTTTTCCAATTAGATCCGAGCAGATCATATCTTTTCCTTTTCTCCGGATCACTCAGTACCTCATGTGCCTCACTGATTTCTTTAAACTTTTCTTCGGATGATTTATCATCGGGATTTCTGTCAGGATGATATTTCATTGCGAGTTTTCGATAAACTTTTTTTATCTCATCAGGAGAAGCTATTTTATCAACTCCAAGTATTTTATAATAATCTTTGAATTCCATTTTGGTAATTTAAATAAAAAGGGTGGCTAACAAAGTTAGACACCCTCATAATTTTTTGGATGCAGAGATATCTTAGTTAACAGAAATTTCAATCTCTTTTGGTTTTACTTCATCAGCTTTTGGAATAGTGATGGTTAATTGTCCATCTTTGAAATCTGCTTTAATATTATCAGCTTTAATTTCTTTTGGAAGAGTAAAAGATCTGAAATATTTTCCAAAAGTTCTTTCAATGCGATGAGATTTAGAATCTTTGTTTTCAGTCTCCTGAACTCTCTCGCCGCTGATGCTGAGTTCACTATTGGAATAAGAAATTTTAACATCTTTCTTACTTATTCCGGGAAGATCAGCTTTTATTCTATAGTTTTCTTTGTCCTCAAAAATATCAGTCAACGGCATCCATACAGCATTTTCATAACCGTTCTCTTCTTTATTCTCAGCAGGGAAGCCAAACCTGTTTTCAAAATTTCTGAAGACTTTGTTAAACTCGCGTTCAACGTTGAAAAGATCTCTAACCGGGTTCCATCTTACGAGTGTCATGATTTTATCTCCTTATATTGTTTTGTGATTTTGAAAATAACATTACAATTATAATGCCATTTATAAATTCCCTATAATCTCATATAATATAGTGAATTATGGAGATTTCCAATAGTTCAAATAGTGCGACATAATGACAGTTGCATTGTCTGATTTAAGTGTAATTAGAATTAAAAGACAAATTCTCTGTCAGTTTTTCAATTCAGTCAATATGATGTACTGACAGAATAGATGATTGTTAATCCGAACCAGTTTGACTAATTTTGCGCTCTATTTACGAATAAGATATGATTTTAAAAGAAGATACAATAGCTGCGATTATTACACCTGCGGGAACAGGTGCAGTTTCGGTTATCCGTCTAAGCGGAAATGGTGCTTTTTCCGTAACTGATTCTATTTTTATTGGAAAATCGCTTATTTCTGGTGCAAAAAGCCATACAATTCATTATGGAAAAATTCAAAAAGAAAGTGAAGAAATCGATGACGTTCTAGTCTCAGTTTTCCGAGGTCCAAATTCCTACACAGGAGAGGATGTGGTTGAAATAAGCTTTCATGGAAGTCCATATATTTCAAAAAAGATAATGGAATTTCTGCTTGCTGAAGGAGTTCGGAATGCTGAACCAGGTGAGTTCACAAAACGTGCTTTTCTTAATAACAAAATTGATCTTGCTCAGGCAGAAGCTGTTGCAGATTTAATTGCTTCACGAACGGAAGTCTCACACAAAGGAGCCAGAAATCAGCTCGATGGAATGCTTTCCTTAAAGGTTGATAAACTTCGTGAGGAATTGATGAATTTGGCGTCCTTTGTAGAAATCGAACTCGATTTTGCTGAAGAGGATATAGAATTCGTACAGAAAGATGTGTTATTAAAGAAAATTCAGAGTATTTCGGGTGAAATTGAAAATCTTTTGAAAAGTTACAATTTTGGAAGGGTTTTAATGGATGGAGTGAATCTTGTTATTGTTGGCGCCCCTAATGTTGGAAAATCGTCCTTAATGAATTACATCTTAAAGGAATCAAGAGCAATTGTAAGTAAAATTCCGGGCACGACCAGGGATGTAATCCGGGAAGAAGTTTCGATAAATGGAATTTTGTTTAAACTTTTTGACACAGCAGGTATTAGAATTTCTGATGATGAAATAGAGAAAGAGGGAGTTATCCGTTCAATAGAAGCTGTTAAAAATGCGGACCTAATTCTATTTATTGGAGATACAGAACAGGGATTTTCGGAGGAAATTAAAAATGAATTAAAGAGAACTTCCTCAACTAATGTTGTCAGAGTTTTAAATAAAATAGATCTTCTGAAAGAAAGCAGGTTAGATTCTGACATTCAAATTTCGGCGTTAACAGGGGAGGGTATTGGTAAGTTGTTTGATAAAATGATTTCCTTAGTTTTTGGTTCGGAAACTTATTCTGAGCATGATATTGTTGTGTCGAATTCCCGACATTATAATTGCCTGAGAAATGCTAAAAATGCTCTTGATGAAGCATTTCAATCAGCTGAGAAGCAAATGAGTGGCGAGTTTATTGCAACAGATATAAGAGCAGCAATTGACCACCTAAGCGAAATAGTTGGGAAAATTTCTTCTGAGGATATCTTAAATAATATCTTCTCAAAATTTTGTATTGGGAAATAGTTGTTTCACGTGAAACTCAAAAAAGGATATTTAACAACAGAAATTTTGTTCCACGTGAAACGGAAATAGTTGATAAATGAAAATATTTGACGTTTTGGTAATAGGTGGTGGGCACGCTGGAATAGAAGCCGCAGCTTCAGCAGCTAATATGGGTTGCTCTGTAGGATTGATTACAATGGATAAATCTGCGATAGGGAGGATGTCCTGTAATCCGGCAATTGGCGGAACTGCAAAAGGTCATCTTGTGAGGGAAGTTGATGCTTTGGGTGGCGTGATGGGAATAATTGCTGATCAAACAGGTTTACAATTCAGGATGTTGAATAAATCAAAAGGACCCGCTGTTTGGTCACCGAGATGTCAGTCCGATAGAAAATTATATTCAGATAAAGCTATTGAAGTTATCGAATTAACAAAAAATCTTGAAATTGTAGAGCAGGCTGTAACTAAAATTGAAGTTGAAGATGGTATTGTCAAAGGAGTAATGTGTTCTGATGGAAATGTGATTGAAGCTAAAGCTGTTGTTCTATCCTCGGGTACTTTTCTTAATGCCCAAATGCATACAGGTCTAAAAGCAACACAAGGCGGAAGGTTTGGAGAAAAGCATTCAACAGGAATAACGGAATCTTTAATCAGAATAGGTTTTGAAACCGGCAGACTGAAAACCGGAACTCCACCAAGGCTTGCAAAAAATTCAATTGATTGGTCTATTCTCGAAGAACAGCCAGGAGATGAAAAGCCACAACCATTTTCTTTTAGAACAGATAAGAATTTGTTTCCTTATCTTCCCCAGGTTTCCTGTCATATTACTCACACAGATCAGGAAGTGCATTCAATCTTGGAAAAAGGATTCCACGAATCTCCAATGTTTACAGGATTGATTTCAGGTGTTGGTCCGAGATATTGCCCATCGA
Organism: uncultured Ignavibacteriales bacterium; assembly: GCA_963822905.1. Taxonomy (GTDB): domain Bacteria; phylum Bacteroidota; class Ignavibacteria; order Ignavibacteriales; family Ignavibacteriaceae; genus CAWGJF01. Next base: position 254,105 of record CAWGJF010000001.1, read on the forward strand.
TTGAAGATAAAATTGTGAGGTTTTCTGAAAAGAAAAGTCATCAGCTCTTTCTTGAACCGGAAGGTTTGGACAGTGATTTAATTTATTTAAATGGTTTTTCAACTTCTCTTCCAACTGATATTCAGCTTGAGGCAATGCACAAAATAAAAGGTCTGGAAAATGTTAAAATGATCCGACCTGGGTATGCTGTTGAATATGATTTCTTTCCACCACACCAGGTTGATAATACTCTGGAAACCAAGAAAATTCGGGGATTGTATTTCGCCGGACAAGTAAACGGAACTTCTGGTTATGAAGAAGCAGCAGCCCAAGGATTAATTGCTGGAATTAATGCAGCTTTAAAAGTTCAGAAAAGGGAAGCTTTTGTTCTTAAAAGAAGTGAAGCTTATATCGGTGTTTTAATTGATGATCTTGTAACAAAGTCAACTGAAGAACCTTACAGAATGTTTACGTCAAGGGCAGAGCACAGGTTGTTATTAAGACAGGATAATGCTGATCAAAGACTAATGCAATATGGAAAAGAATTCAGACTCATAGATGAAAAACTTGCTGATGAAATTGCTGAAAAAAAATCTTTAGTTTCTTTTTATATTGAAAAGAGCAATAATACTAAACTGCATGCACGTGAGATAAATTCACATTTGGAGAAACTTGGATCTTCCGTTATAGATTCAACTGAAACAATTTCAAAACTTTGCAAACGACCGGAGATAAATTTAAAAGATCTGTTAAACATTAATGGCAATTCTCTGGAAAATGATTTTGCTGAATTGCTCAAGGATGATTCTTTAGTTAACCAGGTGGAAATAGAACTTAAATACGAGGGTTATATTTCAAGACAGCAGCAAATGGTAGAGAAATTGGAAAAATATGAAGATACTCAAATCCCTTTAACATTAAACTATTTAAATTTCAAAGCTTTATCAACAGAAGCAAGAGAAAAACTTTCCCGCATAAAACCGCGTTCTATTGGGCAAGCATCGAGAATTTCAGGTGTCACGCCTTCCGATATTTCCATTTTATTGGTATATTTAAAGAAGTAATTTCAAATTTTTATGCCTGATAAACAAGAAGAGTACCTAAAAGAGCTCAGGATGTACTGTTGGGAAAACGGCTTTAATCCTGAACCAACAAGGACTGAAAGACTCGCCTATTTTTCAAAATTAGTTGCAGATAAAAACAAAAAACTCAACCTGATTTCCAAACGGGATATCGACGGAATAGTTGAGAAACATGTTTTTATTTCAGCCTATATTTCAAAATATCTTCCCGAAAAAGTAACAAAATTCCTGGATATTGGAACAGGCGGAGGATTTCCTGGAATTCCATTAGCTGTGATGAGACCCGATTTAAGAGGTATTTTAGTTGACTCAACAGGGAAGAAAATTCAGGCTGTTCAGGAATTTATTGATAAACTTAAGTTGAGTAACATTGTTGCTGAGAGTGACCGGGTTGAAAGTGAAGAATTCATTTCACGCCATGCAAATTCTTTTGATTTGATTGTAAGCCGGGCAACGGTTCCGCTAATAATTCTTTTCCGATATGCGATTCCGTTAATAAAAGAAAAAGCATATTTGATGGCAGTTAAGGGTGGCGATCTTACTGAAGAATTCAAAAAAGCCGAGATGAAATACAAATCATATATTCGAAAGTCCACCGTTTACGAACTTTATTATAAACCGACTAACATCCGGAACAAAAAAGGGAAGAAGCTCGTTCTACTTGAGCTACACAAGTAGTCGCTAATGTTTTAAATAAGTTTAATTTAAGGGTTCAAATTTCTGAACCCTTTTTTATTTTCTGATTCATGAATTCTAATTATCTGGAAAAGATGATTTCATCAAAAGATTTTTTTAAATCAATACTTGATGAAATTAATATTACTCAAAACCATTCTGCGCAAATTTATTTGTCTCCGTTATCCGGTTCCTCAAAATCATTTTTGATTAAAGAACTGTTCAATACTCAAAAGCAAATACTCATTCTTCTCCCCGATGTAAAAACAGTTTCGGAATTGCTGGTTGAGCTAAGCATTCTCGAACTCTCTTATTACCTGGTTCCAATCGATGAGTTTTCCCCGGATGTACTTCAACAAAAGCTGACAGAACTACTCAATAAAAAATCAAAAATAGTTATAAGTACTTACGATTTGCTTCATCAAAAATTTCCAAATCCTGAATTGTTGCAAGGATCAATAACCAAAATTAATTCTGGAGATGAATTTGGTTATGATAACCTGATTGAGTATTTGAACCAGCTTAATTATAAAAAAGAAAAATTTGTTGAGGTACAAGGGGACTATTCACAAAGAGGATCACTTGTTGACTTCTGGTCATACACAGAACCAAACCCTGTAAGGTTGGAATTTGATGGAGATCTTTTGGAATCAATCCGACTTTTTGATGCCGAAAGCCAGAGATCATTTGAAAAAACAGAATCAGTTACTCTTGCTGCTTCAATTAATTCTGAAGAAAAATCTGAAATTTCTGCAAGTATATTTGATTATCTGGAAAACCCGATCATTCTGGCTTCATCTTTTGAACTGCAAAATCTTAATAATTTAAGAACAGAAACAAAAAATAAATCTGAACTCATTTCTCCTAAAATTGATCTAGAAGAAGTTGATGATGGAAAAACATCGGAAGATATTAAAACAGAAGTTGAGGATAGTATTGTCCCAATTCATAATACTTTAACATTAAATGAATTATTTTTCCGACAAGCAGTTTGGCTTATTGAAGACGAACTTTCTTCACACAAAAATTTGATTAATCTCAGGTTTAAAAAAGCTCCAACCATCAATTCAAATTTCAATGTGTTGTTTAATGTTTTAAAGGACCATGCTAATCAAAGCTTTGACGTGATTCTAACCTGTGAAAACGAACTTCAAACAAAAAGACTTCGTAATCTCCTATCTGATTTTAATGATGAATTATCTGAATTAATTGAATCAGGAAAAATTAAATTAGAAACACTTGCATTAAAAGAAGGCTTTCTTCACACTGAAAAGAAAATTCTTCTGCTTACAGATTACCAGGTTTTTAATAAACCATACCGAAGTAGGCTTCCACGAAAAAGTAAATCCGTAAAATCTAAATCAAAATCATTTGCTTCAATCAAAAGAGGAGATTTTGTTGTTCATGAAAATTATGGAATAGGAAAATATTCCGGGCTTGAGACAATCAACATTGGCGAGAGTAAGCAGGAATCTATGAAACTTTTGTACAAGGAAGGAGGCGTAGTTTATGTAAACCTGAATTATCTTCATCTTGTAAAAAGATATTCGTCAAACGAAAGCCTTGCACCTACGCTCTCAACTCTTGGAACATCTGAATGGGATAAAACAAAAAAACGCACAAAGAAAAAAATTAAAGAAGCTGCAAGAGAATTGATTGAGCTTTATGCAAAAAGAAAAACAAGCAAAGGATTTAACTTCAGCCAGGATTCTATCTGGCAGAAAGAGCTTGAGGCCTCTTTCTTTTATGAAGATACGCCCGACCAGGAAAAAGTAACCGAAGAAGTGAAAGTTGATATGGAAGCAGAGAGCCCGATGGACCGGCTTGTTTGTGGTGATGTTGGATTCGGGAAAACAGAAATTGCCGTTCGTGCTGCATTTAAATCTGTACAGGATGGAAAGCAGGTTGCACTACTTGTACCGACAACCATTCTCGCAGAACAACATTACAATACTTTTAGCGACAGACTTACTAACTTTCCCGTTAGGGTTGCAGCTCTTTCAAGATTCCAAACAAAAAAAGAGCAAACAGAAACTCTGAAAAAATTAAAGGCAGGTGAAGTTGATGTTGTTGTAGGAACACACCGGCTGCTATCTAAAGATGTTGAGTTCAAAGATATCGGTCTTCTGATCATTGATGAAGAACACCGTTTTGGAGTTACAGCAAAAGAAAAACTTCGTTCGATTAAAGTGAATGTCGACACACTTACTTTAACAGCAACTCCGATTCCGAGAACACTTAACCTTTCATTGCTTGGGGCAAGAGATCTTTCCATCATCTCAACTCCACCGCCAAACCGGCAGCCGATTTATACTACGGTTTCAACTTTTGATATTTATAAAATAAGAGAATGGATTTTAAATGAAGTTAAACGAAACGGGCAGGTTTATTTTGTTCACGACAGAATCCAGAGCATTGATAAACTTAGTTCATACCTTAGTAAATATGTTTCAGAAGTGAAAGTCGGTATAGCTCACGGGCAAATGAAACCCTCACAACTTGAAGATGTCATTCACAAATTCCTTAACAAACAATATGATGTTCTTCTCTCAACAAAAATTATTGAGTCGGGAATTGATATCCCGAATGTGAATACAATTATTGTTAACCGTGCGGACAGATTCGGACTTGCTGAGCTTCATCAATTGAGAGGTAGAGTTGGAAGATCGACAAGACAAGCATTTGCTTATTTTATTGTCCCATCGTTGAGTGGAATTACGAAGAAGGCTTTAAGAAGACTGCAGGCAATCGAACAATATACAGATATCGGTTCTGGTTTTAATCTTTCAATGCGCGATCTTGAAATAAGAGGTGCCGGAAATCTTCTCGGCAGAGAGCAATCAGGTTTTATTAATGAAATCGGTTTTGATCTTTATTTAAAAATGATTGATGAAGCAGTTGATGAATTAAAGTACCAGGAATTTACCGAGTTGTTTAAGTCACTTCCTAAACATGATGACAGAACCGAGCCAACAATTGACTGTTTCTTTGAATTAGGAATTCCGGAAACATTTATGCCTGAACAAATGGACAGACTTAATTTTTACACAGCACTTTATTCAATAAAAAATCTTGATGAAATGAATGAGCTAGTTGAAGAAATGAAAGACAGGTTCGGAGTGATTCCATCAACAGTTAACCGGTTGTTGCTTGCTGCTGAGTTGAAATATGCTGCTTCTTATGCTTTGTTTGAAAGAATAATTATTCAGAGAAAAGAAATTGTCATAATTCTACCCAAAGGACAAAAAGAAGAATATTATAAATTTAAGTTTGTCGAACTAATGAGGTTTATACTTGATGAACATAAAGATAAAGTTAAGTTTGAACAGAAAAATGATGTGATGAAACTAGTTATTAAAAATAATTTTGATACTCCGGAAAAGTTGTTGAAATTTTTAATTTCATTTAGCACCGAGGTAAAAAGTCTGTTTAAAAACGAAGAGAGTAAAGAAGAGAATATAAAAAACACTCAGTAAACAATTAACTAAAATATTAAAAGCGTTGTCAAACTCCCCAAGGCTTATTTCTTATTATAAAAACTAACACCTTCACTTTTTAATTTTTCAACCCACATTTCCTCGAGATCTTTAAGCTCTTTTCGCAGTTCTCTGTCGGTTTCGTCCTTAATTTCTATTTCATCCAGAACAAAAATTTCAAATTGATCTTTTCCAAGTCTCTTATAATCTTCCAGTAAATTTTTAAAGGCGTGACTTTCCTGCTCAAGTTCAAAAGTAACGGACCTTAATTTAGCTGGTAAATTAAGTGAAGTGCCTATATACATTTTGTTATCGGGTTTGTTTTTTACTGCAAACAATCCCGCCGGCTGCTTCTTGTTTTTGTATTCTTTCCTTATTTCTTTTTTGTCAATCATTTTAATCCTAGGAATATTTTTCAGTTTATGGTACAACTTAGCCGAAAACCAAATGATCATCAATGAACTTAATCACAGCAAATAGTTATATTTGCTAATAAAACCGGAGATTAAAATGGCAAAAAATTCTTCATTCGATATTGTTTCTGAAATTGACCTGCAGGAAGTTGATAACGCACTCAACCAGGCAATTAAAGAAATCCACCAGAGGTATGATCTGAAAGATTCAAACACCGAGCTTGAGCTGAACAAAAAAGACAAGCTTATAAATCTGAATACAAAAGATGATTACGCACGCAAACAGTCAATTGATATTCTACAGACAAAATTCATTAAGCGCGGCTTGTCAATTAAAGCAATGAAAATGGATGAACCGGAAACTGCTGCCGGTGGAAGACTGAAGCAGAAAATTTCTTTGCAGAGCGGAATTTCCAAAGACAACGCAAAAATTATTACAAAGATGATTAAGGATATGAATGTGAAGGTAAGTGCTCAGATAATGGATGAAAAAATACGCGTGCAGGGAGCAAAAAAAGATGAATTGCAGGAAGTAATAAAAGTAGTTAAAGAAGCTGACTTAAGTTTTCCTGTTCAGTTTACAAATTACCAGTGATAAAATAAAAATCGATTTAGTGATTAACTTATTCCGGTCTGACGAAAATGAAATTACAGTACATTCTTTTTGTCTTGTTAATTTCTGGATGCAGCACCATCAAAAATTTACCTCCGGATGAACAAAAAATCAGGGTTAGTTTAGAGTATGCCTGCAGGAAAGTAGATACTTTTGAGAATGCATTCATATTTGCATTCATTCCCGATACCGCAGTTGTTGAAATGTGGTTTACAAAACAAGAACAAGAAAAAATTATAAATAAAGCAGACAGCATCGATTTTTTTAACTTCCCGGATAGTTTGCCAAGAGAACAGGATGGGATAATCTATAGGCCCTACTGTTATCCAGCTTATCTTAGAATTATGACGGCGAATAAAGATAAGACTGTAATTTTTTTCAGAGGAACTACTGAGGATTATCTGGACCAGCATAGTGAGCTTGAAGAATTAGCAAATCTTATTCTGGAGTTTGCATTAAATAAAAAAGAATATAAAAATTATGGAAAGAAAATTAATTAATTCAATTTTGATTATTTTAACGATTTTGAGTAATCCAACTGCATCAGATTATTCGTGTTTTTAATGATGAAAAGATACGCGTGCAGGGAGCAAAAAAAGATGATCTGCAGGAAGTTATAAAAGCAGTTAAAGAAGCTGACTTAAGTTTTCCAGTCCAGGTTACGAATTATCAGTGAGATTTTTGCGGTATAATTAACATTTGGATTGGTAAAGATTGTAAAGGACAACAATGAATAATAAAATAAAAATTATTCCAATCACCTTTTTATTTCTCCTTAATTCTTGTTCCGTAAGTTTGTTAAATATGAATAAGGATATTGACAAACTAAATATTAAAATAGTAAGAGATGTTTTGAAAGTTGAGGAAGACAGCATCAAAATTTATATATCAAGGTATGTGAATGAGAAAAAGAGTAATGATAGTGTTTTATGTAAATCAGATTATAAGATTGAACCCGGAAACGGAACCTTTTCTATTAATCTTTTTAAAAGAGATGAATCAAGAGACGAAATGATTTTAGAAGATGGCTATCCCATTGCAATTCAATAGTGATTCCTCTCTTGCACTATTTACTGAAAGAGACTTGTCGGAAAATGTAAATAGCCCAAGCGAGCTCTACCTAATAGACCTCAGGAACTGCGATGTTACACCCATAAAAAAATTTGAATCGTCGAGTATATATGTGACAAGGTTAAATCCATACACTAACAATTCAGTAAGGTTATATTCGCTGGGATCTCCTGCCAAATGGATTGAGGAAGATAAATTTATCCTTGGTACAGATGAAGGGATATATTATTATGATTTGAAGGATACATCAAATTGTGAAAAAAAATTGAATGTGCCCATCAATTCAAATTTTCAATTAGTTGACGGCAAACTGGTTAACCAAACCAGTTCATCTATATATATTTTAGATTATAATAAAAGAAAAAAAACTGATTTATTTGTCGAGTCAGAGACAATAGGCTTAAGAAAAACAGAAAGGTTTTTATTCTTTCTAAAAGGATGGTCGCTATATAGATGCGATTTAGAAAGACTGGAAAAACCAATCAAAATTTATGAAGCAGATAATCTTATTAAAGATTATTGGATAATTGACGACGATCAGTTTATTATAAAGAGTGGCGAATTAGGTTGTATTCCTTGTTTTGATAATTACTATTACTATAATTATAAAAATGGAGAAACAGTTTTAATTGATAATGCTTCCAGAGTTAGTGATGAATTTTTATCAGCAGATAAAAAATATTTTGTAATCAAAAAGGAAGTTATTCAGATTAAACATTATAAGGTTTTATGTGCTTATGATATTAGGGAAAAAGTAAAATATGACTTTGATTTGGAAACAATTAGAGAATAGTATCCAAAACAACCTAACTTGAACTCCACTAATACATTTATTCATTAATTTTCTCTTTCCCGATGATTAATTTCACAGTTGCATCTGATTCAAACAAATCAATATTTTCTTGTGATTATTCCGTGATATTTCATTTCTATTTTTGTTTCGTATTCAAAATAAAATAGGAAATAAAGGTTAATAATATGAAAAAGTTCTTAAGTATAATTTTCGTATTTGCTCTTTTCACCGTTGCCTGTTCTGAGCCGGAAGACAAGAACACTTCGGAAAGTCCGGATATGGAAATGAAGGCAGCGGTAATGAGCGGCGATTATGAAGTCGCAACTTTGGCGGGAGGATGCTTCTGGTGTATGGAAGCTCCTTTTGAAAAAGTTGATGGGGTTGAAAAAGTAATTTCGGGTTACGCTGGCGGAAAAGAAAAAAATCCGACTTATCACGAAGTATCTAGCGGATCAACCGGTTACCGTGAATCAATCCAGGTTTATTATGATCCTGGAGTAATAAGTTATCCTGAAATTCTGGAAGTTTATTGGAGACAGTTTGATCCGACTGATGAAGGTGGTTCTTTTCATGACCGAGGACATCAGTACACTTCTGCAATTTTTTATATGAACGATATGCAGAAGAAAGTTGCAGAGCAATCAAAAAAAGATTTGGGTAAATCTGGTGTATTTGATAAACCAATTGTTACACCTATAATTAAGTTCACAACATTTTATCCTGCTGAAGATTATCACCAGGATTATTACAAAAAAGATCCAAACAGGTATCACAGCTACCGTGAAGGATCAGGAAGGGATGAGTTTATTATGGAACATTGGGGTGATAATAATAATTATACAAAACCTTCCGATGCTGAGCTGAAGAAAAAATTAAATGATCTTCAATATAAAGTTACCCAGCGTGAAGGTACTGAACGTGCTTTTCAAAACGAATATTGGGATAACCATAAAGCCGGAATTTATGTTGATGTAGTTTCAGGCGAACCGCTTTTCAGTTCAAAGGATAAATTTGAATCAGGAACCGGCTGGCCGAGCTTTACAAAGCCGATTGATCCGAAATTCATTAAGAAAAAAACTGATATGAATCTTGGAATGAAAAGAGTTGAAGTAAGAAGCAAACATGGTGATTCACATTTAGGACATGTATTTGATGACGGACCTGATCCGACTAATTTAAGATATTGTATGAATTCCGCTTCGATGAGATTTATTCCAAAAGAAAAAATGAAAGAGGAGGGTTACGGCGAATATCTTTGGTTGGTTGAGTAAAATTATTTTAAGGATGTCACGGACGATTCCGTGACATCCCTTTTTAATTCTTCAGCAAAAAAAACAATCCTGCAAAAAATAAATCAATTGATTCTCCAATTTTTAATCTTCCCGGGTATAAGGAAAAAATACCGGTTAGATTTTCGGTTCAAGGAAACTTATTAGAAGCTAAATCGTCTGACTCCCATTTACTATCATAAAAATCACTCCAATTATCTAACCTGCTTTGGTGGTATGGATGTTGAATAATTTGTTCAAATCTTAAGTTGAGTCAGATTAAATAATGCAAATGAAATTTCTTGCACTGCTATTTATTGTTTTTCAATTCAGCTGGTCGCCTGTTCCTGCGGATCATCTGCCGGTAGAAAAAAATAAAGATAAAGCTGAAAATGAAAGTTCACATAAAAATTATGTAACAGATCTTTATGAAAAATGTGATCTGGATGGCAAGCTGGACTTCAATATATTCAGCAGGGCAATCGCTGGTTATTCATCTATCAACAAAAAAAACAGCAAAGTACTTTCCATAGTCGATCTTACAAAACCATCAGACAAAAAAAGATTATTTATTATTGATCTTGATAAAGAAAAACTTCTATATCATACGTTTGTTGCCCACGGAAAAAATTCAGGTATGATCATTCCAACACAATTCTCTAACAAAATAGGTTCGCTTAAAAGCAGTCTTGGTTTTTATCTTACAGGCAAAACCTATATCGGCAAACACGGTTACTCACTTTTGTTAAATGGTCTTGAAAAAGGAATAAACGATAATGCAAGGATAAGAGGTATTGTAATTCATGGTGCAAATTATGTCAGTAAAAAATATGTAGAACAAAATAACAGAATTGGCAGAAGCTGGGGTTGTCCTGCTGTCTCCGAAAACCTTTCACATGAGATTATCGATACAATAAAAGGGGGAAGTTGTTTGTTTATTTATGCAAATGATGTGAATTACCAAAAGAAATCTGCATTTCTAAACTCACTGCAACAGACTAACAATCAAATAGCACAAAGTAATTATTTTCCTACAACCCTACCTAATTAGCTCACTATCCTCTAAAACAAATAGTTTGGATGTCAGGAAAAATTCGCCCCCTATTTAATTTTCAATTCCTTAGTTTGGTTCTCACCGCCTGTAAAGCTTCTCATATTTTCAGGGATGTGTCCGTAATCGCTGAAAACGTCAAGCTTCATATGTCCATCAGGAAATACTCTGATAATTGTTAAACTGCAATTAGTAATACTCATCTGCAGCCACGACATTGTATCAACATTTAATACTTTTGTAACAAAATAACGGATTACATTTCCGTGACATACAATAATATCATTCCTTATTTTTTCATCCGGCGAAGGAATAAAATATTTTTGGAAAGCTTCCTCGAGATTTTTAACACAATCTTCTCTTTCTGTTGTATCTACTCCTGCCATAACATCTCTTCGCCAGGAAGGCGGAGTACATTCTCTTATCAAATCAGACTGAGCTAATTTTAATGCGGGAAAAATTTCATTAATAACCATTGCAGTTTGCTTTGCCCTCATCATTGTGCTGCTGATGAGTGAGTTGAATTTAGTATTCATTGATTTCAGTCTTGTTGAAACCAACCTCGCTTGTGCAATTCCTAAAGGTGTAAGTTTGTTTAGTGAATCAGGAATATTATCATCTGCCGGTGAATATTCTCCATGGCGGATAAGGTAAATGGTTCTGATCCCATTTGATTCTTGCTGAGCATTTAATTCCAAACAGGTTGTGCTACTAAATAAAAATAAGAAGAGAATTGGTAACTGTAATGCGTACTTTTTAATTGTAAGCTTCATTCTTTCACATAAAATTTATTATTGTAAACGGTAAATTATAAAATAAATCTTATTAAGATTGATAGGATTTACTTGAAATCTGCATATTGTATTATTTAAAATAACGCTATATATTAACTAGTAACATTGTAATAAATATTAACTATATAATATATAGTAATGCAAAAAATAGAATTGAAGAATAAAAACTATGCTGACTTTGTTGAATTAGCTCTTGATACTATAGGTGGGAAATGGAGAATTTCTATAATATGGAGTTTAAAAGAAGGTGAGAAAAGATTTGTTGAGCTCAGGAATTCTTTGAACGGGATTACAGATAAAATGCTTACTCAGAAACTCAGGGAATTGGAAAAAGCCGAGCTTATCACCCGAAAGGTTTATCCCCAGGTTCCACCAAAGGTTGAATATAATCTAACATTATTGGGTAAGTCGATCCTGCCTGTGATTGAAATGCTTGAGGAATGGGGGAAACAATACATAAGTGTTTTTAAGTAAATGCTAATCATCAATTATTTTTTTCTGAACCAAATTCTTTTCGTTTGCGTCTTAATAGCAAAGTTATTTTTATCCTTCTGATGGAATGGTTATTTTATCTTTTATTAAAATAGATTAGTTGAGAGGAAGATATGTCTTCTTACAAGGACCAGCAAAAATTTCTTGAAGCATTAAAAAAACACGAAAGACAGTTCACTCCTAAAGAAACAGAAGAATATAAGATGTTCGTTAAACGTCAGAAAGATGACGAGGATTTTGACACAGTCTCAATGAACCGCTTAAAGGAGTTATATAATAAATATAATCAACCGGTTGATAAATCAAAATATGATCATTTCTTTAAGAAAAATACAGATTCCAATTCTAACTAAGATAATTTCAATTCGAATTTTCGTTGCTAATAACTACCTTACTAAGTAATTTTGTTTTTCTTTTTATTCAGAGGAATTAATGAACACTAAGCTACTTCACCGGATATTTGCGGCTGTAGTTTTTATAATTACATTTATTGTTTATTTATCTACCGTTCAGCCTTCGGTTTCTTTCTGGGACTGCGGAGAGTTTATAGCTTCAGGCTATTATCTGCAGGTTCCGCATCCACCCGGAGCGCCGTTTTTCCTGATTCTTGGTAACCTTCTCTCCAAAATACCAATAGTTGAAAATATAGGCTTACGCGTTAATCTTATTTCTGTTTTATCAAGCGCGCTTGCGTGTTTATTTTTATACCTTTCTGCAGTTAAGCTTATAACTAACTACAAAGGTAAAAGACCAGAAAATCTTTTCGAAGGATTTACAACATACCTGGCAGCAGCAATCGGGGCTTTGTCATTTTGTTTTAGTGATACTTTCTGGTTTAACGGTGTTGAGGCTGAAGTTTATGCATTCAGTACAATGCTTGTTGCAGCTATTACCTATTTGATCTTAAGATGGCACGAAAGAGCAGATAATAAAGACAGTGAAAAATATATTTTAATGATTGCTTACCTGGTTGGTTTGGCAATTGCTGTTCACCTGATGAGCGTACTTACCATCGTCCCTGTCGCAATGATTATTATCTTCCGGAAATATATGGAAGATGAAGAAGTTCTTAAACAAACAGGAATGATATTTATAGCTCATGCAGCATTATTAATTTTAATAAGCCTAATATGGTGGGCTGGGGAACATACAGCCTCACCACCTTCTCCTGATCAATACAAAGATTTTGATACGAAGTTTAAAATAATGGCGCTCATCGTAAGCATGATCATTATGGGAGTTTTCTGGAAAAAAGTTTTCACTAAAAACTCTTTCTACTTACCATTGATAATAGGCGGTGTTGCGCTTTTTGCTACTTATCCTGGAGTTGTGAAATTTGTTCCTAAAATTATTACTTCAGTTGCCGGTACTGATTTTACAATGCAAATAGTGGTATTAATATTAATCTTCGGATTGATTGGATATGGTGTTTATTATGCTGCTAAAAATAATAAACCAACGTTGCATATGGTCGCAATGTCTGCATTATTTATTATGATCGGCTTCACAACTTTTGCTATGGTCATTATCCGTGCAAATCAAAATCCTCCTATGAATGAAAACGAACCTAAAACTTTCCCTGAACTTGAGAAATATCTGAACAGGGAACAATACGGTGATTTTCCTACTTTTAAACGAAGATACGCAACCGAACCGAACCAGAGTGGAGTTTACACAAATTACTCATCTGATCTTGAATTCTTCTATGTTTACCAGATGAACCATATGATGACAAGATACTGGCTTTGGAATTATGCAGGGCGCGAAAGTTGGGTTCAGGAAGCCGGAGCGAATGTTGCACCATTTAATGATATCGCAAATATTATTGGAAAAGTAATTGCTGTCAGGTTCAATGGAGACGTTAAAGACTCGCTTTTTGGAATTCCGTTTTTATTAGGATTGCTCGGAATCTATTTTCATTTCCGGAAAGATTGGAAAATGGCTTCTGTGTTTATGGTTATGTTTATTCTGATGGGCTACCTTACTGCCTTTTATCAGAACCAGCAGCAGCCCCAACCGAGGGAAAGAGATTACTTTTATGTAGGTGCGTTTTTTGTTTTTTCAATCTGGATTGCTATTGGTGTTAGAGGGTTAGCTGATTATTTTCAGAAAACATTAAAGAAAAAATCTACACAAAATGCAGTTGTCGTTGGTGTACTTATATTTTCTTTTGTCCTTGTCCCGGTTAGAATGATGCAGGCAAATTATTTTACTCACGATAGATCAAAAAACTGGGTACCATGGGATTATTCTTATAATATTTTGCAGAGTTGTGCGCCAAATGCAGTTTTATTTACGAATGGAGATAATGACACATTTCCACTATGGTATTTACAGGATGTTGAAGGTGTACGCAGAGACATTAAAATTGTTAATCTAAGCTTATTGAATACACCGTGGTATGTAAGACAGTTAAAAAATAATGATCCTTACGGAGTTGGAACTGTAAAAATCAGAATTCCTGACGAACGGATAAATGATGATGATTTAAGACCCGTACAATTGCAAAAACCTATTACTTTAACTATCCCTGTACCCAAGACAAACTCACAGGCCAAACTTGACTCAATATACAAAGAATATGCGATCCAGGATTCTTCCATAATGAAAGCGGGAAGCCTTTCATGGACAATGACCAACACTTTAACTGTTGGCACAATAAAAGCAATCCGCGTTCAGGATATTCTTGTTAGAGAAATTGTTGAAGCGAATAACTGGGAAAGACCTATTTATTTTGCTGTTACTTGTTCGGATGACAGCCGAATCGGGCTTGGCGATTATTTAAAAATGGAAGGAATGGCATTCAGATTAGTTCCTGAAAAACGTAGTGCTGCGAGAGAATTTCTGAACAAAGATGTTGTTGAAAAACAAATCCACGAAAACCCGGGATATAGTAAAACATATATGCCTGGTTTTAAATTCAGAGGATTGAATGACCCGAGTATTTTCTTTGATAATAATCAAACACGGATGGTTCAGAATTATCGAAATGCTTTCCTGAGACTTGCAGTTTATTACAGGACTGAAAACAAGAATGATAAAGTAGTTGCAGTAATGGATGAAATGAATAAGAAACTGCCTTATAAAATTTTAGGAATAGATAATGGTTTGCTCTATGAAATCAGCAACCTTTACCTCGAAGCTGGAGCAAAAGAAAAGTACAAAAAGTTGGCCACAGATGTTGAAAATGAAGCTTTGCTGGAAATTGAAAGCAATCCAAACGATGTTAGTTCTTATCATAATCCATATCGTCTCCTGATAGACATTTACGAGAATATGAAAGAATATGATAAATTGCTTGGAGTCTGGGAAAAACTCGAAACTCTGTTTCCAAATGATCCGACTGTTAAAAGTAATCTTGCCAGGCTGAGAAAAATTGTGCAGCAACAGGATTCGACGATTATAATGAAACCGGATTCGATAAAATAAATTTCATTTTTTGATTTAACTTTTAATCCCGCTTCGGTCGGTAGACTCCGTAGAGTCTTCCGGACTCTACGAGCGGGATTTTTTTTAATTTTGTTTTATGAAAATACTCGTTTTGGCTCTTTCAGGTATTGGTGACGCATTAATGTTTTCACCGGCGATTCAGTTAATGAAAAAATCAATGCCTGATCTACAGATTGATGTTCTCGTGATGTTCAAAGGTGCAGAAGAAGTTTGCCGGAACAATTCAAACATTAACAATCTTATCCGGTTTGATTTTTTACAAAAGGGACTATTAAAGTCGCTCAGATTTATTTTTTCTCTCAGGAAAGGATATGATGCAACAATTAATGTTTATCCTTCAAACAGGAAAGAATATAATATCATTAGTTTTTTATTGGGTGCTAAAAAGAGAGCATCAGTAAAATACAAACGAAAAAATCTTTCAAGCTTCGGATTTCTTAATAATGTAACTGTTGATGAAGACGATTCAATTCACAATGTACAGACTAATATTAAACTTTGCGAAAAACTACTTAACAAAAATTCTAATGACGAGCCCGGGCTTGAATTTAATTTGACTCAAACAGAGCTTGACTATGCAGGCTTATTCTTAAAAGAAAAAAATATTAACAAAAAAGATATCGTTATTGGTTTTCATCCCGGATGTGCCGTATTAAAAAATCATATTAAACGCAGATGGGAACCGGAAAAGTTTGCAGAATTAGCTAATAGATTAATAAAGAATTATAATGCAAGTGTTTTTATTTTCGGTGGACCCGATGAAACGGAATTGAAAGAAAACATTGCGAAGCAGATTAATTCTGACCGGGTTTTTGTTGTAAATGCTGAAACTCTTGCTAAGAGTTCCGCAATAATGAAAAGATGTGATGTGTTTGTAACAAATGACTCAAGTCAAATGCATATTGCATCCGCGTTAAAATTAAAAACTGTAGCGATTATTGGCCCTACAAATCCAGCATACATTCACCCCTGGAAAACAGAGCACAAAATGGTAACCTTAAATCTCGATTGCGCACCATGTTTCTTTTATTCTCCCAAACCATTAATTTGTTACAGAACAGATGTGAAATTCAAATGTATAAAAGAACTGACAGTCGATATGGTTTTTGAAGCCACAATAAATTTTTTATAATAAATTTAAAGGGGAAACAATGACATCAAAAGCTTTAGTGGAAGATTTCTTAAATCAGAAAAAAATTGCAATTGTCGGAGTTTCGCACAACAAAAGAAAATTCGGAAATGCAATTCACAGCGAATTAAAAAAGAAAGGGTATGAAAATTTTCCTGTAAACCCTAAACTAAATGAGTCTGAAGGCGACAAATGCTATCCTTCTCTTTCCTCTTTGCCTGATGAGGTTGATGCTTTAATCATAAGCGTTGCCCCGGACAAAACGAAACTGGTAGTTGAGGAAGCAAAAAACGCCGGGATGAAAAAGATATGGATTCAGCGGGGTTCGCAATCAACCGAAGCATCAAAATTTTGTAGTGAATATAATATTGAAGTGGTCTCAGGCGAATGCATTCTTATGTTTGCAGAACCTTCAATGTTTATTCACCGCGCACACAAATGGATAAATAAAATTTCCGGAAAGCTCCCTGGTTAAAATGCCGTCAGTAAAATTAAAATCATCTCGTGAAAAAATTATTCATAACAAACATCCATGGATATTTTCGGGAGCAATTGAAACAGTTTCAGGGAATCCGGCTAGTGGCGAAACTGTTGAAATACTCAGAACTAATGGAGAAATTGTTGGAAGGGGAAGCTTCTCGCCAAATTCTCAAATTAGAGTAAGGGTTTTATCCTTCAACCCTGATGAGAATATAGATGATGATTTTTTAAGAGGGAAAATTTTTTCATCAATCAATCTTCGGTCTCAAATTATTAATATGAATGATACAAATGCATTCAGATTAATTAATGCAGAAAGCGATGGACTGCCAGGAGTTGTTGTTGACAAATATGATGAATTCCTTGTCTGCCAGTTTTTATCCGCAGGAGCAGAATATCTTAAGAAAAACATTGTTGAGATTCTGATTGAAGAACTGAAGCCGAAAGGCATTTATGAAAGATCAGATATTGATGTAAGAGAAAAGGAAAAACTTGAACCAGTTTCGGGATTGCTGTTTGGTAATCAGCCGGAAGATTTAATCGAAGTAAAAGAGAACGGGGTTAAGTTTTTTGTTGATATTAAAGAAGGACACAAAACAGGGTTTTATCTTGATCAAAGTGAAAACAGGAAAATATTTTCTGAATTTACAAAAGATAAAACTGTTCTTAATTGCTTTTCGTACACGGGTGGATTTTTGGTTTACGCATTAAAAGCGAGTGCTGAAAAAGTTATTAATGTTGAGACATCTGATTCTGCAAATAATCTTGCTTTAAAAAACCTCCGGTTGAATAACCTTGATGAAAACAAAATTGAAATTATAAATGAAGATGTATTTAAAGTATTAAGAAAATTCAGAGATGAAAGAAAAAGTTTTGATGTAATCGTTCTTGATCCACCTAAGTTTGCAGAATCCGCATCACAGGTTACAAAAGCAGGCAAAGGGTATAAAGATATTAATCTACTCGCAATAAAATTACTGAATCCAGGTGGAGTTCTCTTTACATTTTCCTGTTCCGGTCATATCACTCCGGATTTGTTTCAGAAAATAGTTGCCGGAGCTGCAATTGATACAGGACGTGAAGTAAAAATAATTAAATTCCTTTCACAATCTTCTGACCATCCGGTTGCATTAAACTTTCCCGAAGGGCATTATTTAAAAGGATTGATTTGTCATGTCCAGTGATGATAATCTTTTTAATTTTACAATACGTTTTTTAACTATTCATTTGGCAATTTAACAATGCAACAATTAAACAATTTTCCAGCCAATATTTAGTTATTTAATTTATCGTTTAATACATTTTAAGATTATAAAAAATTATGAACATCTGGCTGCTTGGAGTTATAGTTTTTCTTGCGCGCATTGTTGATGTATCAATGGGAACATTAAGAACAATCAGTATTGTGCAGGGAAGAACAAAAATTGCTTTCTTCCTCGCAATTATTGAAATAAGCGTGTGGCTGATGGTGCTCAGCGCAGTTCTTCCAAGGGTTATGGAATCCCCTTTGCTTGGATTCTTTTATGCCTTTGGTTTCGCAACCGGAAACGTAGTCGGAATTCTTTTTGAGAAAAAACTTGCGATGGGTTATGCTAATTTCAGAATTATTACTTCAACTCATGCAAATGAAATAACAAAAACAATAAGAGAAAAAGGCTTTGCTGTTACTACATTTGAAGGTGAAGGAAAAGATGGAAAAGTAACTGAAGTTTACGTTGCGTGTGAAAGAAAAGAATTGCCCGGTTTAATAAAATTGGTAAAGGAAATAGAGCCTGATGCGTTTTACATTGCAGAGCAGGCTGGATTTGTCAGCAAGATTCGCAGGCCAACTATGATCCCTTCAACTGGTTGGCGGGCTGTAATGAAGAAAAAATAAAACTTGTCTAAAAACATTTTCATTTTCACAACTTCATATTTTAAAATATCTTTCCACAATTTTTTATCAAAAAAACAATATTGTAACAATTTTATTTGCTTTTTCTAAAAAGTTATAAACATTCTTTATTTAGTGATGAATTTGATAATTCTTTAGTTTAAAATTGTAATAATCAATCATTTTTAATGTTAGTGAAATTGAAGCAATTCACTAAATCAATTATACTCTGCAGAATAAAACCTGAATTTATATTCCTGTTTTTTCTATTTGCCTTCTTTAATACTCAAAACTCTTATTCCCAACGAAAATTACTTTTTGACAGACTAACCATTAATGATGGTCTCTCGCAAAGCAGTGTAAAATATATTGTGCAGGACAAAAAAGGATTTATGTGGTTTGGAACGGAAGATGGTCTAAATAAATATGACGGCTATGAGTTTACCATTTATAAAAATAATCCCGCCGATTCAACATCAATTTCTGACAATAATATTACCTCATTACAAATTGATAATTCAGGAACTCTATGGATAGCTACTTTCAATGGCGGGCTGAATATCTTTGATCCGGTTAAAGAAGAGTTTAAACATATAAAATACGATTCTGGTAATACTAAAAAGGATAATGAAATAATACTTGCAATGCTGCCTGATCATAAAGGATATATTTGGATCGGCACATATGGTAGAGGTTTAATCAGATTTAATCCAAAAGAAAATAAGTATGTAAGATTTATATCTAATCCTGATGATTCAACAAGTATCTCAAGTAATAATATCTTTTCACTCTATGAGGATAAGGATAGTACGTTATGGATTGGTACGATGGGCGGTGGCGTAAATAAATATAATAGAGATAACAATAGTTTTTCCAGATTAATGTATGGGTATAAGAACGACAACGGTTTTCGCGAGAAAAATATTCTTGCAATGTTAAAAGTTGATAATACATTATGGATCGGAACAATGGAGAGTGGACTTGACAGGTTAAATTTGAAAACAAACACCGCCGATAAATTTCTAACTACGCCAACAAATAGTAAGGTCTCATCCTTATTAAAAGATGAAAAAGGGAATTTATGGGTTGGTACTTATAAAGGGTTACGATTGCATGACAAGAAAAACACAACTGATTTTAGTTTTGTTACTGATACTGCTGATAAAAATAATATAAATGCTGAAACAATCAGGTGTATTTATAAAGATGGAAGCGGAATTATTTGGATAGGAACTCACGAAGACGGTATTTATAAATATGTACCAAGTAAAATTAAGTTTGATAACTTAAATGATGCTATTCCTGAATTTGCGGGGAAGGTTATTTTTTCAATATCCGAATCTTCAAAGAACAAGGATGAAATATGGCTTGGCACTTTTGGCAGTGGATTAGCAAAGCATAATTTTAAAACCGGTAACACCAAAGTTTATATTTACAACAAAAATAATCAGGGTTCTATTAGTTCTAACTTTGTCCAGGACATTACTGAAGATGAAGTTGGTAATATATGGATTGCAATGCTTGGAGGATCCCTGGATAAATATGAAAGAAGAACAGACAGGTTTATTCACTACTCAGTTAATCCAAATAATGAAAACAGTATAAGCAGTGATAAACTGCTGGTTCTTTATGCTGATAAAAAAGGCTCTCTCTGGATCGGAACTTTACGGGATGGATTAGAAAGGCTTGATTTAAAAACTAATACTTTCACACATTTCAAAAATGACCCTGGTGATACTACTTCCATTTCAAATGATATGATTAAAGTAATCCATGAAGATAAGTTTGGAAATTTATGGATAGGTACCAACGACGGACTGAACAAACTTGTTAGTGGAAAGAACAAATTTGTTAGATATATATTTGACAAAAATAAAAACTCAATAAGCAATAATATTATTCAATCAATTTATGAAGAACCTGGTGGAGAACTTGTTCTATGGATAGGAACCTATGGAGGAGGTCTAAATAAATTTGATGTTTCAAAGAATAAGTTTACAAGCTTCAAAGAAGAAGATGGTTTGCCAAATAATTCTATTTATGAAATCCTTGCTGATAAATACAACAACTTATGGATCAGTACAAATAAGGGTCTAACAAGATTCAATCCGAAGACAAAAAAGTTCAGAAATTATGATATTAATGATGGACTGTTAAGTAATGAGTTTAATGCCGGCGCCTCATTCATTGATTCGGATGGGAAATTCTATTTTGGAAATGTAAAAGGTGTGAATTGTTTTTATCCTGATAGTGTTAAGGATAATCCATTTATTCCTCCAATAGTAATTACAAAGTTTCAAAAGTTCAATAAAGACGTAAAGACGGATACAAGCATAACTGAATTAAATAAACTTGTTTTATCTTACAGTGATTACGTTTTTTCATTTGAGTTTGCGGTACTTGATTATTCATTTCCTTCTAAAAATAATTATCAATATATGCTTGAAGGATTTGAGAAAAACTGGAATGATGCAGGTAGCAGAAGATATGTTACCTATACAAATCTCGATCCGGGTGAATATGTGTTCCGGGTAAGAGGCTCAAACAGTGATAATGTTTGGAACGAAGCGGGGACAAAGTTAAATGTTATAATTACTCCACCTTTCTGGCTAACGACCTGGTTTCGCATTCTGATGTCTTTGCTTTTTATCTCTTCTTTAATTTTTCTTATCAATCGAATAAAAGCTAAAGAGAAAAAGAAAACCGAAGTCAACAAGAAAATTTATGATCTTAAAATTGCTGCGCTTGCTTCACAGATGAAACCGCATTTTGTATTTAACACGATCAATTCAATTCAATACTTAATTTCAGAGGGTAAACAGAAAGAAGCATTAACTTACCTTTCAAAATTTTCAGAGCTGCTAAGAATGACTCTTGAAAACTCTTTAAAATCTACAGTATCGTTGGAAAGAGAAATTCAATTCTTAAAATTATATTTAGAATTGGAAAAGCTAAGGTTCGAAGATAAATTTGATTATAATATTGATGTTGATGAAATCATTAATATCGCTAGTACAGAAATTCCTGTTATGTGTATCCAACCGTATGTGGAAAATGCGGTGATCCATGGGTTCAAATCCAAGAAAGAAAAAGGAGAATTGAGAATTATTTTCAGGCAAGTTAATTCATCAATTAAATGTTCTGTTATGGATAATGGTGTCGGTTATAAGAATTCAGTTGAAAAAACGAGCAATGAAAAACATAAATCGCTCGGGATGACAATAACCAAAGAAAGAATTGAACTTCTTTCATCTAACGATGAACTTGCTGAAGTTAAGATTATTGATTTAAAAGAAGTAGACAATTCAAAAACAGGAACGAAAGTAGAAATCATTTTACCAATGGAAGTTAATTATTAAGTAATATGATAAAATCAGTAATTATTGAAGATGAAGAAAAAGGGAAAAAGTTTTTAAACAATCTTCTGGATATGTATTGTCCGAATGTTAAAGTAGCAGGTTTTGCAAAGACAATATCTTCAGCGATTGAATTAATTAAGAATGAGAAACCCGATCTTGTTTTTCTTGATATAATTCTGGAAGACGGGAATAGTTTTGAATTGCTTAAAAACCTGGAAGAAAGAAATTTTGAAGTTGTTTTTACAACAGCGCATAATGAATTTGCTATTAATGCAATTAAACTCTCCGCTCTCGATTACCTTGTTAAGCCAATAAACATAGAAGAGCTTCAGGCTGCTGTTGAAAAAGTGGAAACCAGGTTAAAAGTCAAAGAAGAAAAAGATGTAAATATTCAACTTGAGAACCTGGTAGAGAATCAGAAAAGTGTTAACGTATCAACACATAAAATCGGTTTGCATTCTGCAAGTGGAATTAAGTTTGTTCCTGTTTCGGATATTTATTATTTGAGTGCAGAGGGTAATTACACATATGTTCACCTTGAAAAGGAAAAAGTGCTTATAACCAAAACATTAAAAAACTTTGAGGAACTTTTAACAGATTATAAATTTTTCAGAATCCATCGTTCTTTCCTGGTTAATTTAATTCATATATCAGAATTAGATAATTCCATAACAAGAGAGGGTAGCGGGGGACAGATTATTTTAAGCAATCAAATACATGTTCCGGTATCAAGAGATAAAAAGAAAGATTTACTGGAGATTATTTCAAAACCGTTCTAACCTTTAAATAGATAAAATTAACATCCCGCACAATATTACTGACCTCTTAATAAACCAGACTTGAATTCGTGCTTCAATATTCCGACATTATAATGTGTTAAAATGTCTTTACGAAAAATCCGTAAGTGCTTGCAAAGAGAAGGATTACCTTTTATGATAATTCTGTGATGATTCACTAATCGTTTCGCAATAATTTGAAATTGCACATTGAAATAAATAAAAGAGAAATTTTACTAACATAAAAGGGAGTAGCAAATGCAATCAATAAAATTTACAAATACAAAAAAACTTATTTGGCTTTTCTTGCTCTTGCTGTTGACTCCTCTCACCAGTTTCACTTCAGCACAAGATAATAATCCAAATGGAGATCCTTTAACTGAAGTTGGCTCCTGGTCATTTGGTCGTTATACTGAAGTTACAATTGATGAAGTGCGCAGTTTAGCATTTGTAAGCTCTGGTGGTAATGTTATTATTCTTGATATATCTAATCCCGCTTCACCCGTCTTAGTTAATGATCAGATAAGTACTAACGGTGTTGTCAATGATCTCATCTACAATTCAGCTACACAAAATCTTTATATAACGTTGGGGGAAAACGGTTTGGAAATCTGGGACGTCCAGAATATAAATTCTCCGCAGCATTTAAGCAGCTTGTTACTAAATTATTTCAGTACAACGCCACCTGCAACAAAAATGTCTGCCAAGCCAGGATTCGTTTTTATCGCTGCTGAATATGCAGGTATCATAACAGTTAATGTTTCAAATCCTGCCAGCCCTTTTCAATCTAGCTTTAACCTAGGATTCGGAGGAACAAAATACACAGTAGATTTAAGTGATGACGGGAGTTTTCTGGTAGCTTCCTCAACAAACAGTACGGAATTATATGTAGTTAATTCAGACGGAAGTATCAGTTTAATAGATGAAGGCCCAAGTCTCGTAGGTGCGTGGGAAATACACATTATTGGCACTTATTCTTTCCAGATATTACAAGGTACCCTTTATGTGCTGGATTTAAATTCGCTTGGCTTACCGGTTGTTGCCACTTATAACTTACTGGGTAATGCGACAACCACTTACAATATGTCCAGCTTTAATGATAAGCTGTATATATCCGATCCTTTTTATGGAGTTGAAATTTTTGATGTTGTAAATCCTGCTAATCCGGTTTTACTTGGGAGCTATGAAACTAATACGAATGATTTGAAATATTTTAATAATTATGTGGTTGTGGCAGACAACTCCGGAATGACAATTATTAATGTATCCGATCCTGCTAACCCAATATTTGTTTCCAATTATCAGGGTGTTGGATCGATAAATACTGATGTAAAAGTATCCGGCTCATATTGTTACCTGTCATCCAATTATAGTTTAAATGTTTTAGATGTTTCTGATCCAACAAATCCTGTTTTGGTGGGAGTTAATCAGCCGTCTTCAGGATTTGATATACATATGGAGAAAAGCGGGAGTTATTTATTTATAACAAATCAACTTGAAGGAATAAGGGTTGTTGATATTTCCGACCCTTTAAATCCTGTCACTATCGGAACGAGCAATCCAACCCGCTACAATCACATAGCAATAAATGGGAACTATGTTTATGTAAATGGTAACCAAAATGATTTTAGAGTATTTGATGTATCCGATCCTACATCACCAACAGAGGTTGGTTCTTTAATTTTTCCAGCTCCAAATGATCTGACATCAGCAATGAGGTATTCAAATGGTTATGTTTTTGTTTCGCAATACAGTGCGGGGATTAAAATTATTGATGTATCCGATCCGACACAGCCGACACAGGTTGCTTCATACAGTCAAAATGTTGACCTTACTTATCTTGATGTTGAAGGCAATCATCTTTACACTCCTGATATTTATCCGCCTTTCCAATCAATAGTGGATGTATTTGATATAACAGATCCATTAAATCCGGTAATTGTTGGGATTGCAACTTTTGGTAGCCCGCCCCCCCATGCGTGGTTCAATTTTATTTTTGGTGATATTCTGCTTGTCGGAGATTTTACTAACCCATATTTAACTGTTGTTGATGTTTCAAATCCCTCACAACCATCAAGGATTTCTACACAGGTTACTGCGGATTTCGTTATTAATGTTGATGCTGATCCTAATTATTTTTATGTAGCCACGCGTGAAGCCGGACTTCATATTTATGAAAATCCTTACGGAGCAGTTCCGGTTGAGTTAACATCGTTTACTGCAAATGTTTCAGGAAATGATGTTGAACTTCAATGGCAAACAGCAACAGAAACAAACAACAACGGATTCCAGATTCAAAGATTACAAGATTCAGAAATTGGAAAATCACAGGAATGGGAAAATATTGGTTTTGTAGAAGGACACGGCACAGCAACAGAAGAACATAATTATTACTTTGTGGATAAGAATATTTCCATTGGCTTGTATCAATATAGATTAAAACATATAGACTTTGATGGAAGTTTTGAATACTCAAAAATAGTCAATGTTGAAATCTCTCATCCGGTTGAATATTCTTTAGAACAGAATTACCCCAATCCTTTTAATCCATCTACAACAATAAAATTTTCAATTCCTAAAGCAGGAATAGTTAATCTTAAAATATTTAATACACTGGGTGAAGAGATTACTTCATTAGTAAATGGCTTTAAGGAAGCAGGAAATTATGTGGTTAATTTCAATGCTATGAACTTAAGCAGTGGAATTTATTACTACCGCCTGAGTTCGAATAATTTTAACGAAATAAAGAAAATGATTTTACTGAAATAAAATCATTAAAAATAAGGATAGCAAAATGAAAAACATTTTAATATTAATTGTATTGTTATTAGCCCCGATGATTTTTTCTCAATGGACACAAACCAACGGACCCGAGGGTGCGGAAATAAGTTCACTTTTCAGTATTGGTACAACAGTGTATGCCGGAACCGGAACTAACGGAATGTATGTGTCCAATGATGATGGGGTGAATTGGATGGCATTAAATTCTGGAATGGAAAATTTGGAGATATCAGAAATTTGTGCCGATTCCGAATACATTTTTGCGGGAACTTTTGGACAAGGGGTTTATCGTTCTTCTGATAATGGGCAAACCTGGCTTCCTCCTTCTAACTATGGTAATGTTGTGGTTGATGCAATGATTGTGACAGATAATTATGTGTTCGCCGGTACCCAGAGTTTGGGAGTGCTAAGATCATCCGATCACGGAAATAGCTGGATATTACTTTCTTACCCGGTGGGTTATATAGATGCAATGGGAGTCAGCGGGAATAGAATATTTGCTTCTCAATATGTGGCTACATATGTTTCAACGGATGATGGGGAAACCTGGAATGAAGTTTCAAGTCTCACTACCAAATCAGTCCGATCTTTTTTTAGTTCCGGTAACCTTGTAATTGGCGGTGGTTTCAATGAAGTTTATCGTTCAACAAACCAGGGCGTATCATTTTCAACTATACCTATTGCTTTTGATTTTGGCGTAGTTAACATTTTTTCTATTACAAAAGTTGGTTTAACACTTTTTATAGCTACTTCATACGATGGAGTATACAAATCAACGGATGATGGTTTAACCTGGACACCATCTAATAATGGGATGGGACCAAAGGACGTAAGAGCACTTACAACAACAAGCTCTTTAACGCTTATAGCAGGCTCTCACTATTCCGGTTTATACAGATCAGTTGATGCAGCTTTATCCTGGAATAAATCTATGTCTGGCTTTTTCCCGGGCGCATCTTTATTAACCTTTTACTCAACAGGTACAACTTTGTTTGCCGGTACCCGCGATGGAATTTATAGAACGCAAAACAATGGATTAAGCTGGAACAAACTAACAGGGACAAATGATACTATTAACTATGGTCAGATACGCGGGATAACCAAATTAAATGGAGCATTATATGCCAGTACATTTTATAAGTTCCATTCAACTGTTTATAAATCAACAGATAATGGTGTAACCTGGGGATCAAAGGCAACCGGGCTTCCGTCTGATCTTACTTTCGTTTACGGTTTGGCAACAAGCGGTAACAATATTATCGCCGGCACAGATGAGGGCCTATTTTATTCATCAGACGAAGGCAGCAGCTGGAATGCTACTAACATTCCGAATACTGATATTCCCGGAGTTGTTGCAGGAGGAAGCAATTTTGTATACGCTATTGTACAAAGTTCAGGCATCTACAGGTCGGCAGATAGTGGAATTAACTGGTCTCCTAATTTACAGTTAGGATCAACATTAACCGGGTTATCCGCCCGTGATAATTTTGTTTATGTAGGCACATTTTTTAACCAGGCACTATACTCATTAAATTATGCCTCGGGCTGGGATTTTTGTAATGGATTTCTACCGGGCGAATCAGTTATAGCTATTGAAAATATCGGAAACGGGATGGTAGTTGCCGCGGACTATCCGGACTTACCTTATATATATGCCTCATTTGATAACGGTGTTAACTTCACACCATATAGTGAAGGTTTAGGTCAAAATGCTGTCACAGAATTTATTGCCGTAACTGATTCTTTTGTGTTTGCCGGAACAGACTACAATGGTGTATGGAGAAGATTATTGCCGCAATTTGTTCCTGTTGACCTCAATTCATTCACAGCTTCAGTTAATGAAAACAATGTTACGCTTTCTTGGCAAACGGCAACAGAAACAAACAACAACGGATTCCAGGTTGAAAGATTAGGATATTCAGAAATTGAAAAATCACAGGAATGGGAAAATGTTGGTTTCGTTGAAGGACACGGAACAACAACCGAAGAGCACAATTATACTTATGTTGATGAAAATATTTCAACCGGGAATTATAAATACCGAATAAAACAAATAGATTATGATGGGAGCTTTGAGTATTCAGAAATAGTTAGTGTCAATATTTCCGGACCTTCAGAATTTTCTCTTGAACAGAATTACCCCAATCCTTTTAATCCATCTACAACAATAAAATTTTCAATTCCTGAAGCAGGGAATGTAAAACTGATAGTATTTAATTCTTTGGGTGAAGAAATAATTAAATTGGTTGATGAGCATAAGGAAGCAGGCATTTATAAAGTAAATTTTAATGCTCAGGATGTACCCAGCGGAATTTATTTTTATAAGATTGAATCCGGCAGGTACAATGATGTTAAGAAAATGGTATTAGTTAAATAGCGTTCTTCTACTTTGATTTAAGAAGAACCTCCTGAAAGGGAAAGTTTGTTTAACAGGCTTTCCCTTTTTTTTATGATTGCTTCTGAGGATAAAACCTATTCAGAAAAATAAATAAGTCAACGCGTTTGACTCCCTTCATTAATTAGCATTTATTAGTCGTATCTCAATAATTAAATTAATTAAAATATGGCTTATCTAACCACTAACTACGATTCAAATAATCCCGGCCTGGTTTCCATAATTGATGAACTTCCTCTCTGGTCGGCTCCGTTCGGATTAAAACTGCTTGAGGCAATTCCCTTAAAAAAGAATATTAAAGTCCTCGATATCGGGAGCGGTCTTGGTTTCCCGGTAATAGAGCTCGCAATGAGGCTTGGTGACACGTGTAAAGTTTACGGAATCGATCCGTGGAAAGCTGCAAGAAACAGAGCAGAACAAAAAATTAAAACAATCGGTCTAAAGAATGTTAAAATGATTGATGCTGTTGCTGAAGATATTCCATTTGATGATGAAATATTTGATCTAATTGTTTCAAATAATGGGATTAATAACGTTCAGGATTTTGAAAAAAGTCTGAGTGAAATTTCAAGGGTTGCAAAAAAGAATGCCGAGTTTGTTTTTACCGTCAATCTTGAGGAAACAATGATTGAGTTTTATAATGAGTATAGAAATGTTTTGAAAGAAAATGAAATGATCAGGGAAATAGATAAGCTTAATCAGCATATTTATGGAAAAAGAAAACCTGTTGAGGGAATAAAAACTCTGGTTGTAAAATCAGGATTTAAAATTAATAAAGTAAGCTTGGACAAATTTTATCTGCGTTTTGCAGATGGAACGACAATGCTGAATCATTTTCTTATTAAGCTTGCATTTTTAGAATCCTGGCTGCAAATTCTTCATCAAAAGAAACAAACAGAAATTTTTAGTGAAGTTGAAACGCGGTTGAATAGAATCTCTGAGAAGGAAGGTGAATTAAAATTAACCGTTCCCTTTGCTTTATTTAAATGCAGAAAAAGTTAAATTGATTTATTAAATATTATTGAGGAAAGAAAAGTGAAAAAAATTTTTATTGTTTTTTCAATTGTAATTTCATTCGTGGGAATAGCCACAGCACAATGGTCTTCAGACCCATCTGTTAATTTACAGGTTTGTGACGTTACAGGTGATCAGGCTTTACCAAAAATTGCTTCAACTTCTGATGGTGGATGTTACATATCCTGGTTTGATAACAGGAACGGAAGTTATGCTGTTTATTTACAAAGACTCGATGCAATGGGAAATATGCTTTGGACGACAAATGGTCTTCTTATAAGCAACAATCCTCAAAATTCATCTTTGGTTGATTGGGCTATTGCTTCAGACAATCACAACAACGCAATTGTAACCTTTACTGACACGAGGGATAACGACAGCTTGCACGCTTTTGCTTATCTTATAGATTCAACCGGAACTTTTGTTTGGGGTTCAAATGGAATCAGGTTATCAGGAGTTGGTGATTTCCAGCCTAATCCTGTCGCAACACAGACTTCAGATGGTAACTATGTGTTTGCGTGGATCGTTTCAACTACACCCGGAGTTATCGCTTTACAAAAAATTTCATTGGCAGGACAAAAAATGTGGGGAACAGATCCTATAATTTATTCAAGCGGAATAACCGAAAATTATACTTATGCCGCAGTTGTTCCATCAGATAACGGAAGTGTAATTCTTGAGCACTCAGGTTATACAGGTGGTTTTACAGCACCTTATAAAATTTATGCTCAAAAATTTGATACTGACGGAAACCCGGTTTGGGGAAGCGGTGGGGTGACTATTCAAAACACAGGAATTCCATTTTATGAACATCCTTTAGTAATAAGTGATAACAATAATGGTGCTTTAATAAGCTGGTATGACGACAGGGATATGAATAATTTTTTTAGTTCGTTTGTACAGCATATTTCCTCCAGTGGTACGGTATCGTTTCCTGTAAATGGTTCGGAAGTTTCCACTACAGGTACAATGCATCATTTATATCCCACAATGGCTTATCTGCCAAACACAGATGAATTGTTTTGCTTCTGGATTGAAGAAACTTCTTTGCAGGATCAATTTGCAGTTTACGGACAGAAATTTGATGGTGCGGGAACAAGACAATGGGCAGCAACCGGGATAGCTTTTACAACAATGACTTCAAATACTATATTCGGTCCTTACGCACAATCAACTGACACATCTGCTTATGTTATTTATCTCCAGGGTAATGCTTCCGGACTTAACCAGGGAATAAATGCATTTATGGTAAACACCGATGGAAACTTTTCCTGGAGTCCAAACATTGTTGATATGTCCGATCCTACCAACCAAAAATTGCATTCGGTTACAACAATCTCGACTGATAAAGTTGCAAAGATTGCGTGGGAAGATACAAGAAATGATGGCGGCGGAATTTATGCGCAGAATATAAATCCAGATGGAATGCTTGGTTATGAAGCAACCCCGGTTGAATTAATTTCTTTCACAGGATCACTTGATGGAAATTCAGTTACGTTAAATTGGCAGACAGTAACCGAAATTAATAACCTTGGATTTGAAATTGAGAAAACCCGGGATGAGAATAATTGGAACAAGACAGGTTTTGTCCAGGGTAATGGTACAAGCACTAATCCTCATTCATATTCTTTTTCAGATGAAAACCTGAATTCGGGAAAATATAGTTATCGTTTGAAACAAATTGACTACGACGGAACTTACAAGTATATCAATCTTGATGAGAGCTTTACAATTCAGCCAGTAGATTTTAGTCTGTCGCAAAATTATCCGAATCCATTCAATCCTTCTACAGTTATAAAGTATTCAATTCCTGAAGTAAGTCGTGTTACAATTAAAGTTTATAACATAGTTGGTAAAGAAGTTGCAACGTTGGTAAATGAAAATAAACAGGCAGGGAGTTATGAAGTGAATTTTGATGCATCGCATTTAATAAGTGGTGTATATTTTTATAAGTTGACGGTTGGCAAATATATTGAAACGAAGAAAATGATGTACCTGAAGTAATCTTTACTACTTTAATTATAGAATCTTTGTTAAAGAGCCTTAAAATTAAGGCTCTTTTTTTGTGGTAAAATGTTTATCCGGTTATTTAACTGTTGATTATAAAAAATTAACTTCTAACTTAATTGATAATTATTAGGTTAATTATTGGGGATAAAATGAAAATAGTATATACTGCTTTAATTAGCCTGCTGCTTATTTCAAATACTTGTGCACAATGGTTCTGGCAGAATTCATCTCCACCTAATGGCCTGTATGGATCAATATGTTTTGTTGATTCTAATTATGGCTGGGTTGCTGGTTCGGATCTTGGAAATAATAGGGGAATAATTAGCAGAACAACCAATGGAGGCACAAGTTGGGAAATTGAATCTTATGATGATTTTTGGTCAATATTTTCCATCTGCTTTGTTGATTCGCTAACGGGCTGGGCAGTAGGTCAGAATAATCCCGATACTTTTCAGGTTTATGGTAACTTTATATACAAAAGTAGAAATGGCGGTAAAGATTGGTTTAGACAACCGGTCATATCAGATAAATCGTTCTTTGGTGTTGAATTTATTAATCCCGATACAGGCTGGGCAGTAGGGGGTGACATAATTAAAACAACTGATGGGGGTAATTCCTGGCAAGTTCAACTAAGTGATTCAATTGGGTTAGGCTCAGTTAATTTTATTAATTCTGATATCGGGTGGGTTGTTGGAAATAATGCTGTAATCTTGAATACAACGAATGGAGGTTCAAACTGGATATATCAAGGAAACCAAACAGGCAGCTGGTTAACTTCTGTAAAATTTATAAATGAAAATATTGGCTGGACGGTTGGAGGCTCAGGCAGGATTTTCAAGACCATTGACGGTGGAATTAACTGGCTGCTGCAAAGAGAGAGTCCTATTACTAACGAAGTTTTATATTCAGTTACGTTCGTAAATGAAAACTATGGATGGACTGTAGGGTATAATATTGATAACCCAGAGCAATATATTGTATTAAAAACAACAAATGGCGGCAGTTCGTGGGAAGAGCAAACACTTCCAGATAATCCTCTTTCTTGTGCAGTATTATTTATTGATGAAAATACCGGGTGGATATCAGGTTATGAAGGAGCAATTTTAAAAACAACTAACGGTGGTGCCGTTCCTGTAGAGCTATACAATTTCAGTGCTTCTGTAAATGATAATGATGTTAAGTTGATTTGGTCAACTGCAAGTGAAACAAATAATCAGGGGTTCGAAGTCCAGAGAAAAACAAATTCTCCAAAACTATATCGAGATGAAAACTTAGGTGAATGGAAACAAATTGGTTTTGTTAAAGGATATGGAACTACTTCAGAAAGCAAACAGTATTCATATACTGATAAAGATTTACAACAAGGAAAATATAGTTATAGACTCAAACAAATAGATTATGATGGATCATTCATACACTCAAAAGAAGTTGAAGTTATTTTGGGTGTACCGGATAAATTTGCGTTGTACCAGAATTATCCTAATCCTTTTAATCCTTATACAAGTATTGAATATCAAATTCCGGTAGATTCAAAAGTATCATTGGTTGTTTATAATATTCTCGGTGAACAGGTAACTACTTTAGTGAATGAAAAACAATCTGCGGGGGTATACACATTAAAGTTTGATGCAAATAAATTATCAAGTGGAGTTTATCTATATAAAATAAATGCCGGAACTTTCACTCAAACGAAAAAGATGATTTTGATAAAATAAATTAATATAGAGCGGGTCACCGACTCGCTCTTATTTTTCCAGTCTGTCACTTTACTTTTATAATGGGATTTAATAATATTTTCATTCTTTTAAGAAATGTCTATTGATAATAATAAAGGGCTTCTAACCATTACCTGGAAATAATTCATACCTTCTCAGTTTAATTAAGAACTACTGTTCTCTATCACCAACCTTTTTTTGATCCAATATTAGCATTTACTCAGACGACTTTTAATAAAAATAAAATTAATTGTCACTTTGTATGTTATCACACACACTATTTATTCAGACGACAAAATTTTGTTAAAAAAACATATTATAATCAAAAACGGAGAACCCAATGAAAACACACTCTTCAATTTACAACGAAACTTACTTCAATTTTAGTAAGCGGTTCCTGGTTCTTTTCTTTATTCTTTTCTCTTCAATTAATTTATTTGCAAGCTACGATATTGAATTAACAGGCAATATAACTGAATTAGGGGAAGACTATCTAATCGTCCAGAACACAACATTTTATGTTGATGAAAATACTGAGTTCAGGGGAAGACATGGTGATCATGTGACATTTTCTTTCTTCCAGCTAAATGATCTTGTTGAGGTACGGGGAGACAGCCGTGGAGACGGCACTTACACTGCGTCAAGAGTAAGAGCTGAAGATGGAATTGAAAATGAAGATGAAATAGAAATTACCGGTTACGTGACCGATCTCGGTACTGACTTTTTCGTGATTGATGATAATACTTTTTATGTTGATGAAAATACCGAATACAGGGGAAGGCACGGGGATCCTTTCTCTTTTGAACAAATTGAAGTCGGAACATTGCTTGAAGTTAAAGCTACAATGCAAACTGGTGGAAGTATTCTTGCAACCAGGGTTAATTTAGAAGATGATAATGAACATGGCGAAGAAGTTGAAGTAACAGGGATAATTGACAGTATTACAACCAACAGTATTATTCTTGGTCAGTGGGAATTTTTTGTAGATAACCAAACAGAAATTTTGGATGACAATCATCAGCCAATAACATTTGGTGATCTTAATGTCGGGGACAAAGTTGAAGTAAAAGCATCTCTCCAGGTTGACAGCTCCTACCTCGCATCAAGAATAAAATTAGAAGATGAACACGAAAACGAAATTGAATTCACTGCACAGATTGAAAGCATAGACGGCAGCAATATTACGATCGGGGGAATTACTTTCACGACTGATTCAAACACTGTCTTTCTTGATCATAGCAGGCAGCCAATAACAATTGATGATCTTTCTGCTGGAATGTTTGTAGAAGTTAAAGGATTTAAAAATCCTGACGAAACTTATTATGCAACCAGGATAAAGATTGAAGACTTTGTCCAGCACGAAATAGAAATTAAAGGAAACATTACAGAATTGAATTCTGATAATTTTGTTGTTAATGGAATTACATTCAGCGTTGACAGTACAACACATATATTTGATCATATGAATAACCCGATACAGTATTCTGATCTTGCTTTAGGTGACCTTGATGGAAGTTAAAGGTAACAGGACGGGTGAAACAACTGCCCATGCAACAAGAATAAAACTTGAAGGAAATGAAGACATAGAAGTGTTCGGAAAAATAACAGCTATAAACTCAGACAATATTGAGTTGAACAGGTTAACAATTTTTGTAAATGAAAATACCGTTTATCTCAATCATGCCGGTCAGCCGATTGCATTTGAAGATTTAAGTGTTGATCTTTTTGTAGTAGTAAAGATGATTAAAAACCCGGATAACACATTCACTGCTCTTAGAATTAAAATTGAAGACGGACTTAGTTTTTCAAAGCTGAATGGTTTTGTAACAAGTCTAACCGGTGCATCTATTCAGCTTCCATCAGGTTTATATTCAATTACAAACCAGACCTCGGTCATCGACAACAACTTTAACTTTGTAAATATAAATCAGCTAAGTGTCGGACAGCAGGTAGTTGTATGGTCAACAATTGATCCTTTGTCAAACAGGACTGCGCTGCAATTACAATTGATTACAAACTCACCAACGGTTGTTGAGAATAATAATGCCGTTGTAAATGAGTTTGCACTTAAGCAGAATTATCCAAACCCGTTCAATCCTTCAACAGTTATTTCATTTACAATTACTTCGAGCCAACTTGTAACATTAAAAGTTTACAATGCAATTGGCGAAGAAGTAAGAACGCTTATTAACTCAGGTCTTGCAAAAGGAACATACAACATTAATTTTAATGCAGCCGGACTCAGTTCAGGAATGTACTTCTACAGGCTTGAAAGCGGAAGTCAGGTTCAGGTTAAAAAAATGATGCTTCTTAAATAGTCTATCTCTCCTTATGCCCCAATGGAGGCGGTCCGCAAGGATCGCCTTTATCAAAATTTGAGAAGTAATGGAAGAAATTCAAAAAAATTAAGTTTTAAATAAATAGAAAGAGAAAGGAAACAGATTATGAAAAAGAATGTTGGAAGTGTGGACAGAGTTATCAGAGTAATACTTGGTCTTGCCCTTATTGTATTTGCGGTTATTACAAAAAACTGGTGGGGCTTTATTGGAATAGTTCTAATTCTGACTGCAATGATGAGTTATTGTCCTGTATACAGCTTGTTGAGAGTTTCGACCAAAACAAAAATAGAAACTGAAAAACTAAATCTTTAAAAAATTTTTATAATATATGTGTTATAACACGGGAAGTAATAAAATGAAGATAGGAAAAATTTATTTGTTTTTAATCCTGGCTGTAATTGTTGTCATTCTTATTTCATGTTCGAAGGATCAGCCCACTGAACCTTCTCAGCCGCTAAACAATTCACCGCAAGCAAAGTTCAGTGATATAGCGGCAAAAGTTTTTATCAGATGTACTGATCCGCAATGTCATTCAACCGTCGGAAACCAGGGCAATCTTGTTCTTCAATCAAGTGTAGCATATTCAAATCTTGTAAATGTTCAAAGTGTGCTTTTTCCTTCTTTCAAAAGAGTAGAACCGTTTAATAGCGCAAATAGTTTAATAATAAAAATTCTGAGAGGGGAAGTATCACCCAGAATGCCTTTGGATAGAAATCCACTTCCGGCTGAAACAATTGACAGCATTGCAAAGTGGATAGACCTGGGAGCCTTAAATAATTAATAATTTAATAAAAGGAGCTGTTATGAATAGAAGATTTATAAACTTGCTGTTTCTGATTATTGTTGCTTTTTCAAATATTCAATTTGCCTCTGTTCTGCATGAAAATGTCACAATAAATTTTACGAATATGACCCCGCATCTTAATCAGAATTTATATCTCAGGGTCGTAGACAAAAGCAATCTTAAAGAAACCGGTAGAGTAACAACACTGATTTCATCTGCAAATTTCAGTGTAACTCTTCCTGCAGTAGAAATAGGCGGGAGTTACTTTGTAGATTTTTTTGCTGATTTTAATTCAAATGGCAAATATGATGCACCACCCACAGATCATGCCTGGAGATTGGAACTTAATAACGCTCTTGGAAATGATACACTAAACTTTTCCCATAATGCAAACTTTACAGATATCAAATGGCAAAACATCTTAACTATTAATTTTGATGGAATGACACCGCACATCGGACAAATGCTTGAGATAAAACTTGAGAATAGTACAACAGAAAAAGAAATTGGAAGAGTGAAGATTGCTTCGGTCCCATCGGCCTCTTTTCCTGTTCAGATAATAGGACTTATCGATCCTGGTGATTACAGCATAGAGTTTTATGCTGATGTAAACGGGAACGGAATTTATGATGTGCCGCCAACCGATCACGCGTGGAAAGTAGGCTTCAACTACACCGGGGGAGATGCCGAGGTTAACTTTACTCACAATACAAACTTCACAGACATACAGTGGAAATATTTATTAACTGTAAACTTTCTTTTAATGACTCCACATGTTGGTGAATTGTTTGAACTGCGTGTTGTAAAAGTTGAAAACCAGGAAGAAGTTGGAAGAATAACTTTGCCGGAAGTTCTTGTTCCGAATTTCACGGTATATGTTCCGGGTTTTGATTTAAGCCAAGACTATAACATTGATTTTTACGCTGATCATAACGGCAACGGTGTTTATGATGCCCCGCCTGTTGATCATGCGTGGAGACTGACTTTTAATTCTCCCAACGGAGATTTTGTTGCAGACTTTACACACAATACAAATTTTACGGATATCCAATGGCCCAATGCAACAGGAGTTAATGACGAACAAAATGTTGTTGATAAATATTCTCTTGAACAAAACTATCCGAACCCGTTTAATCCTTCAACAGTAATTTCCTTTACAATTCCTTCCAATCAATTTGTGACATTAAAAGTTTATAATACGATTGGAGAAGAAGTAAGAACGCTTATTAACTCGGATCTTAGCAAAAGGAACATACAACATTAATTTTAATGCAGCCGGACTCAGTTCAGGAATGTACTTCTACAGGCTTGAAAGCGGAAGTCAGGTTCAGGTTAAAAAAATGATGCTTCTTAAATAGTTTCGCTCTCTCCCCTCCCTAAAATCCCGGGTGAAGGCGGTTTGTCAGGACCGCCTTTGCCTTTTTATATATATTCTTTTAATGTTTCCGGAATAATAAGATAGAATTCGGGATAATAAATTAATTATCAGCTTAGGTAGGCTGAAATGAAAAAGATACTTGTGTGGTTTCTTCTTTTGTGAATCTTACCGGTTGTTATTCTTCCGAACTGCTCGCCCCACGCTCTTATAAGTTTGATGAAAAGAAGGATATCAGGATCATCACGAAAGATACAACTTACAAATTCAGAAGGTATCAATATCTGCTGGTTAATGATACGCTTTCAGCCACGAATAAAAATATCCGTATTACAGAAACAACACCGTTTGAATCGACCGTTAGAATTCCTGTTGAGGATATGCAGATTGTGGAAGTAACAAAAGCCGATACGAGAAGTACAATCCTTGTTTTACTTGGTTGTGCTGCTGTAATAGCTTTAGCCATTGCTTTAACGGATTACTCAATGTATATGCCGCTGCATTTAAATTAAAGCGGAAATAATTTGTTTTTGGTTTTTCACCACCCCCTGCCCCCTCCTCACAAGTGAGGAGGGGAATTTGGATTTAAAAAATGGAATTTTACATCGGCAAAAAACTGATTTTAGCGTAAAAAGGGGGATTTTGACTTCCTGCTGTCACGGAATGGTCCGTGACAGCCAGGGAAATTTTTTAAAATAACAGTAAAAACAGTCCAAATTCTTCCATGTGTCATTTCCGAAAGTGGAAGATGGACTCAGAACTTTCCGGGTCGTATTTCCAAAGTTGGAAGGTGGGCTCAGAACTTTTCGGGCGGCATTTCCAAAATTGGAAGATGGGCTTTGAACCTTCTGGGAGGCATTTCCATAATTGGAAATAGGACTCAAAAACTTCCGGGAGGTACTTCCAGAATTGGAAAATGGACTTTTAGATTTTGGAGGCGTATTGCAGATTTCTGAAATGAGAATTGACTGTTTAGTTGAAGTAAAACCTATGAGTGATTATGTTTATTAAAAGACTTTAATTTCAATTGGAGATATCAAAATGGCTATTCCTGATTATCAAACTATAATGTTACCTCTGTTGAGATTTGCATCTGACGAAAAGGAACACTCTATTCATGAAGCTATTAAAATGCTCGCTGATCAATTTAATTTGTCTGCGAATGAAAGAAAAGAATTACTTCCTAGCGGACAACAGGAAGTTTTTGTAAATAGGGTTGGTTGGGCTAGAACATATATGAAAAAAGCAGGCTTATTGGATTCTCCCAAAAGAGGAACCTTCATTATTACTGATCGTGGGAAGAAAGTTATTGCTTCAAACCCCAAAGAAATAAGTAGTAAATTGCTCACAAAATTTGATGAGTTTAAAGAGTTCAGGAAAAGAAAAAGAAAGCAAGATGAAGAATCAGAAACATTAGAATTTCAGGAGAAAACACCCGAAGAAGCCTTTGAATCTGCGTATGAAAATCTAAGAACTGAGTTAGCAAGTGAGATAATTGATCATCTTAAAAAATCTGAACCAAGTTTATTTGAAAAAATAGTTATTGAAGTATTAGTTAAAATGGGTTATGGTGGTACACTTAGGGATGCTGGCAAAGCAATTGGAAGAAGTGGTGATGAAGGAATTGATGGAATTATTAAAGAAGATAGATTAGGTCTTGATATAATTTATGTTCAAGCAAAAAGGTGGGAAGCAACGATCGGTCGACCAGAAATTCAAAAGTTTGCTGGAGCACTTCAGGGTCAGAGAGCAAAAAAGGGAATTTTTATTACTACGTCCAATTTTTCGAAAGACGCACTAGATTTCACTTCGAAAATTGATTCAAAGATAATTCTAATAGATGGAGATCAGTTAGCAGATTATATGATAGATTTTAATGTGGGGGTAACTACCATTTCAAAATATGAATTAAAGAAAATTGATTCAGATTATTTTATTGAAGAATGATAAAGTATATCAATATAATAATCTTGGGTTATAAATTATTAGCTGAGTAATTCCCCTTTCCCACATCCAAGAAAACACCTTTATTCTCTTTCCTTTAATTGAAAAGAAAGTGCCCTAATCCATTAAAAAACAAGCAATTTAGCTGATAATTGTAATTAATTGTTATGGAATATTATTTGTCCTGTTGTGGAAAATTTCACTAAGCAGGCATTAATGTTTAATTCAATCGTACTGGTAAAACAGGTTCCGGATACAGCAAACATTTCCGGGAAAGTAATGAAGGATGACGGTACTGTTAACCGTTCCAAGCTGCCTGCAATTTTTAATCACGAAGATAAATTAGCCTTAGAGTTAGCCCTCACAATCAAGGATCAATATGGCGGAAGGGTCACTGCCGTTACTATGGGTCCACCACGTGCATCTGACGTACTGCGCGAATGTCTCTATATGGGCGCAGACGATACATATCTGATCAGTGACCGGAAGTTTGCCGGTGCGGACACCCTTGCCACTTCGTATGTGTTGAGCGAGGCAATTCAGAAAATAGGCAACTTTCATTTAATCTTTGCGGGGCGGCAGGCAATTGACGGTGATACGGCGCAGGTCGGCCCGCAAACTGCTGAAAAGTTAAATGTGCCACAGGTTACTTACGTTGAGGAAATTCTTGATCTCAATTCCGACAGGATAAAAATTAAAAAGAAAATTGACGGCGGGTATGAAATTGTGGAGAGTTCCATGCCCGTCCTTTTAACGGTGATGAAAGATGTTGCAATCCCGCGTCCTTACAGTGCAAAGAGAGTAATGGCTTACAAGAATGCTCGTTCACTTATGGATCTTGAAAAGCTTACAGAGGAGAACTCTCTGTTGTACATTGATAAGCTTGTTCACGAATATAAAGAGCGCGGGCTTCTTATTAATACATTAACAATGGATGATCTTCAGTTGGATGCAGAACGCTGTGGACTGAAAGGATCACCAACAAAAGTTTTTAAAGTTGAGTCTGTTGTTCTTGCGGGCGGCGGACACAAAACAATAGAATCTTCAAAGGCAGGTATCGGGCAATTAATTGATGAACTAATGACGGATCACATCTTTGGATAAGCTGAATTTCATAAATGAAGTATGGGTTTTTATTGAACACCGCGACGGCAAACCCGCTGATGTGAGCTTTGAATTATTGTGCAAGGGAAGAAAACTTGC
This sequence comes from uncultured Ignavibacteriales bacterium, assembly GCA_963822905.1. GTDB lineage: Bacteria > Bacteroidota > Ignavibacteria > Ignavibacteriales > Ignavibacteriaceae > CAWGJF01. Next base: position 294,439 of record CAWGJF010000001.1, read on the forward strand.
TGATTCAATGGGCGGAAGCTTAAAAGCAATACTTCCCGGTCATGATGTTAGTGAGATTGCACAGTTAACGTTTCTGTATGGGGCAGATGAAGCAATAGTTATCGATCATCCTTCGCTGAAACAATACCGCACACTTCCTTATGCAAGGATTTTACAAAAGCTTATTAAGGAGAGAACCCCGAGAATCGTACTCTTCGGTGCAACTGTTGTAGGGAGAGACCTGGCACCGAGAGTTGCTTCTCACACAAGAAGCGGTTTAACTGCTGATTGTACTGATCTGCAGATTTCTGATGTAAAATATTTAGGTCAGGAACATTCTAATCTTCTTTTGCAGATCCGTCCGGCTTTCGGTGGAAATATAATTGCAACAATCATAACTCCTGATGTTCCTGTGCAGATGGCTACTGTAAGAGAAGGTGTGATGGAACTTCAGCACGTTGATAAACCAAATAAAGAAAATATTGTTTACTTAGAATACGAGCAGGATGGAACAGACGATCTTGTAAAAATTATTGAACAGTTTAGAGAAGAAAATAAAGTTAATCTTAAAGCTGCGCCGATAATTGTTGCAGGCGGATATGGTTTGGGAAACAGAGACAACTTCAGGCTGGTTGAAGAGCTGGCAAAAACTATTGGAGCAGAAGTTGCCGGCAGCCGTGCAGCAGTTGATGCAGGATTTGTTACACCCGATAGACAAGTCGGGCAGACAGGCGTTACAGTCAGACCAAAATTATATATAGCTGTTGGAATTTCGGGGGCAATACAGCATAGGGCAGGAATGCAGGAATCAAATAAGATTGTTGCAATTAACTCTGATCCGGACGCCCCCATTTTTGATGTTGCACACTACGGAATTGTTGGTGATGCAACGGTGGTTATCCCGGATTTTATAGAAGCATTTAAACACAAGCTGAAATAAGATGCCTAATTTTTTTACAGACAATAGTGATCTGCAATTTATTTTTAACAACCTGGATATGTCTGAGATTGTTGGAATAGCTGAAGATAATTACGAACAAGCTAAATGGTTTAACTACGCTCCTGTTGATTATGAAGATGCGATGGAAAATTACAGGAAGGTGCTTGAAGTTGTCGGAGATATTGCAGGCAACAGTATTGCTGAACGTGCTGCTTCCGTTGATGAAGAAGGTGCAGAGATAAGAGACGGCAAAGTTCATTATGCCGAAGGCACAAAGAAAAATTTAAAACAGCTTGCACAAGCTGATCTTACCGGAATGATATTCCCGAGAAAATACGGCGGACTTAATTTTCCGTTCACAACTTACATTATGGCAATTGAAATGGTATCAAGAGCCGATGCTTCTTTGATGAACATTTTCGGTCTGCAGGATATCGGTGATACGATTAAAAAATTCGGTAATGAAGAACAGCGAATGGAATTTCTACCCGGCTTTTGTACAGGAGAATATACAGGAGCTATGGCTTTAACTGAGCCGGATGCTGGCTCTGACCTGCAGGCTGTGAAGCTTCCCGCATATCAGGATGAAAAAGGAAACTGGTTTTTAAAAGGTGTTAAAAGATTTATAACTAACGGTAACGGAAATATTCTTTTAGTGCTTGCCCGCTCCGAACCCAATTCAAAGGATGGACGAGGCTTAAGTATGTTTGCCTGTTACGGTGATGATACGGTAAAAGTAAGAAGAATTGAAAACAAGCTTGGCATTCACGGCTCACCAACCTGCGAACTTCAGTTTAATGATACTCCTGCACAACTGGTTGGACAAAGAAAATTCGGATTAATCAAATATGTTTTTGATCTTATGTTCCGTGCAAGGATGGGTGTCTCGGCACAAGCTCTCGGAATTTCACAGGCTGCTTATACCGAAGCTTTAAAATATGCAAAAGAAAGAGAGCAGTTCGGCAGATCGATTTACAACATTCCGGTTGTTACAAACATGCTTATCGATATGCGCGTAATGCTTGAAGCAAACCGTGCATTACTTTATGCTGCTGCACAGTCGGTTGATATTAAAGAGAAGGTTGAGGAGAGGATCGAATCACTGAAAGCCGCAGGGGAGACTTTTAGTGAACTCAACCTTCGTCTTAAAAAATTAGTAAAGGAAGCAAACTTCCTGACCCCGCTTTCAAAATATATCGTTACAGAATCTGCAAACAAAATTACTTATGATGCAATCCAGATTCATGGCGGAACCGGTTATATGAAAGAGTTTAAAGTTGAAAGGCTTGCCCGCGATGCACGCATTACGAATATTTATGAAGGAACGTCACAGTTACAGATCGTTGCTGCAATCGGTGGAGTGATGAATGATATTCTTGCTGAGCATTTTGATGAACACGAAAAGAAAAATTATAAAGGCGGAGTTGCCCCGCTTGTAAATCATCTTAAAGAAATAAGAGAAATCTTTAAAGATTGCCTGGAATACGTTGTTGAAAAGAAGGACCCTGCTTTCCAGGAAGTTGCAGCAAAAGATCTTGTTGAACTTTACGGATATTTATTTATCGGGTATTTATTGCTCGACCAGGCTGAAATAGATTCTAAGAAAGTTTTTGTTGCAAACAGGTATGTGTTAACTTCGCTTGCAAACGCGCGAAAGAATTCCGAATCAATCAAAGATGGTTTATTCACTGACATTCTTCACGCAGAAAAGATTTTAGTTTAAAACAGAGGAGCTAAATAATAATGGCTGATAAGAAATTATTTTACTACCGCATTTTTGATGATAAAGAAAAACTGAATTATTTAAAAAGTTCTCTCTCTCATGAACAGGTTGAAAAATGGTTAAGAGAATATGAAGGCTCACATCAGAAATATGTTAACCCTGAGTTTATTGAATTTTTATCCAAACACGATCCTGAAGCTGAAATTATTGAAATAAGCGATATATCTTATTAACCACCCTTATAATTTGTATCGCTAAAAGATTCCCGGCTCCTGTCCTCTTATTGCTGTCCTCCCTCGGGAATCTTTCTATTTTAAAGAACTGGTTGTAGAGTCATTCTGAATCTTTATATAATTCTGAGATCCTGAAACAAGTTCAGGATGACAACAGTCAGAAAACTGGTAAATATTTCAACTAATATTCATAAGTTTGAGGCATTAAAAATTTACAATCCAGAATGAAAAACTTCATCTTCAAACCCTTCGAAGAAATGACTGCCGAAGACTACAAAACAGTAGGATTCAAATCAGGTCTGGAAATTCATCAACAGCTTTTAACAGATAAAAAATTATTCTGCAGGTGTCCTGCCGGAAGATACAGCGAAGAATACAACGCTGAAATCTTAAGACATATGCGTCCGACACTTTCAGAACTTGGCGAGTATGACGGCACAGCTTTGATGGAATTCAAAACAAAGAAAGAAATAATTTACCGCATCAACAGGAACACAGTCTGCACTTATGAAATGGATGACACACCGCCATTTTTAATTAATGACGACGCACTTGATATCGCTCTTGAAATTGGGATGCTTTATGGATGCAGCATTATTGATGAACTTCACATTGCTCGTAAGCAATATCTTGATGGAAGTATTCCAACGGGTTTTCAGCGAACTGCAATTTATGCACTGGACGGAGAAATACCATTCAAAGACCGTAAAGTAAAAATTGTTCAGATGTCTATTGAAGAAGATTCCTGCCGCGAAGTTTCTGATGTTGGTCATAACCGGATTTATTCAACTGATCGTCTCGGAATGCCTTTGATTGAAACTGTAACCGGACCGGATATGCGCACGCCACAAGAAGCTGAAGAAGTCGGTTGGGTTTGTGCAAAGCTTGTGAGAAGCACACACAAAGTAAGAAGAGGAATTGGCGCGGCAAGACAGGATGTAAACGTTAGCGTTGAAGGTGGAACGAGAATTGAGATCAAAGGCGTTCCTCAGTTGTCGATGATACCATTGTTAACTTACAATGAAGCGATGCGCCAGTGGAATCTTTTGAAATTGAGAGAAGAGCTTAACAAAAGGGGAATCAATTCAGAAACTTTCAAAGCCGAAAGTCACGACATAACTTCAGTAATTAAGAAACCACATTATCTCCCGATCAAATATGCAGTTGATAATAAGCTTAAAATTAGTTGTGTTGTTTTAAAAGGTTTTGTCGATTTGCTTCACTGGGGAACACAGACTGACACTTATTTTTCAAAAGAAATTTCTGATAGAGTAAGAGTAATTGCCTGTCTTACTACAATCCCGAATTTAATTCATTCCGACAGTAAGACTGATACCATAACCTCCGCTGACTGGAAAAAAGTTAAAAAATTTGTTAATGCTACTGACGAGGACACGCTTGTAATCGTCTGGGGAAGCGAAGAAGATATTAAGATGGCTTCTAATGAAATTATCATCCGTGCTAAAGAAGCAGCGATTGGAATTCCCTCTGAAACAAGACAGGCTTTGAGTGATGGAACAAACGGTTTTGAAAGAATTCTTCCTGGTGCAGATAGGATGTACCCGGATACCGATCTTCCTCCAAAAAGTTTGGCAGAAGACAGGATACAAAAAATAAGAAGTCAGTTACCGGAACAATTCTGGAAAAGAATAGATTGGTATAAAACTTTAAATATTCCTGCTGATACAATTGATGAGCTTTCGATATCAAAATTTTCAGAGCTATTCAAGAAAGCGGTTAATGATTTTAAAATAAATCCGGTTACTGCATCGGTTGCGTTGATTCAATTCCCAAAGAGATTAAGAAAAGAGGGATACGACAGTGATCAACTAACTATTGAAATGATGAACTCAATTTTCAAAGCTTATTCTGAAAAGAAAATTCCAACAGATTTTATTTTAACTGCAATGAGAAACTCGCTTGAACTTGGAATGTTTGTAGATGAAATAATTCCCGAACCGATAAGTGAAAAGGAATTCAAAGGTGAACTGGAATCTGCAAATCAAAAAATTAAAGAGTTGAAAATCAAAAATTCTGACAACAACAAAACAATTTTGATGGGATTACTGATGAACAAGCTTCGTGGGAAAGTTAGTGCAAAGTTTGCAGCAGAAAAAACAGGATTCATTCAGAAGGAATTGAAGCATGCCTGATAAAGAAGATTACAAAGGTTATAGAGGCGAAGCTCTTAAAACACTAAAGAAGTTTAATGCGCTGGTTTGGAGTGATGTTGAAATCAGTACAGAAGACGGAACGTATAAAGGATTAATTCTGCCCCGTTCTGAAACTGCTGATGAATATCATATCGTACTTAAAATACCAGTTGGTTACAACATCGGGATTGCTGCGAAAAAAATTAAGGATGTAAAAATTTTCGGAAGGAAAGAAGCGCATTATAAAATTCCGGAAAAAGAATTTCCTTATGATCCTAAAAAACCAAGAGTGAAACTGCTCGGGACCGGCGGAACAATTGCAAGCCGACTCGATTACAGAACCGGGGCGGTTATTCCTGCGTTTTCACCTGGTGAACTTTATGGTTCTGTGCCGGAGCTTGCTGATTACTGCAATCTTGAAACTGAAAAACTTTACGGTGAGTTCAGTGAGAATATCGGACCAAAACATTGGATGGGTATTGCTGAAGCAATCGGTAAAGAAATTGAAAAAGGAGTGCAAGGAATTGTCATCGGGCATGGAACAGATATTATGCATCATACTGCTGCAGCGCTATCTTTTATGGTTCAGAATACTCCGGTCCCGATTGTAATGGTTGGTTCACAAAGATCAAGTGACAGGCCTTCATCTGATGCAGCATCAAATTTAATTCACTCGGTTAAAACAGCAGCAGAGAGTAACATTGCTGAAGTCATGGTTTGTATGTTCGGCCCGACTTCGGATATGTACGGGCTTCTGCATCGCGGAACACGCGTTAGGAAAATGCACTCAAGTTACCGTTCAACTTTCAGAACAATAGGTGATATTCCAATTGCAACTGTGAGCAGGGAAAAAATCACACCGATCAGGAGCGATTACAAACACAGAAGAAAAGACAAGGACGTGATTATAAATCCTGTGTTTGAAGAGAAGGTTACGATAGTTTATTATTATCCGAATATGCAGCCGGACATAATTGATTCACTAATTGATAATGGCTACAAGGGAATTGTAATTGCCGGAACGGGTTTGGGTCACGTTAACAAACCGATGTACCCTGCTTTGAAGAGAGCTAAAGAAGCCGGTGTTGCCGTTTATATGACTGTGCAGACTTTGTGGGGATATGTTCAAATGTATGTTTACGATACCGGGAGAGATATGATGGAGCTTGGAGTTATTCCCGCAGCAAATATGCTTCCCGAAGTTGCCTATGTAAAACTCGGCTGGGCACTTGGTCAAACAAATGATTTGGAAAAAGTTAAAGAAATTATGCTCACACCAATTGCCGGAGAAATTACAGAGCGCGAACCGAGTAATGGTTATCTTATTTACCAGGGCGGCTTACCTGAAGTTGAAGAGTTTATAAGGCAATACAGGAAATAAATATATTAACTAACAATAGTATTACTAAAGATCCTGAATCAAGTTCAGGATGACTCTATCGAATATTATTTTTCCGATTCCTCCTTAAACTCATTTCCGAAAAAGTTCTTAAACCAGAAATTCATTTTGAGGTGATTTACATGGTTCCATTTGGGAAAGCCAACTCCGTGTCTTGCTCCCGGATAAAGCATAAGCTCAAAATCTTTGTCTGTATTTGTTAATGCATCAACTACCTGAAGTGTATTCTGCATATGAACATTTTCATCCATCGTTCCGTGAATCAGCAGAAGTTTTCCTTTATAATTATTAATGTGACTCAGTATTGAACCGAAATCATAACCTTCAGGATTTTCTTCAGGAGTGTCCATATATCTTTCAGTGTAAACATCATCATAAAGTTTCCAGTCAGTAACTGAATATTCTGCAATTCCATAATTAAAGTAACTCGAAGCATAGGTTAAAGCTAATGCAGCAACATAGCCGCCATAGCTTCCGCCGGTTATTCCAATCTTTGTTGAGTCAACAAATGACTTTTGCTTCAACCATTTAACAGCTTCTATGTAATCATTCATTTCCCATTTGCCGAGATTCCTGTACATCAATGATTCTCCTTTTTTACCAAAATGACCGGAGCCGCGATGATCAACAGCGAAGTAAATTATATTATTATCAGCGAAATAAAATCTTTCAAGATATGCAGAAAATTTATTTTCAACATCATTTCTTCCGGGTCCTCCGTAAACTGAAAAAACAACTGGATATTTTTTATTCGAGTCAAAATCAGGTGGAAGAATCCAGGTTGCTGGTAGCTCAACTCCATCTGAAGTTTTAATATAGAAAATTTCTGACTTGCCAAGATTGTAATCATCAAATATTTCTGATTTTCTATCAGCAATCATTTTAACAGGGATTCCAATTGAATCGAACAATTTAATTTTGGGAGGAGTTGTAAGGTTGCTATAAGTATCATAAAAATAAGAACCATTTGAGGAAACTGTAGTGCTGTGAGTCCCTTCAGAATTAGTGAGTTTAGTTAATCCTGTTCCATCAAGATTAATTTTATAAAGATGATTACCCAATTGTTCATCTTTTGAACTTTCAAAGAAAATCTGTTTGTTCTTTTCATCAACCTGAACAATTTTATTAACATCCCAATCACCTTCAGTTAGTTTTTTAATCAACTTCCCGCTCATATAATAATAATATAAATGTCTCCAGCCGTCTTTATCTGATCGGAGTAAAAACCCACTGCCATCTTCAAACAAATAAACGTCTTCAAAAAACTCAACCCAGGTTGGTTGGATTTCGGAATAAACCAAATGATTTTTCCCGGTAAATGGATTTGCTGAAAGTATTGCCAAAGAATCCTGCTCACGGTTTAAAACCTGGTAAAAAAGCTCTTTACTGTCTTTTGTCCAGGACGGCCACGCAGTGTATTGATCAATGTTACTATCTTTTCCAATCCAGGTAATTTTCTTATTAGATAAATTTACAATGCCAAGCTTTACCTCAGGATTTGGATCGCCCGGCTGCGGATAGCGCCACCATTCAAGTGAACCATGAGCTCCTTCGGAATTAAAAATCGGGAACAAAGGGACAGGTGAATCATTTGTATGAAGGAATGTGATCATTTCGCTGTTTGGAGACCACAAGTACGCGAGATGTGCAGTACTTCTTCCAAGAATTTCTTCCATATAAACCCATGAAGACCAGCCATTGTAAACAGAATCAGAACCGTCAAAGGTTAATTGTGTTTCATTTCCCGTATTCAAATCTGTAACAAATAAATTGTGATCTCTTGTGAAAGCAACTTTATTGCCATCAGGAGAAAAAGTTGGGTTGTCTTCTTCAGCATCATTCTCTGTTAATCTTCTAAATTCGTTTTTACTTTGATTGTAGTAATATAAATCATTGTCCTTATTGAATAAAAACCCGTTATAATCTGAGGTAACTTCGTCTGCTGAAGCAGATTTAAATCCATCCGGAAGATTGATGTCAATGTCAGAGTAATCAACTAAAACTATTTCTTCGCAACTTCCCGCATTAATTTTTAGCAAAAAAACCTTTCCATCAACTATTCTTTTTTCAAGATAATTTTGATCATCAATCCATCCGCGTAGTGAAGGAGGACGGTTTAATATTCTTGGTTCACGAAATTGATATGCTTGAGCGAATGTTAACCGTTTGTTCTGGGCTGAGGAACCAACCTGAAGAAATATAAAACACGCAAAGAATAGTATGAAATTCTTTGATTTGTAGTTGTAAATAAACATGATTTCCTCTTGAAATTGATATTGTCATTGCAATTTTAATAAGAAAATATATTCGTAACTTAACTTTATTGAAAAAATTATTCTAATAAAAAATTAAAGGGATTCTGAATGTTTAAGAAAGTTCTTCTGGGTGTTGCAGGAATTATCATTGCAATTCAATTTATTCCGGTTGACAGATCAAATCCTCCGGCTGAAGGTGAAATAATGGAATCAACAGAATTAAAAGCAGTTTTTAAAAAATCCTGTTATGACTGTCACTCAAACGAAACTATATGGCCATGGTATTCTTATGTTGCTCCAGTAAGCTGGCTGGTTGCTGATGATGTGCATGAAGGCAGAAAGCATCTTAATTTTTCAAATTGGCAAAATCTTGAGGTCAGGAAAATTTCGAAAAAGAAAGAAGATATTCGTGAAATGATTGATGAAGGTGAAATGCCGTTGAGCAAATATGTGCTTCTTCATCCTGAAGCAAAACTTTCTGAAAAAGATAAGCAAATAATTAAAGACTGGACAGGCGAATAAAATAAAAATCTTATGACTGTAATTAAAAATATTAAAATTCTAAAAACACTTTTTATTATAATATTTTCAATATCAATACCGATGTTGATAATGATATTATTAACTCCGGTATTCTTCGGTCCAGAGAATAGAACGGTTGACTCAGCACTTTCATCAATGTCCAAAACGATGATAACTTTTTTTATTTCACTTGTTGTTGGAATTACTTTGATGCTGAAACTAAAGGAAAAGATACTAAGAATATTTTTTAATTCATTCCTGATTCTAATTTTGATAGAAATAATTTTCCTTGTTGTAGCAAATATGAATAACTGGTGGAGAACTTAAAAGCAGGTGAGTAGTTGAAAAAAATAACAGTACTTGGTGCCGGGATGGTTGGCTCTGCAATTATTGGAGACTTATCAGAAGAATTTGATGTAACTGCTGTTGATTTAAGCATTGAAAACTTGGACAAGGTTAAAAAGAAATTCTATGTAAAAACAATTGTCGCTGATCTTACTTCAGAATCAGAAATAAAAAATGTTGTCAAAGATGCAGACTTGGTTATCAGTGCAGTTCCCGGGTTTATGGGATTTGAAACTTTACGCTCTATTATTTATTCAGGAAAGAATGCTGTTGATATTTCTTTTTTTAATCACAATCCTTTTGAACTTGATGAATTAGCAAAGATGAGCAATCTGACTGTAGTTGTTGATTGTGGTGTTTCACCGGGGCTCAGTAATATTGTTCTTGGTTATTTAAATCAAAGAGTAAAAATTGATCGTTATGAATGTTATGTCGGTGGTTTGCCCTTTAAAAAAGAATATCCATTTAATTACAAAGCTCCTTTTTCACCGGTTGATGTTATTGAAGAATATGTAAGACCGGCAAGAATTAAAGTTGACGGAAAAATTGTTTTGAAAGAAGCTCTTTCTGAAATCGAAAATATTGAGTTTGGTAAAGCCGGAACCTTAGAAGCATTCAATACCGATGGACTGCGTACATTACTTATCACTGTTGAAATCCCAAATATGATTGAAAAAACTTTGCGATATCCGGGTCACGCGGAGTTGATGAAAATTTTCAGAACAACAGGACTATTTTCTTCCGAAGAAATTAAAATCGGCTCAAATAAAATTCGTCCCGTCGATTTGTCTTCACAATTGCTTTTTAAACATTGGAAAACCGGAGAAAATGAAAAAGAATTTACAGTTCTTCGGCTTAAAATAGCAGCAAAAGATAAATCTGTTAAAAAAGAGTATACGTTCGATCTATTTGATGTATATGATGAAAAAACTTCCACATCTTCTATGGCGAGAACTACCGGTTATACGTGCACTTCTGCAGCAAGATTAATTTTAAATGACGATTTCTCCAGGAAAGGAATTTGTCCTCCTGAATATCTCGGCAGTGAACCGGGCTGTTATCATAAAATTGTTTCTATGCTTGAAGAGAAAAATATCAGGTTTACTTTAACTGAAAAAGAAGTATAACTTTGTTAAATAAATTAAACCTATCAGGCGAACAAAATGCGCTCGATAATTTTTCTCTTAATAATAATTTTAAATTCAGTTTGTTTTTCACAAGACACAAAGAATGATTCCGCCAAAGATTCAATTACTACATTCCGCGGATTGAATTTAGAAATTAACATTCCATATAAAAATGAATTCAAATCATTTCAAACTGAATATTTATTTAGCAATTCTCTTTCTGACTTTAATGTTGATTCAACTTCAATCTGGTTGGCAACAAAATCATTTTTTAATCAACCAGCCTATTTTAGTCTCTCTTCTGAAGATGTTTCCGGTGATTTGTTAAAACCTCTCCGTACACAATACGAAAGTGAACAGAAGTTAAGCGCATTAAGATATATTTTAGGAATGGCTCAAACTGGTGCGGTTGGTTATCTTCTTTACAAGCGAATTAAAAAATACGGATTTAAGTAAAAATGGAGGAAAACTCTCATATCGGAAACCAACCTTTTATCCTCAAAACATATCTTTTATAAATAAATTTAAACTTCCCGAAACTCCCTGACTTTTGGAGCGTCTGAATAGATAAAGCCAAAAATTACAAGGAGCGAAATATGGGAATTTCTTCTACAAATAAATTTCTACTAAAAATCTTACTACTCTTTATTGTGGTTGCATCGACACTGTTTTTTCTCGGCGCAGCAAAATCACCCCATTTCTTTATGAGCTCTGGAAACGATACAACGAACACACATAAAAGCAGTGGTGAAGAAATATTTACATTTTATGAAACAGAAAATGGAGATAAAATAAAGTACGATGCGCACTTCAATGATGGTGAAATTACCTCATTATACAGAAATGGGAACAAGGTTTCAAAAGATAAAATTGATGATTATGAAGATTTAGTTCATAACAGAATCTCGGATTTGAGTTTCAGCCCAAAGGTGTTTGCTTTTAATTTTGATGATATGAAATGGGATAAAGAAAAATTTAAAGAAGACATGGATAAACTGCGTGAAGATCTAAAAGATCAAAAATTTGAATGGCACAATTTCGATAAGGAAGCACTGAAAGAAAATATGGATGAGCTTAAAGAGAATCTGAAAGATATGAAGCTTCACCAGTTTCATTTTAAATATGATGGTTCAGAATTAAAAGAACAACTGGAAGAACTTGAAAAACAGCTTAAGGATTTAAAAATTGATTCATTGAATATTGAAGTCAACCTGGATCAACTTAGGGATAACCTCGATGAAGCAATTTCACAACTCGACAAAAATTTAGTAATTGCACCAGGAAGTATTGATCACGATATTGAAATATATGCAGATAATGACGGGAATGTTAAACATCGCATAAAAATTTATAAAGATAAAGATAAAGATGAAGATAGTGACGAGTTTGTTGAAACATTAAAGGACGAATTAGTAAATGATAAGATAATTTCAGACCGTGATGATTTTGAAAGTTTTGAATTAACGGGTAAAAAGCTGCTGATTAACGGAGAAAAACAATCCGATGAATTATATAAAAAATATAAAGAACTTTATGAGAAAAGTACTGATAATGAACTCGAAGGCAACTTTAAAATAAGAATACAGGAGTAATGAAGCTATAAATTTTTAATCAAAAGGTTCTCTTCTCCCCTAAACAGAAGGACCGTTGCTTAGCGGCGGTCTTTTTGCTTTAAATCAACCACTGTTATATTTATCACACAAATTTAAAATTGCTCTCCGGTTTATCCCATATATTTGTTTTGAATTATGTAACAAATTTGAATGGAAACTATATGAAACGAATAGTAATTATTGGGGCAGGTTTTGGGGGGATAACGGCAGCAAGGGAACTTATTCACAGCGAAAATCAAGTTACAATTATTGATAAAACAAACCATCACTTATTCCAACCATTGCTTTACCAGGTTGCAACTGCGGCTCTTTCTCCGGGAGATATCGCAAAACCTATAAGATCAGTTTTTAAGGATCATAAAAATATTGAAATTCTTCTCGGAACTGTTAAATCTATCGACGCAGAAAACCATAAGGTATTTTATAATGATTCAGTGATTGAATATGATTACCTGGTTTTAGCGCCGGGTTCATCTCACTCATATTTCGGTAAAGATGAATGGAGTCAATTTGCGCCGGGACTAAAAACTCTTAACGATGCTTTAAAAGTCAGGGAGAAGATTTTGTTTTCCCTGGAAAAAGCTGAAATGATTAAGGATGAAAATGAAAGAAGAAAATACTTGTCCTTCATTATTGTTGGCGGCGGACCGACCGGAGTTGAACTTGCAGGAGCAATTTCTGAAATAGTAAACAAAAATATTCTGCCCGATTTTAGGAATATTTCTTCAGATAGCACAAAAGTTTATCTGGTAGAAGCAATGTCCGGAGTATTAAATACATTTCCTCAAAAACTAACCTTGAGGGCAAAAGAAGATCTTGAAAAACTTGGCGTGAAAGTTATTTTGAATAAAAAAGTAACCGGGATAAATGAAAATTGTGTGCAAATAGAAAATGAATTCATAGAAACAAAAAACATTATTTGGGCTGCTGGCAACCACGTTTCTGATCTTATAAAACAAGTAACGAAAAATTTGGACAGATCTGGCAGAGCAATTGTAAATAAAGATCTTTCAATCTATGAAGACAAAAATATTTTTGTAATTGGTGATTCTGCTTTTGTAAAAAATAAAAAAGGTAACCCGCTTCCAGCGATTGCACCTGTAGCAATCCAACAGGGGAAATTTATTGGGAAGCTACTCAAATCAGATCGTGAAAAAAAATCCGGCAAAGAATTCCATTATTTTGACAAAGGAATGATGGCAACAATTGGCAAAGCAAAAGCAGTTGCAGTTGTAAAAGGCTTTCAGCTAAGTGGACTTTTTGCATGGCTTGCCTGGTGCGTAATTCACATTTTTTACTTGATCAGCTTCCGGAATCGTCTGCGTGTTATGGCTGAATGGGTCTGGTATTATCTTACAAATCGACCTGGAATTCGTTTGATTGTTAAGGATGAAAACCGGTAATCCCTGTTTTTATCCGACAAAAAAATATCTTTTTATCTCGCCTCTTTCAGGAGAATTTTTGATTTTAGTTAAGACTTAATCTTGCTAATTTTATTGTTCAAAAATTCAATTTAAATGATTGATCTTCCTTTCCATATCGCAGCACGCACGAAGCGTAACATTCGGACAATCATACTAACATCACTTGTTTGTACAATTGTCGGGATGATTTATCTTGCATTCAAAAAAGATTTTCAGCCATTCGCATTTTACATGGGTGCAATCGATGGTTTTATCATTGGTTTTATTGCAACACTTTTTGAAGTGCTGTTTTTTAATTCAATCGGAAAGCGATGGAGATTCTTAAACCTTCTATTTCTTAGGACTATATTTTATGTCATACTCATCTCCGCTTCAATCATCTTTATTTCATTATGGCAGAGAAGCATGATGTATGGTATAAAATTTCCTGAAGTCTACAAGAGTGTTGAGTATCAAAAATATCTGTTGGACGGTGATTTTTTCAAGGATGTCGCTTTTGTTATAATTGCTTTGCTATTAATTAATTTCATCAGGCAAATTAACAGGCTGCTTGGTCAGAATTCACTGCTCTATTTTATTACCGGAAAATATCATCACCCAAAAGAAGAAAAACGCGCAGTAATGTTTTTAGATTTAAAATCATCCACAAGCATTGCTGAAAGACTGGGAGATAAAAACTATCATCGGTTCTTAAGTGATTTTTTCTTCGATATTACTCCAGCCATATTAGATAGCAAAGGAGAAATTTATCAATATGTAGGTGATGAAGTTGTTATCACATGGAACAATAAAGATTGCGTATCCAGGAATGAATGTATTTATTGTTTCCTTAGAATAAATGTTGCAATCCAAATAAAAGCTGAGAAGTATCTAAAGAAGTACGGGTTTATTCCGGAATATAAAGCCGGTATTCATTACGGTAGACTAATTGCCGGAGAAATTGGCGATGCAAGAAAAGAAATTATTTTTAGTGGAGATACACTTAACACAACCGCGAGGATTCGGTCCGAGTGCAAAAACTACGGGAAAGATCTTTTGATATCTACAGAATTATTGAATGCAATGACTTTAGATAAATCCCTTACGCCCGAATTTGTTGATAAAATTAAACTGCGCGGCAAAGAACAGGAAATAGAGCTTTATACAATAAAGGAAGCTCTTTAATTCTTCTTTTATCAGGTAGAAATATTTGATCAGAATTTTAGTTTAATAGTTTATATCTTTTACCAGTTTTTTTAATTATTCTTTCCACCCAAAACAAATTATAATTTTATTAGCACCATAATCCAAATTGAACCGGAGGGAAAATGAAGTTTAGGTATTTACTTATCCCTGCTTTTTTAATAACAATTACGTCCTGTGCTGTTCTGACTTTAACACCTGCAAAATTCGGTTGGCCGGTCGAATCTGTTGTAAGAGTTCAGGATGATGGAACGTTGAAAGAAGATCGGTACGCAGTTTCGTTTAATAGTAAGCCATTATTTCTTGAAGAAGTTGCTGATTCAAATGCTTACCT
Source organism: uncultured Ignavibacteriales bacterium (assembly GCA_963822905.1). Classification (GTDB taxonomy): domain Bacteria; phylum Bacteroidota; class Ignavibacteria; order Ignavibacteriales; family Ignavibacteriaceae; genus CAWGJF01. The sequence continues at coordinate 309,668 of CAWGJF010000001.1, forward strand.
GGATAAAGAACTAAGAATTATCAGAAATGATGAAGGATATTATTTTATTACTTCAAATGGTTTTAAAAATGTTTATGTGTTTGATGCTTCTGAAGGAAGTATGACGTTGAAAAGTAAAATATTTATTTCAGAATTTGGATTGCAGAAACCGTATTTGAATCAAAGATCACCTTATATCGAATTAGTGGATGGAGAAAAGAAGCTTTACCTGGATAATAACGGAATTGCAAAGGAACAATAATGAAAAATTATAAAATATTTTTTGCAGTTTCGTTTTATTTAGTAATCGGGTTAAGCAACTTATTTGCACAATCCGACCTTGAAATAGTTCAAGGATTTAAATCAAAACAAAAGGAAATAGAGCAGCAAATCAAAAATGCAAAAACTCTTGATGAACTTAATGCTGTAGTTGCAAAATTAGACGAATTGAAAAAAGATTATTTACCCCACAAACCCTTGCTTGATAACGGACTTTATCCGGATAATTTTGATAAGGTGATTCAAAATCTTAATCTTTCATTTGTAACCCGTAATAATGACTTTGTGCAAATAGATGTTTTAACAACTGAGGTTGGTGAACTAAAGCAGCAGGTTGAATTTTTAAACCTGCGTAACAATGAGCTGCTTGCACAGGTTGAGGAATTAAAGTCAACTGGAAATAAGGATAAAAAGACAATTGTTAAGCTTCAAAATCTTGTGGTAGAATTAAAATCTTCTTTGTCGAAAAGAGACAGGCTTGTTATGAGTATGGTTGACAGTCTTATGCCGCCGATGCTTCTTGGCGAATCAAGTTTGAGTTCTGAAGAAGTAAAGAAAGTTAAAACCGAAGAAGAAAAAAATAATGTCCTTGAAAACATTAAGAAATCAATTAATAACCATATGGAATTTCTTGATGCAACTTCTTCAAAACCTGCGGACCTTGAATCAATGAATAAACAAAAACAGGAATTTGTTAAGACCTGGCAATCAATTGGAGTTAAGTTAGTTGAAGTTTATGGTGACGAAAAAACCAAATCACAACAGCTTCAGGATATTGAAGGATTATTTAACCGGTGGGAGAGTGCTTTGAAACAGGAAGCCTGGAATTCTATTCGTGAAGAATTCGCGATCTACGATATTAATCTGCAAAAGTTTTTTAACGGGAATGAATTTTCAGATATAGTTACTGCTTTTATTACTGACCAGGTTAAAAATGCAGAAATTCAAAGTAGCGCAGAATCCCAAAAAACATACCAGAATTTTGCCGACAGCACATGGTTTGGCAGTATTAAATCAGAATGGATGCCATATCTACTTGATCATAAAATGTTTACCATTCAGCAGAAGGATGAAATTGAAACAGATCTAGGGCAATGGAAATCCGCAGTTTACCCCGCAAATATATTATGGGTTTATATTCTTGTTGGAGCAATTTTAATTGGTGCGATAATATTTTTTATAGTAAGAGTGAGGAAACCAGAAAAACCATTAATTGAATAGAATAAATATCTATTGATCTACCTCTCTAAAAATAATTAGCATAGACAGGGTAAAAAAAATACCCTGTCTAAAATATTTTACACAATATCTTAAGAAATTACCCATCAGATAAATCTTATCCTTTTTGTTTTATAAGTGATGCAAGATGGACTTGACTTCATTTATAAAATTTAATAATTCCTGACTAATAAAAATTACAATGTTTATTTATTCATTAAATGAAAGGATCCATTAAAAAATAAAAGAGATTTAATATTAGTTGATTTTGTGTAATTGACTTTGCCTAAATGATAATGTCACTAACTAATACGAAAGGAAAGAGATGATGAAGAAAAATCTTTATTTAATATTTCTAGCTTTACTTATTTATCCTGCCTGCTCAACCCTTACGCTGCAGTCTGCAAATTTTTCCTGGCCGATAGAATCTGTACTTCCTGTCGATCACAGTGGAAATGTTGTTGAAAAAAAATATTCCGTTGAATTCGATACCAGGCCGGTTTTTTTTGAAGAATTCCAGGACTCATCAGCGTATGAAGGTAAGGAGATAAGATTAATAAGAGACCACGAAGGATATTATTATCTAACATCTAGGAATTTTAAAAACGTTTACGTTTTCCAGGCGGAAGATGGTAACCTGGTATTAAATAATAAAATTCCAATTTCTGAAACCGGAATAGTAAATCCAGCATTCAATCAACGATCGAATTATATTGAACTTATTGATGGTGATAGTAAGTTAAATCTTACACATGAAGGAATTGAAATAAAAGGAGGTATGCAATGAAAAAGATTGAATATAATTTCCTGATACTTATTCTACTGGTTGGAGCATTTGCAACTTTATCTTTTGCCCAATCTGATTATGAAACTGTTCAAAAATTTAAAAGAGACTACGCATTAATTGAACATCAAATTAAAGAAGCGGATTCCTTAAATGCATTAAATTCAGTTGCGGAAAATATTCAAAAGCTGCAACAGGAATACTCAGAGCATTCAGAACTGATTGATAAAGCAATGTATCCTGAAAGCTTCGATGGTTATATAGCTAAGTTAAATATAGCGTATCATACAAGGGAAGGTGACTTTACCGCAATTGATGTTCTAAAAGTTCAGGTTTCTGCACTTAAGCAGCAAGTTGACACAATGAACAGTAAAAATAATGAGCTGCTTGCAAACCTGGAAAAGCTTGAATCTCTCAGTAACAAAAACAGCAGACAAATTTCCAGACTTAATAACCTCATTGCGGATTTGAGAACCTCGCTTCACAAAAGAGATGAGCTTGTGATGAATATGGTTGACAGTTTGCTTCCTCCTGTGATGAGAGAAAAACCGATGCTTTCCTCGGAAGATAAGGAGCAAATAACATCCGACGAAAAAAAAGATAATATACTTGCTAACGTTAAAACGACAATAAGAGACAACATTAAGTATCTTGATTTAACTTCTCTGCAGCCGAAGGACATTGAAGAAATTCAGAAGCAGCAGGCAGAGTTTTCTAAAACTTGGTCTCAGATCGGACCGAAATTGGTCGAAGTATATTCTGATGATAAAGATAAAGCAAACGAACTCCGCCGGATTGATTCGCTCTTTGCTTCATGGACTGCATCAGTAAAGCAGGAAGCATGGAATTCTATTGAAGAAGTATTTACAAAAAAGGGAATTCCGGTAAAGAATTTTTCAAACGGACAGGGATTTACAAATTCAGTAAATCAATATATTGAAAGTGAAAAAGCTGATATAAAAACAGTAGCTGAAGATGTAGCAGCCCGTTCATTTGAACTTTTCGTAGATAGTACCTGGAATGAAGAAATAGAAGCCAAATGGACACCATTCCTGGTTGAGAACGGAATGCTTGCTGAAAACAGTAAAGATAAAATTGACGATAATATTGAAGTATGGAGAAGCGAGTTATATCCGTCAAACATATGGATGTGGATTATATTTGCAGGAATACTCGCTGCAGGATTGGTGTTGCTAATAGCAAGATTGAAGAAAAACTCGCAGGCACTGGATGCTCAATCCGGTTAATTTAAAAACACGCTTAATGTGAATTCGATTAAGGCTGTCATTTTTCAGTGACAGCCTTTTTTGTTTAATTCTTTTTTAATAAAATCATTAATGAAGAAGTAACTAATCCAAAGACCAAACAACCTGCCCAAACTACAGGAGCGCCAAAAGATTCCAAAACTTCAGTTCCAATCCACGGACCAACTATTAATGAAAGACTAAAAGTCATCTGGAAGTAACCCATATATTCACCGCGTTTGTTTGGAGGTGACATTTCTGCAACAAACTCACCAGAAGCAGGAAAAAAAATCATTTCACCAAAAGTCCAGATTGCGACTGAAAAAATTAATATACCCATCAGGCTGCTTATTGCCATAAGACCAAAACCAATACCTGTAATAAATGCACCAAGTGTTAAAGCTTTCCAGGCGGGCCATAACCGCATCGAGTCGTTTAACGGAACTTCGATAAAAATAATCATCACGGTATTTAAAGCTGTCAGCAATCCAAAAACTGCTGTAGAGTAACCGAGATTTTCAACAATAAAAATAGGCAGAGCGCCAATATGCTGGAAAAAGACCATCTGCACAGGAATTATACTCATCAGGAAAAGAATAAACTTTTTGTTTTTAAAGAAGCTGGTTGTTTGCACTGGCGGAATTTCAATTCCTGCGAATTCTCCGGAATAAATTTATTAATTGGCTGCCACGAAGAGAAAATTAAAAATATTGCTGCAGCAATCGAGGTTATTCCATCGACATAAAATAACAAAGAAAAATTTATTGCACTTAAAAAACCACCTACCATCGGACCAATACTCATTCCCAAATTTATTGCAAGCCTGTTAAGTGCAAAAGCAGTTTTTCTCCTGTTCGGTTCGATTTGTTCCGAGATGAAAGACATACTTGCTGGTCTGAATGATTCACTAATAATTGCCCAGACCAATGTAAGAACAAGAAAAGTTTCAAATGTTTTTATTAATGATAAAACAAAAAGAAACAGCCCGGTTGAAATCAGAGAGATTCTCATCAGCTTTAGCGAACCTATTTTATCGCTTATCCTTCCGGCAAATGGTGCTGTGATAAATGCACCAATTCCATAAAATGTTAACACAAGTCCCGAACTCCCCGGGCTAACAAATAGTTCCTTTGTTGCATATAATGCGAGAAAAGGCAGAACCATTGTACCCGCCCTATTAATCAGGGTAGCAATTGCAAGTGTCCAGATGTTATGCGGAATATTTTTTAATCCGCTGTATGGGTTCTTTATCATTAGAGCAAATAATTGGAAGGAAATTGAATTTGGGAACCAATTTAATAATTGTTCTCAATATTAATTGTGACTCAGTTCTTAATAATTACTTAACAATTCGGTTACAATTTGTTAAAATCTGTAGGTTATGTTTAAACAACAAAAAAGGAAAAATTATGGACGAAACATTAAGATTTATAATTGGTATAACACTCTTTGTTGCTGTTGTTGTTTTTGAATGGCTGAAAAATCGCAGCAAAGAAACTATGTTTTTAACAGATGTAGAAAAATAATTCATAGCATTTCAATTAAGATTTTAGCAATTTAAATAGTTAATCGATTATTTAGCTAATCCACTCCTTACTATTTCATTCCACATTTGATAAATTACCTTTATCATAATTCTACTTTTATTTTATAGATGAATAATTCTCCAAAAGCATGGGTTGTTTCAGCTGATATGGGTTACGGACATCAAAGAGCCGTTCACCCCTTGAAAAATATTGCAGAAGATGGAATCATAACCGTCGGCTCTACAGGATCAACAACCAAGTCAGAAAAAAAATTATGGAATCGTTTATTAAGAGCATATGAATTTTTTTCCAGGGCTAAAAGCATTCCCATAATCGGACCGCCACTTTTTTCGATGCTCGATACACTAATGTACATTCCATCTTTTTATCCGATGAGAAATCTTTCGCGAAGCACTTTCCAGGTTAATCTTCTGGAATCTACGATAGAAAAAGGCTTGTGCAAGGGAATGCTTGAAAAAATTGAAAAGAAAAATCTGCCACTTGTCACTTCATTCTATGCACCTGCTATTGCGGCAGATATGAAAGGGTTTCACAAAATTTACTGCATCATTTGTGATGCAGATATAAACCGTGTTTGGGTAGCAAAAGAACCCTGGGAAAGCAGGATTGAATATTTTACTCCCTGCGGAAAAGCTGCACAAAGATTAAAAGCTTACGGTGTCCCCGATGAAAGAATTTATTTAACAGGGTTTCCATTTCCAGAGGAATTGCTTGGGGATAAAGACCTTTCAATATTGAAAAAAAATCTTGGACAAAGATTATTTTATCTCGATCCGAATGGAAAATTCCGTGAAAGGCACGGAAGAAATGTTGAATATTTTTTAGGGAAGGAAAATTGTGAATTTAAAAATGACAGAGTACTTACAATTACTTACGCAGTCGGTGGTGCAGGCGCACAAAAAGAAATTGGTGGAAAACTTGCACTTAGTCTCAGAAAAAAAATTAAGGCAAATGAAGTAAGAATAAATCTAGTCGCGGGAATAAAACGAAATGTAAAAGAATATTTTGATACGATAAAAAAAGAAGTTGATGAAGATGGAGATTCTGTTCAGATAATTTATTCACCTGACTTATATGATTATTTTAATAAGTTCAATAATATCCTTCACGAGACAGATATTTTATGGACAAAACCAAGCGAGCTATCTTTTTATACTGCACTTGGATTGCCGATTGTAATGACACCTGCAATTGGTTCACAGGAAAAGTTTAACAGGAAATGGATTCATGAACTGAGATCGGGAATAAGACAGGAAAACCCGGATTATACTGACCAGTGGTTATATGATTCTCTCAACAGGGGAACGCTTGCAGAATGTGCGTGGGACGGATTCTTAAAAGCACGGAAGCTTGGTTTGTACAAAATACAGGAAGTTGTTGAAACCGGAAAATTTATTCGTGAAGTCTCGCCGGTTATCAGGTAAATAATATGCAAAACAAAAAAAAATTCCTGATGCTTTATCTAAAAACCGGCGGCGGACATCTCGCCCCTGCAAAAGCAATCGCAGGTTATTTGCACAATCACCATTCTGACATTGCAAACCCTGTTTTAGTTGATTGCTTAGAGAAAACACCAGGCTTTGTAAAATTTATTGTTGAAGATGGCTATCGAATTACTCAATCAAAAGCCAAATGGTTTTTTGAATTTTTATATGCAATAAACAAGTTTCAGCTTTCGGCAAAAATGACCTGCTTAGCTATTGGGTTATTTATAAAACCTCATTTAAAAAGAGTAATCGCTAAGGAAAAACCCGATAAAATTATTTGCCTTCATTTTTTTATACTGCAGCCTCTTTTTAGCATTATAAAAAAACAAAAACTCAATATCCCGATTGTAACTTTAGTTACAGATCCGTTTACACCGCACACAATGTGGTTCCTGAATAAAGAACAGCATTTCATTTTATTCAGTGAAATGCTTGGTGAAAAAATAAAATCAAAATTGCCCCGGAGTAAAATTGAAATTTTTCCGTTTATGCTTGACGAAAAATTTTCCTCCCGGGCGAATGAGACAGAAGTTAAAAACATAAAAACAAATAGGGGAATTGACCAAGACAAGAAAGTTTTGCTTATAGTTGGAGGTGGTGATGGAATTCCTCACGGCAGAAGAATTCTTGAAGGAGTTTTATCAAACAATATTAATGCATTTATTGTAATTGTTTGCGGGAAGAATAAAGAGTTATTTAACCAGTCCACAGAATTAAAAAAACAATATAATTCGGAAAACATGGTAATCTATGGTTATGTTGATTTTGTTTATGAATTAATAAACGCTTCAGATATAGTAATTACAAAATGCGGTGCTTCAACAATAATGGAAATACTCCTGTTAAACAAAGTTCCTGTTGTAAATGATTATATCTGGGAACAGGAACAGGGGAATGTAGATTTTCTGATTGAAAATAATCTTGGAATTTATGAACCAAAATTGAATAAACTCCCGGAATTAATAAATGAATTGATTACAAATGATGAAAAGCTGAATTTTTATAAGTCAAATATTAAAAAATCCGGCTTGCAAAATGGAGTCGGAATGGTTTCAGAATATCTTCTGAATTCTTAAAATAAATTTTATTCCTGAGGAAAAAATGAACTGCAAAAATTTTTTATTAATGATATCAATTCTTATTTTATCAACATCTTCGTTTGCACAATCAAAAAGCTCTTCAGCAGATTACAATTTTTATAATTCCAATACTTTCTCGATCTATTCGACAAGTGTAAGAGACAGTTTTAATATTTCTATCAGCGTTCCCGAAAATTACTTTGATTCCCAGGAAACATATCCTGTCCTTTATACACTTGATGGAGATATTTCATTCGAAATGGTAACGAGCATTGCCAGGTATCTTGAAGTAGGGGACAACATTCCCAACTTTATTATTGTTGGAATTGGTTATGGAACCCTGGAAAAAGAATCGGGAAATAACCGTCAACGCGATTATTCTCCAACCGTTGTTGGGAATGATGAGAATACAGGTGGAGCAGACAACTTTTTAAGTTTTCTTCAAAATGAACTCATTCCATTTATTGATTTGAATTATAGAACTGAAAAGGAAAACAGAACAATTTATGGATATTCTTTGGCGGGGCTTTTTTGTTTTTACAATTTGTTTAAGCAGCCGGATTTATTCGATAATTATATAATTGGAAGCGCTTATCTAAACTGGGACAATAAAACTATATTTGAAATTGAAAAACAAACAGCAATTAAAACAACTGATATTAAAGCAAACATTTTTATCTCAGTTGGCAACGATGAAGATGATGAAGCATATTTCACTCCGGTTGATGAAATGGTATCGGATCTGCAAAACAGGAATTATAAATCACTCAATATATCTACAATGGTTTTCAATGACAGCGATCATCTCTCATCTCCGCCTTTAACAATTACGCAGGGACTGCTTTCAATTTTTCAAAAATGAAAAGGTTATAAAATATTTTGGGAAATTTCATAATCATTTTATCAGGATAAATTTTTCTTTACCAACATTTCTATTTTATTTAAATTCCAAGTGTTCAATTAATCCAAAATAGAGGGGGTCAAAAATATTTGCAGTAGGAGGCAAATATGTACAGGATTCATGTAAGTTACCCCGCAATAGTAACAGTCGGAATAGTATCGTATCTTCTTGGCTCATTGTGGTATTCAAAGTTTTTGTTTGGGAAAAAGTGGAGACAAAGTATTGGAAAAACTGAAAGTGAATATCAATATATGATAAAACCCTGGATTTATGTTCTTACATTTATATGTTTACTTATTGCAGAATATGTTCTCTCAATTTTTATTCAATTCAGCGGAGCTTCAACTTTATGGTACGGCATACTTGCAGGATTTTTATGCTGGTTTGGTTTTGTGGCATGCATAAGTTTGTTTCAAATACTATTTGCTGGAAGACCTTTTTCTTTGTGGCTGATAAATTCTGGATATAGTTTATTGGCAATGATTTTCGGAGGAGGTATTTTTGCAATTTGGAGATAATAAAGTGAACAGAGAATTATGGATGAATAAGAAATTTATTTTTCAACTCGATAGTTCAGAATTACCTGTAGTTCTGGAAAAGTTGAGAGAATCTCCTTCGAAAATAAAACAAATAGTAACCGAGGTTTCGGAGAAAATATTGGTTAAAAAACCTGAGGGAAAGTGGTCAGTTAAGGAAAATATTGGTCACCTGATCGATCTTGAAGAAATTCACGACTTAAGAATTGATGACTTTATTGAAGGAAAACACATTTTACGTGCAGCAGATATGAGCAACAAAAAAACGGAAAAAGCTCATCATAATAAAAAAGATATAAATTTATTAATTGAAGAGTTTATTGACGTAAGAAATAATTTTATTGAAAGGATTAAGAGATTGGATGAAGAAGTATTGACAAGAATTTCTTTGCACCCAAGATTAAATCAGCCCATGAGAATTGTCGATCTTGCACAGTTTGTTTCAGAACATGATGATCATCATATTGAAACCATCAGGGAAATTATTATTACAAATTAGTGATGTTCTCCCCACATTTTTTCTCCCGCTGTAATTCTTAACTTTAAGTAATTTTCCTTTGGTGGAAAAGGACAGGTTGCAAATTTTGTAAACACACAAGGTGGATTGTAAGCAAAGTTAAAATCGACGATCATACTTCCAAGGGAATCAGGTTTATCTGCATATAAAAATCTTCCGGCACCGTACGTTTCTTCGCCGTTTGTTTCATCTGCAAAAATAAACCACAATTTATTTCCTGCATCAATCGCATCAAGTGTGTATTGTTTTCCTTCAATTGAATATACTATTTTCCCCGGTGATAATTCTTTTCCGACTACACCCGTAATATCCGGGACGTTCATTTTTTTAGGCGGATTATATTCTTCAAACTTTGCGTTCAGTCTCCAATCTTCGTTAATAGGAAATCTTTCAAGCCCTTTAAACTCTTTTACAAGCGGTGCATTTAAATCACGCAAACGAATTGCAAATCCTTTTGTCCTTTTTATTATATACCATTTAAGTGAGCCGCTCTGAAGAATAGTTGGATTTTCAGAATTGTCATCAAGCATAGTCATCTCAGTCACAGGTTTTCCTTCATTTAAAACCACAATACCTGAATCTACATTTATAGTAACAAGAGAATCCTTAAGCAGTAAATTTCCTATGTGTGCAGGACCTGACGGGAAAATAATATCATTATCATTTGCCGAACCAAATGAATTGTTTCCTTCCTCCAGCCAGAATAATCCGACAAGGTTCAGCCAGCCTGTTTCTTCTTTTAATCTTGCAACTCTTTTTTGATCCCATTGCTTAACTTCCTGAATATATTCAGGACTGCCTTTATCTTTCTCACCACTGCATCCAGGAAGAAAAAGGATAGAGCTAATTATAATTATTAAAATGAATAGAAAAAGAAATGAATTCTTCATTGATGCTCTCATAAAATAAAATGATTCTTAAACTAATCCTTTACAATGGAAAGTTCAAATCCAGAATTTCTGGGAAGGAACATTATCATTTTATTTTAACAGGATCATTTTCTTTGTCGCAATAATATCATTGGTCTGAAGTTGATATAAGTATGTGCCTGTAGGAAGATTTGAGGCGTCAAAGTTTACTTCATAAATTCCCGGTGATTTTTTTTCATCGACTAATGTAGCAACCTTTTCCCCAATCAGGTTAAACACAGTAATTTTTACATCAGAGTTTTGTTTGATTGAATATTTTATTTTAGTTGAGGGGTTAAACGGATTAGGATAGGCAGGAAACAATTTAAAATTTTCAACCCCTGTTTGACCCTCTTGAACTTCCGTAGTACTACTTATGGTAAAATCACCACTTGCCTCTTCGTAATCAGTACCGCTTAAATTATCCTGAACAACTTTAACCTCTCCTGAAGAAGTAGAAACATTTGGGACAATCCAATCATAGGTTAGTTGCGTTTTTGGTAAGTCAGTTACTATTTCTTCCCAGCTTGTTCCACCATTGCTGGAAAAGTATAAATCCCAGTTACAGCTTCCATGATCAATCTCAATATGCCACTCGATAGTAACAGTAGAACCGGAAGTAAAATTTTCGCCGCCGGTTGGATAATCTAATCCAACATGGGCAAATGAATTGTTTGTAGAGAATGCTAATAATATAAATATAGTAGAATATGTCTTGATAAAGTTCATTATTTCCTCTTTAATGCTTCATAAAAGCTAATTAAAATTTTTAGACGAATTAAACTGTAGTTTCGTTTTCGAAATTTGATAGTTTTAAAAGAATTTTTGATAATAAAGTATCTATCCTGATTTACAATATCATCACAAAAAGATCACAAGAGTGTATCTCCTTGAGGTTAAAATAAGTCGATGAAGGGTAAAACCGTGATTTACGCTATAAAAGGATATTAGTCAAGAAAATTTATTACTTACCTAAGTAAAAGCATTTTTTTTGTTTCAATAAATTCTCCCGTTTGAAGAGTGTAAAAATATACACCGCTTCCAAGATTTGTTGCATCAAAATCTACATTGTATGTGCCAGCCGATTGTTCTTTGTTAACCAATGTAGAAACTTCATTTCCTAAAATATCATAAACTTTAAGTGTAACTAATGAAGCATCTGTTCCTATTGTAGATGATGGAATGGTATATTTAATTTTTGTTGTTGGGTTAAACGGATTTGGATAGTTCTGATTTAAAGAAAATTGCTTGTTCACTTTTTTATCGTCATCAACACCTGTTAATGATTCACCTTCTACGGCAATTATCAACTGGTCAACTCCGATATTATAATAAGTATCAATTAAGCCAAGCGGCCATTTTATTTTAATAGAATCGATTATAGTTGCCTGGCCAACACCAATAATGATGTTGTTACTATTTTGTCCGCAATAACTCTGCCCACAATGAGTTGATCTCATTATTTGTTTATTGCCATAATAAAAATAAATGATCGAGCCGATTCCATCTTTATTACTTTCAACTCCCTTCAAGTTCATTTTAATCCAGTTATTTGTTCCACCAGAACTTTTGTACAATGAGCAATTATAAATATTATTAAACACCGCTATATCATAATATCCATCATTATTAAAGTCGCCTATTGAATTGCCATAACTTTTATACGAATCTTCCAATCCAATATTATTAACCTCCTGGAAATTACCATTGTCAAGATTTTCAAATAACGGGTTTTTTAGTATCGGGCTACCGCCAACTACTGAAACATACAAATCAAGATCCCCATCATTATCATAATCCAGAAAATTAGTTCCCCAGCAGGATTTATAGACTGAAACTCCTAATTGTTCAGCCACATTCGTAAAGGTTCCATCACCATTATTTTTGAGTAACGCATTTCCGGGCGGATCATTAGTTGAATAAATGTCCAGATATCCATTGTTATCATAATCACCGATAGCTACGCCCATAAAAAATCCACTTACATTTGTTCCTGATTCTATGCTAACATCAGTGAAGGTTCCATCACCATTATTCTTGTAGAGTGTATTCCGGTTATATTTATCATTTGCTATATAAATATCCTGCCACCCATCATTATTGTAATCCAGAAAAGCGACCGCGAGAGCTAACCTGAATAAACCGGTGCTATCAATTTTATCTGCAACACCAGCTTGAAAAGTAACATCCTGAAAAGTACCGTCGCCGTTATTCTTGTAAAGATAGTTTCCAATAAATTCATTGTAATGAGTTACATAAATGTCCAGCAAGCCATCATTATTATAATCTCCCCAGCATGCAGCATTAGTATAACTCTGCCAAATTGGAAACCCAGCCTGGGTTGTAACATCTTCAAAATTAAATGCTCCGTTATTTCTATATAATTTATTTGCCGAGCCTTCATTACAAACAAACACATCTTGGTCCCCGTCATTATCATAATCTGCCCAAAGTATTTCCCTTGTTAAATTGTGTAAGCCAATTCCCATTTGTCCTGTGAGATCATTAAAAATATTTCCATTGTTCTTGAAAAAGTATAGAGAATCACCCTGACCAGTAGCAAGTGAATAATCATCATAACCATCATCATCAAAATCATAAAAGCTTATTCCTCCACGATCAATCTGGACAGGATTTATTATTCCCATTTGTTCAGAAACATCGGAAAAATTAACCTGTTGTTGAGAAAAAACGGAACTCAATGACAGACAAAAAATGCAACAAGCATATATAGAAATTATATTCCTCATAGTATCGCCAATCTAAAATTTTTTTTTGGAAGATTTAAGACGGGATAAATATGGTAAATTTTGATGATAAAATCATCATCAACTTAAAAAGTTTAAACATTTATTAATTATTATATTTGTCAGAATATATCAAATAATTTGACAGACGATAGGATATTATATCCTCAATTTGAATTTTATTCAAAATAATGATGAAAACATAAAGAGGAAATCAACCCTACCTGCTAAAAATTATTTAATTAATAGCATTTTCTTAATTTGTTGAAATGATCCAGATGTTAATTGGTAGAAGTAAATCCCGCTTGTCAGCTTACTTGCATCAAAATCCACCTTATAAGTTCCCCCGGTTTGTTCTTTGTTAACCAGAGTTGAAATTTCATTTCCAAGGACATCATATACTTTTACAGAAACGTTTCCAGCCCGGGGAATTGAGTATGCAATTGTAGTTGAAGGATTAAATGGATTTGGATAGTTCTGCGATAAATAAAATTTATCTGGAGAAATATTTTCTTCACCGGGAACAGAGGAAATGGTTGCACTGCCTGTAATTTTTAAACCGTAAGGATTTGGAAGATTTTCTGCACTATGAAAAATCCAGAGAGTATCATTTAATGATCCTTCAGATACAGGAATCCAGTTTACATTTATAGTATCTTTTTCAAACTGAGATTGTTCGAGTGGAAATGCCTGGTCGATTGTGATAACATTTTCAAGATTGTTATTTATATAAATGCTGTCAATAAGCAGAGGGCCGCTTCCTTCATTTGAAATAACCAGAGTTGTCGAAGTTGTATCCCCGACACTTATACTCCCTAAATCAAGGCTGTCCGGCAGATTTATTTTGGATAAAAAAAAGGAGACAAGCAAACTACTTCCTGACCCGCCATAAGCGCCAATGTCATTTCTTAATCCTCCGAGAGATGGGAACTCAGCAAAACCTGGATTCATCGGATCTTCCGGGTCATTGAAACTTAAATCCGGGTTTCCTGCATCAACGCAGGGTGAACTGGTAGATAAATAAAATAAACTGTCTCCAAACTGAGGGTAAAGATCAATATTTCCTGTTCCCGTCCAGCCGTTTTCAACAAGAGAATAAGTTATGTCTGACGGTCCACCACTTATTTGAACTATTTGTTCGCCTGTAGTTTGAGTATTCCCCAAAATAATATTATTAGTTGCCTGAACTGAAGTTGCCCAGACGAGAATTCCACCCCCTTTACCCGCTGCACCACTCCCGCCACCTGAAGAATGATTTCCTACAATTGTGTTGTTCTCAATAATTTTAGGAGTGCTTCCAAGATTAGACAATACCCAGATTCCTCCACCGCCAAATGTTTGTGCGCCTGTAACTGCCTGGTAAACTGTGTTGTTATAAATAATATTGTTCTTGATTACTGCTCCTGTATAATTTAGCACAATTGCGCCGCCGTACATTCCTGAGTTTGACATGAAAACGTTATTTAAAATATGAGGATTGCCGTCACCGACTCTTATTCCACCACCTCCTGCACTAACAATCCCTGAACCTGTTCTGATAGCTTCATTATTAATTATTAAATTATTTTTTATTGTTGGAGAAGAAAGTGTCACTAAAATTCCACCGCCTTCAACATAAGTTCCGGCACCATGTTCGTCAGGCCATTTTGTACCGGTTCCACCCGTCAAAGTAAATCCTTGCAGTATGGCTGAACTATCTTCGCCGGAGATAAACAATATACAGCTTCCTGTATCGGGATAAGCGGGCTGACTTCCATTAATTATTGTATTAAGAATAAAACTTTTGTCATTATTAAAAAGATAATAACTTGAAAGCAAAATATTTTTTCCTCTAAAGTTCAGATTTTCATAATATGTACCTGAAGCTACAAGTACTGTATCTCCACCAGAGGAAGCATCTATTGCCGATTGGATTGTTGAATAATCTTCGGGAACCCGGATGGTATTTGCTTCCACCAACGATAAAGAAGCAAAAGTAATCATGAAAAAAGCTGTGTAAAATAAAGTTCGCATATTTCCTCCGTTTTTAGACGCAAACTTATAATTGGGAACTTGCAAATTCGTCCTTATGCCTGAATCAGAACCAAATTATTTAAATTAGTTTGATGCGGCCTGATTTCTGAATTGCGTAGGGGTAAACCCGGTGTGTTTTTTAAATGCAGAATTGAATGCGGATTTTGAGTTGAAGCCGGATTCATAAAGAACTTCTAGCACAGTTTTTTTAGAATCAGCACTTTCTATTAATTGTCTTTTTGCTTCTTCAATTCGATAAGAATTTATAAAATCATAAAAATTCTTGCCTTTATGTTCATTTATTACTTGCGAGAGGTATTTGGTTGACACCTTTAGATTTGTAGCAACATCTGAAATTGTCAATTCAGCATTAAGGAATGGTTTTTCAGAACTGAAATACTGTTCAAGGTTTTGCAGGTATTCTGTTTTTTCTTTTTCTGAAAGACGGGAATGCTCGTACTTCTGCTGTTTTTCATTTTCCGGTAATCCTGTAAAAAATTCAGGATGCTGAAGTGCTTTATAAAAAATAAGTATGGCAAAAATAAAATTTATCGAAAGAGAAATAAAGGTGAGATAATTTTCATCATTTGTAGATAATAATTTCATACTGCCCAGGATAAAAGTTGACAGATCAACCATCCACATTATGAAAAAAGCCCCGACTACATAAAGCATCCATGTTAAGCCGAGCTTATTTATTGATGAATAATAATTTTTGATTTTCTTCCTGTAATTAATGATTACAACAAAACAGGCAATCATATATGGCGTAGTAAGTAGATGAAATGCGCTGTACCTGTATATATAAGGAATGGGGATTCTCAGGAGAGTTATCAAAAACACTATTGCGAAAGCAATAAAGTGAACTAAATAAATTGGTTTGAATGAATAATTCTGGCTGGTTATGGACTTTGAATAAAGAAACAGGAGCGGGCCAAATAAAAAACCAAATGCAGTTCCAAATCCGCTAAACCATTGAAGATTAATTCCGGTTACTCTAATGATTACAGGAAGAGCAAAATCAATGATATACAATGCATTTGCGAATAGAAAAGCTGAAAGTATTTTATGACTGATTAAGTTTCCCCTTTTATAAGAAAAAGCAAACACAGCAAATATCAGTAGCAGGACTGCTGTTAATATTCCCAGGGAATCAATAATGGAAGAATTCATTTTTTTGAAAAGTTGAATAAATGATCATAATAAAAATGAGAGAAGTTTAGGTCTTTATCAATATTCATTTTTACAGCAAAAGTATTGTAAGCCAACCGGGTTTCTTGAATTTCAGTTGGGATAATTTAGAGTTGTTCATCAAGATTGTTTAACAAAGCGCTTGCAATTCCATTTGTCCATCCGAAACCATCCTGCAAGGGATATTCGCCTCCACCTGCGTGTAAAGAAATATCATCTACATTATATTTTTCAAACATTTTTCCTGTTCGCTCAAAAACTTTTTCATTTAATGTAAGCCATCTTTCTTTAATTCTATTAGCAGTATCATTGAATCCATAATTTCTTAAACCTTTAATTGTTATCCACTGCAAAGGCGCCCAGCCATTTGGTGCATCCCATTGTTGGCCAGTGTAATTTAATGTTGTTGTTACGCCGCCATCTCTTAAAAATTCAGACTCAATTTTTGCTTTGACTGCTTCTGCCATATCTGGATTTGCTATTTTAAAATAAAGAGGATAACAAGCCGCTAATGATGGTATACTTGTCCTATGTTTGATCTTCCAGTTGTAGTCCAAAAAAAATTTTTCATTTTCATCCCAGAAAACCTGGTTAATTAATTCAGACCTATTTTTTGCTTTCTTTAGAAAGGTTTCACTTTTTTCTTTATTTCCACTTAACTGATTAAGACTCGATATCAAAATTTCAGAAAAGTATAAAAGGCAATTAAGATCAACAGGAAGAATTTCAGTGGTAACACAGCTAGTTAAAGATTTTGCATCCGCAAACCAACGGCTTGAAAAATCCCAGCCTGATTCACAAGCAGCTCTTATATTTTTATATAAACTATTTTTTTCTTCAGCTTTTAAATTTCTTGCTACTTGAAAATCTTCAAAATATGATTCTTCTCTAGGCAGTTCTTCGGGATCAAAATACCTGTTTAAAAATCTTCCCTCAGAAACTTCGATACTATGCTGACTTGAAATATTTTTCTCTTTATCTCCGCACCAAAACAGGTATTCCTTTTCAAGCAGAGGTAAATATTTCAATCCCCAGTTGTAATCATTTTTGTATCTACAAACCAAATCAACAATGGGTGCAAAGAAAGGCGGCTGCGATCTGGTTATGTAATAAATCCTGTTACCATTAGGAACAAATCCAACAGTGGCAATCAAATAAGCAAAGTTATCCATCATATTTTCAACGGTTTCAATTTCACCATCAGCAAGTAATCCGTGCATTGTAAAGTAACTGTCCCAATAATAAATTTCTCTGAATCTGCCTCCGGGAATTATATATGGTTTTGGAATCGGGATTAATGTACTGTACTTAGTTGTGCCGGAAGGAGCTTCTCTTTTAAGTACATTCCATAAAATTTTTATATGTTCTCTTAAGTTTCTGTTTTCAGGTAGATTTATTTTTTCATTAATTTCTGATGGAACATTGAAATGTGAAAGCACAAATGTTTTGAGATTAAAATTCTGTTTCTCTTTTTCAGTTTTAAAAAGATCAAGAATTAATTTGGGATCGTTTTTAGGAATAGAATCGACAAATGTTTTTGAATCTTTAAATATTCCTGAAGACTGAACTACAGAGAATAAATTGCCTGAGACCTGAATGTAATCTTCTTTCGTCAAATTCATTTAAAACTCCTCGAACCTGAAATTTTTTCTTATGTTGTTGTAGAAAAACAAAACCGAGAATAATATCCCCATAGGTATTAGTGAAAAATAAAATGCAGTTTGTCCGCTGAAATTTCCAAAGATGTAACCAGTAATTAAGGACCCGGTGGTCCCGCCAAGAGCAGAGAAAATTACAATTAAACCACTCATTGCACTTTGTCTGTGTTTTGGGAGAATACTGAGAATTGAAGAATTTAAAGCCGGGTAAATCGGACCGAGAAAAAGTCCGATCATCGGTAGTAAAAAACCTGCTAACGGAACATCTGTCCAGCTATTAATTGAACCGACTTTTATTCCACTTGTAATTGGAAGGACCAAAATTACAAGCAGCATTGCACATACAATAATTGTTGTAAGCACTTTCATCCAGGAAAATTTCTTAATGAAGTATCCGCTTGCAATTCTTCCAAAGGCGATTGCACCGGCGAATATACTTACAATCTGGACGCTGATTGCATTAGGTAATTGAAGAATACTTTTATTAAATGTTGGAAGCCAGGTTTGAATACTTTGCTCAATTAAAACATAGATGAACGCACTAAAAATAAAAACAAGTACAAGCGGAAAACGAATAAGTGCAAGCATTTCGACAAACTCGTGTACGATCGAAAATTTTTCTTCTGCTTTTTTAACTTCGCTTTCATCTAACTTCACTGTTAATAAGTTAAAGAAAGCAATAAGACAAAGTGCGGCGAGAACCCAGTAAGTGTTGAGCCAGCCTTTTGAGCCCGGATCTCCATCACCAATGAAAAATCCGAAAATCCAGTAACCTGAAAGAACTCCTACCTGGAAAATTCCTTCAAGCACACTCATAACACTTGCGTGTTCATCGGCATTTTCTGTAATTAGCCCAACCGTTGAATAAGCAGAAACTTTTATTAATCCAAAGCTAAAACCAGTAGCAGCAAATAAGATTTTAGACATCAGGAAGCCATCAAAAAATCTCATACCAAGTGAAGCTGCTGTTACAACCAACAAAGCAGTTAACATTGATTTTTTATAACCAAATTTTGGAATGTAGGCAGCGAGGATGAAAGAAAAGATTGCGATAGATAAATCCTTGAATGCCTCAAGAACACTTGCTCCGCCTTCGGTTACATTGTAATGAACTATCACCTGCAATATGACAATACCGACGCTGTTCAGCATCAATCCTATCACAAAGTAATTTATATAAAGAGAAAGTTTGATTTTGAATTTCTGCATTGTAACCTCAGAAGGAATTGAAATAGAGTAAGCTTAATTAAAATATTAAATATTTGGCAGTAAAAAAACCGGCGGTTGGGTTGTGAGCCATAAACTTGTGAATTAATGGTTATATTATTAATTTCTTAAACAATTTTCAACTATAACTAAGTATCGGATAAGCACCTGACGTTTTTTATACTTTTTATTTGAATGCCAGATGTGATCTTTTTGTAATGAAGACACATATTAAAACATACGTAAACTCTTCTTTTTTAAACTACAATTTTAACCCTACTTTAACTAACAGGTTCATTATCAACAAATCGGAGGAACAATGAGCGATAACTATACTTTAAAGTTACAGCGAATCAAATTGTTTGCTGTAGCTCTAATAATACTTTTTAGTGGAGCTGTTTTTGCTCAGGGGACACTGAAGGGTAAAGTAATAGACACAAAGAAAAACGCTATAATAGGTGCGAACGTATTTCTTAAAGGAACTACAATGGGAGCTGCTACAGATTTTGATGGAAACTATTCAATCAAAAGTGTACCGGCTGGAAGCTATACTCTCGTTATCAGTGCTCTTGGATACAAAGCACAGGAATTCAACATAAGCTTAACAAGTGGAGAGCTTGAACAAAATGCCACTTTGGCTGAAGATGTTTTGCAAATGGAAGGAGTTGTAATTACTGGTACCGCAGGCGGTTCAGGGATTAAAAAGAAAGACGCAAGTTTTTCAATTACCACGATCTCTCCCCGTGATATGGAACAGTTATCTCCTTCAAGCACTGCTGCTGCTTTAGATTTAGTCCCAGGTGTTTGGTCTGAAAGTTCAGGTGGTGTTGCAGGTGCAAACATTTTCGTTAGGGGTTTACCATCTTCCGGCGATGCACCTTTTGTAACAATGTCAGTTAATGGCGCTCCTGTTTATGGAACACAAACACTCTCATTCTTTGAGCAAAGCAGTATTTTCCGAATAGATGAAACTGTTGGAACAACTGAAGCATTAAGAGGCGGTCCTAGTTCCGTGTTTTCAAACGGGGAATCAGGTTTAACAACAAACTTTAATTTGAAAAAAGGAACTGACATAACCAAGGGATTAGTTAAATACACAACTACAGATTATAGTCAACAAAGAGTTGATGCTGTTCTTAGCGGACCAATATCTGATAGATTATATTATATGGTCGGAGGATATTTCAGAACTTCTCCCGGAATTAGAAATACTCAGTTCAATTCCGAAAAAGGTCAACAAATAACTTTGCAGCTAACCAAAGTTTTTGACAATGGCGTGCTAAATGGATATGCAAGATTGACAAACGACAACGGCCAATGGATTTTACCAATGGCTTTAGGTACGGGAAATGATTTAGGTACATTTTCACCGCTTGGGAATGCAACCCGTTTTCGTATGCTCAGAATAAACGAACAGGGAGACAGTGCACATTATGATTTTTCTGATGGTCGTGGATGGAAAGGAATTGTAAGTGGATTTAATTTTGATCACGGAATTGGCGGGGGATGGACGGTGCGTGATAATCTTTCTTATACTAAAGGTAATGCTAACACACTTGGATTCGTTCCGAACGGTAGCCCTATGTCGGTTTCGGATTTGATGGCAAAACTTGGAACGACAGATCCTATTATGACAGTCGGAGGGAAAAGTCTTACTTCCGGTTATGTTCAAAGTTATGGTCACTGGGTTGTTGAAAAAAATCTTGAGTCAATTACAAACGACTTAAGTTTAACAAATGAAGTTGCTAATCATAAGATTACTATCGGCGCTTACCAGTCATTCTGGACTTCACAAGATTTCTGGACGATAGGAAATCATATCCTCGTTCAGAATGTTGAGAATGGTGATGTTATTAAAGATGTATCCCCGGACAGCGTTGCAGGAAGCTGGAACTATGGATTGAATGAATCCGGTGACGCAAGAATGTATGCTGTTTATGCTGGAGATTCCTGGCAACTGACGGACAAATTCAGATTAGATTTAGGTGCAAGATATGACTTTTGGAACCTCAACTTTACTTTAGATGCTGGTTAATGGCCAGACGGAGTTACAGATAAAATTGCAACCCTGGACGGAAATGATTGGGCGGGAACAGCGGCTTTAAATTATGCATTCAATAATGTAACAGGAATATTTGTTCGCGGTTCCAAGGGTTCTCTTTTCCCGCATTTTGATCAGATCAGAGACGGCGATAATTATAACTTAAAAAGTGGAACTGTAATAAGAAGTTCCGGAGGAAGTGTTTTAAGTGTTAATGGAACTGTTGATCCAAATTTGTTTAATCAGTATGAAATTGGATTAAAGGTTGATAGGGAAATATACAGCTTATTCATAACAGGGTTTGTAAATATGGTTGAAGTTTTTGATGGAGATGTTGGAGCTACCAGAGCTGCGGCTTTGTTAAAGACAAGAACTTTTGGAGCTGAACTTGATGCCGGTTTAAGTGTTCAAAACTTCAGGGTAAATCTTATTGGAACATTCCAGAATGGCGAAATCACTGAAGCTGCAAAAGCTCCTGAAACTGTAGGAAATAAAATCTGGCGTCAGCCTGATTTCCAATTCAGGCTTGCACCAAGTTATAATTTTGCAATAACGCAGGATGTTTTTGCAATACTCTACGGTGCATTTAGGTTTGTTGGAAAACGTTGGAACGATAGGGATAATTCATATCAGCTTGATTCCTATACAAAGCTTGACCTTGGTCTTGATGTTTCAACCTCCGGCGGGCTGACATTTAACGTTAGCAGCGATAACGTAACTGATTCTGAAGGATTAACTGAAGGTGATCCGCGTGATCCAACTTCAAAAAATGGTCGTCCTATTTTAGGTCGCTCAATTAGATTTTCTGTCAGTCAAAGCTTCTGATTTGGTAATTAAAGAGCCCTGTATTTTTATGCAGGGCTCTGTTTATTATATTACCTAACATTTCTTTTAATCAATAATTTTTTTATTTATAGTTAGATATGGCGAATTTAATTTCACCACAGTAAATGTTTTTAAAATATTCAGGATAAAATTATGCGTTATAAATTATTAGGAAGAAGCGGATTGCGTGTTTCTGAACTTTGCCTGGGAACAATGACTTTCGGTGAAGAATGGGGATGGGGATCTTCAAAAGAGGAAAGCAAAAAAGTTTTTGATGCTTTTTCAAATTCAGGTGGAAATTTCATCGATACCGCAAACCGCTATACGGAAGGGACTTCAGAAAAGTATGTCGGAGAATTTATTGCAAGCGATAGAAATCATTTTGTGCTTGCAACAAAATTCACACTAAAAACAAAATCGAATGATCCGAATTATGCAGGCAATCATAGAAAAAATATGATGAACTCATTGCATGAAAGTCTTAAAAGATTAAACACCGATTACATCGATCTTTACTATTTGCATGCCTGGGATTTTACAACACCGGAAGATGAAGTTCTCCGTGCACTTGGATGATATGATTACGAGCAGGAAAGATTCATTACATAGGGATTTCGGATACACCTGCATGGATTGTTTCGAGAATGAATGCAATTGCGGAACTAAGAGGATGGACACAATTTGCATCACTTCAAATAAAATATTCACTTCTAGAAAGAACTGTTGAAAGAGAACTTATCCCGATGGCGAGGCAGCTTGATCTCGCTGTTGTTCCCTGGGCTGTAATCGGTGGAGGAATTCTAACAGGAAAGTACAATAAAAATAAAAATGAAGAAGGCAGAGCAAAACGAAACAATGCAATAAAAGATGAAAATCTGAAAGTTACAGAAGAAGTAATAAATGTCGCCGATGAAATTAGATGTTTGCCATCTCAGGTTGCAATAAACTGGGTCAGACAGCAGCCTGGAGTAATTATTCCTATAATCGGTGCGAAAACAGAAAAACAACTAAAAGAAAATCTGGAATGTTTGAAATATAAATTGAGTGAAGATCAGCTAAACAAGTTAAATGAAATTAGCAAAGTTCCGTTAGGTTTTCCCCACGAGTTTCTCACAGTAGAAAATATACGTGATATTGTTTATAGCGGCAGTTATGATTTGATTGATAACCATCATAAAAAATGATTACTCTGTTATCTATAAATAATTAGAACAATTAAAAGTAGTATCATCAAAGCAACTGCCTGAACTCTGTAATTTTTATAAAACGGAATTTGTTTAAGCTCCTGTGTTTCTGTTTTATATAGTTTTATCGACCATGTGTATTCTTTTATCTTTTCTTCCGGAGGCGGAGAAGTTAAAAGACTGACAATGACAATTGTGATTGAACAAACTATGAAAAGAATGCCGGCTATATAAAGAAAATGTATTTTTGGAATCCCGGTAGTATTTGCTGAAAGGAAAAAGAAAGCCGAACCAATTATTCCAACGAGAATTGAAGCTGACGGCTCCCTTGTGATTTGCGCGTTTCCAGAAAACACCAATAACATATAAAGCAACTATAGGCGGAGCAATGTATGAAAGAGCATTTTGAAGATATTCCCAGAGCGTGGGAAATTTATCTATCTGCGGCGCCCAAATTGCTGAAAGAATCATAAAAATAAATGTGACAATTCTTCCAACCCACATTAATCTTTCACTGGAAATACCCGGCTTGAGCTTGCTCACAAAATCCATTGTAACCAAAGTTGAAGCTGAGTTTAAAGCTGAATCAATACTCGACATCATAGCTGCAAGTAATCCGGCTAAAACCAAACCAAGCAGTCCAGGTGGGAAGAAGATCGAATAGTAAAGTTGGATAAACAAGATTTGCCTTTTCAATATCCGGATAAAGTGCCCTTGCAAAAATTCCCGGGAAAACCATAATAAATAGAACTGTAAGTTTTAGTAGTCCTGCAAACAAAGCACCCCATTGTCCATGTTTTATACTTTTTGCACCAAGCGCACGCTGAACTATAAATTGATTTGTTGCCCAGAAATAAAATCCAAGAAGCAAAACTCCTGTAAATAATCCCGGCCAGGGAAGAAATTTATCACTTGCCGGTTGAATTATATTAAAATGATCAGCTGGAGTTACATTCATAACCGCATCCCACGAACCAACTTTTATGAAAGCCAGCACTGTTAAAATTATTGATCCGATGACAAGAATTACAGCCTGGAATGCATCTGTCATTACAACAGCTCTTAGTCCACCAGCGATTGTGTATAAACCAGAAAGAAAAGCTAAAGCAAGAATCGATTGCCATAATTCTATCTGGGGAAAAATAATCTGAATAACCAAAGCCCCGGCGTACAAAGTTGCTGCCGTGTCAATTCCGATATTTCCAATTATTGTTAATGCAGAAAAATAATATCTCACTTTTGCATCATATCTTCTTTCAAGAAATTCCGGCATTGTATAAACTTTAGATCTGATATAAAACGGAAGGAAGAAAACAGCAAACAGGATAAGCACAACCGCGGCCATCCATTCGTAACTGTAAACAGAAATTCCGTTTTCGTAGCCGCTGCCTGCTAAACCAACAAGACTACTGCTGCTTATATTGGAAGCAAAAAGTGAAAGACCAACTAATGGCCAGATCAAAGATCTTCCTGCAAGAAAATATTCTTCTGCGTTATCATGAGTCTTTGCGTAACTGAATCCTTTCCATAAAATAAAGACAAGATAAAGAACGAGGATTACTACATCTATCGCATCAAGATTGAATTGCATTTGTTTTGCCGGGTTTGACTGAAATTTTTTAAAAATACAAAATGATAAGGAAAATTGAAGTGCAGTTTTAATTTTTTCATATATATTTACAAAGTGAAAAATCAGTCACACCTTAAGGCTATTCTGCTTGCACTGCTGGTGACCTTTCTCTGGTCAACTTCTTTTGTGATAATAAAAATCGGGCTTGCAGAAATTCCTCCTCTCACTTTTGCAGGATTAAGATACACGATTGCTTTTATCTGTCTTCTTCCACTTGCATTTACAAAAAAGAATTCTGAAATAATAAAAAAGCTTGATAAAAAAGATTGGTGGAAACTTGTTCTGCTCGGATTTTTGTTTTACGCTTTCACGCAGGGAGCCCAGTTTCTTGGACTTTCACTTTTGCCTGCTGTGACTGTAAGTCTTTGGTTGAATTTTACTCCATTAATTGTTGCAGTAATGGCAATTTTTTTGATTTCAGAATATCCGACTATTTTACAGTGGATTGGGGTAGTACTTTTTGTTATTGGGATACTAACTTATTTCTATCCTGTTGAATTAAGTGATAATCGGGAACTTGGGTTAATTGTTATGACTGTTGGCGTTTTAGCAAATGCAGCTTCTGCTGTACTCGGAAGAAATATAAATCGTGAATCAAAAATTAATCCGATTGTTGTTACAATTATAAGTATGGGGATTGGTTCCATTCTTCTTTTGATCAGCGGAATCTTTATTCAGGGACTTCCTTCAATCAGTTTTCTGAACATCATTTATCTTTTATGGCTTGCTGTAATTAATACTGCACTAGCATTTTCGATATGGAATTTTACTTTGCGAACATTGTCCGCAATGGAATCAAGTATTATTAATGGAACAATGCTTATTCAAATTGCAATTCTCGCATGGATATTTTTAGGTGAGGAAATTTCTGCCAAAGAATTAATTGGAATGCTGATTGCATCTTTGGGGGCAGTGTTGGTGCAATTAAGATTGAAAAAATCCAGGGTCGGATAAAAATCTAAATTAATTTTCTAATCTACTACTGCCTGAAATATGTAATCTTTTAGAATGTCGAAAACCGGGAAATCATTTTCGCGGTTATCTGCTGTGATTACAATCAGCATGTTGTAAACCGGTACAACAAATAAAAACTGGTCACTGTAACCCCAGGCGAAGAAAAGATTGTTTATAGGAAGCTTACTTATAACCGGGTTTGTATCAGAAAACATCCACCAATAATATCCATAGTTGTAATATGGATTAACGTTAATTGAATTCTGAGTTGATTCATCAATCCATTCCTGCTTAATAATTTGGTCTCCATTCCAAATTCCACTATTTAAAAGTAATTGTCCGATTAATGCCAGGTCAATCGGGCGTAGTGATAAACCACTTCCGGTGTTTGTAATTCCATCCGGAAATGAAATCCATGACCAATTGGAAATTCCGAGTTTCTCAAATAAAGTTTGATTCGTATATTCATCAACAGACATTCCTGTGCTGGAAGTCAGAATTACAGACTGTAATAATGGAAGGCCCGTATTATAAGTAAATTTTGTTCCGGGAGTATTAACAACACCTTTTTGTAAAATGTAACCAATCTCATCAGGACTTTCAAATAGTTTATTGAAATCGTTATCCGGATTGGAATATGAAATTGATAATTCATTCCACTGAAACCCTGCGGACATGGTTAGCACATTTTGTATTGTAACCTGATTTTTTAATGAATCAAAGAATGATGAATAATTCGGGAAGTATGTTGATATTTTATCATTAACAGTAAAATTATTTTCTTTGGAGATTGCAATACCGGTTGCAATTGAGGTTACACTTTTTGTAACTGAATAGAGAATATGTAGTTGATCTCTTTCCGCACCATTAAAATATTTTTCAAAAACAAGGTATCCATTTCTTGTAATTAAAATGCTTTTGACATTTCCGAAGTCACCTGAATTAACATGATTAATCATTCCAACCAGATATGTGCTATTTAAGTTTTGTGACTCGGGAGAAGTTGTTTTCCAGGGAGAAATAGAACCGGAGGAAATGAAAGAGCCGGCATCATCTTTTTCACACGAAATTATTGTGAAAGTAATTAACACATAAAACAGGAAATGTGCGAATCGTAATTTTTGCAATTTATTCATCAATATTATATGGGACTAATTTTCTTATGAAAAAAAACTCATCCTCCACTTTATTATTAATAAAATAGCGTAATTATAAAATTAAAAGCAAACTATTTTATTGTCTGAGAGGATAAGTATATCCACTTTTTATAACTGTTAAAAATCAAAAATGACTTATTTATTTACATAATTGACTTCCATTTGTTACAATTTTGTGATGAATATTAGCAAAATTATGAGCAATTATGTATCAACAATATGTCTAAGAATACATCGCTTTATATAATAAGTATTAAATCTAACGGGTATAAAATTGAAAAATATTTTACTGCTTTTAGTCTCTCTGGTTTTCTTTTCTCTAAATTGTTTTTCTCAAAGTTTGTGGAATAGTGAGACCTCGGGTACGAATTCTATACTTCAGGATGTCTTTTTTATTGATCAGGATTACGGCTGGGTTTCCGGTGGTCATATCATTTTGCACACAACGGATGGCGGAAATACGTGGGTTGAACAACCGGCACCACCTGTTCAGATTTTTTATGCAGATATATTCTTTCTTGATAGAATGAACGGTTGGGCTTGCGGTAACGATGCAAAAATAATTCACACAACAGATGGGGGAAACACCTGGACAACACAACCAAATCCTTACACATTTCCAAATCCCATTCTATATGATATTTACTTTGCAAATGTCGATACAGGTTGGGCTGTTGGTGGTGATCATGGAACCTATCCGACATTTACTAACAGGAGAATAGTTTTATCTACTACGAATGGTGGGAACACGTGGAACTTTCAATATAGCATTTCAAATGAGAAACCATTAATTGCAGCTCACTTCATTAGTAAAACGGAGGGATTTGCCGCTGGCGAGTGGGGGGATGTTCTCCATACAACTAACGGAGGAAATACATGGACTGCTCAGACTCCAATTACATCTTATTTCCCTTATGGAATTTACTTTGCAGATCCAAACAATGGTTGGGTTGTTGGAGAATACGGAGGAGTCCCACATACCGCGTCAATATCGAAAACAACTGATGGAGGAAATACTTGGACTACACAAGCTTTTGGGACAGATGAAGAGTTAACAGATATTTATTTTGTTGATGAAATGACAGGTTGGGCTGTTGGGGGGACTATTGGTGGGTCAGGCGCGACAACAATTCTTCATACAACAAATGGAGGTGCAACATGGAATCAGCAAAATGCACCAACTATCAGTACTTTATTGGGAGTAAACTTTGCAGACTCAAATAACGGCTGGGCTGTTGGGATTGATGGAACCGTATTAAAATATACTAATCCATTACCAGTTGAACTAACATCATTCAGTGCAAATGTTGAAGCAAACAATGTTACACTTTCCTGGCAAACAGCTACCGAAACAAATAATAGCGGATTTCAAATTGAAAGATTACAAGATTCCAAAATTGAAAAATCACAGCAATGGGAAAATGTTAGTTTTATTGAAGGGCACGGGGCAACAACCGAAGAGCACAATTATTCCTTTGTTGATAAAAATGTTTTAGCGGGACAATATCAATACAGATTAAAACAAATTGATTATGATGGGAGTTTTGAATATTCAGAAGTAATTAATGTCAACATTTTAAGCCCAACTAAATTTTCTTTGCAACAAAACTATCCAAACCCGTTCAATCCGGCAACAACAATTCAATTCTCAATTCCTGAAAGCGGAACCGTTAAACTGACTGTATTTAATGCACTTGGTGAAATAGTATCAACTTTAATAAATGATTTTAAAGAAGCCGGAACTTATAGTGTTAACTTCGGATCAACTGGATTGAGTAGCGGAATTTACTATTATAAAATAGAATTAAAGAATTTTACAGCAGTAAAAAAAATGATCCTTTTAAAATCAATTTAAATAAAAAGAAATTATTATGAACTAATTGATGGAGTTAAAATGAAAACGAAGACTTTAACTTTTTTTCTTTTTTTAATTTCAACCACTATGTCATTGGCACAGATAAACTGGTATAACCAGGATTCCGGAACAAACAGTGATTTATTAGGTGTCTCATTTGTTGATGGAAATAATGGCTGGATTGGTGGAGGGTATGGAACTATGCTTCGCACAACAAATGGCGGAGAGGATTGGTTAACTTTAACTCCGCCCGTTAATGCTTATTTAAGTATTTATTTTACTGATCTCCAAAATGGCTGGGCAGGCGGTTATTCGGGATTTTTAATCCACACTACTGACGGGGGACAAACCTGGATAAATCAATTCTATCAGATATCAAGCCACATATATAGTTTATATTTTATAAATGCTGATACAGGATGGGCAGCAGGAGGTGATATAGCATCATTTCCTAATAATTATCCTGAAACTATAATTTATAAAACTACTGATGGTGGATACACCTGGGATTTACAATACTATGAACAATATTCACCGATCTTACACGACATCTATTTTTTTAATAGTAACAATGGCTATGCTTTGGGTGGTGCTTATTTATTCCATACAACTGACGGCGGAGCAGTTTGGACGCAGCAAACTGTCAGTGTTGGTAACGTTTTTAATGGAATGTATTTTGCAGATCAGAACACAGGCTGGGTTTCCGGTGAATCAACAACAATCTCAAATTATCACGGTGTAATTTATAAAACTACCGACGGCGGAAATACCTGGAACGGAACCACTTTAGGTGCAGATGAGAAGCTATCAGATATTAATTTTTCCGATGATTTGCATGGCTGGGTAGTAGGCTTTAGTGAAAATGATAGTTCTGGTGTTATTTATTATACTTCAGATGGGGGCAGTAACTGGTCTTTACAAAACACTCCGGCGTTTAGCGCTTTATACAAGCTGGCAATTATAAATTCAAACGCATATGCTGTTGGTCATTTAGGAACAATTGGAACTACTGAAAATTCAGTGCCTGTTGAATTAACCTCTTTCACTGCATCCACAAATGAAAATGATGTAACACTCAACTGGCAAACAGCAACAGAGATAAACAACTGTAGCTTTGAAGTATTTTGTTCTACAAGTTTTGATAATTGGGTACAGATAGGAATAGTTGCTGGGCATGGAACAACAACACTGGAAAATAATTATTCATTTATTGATAAGGATTTAGATCCGGGAAATTATTCATATAAGATTATTCAGGTAGATTTTGATGGGTCGCAAAGTGAATCAGATATCGTACATGTTGAAGTTACTAATGAAGTAACAGATTATATTTTAAATCAGAATTATCCAAATCCATTTAACCCAACTACAACAATAAAATATTCAATCCCGGAGAGTGGAAATGTTAAGCTAAGTGTTTATAATACTATTGGTAAAGAAGTAAGTAAGCTTGTAAACGGTTATAAAGAAGCAGGTACTTATAAAGTTAATTTTGATGCGAGTGTGCTAGGTAGTGGAATATACTATTACAAAATTATAGCCGGTAATTTTAGTTCAATAAAAAAAATGATTCTGTTAAAGTAACACTTTTGTTTAACAAAAATAAACTTCTGGAAATAGTTGCTTGGCTTTATGACAGTTTTGTGATGAATCCCTGTCAATTAATATGTACCTTCCGATTATTCTAATTCTAAAAGCAATAGTACGGAGATAATAAAATGAAAAAAACAATAATTGCTACAACACTCGCATTAATATTTCCAATTATTAGTTATTCTCAGGTAAGCTGGGTTTCTCAAAATTCCGGAACTACCTCTTCGCTGGATGGAGTTTATTTTGTTGATGAAAATAACGGCTGGATTGCTGGATGGGGACAGATAATACTTCATACAACTAATGGGGGCAGTACGTGGGGTTTGCAAAACACTCCTGTAACCTCACTTAGTTGTATCTTCTTCACTGATCCCCAGAGCGGATGGGCATCCGGCTTAGGTGGAGATGTAGTTCATACAACCAACGGCGGTGATACCTGGGTTATGCAGGATAATTTAGACTATCAGGATATTTTCAAACTGTTTTTTATTGATGATAACAATGGCTGGGCAGCCGGTGGTTTCTTTGATTACCTGTCAGGATCCTATGGCAGAGCCATATATAATACAGCCGACGGTGGAGTCAACTGGAATGTGCAGTATGATGTTGTGTTTGAAACGGAACTGAAGAGCATTTATTTCCTGGACAGCAATACAGGCTATGCAGCTGGAGGAACGTCAATTATGAAGACAACTAACGGTGGTGGCAATTGGTTTGTGCAGCAGACTTTATCAGGTTTTAGTTTAAGGGATATAGTTTTTACAAACAACACCACAGGATATGTAACCGCCTGGTATACCGGCGTTCCGCACTATACAGCTGTATTTAAAACAACAAACAGCGGAAGCAGCTGGAATGAAATATCCCTTGGAATAGATGAAGACTTATCGGGACTTTATTTTACTGATGAACTTAATGGTTGGGCGGTTGGCCGCGAATCCGGTACTGGGGATGTACTTGCACTTATATACCGAACAACAGATGGCGGAAACAACTGGGTAAAACAGAATATTCCGTCTTTCGATGCATTGTCAGAAGTATTCTTCGTTAATGCTACCAAAGGATGGGCTGTTGGGTCTCTTGGAACTATTTTAACAACAGAGATCACAACTCCTGTTGAATTAAATTCATTTACGGCCAAAGTTGATAATAAAGATATCGTATTAAATTGGCAGACAGCAACTGAAACAAATAATTCAGGATTTGAAATTCTTCGCTCCGATCAGAATGAAAGTAACTGGGATCAAATAGGTTTTATTGAAGGAAATGGGACAACAAGCAATGAATCAAATTATTCTTTTATAGATAGAAATCTTTCAATAGGTAAATATGAGTACAAGCTGAAACAAATAGATTATGATGGCAGTTTCGAGTATTCCAATGTAGTGGACATAAACATTTCCGGACCAACACAGTTTTCCCTTTACCAGAATTATCCTAATCCATTCAATCCTACTACTGCAATTAAATATAATTTACCGGAGAATTTGAATGTTGTAATTACATTCTATAATCAACTTGGTGAAGAAGTAATGAAAATACAGGAGGGAGATCAAAATGCCGGGACATATAATTTAAGTGTTGATTTTAGTGATTTGCCCTCGGGTGTTTATATCTACCGGTTAAATGCTAACAATTCAAATAAAAATTTTGTGCAGGTAAAGAAAATGTGTTTACTAAAATAAGCCGTTAGAATTAATAGTTTTAGGAGTTTAATAATGATTTATAAAGATTTAAGAAAAAGAATCCATTACGCGTTAATTTTAATTTTCTTTCTGACCTATTACTCATCGGCTGATACAATTCACGTTCCGGGTGATCAACCTACAATTCAGGATGGACTAAATGCTGCAAATTTTGGTGATACTGTTTTAGTTGCTCCTGGAACTTACTTTGAAAATATTATCTGGCCTGAAGTTGACGGCATAAAATTAATTGGCGCCGGAAGAGATAATACTATAATCGATGGTAATAACCAGGCTAGTGTGATAAGAATTGATGCTCTTGGAGTAATTGGAAATTCTACACTTGTGAAAGGATTTACAATTACAAATGGAAACGCACTTCCACCATGGCCGGAATCTCAGGGAGGCGGAATTTACATTTATGATTCTGATCCAATACTGGAAGATCTTACAATTACTGGAAATACTGCTGATGATTTTGGTGGAGGTTTATATGTTTGGCTTTGCGCACCTATAGTACGAAATACAGTTATTATTAATAACACCGCAATTTCCCGTGGGGGAGTCGATTGTAAACTTGGATCTCCGATTTTTGATCATGTAACTGTTGCAAACAATGCTCCGGGTGGATTATATTTTGATACCAGGGGATATCCGAAAATAATCAACTCTATAGTTTCTTCTAACTATCTTTATGGTATTAGAATAAATGGAACTACATTTGGATCAACAATTATTGCTATCGGCTATTCCGATATTGATAATGCTATACAGCTAATTGGGGCAGCATCTTATGATGATTTGGGTGGGATCATACAAGAGGATCCACTTTTTGTAGATCCGGTTAATCAAAATTATCATCTTATGGAAGGTTCCCCTTGTATAGATGCAGGTGATCCGAATTATCCTCTTGATCCTGATGGAACTATAACAGATATGGGTGCTTTCTATTATGATCAGTCAGTACCAGTTGAATTAAACTCTTTCACTGCTGCAGCTAATGGTAATGATGTAATACTTAATTGGCAGACAGCAACTGAAACAAATAATTCAGGGTTTGAAATTCAAAAAAGTCAGATGTCAGACGTCAAAAGTCAAACTGAAGAGTGGAACAGGATCGGTTTTGTTGGTGGAAACGGAACAACTACAGAACCGCAAACATATTCATTTGTCGATGGTGATTTATCAAACGGGAAATATACATACAGACTAAAGCAAATAGATTACGATGGCTCTTTTGAATATTCAAATGAAATTGAAGTTGAGATCTTAAGTCCGCTGGAATTTTCGCTTTCTCAGAACTATCCTAATCCATTTAATCCATCGACAACAATACAGTATTCAATTCCCGAAGGTGGAAATGTAAAACTGAAGGTCTATAATTCTTTAGGAGAAGAAGTCGCCAAGCTTGTGGATGATTTTGAAGAAGCAGGAACATATAAAATAAATTTTGATGCTCAGAACGTACCCAGTGGAATTTACTTTTACAAATTAAGCGCAAACAACTTTTCATCCATAAAAAAGATGGTACTATTAAAATAAAATTTAGATATAAATATTATTGAAGATCATTATATCTAAGATATTATGGTGCTTCTGTTTATTAGCCCCCATACTGCCTTTCAAATCATTGGGATGAAATGAAGCTTTTCATTTTATTACTTGCCAATTTAAAACAGTTGCTGGATTGTAAATCCAAATATTATTTTACTACAATTTGGGTGATGTTTTTCAGCTGGCACTATTTATATGTTTGTAATATAATAAACGACTACGGTACCTGAAATAATTATTTGAAATTATTTTATTCTTCTGTGATTTTTTGGGGATGCAATATTGCAGGTTTATAATCAACATAG
The DNA here is from genome assembly GCA_963822905.1 of uncultured Ignavibacteriales bacterium. Taxonomy (GTDB): domain Bacteria; phylum Bacteroidota; class Ignavibacteria; order Ignavibacteriales; family Ignavibacteriaceae; genus CAWGJF01. The sequence goes on from CAWGJF010000001.1 coordinate 343,745, forward strand.
GAGAAGTAAAAATTTTAGTAAATAAATGTTTCATTTAATATGAAGGAAACGATGGGTAAGAAAATAATATTTACATTACCGGAAAGTTGAGCAGCGGAATATATTTTTACAAAACTACAGCAGGCAATTTTAATTCAATTAGAAAAATGATTCTATTAAAAAAACACTTTCAGTTTAACAAAAATAAACCACTGGAAATTGTTGTCCAGTTTTATGACAATTTTGTGATGATTCTATTTTGACTTAATTCTAAATTGAATTTAAATCCTCAAAATATTTGAGGAGCAATATGAAAAAAAATTACTTGCTCAAATAATCGATAATTATTAATCTGGAAACACACAAATATTGGGGAAGCACACTATGAAACTTTTATATGTAACTTTATTTGTATTTTTATATACATCAGCTTCAATTTCACAATGGGAACGTACTAATGGGCCCGAAGGAATATCAATTAATTCTCTTGCCAGACTTGGTAATGTTTTGTATGCCGGTACCAAAGCAGATGGTATATATGCATCAACAGACGAGGGAAACACCTGGTATGCTTCAAATATTGGAATAGAAACAAAAAACATCACAGTAATCACCTCAATTAATGATACACTGTTAGCAGGAACTTTAGATTATGGTATCTACCATTCAACTGACGGCGGACAGACCTGGCTTCCACCATCAAACTACAATACCGTTTATGTAACTTCGATGGCCGTTAAGGATCAATATGTATTTGCGGAAACAATTCAGGGAGTATTAAGATCCTCAGATAATGGTATAACCTGGCAGGTAGTACCCCATTATTTCACGCCGGGTTATGCAATGTGCAGTACGGAAGATAAATTGATTGCAGCAGATAATTCTAATCAATCTTATTTTTCTACTGATAATGGAGCAAGCTGGTCTACTATAGAAACTCTTGATGGAGCTTTAATATGGTCATTTTATGTAAAAGGAGACACCGTATATGCAGGTGGCATAAATAAGATATACCGCTCAGTTGATGGTGGTGATACATTTACTGAGATTGAAGTCCCTTTCAATTACAGTACTGTAGTTATAAATTCTTTTACTTCCATCGGTCAGGCTTTTTTTATGGGTACTTCTTATGACGGAGTTTATAAGTCGACTGATAACGGCTCGACATGGTTACCTGCAAATACAGGGATGGGTCCGAAAAGTGTTAAAACCTTGGCCGTAACCCAATCGTCATTCCTTGTTGCAGGTGCTTATACTGCCGGGTTTTACAAATCTACTGACAATGGATTAAACTGGAATAAATCCGTAAACGGCTTCCCCGCAGGTTCCTTAGTATGGACTATGTGCAATTCCAACAACGGTCTTCTTGCAGGTACAGGGGATGGTTTATACAAAACTACAGACAGTGGTACTTGGTGGGTGAAACTAACCGGCGAGAACGATACTATCAATTATGGAACAGTTTATGGAATAGCCACAAGAGACCAGGAAATATATGCTGCAATAACATACCAGTTTAATGGGATAGTTTATAAATCAACTGATTTTGGAGAGACGTGGACAAGAAGTGGAAACGGTTTTGCTCCCAATATCCAATATATGAGAAGTATAGCAGTAAGCGGCAATAATATTGTTGCAGGTTCAGACCAGGGGATTTATTACTCCACTGATGATGGCAATACCTGGATATTATCCAATCAGACTAACGGATTTATCCAGGAAATAGCAGCCACACCAAATTATTTATATGCAGCAGTCCCGTATCAAGGTATCTACCGTTCTGCCGATGATGGAATAACCTGGGTCAATTTCTTTAATAACCCATTCAATTTTTCGGGAATTACCGCAATGGATAATTCTGCATACTCAGGTAGTGGTACAGGTGGCGCATTTTACTCAAATGATAACGGAGCCAGTTGGGATTCTGTCGGCTTTCAATATACTGTTAGGGTTTATGCGATGAAATATATTCCGGCTGTACCGGGTATGGCTTTAGCCGGAACTGAGGATGTCTCGTCTCATATTTATGTTTCGTTCAATAACAGTCACATTTTTAGTCCTTACAGCGAAGGATTAGGTGCAAATGCAACTCCACGATCTCTTGCATCAAATGATACCTATACATTTTACGGCACAGATTATACAGGAGTATGGAGAAGAACTTTACCGGGAGTTACGGTTGTAAATAATAACGGCTTAGAAAAACCGGATGACTATACTCTGAGACAAAACTATCCAAATCCTTTTAATCCGACCACAACAATAAAGTATTCAATACCCAAGGCTGAAAAGGTTAGTCTTGATGTATTTAATATTCTTGGAAAGAAAGTAATTAACCTTGTAAATGAATATAAAGAAGCAGGAAATTATAAAGTAAACTTCAATGCCGGGAAATTGAGCAGCGGAATATATTACTACAGGCTGAATACGGGCAGATATACATCAGTAAAGAAAATGATTTTGTTAAAATGAAAAAGAAATATTTTATGAATATCCTGTAATCATTTAAGGTGATTGTTTTTGTAAATAATATTTAGTGTAAGTAAAACTTAATACTTGTAAAAAAATACTAGGAGCTTAAAATGGAAAAATTTTTTTTTGCTTTAATATCAGCAATTATTTTTCCCACAATCTGCTTTTCACAAATAACATGGACCACTGAAAACTCAGGAACCACCACACAATTAACAGACTTATATTTTGTCGATCAAAATAACGGTTGGATTTCAGGGCAGATAGGAACGATGCTTCATACAACTGATGGTGGTCAAACATGGAATTATCAAACTGTACCGACACCTTATGGATTGTATAGTGTATTTTTTACAGATGCCCAAAACGGATGGACTTCAGGTGAGGGAGGTAATATTTTTCATACAACAGATGGTGGACAAAACTGGGGAAATCAGCCGACTTCTATTCTAATCGATCTTAATGATTTATTTTTTATAAATGCTGATACGGGTTGGGCTGCAGGAGGTGATCCACCATCATTCCCGTCAAGTTCTGACAGAATAATTCTGGGAACTACAGATGGAGGAAATACATGGAATATCCAATATTTTCAAACGGATGCAACTCCAATGCAAAGTATCTTCTTCATAGATAGCAACAATGGTTATGCTACCGGTGGTTCGGGAGAATTAATGCACACAACAAATGGAGGGAACGTATGGACTCAGCAACTTGTGGCCAATGGAAATGATTTCAGAAATTTGTTTTTTACGGATATTAATACTGGCTGGGTTACGGGAGACGGCGGATTTCCAAGCTATGGTGTAGTCTATAAAACAACAGACGGCGGAAACAGTTGGAACCTTACAACTTTGGGAATGCACCAATTGCTGCTGGGAATGTATTTTACCGATGATCTTAACGGATGGATCGTCGGCGTTGATTACAGCAATGGGAATATGGGAATTGTTTATCGCACCACGGATGCAGGAACCAACTGGGAAATTCAAAGTATCCCCTCTATTGATGCATTATTTAATATTATTTTTATTAACAGCAATACCGGTTGGGCTACAGGTGGGAACGGCAATATCATAACTACGGAAGGATCAACTCCGGTTGAACTAAGTTCGTTTACAGCATTTGTTGATAAAAATAATGTTGTATTGAACTGGCAGACAGCAACAGAGACAAACAACAACGGATTTCAAATTGAAAGATTAAAGGATTCAAAAATTAAAAATACAAATGAATGGAAAAGTATTGGATTTGTAAACGGACAGGGAACAACAACAGAAGAAAACAGCTATTCATTTGTTGATGATAATCTTACAACTGGGAAGTACCAATACAGGTTAAAGCAAATTGATTTTGACGGCAGCTATGAATATTCTGAAACAATTAATGTACAGGTTCTCTCACCAACAGAATTTTCACTTTCTCAAAATTATCCTAACCCGTTTAATCCAACTACAACGATTAAATATTCAATCCCTAACCCCGGCAGTGTAAAACTACTAGTGTATAATTCCCTGGGAGAAAAAGTAACAGAGTTGGTTGACGAGTATAAAGAAGCAGGCAGCTATAAAATAAACTTTGATGCATCAGACCTTTCAAGCGGAATTTATTTTTACAAATTAAAAGCAGGACGATTTACATCTGTAAAGAAACTGATACTACTCAAGTAATTATGGAATCTTGTCTGCAAATAATATGAATGAAAAGGAATTTAAATCATGAAACTTTTATATGTGATCTTATTTACTTTTTTAATTTCAACATTTTCATTTGCCCAATGGGAACGTACAAACGGACCGGAAGGAATATCAATTACTTCTTTGGCTAATCTTCATAACGTTCTTTATGCAGGCACCAGGACAGATGGAGTATATGCCTCGACAGATGAAGGTATTAGCTGGTTTGCATTAAATAATGGAATAGAAACGAAAGAAATCACAGCGATTACTTCAATTAATGATACACTGTTAATAGGAACTTATAATTATGGAGTTTACCATTCAACAGATGGTGGGCAAACCTGGCTACTATCGTCAAACTATAATTCCAATATTAGTGTACTTGCTATGGTTGTTAAAGACCAATATGTATTCGCGAGTACATCTGAGGGACTTTTGAGATCTTCAGACGGAGGAGTAACCTGGGAGGATATATCTTTTCTTCCCTTTTACGAATCTGTTACTGAAATGTGTGCTACAGGAGATAAATTAATTGCAACTGATTTTACAAACACTTATGCCTCGACAGATAATGGAGAAAACTGGAATGTTATTCAGTCGGTGGGATATGAAATATTTTCATTATATGCAAAAGGGGATACTGTATTTGCAGGTTCAAGAAATAAGATATACCGATCTCTTGACGGAGGTGATACATTTATTGAGATTGAAATTTCTTTTGATTACAGCCTGGTAAACGTTAATTCCTTTGCTTACATCGGTCAGACTCTTTTTCTGGGTACTACATACGCTAACGGCGTTTATAAATCAACCGATAACGGGGCATTCTGGGATCCTGCAAGCGAAGGAATGGGCCCGAAAGATGTCCGGGCTTTAGCTGTGACACAATCGTCTAACCTTATAGCAGGTACACATTATGCCGGGGTGTATCGATCAATTGATCAGGCAGAAAATTGGAATAAATCTATGGAAGGTTTTCCGGCAGGTTCTTCCATATTAACTTTAGTTAATGCTGAATCGGGAGTTTACGCAGGAACCAGAGACGGAATTTATAAATCTACTGATAACGGGTTTTCCTGGAATAAATTAACAGGGGTAAGTGATACTATAAATTATTCTGAAATTCGTGGTATTGCTGTGGATGGAAGCGATATTTATACCGCCTGTACATATCGTTTTCATGGTACAGTTTATAAATCCACTGATTACGGACAAAGCTGGCATAGAAGTGACAACGGACTTCCTTCCGATGCAACCTTCCTGTGGGATGTTGATATAAGCGGCGAAACTGTTTTAGCTGCAACAGATCAGGGATTATATTATTCTACTGACAAGGGTCAATCCTGGCTGCCTTCCAACATTAATGAATCAATAATCAAACTTGCTGTAACTGAGAATTACGTTTATGGTATCCTTGTGCTTAATAATGTATATCGTTCAGCTAATGATGGGGTTACATGGAATGTGGTTTTAAATTCTCCCAGCACTTCTTTTACTTCTTTAACAGCTAAGGATAATTATGTATACGTAGGTGATTTCGCCGGGGGTGCATTTTACTCAGACGATAATGGAAACAATTGGTATTTTGGAAGCGGCCCAAGTGTTTATACGATTAAATTTATTCCTGCTGTACCGGGTATGGTTTTAGCCGGGACTGGTGATGAGTCTTCTTATATTTATGCTTCGTTCAATTACAGTCACAATTTTAGTTATTACAGTGAAGGGCTGGGAGTACATGCAATAACAGAAGCTCTTGCATCAAATAGTACCTACTCGTTTGCCGGGACAGATTATAATGGTGTGTGGAGAAGATTTCTTCCCGGGATCACTCCTGTTGAACTTACTTCGTTTACAGCAACATCAGAAGTCAGCAACGTTAGATTAAAATGGCAGACGGAAACGGAGACAAATAACAGCGGATTCCAAATTGAAAGATTACAAAATTACAAAATTTCAACATTACAAAATTGGGATATTATTGGTTTTATTGAAGGACATGGAACAACAACGGAAGAACACGAATATTCATTTGTTGATGAAAATATTTCAGCAGGAGAATATCAGTACAGACTAAAACAAATTGATTACGATGGCAGCTTTAAGTTTTCGGATATGGTCGACATAAATATTTCCCAACCGACAGAATTTTCTTTAGAGCAGAACTACCCCAACCCATTTAATCCATCAACAACAATTCAATATTCTATCCCGGAAGGTGGAAATGTAAAGTTGAAAGTATATAATTCTTTGGGTGAAGAAGTTGCAGATTTAATAGATGATTATAAAGAAGCCGGGAATTATAAAATTAATTTTAATGCAAGTGAATTAAGCAGTGGAATATATTTCTATCAATTGAAGTCAAAGAATTTTTTATCTATCAAAAAAATGATTCTACTAAAATAATTTTGTTCATTTATTCTCTCCTGCAGTGGTTAATAAATAAACCCTCCATTAACAAGGAGGGTTTTTATTAATTTAATCCGGCAGATTTTTTAACCACGCATCTCTTAATTCTTTTTGATCTTCAGAAGGATTCTCCATTTCTTCAAAAACATGCCTATCCATTCTTCTTTGCAATGCAACATTAGTTTTAAATTCATCATTTCCTCGTTGCACAACTATTGATACAGTGTCGCCTATTGCCATTGAATTAAGCTTTCCGAAAATTTCCCGTGCAGTTGCCATACTAACTTCGGTATCCAGTATCTTTAATGGAATATCACCCTCTTTCAATCCTGCCTTTTCACAGTTTTCGTTCACACCAATTATTATTAGTTGATGTTCATCGTTGATACTTATTTGCAAACCAAGTGATGGTCTTGTATCTTCAGAAGGTCTTTCTTCAATGTAGTTAAAGCCAAGCTTTGCCATATATTCTTTGTATGGGAGCGGTTCGGTTCCTTTCATATAATCATTAATGAAGTCTTTAATTTCGGGATAAGTATTTTCAACAAAGATGTTAAAGAAATCATCTTTATTAAATGGTTTATTCTTTCCAAACTTCTTGAGTAAATCCAAAAGCACATCTCTTAACCCGCGTTTTCCGTTTGATAATTCAAGCAGCCTGATATCCAGCAAAGCTGCTACTACTGCTCCTTTATTGTAGAAATTTATAAACTGACCGAAAATCTCTTCTGAATATACATCTTCACTAAGTTCTGTTAAACTAATATCCTGTCTGAAATGATCATTTGTTGAAATTTTATTGGAGAATATTTTCAGATAATCTTCAACAGAAATTAATCCTCCACGCAACTGTAAAATATCTGATTCCCATTCCGTTACTCCTTCGTAAAGCCATAAATGTTCTGGGGCGACCGGTGTTTCAAAGTTGAATGGTTCTATAATATTGCTGTGTAAATTTAAAGGAGTTAGGATATGCATAAATTCATGAGCCATATCTCCCTGAAGATTATTTAGATTCCTGATAGCAGCCGGGTAAACATACAATGAACTATAAGAATGTTCGAGAGCGCCCGCTCCTAAAAATCCGACCTTATGGTATGCCTCCTGACCTAAAAAACACATAAGATAATTATAATGAGTAACGGGAGAGTAGCTAATAAATTTTGCGGCAGACTGAAGCACATCATCAGCTACCTTCAAAACTTTATCAGCATTTAAAGTGGTGTCGGGAGAATATACGTATACGCCAACTTCAATATCATTTACTGTAGTGCTTGCAGTTGTGAGTTCTCCCAAAAGAATTGGGGAATCGGCTAACCTGTCATAAGTTTCCGCATAGTAGAAACCATCATCATTAATTGTAAGTGAAGTTCCGACTGTCCAATCCGGGTCATAATCTATTTTTAATTTTACAGGATTCGTTTGCAGTCCCTCAAAATATCCCAGGACACCAAAAGTGTTGAGGACAACATAATTATTATCTATGCTTGTCCCGCCCATAGGAATTACTTTATGATCTCCAATTTCAGAATCAAAAGTATCCTCAATATCATAAACGATTTTAACAAGTTTATCTGCATCAGAAATTTCCCAGCGATTTGTTGATATGTGATTAACCGTTAATTCATTTCCATTTTTATCAAATGCTTCAAAAGATTTTACAAAACGACCAAAATCGAGAAGAGAATAAGTCCCCGGGACGGTTGAAGGCAAATTATAAATGTTATTGTCTTCGGTAAGACCTTCAGCGAAAACAGTAACATGAAATAAATCATCCTGTGTGTTTAATAAATTAATTTCATAGCTGACTTCAGCATTACCGGTACCTGCAGATGATGCCGAACTACAAAAAAGAAAACAAACAGTTGAAACGACAATTAAAAATTTTTTCATGTAATTTCCGGTTCTTTGTTTATAGGTGCTGCAATTTTAATCCATATACCTATAATAATTAATAATTATTTGATGGAAGGAAGGATATGGTGATTAAAAGCTCGAAAGAGAATCCGGCAGTAAAAACAAATACTTTAACCAGGGTTGTTAAACAAACAATAAAAACATTATTTTGCTGAAAAAAAGTTTTATGTCTGACCAATTTAAAATACGCAGCGAAAATCCTTCACGTCTAGAAAACTTCAGCGATGCAGTTTTTGCTTTTTCAATTACGCTGTTGATGATATCGCTGGAAGTACCAAAGACATTTACAAGAATTCTTGAACTTACAGACGAGCTAATTGCATTTGCAGTTACAATTATTCCGCTATTAATAATCTGGCAGCAGCATAGACTGTTCTTTCGTCGTTATGGGCTTGATGACAGCACAATATTAAAATGGAATACTGTGTTACTTTTCATCGTACTGATTTTCATCTACCCGTTAAAGTTTCTTTCTCTTTTTCTTATCCGGTTTTTAAGTTCTATCTTTTTTGGAACGGAAGATGTATTCACCACAATGATCAAGGGGACGCAAGTGCCGTGGTTGATGGTTTATTATGGCGTTGGATTGATTGGAATATTTTTTGTTTTTTCAAGATTCTATAGTCACGCACTTAGAAAAGAAGATTCTCTGAAACTGAGCAGCAATGAAGTTAATCTAACCCAATATTACAAGAGAATATTTACACATTTGTGTTTTATTCCGTTAATTTCAATTGTGTTCGTTCTTATTTTTATGAATATAAATGTTACAATCGCAAGCATTTTCTCAGGATTACTATACTCATTGACCGGGGTTGTGTTTGGAATAAATAAGCGCTGGTTTAATAAAATTAATGGATGATCCTGTTGGTTATTAAAACCCTCCACATCGTACATTCAATTCAGTAGTTCATATAAGTTTAACTGTTAATAATAATAGTTAAGTCTGCTTATGATATTTACTTTATAATAATTTTGGTTTTTAATTTTTCGATAAATAGTTTTACATAATCCTGGACGAAGGATTTACACAATTCAACTCTTCTATTTCTTTCACTTTAAGACGATCTGTTTTATTACAGCAGTTTTAGGATTAATTTAAAATAATTTACCAATCATTTTCTTGGAGAATCTATGCGAAAGTTTTTTATAATTGCATTGCTGATAGCAATCAGTACTATTGTTCTGTTTTTTCAGATAAGCTGTGCCGGGGAAGCGGAAACTAAACCGCTTACAAAAGTGGAAAAAGTGGCGAGGGGAAAATACCTGGTAAATTTTGGAGGGTGTAATGATTGTCATACTCCAAAAATTTATACTGACATGGGACCGATACCTGATACAACAAGGCTTTTATCTGGACACCCTGCTGATGAAATGCTTCCTGCAGGGGATGTTAGTATGACTGCTCCGGGTAAGTGGATAATGACCGAGAAAAACTTTACAGCATGGGTTGGTCCGTGGGGAATTTCTTATTCTGCAAATCTTACTCCTGATAAGGCAACAGGAATTGGTGCTCTATCCGAAGAAATGTTTATCAAAACTCTCAGGGAAGGAAAGTGGATGGGAGTTGGCAGACCTCTTATGCCACCAATGCCCTGGCCTGGAATCTGCTCATTAAATAATGAGGATCTTGGTTGTGTTTATGCATACCTGATGTCTTTAAAACCTATTAATAACCAGGTTCCTCAACCAGTACCACCCGATAAAGCTGCAGAAATGTTCGCGAAGAAATAAATCAAAACCACAATGGCTTTATAACATTCCAAAGCACTTCTTTAATTAGGAGGTGCTTTTTTTATAACATTACTCTATTACTCTCCTTTAGATTTTTGCGGCAACCCTTCTGAAATGATAACCATAAACTGCCATCGTCATCGCCAGTGGAAATTTTTTCGGATGACGGAATATGCTTAACGCAAAAAGCTTCCAGAAATATTTTCTGCCTTTTTCTAAAGTCCCGAGAAGCCAGAGAAGCATAATAAAAGCCCTGACTTCCTTCAGCTTAATTTTATTCTTATTCCATTTAGGCACTTTATAATTATTCAGGAATTGTTTGACCCGCTGGTAATATTCTTTTTGTGAATAAATTGTTTTTATAATTTTCGAATAGCCTGCCATCAAATCTTTATAATTCATTTTGGGAATAAAGTTCATTGTGCCATCCATATTATTCCCTGCAAACACATCCAGCATTCTTTTTTCCGACTGCATTCTTTTAAAAAGCTTTGTCCCGGTTGGCGCATTTAGTAAACCGACCATAGCATTTACAATTCCGCTTTCCTGGATAAAATTAATCTGATCCTGGAATACTGAAGGAGTATCATTATCAAACCCAACAATGAATCCGCCCGAAACCATAAATCCATACTGCTGAAGAATTTTTACTGAGGAAACAAGATCGTGGTTTAGATTCTGGGATTTGCCACACTCTTTAAGGCTTTCAGCCCTCGGTGTTTCAATACCAATAAAGATACTGTTGAAACCGGCCTGCATCATCATGTCCATAAGTTTTTCATCATCAGCAAGGTTGATTGTAACTTCAGTAATAAAATTGAATGGATATTCTTTTTGCTTTGACCAGCTTATCAACTGCGGAAGAATATCTTCTTTCAGTTTTCTTTTATTTCCAATAAAGTTATCGTCAACAACAGAAATAGGTTCGCGCCATCCGAGGTTATAAAGTCTTTCAAGTTCCGCAATAAATTGTGAAGCAGATTTTGTTCTTGGTCTTCTTCCGTTCAACATTGTTATGCTGCAAAACTCGCAATCATACGGACAGCCACGTGAATATTGTAATGACATACCAGCATATTTATTTATTTCAAGCAATTCCCACATAGGAATTGGGGAGGAAGTGATTTCAGGAAATTCATCTGAAGTATAAACCGGTTTTGGATTTCCGTTTTTCAAATCTTCGAGAAATGGAGGAAGTGTATTTTCGGCTTCATTTAAAACAAAATGATCAACACCAAGAAAATCTTTATATTGGGTTGTCGCTAGCGGTCCTCCGACTACAATCTTAACATCAAGTTTATTACATCTTCTTATTACATCTTTAAAGGAATTTATCTGGATATTCATTCCACTTAAAAAAACATAATCTGCCCAAAGTATTTGTCGGTCATCCAGTTTCGAAACATTCAGATCAACAAGTTTCTTTTCCCACTCTTTCGGAAGCATTGCAGCGACTGTAATTAAACCAAGTGGAGGTTCAGGAGCTTTTTTTGCAACAAATTTCAAAGCATCTTTGAAACTCCAGAAAGAAGCCGGAGTTTCAGGATATACAAATAATATTTTCATTCTGATTCCCAATATTATTTTTATTAACAACTCTATTATGATAAAAATATTTTTTAAATACTGTAAAACAATTGTAAAAGATAAAACTGAACATTTGAACTTGTATTCCTAATAGGGGATATTTAGTGCCGGTATTATTAATAATAAAGATGATGTTATGAGAGGGAAACACTCTCTTCTTTACCACATATTGATTTTTATTGTTGCACAGATTGTGTGGCTTTCACTGTTGGGAATCTGGATTTACTGGTATGTTTCAAATTATATCGTTTTTGAAAAAGTCGGTGACCAGGTTTCTCCGCAGCTGATCTATGATGCTCAAAATGCCGCACCTTTTATCCTGGGATTAATTTTATTGATCGGACTTTCTGTTATTACTGCATTAATATTCAGAAATTTAAATGTACAGCTGAGGTTAACCGAATTATATGATAATTTTATTGGGAATGTAACTCACGAACTTAAGTCTCCGTTAGCTTCAATCCAGTTGCATCTTGAAACTTTGAAAAAAAGAGAAGTTCCACCCTCAAAGCAAAAAGAATTTGTTGAGATGATGACAAAAGATGCAGACAGGCTTCAAAGACTAATTAATTCTATCCTTGAAATATCTGCTCACGAAAAGAAAAAATTAATTTTCAACTACCAGTTATTAAAAGCTGATCAGGTTGTAAAAGATTTGTTTGAAGAGTCGTTTGAAAAATTCCGGGTTGAAAAAGAAAATTATAATATATCAGGTGAAGCACCGTGCAAAATTGTTGCGGGTAAAGATGCACTAAAAATTGTGTTTGATAATTTAGCTGACAATGCAGTTAAATATTCAAACGGGCCTGTTAAGATTTAATATTAAGATGCACTGTAATGCCAGTAAGTTTATTATTGATTTTACAGATAATGGTATTGGAATTCCGGTTAGTGAAAAGAAAAAAATATTTAAAAAATTTTACAGGATATATGACAAAGAAATACCAAATGTTAAAGGAACAGGGCTGGGACTTTATTGGGTAATGGAGATAATCAATGCACATGGCGGGGCTATTTCAATTTCAGATAGAGAAAAAAATAAGGGAACAACTTTCACAATTGAATTGCCTATATACGGAAAATCAAAAAACCGGTTGTTAAATAAACTTTTAAAGAGAGTTTAGGAAGTTATAAATTAATGGAGAGTATTTATAAAAAAAGCAAAATTTTACTTGTTGAGGATGAAGAATCTCTCGCTGCTGGCTTAGAATATAATCTAATTGAAGAAAATTATCTGGTTAAGTGGGCAAGCAACGGAAGAGATGCAATCGATTTTTTCGAGAAGGAAATATTTGATCTCATAATCCTGGACATTATGCTTCCTTACATGAACGGATTTGAGATAGCAAAAAAAATCCGTGAGTCTGATCCGCAAATGCCAATCCTGATGCTCACTGCAAGAACAGAATCAAAGGATAGAGTTAAGGGGCTTGAAGTCGGTGCGGATGATTATATGACAAAACCATTTCATCTTCAGGAACTTCTACTTCGAGTTGAAGGAATGTTAAAACGAAAAAGCTGGTATAAAAGTTCAACCAAACAACAACCGGAGTATAAGTTTGGTAATAACGAAATTAATTTTGAAAACCTGATTTGCAGACATGGAGCGGAAGAAATGAGAATCACACCTCATGAAGCAATGGTTTTAAAATACCTCGTTGAAAACAAAGAGAAAATAGTTTCAAGAAAAGAGTTGCTGGAGAATGTCTGGCATCTTAACCCCGAAGTGGAAACCCGCACCGTTGATATTTTTATTGCCCGGCTTAGAAAATATTTTGAAGATGATCCGGCTAATCCTGTTTATTTCAAAAGTGTCCGCGGGGCAGGCTATATTTTTTCAGAAAATGCCGGGTAGTTATTGAACCTTACTTTTTACTTTTGATCTCCCCGGTTTCTTACCCCATTTTTTTTTCGGACGATTAGAAGACTGCTGAGATCCCGGTCTTCTTTTAAACTTCGGCCTGCTAAATTTAAACTCACCGGTTTTATTATCAACTAATTTGAATGGGTGATCATCAACAACCGGAATTTGTATTCTTATAAGTTTGTTTATAGACCTTAGATAATTTTTTTCCTGTGCATCGCAGAAAGAAAGCGCTATTCCTTCAAGACCTGCTCTTCCGGTTCTTCCGATCCTGTGAATATAAGCTTCGGCGTATTCAGGAATATCAAAATTAATTACATGAGATAATTTTTGGATATCAATTCCACGTGCAGCAATATCAGTTGCAACAAGAACTCTTGTTCGTTTTGATTTAAAATTGTTTAATGCCTGTTGTCTTTTCTGCTGAGATTTATTTCCGTGAATTGAATCAGCAAAGATTTTAGCATCATTAAGAATTTTAGTAACGACATCCGCGCTATGTTTAGTTCGTGTAAACACAAGTGCGGATTCAACATTTTCATCTTTTAGTATGTGGATCAGCAGATTTTTTTTATCAGCCTTTGAAACAAAATAAACTGACTGTTTAATTGCGTCAACAGTTTTTAATTCCGGGGCAACTTCAATCTTTACAGGGTCAGTTACTATTGAATTCGCCAGTTTAATAATTTCATACGGCATAGTTGCAGAGAAAAATAACGATTGTCTTTTCTCCGGTAACTTTTTAATTATTTCTTTTACATCATGAATAAAACCCATATCCAGCATTCTATCTGCTTCATCGAGTACGAACAACTTTACATTGCTCAAATTGATGAATCTCTGGTTAATAAGATCAAGAAGTCTTCCCGGGGTCGCGACAAGAATATCTACACCACGTCTTAACTTTTCTGTTTGTGGTCTTTGAGATACTCCTCCGAAGACTACTGTGTTTTTTAAGTTTGTATATTTTCCATAAGCATTAAAGCTTTCACTTATCTGAACGGCAAGCTCTCTTGTTGGAGTAACAATTAAAGATTTAATTTTTCTTTTTGACTGATGAGATATTTTATCTTCGCTAAGTATTTGCAGAATGGGAATTGCGAATGCTGCAGTTTTACCTGTTCCTGTTTGCGCACATCCCAGCAAGTCTCTTCTTTCAAGAATTACAGGTATAGCCTGTTCCTGGATTGGGGTTGGAACAGCGTATCCTTTATGGAGTAATGCTTTTTGTATAGGTTTAATTAAATTTAAATTTTCGAATGACATATAACTTTCTGTTTTATTTTACCGAAGAAAACTTTCCCATCAGGAGAAGGCAGATATGTTTTATTACGGCAGTTTGTTCAAATAAGATTTGTTAAAAAGTGCGATCAGAAGTGATTAAATGAAGGCATATTTTAAAAATCACTAAACAAAGTTACGCTTATTATATCATTTCTCAAACAAAGAAGAAGACTCCTAAAGAAATAGCACTGTCAGGTTAATTGTAAATAAACAAATATTGTACGTGAATTGGGTGAAAAATCTACAAAATCAGTAGGCGAATTCATCTTTCTTTATAGAATAAATTCGGTATATTGTGCCCCTTAAATAAGTCATTTCGAAATTATTACCTGGTTAAGTGTCCTCAAGTGTCGTTTGTTAGTATTATTGAATATTAGAAAGAAGAGCAACAAGATTGAAAATAACCCGTCAACTGACCAACCGTGAAAGCAAATCCATTGATCAATACTTTCTGGAAATAGGTAAGTTTAGTCTATTAACTCCCCAGGAAGAGATAGATTTAGCAATTAAAATCAGAAGCGGGGATATGAATGCCCAGAATAAATTGGTTAAAGCTAATTTAAGATTTGTTGTCTCTGTAGCTAAAATGTACCAGCACCAGGGTCTTTCATTGGGTGATTTAATTAATGAAGGCAATATCGGTTTAGTAAAAGCAGCGAAACGTTTTGATGAAACAAAGGGATTCAAATTTATTTCTTACGCAGTCTGGTGGATAAGACAGGGAATTATGTCTGCTATTGCAGATCAGTCAAGAGTTGTCAGGCTTCCGCTGAACCAGGTTGGAAATTTAACAAGACTTGGTAAAGCCTACAGGGAACTTGAACAAGAGTTTGAGCGAAAACCAACCACTGAAGAACTTGCAAAAATGCTTGAAATTTCTCCTGATGAACTTGCATATATTCTTCAGATTTCCGGCAGACAGGTTTCTGTTGATGCACCCGTAAACAACAGTGACGAAAATAAAACAACATTGATTGATGTCCTCCATAACAGTGATCAGCCAATGCCGGATGAAAATTTAATGAGAGACTCCCTTGAAAAAGAAATTTCAGATATCCTTTCAATTCTTGATGAACGTGAAGCCGAAGTGATCAGACTTTCATACGGTATCGGCAGCAATCAAAAAGCTACATTAGAAGAAATCGGTGACAGGTTTAATCTTACAAGAGAAAGGATAAGACAGATCAAAGAAAAAGCGTTACGAAAATTGCGGAACTCAAAGAGAAGCAAAAAGTTAAAAGATTATCTTTAATAATAATTCCCATCTTTAGGCTCATTCTATAAACTAACTTTTTTTTCTTACTTTTCAAAAATATTCACGAAATAATCTTTTAAATTCAAGTGAATTTTTGTTATCAGTTGCATATATTGCACCTGTTATTAATGAAGCTGATAATAATGAAGGTGTTGATATGAAATCAAAAACATACTCAAAAATAATTAACATCCCCGAGCTGAAAGAATTTACTATTGCTTATCCTCAGTTTGCAGGTCTTGCAAAAGATGAAGGAAAGTTTTTATTTGATATAGTGATGAAACCCGAAACATTTATCCAGGCAATGGTATTGACTGAATACGGAATGCCAGCCGTAACAAGTGTTGCGGAGTTATGTTTTAATGAGGCAAAGAAACGAAAAGGATTTAAATTTACAGGAAGAATGAAACAATTTATCGGCGCGATGATTGCCTCCTTAATGGCAGCGAATGGTTATCTGAGAACCGGAAGGAAAAAATCCATAATTCATCGTGCTTACACCCGTGGCGAATTTTATGTTAAAAAGTAACATAAATTCAGTTTTTTTTATATATTTATACCAAATTCATACGAATAATTAATCCACCAAAAATGAATAAAATTCGATTACTGCTTATTGAAGATAATCGACTTCTGCGTGAAGGTATTACTGCTTTAATTAAAAAGCAGTCCGATATGACAATGGTTTCAACTGTCGGCAATGGTGAAAACATTTTAGAGATAATTGGTAAACAAAAACCGAATATAGTACTTCTGGATTTAGGCTTAAGAAGCCAGAATAGCATGACTATTGTAAAATTAGTAAAAAAGAATTTTCCCGGAACCAAAATAATAGTTATGGACCTTATTCCCTTGCAGGCAGATGTTTTTGAATTTGTGCATGCCGGAGTATCAGGGTTTATTCTAAAAGATGCTTCAGTTAGTGATTTCCTTAAAACTATCAGATCTATTGCCAAAGGGCTTCAGGTTTTACCTCCTAATTTAACCGGCTCCCTTTTTTCCCAGATAATTGAACACGCAATAAGTGAATCAAATTCTTCAGCTGTTATTGAGTCTGTTCGCATGACAAAACGTGAGCGGCAGGTGATCGAATTGATTGCAGAAGGTTTTACTAATAAAGAGATTGCTCAGAGACTTCATCTTTCTACTTATACAATAAAAAGTCATGTTCACAATATTCTTGAAAAGCTTGCACTAACTACTCGTGTTCAAATCGCAAAGTATTTACATGACTCAGAAAAAACGGAATCTGCTTCTGATAACATTTCTTTACTCGATGATTAGTTCTTCTCACCCATAAGATGTAATCCTTTTTTCATCCTTTAGTTCTATTGATTTTATAGTCTGGATTATTGTAACCTTTGTTAAACAAAAAAGGAATAATTCAATGAAAAATCTAATCCTGATTTCAGTACTATTAATTTCATTTTCATTATTTGCACAGGATAAAGTTGATGTGAAAAAAACAAGTACAAATGATGATACCAATGTGTGGATGACCAGGATATCCTCAAATTCAGAAATGCGCAGTAAAATGATGGATATGATGATAGCCAAGACGGATGGCAACAAAGAAGAAATGATGAACCTTGTAAATTCAATGCTAAGCAATCCGGGAATGAATAAAATGATATTTGCAACTAATTCCGGTAAAGCAGAGAATGAAGACATTTCAATAGAGCCACGTGGAATAACAAATGATAGTATTCAGGTTGGTAAAATTTATACAACCAAGCCGATACACAGGAAATAAAAATAAAGTTTAATCTTTTAAGGTATATATTTTGAAAAATTCATTACCAGGAAAAGGAGTAATAAAAAAAATCAGGTTGTTGATCATTGAAGATAACCGTCTTTTGCGTGATGGAATACTTTCGATCCTCAAACCTCATAGGGATATAGTGGTAATAGCTGCATCAGGAGATGGGAAGGACACTCTTGTTAAAATTAAGCAGTTAAAACCAAATGTAGTTCTTTTAGATTTGGGATTGCGAAGCCAGAATAGTTTGCACGTGGTGGAAATAGTGAAGAAAGATTTCCCGGAAGCAAAAATCATTGTTATGGATCTTGCCCCGGTGCAAGCGGATATTTTGCAATATGTAAAAGCAGGTGCCAATGGCTTCATTTTAAAAGATGCATCACTAAATGATTTTTTAATCACGATACGAACAGTATCTGAAGGTGCGACAGTTCTTCCGCCATTGTTAGTTGATTCCCTTTTTTCACAAATTGTTGATCACGCGGTCAGGGAAGGAAAATCCAGATTGAGTGAAGCAGTTAAAATGACCAAACGTGAACGTGAAGTTATAGGGTTTCTTGGCGAAGGTATGAGCAACAAAGAGATTGGTCAAAAAATCCGTGTATCCACGTATACGGTTAAAAGTCATATTCATAATATTATGGAGAAACTTGCTTTGCATACACGCCTGGAAATTGCAAATTATTCTTATTCAAATGATACACTTAAAACGATTGCTAAAAGTATGTCCATAATTAATTATTAGTTCATAACAATATGTTTTGTGATTGATTAAAATGAAAGAAGCTATAAATGTTCCAGATAAATAATAAAGGAAATTGGATTGCTCTTAAAAAAAGAATCAGGGAAAAATATCCCAAAATAACTGCTGCCGATCTAAAACTGAACGAAGGGGATGAAAGCAATTTGTTAGCCCGTTTACAGAAAAAATTTTCAAAGACTAAAAAAGAAATTATCAGGATGATTGATAAAGTTTAATGAATTTAACATTTTGGGTTTATACCATCATTATTTGTTTTTTTGTATTGAAGTTGATCTTATAGAAATATGTGTGTTCCAATTAATTCCATTCAATGTGAACCGTTCAGTAATGTTAGTAAGCGAATTAAAATAAAATCAGACCCCTCATCAATTTAAAACTATCCTTGAACAGTTAGTTATTTTCTATCTATTGAACTAATACTTTTTTCATCCTTCCGCTCTATATCAATTAGAGTTTATCATTGGTACATTATTTTAAAATTAAAACATGATTTTCTGTTTTTGAATGACAGAAATTGAAAATAATGTTACATTATAATTAAAAGGAGTATTCAATGAAGAATATGAAAATAGCCATACTTACCGGGAGTTTTATCTTTGGCGTATTGCTTTCAGGATGTGGCAGCAGCCCTGCTGTGTTAGATGAAGAATCAACTACCTCTTCAATTCGAGCCGCTGAAGAAGTAGGTGCATCAGATATTTCAAATGCATCTCTGTATTTACAACTGGCGAAAGAGGAACTCGAAAAAGCCCAGGTGTTTGCAAAAAATGGTGACAAAGAACTGGCCGATTCAATGCTGTTGCGTGCAAGCGCAGATGGCGAACTTGCTGTAGCACTGTCACGAAGCGATACTGACAAGAAGGAAGCTAAAGATGCTATTGATCGTGTAAAAAAGCTTCGATTAGACAACAACTTACCAGAAGAAAGGAATTAATCTATGAAACTCATAATATATTTTATTGCAATAGCATTTGCCGGGCTGCTTATTAGCTGCAGTGCAAGTGCGCCCCCGCAGGAATTAATCGACGCACGTCTCTCTTACCAACATGCAAGCACAGAGCAGGCAGGGGAATTAGTACCTGCAGAATTGCACAAAGCAAAAACAGCGCTGGACCTTGCCGAAAAATCTTTCCTGGAGGATCCTGATTCTTATAAGACGCTTGATCTTTCATATGTAGCTGATCGTAAATCAAAACTGGCTGAAGCACTTGCTGTTACATTTGCTGAAAACTTAGCAACAGAAAAAGCTAAAAAAGATTACGAAGTTACACAGACAGAAATTATGAAGAACAAAACAGAGCAGCTTTCTATTGAACAAAAAGCACGGATTGATGCTGAGAAAATTGCCTCTGATGCTTTAGCAGATCTTGCTAAACTTGCAGCAATTAAGGAAGAAGCACGTGGTCTTGTAATTACACTTTCAGGCAGTGTTCTTTTTGCTTCTAACGAATCAGCACTTTTGCCTGCAGCACAGGATAGGCTAAACAAGGTTGCTGATGCACTTCTGATGACCAAAGAAAGACAGCTCATTGTTGAGGGTTTTACGGATTCACAGGGGTCTTCAGAATACAACCTGGTGTTGTCTCAAAGGCGCGCGGATGTGGTGCGCTCATATTTAATCTCACGCGGTTACCCGGGTAATCTGATTCAGGCGAATGGAATTGGTGAAGACAGACCTGTTTCAGATAATACCAGCGCTGAAGGACGAGCCAACAATCGCCGGGTCGAGATTGTAGTTGATCGAATAGCCAAATTGTAAAGAAGTCTTAAATTTTATTTTGAAAAACACAGACCCGGAAAATTATCCGGGTCTGTTTTATTTTTTTCATAATCACATATTCGTTCAACATTTTCCCCGCAAACTCCGGTCATAAAGGATTAAATATATCTTCCCCTGGAAGTAGTTCCTTTTTCATCCCTTTGGGCTATAGTTTTATTTCATAGATTTGTTAAAATTTTGATAGTATAAATTAAACTCAAAAATTCTTCTAAAGGCATGAAAAAATTTATTCTGCTGACAAAGACAAAATATTTATAGAGAATAAAATGAAGAAAAAAGCAGTAAAATTTAAGAGAATAACCCTTCCAAAATCTCCCACAAGCATTCAAGGATTTGACGAAATCACAGGCGGCGGATTACCAAAAGGCAGACCGACACTTGTATGCGGTGGCGCAGGTTGCGGTAAAACACTTTTTGCAATAGAATTTCTCGTTCGCGGCGCAACTGTTTACAATGAACCGGGAGTATTTATTTCTTTCGAGGAAACGGAAAAAGAACTTACTGCAAACGTTACTTCACTGGGATTCGATTTGACAGATCTTATAAAACGCAAAAAGATTTGGCTTGAGCACGTTCACCTTGAGAAGGGGGAAATAGAACAGAAAGGTGAATATGATTTAATTGGATTGTTCGTTCATATCCATAATGCTATAGAAAGCATTGGTGCTAAGCGCGTTGTGCTGGATACTATTGAATCACTCTTTTCAGAACTTCCCAATCCTACAGCAGTGCGTACAGAATTGCGGCGGTTATTTAGCTGGTTGAAAAAGAAAAATGTTACAACAATTGTTACCGGGGAAAAAGGTGAGGGTTCATTAACGCGCCAGGGTTTAGAGGAGTACGTTTCCGATTGTGTTATTGTATCTGGATCATAGAGTTACTGATCAATCATCCATCAGGCGATTACGCATTGTTAAGTACCGGGGCTCAACACACGGAACTAATGAATATCCTTTTTTAATTGATGAAGATGGGTTTTCCGTTCTGCCTGTAACTTCACTTGGATTAAATCACATTTCATCTACCGAAAGAATTTCCTCAGGTATTCCGCGTCTTGATACAATGTTATCAGGTAAAGGTTACTTTCGCGGCAGTACAGTGTTAGTTTCTGGTACTGCAGGTACAGGCAAGACAAGTCTTGCAGCGCAATTTGTTGAAGCTGCATGTAAACGGGGTGAAAAGGTTCTGTATTTTGCTTTCGAAGAATCACCGAGTCAGTTTATGCGTAATATGTCTTCCATAGGAATTCACCTGGATCAGTGGGTAAAAAAAGGATTACTTCACTTTCATGCAACTCGTCCGACTTTCCACGGGTTGGAACAACATTTAACAACAACTATCAAATTAATTAATAAAGTTAAACCGCAAATTGTAGTTCTTGATCCTATTGATGCATTTGTTATGGGAACCAATCAAACTGAAGTTAAAACAATGCTTCTTCGCCTTGTGGATTTTTTAAAGATGAACAACATTACCGCTTTTTTCGCAAGTCTCTCTACTGCGGGTGATGTTCAGGAACTTACAGATATGGCAATATCTTCGTTAATAGATACCTGGCTTCTGCTGCGTGATATTGAAATTGGCGGTGAGCGTAACAGGGGTTTATACATTCTCAAATCGCGGGGGATGTCACATTCAAATCAGATTCGTGAATTTTTACTAACAGATCACGGAATAGAATTGCTTGATGTGTATGTTGGTCCTGAAGGTGTATTAACCGGCTCAGCCCGGTTATCACAAGAAGCAAAAAATGATTCAGAAAGATTAATGCAGCAACAGGAAATTGAACGGAAACAATCCGAAATAGAACTTAAACGTGCTGCTCTTGATGCCCAGATTATTGTGTTAAAATCTGAATTTAAGGAAGAAGAATCTAAAACACTTAAACTGATTGAGATGGAAAAAGCAACCACTAAAAGGTTCTCGGAAAATCAGGAAAAAATGGCAACAAGCAGAAAAGCAGATAAGTCTGTGAGAAAAGCCAGGAAATCATTAAGAAAAATAAAATGATTTATTTTGCACAAAACTTATAAAGTTTAAAACCAGGAATAAATATGATAAAATAATTCCACGTGTAAATAACTATCCAAAAGATTTAGCCCCTTTTCCATTCCTTTGTTTTAGTTACCTCTTTCTTATTTCAAAAACAGATGTGACTTGTATTGAATTTTTCACATCTCCAGCTTTACCTGGTTTTGTTTGCCTGCTCCGCCCTGGTGTGAGCCACCTGGTAATCGAATAGATATTGCCGGCAGTAGTTGTTAGAAAAATTTGAAGATCATTAATTCAAAGAACTTTTTTTACAAATTATTTTTGCCAGGGAACTTTATTACCTATTGACTTTTTACTTATTAAAGAGGTTAGGTGCAATTTATTGTATTAAGTAAAATATTTGTTAATAACTTCTGAATATATTTTAACTATTTCTTCATTAGAAGTTGAAGGATTATTAATCTTCGCCTTTGTTGTTGCAATATATTTTTGATGAGATTTAATTTTTGAAAAAACAATATTTTTTTCATCGTCATCAAAATAATTCTCGGCTTGTTTGTAAAACTCTTCCTTCAAATTTAATAGTTCAAGTGTTCTTAATTTTATGTCCATAATATTTTTACCTATTTTATTCAATTTTATACCACTTATCTCCATTTGTAAATAAATATGTTTCCTTTTCTGATTCTACTAATTGCAGTGCAGTAGGTTTAGTCCTAGGATTATTCCAATCAAAATAAATATATTTATTATCTTTTGAGAGACTCCAAGTTCCTTCACTATCGTTGCCATAGGGGCTACTATCATCATATAAACAAGTATTGTCTTGATTTATCAATATTTCTATTTCTCCATCTAAAGAATAATAAGTCGGTGACCAAAGACTCCATTTGCCAATAAATGGATTAGTTTTTACAAAAATGGAAACAATTATAATTAGAATTACAAATACAACAGCGACTAAAAAACATCCAAGTTTTAACTTATCATTAAAATTCAACTTTTTCACATTTTCTATAATTTGATTATTCTTCATAATAATTTCCTGTTACAAAATTTATAAAATCTAAATTAAAAGTTTACTTGAATGGAAATTCATCTTTCTTCTCAAGAATTGGCCCTACACCACCAGTCATATATCTAACTTGTAAGTTACCATCAACAAAAGGATAACTAACAACAACCCCTGGCCATTTAAGTTTTATATAATAATATCTTTCACCTGTATCAAAATATTTATCAGTGCCAGTTTCCCAAGTTCCCGAAAATGCTACATCGCCCCAATTATCATCTGATGCTAGAGCACCATAACTTTCAAATGAACCATTACTATTAAAAACATATTTATTCCATCTAATAATTCCACCATAAATATCTTGCGATCCTGTCCAAATACCTACGGCATATTCTTTAGCTTCTTCAACACTATCTACATTTTTATTACAAGAAACGATAAATATAATTAGAAATGAAAAAATTGTTACTAATAATATTTTATTTTGACTTTTAGACTTCATATTGCACCCTTATTAATAAAACTGTTGAGAAAGGAAATAAACTTAACGTAAAACATTACTTATAAAGTTATGCACCTAACGACGTTGTTTTTAAGTCGCCACCAATAACAACATTGTTGCTTAACTAACCAACGCTAATAATTTTGAAAAACTTATTTTACTTAAACTACTTTTAACAACAATTTAATTTTGTTTATCAAACTTGGAAATCCTAAACCGACCGCATCGAAGAGGCGGTCGCTTTGAATTGCAGGTTATGTGTATTTACTTAATTACATTCATTGGCAAAACATTTTTAATAATTGATTCCAATTTCAATAAGTACAACTTTTTATTTTTTTCGGGAGTTAACAAAACCACATAGAAAATAAATTTTTCAAATTCAATAAATGCAGTATATTCTAAAGCATTATAAGATGGGATGTTCATTAAACGCAAAACGCATTTGTACTTATCTTTAAACGTCCGATGTTGGACAAAATTTGAGATATTTATTTCAACGTTTTCAAATTTATCTCGTGTATATTTTTCTTGATACGTTAAAAGAGAATCTATACTATCATATTCATTTGTTGTGGCAATGTTTACATACATTACTTCACGAAGTATAAAAGCTTTTTCAAGACTAAGACCATAAGGATATAGTTTGGCTAACATTTGAGGTTCAGAACGGCCATCAATAACCCAACCTATTGGACAAGGAAAAATTGCCCCAAATGGACCATAATGAACAATTGCACCTCCGAATCCTTGAAAATATTCTAATTCAGAAAACTCTATAATTTTTACTTCTACATCACGTGTATCATTTTTCGCACGCTCACTTGCTGCGGAAGAAAAACCTTTAGAAGTAATTATAATGCCTTTGTTTGCTTTTATATCATCTAAAAATCCGACAAAAGAATCTATTGTTTTTACATCAATTTTTTTATTAAAATATTTACACTCAATTGCTAATTTTAAATTGACTCCAACTTCGCTTATATCAACTAAAATATCAATTTGTCTTTTAGTTTTGGAAATGTGGCCAACAATTTTAACATCTTTATCTATTTTTGCTTCAGGATAAAGATTTCTAAAATGATTATATATAAAATGTTCGTAATCTCGCCAATCCATTATTACTCCAATACACATAACGGTGTTGCGGTTAAGCTGCTGCCCAGAACAAGAATGCCGTACTGAAAAAAACTATTCGTGTTAAGCGGCGAATTAGCTGTTTTTTTTAATAAATTATTTAGAAGAAAAAAAACAAAATCTTTTGGTGTGATAACCACGATGGTTCACGTCCCGGAATACTTGGAATGAACTTAATTGAAACAAAAGATAGAGGAGAAGCCAAGACAATCCTCGATAATATTTTAATTAAAAGAAGCTCAAGATCATTTGCCGAATTCCCATATAAAATTATAGATTTTGGATATGCCGACGAAGCAAAGAAAAACATAGGTGAACCTTTTTATAATGCTATTATATGGAAACCTTAATTAAGGTTGATAAACAATGCTAAGTCCTCCAATATTCTTATTTAGAAAATCAGATACCTTTCTTGCATTTTCGTCTGTCTCTTCTTTTAGAATGAGATACACGGTAATGTCATGTTTATCAAAAAACGGTATATTGCCAGCACCATTTTCTATTCTGATAATCGGCTTAAATGGTTCTCCGTATTCTCTAACACTAAAAGAAATTTGTTTCATCCAATCATTTTTTGGTTGCTCCATTATTGCTCCTATGATTTATTTATTAAAACAGCTAACTAATACTTATCAGCATTGAAGGATAAGCACTCCCTGTTTATTTAGTGCAAACTTCCTTAATATTATTAAACATTTCAACAAAAACCCTCAAAACAGCAAAAATCTTTTAGAGTGGCTTTCGTAAAAGTCGGAAAGCGTGTCTAAGCCCTTAGGGTCGTATTCTGAAAAGTCGGAAATGGAGTCTAAGCCCTTAGGGTCGTATTCTGAAAAGTCCGAAAGCGTGTCTAAGCTCTTAGAGTCGTATTCTGAAAAGTCAGAAAGGGAGTCTAAGCCCTTAGAGTCGTATTCCGAAAACTCAGAAAGCCAGTCTAAGCCCTTAGAGTCGTATTCCGAAAAGTCAGAAAGTGTAAATTTGAGCAATTTTCTAATTTTAGGGTATAAATTTAGCCAAATTTGCATCTTTTAGTAAAATTTTAATAAATTCATTTCCGGTTACAGAAGAAAAGTGCAAAACCCGCCTCCACCCACTCTTTTCTGCTTGCCTTAATAAACAATTCATATATAACAACCTATCATGAGGTGGTCTTATGATCAATTTAAAAACCCTGTTTAAAAATCACTTAAACACAAAAGAGATAAGTGATGCAAATATGCAGAAGTATGCTGAAATCCATCTGCAACGGCTTTCTGCAAACAACGCGGGGAGTGAGTTTACGCAGATGATAACCGACACCACAACTGCTTACACTGGATATTTTGGTGTAATAACAGATGAGGACACAAAGTTAGCGGTTCAGCAGGGGCTTACTATTGCAATGAATAATGCAATGAAGGCATTCCAGGATTGGGTAAGCAAAAAAGCGGTGTTCCTGGTTAAGGGTGCTTTGGGTGAAGACTCGCCGGCGTACCAGGAATTTTTCCCTTTAGGTGCTTCTGAGTATTCGCAGGCAACTCTTAACAGTATAGAAGTTCTGCTGGTAAGGATGGTTAATGCTGCTAATGCTCACTCAGCAGAGCTTGGAATTCCGTTTGTTACGGATGCGCAGACTTATAAAACAAACTTTATGGCGGCAAGAGAAGCACAGCTTTCAAAAATTGGTGAAGTTAAGGATTTGAAAGCAGACTCAACCACCTCGCGTGATGCACTGGAGAATGAGCTGATGAAAAATATTCACCTGATAGCTGCTATGTATATCGGTGATGTTGAAAGGTGTATGACGTTTTTTGATCAGAGTTTTATAAGACCGAACCAGAGTGATGATGATGAGGAACCGGTGCCTCCTACACCATAGGTGAATAAATAGAAAGGGGCTCTTAGGAGCCCCTTTTGTTAGATAATTATTGCCATCTGAAAGTTAAACCTACATTAGTTTCAGCATTTGAACTTTGTAATATGATAGATGTTGGATAATTGGCATTGATCAATTGAGTTATTTTGAACCCATTCGTAGTTCCTATTATTTCATCACCAGTTGCATCCCAATCCCAAACTCGTATAAAATAAGTTTTATTCCAAGCTGTTTTTTCAAACGGTAATTCTGGCGTGAATTGCCAAGATAATGGTAGCATAGATTGAGTTACATCATTATAAATTGAACCAGAACCATCGATAATAACAGTTCCAACAGAATCAATTATTGTAAAATAAACATCAGGTCCACTTGTTAAATCCCAACCTCCGCCACTAGGTTTTGTTAGGGGAATATCATTAACAGTGATAGTCTGTAAAAATACTTTGCCGGGTTTGATATTTAAAGTTTGACTCGTTTGATTGGACAAACTGGTAACTGAATTACTTGCCGTAAGCGTAACGGTATAAGTACCGTGCTGGTTATATGTTTTACTTGGATTTTGCTGTGTTGAAGTTGTTCCATCACCAAAATCCCACAAATAAGTATCAGCATATTGAGAAGTGTTTGTGAAAGTAATCGCTGCAGGTGTTACAAGTGTACCACCATAATTAAATGCTGCAATTGGGTCGGGAATTGGATTTGGAGCTAAAGTAACATTAACGGTTGAAGTTTGACCTGCACTTACATTGACTGCTGAAGTGTTTGTGACATATCCATTCATAGTTATAACAACTGAATAGCTTCCTGCTTCAACATTGTTTATCGTATAATTACCTGAATTATCAGACATAACGCTAGAGGTTGCTGGAATTGTAGTAATACTTGCGCCTGAAATTATGTTTCCTGTCGTTTGGTCGGTTACTTTTCCTGTGATACTTCCTTTAGTTGTAGTAGAAACCGGGTTATTATCCTTACTGCATCCAATTAGCATCACTAAAGAAATAACTGTGATTAAAAAGAATAATTTTTTCATACAATACCCTTTCAATTAAATCTGCTTTATTAAATCAGAATTTATGCCATTAAGTAAACGGGATTATAATGCCAAAATGTAATCTTATAATTTGTTTGCAGGCTTTGGTGGTAATATTTATATGAATTTATAGGAGAGTAGCTTTAATTAAGAGTTTGTCTTTCAATTTTACTGCGGTTATTATAATTCACCATCACTTAAAAAGCATTTATGGCTTTTACTGTCAGTAAGGGTGTAGTCCACTTTTCATCCCTTTGCTCCATTGAAACACTTCATCTTTCAGCATAGATTCATATAAAATTAAAGATTGAAATTTAAATTGAAAGGATATTTGCTATGTTATACACAATTGCAGTTGTTTTGATTGCTTTGTGGTTACTCGGGTTTGTAACTTCTTACACTATGGGCGGTGTTATACATATACTCCTGGTAATTGCAATAATACTGGTCCTGGTCAGAGTCATTCAAGGGCGTCGAGTTCTTTAATCTCCAAGCTAAATTAAATTAATCCAATAGGATTAAGTCTTTATTCATCCTTTCGCCCGATTGTTTTGCAAGAGCTCCCCACATACCTTTTAGCATGATAATAAAATGTTAAAGTAAATATCTGAAACACTTGCATAGATGTATGTGCTAATAAATCTGTTAAATAATTTAGAAAATGGAATATTGTAAATGAGCTATAGAAAAGAAAATATAATTCGTTTGACTGTAATAGTAATTTCTATTGCTGCGGCAATGCTCATCTTCGGTTGATCGGGTTCGAAAATAAATTTGAAAATTAAAAAAAGGAAAATATAATTATGAAAAAATATTTATTGTTTGTAATGGTTTTTTGTTTGATGATAATCTTAGCAAAGCCGATTACAGCACAGGACCACGGATTTGGACTAGGAATTATTTTAGGAGAACCAACAGGGCTTAGCGCAAAACTCTGGATGTCAAAGGATAATGCTTTTGATTTTGGTCTTGGTGTCTCCCTTGGCGGGGATCGTATCAAATACAAAGGTAACTACGATAATTCTGGCCGTGTTCACTTTCACATGGATTATCTCTGGCATGCATTCAATGCAATCCGTTCAACTGAAAGATTTCCTCTCTATTACGGGTTTGGAGGCAGGTTCAACACCGGCGGTGGTTATGACGGATCATTTGGTGTAAGAGGTGTATTTGGTATAGCCTGGTTTCCCCATTCGGCTCCGATAGATGTATTTTTGGAATTGGTGCCGGTGTTTCAGGTTACCCCGCTTACCGGGTTGGGAATTGATGCAGGGCTGGGAGTAAGATATTTCTTTGAATAAGAGAAGAAAAAATAATTGTGCGTGGTTTGTTAAAAAAAGGATTTTAAAAATGAAAAAAATAAAAGGCATAATTTTAATTTCAATATTAGCGGCATCTGTATTTATTTACAGCTGCAGCACAAGCAATGCTGTTAAGGGTGGTGTTATAGGCGGTGTCGGCGGCGGTGTGGTTGGCGGAGTTATTGGGGACCAGTTGGGTAATACTGTACTGGGTGCAATTATAGGCGCTGCAGTTGGCGGTACTGCCGGAGTGTTGATTGGAAACTATATGGATAAGCAAGCCGAAGAAATGGAGAACGATATTGCAGGTGCAAAAATAGAAAGAGTTGGCGAAGGTATAAAAATTACTTTCGATTCAGGAATCTTATTTGCAACTAATTCTTCAACCCTGCAATCTCAGGCTAAAACAAATATCCGTAATCTTGCTGTCATTCTTAACAAATATCCAGATACAAATATTCTGGTAACAGGGCATACCGATTTTGATGGTACAGAGCAATACAATCAAACTTTATCTGAACAAAGGGCCAAATCAGTTTCAGATTATACTATGGGACAAGGCGTTAATTCATCGAGACTTTCAATCATTGGGTTAGGTGAAACAGAACCGGTAGCATCAAATGAAACAGTTGAAGGAAAACAGCTTAACAGAAGAGTGGAGATTGCAATTTTTGCAAATGAAGATCTTAAAAACGCTGCGGAGAGAGGTCAGCTTTAATTAAAAGTTTATGTTAATTACCTGGTATTCAATAAAGATCAGATGGTATTGATTAAAAGATGCAGATGAAAAATATACCAGGTAGTTGATGAACAGATCTAACTAATATGATATGAATTTACAGCAATAAAATCTGAATAGAACAATGAATTTTTTCTTAGATATTAGATATTAATGACGCAATGTTGGGTCGTAGAAAAATAGAAACTTGCGGCTTAATAAAAAGTCCCCATTTTTATCAATCCGATAATGCTTTGTCTTTCAATTTTATTGCTGCTTTTATAAGAAACAAGTCCTAATAAAGTTTTTATAACTTTTGCCGGTTTTAAAGATGTAGTCCACTTTTCATCCTTTTGCCCGATTGAACAACACTAAACTTCTTCATATTATATCACAAGATTCAGAAAACGATTACAGTTATAGTTAGTAAGAGTATCTAACTTACTGGAATGAAGCATAAAGATGTTTCTAAATAATTTGTAAGGATAATTATGAAAAAGAAATATTTCGTTTTACCAGCAATCATACTATTGATTATTAATTAGACCTGATAAATATGGAGTCAACTGCAATTATTTTTAAGGCGATAAAAGGATGAAACCGAAAACAATTTTTATCATCGCAATAATATTACTGTTTGGAATAATTATTATTCAAAATACTGAAGTAACTGCCGTTCAACTTTTATTATGGAAGGTTGAAATGTCAACAGCTATACTTCTGCCGATAATTTTTATTACCGGGTTAATAGTTGGCTTTCTTGGTTGTTTAATTATTACCAAAAAGAAATAGTAAAACCATTAATAAAGAAAAAGTATTATTAATCTTGAAACAAATTAACACAAATTCATCGCTCAACAGAATAGCTTTCATTGGAAATTATCTGCCGCGACAATGCGGTATTGCCACCTTTACAACTGATTTATGTGAAGCAATAGATAAACAATACAGCAGTACAACTTGCATTGCATTACCTGTAAATGACACAGTATCCGGTTATGCCTATCCTCCCCGGGTAAGATTTGAACTCACAGAAAAAGATATAGATTCATATTTAAGAGCTTCTGATTTTTTAAATATCAATAATGTCGATCTGGTCTGCCTTCAGTTCGAGTATGGTATATTTGGTGGGAAAGCAGGAAGTCACATCCTTGCCCTATTGCGTGGATTACGCATGCCGGTTGTTACAACTTTGCACACAATTTTAAAAAATCCGGATCCTGATCAACGCCGGGTATTGGAAGAAGTGTCTGCATTATCGGATCGTATAGTTGTTATGAGTGAACGCGGTTCTGAATTTCTTCAGGAAGTTTACCATGTCCCGTTAGAAAAAATTGATATGATTCCTCATGGCATCCCGGATGTGCCATTTGTCGATCCAAGTTTTAATAAGGATTTATTTGGAGTTGAAGGCAAAATAGTTTTATTGAGTTTTGGTTTGCTTTCATCAAGCAAAGGAATCGAAACAGTTATATCTGCACTGCCCGAAATTGTTGCCCGTTATCACGATGTTGTTTATATAATTGTTGGTGCAACACATCCCCATGTGATTCAGCAGGAAGGTGAAACATACCGTTTATCTTTGCAATGGCTTGCTCAACAAAAAGGTGTGGAGAGCAATGTTATCTTTTACAACCGTTTTGTCAGTTCAGAAGAACTTGTTGAGTTTATTAGCGCAGCAGATATTTATATTACACCCTATTTCAATGAAGCACAAATAACATCAGGAACTCTCGCTTATACATTAGGAGCAGGCAAAGCTATTATTTCAACACCGTATTGGTATGCTCAGGAAATGCTTTCTGATGGTCGCGGTGTTTTGGTTCCATTCAGAGATCCTAAGTCATTGGCAAAGCAGGTTATTAATTTGTTAGAAAATGAAGCTGAACGACATGCAATGCGTAAGCGTGCCTATATGTTTGGGCGAGCAATGATTTGGTCTGAGGTGGCACAACGATATATGGAAAGTTTCGAACGTGCACGAACCGAACGTCGACATTATATTTCGCCGGGATTTACAGCTAAAGCATTAGATAAATACCCGGGTGAATTGCCTCCGCTGAAATTGGACCATTTGCAAAATATGACAGATGAAACCGGGATGTTTCAGCATGCACTTTTCACAGTTCCAAACTATTCCCATGGATATACAACCGATGATAACGCCCGTGCGTTGTTAGTTAGTTCTCTTCTGGATGAACTTGGTAATAACATGGATCTGAGATTATCATCCCGTTATCTTGCATTTCTGGGGTATGCATTCAACGTTCAGACCGGACAGTTCAGGAACTTTATGGATTACCAGCGTAATTGGCTGGAAGAGAAAGGTTCAGACGATAGTCATGGTCGTGCTTTATGGGCACTAGGCACGGTACTAAATCGTGGTAACATTCCTTCTCAACATGGTATGGCAGCCTGGTTGTTCGAGCAAACCTTGTCTGCTATTTTATCAACTTCAAGCCCCCGCGCATGGGCTTTTGCCCTCATAGGTATCGATGAGTATTCACAAAAATTTAGTGGTGATCGGAGAACCGGACAGGTAAGGGAGAAATTAGCAGAACGACTTCTGAAACTATATCAAAATAATCGTTCTGATGAATGGAGTTGGTATGAGAATGAGCTTTCATATTGCAATGCAGTTCTGCCACATGCCT
Source organism: uncultured Ignavibacteriales bacterium (assembly GCA_963822905.1). Classification (GTDB taxonomy): domain Bacteria; phylum Bacteroidota; class Ignavibacteria; order Ignavibacteriales; family Ignavibacteriaceae; genus CAWGJF01. Next base: position 376,431 of record CAWGJF010000001.1, read on the forward strand.
TACTCACATGCGGTAAATCAATTCCAAACCTCTTGATGACGGACGCCGGATTAGAATCATTAACCTGGCTTTCAGACTTGCAACGTTCAAATGCTGGACATTTTGTTCCGATTGGATCAAATGGTTTTTATCAGAAAAACGGAGTGCGTGCGAGATTTGATCAGCAGCCAGTTGAAGCGCAGGCAATGATATCGGCTTGTCTTGAAGCTTACAGAATTACGGATGACAAACGCTGGAACAAAGAAGCAAGACGAACATTTGAGTGGTTTCTCGGACGGAATGATTTAAATCTGCCAATTTATGATCCTACAACCGGCGGTTGCCGGGATGGTTTGCATTCCGACCGTCTCAACGAGAATCAGGGTGCAGAATCTACTTTAGCTTTTCTTCAGTCATTATTGGAATTACGTTTGGCTGAACACACACAATTATCTATGGAGGTATTAGTAAAGTGAACAATCAACACCCAGAACTTTTCCATCGTTATAAAAAGAATCCGATTCTAAGAGCAGAAAATTGGCCATACCCTATCAATAGTGTATTCAATGCCGGAGCCACAATTCTGCAGAATGGAACAACTCTTCTTCTGTGTCGGATAGAAGACCGTCGGGGACTTTCTCACTTTTGTGCTGCCCGTTCCGCAAATGGTAAAGATAACTGGCAAATTGATCCACAGCCAACTTTGTTACCTGATCCGGATAATTATCCGGAAGAACTATGGGGCATAGAAGATCCACGTATCACTTTTGTTCCTGAGTTAAAAAAGTATGCTGTTGTTTATACTGCTTACACAAGGGATGGACCTGGTGTTGCTATAGCGCTAACAGAAGATTTTAAAAATTTTGAACGGTTTGGTGTTATAATGCCGCCTGAAGATAAAGATGCAGCATTGCTTCCTCGTCGAATTGACGGTCACTGGGTTATGATTCATCGTCCTGTAAGTGCATCAAGAGCGCATATGTGGATTTCATATTCACCCGATTTGAAAAACTGGGGTAACCATATTTTAATGATGAATGCACGGAAAGGTGCATGGTGGGACGCAAATAAAATCGGACTTTCTCCACCACCAATTGAAACACCCGAAGGTTGGTTGGTGGTTTATCATGGAGTTAAACAATCCTGCGGTGGATGTATGTATAGATTGGGTCTTGCATTATTCGATTTAAAACAACCGGAGCTTTGTCTTAAACGGGGTGACGAATGGATTTTCTCACCTGAAGAACCATACGAACAACAAGGTGATGTTGGATATGTTGTATTTCCCTGCGGATACACTATCGCTCCCGATGGTGATTCCATAAACATTTATTATGGTGCTGCAGATACTTGCATTGCCCTGGCAACCGGCAGCATTAAGGAAATGCTAAAGTGGCTTGAGAAACATAACTTATAAAAGAAAGAATTTATATGAAAGCATTAGTATATCATGGAGTCGGCAAGCGTGAATGGGAAGATAAACAAAAGCCTAAAATAAAAAATCCTACAGATGCAATAATAAAAATAACAAAAACCACAATATGCGGAACTGATCTTCATATTATGAAAGGAGATGTTCCTGAAGTTGTTGAAGGTCTGATACTCGGGCACGAAGGAGTTGGAGTTATTAAAGAAGCAGGAAAAGGTGTTTCGAATTTCAAAGTTGGGGATAAAGTTTTGATTTCATGTATCACATCCTGCGGGATTTGTGAAGCTTGCAGAAAAGGCATGTACTCGCATTGCGAAACCGGGGGCTGGGTTCTTGGACATTTGATTGATGGTACACAAGCGGAATATGTTAGAATACCGCATGCCGATACCAGTCTTTATCACATCCCGGTTGGTATTGATGAAGAAGCTATTGTAATGTTAAGTGATATTTTACCCACAGGATTTGAATGCGGAGTTATTAATGGGCAAATAAAACCGGGAGACACAGTTGCAATTGTTGGTGCGGGACCCATTGGGCTTGCAGCTCTTCTAACTGCACAGTTCTACTCTCCCGCCGAAATTATTATGGTTGACCTCGATGAAAACCGGCTTAATGTTGCTAAAACTTTTGGGGCAACTAAGCTTGTCAGCAGCGATGCAGTAAATAAAATAATGAAACTCACCGATGGTAAAGGTGTTGATGTTGCCATTGAAGCTGTAGGTGTGTCTGCGACTTTCGATATCTGCCAGTCCATCGTTGCGGCAGGCGGACATTTAGCAAACGTGGGTGTTCACGGGAAAAGTGTTGAGTTACATCTCGAGAAATTGTGGTCACAAAATATCACTATTACAACCCGTCTTGTTGATACTGTAACAACTCCAATGCTTTTCAAGACAGTCTTGTCAGGAAAACTAAAACCAAGCCAGTTAATTACCCATCATTTTGATTTGAATGATATCATGAAAGCTTATGACACTTTTGGAAACGCCGCAAAAGAAAAAGCTCTGAAAATTATTCTTACAAATTAAAGAATAGGAAATGTATGTTTAGGACAATTATTATATAAGGCAATGAGAGATAAAAACTATGAACAAAAAAACAATTGGCATTATAATAATTGTAGTGGGTTAGTTAATGACTCTCTATACCGGATTAAATTATGTAACAAGAGAAAAAATGATGGACATGGGTGATGTTCATTTATCAATGGATCAAAATCATTCTGCAAACTGGTCACCATTTATTGGCATAGGTGTAATGGTAATCGGCTGGGTTGTTTTTTTGTACGGCAAAAAAAGTTAAAACGAGAAATTGTAAAGAGTAAAGATCGAAAAGTTAAAAAGAACTAGTAAAAGGGAAACAATGAATATCCAAATCAATACCGGCCATAATATCCAGGGTAATAAAGCTCTGATTGCTAAATTCAGCGGCACAATCAAAAACGCATTAATTAGAATGAGCGATCACATCACCAGGGTTGAAGTCCATCTTAAAGATGAAGATGGCGATAAGAAAGGAAAGAACGACAAACGATGTATGATTGAAGCACATATAGAAGGACGTCAGCCCATAGTTGTTACAGATCATGCTGACAATTTGAACCAGGCACTCGACGGCGCTATTGACAAATTAATAAGTATGATAGAAAGCATTCAGGGTCGTCAACGCGATCAAAGGAACATTAAAGCAAAAGAATTATCGACCGAATCAATATCTTCCGAAGAGTTGTGATTGACTTACTTATAAATAATTATTATGTGAATCATTACACCTAAAAAGATGTAGTTCCATTTTCATCCTTTTGGAGTATTGGAATTTGTGATCATTCTGTTTATGCTAATATACTAAGTATAAAACGATTTGATTAAAAATTTCAATTAAAAGGGAAAAATAAAATGAGTAAAGGTCAGAACGCAAAAAAAGGTTCAAAGAAAGAACCACAAAAAACAAAGCAGGAAAAAAGAGTAGCTAAAAGAGAAAAGGAAAACGAGAAAAAGTCCCAGGGTAGTCTCACTAAAAAATTGAATTAATAACCCGGCTAATTTGTGTGAATAGTGCTTGCAAACAACTGAATTATGCAGGATATATAAACTATGCTTTAAAGTGTTTGAAGTTGATATCATCACACACTTCTTATTTTTTAAAGTGCTTCCCGAATTAACCAGGTAAGATCAAGCCTTTATAGGTTGAATAAACCCATACCAACCTTTCTCTTTTGATAATTTTTAATATTTTTGACTATCATCAAAATTAAATTCCCATGGAAGAAATAAAAACTGACAGAAATCTTTTAAAGATTATTCTTACAATTTCTACTCTGAATATCCTGGTCTATCTCGTTACCACTGCATTTTTTAGTTATGGTATTTTCAGGGACGAGCTTTATTACTTAGCATGTGCAAACCGACCTGCTTTCGGCTATGTAGATCATCCGCCGTTATCCATCTGGATTCTTGCAGTGTGGAAGTTTTTATTCGGCGATTCGATGTTTGTGATTAGAATCGTTCCTGCTATCATTACTTCCGTTTCAGTATTTATGATAGGGCTTTTTACTTTAAGATTAGGTGGTGGAAAAATTGCAGTTATCATTTCGACACTTACGTTTATGCTCACGCCAATATTCCTTGGTATAAGCACCATCTATTCAATGAACGTTTTTGATTTCTTCTTCTGGATTACCTCTGCATATGTTTTTCTAAGAATAATTCAGACTGAAAATAAAAAGCTCTGGATTCTTTTAGGATTTGTGATCGGACTTGGTTTAATGAATAAAACAAGTATGCTTTGGTTTTGCGCGGGAATATTCTTTGGAATAATCTTTACTCCACTAAGAAAAGAGTTAAAAACTAAATATCCTTATATCGCTGCGGGAATTGCTATATTAATATTTTCTCCATTTATCATCTGGAATATCACTCACAATTTTGCCCATCTCGAATTTATGAGAAATGCTGCATCCCGGAAGTACGGCGAGTTAACCCCGGTATCTTTTTTACTTGACCAGTTTTTGATTCTTAATCCGGTTACTATTTATATCTGGATGCCGGGAATATTTTTTTATTTCTTTAGCAAACATGGAAAACAATTCCGTGCACTCGGTTTTATCTGGCTTGCTACATTTATCATCCTATTAATTAATTGGCACAGCAAAGGTGAATACATTGCCGCTTCCTATCAAATCCTTTTTGCAGGTGGTGCAGTGATAATAGAAAAATGGAGTTCAATTCCAAAACGTGGTTGGATAAAATATGCAATAGCCCCACAGGTTATTTTATTTGGAATTCTTCTTTCCCCGTTTGCCCGGCCATTATTAACTCCTGAAAAGTTTTTAAAATACCAGGATTTTGTAGGAATCAAGCCGCCGGCTAATGAAGGAGTGGAAACAGAAATGCCGCAATTTTATTGCGATATGTTTAACTGGGAAAAAATGGCGAAGAAAATTTCCAAAGTTTATTTGACAATTCCTGAAGAAGAAAGAAGTACAACTGTTGTTTACTGCTATAACTATGGCAAAGCCGGTGCGATGGAATACTACAGTAAAAAGTATCCGTTGCCGGAAGTTGTTTGTCCGCATAATAGTTACTGGTACTGGTGGCCCCCAGGGAAACATATAACCACGGTAATTCTACTTGGTGGTGAAAAAGAAGATTATCAAAATGCGCTTGAGCAGGTTGAAGAGGTTGGTTTCTATAAAACAAAATATGCTATGCCGTATGAAAACAATTTAAAAATATTTATTGGAAGGGGATTGAAGAAGTCTATTGAAGAAATAAGACGGGAAGATAAATTTTTTATATGAAAATGTTTTGGTAAAATAAAAAACCCCCACCGAAAACGATAGGGGTTAATTCTTCTAAAGTCTTTCGAAATTAAAAACGTTTGTCAAGTTGGGTATTATTATAATACCATTGAAGTTTAACCCATGCAGGATCGCCTATTGTACCGGCACCGCCAAAACCAACAATTTTGATCTTTGAATAATGGCCGTCTTGGTCATAAAGAAAAACATAATTTGATTCCCTGTCATCCATGTTGTTTGTCCAGGTACCCGAAAATCTGTCTGGAGAATCTACATCATCAAAAAGGTTATCACCAGATCCAACGAAAAATTTTGTCACTCTAACAAGCCCGTTAAGATCCGCACTCTGAACCAGATATCCGTTACCTCCGGTGCCGGTTGTTGAATAATAAATGTCAACAAGCCCGCTGGAATCAGAACTTACTCCCCAGGGATTTCCACTCGAAAGATCTAAACCACTTGGCTGACTTGCACTTGTATTGTTTGTCTCATAAATAGTAACTGGTCCAAATAATGTTGTTATTATATTTGAAGCTAACACAACAGGTCCTAAAACACCCGTCTGCTCTGCAGTTACACTAATAGAAATTGTGGTGTCATTATAATCAGTTAATGTTAATTTTATGTTATGCACGCCTTCTTCAATATCCATAACCGTGTCAGGGGTTACCTGGTTTGTGTTTGTTCCGTCCAGCCAGATTTGTGCACCAGCAGGCGTTGATGAAACAAATAGATTACCTTTAGTATTTGTCGGTGTTGATGGATTATTATTAGAATCACAAGAACTTATAATTAATGCTGCAACTGCAATCATCAATAATAAAACGAACTTTTTCATATGTTATTTCCTTATTTTTTTTTCAGATTAAATGAAGCTTTTCCTTTATCGTAGTCAGGGAAAAATGAACCTGAAAGATTTTTACCATCGTTTGATATTTTTCCTTTATACTTTCCCATAAAGCGATTATGAATTTGATCACTCATAGAAAATTCCATTGTCGCAGGACTAAAAGTACCCTTTACATCCTCATTCACGACTTCTCTATAATTAATAGTAATCTTTCCTGAAAAACTACTGTCGGTCTGATCAGTTATTTTAAGTGTTGTGGGCCTATTATACAGACTTCCGATGTAAGTTCCCTTTATATCAGGAATTGTAATCTTTGGTTCTTCGACTGGTACTTCTTTTTTATCAACAGAATCAGTTCCGGCAGGTGTATTGTCTGGTGTCTGCACTTCTTTGTCGGTTTTGGCACCATCCATAGAATCGCTGGGTTTATCAGTTTTGCTGTTACATCCGAAATAGATTCCCGAAGTTACCATTAAAAGCACAACAAAAAACTGAGTCAGTATTCTATTTATTCTCATATGTCTCCCTTTAACTATTAAAGCAATTGTGAATTAAAAAAATCTAGTGTAATTATTAATCAGGATTTATCATGGGACAAAAGATAATACTATTCATTTAATAATTGAATATAATAATTGCTGTATTTCTATTTGATTGCGGTCAAAAATTATTACATATAAGTATGTAAAATGTCAATATCTTAGCCCGGTTTTACGATATCAATCTGTTTAAGCTCTGAACAAAAGCTTAAAATTTTCTTCTGCCGCGGGGTCTTTCGGGACGTGCTTCATTAACGTTGAGTCTTTTTCCTTTAAGATCGTGAGTGTTTAGTGACTCAACTGCTTTTTTTGATTCCAGTTTACCGGGCATTTCAATAAACCCGAAACCTTTTGACTGGCGTGTAAACATATCGCGGATAATTTTAACGCTGTCCACTTTACCATGCTGTGCAAACAATGTTTTCAGTTCTTCTTCTTCAACACTTGGTGCAAGATTGCCTACAAAAATTTTCATTTCGTTTTCCTTTATAATTAGATAAAATAAATTATTCCCGGCTGCAGATAATGAATTAAACTTAACCGGAATTATTGTCGCTGTTAAAAAGTCGGGATTAGATTGTGAGTTTTTTGCAGAAGTCCACTCTATCTTAGATTTCTTCTTCAGGACACACCAAAGTTACCTTATTTAACCCCAAAATACAATTCACGTTCAATGGCTTATCCCTGTTTTCAACATCTTATTGATTACTTAACAACAGCATCCTGAACCGTCACTTATTAACCGGTAAAAGCCCGGAATGCTGTAGTTTAATATAATTTATTGGCGGTTATAATTAATAACTTCTTCCAAAATTTCCCATTGGCTTCCGGGGTTTTGCTTCGTTAACTACAAGGTTCTTTCCTTTAAGTTCAAATGAGTTCAGCACGTGAAGTGCTTTCTCTGTTTCGACTTTTGCAAACATTTCAATAAAACCAAATCCTTTTGAAATCTTGGTGAACATATCACGGATAATCTTAACATCGTCTACTTTCCCGTGTTTGGAAAATAATTCATTCAAATCTTCTTCCTGAACATTTGGGGCTAAGTTGCCTACATAGATATTCATTTTAGTACTCTTTATAAATTTAATTTTGATAACCCTGTCGCAGATAATGAATGTACCCACCCTCAGTAGGATATCTGTTCCGGTTTGATTGACGCTGTATAAAAAGTTAGGATTAGATGATGGGGTTTTTTAAGTAGTTCACTTATATCTTAATTTTCTTTTGCAGGACATCAATAATGTAGACTATTAAAACCGTAGTTACAAGCGGTAAATCTTTATAAGCAAATTGATTGATTTGTTGTCTTAAATGGAACTAATGTTCGCCTGGAAAACGCTCAATTAAAAAAGCAATGAGTTACGAAGTCGAATTCGCAGTTAAAGATTATAATAACAGCGTAATTTTTTTATTTCCACCTCACAAAAAATTTACCTGGCCGTAGGCAGGTTTACAAGGATTTTTTATTTTTGATTAATCATCGGATATTTATTTCCGGATTTGTGAATTAAAAAAATTTAAGGTGTTATATGAAAAACTACCTCGTCATTTTATTTGCTTTAATAATAACTACAACCATTTTTGCTCAGACTTTTCCCGATAGCGAAACAGATGGAAAATATTACGAAGTGAACGGCGCAAAACTCTGGGCGGTTAGTTTCGGGACAGGCGAACCTTTATTTTTTATTGCAGGTGGACCGGGCGGCACACATTATGGCTTAAGAAGATTCGACTCGCTATCAACAACAAATACTTTGGTTTATTATGATGCTTTCGGAAGAGGCAAATCCGACACTGCAAAAAATGTTTCAGAGTATACACTTGAAAGAGATATCGACGATCTTGAAGGATTACGCAAAGCAATGGGTTTTGATAAAATTAATATTCTTGGTCATTCTTACGGCGGAGTAGTTGCGCAGGGATATGCAATTAAATATCCGCAAAATGTTTCTCACTTAATTCTAGCCAATTCTTTTCATAGCTACCTGATGTGGCAGGAAAACTGTGATAATTCAAATCACGAAATAAAAGAAAACTATCCTGAAGTCTGGGAAGAGCTTATGAAAGTTAGAGAACAGGGTGCTGTTTCAAGTGATAAGATACACCAGGAAATTTACGGAAAGGTTCCGTATGGATTTTTATATGGATACAACCCGGAGAATTTTAAACCTGGCGGAAGAAAACGCTATCCATACAAAGCAAACACTAAACTGTATTACCAGATGGTTGGCAGGGATGGGGACTTTGAACTTACAAGCGATATCGGGACTTTTGATTACAGGAAACAGTTAAAAGATTTAAAAATGCCCGTACTTATTTACGGCGGACGATATGACCGTGTTGCTGTTCCGCGGATGATGGTTGAATTTAAAAAATATTGTCCGCAGGCTGAGTTTTTTATGTTCGAACACAGCGGGCACAATCCACAAGTGGAAGAACCTTCTGCTCTTTTTGTTTTGATAAGAAAGTTTCTTAACCAGTAAGCTCAAAGACAGCCTACATAGCCGTTACGGGGTAACAATTGGGATGTCATAGTAAGTCCGTTACATCCAAAAGTTTTGTAATTACGAACTACCCGTCCGACTTTGGCAGAAACCCGGGAACCTTTTCTGAATCTGTCTCACACTTTTTTTAAAATTTTTGATGAAAGATTTTCTAAAGTTTCTATAGCTTATTGCCCGGAAGAATAACCAGGCAACAAAAATCTTATTTTATAGCCCTGATCTTTCACTTTTATGGATTAATTCTGAAAAAGTCCGGAATCTGTTAACCTCTAATTAAAACCTATTTGATAAGTATCATCTTTTTGACAGAACTAAATTCACCCGTTTCGATCTTGTAAAAATAGATTCCGCTTGTAAGTTTTTCTGCATTTAATTCAACCTCATGTGTTCCTGAGGTTTTATATTCGTTTACCAGAGTTTTAATTTCTTCACCGATTGAGTTGTACACAGTAAGTTTAACATTTCCGTTAACCGGAATTGAATATTTAATTGTTGTACTGGGATTAAATGGATTGGGATAGTTCTGTAACAAAACGAAATCAGTCGGTTGGGAATTTATTTCTACTTTCACAATATCTGATTCGTTTCGTGTTCCATCAAAATCTATCTGAACAAGCCTGTAAGAATATTTACCACGTTCAAGATTTTTATCAACATAAGAGTAATTTTGCATTTCTGTGGTTGTGCCTTGTCCTTCAATAAAACCAACAGCATTCCAATTTTGCGATTGGGTAATATCGTTACCTTTTATTCTTTGAATTTCAAATCCTGAATTATTTAATTCTGTTGCTGTCTTCCAGGTTAAAGTAACATTTTTATAATCAACACTGGCAGAAAAAGAAATTAGTTCAACCGGAGTAGAATTATCAGTTGTTGCAACAGTTCCAATATGACCTACAGCCCAGCCGGCTGTACTATTGATGAAATAAACTCCATACAATGATTCCAAAGTAGGTGTATTCTGCAATGACCAGTTCTCCCCGCCGTCTGTAGAATGATAAATAACCCCGTTACCACTACTATTCTCACCACCAACCATCCAGCCGTTTTGTTCATCCGGAAAAGAAACACCGCTATAATGTGCTGTCGTTGGCAGTTGCATAATGTTCCAGTTATTTCCACCATCAGTAGTTCTATAAGTAAAATCTCCTGCAATAAATCCCGAATTTTCATTAACAAAGGTAAGATGTCTTAAATCACCACTAAGAGTTATCTGTTCATTCCAGTTGATACCTCCGTTTGTTGTATGCATAACTATTCCGGAACGACCCGCTGCATAGCCGTTATTGGAATCAATAAAATAAACACTTTCCAGTGGCGATTTATCTGACTGGTTATATTGTGCGCTCCAGCTTATTTCCCCCGTTTGTTGTATGCAATATTGCCCTGTGCTGTATATATGAAGGGAAAGAACCTTCATCCCCACCTGCAATCCATCCGTTCTGTGAATCTAAAAAGTAAACATTATACAGATCAGTACTGACCGGGGAAGTTTGACTTGTCCAGCTTTCGCCTCCGTCGGTAGTGTGTATAATTTTACCACTGTAACCTGTAGCCCAGCCGTTCATAGCATCTGTAAATATTAGACTATAATATGCATTATTAGGTGGGACGTTTGGTAATGCATTCCAGTTTTGCCCGCTATCTGTTGTTTTTAATATTGTGCCTGTCCAGCCCGAAATCCAGCCGGTATTCTGATCTATAAAACAGACATCCGTTAACTCGCGGTTAGAATTAGAATTTTGGATGTACCATTGAGTTTGTCCTGGACTGACCTCGGACAGGAGAAAAAAGTAGAAAAAAAGAGGAATAAGAACTTTATTATACATTGCCGAAACTCCTTTTATAATTATTTAATGTACATACTTCATTTTAAAAAAAGAAGCATATAAAATCGTTCTGATTCAGGAACCCAGACTATTATTATAATTAAATGTAGTGTTCAAAGGAATAAAAGGAAGCTATGAAAGAGGATTGAAACAAACAAATAAATAATTACTTGTACCAGCTTAAAATTGATATGCAAAATATTTGTAGAATTATTAATTCACAGGATGCAAAGTTTGACAAGTAATAACATCCGGACAGAAATATTTTCGAATCAGGTTTTAACTGCCGAGAAAAGGATGAACAACTTGCCAAAGAATCTGCAGCCTATTGTTTGTAATAATTTATCAGACTTGGTAGATTGATCTTCAAAATACAATCACAAAAAATTTATTTAATTGAAGATGAAATTCTTACTAACTATGCTGAAGAATAAATATTACTTTCTTTTGAGATCCCTTCTTTTTGTAGTGCTAGTTAACCAGGTTTATTATCCGCAGCAAATTTCAACTGATTTATATTCAGGTATGCAATGGCGTTTGGTCGGTCCGTTCCGCGGCGGATGGGGAACGGTGTGTGATGGTATTCCTGATTCGCTAAATACTTTTTATTTCGGAGGTGCCGGGGGAGGTGTCTGGAGAACAAGAGATGCAGGGAATACCTGGCAGGGATTAATGCAGAATGAATCTGCTTCTTCAGTCGGTGCTCTTACAATTTCTCCTTCCGATCCAAATATAATTTATGTGGGAACAGGACAGGTTGCATTTCGCTATGATATTCTTGAAGGCGATGGTGTTTACAAAACTGTCGACTGCGGTGAGACATGGAAAAATATTGGTTTGAAAGGAAACAAAACATATCGGGAGAATTTTAGTTGATCCAAATAATTCTGATCACGTTATAGTTGCAGCTCTTGGTCCGGTTTTCGGTTCAAGCAAAGACAGAGGACTTTATCTTACAGAGAACGGTGGAGAAACATGGAGACAGGTTCTTTTTGTTAACGATTCCACAGGCGCTGTCGATCTTGCCTGTGATCCTCTCCATCCGGAAATTATTTATGCAGCGCTATGGCAAATGAGGATGCATCCGTGGTTGGATTATTACATGCCGCAGGTTGGAAGAGGTTCAGGAATTTATAAAAGTATGGATAGCGGGGAGCATTGGACAAAACTTTCAATCAACGGACTTGAAGATGTTCCGTTGGGAAGAATCGGTTTGGCAGTTGCACAGGGAAGCGGCGGAGAAATTGTTTATGCAGTTATCGATGCGGCGGAAAAAAACAAAGGTTTGTACAGGTCGAGATGATGGAGGAGAAAATACTGGTAACTTAGTGAATAATGATGGAGTACTGACTAGGCAACTTATTTCGGAAGAATAAATATTCAACCGGGAAACCCTGAAATTAGTTTACGTAATGGGTCAATCTATAAGACGTTCAACGGATGGAGGAAAAACTTTTACAATATTTCACGGTGCGCCCGGCGGAGATGATTATCATTATATGTGGATAAATCCTGAAAATCCAAACTACATGATAACCGCATCTGACCAGGGAACGATTGTAACTGTAAACGGTGCCGAGACCTGGTCAAGCTGGTACAATCAGCCAACCGGCCAGTTATATCACCTTGCTGCTGATGAAAGGTTCCCCTATAGAATTTATGCTGGTCAGCAGGATAACGGTACGGTTTCAATATTGAATCGTGGACCCTACGGAGTTATTGAAGACCGCGATTGGCACCCGGTAGGTGCGAACGAAAGAGATTATGATATTCCAAATCCCGATGATCCCGATATGGTTATTGGTTCTGGTCTTGGCGGGAACCTTGCAAGATTCGATGAGATTACAAGACAGTCATCCGAGATTTCACCTTACCCGTTAAGCAGTTACGCAGCTAAACAAAACACAGTTAAACTTCGTTACTCGTGGATAACACCGATTGCATTTTCACCCATTGGAAAACATGCTTTGTATTTTGGTGCGCAGTTTCTTTTCAGATCAACAAACAACGGAAGTAATTGGGAAGTTATCAGTCCGGATTTAAGCCGGAAGTCTGACGACACAACAAATTGCACAGATCCTGATTTAGATCAGGCTGCTGAATGCGGCTATGGTGTAATTTGGAGTATAGCACCATCACCTGTTGATGAAAAAACTATTTGGATAGGAACAGATGATGGGTTAATCCATCTCACAAACGATGAAGGAAAAAACTGGAGCAATGTTACTCCGCCTGATATTTCCTTGTGGGGAAGAATTGATGCTATCGATCCTTCACCATTTTCAATTCACTCTGCTTATGTTGCAGTGAACCTTCACAGGCTGAACAACTTCACTCCATTAATATTTAAAACTACGGATGACGGAAAAACCTGGAAGAAAATAACCAATGGACTTCCTGAAGATGAATATGTAAACGTGGTAAGAGCCGACCGCGATAAAGAAGGTTTACTTTTTGCCGGAACGAACAGGAGTGTTTACGTTTCATTTGATGACGGAGAAAACTGGCATCCGCTGAAACTTAATTTTCCAACAACATCGGTGCGTGATCTTCTTGTTCATAAAAATGATTTGATTGCTGCAACGCAGGGAAGAGCCATCTGGATACTCGATGATCTGCAGCCGCTCAGGGAAATTGATGAAACTATGATGAATAATTCTGTTCAACTTTTTAATCCAAGTGATGCGTGGAGAATCCGGGGAAATGAAAATCATGATACACCGTGGCCACCATCCACAGCATTGGGGAAAAACCCTCCTGACGGTGCGATAATTTATTATTGGTTAAAAAACGATGTGCAGAAAATTTCGTTAACAATTTCTGATATGAATGGAAATATTATCCGCGAATATTCAAATCTGGATAAGCCTGAAAAGCTGAATGCATTTCGTTATTTTGATGAACGCTGGCTAGGAACTCCCGAACTGCTTTCCGGTCAAGCAGGTATGCACAGGTTTGTCTGGGATCTGAGATACACAAGACCAAAAGCATTGAGATATAATTATTCAATCGCCGCAATTTGGAAAGATGGAACACCGGTGAATCCGCGCGGACCAATTGTACTGCCCGGAACTTACAACGTTACACTTAACGTAAATGGAAAAGAATTTACCCGGAAGCTTACAGTTAAAATGGATCCACGGGTTACAGTAAACCCGGAGCAATTAAAGCAGCAACTTGCAGTGGCAATAACTGTTATTACTGCACTCGAACAAACCGTAGATGTTCACAACGAAATTGATGCAAAACTGAAAGACAGCATCAACGTATCGAATAAAGAGATTTCTGATTCACTTAAAAGTTTATTAGTGGAAGTGGATAAGATCAGCAATGTTTTTGCTGGGTTAGTTACTTCTGTTGGGAGCGCTGATACAAATCCGCCGCAGGGTCAGATTGATTTGTTTAATGAGTACAAGAAGAAATTTAAAGAGGTTCTTCAAAGATGGAGAGATGTTTTTCCAAAACACTATTTGAAACTTTAAACATTGAAGTGTTATTAATAATAAAAAAGCACTTCCATTTAAAGCAAGTGCTTTTAAAGGATCAAACCGGCGTTTTCTAAATTATTGCTTATCGACTGATACAGTTCCATTAATACCTGAGCTTTGACTTGATTCCCAGTCGCCGCTTAGTGTAAGAGATTTTGAATTAAGATCGAGATTACAGATCCAGGTGAAATTTGGACCTTCAAGATTAATAACATAGTTGTTATCACTGACTTTGGAACCTGCAATTGATCCCCCATAATTTTGAACAAAGTTACGTGTTCCAGTTCTTACGAGTCGCATTGTGAAACTACCCGATAAATTACCGTCATTATCAAGAATATTGAGTTTGATTGATCCGCCATCATAAGCTGGATGTTCAAACTGGCCTTCCCATTTCCCGGAAATGTTTTCCAGCTGCGGTGAAACAGGATCTTCCGAGCAGGCTGCAAATAAAATTACTGCAAAAACAACTGCTGTAAAAAGTTTTATAAAATTTTTCATTTCGAGCTCCTTTAACTATTTAATTATCATTTGCGCTTCTATTATTAAACGCAGTAAAAAGGAGCAAGAGTGATAAATGATTTTGATTTTTTTTTCAGGAAGAGTGGAAAGCTTAAATTTGACGGGGCTATAACCGGGTTTATTAAAAAGCCGGCTTTGAGTAAACCGGCTTAAAAATACTAATGATTATTGCGGCATTTCATCGCCCGTTGTTCCGTCGCCTTGCATCATCATCATCGACATAGCTTCGCTCATATCCATAAAACCCCAGTGCTCTGTCATCTTATCTCCGTTAAACACTATTACATCAGTCATATTTATTGTTTGCTTCTGACCCGCGGGCATACCCATAAACGGCTCTGTTGTTGTGCCGGTTGTTGTTATGTATCCGAACAATGTATCACCGGAAACAGCAATTGAATGGATCGTGGTTTTCATATCGGGGAAAACTTTGTGATAATATTTAAAAGCTTCTTTAATTCCATCAAGACCTGTTTTATCCGAAGCCGATGGATCGAGCTGGTGATCAACTGCATCCTTTGCAATATACTTACCGAGATCATCTACATTCCCGCCGTCCAGTATTTTATTAATTGCCACGTAAGCTGCTTTATATTTTGCTTCATTAGGGTTTTGCATATTGTTCTGGCAGGATGTTAGAACAACAATTAACGGGATTAAGAACAGACTCAAATACTTTAAATGCATAGCAGAACTCCTGTTTATTAATGAATTATTTATAACTGTAATTAGATTTGTTGCCCTGTGGATGCTGCAAGATAAAAATAATTTGTCTCATATCAACTAATATAATAGGGAAGAATTGGTATAATACGGAAGAATGTTATTTCAATCCCAACAGAGGCGGGAGAGAGATCTCTTCATCTCGTTAAAATTTGGAAAAAATTATAAATTGAATATAAGAGTCGGTTCTAGTTATTAGAGGCTCTCCTTTCATTTCTAATTTGTTCCGCTACTTTATGTCTACCGAATGGAATAATGTCGAGGAAATCTCCTTTTCCTATTATGCTTTGAAAATAACAATTGTTATTGCAGTGTTTAAATTCTGAATCAAGTTTTCCTGGAACCATATTGTATAATTGTTGACCTATATCTGAAATACCAGATGGTGCAATCACAAGTGATAAAAATTGCAATACTTCGAATGACGCTAGATTTGCACTAAATGCAAAAACGTTTTCTCTAATATTTAACTCATTCTTCTCACTCATTCCTTTAATATATTCTGGGTCATCCAAAAATCCTTCTTTTTCAAGCTTTGCTGTAGATGATTCATACTGTCCGATACATTCAAGGCAAGCACGCTTATTCCAATAGTGTGGGCGCGCCAAGTCTAGCCCCGAGCATTCCTGTGGTTTTCAAATTTGTTCTTACCATTATTCCACCATCTATAACAGAATCAGATGAGCATAAGCAATGACATTTAAAACTTGTCGGGGCCAAGGTCTGTCAACACAACTAAAGATCACATCACAATCGAGAGCCGCTCTATCCGGGTTCTTCAAAATGCTTATTCAATTCTATCAATTTTGAGATTAGTTATGTTGCATTTTTGAATTGAATCTGAAACTCGATCAATTTTGAAATCCCAACAGACGAATCATAAACACCTAACGTGCGGTCTAAGTTTTTCAATTCAAGCAGAGTCGAAATCCATTATGTAATATTTGATATATCCCGTTCTTGCAAGTATTTCAGCTGACAATACTTCCGAATATTCCCAAACCTACGATGCCAATCTTAAGTCTATAAATCCTTCTGTGATTTGTGACCCAAGAAAGAAACAGTTCTTGATTGTTTTTCAATATTTATACTTGGCTTGACCATATGTCATTAAAATGTACAGTGAAGATTTGAGTCGATGGCCCTACATTTTCACACCACACTCCATCATATTTTCTTTTCTCCTTACTATCCTTTATCCAAAATCTGGCACTCCATATAAAATCAGTTGAAACTGTTAATCCAATCAGAGGTAAACCTGTAGCCCCTAATACACTAGATGCAATTCTATTCTCAGCTATGATGTCCGGATTACTCATGTCCTGCCAACCCGGAAAAGGATGAGAATGTAACAACGCTATTCCTTCACCTCGTTCATTAGCAATTTTGATGACTCTTGCTAAATAATTAGAAAAGAATTCCGCATTACCATGAACCAATCTCTCCTTTTGTTTGGGGAATATCGGAAAGTTAAAATCCCTGTAGTCCTATTTGAACCGGTAGAGGGTAAGTATGTAGCAAAGCAAAGATTTTCCTGCTTGTCCTCTCTGATAAGATGATTTACTAATTTATCATTTGTCTCCGATGTAAGGACTACACTATAATTTTTCATAAGGATAAAAGTAAATTTTTAATATGGGCGAAATATCCTTTAAAGTTCTTTTAGTTCTTGGCCATTCATTAAAAGGACGACTCCAATGTACCCAACCTGATCCGAAGTTACTTGCGTGGACACCATTCGGTGGATTAATCCAACCACTATCAATGGGTTTAAAGTGAGGTCCATGTGGGCAATTCAATGGGTAATCTTGTAAATTTTCAAATCCAAGGAGTGTTTTTTTTCCAAAATTTCTTCCCACGTCAACTGTATACTCAAAATAAACTTTATTTGGTGAAGGCTCTTGTGGATCATACCCAAGAGCCTTTGCCTCGTTAATAAAATCTATAGTTGCCATCTTACGCTACTTGGGTTCCACTTCTGAAAGCAGAAATGAATTTTAGTCCCGGACATTTCATCTGTATATGTGTATTAGGATTATCCTTATAGGATATTTGAGTATTATCAGGATTAATTTGGATTAAGTAATAGTCATTAGGGTTTAATCCTGCCAGTTGCAATATCTCATTTGGCGTAAGTGAGTGTTTGTCAGTTGTTTCTGACTCTCCATCGACAGTATAATAAAAAACTTCCGGAGGTTTTACGGTAAATTTTTCTATTCCAGGTTTAGAAAGATCCACTTCCTCATCAAGACCTATCTTTTCAAAGTCACAGCCATGGAATTTCTGATAAAGGGAAAAACATTCGACAGGTGTTTTCCCGGCTTTAGTGAGAATTTCGCTTCCAGTAACAACCTCATTTTGGAATTCCAAAATTTGGTCGTCAACCTTTACTTTGAATTTGTGTTTTGTTTTTAATGTTGTTGCATCCATGTCTGACTCCATTATGGAAGTTTTAAAATGTTCGATACAAAAATATAAAATTTTTAAGCAATGTCAAGTAATACAAACTATATAATATTGTATACGTTTATAATATAAACACGTTTATAAAACTTGACTTTATAATTGTTTATTATTATATAGCATTACTTAGTTTATGCGAATTGAAGAATTATATAAAAAGATTGGACTGAACATCAAAAATGCCAAGACAATCACAAGTTCCACCGGTTTCACAACAGACCTTAGGTAAAAAAGTAGGATTGTCTCGCACTTCTATTGTTAATATCGAAAAAGGTAAACACAGGATTCAAGTGCATACTCTATATCAAATTGCTAGTTCTTTAGGTATAATTCCAGACAATTTATTGCCAGCAAGTGACGGGGATAAACCTATCAAAATAACTTCTCGTTTAGAAATTGGAACTAAAACAAAAAAGAAATTGGAAAAGATAATTTCAGATTATGATAAGAAGGAGGTGAAACTAGTTGAGTAAAATAAGTTTGTTAGTAAAAACTATTCTTTCAAAAGCAAAAATTTCTTCTTTCCCTATTCCTGTGAATAAAATTGCAAGTGCTAATGGAGTAGTAATCAAATTATCAGATTTAGAAGATGATATTTCTGGTTTCTTATATATGAAAGAAACAAAACCAATCATTTTTGTTAATTCTGATCATTCAAATGCAAGAAGAAGATTTACGATAGCACATGAACTTGGTCATTTGTTTTTAAATCATAGTGGAGAACTGTTTGTAGACAAAGGACACATAATGTACAGAAATTCGCAGTCGAAAGAGGGAAATATTAAACAGGAAAGAGAAGCCAATAAATTTGCTGCTGAACTATTAATGCCAGAAGAAATGCTTATTAACGAGTTATTAAATAGTGAAATCGATATAGAGGATTCAGAGAAATTGAATAAGTTTGCTGATAAACTGGGAGTAAGTACGCAAGCGCTTTCAATAAGACTTTCGAATTTAGGTTGGAATTGGTTTTAAATAAATCAGATTATCAAAATTTTGTAAGAATAAAAAAATATTTAAATAAACCTCTTTCCAATAATTATTAAGGCGATTCAGCATTATATTTTAGTTCATTAATAATTAAAATGCTTCCGCTCCTACTTACCCTTATTTAAATTTACCCTCAATAGCTGCATTACATCCCTCTTTCTGTTACAAGTCTCATATAACCTTTGCCTTCATTATAAAACTGCGTAAACACCATAAATCCTTCATGGCGGCATTCCCAAAGTTGGAAACAGGGCTCTAAGGCTTCAGACACGTATTCGTAAAATTACAAATAGGGCTCTGAGACTTCAGACAAGCATTCGTAAAATTACAAATAGGGCTCTGAGGCTTCAGACACGTATTACCAAAATCGGAAAATGGGTTCGGAAACTTCCGGATGGCATTGTAAACTTTGACAATAGGGCTTTTAATCTTCCGGGTAGTATTTCCAAAGTCGGAAGATAGAACTGGAAACTTCCGGGACCTATTTCCAAAATTGGAAGATAGACTCTGAAGTTTTTGAGGGGCATTGTAAATATTTGCAATGGAAAAGGGCGGTTTTAGCTTGTTTTTACATCTCCGTTAAATTATTTTAAAAAAATGTTAGCGCCTATGGCAAAATGGAAACAAAACCTGGTATATATTAATATATGGAACCGCCATTCTTATTTTATAAATTCCTTTATCTATAAAGCAACTCCGTCACCGGCTTAAGTCGGAGATATCTTTTAATGCCCGGCTCAATAAAAAAATACCATCCTGTATTTGGCAATTTATTTTTATCTTGTTACTATATTAAACTAACATCTGGAGGCTGTATGAAATTCCAAAGAAATGAACTTAAATGGGTTTTGTTATTTCTGATTGTTTCATTTCTATTAACAGGCTGCGGGGGAGATAAAAAAGGTAGCGGGAATAATGATAAAATTCCTGAACCGGATAAATCGACATACGATGTTGAGTTTACCGACAATACCGTAGTTGTTGAAGAAGACTTGATGGAGTCTTTCATTTCTTCCGACAAAGCTTCCGGCGTTTACAAATTTAAAAGTGATGCTGATGAATTACTTAATCTTAAGCCCGGGGAGATTGTCTTCTTCTATGGTAACTCGGTGAGAAAAGTTAAAAGTGTTACAGAGCAGGGAAATGAAATTTTAGTAAATACAGAATACGCAACACTAAATGAAGCGATTAAAAATGGAACAATCGGGTGGGAAAATAAAATTGATTGGTCGTCGGGTCAGTCTGAAGTTCAGAATTCATCCTTGCTTTTAGGTGATGAAATTTTTGCCGCCCAGGAAACAGAAAGTTCCGAATTTAATATTCACTATGAAGGAAAAATACAGGGATGGGATATCAGCCTTGACCTTTTACCCAGGGATAATAAATTAACGATTGATATAACCGGTACAAAAAAGGTTCACGGACAAAATGCTTGTACCATTAACGGCAAAGGATTCATTTCGCAGTTTACAAACCAGGTTCATTTCAGGTTTTCAAATTCTAATCTTGAAGATTTTGAAGTAGTAAACCATGGACTTAATGGTGAGCTTGAAATAAAGTTTGCAGCAGTCGGGCTTGGCTCTGAAGTAGCACAACTTGAAGTTCCTGCTAAAATAAAAATCCCGACGAAAATTTACGGCATACCGGTTTCATTCAATCTTGGCTGCAACTTGAAAATTTTCCCTGAAGTAAAACAGGGCGCAAGCAGCCAGGCAAGCTATAAAATAACTTATGACAGTGATATGGGTTTTAAATTCGCAAATAATTCTGCTGATGCCACCAGCAAGCTTAACTCTAATAATATGGAAGTGACTGGTGAAACAGTTAGTGCCGGAGTTGTTACAACAGGAGTAGGTGTCGGTCTTGAATTCCCGCGTATTGAAGTAGCGGTACTGGGAGAGGTGATTGTCCCGTATTTTTTGTACAACACATCGATAACAACATTTTATGAACCCGGGCTTGCAAGCAACTTGCCTCCTTGCCAGGAAGGAAAGATGACAATAAAATGCGTATCGGGAGTTGATCTTAAGTTCTTCGGTGTGAATTACGCTTATTCAAAAGAACACTTTACCAAAGAAAAAAAATGGCAGACCGAAGGCTCGCACTGTGAGGATTGAAAACAGAAACCCTTAATAAAATAATATAGATTTTTATAATATTATATTTGACTAATTTTTTGCCTGGGCAAATTCTTTTCTGGCTGGAGAAGCAAAAAATTTATGAACAGTATTAAAAAGATGCTTTTCTTTTTATTAAACAATATAATCTACCCAAAATATTAATTCTGCCGATAATCACTTTCTTCTTTACCTTCTTAATTCTATTATTATTTTTGTATCACTAAGAATCAAAACATTCAGGAATATTATGAAACAACTATTAATTACTTTGATTATTTCTTCCACAATCTTTGCTCAGACTAAGGTTGAAAACATTCAAACCTTCACGCTTGAAAACGGGATGAAGATAATTGTGCTTGAAGACCACTCAATCCCGAATGCAAATATGTACTTTTTCTATAAAGTGGGTTCGCGGAATGAATACCCGGGAATAACCGGTATCTCACATTTCTTTGAACATATGATGTTTAACGGTGCTAAAAAGTACGGACCAAAACAGTTTGATATCGTGATGGAAGCAAACGGCGGTTCAAACAATGCCTACACAACACAGAACAACACAGTTTACACAGATTGGTTCCCGAATCAATCAATGGAAGTTATGTTTGATCTTGAAGCTGACAGGATTGCTGATCTTAATTTTGATCCGACAATGATCGAAAGTGAACGCGGGGTTGTGCTTTCAGAGAGAAGTACGGGACTTGAAAATGAACCAATGGAAGAATTATGGGATGCCGTGCAGGGAATGGCTTTTTATGCACACCCATACCGCTGGCCTGTTATCGGTTATGAATCGGATATTAAAAGCTGGACAAAAGAAGATCTGGAAAATTATTTTCATACTTACTATGCGCCCGACAACTGTGTTGTTGTTATAGTCGGTGATGTAAAATTTGATTGGGTGAAAACACTGGCTGAAAAATATTTTGCACCAATTCCATCAGGACCAAAACCAAGAGGTCTTCATACGATTGAGCCGGAACAGAAAGGCGAGAAAAGAGTCTATGTAGATCGCGATGTTCCTACGCCATATTTGTTGTTTGGCTATCACGTTCCTCAATCCGGTTCGGATGAATATTATGCTCTTGATCTTCTCGAATCAATTTTATCTTCAGGAAAAACTTCAAGATTATATAAAACAATTGTTGATGAAAAGCAGCTTGCAATAGATATCGGCACGGACTACAGCAATGCGTTTGATCCAACAGTTATGTACATATATGCAATTGCAAACCAGGATGTTACAGCCGGTGTTCTTGAAAAAGCTATTCTTGCGGAGGTAGATAAGATTGTTAAAGACGGTATCACTGATGAAGAGCTTCAGAAAGTGAAAAACCAGAAACTGATGAATTTTTATCACACAATGGAAACCATAAACGGTAAAGCTAATATGATCGGTACTTATGAGCTTTTCTTTGGAAGCTATACAAAACTTTTTTCGGCTCCTGATGATTATAACAAAATTACAAAAGAACAGATTCAGCAGGTGGCTAAAAAATATTTTACTGAAGATAACCGGACGATTGGAATTATGGAATCCAAAACAAATGGGGAGGAGGGACAACAATGAAAAAGATCAGTACAAAAACTTTGCTTGCATGGTTGAATGGCTGCATTGATGCATGCCCCAATTTATTCATGCAGTCATTCATTCATGCAATCATACTCGTATTCTTTATGGGTTCTACGGCCTTTGCGCAGTTTCAGCTTCCGGAATATGAAAAATATACTTTACCAAACGGGCTAACTTTAATTTTAATGGAACAGCATGAAGTTCCGCTTGTTTACGTTAATGCTGTTTTTCCGGCAGGTGCAGTGTGGGATGGAAATGAAAATGGACTGGCTGCATTAACAGCAGAAGCATTGTTATTTGGCTCAAAGAATTATACAAAAGATCAGGTAGAACAGACTTTTGATTTTCTCGGTGCAAATATTTCAAGCAATGCCGGGACTGAAGCGGCAAAGATATCGGCATCATTCAATAAAAATGATTTTGATAAACTATTTCCGATTCTTGCAGATGTGATAAAAAGTCCGTCATTCCCGAAAGTTGAAGTTGAGAAACGAAAGCAAAGGTGGATTGCAGAATTAGACCAGGACAGGGAAAGTCCACGTAGAATTATAGGCAATTATTTTAACGAAATGATTTATGGAAATATTCCTTACAGTAACCCGGTTGACGGAACGAAGAAAACAATTGACGCAATAACACCGGATGATGTGCGTGCGTTTTATAATTTTCATTATCCGCTTTCTCTTGGCTGCATAGCAATTGTAGGTGATTTCAATACAGAAGAAATGAAATCAAAAATTGAAAACTATTTTCCTTCCTCACCAAAAGTAGAGTTGCAGGATTTACCAAAAGAATTAACTCAACCTGTCGAACTGCCGCAAGGTAACAGGGTTTTACTGGTTAACAAGGATGACTCGCATGAAACTACTTTTATGATTGGAGGCAAAGGAGTTGCATGGAATAATCCTGATCTTGTACAGATTGATGTTGTAAATACAATTCTTGGCGGAAGATTTACATCCTGGCTGAACGCGGAACTTAGAATTAATTCAGGATTAACTTATGGTGCGCGAAGCGGTTTTCGTCATTATAAATACGGCGGAACATTCTATGCAATCAGTTTCACTGCGACTGAAAATACGACAAAAGCGATTGACTTAACATTGAAGGTATTCGATAAACTTCATAAAGAAGGAATTGATGAAAAGACTTTAACTTCAGCAAAAAAATATATGAAGGGACAATTCCCGCCTGATTATGAAACCTCCGGGGAACTTGCAGATCTTTTAACAACAATGTTTTTTTACGGTCTTGATGATTCTTATATAAATGATTTTGAAAAAGATATTGATGCAATGACAGTTGAAAAGGCTAATGATATAATTGCAAAGTATTTTCCAAAAGAAGATCTTCAGTTTGTTTTGATTGGGAAAGCAAGCGAGATAAAAGATGCTGTTTCTAAATATGGAAAATTAACAGAGAAGAACATTGATGATGATGGTTATTAACAACTTGCACCTGAGAAGCAGCCAGGGATGAAAAATTTTACCGGATGTTTTTATAAAAAGACATAAGAGTTACTCCCTCAGGTTGAAGGATTACTTTTTATTTGTAAAAATTTCAAAGTTCATTAACAGGAATAATTATTGATGCAATTATTTTGAGACAACACAATCATTGATAACAAGGGAGAGAAAAATGATGCAAACTAATACCCCCCCCCGGTTGTAATTACTGCTTTTTAATTCTGAAAACCTCGCTTATATTTTTCCTTTTGACTATATCACAATTCCCGCAGGTGGTTATAGAAGAAAGAGTGGAAATAGGCGGGACACAGTTGGGAAACAATTTCAATAAAAATTCTTCAATAGTATATTCAGATTCAGTTGTATCCGGTTTTGTGATGCCAAAAAGCGGACTGCTTCAGGTTTACTATGGATACCTGACACATTTTGACGGACCGATGCCTTATTACTCAACGCTCAATTCATATTTCTTTAAAGATGATTCAACCAGGACAGATGAACTTACCCCAAGATTTACAGATTATTTTTACTGGCAGAGGAATTTCCCGTTTTGCATACCATCAACAAGGTGGGAATGGGATTACTTTCCTTCGGATTCACCTAATGTATATTTATATGATGTAGATAGAGTAACCGAAGGAGATACAGTTCAGTTTACATACTTTTCAGATTGGGTTGCAAGCCAGGACACGTTTACTTACCCGGTTTATTCTGCAACGGAAATTATAGTTGACAGCCAGCTTGTTGGCTGGGACATATACTTTGGAAATTATGATTTGTGTATGGGCGAGTTTGATAATGTTTTATTTATTTCAGTCGGGATATCAAATGAGTATGAATTAGAAATAATTAGGGATGTACCACCCCCATATCTTGATGATAAGTTTATTTCTGAATATCCTTCTATGCCTGAAGTGATCTTAAAAGCTAAAATGAATAACTATAATAATGGTATAGTTAAATATAGATGGGCATATTGGGTGACAAGTGATTTCCCTAGAAGAAATAAAAATTCTAGTGGAAATTATTATGATCTTTGTCATAGGATAAGCCAATCATTGTTCTTGGGTTATTCATACTCAATGAATGAAGATACTACTTCCTGGACTGTCCCATTCGTAAAAGATAGTGGATATTTCTATTACAAGGCTATTTGGTATAAAACACCTCCTTCTAGTAGTCCTCAACATCCGGCTTATGGTTGCAATAATTATTACACAGAATATGAGGGACAGGATACTGTATTTACTGGTGGTGAGGTTTCTGTAAAAGTAACAGCATATGATAACATAGGGAGAGAAATTGATTCTGATTCAATTTGGGTGGGTAGACTGCTTGGGAAAAATGAGGATAATCCAGAAGTAATATATGACTATGCTAATGAAAATGAAATTATTGCAATAATAATGCACGAGAGTAGAACTGAACAATTTAGAACTACGAATGGTTGGTACCCAAATTATGCTGCTGGGTGGCCAGTTTATGGTTATCCAAATGGCTATGGATTAATGCAACTTGATAATTCACCAGCCCCTCTTGAAGAACAAGTATGGAATTGGAAATCTAATATTGATGGTGGAAAAAGTAGATTTGATACATCAAAAAGTGTTACTCAAAGGTATATTGATAAAAATGGAGCAACAAACGTAGATTCAGTATTTTATATGAACGCATATCAAAACTATAATTCTGGTACACACAGATATTGGGATTGGGATAGAAAAAAAGCGAAGTGGGAGGAAAGTGATGATAAAGGGAAAAATCCAAGTTATGGAAAAAAAGTCTATGCTATCTTAAAGCAACTAAGAAATCAATGAAAGGAAATGAAATGACTAAAATAATTTTAAAGATATTTATAATACTATTTCTTTTATATAGTAATATAATTTTCTCTCAACCGTATTTCTTTTATTCAGTACAAGATCCCGACACTTCAGAAGGACAATTATTTTACATAAGTAGATTAAATTTAATAAACAATGAAACCGAAATATTTCCAACTGATCAGTTATTAGCTGAATATGTAAGGCCTATATGGGATCCTTCACAATCATTTTTAGCCATTGAAATTTTTAATTATGGCTATAGGATATATGATTGTTCAAATCCAAATATTTATTATGAGAATGACGACTTCTTTGGTATCAATTTGAATGAAATATTATACTTACCAAATAATAATAAGCTATATTTATTCGCAGATGAATATCAAAAGATTTTCACATTCAACCTTACCTCTGGTAATATAGATAAAGAAATAAATTTTACAAATATTGCCTACACTTCTTCACTTATTTACCCAAGACGAAATGCATTTTTTTCGGAGGATAATAGTAAAATTTATTTTCTCTGCAAAGAAAATTTGAATAGTCCCGAGCAAATTTGGACATTCTCAATAGCCATGGATTCTATAGTACAGAAAACATCATTAAGTGAATATAATTTTAGTAATGAGGATGGCTATAATTTGCAATACGGAATTCGTGGTAATGGATTAATTGAAGGTTATATAACGAATTCGCAATCCCAGGATTATAGTATTTTAAATTTAAGTAATGGGACTAAATCTAATCCAATTAATTATATAGGCTGGACTCAAGCACTATTTATTAATGATGGGAACTATATTGTTATTTTACCTGAAATTGATACAGATACGTTAACCTATTTAAGTGGTACATTTAAATTTTACAATTATGTAAGTACTCAATTGTTAAAAACTATTAATCTACCAGCTGGTGGAAAAATCTTGACTTCGAATAATTATCCAAATAACATTTATTATATTAAAGATATTGAGTTACCTACCAGGCAAATTTACACATTAAAGATGGACTCAATTTTTAATGTATTAGATTTAACATCGCTCGATCCATCATCAGTAATAGTTAATTCACCACCGTTTACATTAACAGTAAATGGGTACGGTTTTGATTCGCTTTCAACAGTTTACTTTAACGAAACTGCTAAAACTACTACGTTTGTTTCAGACAGCGTATTAACAGCAGAAATATCAACTTCAGATATTTCAGTTGTTGGTAATTATTCCGTTTGGGTAACAGATGAGTGGGGCACTTCTGACACATTAACTTTTGAAGTTATTCCACATCCACCTGTATTAAACTCAATTACTCCTGCGCTTGCTTTTCCAACCGGTCCTTTTGTACTGGGTTATGATTTTACTGTTACTGCAGCCGGAGAGTACTTCACAGATTCGTCGGTTGTTTATTATAACGGGCAGGCAAAAGCAACCACGTACATTTCAGATTCAGTAATTACTTTCCCGGTAAATTCACATAATATATCCTTTGCAGGCAATTATCCGGTTTGGGTAAGTAACTATGATTCTAATTCAGATACTTTATATTTTTCTGTTGTAGAAACACTACCGCAGCCTGTTACACCGGTATTTAATTGTATAAGGAACAATGGTGACCGTACCTTTACAGCATTCTTTGGATATAATAATCAAAATACAGGAGGAGTATATATAGATTATGGGGATAAAAATAAATTTTCTCCGGGTTCAATAAACAGAGGGCAGCCAACAGTCTTTCTTCCGGGGATTCATTCAAATGTATTCAGCATAGATTATGACGGAGATAATTTAACCTGGACATTGGATGGAACGAGCATAACTGTAAACAAGAACTCGACACAGTGTCCGTAGGCAAGGGATGGAAGACGTATTATGGTTGATGGAAAATAGAAAATGGGATGAAAACCTTCAAGGTTAACACTGCGTGCAACGAGAGCCTAACCTTGAAGGTTACACCGAATGAAACAATTAAAAGGAGAAATTAAAATGAAAATAAAAATAATTTTAACGGCATTGCTATTAACAGCAATTGCAATCGGTCAAAACACATACGAGGTTACACCGGGAACAAAAGGCAATGAGATAAAGCTGACGGTTGCAAACATCTCGGAAACAAATCCTGCCGGGAATGTTACTGTTGCCGTGACGAAAAAATCATCGTTACTAAACTTCAGCAAAGAGACAGAAACGATTGAGCTGATAGAGGCTAAAGCGGAGACTGAGGCATCATTCAAATTTGATATTAATAGGAATGCACCTGTAAATAAAAAAGATACAATTGATTTTATGATAACAGATATAAACGGGACTTCACTTTTAAAATCATTCATCTTCAATTACACAGCGCCAAAAGAATTCAGGTTGGAGCAAAACTATCCTAATCCTTTCAATCCAACAACAACAATTCAGTATCAGCTTGCTGCAGACAGCAAAGTAACTCTGAAAGTCTATGATATTTTAGGTAGCGAAGTTGCAACTCTCATAAATGAAGATCAGGAAGCGGGATATAAGGAAGTAAAGTTCAATGCTTCAAATCTTGCAAGCGGAATGTATATATACAGGATTACTGCAGGAAGTTATGTGAGCACTAAAAAATTAATGCTGCTGAAGTAGTGGGTGCAATGAAAATATGCCCGTTCTCAAAGAACTGGCATATCTAAAGTTAACCACTGTTAGAAATGGCAGGGGTTTTTTTGGAATAAAAAGATTATGTGAATCTGATAATGTCAGCATCCGGCGGGGTGTAACCAAGAATTCTGCCCATTGACATCACCTGTCCTTTATGATGAAACTCGTGAGTTACAACGTGAGTAAAAAGTTGCAGAGCTGATACTGAAACGAACCTGTTTCCCGAACTAATTTCTCCAGAAATAGTTTCAGTCAGTTTATTTTCGAAGTGGTTTAAAAATTCAGATACAACCAGGTTAACTTTTTCAAAAAGCTGTCGTACTTCCTGAACATTTTTATATTCTTCGTAAGCAGGATATGTTTGTTGTCTTTTCATCCCGAATTCTGCAAGCCAGAAAATATATGATCTGCCTATATGTGCCTGCGTAATGCAAATAGTGCCTCTGCCAAACCCATCAACCGGTTGTGTATAGTGTTCGGGAGAAATTTTTTCGCAGTACTGAAAGACAACGTCTCTTGAAGCTTTAACAAGCTCATATTGATTCTTAAGTAACTTAAAAGTGTTACTCATTTTTGTTTTGCTCTTTCGGCATTTAATCTCTCCATTTCTTCTTTCGAAACATCTTTTATGTGGCTTGCAATCCACCAGCTCATTCCTTGTTCATCTTCAAATCCTCCGTTCCTGTCACCATAAAACATATCTGCAGGTTCCATTATGGATTTAGCACCAAGTGAAATTGCTTTTTTAAAAACCTCATCAACATTCTCAACATAAATATAGATCATTGCCGGTTTTGCCGGATAATCATCCGAAGCTTTACCCATCATAATTACAGAATCACCAATTCTTACTTCACCATGGTTAACCGTTCCATCAGGTAGCGCCATAGCTTCTATAATTTCCGCATTAAAAACCTCTTTTAAAAAATTCTGCATCTTTAACACATCATTAATTATCAGGTATGGAATTACTCTTGGATAATTTTCAGGGATGGGGTTTACAGCCATTTAACTTTCTCCTTTATGATTTAATTTTTATATGATTATTAATGAATCTAAATTATTTATTGCACGAACGCAAGATTTTATTTTAAACCATAAAATATTATAAGAAGATTGAGTTGAAAGGAATTTTATGAATGAACAATTATTTAAAAAGTTAAAATTAAAAGATGTTAAAAGTCTTTGTCTCTTTAATGCACCTGCTGGCTTTAAAGATAAATTGCCCGACACTTTAAAGATTTCCACAAAGATGAATAACAGATTCGGGGGGATAATTTTATTCATAAGGTCAAAATCGGAATTAGAAAAAATTCTACCTGCCGCAAAAAAATCTCTTGAAGAAAAAGCTATGCTTTGGGTAGGCTATCCCAAACAAATAGCTAAAATAAAATCTGATATCAACCGTGATTCAGGCTGGAAGATTCTTGAAAAGTCGGGGCTACGTCCGGTTGCATTTATTTCCATTGATGAAACCTGGACAGCTTTCGGATTGCGTAATGAAAAGATTCCGGAAAAGAAATCAAAAATTGTAAATCCTGAACTTGAAAAACTTGTAAACAAAGAAAAGAAAATTGTTATTGTTCCAACAGATCTTGAATCTACTTTGAAGAAAAATAAAAAAGCAAAGGACTATTTTGAATCATTATCTTATTCACATAAGAAAGAATATGTGGAATGGATTGTTAGTGCTAAGAAATCCGAGACAAGACTAGCGAGAATTAAAGGAACTGTTGAAAAATTAAATTCCGGTAAGAAAAATCCATCCGAAAAGTAAAAACATTAAAAATTAATTGTTTTTGCACTTGACAGGTAACTAAAAGGTTACATATATTGGTAACCAGAAAGTTACACAATCATAATTTTATTTTGATAACCTAAACAACAATAAATATGGCTTACAAAATTGATGATGTTTTTTCTGCTCTAGCCGATCAAAACCGTCGACAGATTTTGATGATGCTTGCTGCCGATAAGATGACAGTAAATTCAATTGCTGATAAATTTGAAATCAGCAGACCAGCAATATCAAAACACTTAAGAATATTATTGAATACAAGTCTTGTAGTGCCGATTCAAAAAGGAAGAGAAAGATATTACAAGCTAAATGTAGAACCTTTGAATGAAGTAAAACACTGGCTTGAGTTCTATGATAAATTCTGGGATGAAAAATTACATTTATTAAAGAACTTTGTGGAGAATAATATTGAAGAGTGAACCACTTATTAAAGAAGTTTTGCTAAATGCTCCGGCTGCAAAAGTCTGGAAAGCAATAACTGAAAAAGAGCGAGATGAAACAATGGTATTTTGATTTGAAAGAATTTAAACCGGAAGTGGGATTTGAGTTTCAGTTTGAAGGCGGCCCTGACGACAGAATCTTATTTACATCTTTGTAAAATAACCGAAGTAATTCCCGGGAAGAAGCTTTCTTATAGCTGGAGATATGATGGATACCCGGGAAACTCGTTTGTTACATTTGAACTTTTTGAAGAAGGAAATCAAACCAGGCTGAAGCTGACACACAAAAATCTGGAAAGTTTCGGAACTGATAATCCTGATCTTGCTAGAGAGAACTTTGAGGAAGGATGGGATGCGATCATTGGTAAAAGTATTAAAGAGTATCTTGAAAAAACAATTAATTAATAACCCGGAGAATCATTTATGGAACCAATCGAAAAAAAGATTACGGTTAATGCAACTGTGTCCAAAGTATGGAAAGCTTTAACTGAACCGGCTGAACTGGAAAAGTGGTTAATGATGACAACAACATTCCTTCCTCAAAAGGGAAAGGAGTTCATATTTAAAGCTGATCCAACAGAAGTTTGGGATGGTATATTTCATTGCAAGGTTGTGGAAGTCATCGAGAATAAAAAAATTGTTTATACATGGAATGCAGGATTTTTAAATACTGATACTCTTGTAACAATCTCGTTGAAAGAAATAGGAAATAAAACTGAAATTGTTCTTGTTCATTCAGGTTGGGATAAAATTGCTGCTGGTGCAGAAGAAAGCCGAACAGCACATAATGAAGGCTGGGATGTTAGGTTTGTTCAGAAATTGAAAGAAGTGGTTGAAACTAAATAATAATAATTTAATGGAGATAGTATGAGCAATTTCGAATTAGGATGCAGGGATCTTGGTGGTATGGATTGTAATTTTGTTGCAAAAGGAAATACGGTGGAAGAAGTGAAGAAGAATCTATATAAACATGCTGGTGAAGAGCACAAAGATGTACTGGCTTTAATGCCGGAAGATAAAATGAAGGAGATGGATTCATTAATGGACAAACTTCTTGCAAACCAAAAGTAGAAAAGTAAATCCCTCCTCGTTCAAGGAGGGATTTTTGTTATATATCAATCTTGAGGCCTTTTTCTTTGATGGCTGTTCTGATCAATTCTTTTAAATCACCTTTAACTTCAACAATCACAAGCTCATCATCATCACTGGAAATAACGAAAAGCCTTTTCAAATATTCATCGGGATTTGTACGCAGATAGACACCGGTAATTTCCCCGTTATCGTAAGATCTGATAAAAGATTTCCACCCGTTATCCAGCATATCTTCTTCAATATCATTCAGGACAGAAAAACCTTTTTCATCATCTGAAGTTATTTTTTTATAAACACCAATTTGCACACCATCAACTTCTCTCATCATATTGTCAACAAAATCCGATTCTTCATCTTCAGCAGTGCCAACAATCCAACTTGAAATTGTGATTCCTACTGAACCAACAGAGAATTGGGCTTCAGATTCAAATTCATTACTGAAGTGAGATAATATTTTGGTTCTCATTCCAGCAAATTCATCATTTATCTCAATGCAACCTGTTGAGAAAAACAATAAGAATAAAACCGAGACAACTGGCGCTATTTTATTTTTCATTGTCTTTTATCCCTTCAAGTTGTGGGATGTCAAACTTTTTACCGAGTTTGCCTATTGTCTTCAGGTCAATTGTGCCAACAATATTTACGAAGGCAGCTTCGCCGGATTTTTCTAAGGATGTCACAACCAATCCAACTATCTGTTTTTTGCTATTTTGTTTTACATAAACATTAGCCAACTCGTCTTCTTTTTTAGAACGCACAATTCTTTTCCAGTCTGTCCCTGTTAGTTTTGAATCGATAAGATTAATCTTAGATTTAAGATCTTTCCTGTTTTTATCATCTACTTCATAAACATTTGCTTTAACGAGTTTTAATCCTTTCAGGACTTCCATGATGTTAGGATCATCATCCGGTGAAATTTCAGCAATGGTTGAAAGTAGTTCTTCGTCAAGAGTAACTTCGGTTACGCCGGTTGAATTTTCAAACTGTGTAAAGCTTCCAAAGTCGACATACCCTGGTTCATTAGTTACATCGCCTGACTGTGCATTGACAGAGGCGAGAAAAATAAATGCTATGAATAATATTGAATTAAGGTATTTCATTTTATCCTCCTGTAACGTAATCGCTTACGATTGTTAATCCTTCGTTTAGTGGTTTACTTATTTTTTTTGTGAGAATATCTTTATCAATATCAGCTTCGGTTTTCCGGAAAACCTTTGCGACTATTTCAAGAGACTCTCTTGCCTGTTTTTGTGCTAGTTCGATTTCAGCTTTTGAATACTTCGTCATAGTGGAATTCTGATGGAAAAATGTGAAGTAGGAAATTATTGCAATGCAAATTATTGCAATTAAACTTCCAGCCATTGCAAATTTTGGATGAGTGTAAAAAAATAAAAATCTCTCTTCTTTATTGAGGTCAATCTTATCCATTGATGATTGTACAACTTCGACGGGAAGTTTTAATTCATCTATTTTATGAACTGCTTTAGCTGTGACTTTATAGTCATTTAATAAAATTTTTATCTGCTGGTTCTTTAATGATAAAAACAAGATTTTTATCCTATCGATAATTGGTGCGTCACCATAAGCCACTGCAATTATCTTTTCTTCTAATTCTTTATTTATAATCTTTTGCATATTCTCTTAACAATTTTTGAAGTTCTTTTCTCGCTCTCAAAATATTCACTTTTACCGTGTTCAGTGGAATATCGAGAATGTTTCCGATTTCCTTATATTTAAATCCTTGTATCTCATAAAGAACAAATGGACTTTTTAATCTTTCAGGTAATTTCTCAATTGCTGCATTCAGATTTTCTTTAATATTTACCCTCTCGGAAGTTTTAACCGGATCGATTTCATATGATTTATCGGGAACTATTTCTTCATAACCTTCATCGACCTGAACCTCGCGTTCGTACACCTTCTTATTTCTCCTCAGATAATCAATACAAAGATTGTGAGTTGTCCTCATCATCCAGGCTTTGGCTGATAAGAAATTAAAGTTATCAATATTCTGCCAGGTTTTTATCATCACTTCCTGTGTTATATCTTCCGCATCCATAATATTACGGATCATATAGATAGCGTAACTGTAAATCCTGTTTTTATTTTGTTTGATTAAAAAATCAAACTTAGCATTGCCTGGCATTTAACTTAAAGACGAAAATGAATTTTCTTTTGTTACAAAAAAGAGGAAGTAAGGTAACTATATCTGTTTTTTATGACGGAAGGATTTAATAACTGATGAAGGGAAATATCAGAAAAACATCTGGAACCCGATTTGTAAAAGTACCATATCAGTTCTTGATTCAATTGTGTCAAAATAAAATGTATCATTTGCAAACCGGATTGAATTTCGGTCGACATACTCAGTTGGAGAAGAAAACATATAACGGACTTTAAGATCCAGAAATACAGCACCCCGGTTATCGAATGGGTCTTCAGAGACTAAAAACTTTAATCCTCCGCCAACTCCATAACTCCATGCCCAGTCATCAAAATATAAAGATTGGGTGTGATAATAATAGTCAAGTACTTCTGTATTTGAAAAAACATAACTGCCGCCAAACAATGCTTCAAAGTATGGTTTAATCTTTCCTGCAGGAGGAGCAATCTGGAATAATAGATGAATGCTTGCAAAATTTTGCGCGCGATTCAAACTCATGTACAAATCATCAGTATATTCATCGTTAAGAAAATGGATCCCGTAGGCCTGGTAGCTGAAATCCAATCCTATTCCATAGGGTTTTTTAATGGTCGGTGAAAAAAAGAAAATTTCAGAACTTCCGCCAAAGCCTGGCTTATCCATATAATTTCTGAATTCGTTTACAGGGAATGCTGTAGTAAAATATAAATTAAACGATGGTTGTGCTTTTGCTGAAATCGGCAGAAAAAATAATGTTGTTAAAATTGAGTAGTAAAAAATTCGCTTCACTTTAATATTCCTGGTAATAAATCTAAGAAGTTGTCGCAACTTTCCTGCCTGATGTATAACGCATAATGAATATGATTAAAAATTGGATTTAATGAAGTTTTCGAAGAATTATTGATCCGTTGTTATTTGAAAACTAATTTTGGTAGCAAGGTAGTGTATAATTAAATATTCAATTATGTCTTCGGATGAAAACAAATATCACAATTTTAATCCGCGTGGGACAAAAATCTTTTCAAGTAAATCGAAGAAACCCTGTACTAATAAAGCAAGTAAAGCTGCGGGAATTGCTCCTTCAAGAATTAATGAAATACTATCAAGCCTGATTCCTGTTAAAATAGGTTGACCGTAACCGCCAGCCCCGATCAATGCTCCAAGAGTTGCAGTTCCTACATTAATAACAGCAGAAATTTTTATTCCAGATAAAATTGAAGGAGAAGCAATTGGCATCTCTATTTTTCTTAAAATTGCAAAGTCGGGTAATCCAAGAACAACCGCTGATTCTTTTATGCTTCCGGGAATATTTTGCAGACCAGAATAAGTATTCCGGACAATCGGGAGAAGTGAATAAAGAAAAAGTGCAGCAATCGCAGGCCAGGAACCAATGCCGAGTAAAGGAATCATAAAAACGAGAAGAGCTAAGGATGGAATTGTTTGGATGACACCGGTTATTCCCAAAACGAACTTTCCTAGTTTTTTTATTTTGTATGAAACTATTCCAAGTGGAATAGCAAGAAGAATTGCCATTGCTAATGAAATATAGACTAGAAATAAATGGTCGAAAGTGTTTTTCAACAACCGGCTGTAAAATGTTGATTTATGGAAATCAGTTTTTATCGAAAATTTGTTTTGAATAAATTCTGATGCAACCGAAGCTTCGGATAATTTATTAATCTTAACTTCCGAATTCATTTTTATCATTAAAGATTCAGGAATTGAATTTTCAAGTACTGAAAATATTTTACTAATCGCCGGATATTTTTGAATTAATTCTTTTCTATAAAGATAAACTGCTTTGTAATCTGTAAAATAATTTCTGTCATCTTTCAATACTTTAAGATTGTAATAACTGATTTCTGCATCGGTAGAGTATAAATCAATTACATCAATTGCTCCGGATTCCAAACCTTTGTACGCCAAATCATGGTCAAGTCCTGTTGCTTTGTTATTAAGCTGATAAGCATTTCTCAGTCCGGGCCAGCCATCATTTCTATCCATAAATTCATTTGTAAAACCAAACTTTAACTCCGGGTGAGAAGCTAGATCTGAAATGGAATTAATATTTAATTTCCCGACAGTTTCCTTTTTTAATCCAATAGCATAAGTATTGTTGAAACCTAATGGTTTGGTTATTCCAACTCCTTTTTCATTTAGGAAAGATTCAAGCAAGGCTGGAGACAAATTTTCTTTTGCAAGAATTTCTTTTAGAATTGTTCCTGTATAATCCGGGTAAATATCAATTTCACCATTGAGTAAAGAATTCCACAAAATTGTAGTTCCGCCGAGTTCTTTTATATGTGCTGCTTTAATTGAATTTGCTTGTAAAAGTTGCGTAACAATTTCTCCGAGAATCACGTTCTCTGTGAATTTTTTTGAGCCAACTTTAATAATATCAACTTCCTGTGCATTAGTTTGAGTTTGCATCAAGACATAAGTCACAGCAAATAAAAACAGGAGCAATATTTTTTTAGAGAGATTAAACATTTAAAAAACTTCTTTGGGATTGGATGAACTTGGTTACAAATTCATTTGTAGGATTCATAGAGAAATCTTTAAGATTTCCTTCCTGAACAATATTCCCATCTTTCAATAAAACAATATTATTGGCAAAGAAGACTGCTTCATTTAAATCGTGCGTAACAAGCAAGACTGTTTTCCTAAGCTTTTGAAAGATTTCTTTCAAATCCTGTTGAAGATCAAAACGAATCATTGGATCAAGAGCGCCAAGCGGTTCATCCAACAATAAAAATTCAGGATCAAGCATTAATGCACGCATAATGCTGACACGTTGTTTTTGACCGCCGGAGATTTCTGCCGGAAAATTATTCAATCTTTCTTCCGGAAATTTTGTTAAAGAGGATAGCTCACTAATTCGTTCTGAAATCTTTTTATCATTCCAGCCAAGATATTTTGCAAGCAGAGTAACATTCTGATGGCAAGTAAGATGAGGAAATAATCCGCCATCCTGGATTACATAACCAATTTTTCTTCTAATTTCTAAAAGATTATACGAATAAAGATTTTTATCATTAAAAAATACTTTCCCGGATTGTGGAGTGAGAAGTGCAGTTATTAGTCTGATCAATGTTGATTTTCCGCAGCCACTTGGACCAATCAGAACAGTTGTTTTTCCAGATTCAATTGACAAAGAAATATTTTCAATCGCTTTTATTGAACCAAACGAATAGGAAATCTTATCTAATTTTATTGACATTTAAATTTTATTTTACAAATATTTTATATTTCCAGGGCTTTATATCAAATATTTCATGTCTGGTGAAAGATCTCGATTCTCCCGAAAAGTAATCTTTATAGTTTCCGGATAGATTTTCATCATCAATTTTTATTTCAGCGCTATCTTTTGAAAAATTAAATAAAGCAATAACCTTCTCTCCATTCTGTTCCCTGGTAAAAGCAAGAGTACAGGAATCGGAATTTGTAAATAAAAACTTTACCTGCCCGCCTTTGTTTCCACTATAAAGAGCCTCGTTGTTATTTTTCAATTGAATTAATGATGTGTAAATATTTTCAAAATTACTTTGCTTCCATCCGATGGGATCTTTATCAAAAAAATCTAAACGTTTTTTATTCCTTGCTTCCTGACCCGAGTAAATTAAGGGCATATCAGGAATCAAAAAAGTAAACACAGCTGAAATTTCAGCAGCGTCTCCAAGTCTGTCAAACACAGCTCCGTTCCATGTGTTTTCATCATGGTTAGAAGTGAATTCCATTTGAAAAGCATCCGATGGAAATCTCAATTCATTCATTTTAATTAATGCAGCAAGATCTTTTGCAGACTTTTCACCTTTGCCAATTCCATTTAATAATTTGTACATATTCCAGTCGTACGACATATCAAAAGCATGATGAATTTCGGGAGTATCCCATTCGGCAAGCATAAAAACTTTTTTAATTTTTTCAAGTTCTGTTCGTGCTTCAATCCAGAAATCTATCGGAACCATACCGGCAACATCACATCTGTACCCGTCAATGTCACAATCTTTCACCCAGAATTTAAGAGCATCAATCATTTCAGTTCTTAATTCCTGATTATCATAATTTAAATCTGCGACATCGTGCCAGTCAGGAACAGGAGAAATAACATTTCCGAGAGAGTCTTTTGTATAAAACTCAGGATGTGTTGTCATCCATTCGTTATCCCAGGCAGTATGGTTGGCAACCCAGTCAATGATAACATACATTCCCATTTTATGAATTTTGTTTACTAAAGATTTGAAGTCTTCCAGAGTTCCGAACTCCGGGTTCACAGCCATATAATCTTTTACAGAATAATAACTGCCCAGAGTTCCTTTTCTATTAAGTTTGCCAATTGGATGAATCGGCATTAACCAGAGAATACCAACGCCAAATTCTTTTAATCTTGGTAATTGTTTTTCAAATTCCTTAAAATTTCCTTCAGGTGAATACTGGCGGATATTTACTTCGTAAATAGTTTTGTTATAACACCACTCAGGTGGATTAAATGGCTGAGCTAGTGTTAAACTTATTAAGCCAGTGAAAATAATAAAAATATTAACAGTCAATAATATCTTTTTGAACATAATATTTTCTCTGTGGTAATTAATTTCGATGTGATTGAAAGTAATTTAATGAAGATTAAAATAAGTTGTTTGAGGCACTGCTCAAAATCAGGACGGAAAAAAATCAAAAAAATAAGTTTATAACTTAAAAACTTTTGTCAGTTCAGGCAGTGCGTATTTCCGAAAATTCTCATTAACCTGAACAGGTTTCTCTTCTTTAATTTCAGCAAAGTTGATATTGAGAAGATTTTCATTTCTCATTTTTTGTTTTACCTGCCGGTATTTTTCAAAGAGTTTCTGATTTCTTGCAATTTCATCACCAAGCTTCTTTTTCATAGCTACCAGTTTTGAAATACTACCTCTGTGTTCTTCGTGTTCAATTTTTATTTGAGTAAGTGATTGCTGCAGATCGAACATTTCATTCATTGAATCTTTTATCTTCTCGTTCAAACCTTTTAATCTTTCTTCATATTCTTTGACTTCAGTTTCAAGCCTCATTCTTTTGTCATAGTCCTGTTGATACCTGGTTTCTATTCCATTAAAAACATTGAGTATACCTTTCTCGAACTCTACAATCTTATTCTTGAGGAGATTTGATTCAATCTGTAATTCATTATTAAAATTTCTTTTTTCAATTGCAGATTCTTCCAGTTTCTGAATATCATCAATCATCATTACTTTCTGATCAGTTATAGTTCCGAGTAAATCCTCGAATGATTCAATTTCTGTCTGCCTCAGGTTTAGTACTCTCTCGCTCTCTTCCAGGGCAGCCAGTTTCTCAAACAATTCCTGGTCCTGTTCATTAATGTCTTTTTCTTTTTTCTGAATTATCTGGTCAAGCACATTTTTCTTACTTCCAATTTCATTCAATTCTTTGCTGTACTTCTGGAACATATTGGTGAAACGGGATTCAAGTGCTTCGTTGCCAAGTCTCATTTCCACTTTCTTCTTTTCTAAAAGCGGAATTACCTGCTTTAATTTTTTGTACTCATCGCGGAGTTTGAAGGTGATTTCCTTTTCAGAATTTATTTTCTGGATTATCTCATTTTTTAAATTTTCATTAGTTAAAACTTCTTTTCTTAAAATTTGAACTCTTGCTTCATTACCTGATATTTCATTTGATAATTCTCTTAAGGTGTTTGATTTCTGATCAATTGATCTGACAAGAGCAAGCAATTCTTTGTTTTTTAATTCTACAGATTCGCTTATTTGTTTGTGGCGAATGGTGGATTCATTAAGCTTATTTTTTCTACTTGTAATTTCTGAATCTATTGTCGTAATTTTTAATTCCCTGGATGAAAGCATATCATTTAGTTCAATAAGATTTTCTTTCTTTAATTCTTCCGAAAGGTTAAGCTGCCTGATTGATTCATTAATCTTGTTTTGCTCTGCTTTTAATTTTGCAACAACTATTTCCAGATCATCACTTTCGGATTTCAAATCATTTAGTTCGTTTAGCTCATCATGCCTTTGTGCAATTCTAAGCTCCAGTTCCGTTTCTTTTGATTTGAATGCGGCAATATTCCTCTGGCTATCCCTAATTTTATTTTCATATTCATCATTTAACAAAGTAAGTGATGCAGTCAGCTCATTAATTTTCTTCTTTTTTTGTTCTATCGAATCGATCAAAGATTGTTCTTCAATAATAAGTGAGATAGTACGATCTTCCTGTTCTTTTATATCTACCAGGTCCTTATCCTGTATTTTTTTGTCCAGTTCTTCAAGTTCATTTTTCCTTAAATTAATTCTATCCTGAATCGAAGCTTCTTCGACAAGCAAATTGTTAATCCTTTTTTTGTTTTCACTTTCCTTTTTCTTTTCTTCATCTTTTAAACTTCTGATTTTTTCTTCCAGAATTTTTATGTCGGCGTTGAGAAAATTAATTTTTGAAAAGTCAGCTTCGTTCAGTTCTTCTGTCTTTTTATTAATTTCGGAAAGTATAGATTGCTCTCGCATAGAAAGTGTCTCAATTTTTTGATTTAGAATTCTTGCACTTTCATTTAATTTTTCTTCTTCATCCAGAATCGTTTTTTTCCTTTCTTCAGCATTTTGTATTTCAAAGAAAATCTTTCGGATTGCTTCAGCTGATTGCGAGTCATTTCCTGAAGCATTAACACTGTTTTCGAGATTATTCAAATGACTGGTCAAATTCAGCAAGTGATTTTGTTCATCGTTCTTGATTTCCCTTAACTCAGTAATTTCTTTATTTAAACTATCAACAGTGTTTTTGTGAAATTGTTCCTGAGATTTGAGATATTCGATAGTAATTGTGTAGTCAGCTTTAAGGTTTTTCAGATCCGCAGCGTCTTTTTTTAGCTTGTTAAGAGTTTCATTCAAAAGGCTGATTTTCTCTTCTTTCTCAGTAATTCCTAGCAGTTCGCTTTTTAGAGAGTCATTTTCGGCTTCAAGATTTTTTAATTTTTTTGATTTAAAGACAGGCATTTGCTATTCCTCGTTTTGAAAAGGGAAATAGTTTATTAAACTGGAATGGTAAATATTTAACATATATAACGTTTTACACAACAATAAGTTAATATACTTAGATGAAGTTAAATATTAGTATGATAATATGCAAGTAATGTTATATATAAAGTTGTAGGAATTACGAGACGTTACAGTTTAAGTAAAGTCTTAAACCTGTTTAGATGATAGAAAATCAATTATAGAAATACAAAATTCAGGCAAATCAGCGGGTTTTCTACTGGATATCATATTCCGGTCTACAACTACGGGCAAATCTATCCAATCAGCGCCTGAATTGATTAAATCATCTTTTATCCCGGGAGTTGATGTGCATTTAAATCCTTTCATAATTCCTGCAGAAATAGGAATCCAGCCAGCATGACAAATATGTGCAACTAATTTTCCTGAATTGAAAATATTCCTGGTCGTATCAAGAACAATTTTATTTCTTCTAAGTTTATCTGGTGCAAAGCCTCCGGGAATTACAAGTGCATCATAATCTTTCCAGGTTATTTCATCAAATGAAATATCTGATTTGCAGGGATATCCATGTTTGCCTGTATAGGTTTTTTCTTTTTCTGAGCCTGCAACAACCACATGCGCACCTTCTTCAGTCAACCTGATTTTGGGATACCATAGTTCGAGGTCTTCATAAATATCATCTACGAACATTAAAATTTTAGTGTTATTGAGTTTACCCATAAACCTTCTAAAGTTTACCTTCCTTATACTTTTGCCTGATGCGGATTTTTTGTAATTGTCTTTCAATGATTAAATCAGCAAGTGTGCCGGGAATATTTTGCTTGGTTTTCCCAGAGAAAAGTTCCCTAAGTTTTGATTCGTTTACGTCTATCCTGTAAAGAGTATTAATTAGTTCGTTATAATTATTATCAAGAAGGTATGCAACTTTTCCTGTAAGGTATTCCCTAAACTCTTCAAGAGTACTTACGTCAATAGATGGGATAAGAGAATCTGAATCCTGTAGTGTAAAATCTTTTTCAATGACCTTTGTAATACTTTCTACTTCTGTTTTTTGATTTTGCATATTCTTTCTTTGATAAAGTTTCTAATCCAGCTTATACTTCTTCTTAAATAATTTTAACAAAGCATAACTTCCGTAAGCAAAAAACGGTGCAGCAAATACATCAATCGAGTAATGAACATGTTGAATTAATACACAAACAGCAACGGCAACTGTTAATGTCATAAATACAATTTTTAATTTTAGCTTTTTTTCGACAAGGAAAATCAGGAATAAAGTTGCGGTATGACCTGAAAAGAAAAGATCTTTTGTTAAAACACCTCCTGAGCTGATCAATTGGATAAAAGGATCATCAAGAGGTAATATTTTTTCGGGTGCGGCAAATGGAGTTATATACATCGCAATAACACGAAAGACGATTAGCAGTCCATAAGCCTGTGCTGCAAATATTATTTGTTTTGGTTCGCGGGCAAATGAAGAAAGCCCGATGATTACCGACAAATAAATAATTAGAAAAGTAAGCCAGGCAACATTAATAGGGGAGAAAAGATTTAATATAGGATCAGGCAGAACAGCTCCAGGACGGCTTTCGACGAAGTCGAGAAATTCCGGGACAAAATAGAAAAGAATTACAGTAAATATTGCTGTAACCAAAAGTTCGATTCTGAATTTTTTGTCAGCAAAAGAACTTTTCCAACCCATAACTATTAAACTGATTTTGGATTTAATTTGCTTAAGAAATATGGAAGCATCTGCCTCCAGGTAGGCCAATCGTGGCGGATATCAAATCCCCACAGATCAAGCCAGTGTTGAATACCTTTTGAGTTTAAAATATCGGACATCCTTTTTGCGGCAGAAGGATCTTCATATGGTCCTTGTCCGCTTGCAAGTATAATACTTCTGTGTCTTAGCTGATTTAAGATATCTTCGTCATTCCATTGTGGTAAATAGTCAACAGGTGAATTGAAATAACAATTTTCATCAAAGTAACCGTTGGAATAATATTTAAGATCATAATTTCCGCTCATCGCAATTACACCAGAAAATAAATCCGCTCTTTTCAATAAATTATTGAGAGCATGAAAAGCTCCAAGAGATGCCCCCGTTGTTATAACAGGAGTAGTGTCTGAAGTTTTATTCCTTATAAACGGAATAACTTCTTCAGTTATATAATTATTGTATTGCTGGTGCCTGATCGCTTTGTGAGCGGGATACATATTCCTGTTTAACCAGCTTTCATTGTTAATGCTATTAATAGAAAAAACTTTTACTTTACCAGCATTAATAAACCATTCAATGCTGTCTATTAACTGAAATCTTTCATACTCAAGAAAATCTGCGGCTGCTGTGGGAAACATTAAAAGTGCGTAACCGTAATGACCATAAACGGCGATTTCCATATCCTTATCCAGGTTAGGACTCCACCATTTATGAATCTCTCTGTGCACAGGTTCTCCAAATAATATTATAAAAGTTATACAAACTAATTAATTCATATTAAATTGAAAAGAATAAAATAGTCACGGAAAGATGATTTTATTTGGTCAGGTTCTTCACCAAACCCGAATATTTTTTTTCTATTCTGAAACCAAATTTATAAAAATATTCAGGTCTGAAAAACCCAGTAGAAACAAATTTGAAATGTTCGTTCTTTAACCGGTTGAATAATTCATTCATCAATGCTTCACTTATTCCTTTTCTTCTGTAACGGGGAGAGA
This sequence comes from uncultured Ignavibacteriales bacterium, assembly GCA_963822905.1. Taxonomy (GTDB): domain Bacteria; phylum Bacteroidota; class Ignavibacteria; order Ignavibacteriales; family Ignavibacteriaceae; genus CAWGJF01. The sequence continues at coordinate 420,341 of CAWGJF010000001.1, forward strand.
CAACTATTTTTTCCATGTGAGCACTTTCATTCTCTCCAGGGTAATAAAATAATCCGCCGATGATGAATCCTCTTTCTGATAACGCAACCAAAAATTTATGTTCCGGCTTGAAGCGAACAAGCAGATTCGTTTCTAAAAATAATTGCTGCAATCTTGAAATTTCTTTTGGAGTTATGGGGCCCCGTATTAAAAAAGGATTCCCATCTTCATCCAAAAATTGCATCACAAGATTTGAACCTGCAAACCCTTCAGCAAGAGTTTTAATTATTGAGGCAGAATCAGAAGGTTTAAGATGTGGATAGCTTAGACGTGTTAAAAAGTAATCTTCCTTTTCACTTAAATTTATTGATGTGTGAAGCTTGAAAATTAATTCCTGTGATTCTTCCTTCGTAAGCTCATTTTGAAATTGTCTTTTTGCTATTGAAGACAAGGAACTTTTCAATTCATCAGGAGAATTGTTGAATACTGTTAAGAGAAAAAACTGTGTTCTCGCAGCCGGGTTTGATCTTTCGAGTTCGAACATGTTGTAAGTTTCATATAGTTCATAAAGCATTTCAGCCTGTGCGCTGAGTGCTGCATCTTTATTTAATTCAAACCAGCGATGGAATCTTTTCATAGCAAAGAAAATTGATCTCGAAATAAATCCGTTTACTAAAACATTCTCCAAAAACAAATCGATTCGCCTGACCACTTCGTTTTTATCTTCAAAGTCTTCTGCAGCCTGTGCTTCGTTTTTAATATTCTGAAGAAGTTTCTGGCCCCTTTCCTCACCTTCGGATTCTACAATTCCTGAAAAAATATAATTCCATATAGATTTTTTAGAAAGAAAAGGAAAGGATTCTATAGTCTTTTTTACAAAAAGTGAATAAAAGTTTCTGCAAAAAGTTAATCCTGAATTCGAGTTTGTTCTTTTTGAAATTGAATAAAGCAAAGTTCCTGACTGGTAGTCGTGGGTCGGAATAGTAATATTTTCTGGCAGAGGATTTGAAAGTTGAATAGTGTAGTTTGTCAATTTCCAGAAGTTCATATATGCAGCGGCTGCATTCCATACAAAATATGGCCAGAGAAATGAAACACGATTAAGGCTTTGTTCTTCCTGGTTTTTGGATTCCCTATCAAGAAACTTAGCAACACTATCGCGCGGAACAAAGACCTCCGTCCACAGATCATACTCTTCCCAATACCCGCCAAAACGTGGAAGCAATCGCTCACCCCTGATATTTGTTCCAGCAATTACAAGCCATTTAATTTCTTCTTTTACTTTAGCAACCGGAACGCCTTTATTCAAATGAATCGTTATATCAAATCCACCCTGGAATCTTGTTTGAATTATTGCACGGTAAATTGATTTATCGTTGCGCGATTCAAGCTGGCTTATCCAGATTCCTGAAGGTAAAATATTATCAAGTCTTAATGATATCCCGTTCGAAAAAAGGAATACTGCTTCACGTATAAGCTGTGTTTTTATAATTGCATTTTTAATTCTCAACCTGTCTTCTGCATCAATACCTTCTTCAAAAACGAGCACATCTTCCCAGCTGTATTCTTCACCGGTCTCTGTGTCTATTGCAAGTCCGTGATTAATTCCCATCCAGTCTCTTAAACCTTGTTGAAGTTTTTGTAAAGATTTCTCAGCAGTTTCTTTTATAAAAACTGCGAAAGAAAATGCCTGGTGCCTCATAATAAATCTTCTTACCCGACTGAAATTGATCGGGTGATTTATGCCATAAAGGGAAAGTAATTCGAAAAGTGATTGGACCTGGTGATCTGATGATTTGTTTGTTGCGAAGTTATTTAAAGTTTTCGTAATGTAATTTTCAATTACTCTTAATCTTTCATTTCCTTTTTCGGTTTCAATAATCAGTATTGTTACCTCATCATTGAATATATCCTGATCCGCATTGAGGAAAGAATTAAACAAGTAACTGAATTGCATTTCCTCACTTATTTTTAATAAGGTAAGAAAAACTCTTCTCCGGATTTCAGTTGTCCGGTAGATAGTTGCACGGGAAGCAATGATCAGGCAAAGACTGCTAAAAGAGTTTGTTTCATTTGTAAGGATTTTACCAATATAGGAAAGAGCGGCAGTCTGGTTTTCATTATTACTGCATATTATGCTGAAAGCAAGGTTAAGCCCTGGAAGTGAAAAGTCGTCGGTACCATTTATATTTTTCATTGTTTCAATTTCTTCGTCGTCAACCACAGGTGCTTCTTCAACTTTAAGAAAACTTACCTCCAAAGACCTTGATTCTTTTCTTGACCAGCTAATAATGCCATGTCCGGCAAAATCAAAAAGCTTTTTATTTCCAATCCACAACAGTGAGTTATTTAGTAAATCCTGGAGATCAAGAAATCTTTCCTTTATTGAATAACGATAATTCCCGACGATACATTCCGACTTACCATTCAAATTAAATTTAAATTCTACTTTCTGATTCAGCTTGGGAATTTCAATATATTTTTCGGTAATAATTATATCTCTGCTGAGAATACCTTTTTCCCGTAAAAACCAGTTGGGAATGCGTACTTCAAATTGATCTTTAAATAGCGATGTATAATTTTTCTCATACATCAAGTTGATCAATTCCGAAAAGTTCTTTTCAATATTTCTTCGTTTGTAAGTTCCTTTTGGAGTAAGTTCTCCGTACTCATCAGAAAACGCTCTGTTAATCAATCTGAAATCCAGGATTCTTTCAAACGGGGAAAGGAACTTATTTATTGTTACAATTATAGAAGCAAAATATTCCTGCTTCTGTTTTTCATCCATATTGTGCAACGGAGAATTTTTATCTTCAAGATTAGGATAAATTAAAACTGTGTTGAACTGCCTATGATCACCAACGAGGAATACTTGTTTAACAAATTCAAAATCACGGAAAAGGTTTTCAATTTTTTGCGGGGCAATTGTTTCACCCTTTACATTTTTGTAGATCTCTTTTTTCCTGTCGATAATTTCTATGAAACCATCTTCATCCATTTTCATTATATCACCCGAAGGAAGCCAGCCCGTTCCGGCAGAACGAGGTTCTGACGAACCATCTTCAATAAAAGTCTCCGAATCAGGAATGTTATAATATCCGAGCATTACATAGGAACCTTTAATTAAAATCTCTCCATCTTCACCAAGTTTTATTTGCATCCCGGGCAAGCTTTTACCAAGTGAATTTGGTTTGTATTGATTCGGCGGGGTCATAGTTATTCCGCCTGTTGCTTCAGTCATTCCGAAACCGCTCATTAATTCAATTCCGTTTGACTGGAAAAACCTGAACACATCGGAAGGTAAATAACCTGCAGCTGATAAACCCCACTTAAGATTTTTACCTGTAATTCTTTCTGTCTCAGTTTTTATTTTTTCGATTTCGTCAGTTTCAATATCAACTTTGGATGTTATATACTCAAAAAGCTGTAGCCATTTTTTCGGAATGCTGATAAACACAGATGGTTTTACAAGCTGCATATTTGTAATCATCGTCTCAACTGAAGGGTTTTCCATAAAACAATATTCAGCAGCCCAGAAAACAGAACCGGTCATTTCAAGATATCTTCCGAAGGTATGGTAAAGCGGTAGGAAACATAAAAACCTGTCTTCGTCTCCGATTTCAGGAATTGCCATTGCACGGCAGAATCGTTTATAAACAATATTTGTTTGCGAAAATATTATTCCCTTCGGTTCGCCGGTTGTACCGGAGGTGTACATTATTGTTGCAAGGTCATTCATACTATGATCAAAATTAATTTTACCAGTTAATTCACCAACTGATTTTTTGAATTTTTCAAATTCGATTACCCAGTTATCAGTTGAAGTTCCGTTGAACAAGATTACCTTTTTTAAATCGGGCAATTCATTCTTTAAAGATTTTATATCTGACAATTCTTTTTCACTTTGAACTAAAAGAACGGCAGCTTTCGTTTCCTTTAAAATATATTTGATGTGCTCAACAACAGAGTTTGCCGGGATCATCACGTTGATTATTCCGCCGGTGAGACACGCAAGATCAAGCATTGCCATTTCAGGAGAATTTTCTAAAAGGAAAGCAACTTTTTCATCTTTACTCATTAAAAGATTTTTGAGAGATCTTTCATAAATTTTTATTTGATCAGCAACTTTTTGCCAGCTTATTGAAGCTACTGAATTTCCTTTGATTATTTTGAAAAGCGGTTTCTCCTTGTAGTCTCTTAATCTCTGGCTGAAGAGAACATTCATATCAAAGTTGCTTTTCACCAGTAAGTCGAGAATTAAACTTTCCCATTTTTGTTCATTGTAGATTCTTCTCAAAAGTGCGGGATGCCGGAAAAGATTTAAGTATTCATGTATAACTGGATTCAGAGTTTGATTGGTTTGTTCTGTTAGCTTATTCAGATGGTTCCCGAATTCAAAAAACAATTCTTTATCAATTCTTTCCATCAACTCTTTTGCAAAATCAGGCTGTGCAACAGAGGTGCAAATTTTTAGCAGTGTTTCGTTTTCATCATCATTTAACCCGGTTTTTGCTGAGAGTATTTGCTTCAGTATTTCGGGGAAATATTCAAGCTGTTCTTTTTTATCTTTTGAAATAAAAGTAGTTAACAATACACTTAATTCATTCTCTTCCACTTAAATGCCTTGCTTGTAAAATTTAATTCTGATTTGAGTTTTAAAATATGAAATTGTTTTTATTTGTTGCTATGCTAAAAATAAAAAATGCCATCCCAAATACTTCAGGATGGCATCTTAACAGTCACTTTTTAATTAACTATTTCTTTATCCCTGCAGTTTCTTCCATCATTGCAGTAGTAATTGATTTTGGTCTCTCAATTGGGTAGCCAAGTGCCCTGTCCCAAATAATATTTGCAACAACACCGAGCGCTCTGCCAACACCAAACAGAACTGTATAGAAATCATATTCTGTTAAACCATAATACCACTGGATGACACCGGATTGTGCATCAACATTTGGCCATGGATTCTTTGCCTTACCCTGTTCCAGAAGAATTGGTGGAGTTACTTTAAAAAGCATATCAACATATTTGAACAATGGATCATCAGGTAAATGTTTCAAACAAAATTCACGCTGAGCCATATAACGGGGGTCAGTTTTTCTCAAGACTGCATGACCAAAGCCGGGAATAACCTGTCCTGAATTCAAAGTATCCCAAACAAATTTTTTCATTTCTTCTTCAGTCGGAATTTTACCATTCATTCTATCCATAACATCCTGCAGCCATCTGAGGACTTCCTGGTTAGCTAATCCGTGCAAAGGACCAGCAAGACCATTTATCATTGCTGAAATTGAGTAATACATATCTGAAAGCGCACTTGCAACAAGATGTCCAGTGTGTGCACTAACGTTTCCGCTTTCATGATCACTGTGAAGAATAAAGTACATTCTTGCAACATCATCATAAGGTTTCCCGATTCCCATCATGTGCGCAAAGTTGCCGCCCATATCCAGTTTGGGATCTGCATCTATGATATCACCATTTTTATATTTCAACCTGTAAATGAATGAAGCAATTCTTGGAAGTCGTGCAAGAAGATTCAACCCATCTTCATAAGTTGGTGCCCAGAAATCATTTTTAGAAAGACCTGCTTCATATTCTTTAACAAATTCAGATTCTTTTTGCATAGCAACAATGGCAGCAGAAAACATAACCATTGGATGTGAATCGGCAGGCATTGCTCTTAAAATATCAAAAACATAATTTGGAACATGCTGCCGTTTATTAAATTCCATTGAAACTTCTTCAACATCTTTTTCAGAAGGAATTTCTCCCGTTAATAAAAGATAGAAAAATCCTTCAACGGAAGGCATTTCATGACCAGGAACCTTTGGTAATTTTGCAAGCGTTTCAGGAATTGTAAACCCTCTGAATCTTATTCCTTCGAATGGATCGAGATAAGAAATGTCGGTAGTTAAAGATTTTATTCCACGTGCGCCGCCAATTACCTGTGCGATAGTTACATCGCAGACTTTTACATCACCAAATTCTTTTAACAGCTTTGTTGTGCGTGGTCTCCACTCTTCAATTTTTTGCTGTAATTTTTCTTTTAAGCCAGCCATAATGTTTCTCCGTTTTTAATTAATCTTTGAGGAAGTTCTATAACTTCCTTACAATTTAAATTTATCCAGGTTTTCAGATGAACAATTGATATGTATTTATGAAGTGCATATAAAGGATTGAGTAACATTTATTTTTCCCCTTTAAAGCCAGACAATCCGACTTTTAATGGTTTAAAATAGCAATTATTTACATCAATTATCAAATTGAATTTTTTCTCCAACATCCGGAGCGTAAACTTTTCTTGAAGAATTTTTACTCAATATGCTCGATCCCAGCCAGTTTATTGCATTTTCACTACCATGAATAATTATCACATTATCAGGATTTAATCTCTCTATTATTAATAGGATATCTTCACGAGTTGAATGGGCTGAGAATCTGAAATTATAAATTTCACATTTAACTTCAACAAAAATTCCGTTCCCGGTGAAATCTATTGAATTGCCTTTTTTTGCTGTCGAAATTTTGTAGCCGGGAGTGTCTTCATCAATGTAGCCGACAGTTATAATTGCAGAATTTGTTTTCTGAAGCCAGGCTTTTGCAAGTTCAAATGAAGTTGATGACTGAACCATCATTCCGCTTGATGCTAATACAATAGACGGATTTTTAAATAACACATTAAAATCGTTAACTGAATTAATATCATTCTGAGGAATTTCATGTAAAACCAGGTTTGTGTTTTTATATTTGACAACATACCGGTTATAATCATAAATGCGATTTAATTTTGTTCCGATGCCACCTGTATAAATATCTACTCTGGGAATTTTATTTGATATCATCAATTGGGAAATAGTTGCAAGCATCTCCTGCAGCTTTCCAAGAGCAAAAACAGGAATTAGAACTGATCCACCTTTTGCAAGAGTTTTGTTTATTGCTGATGCAATTCTTTCTGTTTCCTTCTCCCAATTATTTAAAGTAGCAGAATCTGTTGCCCCGTAAGTTGATTCAGTTATTAAAATATCTATTTTCTCTTTGGGAAGATTAGCTCCGGTCAGTAAAGATTGAGAGCTTAAATTTATGTCCCCGGTGAAAAATATTTTTTTGTTTTGATATCTCAGAAGAATTCCTGCTGAACCAAGAATATGACCCGCCTCAAAAAATTCAACCTCAACAGAATCGGATTCTGATGTATTAAATCCTTTGATAAGAAATTTTTCATTATAAGATTTATAATCAATTGACTGAATTAAAAGATCAGCTTCTTCGTGGGAATAAATTTCTTCGTCAGGAAATTCTCTTCTTAAAATAGAAATAGCATTGTGCAAAGTTAATTCTGCAATTGCTCTTGTTTGCGGAGTTGTGATGATTTTTATATGGGGAAATTTTTTAATTAAAAATGGAAGAGAATTAATGTGATCCTGGTGTGCATGAGAGATAAACACATAATCAATATTCTTATTTTCTAAAAGCTCAAAACGGGGAAGAGATTCCTTCCCTCTTTTTTTAGGATGCATTCCGCAGTCCAGAATAATACCTATTCCACCTAAATCTAAAAAATAGCAACTGGCGCCAATTTCGCCAGCACCGCCAAGAGGAAGAAAACTGATCATTATAAAATTTTTATATTTAGATAAGAAAATAAGTCAAAGGATTGTTTATTAGAAGGGAGGGATATGCCGTATGACTAATCACACGGCAAACCCGAAAAATTTATTTTAATAAAGTCATCTTTATATTCTTAACAAAATTTCCAATTTTCAATTGAGCAATATACAATCTACTTGCAAGATTGCTTCCGGAGAAATCAGCCCTGTAAGTACTTGCGGATTGTTCCTCATTAAACACAGTTGATATTCATTACCCAGTATATCATAAACTTTCAATTGAACAAACGATTCAGATGAAATACTATATTCAATTTTTGTTGAGGGATTAAACGGATTAGGGAAATTCTGTTCTATAATAAACTCGGTTGGAATTTCATTTGAAATTGATTCCACACCAACAATGCTAAGATTTTCATACCAGTTTATTTCACTATCCAGAGCAGATGCAGAAAGCACATCTGTATCGCCATCACCATCTCCTGCGAATATAGATATTGCATAACTGCATCTTCTGAATTCTTTTTCAGAAATTCCAGGCATCAATTCTTTTATAATCCCATTTTTCCACCTACGTGGACAGTAATATAATTCGCATCATTAATGAGATTAAAATCTCCTCCAATATCGAGGGAGTACTTCTTGTTGAGCGGAACTTCGTAACCGGCACCCAGGCTAAAAGTAAAATCTGTTGAACTGGCAGATGCTGAACCACCTCCAATTGTTGTTCCCCCGAATGTGATTGTGGGTATATCAGTACTAACAGAGAAAAAATGAAACCCAACTGATGAAGTACCATAAAATCCTTTGCCGGGAGTTAAAAAGTATTTTACTCCAAAAATTATTGGGACTGCAGAATAACCGTACGAATATTCTCCCAAATCTTTACCACCCCAACTTATGTAACCAACTTGTCCAATACCCATAAGGTTATTCCCAAAACCTATTTCATAAGTTCCCAGGACTCCGAATCCAGTTCCGGCTACATCTCCAAAAGAGCCTATGGGTAATGCAACCACAGCACGAACACCTGCGTTCATTTTTGATTGAGCATTAATAACTGCAAACGAACAAATAAAGAACAACAGAATTGATGCAAATGTTTTCATAAGATTTTTCCTTCTTTAATTATTATAGTTAGTTGTTTAATTTTTAATTAATTATAATCCTGGTTGAAGCTTCGTAATTTATTTACCGATTAAATTTTCTAAACCTCCCAAATTCATAAGATCAAATTTTTTATAAGAAGAAGGCACTTTAAACAGGTCATCGCTTAGTTTCATCGGTGTGACTTCTTTTACGTCATAAACACTTGTAACGTTTCTTCTTGTATCGTGCTGAGTAACGTGCAGCGGAAAATACCCTGCATCCAATACTTCAGATTGCCAGTCAGGCATTTCTTTTTGTTCTTCCATAAAGAACATAAAAGCACCAAGCTCTTTTGTCATCCATGCTTCACCTTTCATATCTTTCTGTGTAAAAAGAAATTTTTCACATTCGTAACCAAGAATATTTTTTATTTCACCTGTTTTATTTATAGAACCTCCGCCGGATCCAGTACTTAGTGGCATCATATCTGATTCCATATACATTTTTTGTTCATCCATTATCACATACATTTTAAATGCACGACTGTTAAAGAGTATTGTTCCTCCTTTGTCGGGAACATCCATACGGAATTTTTTATCCTTGGAATAGTAGTTCATAGTTTGAGTTTTACCTTGTTCCTGAACACTGAAGATTACTTTACCTTCAAATGATTCCTGCGCAATACTTTTTCCAATTAAGAGAGTAAGTATCAGAAAGTATATTAGATTAATCACTTTCATAATTAGCTCCTGTTATTTATTATTTTATTAATATCATTTTTCTTGTTTGGATAAAATCACCTGCTGTCATTTTTGCTATATAAATTCCACTGGTAAGATCATCCCCATTAAAATCTGCTTTATAATTTCCGGCTGGATAATAATCATTAGCAAGAGTAATTACATCGTTACCAAGTACATCATAAACCTTCAGTTCTACAAATGATTCCTGCGGAATCGAGAACTCAATTGTTGTGGATGGATTAAATGGATTGGGGTAGTTTTGTCTTAAGATGAATTCACTCGGTATTTTATTTGAAGTTTGCTCAACCCCAACAATGCTTAAGTTTTCATACCAGTTTATTTCACTATCCAAAGCGGAAGCTGAAAGCACATCTGTATCGCCATCACCATCCACATCTCCGGCAAGAACACATACGGCTATTACTGCTTGAGTTGATATGATGTGAGTTGTGAAGTTTTCATTTCCATCATTTTCATACCAGGCTATAGTATTATCGTCCCTGGAAGCAGATAGCGCATCAATATCTGAATCTCCATCTATATCAGCCGCATAAACTGAAGTAGGGTAATCCGCGTCCATTGTTATAATATGAGTTGTAAAATTTTCATCTCCATCATTTTCGTACCAGGTTATTTTATCCTGAAGTCCTGTGTGTGAGGCTGAAAGTACATCAATATCACCATCACTATCCATATCTAAAGCATAAACTTGCACTCCACCGTCTGTATCTGTTGCAATGGCATGTTCTGTAAAAGTTTGATTCCCGTCATTTTCATACCACGCAACTGGTGATTGATCTAGTGAAGCTGATAAAACATCAATGTCAGTGTCTCCGTCAACATCTATAGCAAAAAGCGATTGGGGAAGGTTCACGTTTGTCGCGATTGTGTGATAAGTAAAGTTTTCATTTCCGTCATTCTCGTACCAATAAAACCTATCATTTATTCCGGAGGCTGCGATTACATCAGCATCTCCATCGCCGTCAAAATCTATAGCCAACACACAACTGCTAGCATTGGTAGCAATTATATGGCGAGTAAAATTTTCATCACCGTCGTTTTCATACCAGCATACTTCATCTTGCCCTCTCGAAGAGGCTGATAGAACATCCATATCACCATCAGTATCAACATCAAATGCATATACTGATGTTGGTCCATCTGGTTCGGTAGAGATTAATAACTCAGTAAAATTCCCATTACCATCATTCTCGTACCAATAAATTTCATTAGCAATATAGAGTGCAGAAAGTATATCTAAGTCGCCATCTCCATCAATATCCGCAGCATAAATATCGTATACATTAGGAGCGTTGAAAGTTATTGTATGAGATGTAAATTTAACTTGTGAGAACAAACTAATTGTTAAGCATAAAGTAATGACCAATAAAATTGAAAAATTTTTCATTTCGCTTTTCCTTTGGTTTATTTAATAAGCAACATTTTCTTTGTTTGAACAAAGCCAACTGCTTTCAGAGTATAGAAATATATCCCACTGCCAAGTTCAGCAGCATCAAAAGTGACTGTATAAACTCCTTTATCCTTTTCTTCATTAACAAGAATCGCTACTTCACTCCCAAGAATGTCGTAAACTTTAAGCTCAACAAATGATTCCTGCGGAATTGTGAATTTAATTGTAGTTGATGGGTTGAAAGGATTGGGATAATTTTGAGATAGCTCATATTGTTGAGGGACTGTTTCTACCTCGACTATTTCTGTATATTCAAATGAACCATCATAGTCTATCTGCTTTAATCTGTACTGAAATTTAGTTCCTCCGGAAAAAAGATCATTATCGATATAACTATATTCTTTTGGTGAAGTAGAGTTACCGTTTCCTTTAATAAAGACAATACTTTTCCAATCATTTTTATTAATTCTTCTCTCCACATTAAAACCTTTGTTATTAAGCTCGGTTGCTGTTTCCCAATGTAAAGTAATATCAGTTTTATTATAGATGGCATTAAATGATGTGAGTTCAACCGGAATTGTTGGGGAGGATAAATAGAGATAAGCTTTCCCGGCATTCACACCTCCAAAATCATTATAAGGTGCCCCGATAATAACATCAGCAATTCCATCTCCATTTACATCGCCTGGTGTATTTACGGAGAGACCAAATAAATCTTCATCTGCTTCTCCTGTAAATATCAAATCTGCTGTGTCATCCATTAAAGTTCCGCCATAATAGATATATGCTCTTCCGGCATTCGTCCCACCAGCGTCATTTTGATAGGCACCAACAATTATATCTCCAAATCCATCTCCATTAATATCTCCTACAGATGCAACTGAAGAACCAAATTGATCTTCACTTGCTTCGCCTGTAGATATCCAATCTGCCGTGTTATCCATATTCGCAGCACCAAAATAAACGTAAGCTCTTCCCGCATCCATGCCGCCTGCATCATTATTTATGGATCCTATGATTACATCACTAAACCCATCTCCGTTAACGTCACCAGCAGATGATACGGAATAACCAAATCGATCAGATATCATTTCACCGTTCATCACAACGTCTGCAGTACTATCCATAGATACACCTCCAAAATATAAATACGCTTTACCTGCAAATGTTGAAGAGGAATTGTATGCCCCTCCTATTAATACATCGGCGAAGCTATCGCCGTTTACATCTCCGGCAGAAGCTATTGAACTTCCAAAATATTGAACCAGATTTTCACCAATCATTACGACATCCGGGATCGTATCCATCAAAGAACCTCCGTAGAAAATATAAGTGATACCAGTTGAGCTATTATAATAAGGTGCTGAGGCTAAAACATCGTCATAGCCATCGCCGTTAACATCTCCTGCACCAGCAACACACTTACCAAAAAAGTTGTTTGGAGTTGTTCCTGTCATAATTATATCTGCTATATCATCCATTAAAGTTCCGCCAAAATAAATATATACTCTTCCTGCAGCTGTACCGCCGGCACTATTTTCCTGAGCTCCAACAATCACATCATCATAACTATCGCCATTAACATCACCAGCAGAGGCTACAGAAATTCCAAAAATATCACCGGCAGCTTCTCCTGATAAAATCACATCAGCGATACTATCCATTGCTGTTCCGCCGAAATAAATGTAGGCTCTACCAGCGTTAACTCCTCCAGCATCATTAAAAGGTGCACCGACAATTATATCTTCATAGCCATCTCCGTTTACATCACCAGCCGATGAGACCGTTACACCAAAAAGATCAACGCCACCTTCTCCAATGAAGGTTATTTCTGTTAATTCGCCAGAAATCTGGTTGTCATTATTATAAACATCCTGTGGAAAAAGAACTGAAGTTACTAGTAAAAACGAAATCATAAATGTTTTAATTAGTCTCATTATACTTCCCAATTTATCATATGAATTTTATTAATTATCTTATATGTCCTCATTAATCCTGGTCTTTTTTGAAATCTCTGTACCTGATATGTGTTATCGTTTTATTAACCATAATTTATTTCAGAAGTAACATTTTTCTTGTTTGGATAAAATTGCCTGCAGTCATTCTTGCGATGTAAAAACCGCTTGGAAGATCATCTCCATTAAAATCTGTTTTATAATTTCCGGCCGGATAATATTCACTGGCTAGAGTAGATACTTCGCTACCAAGTATATCATAAACTTTCAGTTCCACAAATGATTCCTGCGGAATGGAAAACTCAATTGTTGTAGATGGATTGAATGGATTGGGATAGTTTTGTTTGAGTGAAAAATCTGAGGGATTAAAACTAATCGGCTCAACATCCGAAGTACCGCCGAGACTCAATTGGTCGATAAGTGCATAACTGCCAATTCCGGTATTGCTGCTGCTATTGCTTACCATCTCGAACTGAATCCATAGTGAATCTGGCGTGCCGGAATTACCTGAGTTTGGGTCAAAATTAAATTGAGTATATGTCGAAGCGCCAGAGGTTATATCCAGGCTTCCGCTACCAGCAAGCAAGCCGTCCTTAAAATAATATGTGTAGACAGATAGAACCACTTCATTATCAACCGGATAAAATTGATAGTAGCCAGTAAGTGACTGAGAATACTCATTTACCTGGAATGTTACTGTTAAAACAGGGAAGATGGGAAAACCATTAAAGTCATCAATTTCAACTTTTGCAGCATATGATCCCATATGGGCAGTGGCAGATCTTGAAACTGTTATCCAGGACGATGGAAGATTATTTGTAAGCCAGTTTTGTGGTGTATTCACATCAATCCAGTTTTCAAATCCGGCATTTGGGATTTGTGAGTGAATGGTCATTGTTACACAAAGAATCAATAAAGTAAATATTAATGATTTCATGATATCTCCTTAATTATTTGATTGTTTTAACTTTTATACTGTTCAATTATTTGATAAAATCCAGTAGCCCGGTAAAAACCAAAGTGAGCAGAATTCCTATCATGATTGAAATTGCCACAATGATCTTTGTAACCAGCTTTTCTTTTTTCCGCATTTGCTCGGTTGAATTTTCCATTCTGGAATTCTTTTCCAATTGATTACTTCAAAAATTATTTTAACCATTTGATGAATGGTGCAAAGGTAGAATAATGATGCAGGGTGTGCTATCTGATTTGTTTCAAGATTTTGTTGTTTTGTAACAAAATGTAAAATGATGTGTTTTAGCTGTTTCTTTAAGCTTTAATTTTTGAGGAATACTCCGAAGGGACACAACTGAATTGTTTTGTAAATGCCCTTGTAAATTGAGCCGGACTAGAAAAACCAATTTCATAAGCAATTTGTGTTACTGACAACTTTCCTTCAATTAGGAGTTCTGCAGCATGCTTTAGTTTTTTATTTCTTATTAACTCACCTGGCGGTTGACCGGTTATTGAAATTATTTTCCTGTGAAACTGTGTACGGCTTACAAATAATTCTTTGGCTAATTGTTCAGTACCAAAATTTGTTTTGTCAAGATTTTTTTCTACTAGAGCCAACGTTCTTTCTAAAAATTCATTATCTGCTTTATTTAACTTATTCGATTCAATAATTTTGTCCGGTTCATTTTTATATTTATTTCTGATTCGCTTTCTTTGTTCAAGAAGATTTTTAATACGTGTAAAAAGTTCCTTAGAATGAAATGGTTTTGTAAGATATTCATCAGCACCAATCTCCAATCCTTCAATTTTACTTTCAAATGATGCTTTGGCAGTAAGAAGTATTACCGGAATATCACTTGTCTGCCATTCAGATTTAATCCTGCTGCAAAACTCTAAACCATCCATTGAAGGCATCATAACGTCACTGATAATTATATCAGGCATATTTTCTTTGGCTACTTTAATTCCTTCATTCCCATTTTCAGCTTCCGTAACCAGAAAATTATCTTGAAGCAATCCTTTTAAATACTCTCTTACATCTTCAGAATCATCAACAACAAGAATTGTAGTTCTATTTTCAGATTTGGTTACTGTTTCTGTTTTTTGATTGTTCTTTGTTGAACTATAAATTTTCTTGTCCGTTGCTTTTTTAATGTCCGTATCAATATTTGTTTTTGCTGATTGAACTTTTTCAGTTTCAGTTAAATAATCATCCCACATAGGAATTTGAAGTGTGAATTCAGTTCCTTCCCCCGGTTCACTGACTACAGAAATTTTCCATTTGTGTAAGTCGACAAACTCTTTAACTAAAGCTAATCCTATTCCAGAACCACCGTGAGAACGTTTTGTGGAATCATCCACCTGGAAAAACCGATCAAATATTCTATCAATCTTATCTTTTGGTACACCGGCACCACTATCTGAAATTTTTATTTCTGCGATGGGTTTTCCGTCAACTGATTTTTCCTTAAAATCTACACTCACGTTACCGCCAACAGGTGTAAATTTAACAGCATTTGAAAGCAGGTTGTTTATAATTTTTTCTAATTTGTCTCTATCAACCCAGCAGGTCTTACTCTCTGA
The DNA here is from genome assembly GCA_963822905.1 of uncultured Ignavibacteriales bacterium. Taxonomy (GTDB): domain Bacteria; phylum Bacteroidota; class Ignavibacteria; order Ignavibacteriales; family Ignavibacteriaceae; genus CAWGJF01. Next base: position 435,666 of record CAWGJF010000001.1, read on the forward strand.
ATCGCTCTGAAACTTCAAAGAAATATTTTTTTGCTTTGTAAATGATTCAAACGAAGAAATCAATCCTTTCAATATTGTGATCACATTTTCCTGCTTCGCTTTTAAGGGGATAGCCGCTTTTTCCAGCTGTGATAATTCAAGCAATTGATCTATTAATACTTTAAGTCTGTCACTGTTTCTTTCAATCAGATCAATATTTTCCTGAAAATTCTTACTTTCACCACCTTTCTTTAATTGTTCAATCGGACCTTTGATTAGCATGAGAGGAGTTCTGAACTCATGTGAAAGATTAGCGAAGAATCTTGATTTCAGTTCCTCAAGTTCTGATTTTTTCTTTACCTCAAATTCTCTGAGTTTTAATTCGTTGCGAAGTTTTGCGCGGTTTAATTCAAAACGTCTAATTCCAACCAGTCCAAGAATAATTAAAACGATATACAATCCGTAAGCCCAAAAGGTCTTCCACCACGGTGGGTTCATTATAATTTTTAATGATGTGATATCGTCGTTCCAAACTCCATCGGCGTTAGTTGATTTTACTTTGAATTCATAATTGCCGGGATCAAGATTTGTATATGTAACAAACCTTCTTTTTCCGCTTCCGATCCAGTCTTTATCAAATCCCTCCATTTTATAGGCGTATTCAATTGATTCAGAGGAATTGTAATCGAGTGCGGCAAACTCAAAAGAAAATACATCCTGATAGTGTGAAAGGACAATTTTATCTGCAGTATGAATACTTTTGGTTAGGGGGGAATCTTCGCCAATATTAACAGATTTATTAAATATCTGGAAATCTGTAATAACCAGGTTTGGTTTATAAGAAGACAACTGAATTTTTTTGGGATCGAAAATGTTAAGTCCTTTAGTAGCTCCAATTAATATAAGATCATTATCCAGCTTCAATGCAGATTCGGGATTCATCATTGTACCATTTATTCCATCTGCAGAAGAAAAATTAGTAAATGTTTCTTTACTAACATCAAAGAATGAAATGCCGGAACCAGTACCAAGCCATAGATTTCCATTTATATCTTCAGTTATACTGTTAACAGAATTATCCGGTAATCCATCACTTACTGTATAAAAACGATTTTTAATTTCGATATCATAAACATTCAATTTATTAATATTGTTAATTTCAAATCTGTTCAATCCATCACTTGTGCCTATCCATAAAATTGTTTTAGAATTTGTTAAGGACTTTGAATTTTTTGATTCGCAGATTGAATAAATGTTGTTACTGCTCAAACTATTTTTGTCATCTTTTTTATACAACCAATGATGAAAAATTCCACCATTCTTATCCTCGAACAGATTCAATCCTCCTCCAACAGTCCCAAGCCAGGTTCTACCTAACCTGTCTTCCTTTATCACCCAAACATCATTGTGACTTATGCTTTTATGATTTTCTGGTTCATTAAGCCATACTTTTGAATTTCCTGTTGTTGGATTAATTCTTGCAGTACCGACACCCCAATATCCAATCCAAATATTATTTTTACTATCTGCTAAAATACTTTTGTTATAGTAAACCGATTGGGTGCGGATCTGAGGATTATCCAGATCCCAATTAGTTAATTTATTATCATTATATTTGAATTGCTTTAAACCTTTGCCATATGTACCAATCCAAATTTCGTTTTCATTAATAGATTCGAGAGACCAGATATGATATCCTTCGAAACGCCTGAGCTTTTTAAGTGCCGGATTAGTTTTTAAGTTACTTAACAAATACAATCCATTCACAGTACCGATCCAGATTCTGTTATCATTGGATTTTGAGATTGCGGTTATATCTTTCTTTTTCAGGGCAGAAGACAAGTTATAATTTGAATCTCCAAATACCACTGAATTAAATAACGTTGACTTGGGGGTGCTATAGCTAATACCATTTTCTGTAACCAGCCATAGAACTCCGGTTCTGTCTTTTATAATTTTATTTATTTGATTGCTACTAAGGCTTTGTGAATTATTATCATCCTGAACATACCTGTAAGCGTTATCCGCGGTAAGGTTTATTCTTATCAAGCCAGAATAAGAAGCTGTCCATAGAATTTTTTCGCCATCTACTATTTCTTCCACCACAGAATTAACACTTGTGCCATATTGCAAATTATCTGGATTATAAACTTTTACTCTTTCAAAGCTCGAATTTTTAGAATCATATTTTGTAAGATTATTAAATGTACATACCCAAATAATGTTGTTATAAATCTCTGATTTGGATAATGACCAGATTAAGTTATTACTTAGGCTCATTTGATTTCCGGGATCATAGTAGTAGTGCTCAAATCCATTTTGAGGTAAGTCGGGATTGAATTTATTTAAACCAATATAGGTTCCGATAATTAAATTACCATCGCTATCTTCAGTTATATCCTGTATATAATTATGGTTCAGACTCTTTCTATCTTCAGGATTTGCAACCCAATGATTAATCTTATTTGTTTGCGGATTTAGTTTATATAATCCTTCTTTATATGTTCCGATCCAGATATTTCTTTTACTATCTTCATAAATTGTATTTATACTGTTTTCTTCAGTCAGCTTTGATTCGATTTTCCAGTGAGAAAATTTTTCATATACGGGGTCATACTTATCCAATACTCCTGCTTTTGTTCCAATCCAGATATTCCCAAATTTATCTTCGGTCAAAGCCCAAACACTATTATCTGAAAGACTATTGGAATCGGAAGGATCATGACGAAATATTTTAAAGCCATAACCGTCATAACGGTTTAATCCATCATCTGTGGCAAACCACATAAAGCCAGCTTGATCCTGTATGACTGTCTTTACAATATTATTTGAAAGTCCATCTTCAACGGTGAGATGGTTAAATGTAATAGATTGGGCAAGAATGGTAAGTTCATATCCAAAAATTAAAATCAGACCAATTATTAAAGAATTGCGATGGGAGATAGTCATGATTCAAATATAACTAAGCGCACTGATTTAGTAAATGAAATATGTTTTTAGTTATTAAAAAGTCGATTGAGTCCCATGTATTAAAAATAAAGGAAATTTTAGGCTTGAATCGCCCAGATTACATCTGATAAAGTTTGTGAGTCTTTTTCAAAATTAAATTTTAAAAGATAATCCGGATTGAACCCAATCATATATTTTTCAATTCTTTCTTTCAGCCATGAGATTTCTGATTTTAATTTCCAGTGTTCACCGGTTGATGAATAAAGAACAATAAACAGCCGATTCTTCAAATGCTTTCTTTGCTGTTGCGATTGATTTTTATAAAGCCATTTTATCAATTCATCTGTCTTCTTAATCGCTTCATTAATATTGTATGGAAATCCCTTGGGAAAAACTGAAGTTTTGTGATCGAATGTAACTCCATCAATTGTGAAATCAACAAGCCGGTCTTTTTCATTAAGTGCAGGTTTTACGTTTGGAAGGTAACAAAAGATTTTCTCAACTGCCTGTGCCGACCAGAAATTATACCACCTGTTTAAGGCATAATTAGAAATGCTTTGGTAATCTTTATCATTTTTGAGTTTTGATTCAATTTCCTTTAACACTGTATCAAAATTTTGAATGTGATAAACAAAGTTGGTGAGGTTATCGAAATAATCATTTTGCTTTCTGCCCCATTTGTATGGATATGAAAGTCTTTTTTTTAATTCGTTTTCAATTGTTTTTAATTCATTCAACAAATCTTAAATCCATTCTGGTGATTTAAAATACAAATAGAGAATTTTTCAACAGGATAGAACAAACAATCTATTCTCCGGAAATTATTCTAGGAATATTTTTACTAATGTAAACAAAATTAATTTTAATCAGGATTTGCGAATTAACTTTTTTAAAGGATCACAAAATGAAAAAAACAATTATTCTTTTCCCGCTTATATTTTTATTGGCAGGATTTACTATTAATAGAATGATTGATGGGAAAATTCAGGGGTTACTTAACCAGCTTCAACTAACAGATTCTTCTGCCAAAGAGTTTTTCTTTAACGATTGTTCCGGACCATCTTTTTATGTCCCGAATTTGAAAAGTCTGAAAAATATTTCAACCGGTGAAAGATCTTCATTTGTCCAGGTTATGGGGGATTATGCGAAACAATACACAGCTTCACAAGAATTTGTGGAAAAGTATAATCAATACAGGGAAGAAAAAAAACCAACTGAACCGGAAAAACCAAAATCCTCCGTTGATATGAAGCAGGAACAAAAAGATGGAATAATAAAATCAATTGATGAAATGGAAAAAGCTAAAAGCGAAGTTTCATCTGATCAAAAAACTATGTATGCTGATATAATTAAAACTATGAAGCAGCAACTCGCAGATCTTGATGATCCGGAAAAGAGTATGTATACACCAGAGATGGATCAAATATTTCAGGATGCATATAAACAGCAGGTGGAAAACTATAACCAGGAAGTCCAAAAGTGGGAAATAGAATACCCGGTTGGTAATCCAAATAAAATGGTTAAGGAATGGTTAAATAAATTTTTAGAAACATCAAAAGATGTAGACTTTAATGCTAAAGTTGCAATAGATACGGATGGCAGAACAAAGTTTGTAAAACAAGAATTTGAAAGAAAAAATAACACCTGGAAATTGTGTTACCGTTCGGGTAAGGAAACAGTAAATGCCGCAAGAAAATTTGCACAGGATTGGTTGAAAGAATTAAAGTAGAATATTTAAAAACAAGCTCTCTAAAAACGAGGGCTTTTCATTTCTGAAAAAGAAAAATGTATTCATGTTTGAAGATGTAAAATCCTCCGGCAAGCGCGCGGTAGCGCCATAATTCTTTTTGATTTCTTTTTCCTAAAGTCTGATCAAAATTTTTCACTATTGTTGATTTGAGTCTGCAGTTCCTTTTTAATACTTCCTGCATAACATAAAACCCTAAAGGAATCCATTCGCCTGAAGAATATTTATCTCCGATTACAACAGCAAGATATCTTCCTTTTTGAAGATGGGGAAGAGTGTTGTCTAATGCTTCTCCAAACATTTTCAAAAAGTCTTCAATTGATTTTGCATTCGAAAGATCATTTTTGTTACTGCTGAATTTTATGATATCCCAGTAGGGCGGATGAAGAAAGAGAAACTGAAATGAGGGTATTTTATCTTTTTCTATTATTGATTTTAAACCAATGTTCCGGCTGTTTCCTTTAATAATAATGTTTTTCGATTTGAATTTATTGTTTTCTTTCTTTAGAAGTTCTTTAGCTGATTTTATTGCTTTAGGGTTTAGATCAATTCCAAAACCATTTCTGCCAAGTCTCTGACATTCTATTAATGTTGTACCGCTTCCAAGAAAAGCATCTAAAACCCAGTCGCCTTTCCTGGTATATCTTCTCAAAAATTGATTCGGAATTTGTGGAATAAAATTTCCCCAGTAGTCAGCCTTATGAACGCCTGATTTATCACGTTTATCCATCAACCAAAGACTGTCAGTAATTAAATCATCATATTCTTTCCAGCGGTTAAGATTTAGGTCATTAATCTTGCTGGTTTTCTTTTCAATCAAACTCTTAATAAGCCGGTTTATATAATAATGAGTTCGTTCTAAAGTTTTAGTCTCAATAATTTGTTTGATCTCCCCAAGTAAAAAAGCTTTTTTTACAGTGTGTTTGGTTCCGTTAAACTTATAATTTATTGAATTATCCTTTGCCGATTTTTTTTCAACTAAGGAATAAAATTTCTCAACCTCCTTTTTTAGTTTGTTGAGATTTTTGAATGCAGCTACTTTATCCAAAAAAGAAATTATGTTCATTTATAAAAACTATATATCTGATTTAAATTTTGATTTAATTATTTCTGCAATTGTTTTGCCAATGCTTAACGATGCTGTCGCTGCTGGTGAAGGTGCATTTAAAACATGAACCATTCTCTTTGTCTCAACAATTCTGAAATCATCAACAAGCTTCCCGTTTTTATCAAGAGCCTGTGCTCTCACTCCTGCACCACCCGGTTCGATATCATCGATTGTAATTTCAGGGACTAATTTTTGTAAAGCTGACACAAATGCTTTTTTGCTGAAAGACCTGTAAAATTCCCCAATTCCCATTTTGTAATATTTTACTGCCATTTTTATAAAACCAGGAAAAGAAAACATTCTTGATGCATCTGTAAAGGAAAAATCCTTTTTAGAATAACCTTCACGTTTAAAAGCCAAAACAGCATTCGGTCCGGCTTCGACTTCTCCATCAATCATTCTTGTAAAATGAACTCCGAGAAAAGGAAATTTAATATCCGGTACAGGGTAAATTAAATTTTTAACCAGGTATCTTTTCTCTTTTTTAATTTTATAGTATTCACCTCTGAAAGGGATTATCTGCAATGCCGGATTTACTCCGCATCGCTTTGCAATAAGATCCGAATAAAGGCCACCGCAATTTACAAGCAGTTTGGTTTTAAATTCACCTTTTGTTGTATAAATTATTAATTCATTTTCTGATTCCCTGACAGAAAGAAATTTACAATTCAGGATAATATTCCCATTTTGATTTTTAAGTAATTCAGCATACTTGTTCGTTACCTGTGTGTAATCAACAATCCCCGTTTGTGGAACAAATAAACCGGCAATTCCATTAACATATGGTTCATATTCTTTTAGCTCATCCTTATTTAACTTTTTTATTCCTTCAAGTCCGTTGGCTGTTCCTCTATCAAAAAGATTATCCAGGGAATCAAGTTCTTTGTTGTTGGCTGCAACCACAATTTTACCACAGCGCTCGTGAGCAATTCCATTCTCTTTGCAAAAATTGTAGAGCATTTGACGACCATTAACACAATTTATGGCTTTTAAAGATCCCGGTTTATAATACAAACCAGAATGAATTACTCCGCTGTTATTACCTGTTTGATGATGAGCTAATTCAGATTCCGCTTCTATTATTAATATCTTAAAATCAGAATTTTGAGATAATTTAAAAGCTGTCGCTGTCCCGATAATACCCCCGCCGATAACTATTATATCATAAGAATTCAATTAATTCCCCGTTTTTTAGTGATTATACGCACAATAACCTTGCACATTATAAATAGATGTTGTAACATACAAATGTTCTTGTTTGAAATTAGTGAACATTTTGTTAGGAATTACTGAAATTTAAATATTACTTTCATTTATTAGAATAGGAATAAATAATAGTCTAATAAAATAACAGGTGATTTATGAACAGCAAACAAAAAAAAGTAATATTAATTGCGGTAATTCTTCTTGCATTGGCAACTGTTGCATGGCTTTACAGTGGGGGAGAAGTTTTCAGCAAAGACGGAGTTTTTGTCGAAAAAGAACTTACCGATTTAGATAAGATGCTTGGGCAGGCGCCGGAAAAAGTTTATCAGGAAAAATTCATTTTAGGATTGCTGCCACACACTGCGGTTTTTGCAGGTGTTGTTGTAGCAATATCAGGAGTTTTATTTTTTATATTCAAAAACAAAAAAAATAAGGAGGAATAGTGAAAAACATTCTCAAGATCATTTTCTTTTCATTTGTGTTTATAGTCTCCGGATTTAGCCAGGGATTTAATGTTGGAAAAACAGGCACACAAACTTTTTCATTTAGTGATAAAAGCAATCAGGCAACATTTTTTAGCAGCACACCGCTTGAAGATATTACCGGGATTTCTAATGATGTAAAAGGAAACGCCACATTTGATGTTAGTGATATAAAAACTTTACAGGGTTCTGTTTCCATTTCAACCGGTTCGCTTAAAACTGGAATAGATTTGAGAGATGGTCATCTAAAAAGTGCTAACTGGCTGAATGCCGAAGCATATCCTGAAATTAAGTTTGTAATTAAAAAAGTAAGTGATGTTCAGGTAGTAAGTGACAACAGTCTGAAAGCTAAAGTGACCGGAGATTTTTCTGTGCATGGCGTAACAAAAGAAGTAACTGCTGATGCAACTTTGAATTATGTTGTGGAAAATGAACAAACTAAAAAACGTGGACCAGGAGATTTTCTTGGAGTACAGGCGAATTTCGATATAACACTTTCCGATTATAATGTTTCAAATAAAATCCTTGGTGAAAAAGTTTCAGATAAAATTGCAATCACGATTAATATAGTTGGATCAAACGCAAAATAATTAATATATAAAATCAATTTGAAATCCGTATTGCTGTTATGGTAATACGGATTTTCTTTTTAAATAGAAAAATAATCCGGTATTTGGTTAAATTTATCTACATAATTTTTCAGGAGGAAAAAAGTTGGGTAAAACTGTGACAATTTTTGGGAGCTCCCGACCAAAGTACGGGGAAGAAGAATATGAAACAGCTTTTAAGCTGGGGAAATTATTAGCTAAAAATAATTTCAATGTTTGCACCGGGGGATATTATGGAATAATGGAAGCTGTTTCAAAAGGTGCATTTGGAAATGATGTTGATGTTACTGGAATAACTGTTAAGGACTGGGATAAAAGAGCTAACGCATTTCTTACAAAAGAAATTAAGTGTAATACACTTTTCGAAAGAATAACAAAATTAATTGAAACAGGTGATGCTTTTATTATTTTACAAGGAGGGACAGGAACCTTGTTGGAGCTTGCCACGGTTTGGGAACTTGCAAATAAAGATCTGATGTTTCCAAAACCTGTTGCTTGTCACTCTTCAATGTGGCAGGGAATAGTTTCTATTATGAACTTGCAAATGCAAAAAGAAGAAAGAAAGACAGACCTGGTTCAAACATTTGATAGTGTTGAAATGATTCTTGGATACATTTCAGAAGCATTAATCGTAAAATAAGAATTAGCAAAACTCAAAATGGCTTTTCTCATTCCGTATAAAAAAAGAATCTGGGATTTAGTGATTTCTTTGTGCGCTACTGTGTTTGCGATTTATGTCCCTCTCCAGGTTGTACTTAAAATTCCTGAAAGTTTTGATTATTTTTTTCTTTACTGGCTGATAACGATAATATTTATTGCTGACATAGCTGTTAATTATTTCTCAGATTCTTCGGATCCTCACAGTTCAATTCAATCGAAACAGCACAAGTTTCACTACCTGAAAACCTGGTTTATCGTTGACCTTCTCGCTGCAATACCTTTTGAAGTTTTATTTGTAAACCCTGTGTTTGGTTTAATAAGATTAGTAAAATTTATAAAGGTCGGGATTTATATTCATGAAATCAGGCAAAGGATTTTAAAACTTCAGGATTATTCTTTATTAATATTTTTTGCATTCTGGGTTTTGATTATTTCTCACTGGCTTGCATGTGGATGGATTGCTCTTTGGAAATTCTCAGCAAATATAGAAAATGCTGAAAAATACGTCGCATCAATTTTTTGGGTAATAGAAACTTTAACTACAGTTGGGTATGGTGAAATAGTGCCTTTTTCTATGGCACAGCAAATTTATGCAATTTTCGTTATGCTCTTCGGAGTTGCGATGTATGGTTTTATAATAGGTAATGTTGCAAGCATTCTATCAAAAAGAAATCCTGCAAGAGCACAATACTTTAATAACCTTGAACAACTTAGAGTATTTGTAAACTACAGACGTATTCCTCTGAATCTTCAAAAGAGAATTATGGATTACTATTTATACATCTGGAGAAAAAAACTCGGATTTGATGAATCTGTTTTTCTATCCGGTTTACCACAGGGTTTGCAAAGTGAGGTTTCTATATTTCTTAAACGTGAAATACTGGAAAAAATTCCGTTGTTCCGCGGTGTAAGTAATTCGTTCCTGATTGAAGTTTCATCACATATGCGTCCTCAGGTTTGTATTCCTGGTGAAACTATTTTTGAGGAAGGCGATACCGGCAACGAGATGTTTTTTGTAATACGTGGAAATCTTCATGTTTATAATGGAGATAAGAAAATATCGACGCTCAAAGATGGAGATTTTTTTGGTGAGATAGCACTATTTACGGAGAACAAAAAAAGAACGGCTTCAGTATTAAGTAATACTTATTGCGATCTATACTGTTTGGATAGAGAACATTTTTTAGAAGTCCTTGAAAAGTATCCGGATATTGCCGCACATATAAAATCAGTTGCAAATCAGAGGATTGAAAGTGACTCAACAGAAAATAATTTGTAGTAAATCTCTTTGATCAAAAAAGAGGGAAATCGATTGCGAGCCGGTTTAATTCAAGAATTTTATGGAAAAAAACTTTTTATTCCTATAGTTATTATTGTAACAACAACACCGGCAATCAGCACGCCATAAAAAATATTCAGAACAGCTTTTTTAAATGGTATTCCAAACAACCATGCCGCTAAGGCTCCTGTCCAGGCGCCGGTATTTGGTAAGGGGATAGCAACGAAAATTATAAGGGCGATGTTACCATATTTTTCAATTTTATCTTTTGTTTTTCTCTGAGTCCGCTCAAAAAGCCAGGTTAAAAATTTGTTCATTAATTCTGATTTCTCCATTATCCATTTTGCAAACTTTGGGAACAACCAGAGTATTAACATTGGCGGAATAATATTCCCGATAACCGAAACAATAAACACAATCCAGATTGGTTGATGAAAGACTGTTAGTCCTAAAGGAATAGAAGCCCTCAACTCTCCAATAGGAGTCAGCGCAGTAAGGAAAATATTAATAATTTCAGTAAGGTTGCTCATAGAGAAATTTTATAATGGAAAGCAAAATTAGAGAAAATGTGCTTATGTAAAAAATTGTACTTCCTGATTTTGTTTAATAATTGGATTTGAAAATCGGCAGAGCTTTTTATGTTTAACAAACAAAAATTTTATCTGTCAAATACTAACACTGAGAAGCAATTAAAATATTGTACAAAAAACAATACTTTATTTTTATCACCTATTGATTTAATTTGCCCGACTAAATCATCAGGTTTATTTTTCACAGCATTTCAATTGTGTGTCATTAATAAATTGAATTCTTTTTTACTGAAGTTCTAATTCTATTAATCAACAATATCTTTCTAACTGTTCAGGAGTAATTTATGAATAAAATAGTAAGAGTACTTTTCCTATTGCTGTTTTTGGTCTCTGTTTCTTACGGCCAGGTTTATAAAAAGGGGATGAATAATCTAAATATTGGTATTGGCCCGGGACTTCAGGGCATTTATGGGAGCATGGATCTACCGGCAATTAGTGTCGGCTACCAGGTAGGTTTTCATAAGAACTTTTCTGTTGGAGGAATCTTAGGTTATAGTTCATCAACTTATGATTATAGCTATATAAACTCGAATTATGAATGGAAGTATTCTTATTTTTTCATAGGTGCAAGAGGCGAATATCATTTTACAGAAGTTGATCTTGAAAATACAGATTTATACGCCGGAGTTACACTTGGTTATAATATAGTTAGTGTCTCAGAGCCGAGCGGGACGATTGCTGGTTACTCTGCTCAAGGCAGTTATCTTCTTTACGGGTTCCATGCTGGCGGAAGATATTATTTCTCTCCAACAGTCGGTGGATTTTTAGAGCTTGGATATGGTGTGGGATATATTATTGCCGGAGTTACTTTCAAGCTTTAATTATGAGTTGATGTTTCCTTTTTAATAATATTTAATTATTCTTTTAAAATTCATTATAAAATGCGGTATTCTATTAAAGAATACCGCATTTTTTATTCGTGGTTGTGTTGGTTATTTTTTCTATTAAAAATTTTAAGGAATAAAAATGCAGTTTGAACGCAGTGCAGGTATTCTTCTTCATCCAACTTCTCTTCCGGGAAAATATGGAATCGGTGATCTTGGAAATGAAGCTTATAAGTTTGTAGATTTTTTAGTTGAATCCGGACAAAAACTCTGGCAGGTTTTCCCACTTGGTCCTACCGGTTATGGAGATTCACCTTATCAATGTTTTTCTGCTTTTGCGGGAAATCCTCTATTAATCAGTCCCGATAAACTGATTGAAGAAAATCTTCTTAAAGAATCCGACATACAATCTATTCCTGAATCTGATCAAAGCAGAATAGATTATGGAAATGTAATTAACTTTAAAAAAGGACTGCTTTCAACTGCTTATAAGAAATTTAAAAGTAATTCGGAAAATCTTAATAATGATTTTAATTCATTTACAAATGAGCACAGCAACTGGCTTGATGATTACTCTTTATTTATGGCTGCAAAAGATTTTCACAATGGTGTTTCCTGGAGCGAGTGGGATAAAACCCTTGTGCTCCGTGAAGAAACTGCTTTAAATTCCTGGAAAGAAAAACTCAGCGATGATATTCTCTATCATAAGTTTATCCAGTTTATGTTTTTCAGGCAGTGGAAGGCCTTAAGAAAATATGCTAATGAAAAAGAAATAAAAATAATCGGAGACATGCCGATATTTATTGCGTACGACAGTTCAGATCTCTGGTCTAATAAAGAATTATTTACGGTTGATGAAACCGGCAAGCTTACTTTTGTGGCTGGTGTTCCACCGGATTACTTTAGTGCAACTGGACAGTTGTGGGGAAATCCGCTTTACAAATGGGATGTGATGGAAAAAAATGATTTTCTTTGGTGGAGAGATCGATTTAAAGCTTTGCTGGGACTTGTTGATATAATTCGTATTGATCACTTCCGTGGATTTGAAGCATATTGGAAAATTCCTGGTGATGCAAAGACAGCACAGAGCGGAAAGTGGACAAAAGCTCCCGGTGAAAAACTTTTTGAAACCGTAAAAAAATATCTTGGTGATCTACCGATACTTGCAGAGGATCTGGGGGTAATAACTCCTCCTGTTGTGGCATTAAGAGATAAATTTAATTTTCCCGGGATGAAAGTTTTACAATTTGCATTCGGAAAAGGAATGGAAACAAAATTCCTTCCTCATAATTTTGTGCCTAATTGTGTTGTTTACACTGGTACACATGACAACGACACAACAAGAGCATATTTCGAGAAAGAAATTGAAAAGAAAAGCGATATACCTGAACATGCTCATAACTATTTAAATTATTCAGGCAATGATATCGTGTTCGAATTAATAAGAACTGCGTATGCCTCTGTTGCAATCTTCGTATTAATTCCGATGCAGGATATTTTGAATCTTGGTGGAGAAGCAAGAATGAATTTTCCGAGCACACTTGGCGGCAATTGGAACTGGAGATTCAACTGGAACCAGGTTGATAAAAAATTTACCGAAAAGTACAGAGAATTGGCTTTGTTATATGAAAGACCGCCCGAACCAAAAAAGGAGGAAGAAACTGAAACAGTAGATGAATAATTACACTGCAACCAAATCAGTATTTTTGAATCATATTACTGTATAAAAAAAATCAGGAGTAATAGTGGTGAAAAAATTATTAGTTGCAATTGCTGTTTTACTATTTACAATCGTTTCGTGCGAAAGTCAGTCGGCAAGCAACAACCTTAGCTGGGAAACAGATCTTGGTGTTGCAATTAAAAAAGCAAAACAGGAAAACAAAACCGTGTTCGTGGATTTTACGGGGTCAGACTGGTGTAAATGGTGTATGAAGCTGAATGATGAAGTCTTTTCAAAAAGTGAATTTGAAAAATTTGCAAAAGATAATCTGGTGCTTGTTAAAATAGATTTTCCACAAAGTATCCCACAGTCTAATGAAACAAAAATGTATAACAATTCTTTAGCCCAGAGGTATGGTATAACCGGGTATCCAACTATAATTTTACTGGATGCAGGCGGGAAGGTTTTAGCAAAGACAGGTTACCAGCCCGGCGGTGCGGTCACTTATGTCAACCACATAAAATCTTTCATTTAATTTTTCCCTAGGTGGAGATGTCTGGAAAACATCTCCACTTATTTTTTCCCTGTTTTCCCTTCAACAGTTAACTAAAAAAAATCTGTGCTAAAATTTTATCCAACCTAAAGAAATAATAAAACCTAACCAGAAATGTGCCGGGTAGTTCATTTGTTCTATTGCGGTTTTTAAAATGAAGAAAGAATGAAAGAAACTATTTAAAAATAGCGCAAACAACCTATAACCGGTTATGTTATTTTTACCGATGTTTACCCATCACAAAAAAACAGAAAAGAATGATTGGAAAAATATTTTATACTATAATACTGATTACCTTATCAATAATACTGCTTAGCCGGAACCCGTTAAATTTTAATAAAGAGCAGGCAAACAAAAAATCACAGGATCAAAAATTTTCCTTACTAAAAAGTGATAGAGGTGGGTTTTAAAAAGTTTTTAAATGACACATACGAACTGGCTCTAGTGTTCTCTATTGCATCTTAACCTCTCCTTAGAATATGCCTTCATCTGCCTGGTGGAGGCATTATTATCTTAAAATAAAAAAAGGCGATTTGTAAAAACCGACTTCGTTAAAATTCAGAATTAATTACTTAATCAGTATCATCTTCTTAGTCTGTGTAAAATTTCCTGCTCCGCCGTTTGCGCGATAAACTCTCAATGTGTAATAATAAATTCCGCTTGCCAGGTTTGCAGCATTGAATTCAACTTGATAATTTCCCGCCGGCTTAGTTTCATTCACGAGAGTTGCAACTTCATTACCAATAACATCATAAACTTTTAATGAAACAAAATCGTTTACTGGTAATTGATAACTTATAATTGTACCCGGGTTAAAAGGATTAGGGTAATTATCATAAAGCTTAAATGATGACGAGCCTGTTGTATTATCACCAACGTTTGTTATGTTGATGTTAACCATTACAGAATCCCACTTTCTGCTTGGATTCTTGAAACCAGCATTCACTCTATAAGTACCCGGACCCGGGGCAGTAAGTGTGAACGGATTGTTACTGGTAGAATTATTAACTGCTACAACCATTCCGCTTTCATCAACCAGCTCACCTGCAACTTTGGATGAAGTGCCGCTTACAGTTATCGTTACATCGAGATCAGAAACTGCAGCAGATACAATCCCATCAGAAAGTGTGTGACAACCGGAATCGTCACATCCAGGAGTTGATCCGTTAAAATTTGGTTGCGAAATGTTGATTGGAATAACTATCAGGATTATTCCAATTGTTAAAAGCATCAATGTGTATCTCATATGTTCCTCCTTAAAGTTTATCTACTAATACTAATTTCGCATTTATATTACTTTAATAAAAGTTGCGATTCAATAGCTGTTTTTTAGGAATAATATTAAAACTAATCCAAATGAGACAATTATATTCTTTTATTTAATCAAAACCATTTTCTTTGTCTCAGTATATTTTCCCGCCGAAAGGGTATAATAATATATTCCGCTGGATAATTTTTCAGCATCGAATTCAATTTTATATTCACCTGCCGGTTTATATCCATCAACCAATGTTGCAACTTTATTGCCAAGCACATCATAAATTTTTAATGAAGCAAAATTGTTACCTGATAACTGATAATTGATAATTGTAACCGGATTAAACGGGTTTGGGTAGTTCTGAGATAAATTAAAATGAACGGGAGTTTCCACATTGTTTTCAATTCCGGTAACAATACCTGTGGTTTGTGATTTTATAATAAAAGGAATATTTGGCAGAGCATCATACATATTTACAAAGCTGTTTATATCCGGTTCGTTTAATGTTCTTATTGTATCAACAACTTCTGGTTTAATAGTCTGGAAACAAACTTCAACAGTAATTTGGTATTGGGTGCTTTGCTGAGCCGGCAGTTTATAAGTAATAATATCCCTTCCTGTTCCTTCTGTGTTTCCGTCTTTGTTGAAATCGGGATCTGTAAGTGCATTGCCATAAATTTCTGTGCTATCTGTGTAACTTATATGCGAAGTTGTAAATCCTTTAGGTGGAATCCTGTTATCTTTTAGAAACTGTGCAGCCCTTAAAAGTGTGTGGGTAACAATGCCATCAACATCTGCGAAAACACCTTCATAAACCTGTACCTGGTCTTCTGAATTTATTATTTGGTAATGTGGTTCAAAATCTGAATTGTAACCTGCAATTTTTCCATCTGCATCCCAGTTTCCTGATTCAAATACGACTGGCCCACCTTGCACCTGCACTTTCAAATGAACCCACAATCTTCTGAATGGAATACCAGTTGGCAATTTATGGCCCGCAAGATTTTCAAGCTTCACTTTAATAACAAGTGAATCATCCTGTTCATCTGTTTCCATCGAAAGATTAAGAGCTTTTTCAGTTACAAAAGTTTCCCCGCGGGAAATTGTTGAATCAAAATTTTCAGGATAAGCAGTAACATTTAATGAATCAATATTATCTCTAAGCATCTGAAGCATATAATTATTTCCACCGACAAAAGTATGTTTAAGGAAAGGAGAACGCCATGGAAATTCTCCATAAGCAGCAATCTTTATTGGATCAGTAATTATGGGCATATGGCAGGATTGACAATTAATTTCCTGCGAAGGGTAAATACTATTTTTCCATTCTAGATATGCTGTTTGCTCCGGAAAATCTCCGGCTATATTTCCTTCATTATCAAGATAAGGAGTAAACAAGGTATGGCAGGTTGCACACATTTCAGCTGTGTCGAGATGATCCGCTTGCTGTACATAGTACCCAACCACAAACGGCATGTAAGTGGAATCACTATTTGCATAAGGTCCGTATATAATGCTATCCGGTGGAATATTATAGTGCCCGCTGTAAGAATCGGAAGAGCCAAAATTACCTGGATTTATTTGGTGACATAAAGTGCAACTTACCCCATCATTTGCAATCGGATCCTGTCGCAATTCATCCATAGTATAATATGTTTGTCCATTATAAATTGCCTCGGTATAACCCATTGGTGAATGACATCTTAAACATGTTGTTTCGATTGTTTCCTGTAGTTGTGGAAACCGGTGAACTTCTTCAGCAACAGTTGCTCTCCAGAAAGGATCTTTGCTTGCATTTCCCATCATTGTAGATCGCCAATAAGATATTGGGGAAACATCAACCCCGTTGTAAATCATAATAGTATCCCCTACTTCAGCAGCATGACATCCTTCACAGTTTCCTGAACCTGCAAAAAGTATTGTACGTCCGTAGGGTAACCCTTGTGAGAGTGTGATTTCTGAAATAGTCAATAAAAAAATCAGTATCAGTTTGATTTTCATTTAGTCCCCTTATAAAAATTAATTAACAATTTTTGATGAATTGTAGGTGTAAGCACAATCATTTATTCTTTATTTATTTAAATCTTTTTCTAAACAAAAATAATCTTTTATGGTCAGAATCAGAATAATTTAAACCAGATAAAATTGCATGGAATATTGCATTCCATGCAATTAACCTGATTTTCCATGCAGTTTAATGAAGAGCTATAATAACTATTCGCTATTAAAACAGACTTTTACTAAATGGCATAAAATTTACATTAGTAAAAGGCAAATGAGAGGAAAAGAAGGAATAAATAATAATCATTAACAAATAGGAGTTATTAAAATGACCTGGAGAAATTTTGTTTTTCTGTTTGCGGTTACACTTGGCTTTTTGCTGATTGGTTGCCAGGAAAAAGATTCAATTACTGATTCTATTGAAACTGACCAGGAAGCCATGAAAGCCCTTGTTGAAGAAGATTCTTCACTTACTTCCTTTGACTATAATTATAATGAAGATGGATTCACCGAAGCACTCGGTAAAATTCAGGAAACTATTAAACATTTCAGAGTCGGTGTTGAAGCAAATTTAGTTAACTTGAATGTTTCAATTAATGTTCAGGGTGATACTGCTTATGGAACGATAACAAAGGATTTTGAAGGAACCCTAATGATAGAAGCTTCTTATGATACGAGTGCAACCGAACCTGATACTGTAATTTCGAAAACTTTTGCTTCGACAGTAACACGAAATTTAATTTTTGTTAAAATTAATCACTCAGATATTCCACGTAGAAACTGGGTAATTGCTGCAATCTCATTACCTGAAGGTGGTACGGCAAGTCCGAATATCGATCTTCAGAAAGTAACTGTATTCCTGCCAAACGGAGATACACTTACTATAGATTCACCAAATGATTTTTACCTTAAAAGAGGTTGGGGATGGTGGAGACAAATTCCAATTCTTCATCCAAATGAAAGTGTAATGATGAGAGTAGAATTATACAGCAGCTACGAAGAAGATGATTATGTATCACTGGTTTATGGAGCAAACCGCTGGTGTCATCAGAGAGCAAAGAAACTTTTTGATCTCGTTTCATCAACACCAAACGGCAGCGGTTTTGATAAAGTTTATGAGCAGACTTTTACAACTCATCAGGTACCGGGATTTTTCCATGCTGTTATAAATGCAATTCCAAGACAAGTATTAAATGATGACGCGGCTCCGGTTGAATCAGAAACCTGGGGTATTCCTTATATAGTAAAGTTTCATTAACCAGAGGAATTCCCTTCACGCGCATCCTCTCCACAACCCCTCCCTTAATCGCTCAGGGAGGGGGATTTATTTTGAAGGGAAGATTTTAATTGCAATTGGTTAAGTTCAAATATAAATTTTAACGAAATGAAAAAAATATTTACATATTATGCTCTTTTAATTATGCTCGGGCTGCTTCTGGTAAGCTGTGATAAACCAGCGCCAACAGAATTGGTTGATAATACAACTGATGAAGCTGACTATGAATTACTGAATGATCCTACAAGCGAAAATTATCTTACAAGCGGTGTCGATACTTCCGGCATTACTCAGGACTTTAACAGCCCCAACCTTGTTAATCTTATTTCAATTTCAGGGATCAAAATTACTGCAAATAATCATACTGATGAATATTCGCTTGCTCAAGCATTCTTTTTTGATAAATCAAAGCCTATTTATAATTCCAATAACAGAATTATTGCATATAAAACCTGGACTCCGGGGTTTGTTTATTTTGATGGAAACAGGGCAAGAATAGTCGATCATAAAATCAGGTATCATGATGGCGGAATGCTAAGAGAAACAACTATCGGGAAAAAATATTTTTTATGGAGCGGAATAATTGATCCATATGTGTTTCCTTATAATTCATCAACAAACTTTAAATTAACCTGGTTTGTTGATTCAGTTATGTTCCCAATTAAAACTCCTGTAGAAATAACCGGAAGTGTTCAGGTTAGCGGACATAAAAGTTCAAATGATTTGCAGGTTGATCTTAAGTGGAATGCAGAAAATCTTAATCGCATAACTGTTGTTATCGGGTTAATTAAACACGGTCAGCTTTTCCCGATCCCGGTTTACAGGATTAAAACTGCTGATGATGGTGAGTTCATTGTTCCAAACAAATTATTAAACAAACTACCTTTGGATGGATTTTCAAAAATCATTTTTACGCTTATACGTTCAAAAGAAAAACATGATGGAAACGCAAATAATTTACTTTTTCTTTCAGCACAAAGTATACACAGCATAGTTTTAGATATACCTTGAAATATTTTATAGCAATTTTCTTTTTGATAATGTTCAGCGGATCAACAATATATTCCCAGAACTCATTCGGGTTTATGGGCTACCAGTCATTTCAAAATGGATTGGTTACCCCAACATTCAGCCTGGAAAGCAACCCGTCTTATTTATCAGATTTACATGATTGGGGCTTTTCATTTTCTTACGGTGCAGAAATTTCTGACAATGTTAACACAAATATTTATTCAATATCCCTTGCGAAAACCATTGATAGCCATTCTATAGCCGGTCGGTATACTCCCGGTTATCAAAAAGAATTTTTCTTTTCAACCGGTGAAACTATAAGCACTAATGACACAACAGTTCAATCATTAAAAGTAAAATTCAATTACAGGGAATTATTTGGCTTGGGTTATTCATATAAAATATCCCCAAATTTTTCTGCCGGGTTATCGCTCCGTTTTTTTTCACAAGATTTTGAAAAGGAAACAGTTACTCCTGTTATCGGCGGTCCGATAACACTTCAGATTGAAACGCTTGATGAAACAGTAAATTTTTGGAAAAGTGATATCGGTTTTGCTTACAACGCCGGGGATTATTTTACATTAAGACTTGAATCAATTAATCTGTTAAACTTCGGAGAGAAAGCTGAAAATTCAGAGTTTAAAGATTTTGAATTGAAAAGGAACAAAGAGGTTGAATTCGGATTGAATTTTCACCCGGTAAGCTTTCTCAATCTCAACCTGGTTTATGAAACTTCAAATTCTTTCCAGGCAGGTGTAACTGGTACTGTTAAAAATTTTTATTATGGCCTAACTACATTTCACGATAAGTTTCAACATCCTTTTATTGCAGGAATAATTCCTTCACTTGCTTATAAAACCGATTTGTTTGAAGTAATGCTATCCGGGGTAAAGTATTTTTCTAAAAGAACAAACCAGGAAAACTATAAGCAGTTTATTCAGGAAGGAATTCACAACATAATTAATAATACATATAGTTTTGACAAGGTTTTTTTATCTGTATCCCTGACTCTCAACACCTTACAGAAGTTGAGAGTTAAAATCACAAATGTTGAAGTAACAAAAGATGTTTTTCCCACAATCTCTGAAAATTATCTTTCAAACCCGTTTGCCTACATCGATGCGTTTAACATATCTGATGAAGTTGTTGAAGTCACTCCATCTGTAAAAATAGATGGTGTAAACAGTGAGCCGGTTCAATCGCAGTCGGTTACTATTTTACCTGGAGACAGTGCAAAAATTCCGGTGTTTATTATAATCCCCGAGTCTTATAAATCAGAAAAGCCCGCACTTTCTTATGCAACTTTTTACTTAACCACGAATGTAAAAGAAACCGATGATCAGATTCAAAAACCGGTTTTAATAAACGGGATAAATGCCTGGGATGGACAGGTAGGCAATCTTCGTTATTTCGTTCACAAAGAGCCTGAGTTTTCTGTTAATTATACGAGGACTGTTCTAAGCAAATTTAAAATTCAGCTTGATACAATTTCTACCAGTCTTTCATCATTCTACAAAGCAAAATTAATTTTTAATGATCTTGCAAATAGAATGGTTTATACTTCTGATCCGCGCGCGACTGCAGAGTTTGTTCAGTTTCCAAAACAAACAATAGATCTAAAGGGTGGTGATTGTGATGATTTGAGTGTTTGTTATTCTTCTCTACTTGGAAGCACTGGAATTCAAACTGCCTTTGTTGATTATAAACCTGATTCCGGTATTAGGCACGTTCAACTAATGTTTAACACAAACCTAATTCCTGAACAGGCAAAACTTATAACTAATAATGATCAAAAATATTTTATAAGAAAAAATTCTGAAGGAAAAGATGAAATCTGGCTTCCGGTTGAAACTACCGAACTATCAAACTTTTCAAACGCCTGGAATTCGGGAGCAGAAAAATTCAGAGTGGATGCAATTGAAAATTTAGGTTTGGCAACCGGGAAGGTTGCAATAATAGATATTAATTAAAGGTGAAATTATGAAAATTATATTATTAAATATTTTAGTCTTTAGCGGGATGGTTTTTGCACAAAATAATTTTACCGCTGAGAATGTTAAAGGCGAAGTAAAAATTCTTAAAGGTAATTCTGAGAAATGGATAGAGCTGCAGAATAATCAGTCAGTGGATAACGATGCAATTTTATCTACCGGGAAAAATTCTTCAGTTAAACTTGTCAGTGATGAACTAAGTATAAATCTTAAAGAAGAATCAGCTGTTTCTGTTGCGGATATAAAAAAAATGAATATGGATGAACTGCTGCTTGCACTTGCTGTTGAAGAAATTCTTGATGCACCGCAGAAAAACAACAAAGGAAATTCTGAAAGCACTGCTGTTTACGGAGAGGATGAAAAAGAAAGAAACAATGTTGTAATCAATTCTGATGATTTTGGCTTTAAAAGATTAAGCGGGGCAGTCCAGCTATCTGAAAACGGAATGTCCGAATCTGCAGTTGTTGTTGCCAAGGAAGTCTATAGGAAATATCCAAACACAAAAAACAATGCGAATTATAGAATTTATTTTGCGGATATACTTTATAAAAAAGGCTTGTATGAGGAAGCAATGACTGAATATAAAAGTCTGCAGGAAATGAAACTATCTGAAAAACAAAATGAAGATGTTCAGAAAAAATTAGCTTCTATTAAGAAAAAACTTCTAAGCGAGTAACATATTAACAGCATATTTCTTCAAATTCTAAAAAGATTTTTCTTAAAATAATTCTATCCCGGGTGTGAAAATTCCCTGAAATAATTAAATTGTTGTTTAGTTATCAACAATTGTAGTCAGGGATGCCATGATAAAATATCTTACCGTCTTTTTTATTCTCGTCACTTTCTTTTCTTTTGCACAACAAGAAAATTTTATAAGAGGAGAACTTATAATTCAGTTCAAAGAAAAAGCAAGTGTTCATGCTTTAAAGGATAATCATGTTGAATTAGGTCTCAATGAAGTCAGGCTTCTTTCCGATCGGATGAACATCTGGCTTTTTAGTTATGATACTGAAGGTGCAGACGATAACGAAGTAAAATTCATAATCAAAAATGATCCGCTGGTAAAAGTTGTGCAATTCAATCATGTTTTATCAATGCGTGAACTTAACCTGCCTCCGTTAGCTGAAGAACAAATGGTTTTATTTCCAGATGACCCAATGTTTGGCGACCAATGGCATTTGAATAACACCGGGCAAAATGGCGGAACACCCGATGCAGATATTGATGCTCCTGAAGCCTGGGATATTACAACAGGCGGAGTTACTGCTCTTGGTGATTCAATAGTTGTTGCAATTGTTGATGGAGGATGCCAACTAAACCACCCTGACATTAATTATTGGTATAATTACGGCGAGATACCAAACAACAGTATTGACGATGATGGAAACGGTTATGTTGATGATTTCCGGGGATGGAATGCTTATGATAATTCACCAAATGTTCCGAGCAGTGGACATGGCACTCATGTTTCTGGGATTACAGGCGCAATTGGAAATAACACGATTGGAGTATCCGGTGTAAACTGGAATGTAAAAGTTATGCCGGTTGCCGGTTCTTCCTCCGATGAATCTACAGTTGTTGCTGCTTATGCATATGTACTCGAAATGCGTGCATTTTATAATGAAACAAATGGTTCATCTGGAGCTTTTGTAGTTGCAACAAATTCTTCATTTGGCATTGATTTTGGTCAGCCTGCAAATTACCCGATCTGGTGTGCAATGTATGATTCATTGGGTGAGTATGGAATTTTAAGTTGTGCAGCAACTGCAAATCTTAATATTGATATTGATGTTTCCGGTGATGTACCGACTGCCTGCCCGAGCGATTTTATGATTGCAGTAACAAACACAACAAGGAATGATTTAAAAAACGGTGGCGCTGCTTATGGTTTGACTACAATCGATCTTGGCGCACCCGGGACTTCAATTTTAAGTACTTACACAGGAAGCAGCTATACAAACCTGACCGGAACTTCTATGGCAACACCTATGGTAACCGGCGCAATTGGATTGTTGTATGCTGCTGCAAATCAAACAAGAATTCAATTATGTAAAACTGATCCATACCAGGGCGCTCTTCAATTCCGGCAACTGATTCTTGATGGAGTTGATTCACTTTTGTCACTCCAGGGAATAACAGTTACCGGCGGTAGATTGAATGTAAATAACTCTGCAATTCTTGCAACAGATCCGGTACTCCCTGTTGAATTAGCAAATTTTTCCGCAAGCGTGATCAACGGAAAAGTAAATTTAAACTGGAGTACTGCAACTGAAACAAATAACTATGGATTTGAGATAGAAAGATTAAAAGATTTCAAGATTGCAAAATTGCAAGATTGGGAACTCATTGGTTTTGTAAATGGAAACGGAACGACTACTGAACCAAAATTTTATCAATATATTGATAAAGATTTAAGTGCCGGAGTATATTCTTATAGGTTGAAACAGATTGATTACGACGGGACTTTTGAATACAGTAAAATAGTTGAAGCAGAAATTTTCTCACCATCTAAGTTTGAGCTTGCTCAGAATTATCCAAACCCCTTTAACCCGTCAACAAAAATAAAATTCACCATTCCAAATACGAATAATCCCCTCCCGGGAGGGGCGAGGGGTGGGTTTGTTTCACTCAAAGTTTACGACATTCTCGGCAGCGAAGTTGCAACACTTGTTAACGAAGATAAACCAGCCGGAAATTATGAAGTTAAATTTGATGCCTCCGGATTGGCAAGTGGAATTTATTATTACACTTTAAAGGCCGGGGAATTTGTTAGCACAAAAAAAATGATTTTGATTAAATAAGTTTTCCCAGTACAGGATGATTAAAAAGATTTATTAAATATTAAACGGAGTGATGACCATGAAAAAACTATTTACTTTTCTTTTTTTGTGTTCCTTTGTAGTTCTTGCCCAGGGAACTAATTCTAAAATTCATCATAACCTTGAGCTAGTACTCTTAAACACACCCTCTAATGAGTTCGTGAATGTTTATGCAGTTCTTTCAGAACAATTTCCTGTAGATGAATTAAATCAGCAAACTTATTTTTTAACTCGCAAAGAAAAACAATCTGAAGTAGTGCGCCTCTTGAAAGAATTTGCCTTACCCAGGCAGCAAAATGTAATTGGTTTTCTTGAACAGGAAAAAAGTCAAAACAAGGTTAATAACATAAGATCACTATGGGCACTTAATACAGTTGTATTTTCCGCAACTCCAGATGTGATTTATAATCTTGCAGAAAATTTTGAAGAGATATCTGAAATCAGATATGATGCACAGTATGATTATGAAATGTTAAGAGATATTACAGAACCAATCAGCGCCGGTGATGAACCGGATAATGGTGACGGCTTAAACCTGGTTCCGCAGCCCGGACTAATTCTTATTAATGCTCCTGCGGTATGGGCTGAAGGTGACAGCGGGCAGGGTATATTAGTTGGAAATCTGGATGACGGCTGCGATTGGAGTCACTCGGATTTGGTTAATAATATTTTTAATAACCTGGGTGAAGATTTTGATAATGATGGACACACATTAGAATGGAATGGATCAGCCTGGGTTTTTGATCCCGGTGATGTAAATGGAGTAGATGATGATGCAAATGGATATATAGATGATTTTATCGGGTGGGATTTTCAGAGCAATGATAACAATGTTTATAATTCAAGCAGCTCACACGGAACATCAACCTCCGGTATTGTTTGCGGCGACGGCACAGGAGGAACTCAAACAGGTGTTGCTCCAAAGGCCAAAATTTTACCAATGCGTCCCAGTGGTGAAGCACAATACTGGTTGGCAGAGCAGTACGCAATTGATATGGGGGTAGATGTTATCACCAGCTCATTAAGCTACAAATGGTATTTTTCACCACAGCCAAATTACCCGATGTTCAGACAGATGACGGATGTTGAACTTGCTGCCGGAGTGGTGCATTCAAACTCTACAAGCAATGATGGAAATAATTTAGGCAGTGCACCAATTCCGTTTAACATTTCAGCTCCGGGAAACTGTCCACCATCGTGGATTCATCCCGACCAGACACTTGTTGGAGGAGTTAGTTCTGTAACAGGAGTCGGAAACGTAAATGCCGGAACAGATGTGATAGTTAGCAGTTCACCATATGGACCATCAACCTGGGAAGATATTCAGGTTAATCATCCTGGTTATCCATACACAATGCCGCTTGCTTTTCAGGATTATCCTTATGAAACTCAACCGGGTTCTATCGGATTGCTTAAACCGGATGTAAGTGCACCCGGGAATGGAACTGTTTCTACTGTAAATGGAACCGGATATGGTTCCTTCAGCGGAACTTCCGGTGCAACTCCGCACGTTGGTGGAACATTTGCACTTATGCTTTCTGTTAATCCTATGCTTACTCCCGAGGATGTAAGCAGGATAATCCAGACAACATCAGTTGAAAAAGGTACACCGGGCAAGGATCCCCGTTATGGTGCAGGCAGAATAGATGCATATGAGGCTTACCTGCAGGCTGCGTCCGAAATTCCTGTTGAGCTTACTTCGTTCACAGCACAGGCAGATGAAAAAGAAGTTATACTTAGCTGGGTGACAGAAACAGAGTTAAATAATTCCGGGTTCAGCATTGAAAGAAAAGATGCTGAGAGTCAGGGCTGGAATGAAATTGCTTTTGTTCCGGGACATGGAACTACAACTGAAAGGAACAGCTATACCTATAATGATAATGATGTAAAGATGGGAGTTTACAATTATAGGCTGAAGCAGACTGATTTTGACGGAACATTCGAATACAGCGATGCAATTCTTGTTGAAGTATTTTCACCTTCCGATTTCAGACTCGAGCAAAATTTCCCAAATCCATTTAACCCTAATACAGTAATTGAATTTTCTGTTCCGCAGGATAGCCGGGTTACTCTGCAGGTTTATTCTTCAATTGGTGAATTAGTTATAAGCTTAATTAATAAAAACCTTGAGGCAGGTTACCACAGGATTAATTTTTTTGGCAGTAACCTTCCTTCGGGAACTTACGTTTACCAGTTAAAAGCAGCTTCTGAAAATAAAACTTATGTTGAAACAAAGAAGATGATGCTTTTAAAATAATAAGCTTGTCATCCCGATCCTGTCATTCTGAGCTTGTCGAAGAATGGCGGGGGAGAAATCTTGAGTCTATTTTTAACCCCGGTTAGCCGGGGTTTTTTTATTATAAGCGGTCGGTGTTGAGGCGCGGGTTAGGTGTAATGTTAACAACCTTCACTATATAAAAAAGCAATTTTATTGTGACGAATAAGCTTGTCATTTATATAAAGGTATATTATACCGTCTAAAACATTTTCATCTTTTAATCCAAATTCTTGATAGGGAACAATGAAACGCCCTCTAAACTCATACAATTCATTACGGCATTTTTTCGTTCGAAAATAGAGTGAGTCTTTATAGATTTCTATGCTTTCAATATCACAAACTACACTTTCATCTATAGAATTATATGACGTATCTGTAAAGAAATGAACTTGCCCAGCGAGCACATCATTTTCTATGTTCAAATCTATTTGCATAAAGCTTTGTGAAAATGCGCTTGAAGGTTCTAAAGACGGAAGGTAATAACCAACATAATTTTTTAATCTATTTTCAGATTGCTGTTGCCCAAACACAAAAAATGGTAATATAAATAAAATTAATACTTTCATAATTACACCTAACTTTTACTTATCAGGATAAGCACTCCCTGTTTATTTATTACAAACTTCAATAATTATTTTTAACAATTCAACAAAAACCTAAGCCTTTTTGTTTTATTATTATTCTTTATATTTCATACAGCATCAAATAGATATCTAGAAAATGCGCGCAAGAATATTAATATTTTCAATACTGCTTCTTCTGTTTGCAATTGTTGCTGTGCAGAATACGGCAGTTTCAGACATTAATTTAATCCTCTGGAAAATTCAGTGGCCGCTCATTGTTTTGATCATGGTAATTTTCCTTGTCGGACTGGTAATGGGTTTGATGGTTAGCAGTCTTTATGAAAGAAAGAAGAAAAAAGCAGAAACGGTAAAAGCCGGCGAAATGAAGTCCGGTAAAACAGAAGAAATAAAAAGGGCAGGAACAGGGAATAAAAATGAGATAAACTAAACCGGGCGGATTAAGCTATTCTTGCTTATTCAGTATTTAAGCGTTATCTTTACACGTTCAAATTCGCCCTAATAAGGGCGATTTTTGTTTCTATGAGTTTATCAATTGAAAATATTACGGCTGCTGCGCAATCAATAGCTTCTGAAAAAGGGCTTGTACTGGTGGATTTAATCGTTCGCGGTTCCAATCAGAACCCGGTAATTGAAGTTTTTGTTGACGGAGCCAAAAGTGTGTCGGCTGAAGACTGTGCAACTATCAGCAGAGAACTGGATAAAAAAATTATCGAAGATGAATTAATCAAAGCAAATTACAGGCTTGATGTTTCATCGCCCGGAGCTGATAAACCATTAAAATATCTCATCCAGTTCCCAAAGCATATTAACAGGAAGTTTTCTGTTAAGTATAAAAAGGGAGAAGAGATAAATAGTTTTTCGGGAAGATTAAAAGAAGTAAATGGCGAAGATCTTGTTTTTGAAGACAAGGACGAAGTGCTGATTCCTTTTAATCAATTAATTGAAGCAAAAGTTTTAATAAGTTTTTCTTAGAGGAGTTCTAAACTAAATGAACAGAGAGATTGTAGATTCCTTCGCCGAAATGGTGAGGCAAAAAGGTATGGACAAGGATGTTCTTGCGGGAATAATCGAAGAAATCTTTGGTCTGCTTGTTAAAAAGAAGTTCGGTGAAGAAGCCCGTTTTGATGTTGTTGTAAATATGGATCGAGGTGACATAGAAATTTATCTTGAAAGAGAAATAGTTGAAGCGGTTGAAGATCCTGCTACTCAGATAAGTATTGAAGAAGTTAACCGTAAAGGAAATGTTGATGAATTGGAAGTTGGTGAAGATTTCGTAGAAAAAATTGAGCTTGCAGCACTTGGCAGAAGATTAGTTACACTTGCAAAACAAAGTCTCAATCAAAAAATAAGAGAAATTGAAAAAGATATAGTTTACAACGAATACAAAGAACTGCTTGGTGAAATTGTTGTGGGAGATATTTACCAGATAAGAAGGAGCGATATACTTGTTAACCACAATAAAAATGAACTCCTGCTTCCTCGTGATGAACAGATTCCTTATGAAAGATATAAGAAAGGTGAAACCGTCCGTGCAATTGTTAAAGAAGTTAAAAAAGGAAACAGCGGACCTATAATAATTATTTCGAGATCAGACAACGAATTTTTGCGCAGACTTTTTGAAATTGAGATTCCTGAAATTTATGACGGCATAATTGAAATTAAAGCCATTGCCCGCGAGCCCGGTGAAAGAGCAAAAGTTGCTGTTGAATCGGGCGATGCAAGGATTGATGCTGTTGGTGCGTGCGTTGGTATGAAGGGTGTGAGAATTCATGCAATTGTACGCGAGCTGAATAATGAAAACATCGATGTGATAAATTATTCAGACGATCCGATTATTTTTATCCAGAGATCACTGGCGCCGGCTAAACTGAAAGCCATTGAGCTTGATGAAGAAGAAATGAAAGCGGTTGTTACAGCAGATTCAGACCAGGTATCTCTAATCGTTGGACGCAACGGTGTTAATATTAGATTAGCAATGAAGCTGACAGGTTATGAAATAGAAATATTAAGAGAAGAAAAACCGTTTGAAGAATATGAGGAGGACATCGAGTTAATTGATCTTAAAGAAGAACTTGGTGAAGAAGTATATCAAACCCTGATCAATCACCGGTATGATACTGCTATTGAAGTATTAACTGCCGGACCGGAAAAATTAAAAGAGATTGAAGGGTTTGATGAAGATAAAGTAAACGAAATACTTGAAATTATTAAATCACAGTTCGAAGAAGAAGAGTAGTTTACAGGAAGGCAAAAATTTTTAATGGCTGAAACTAAGGCAAAAAAAATAAGAGTTTACAAGCTTGCAACTGAGTATAATCTCTCTGCTGAGAACATTATAGAATTTCTTGTAGATAAAGGTTTTAAAGTAAAATCTCATATGTCTATGCTTGACGATGATATGATCAATGCAGTGCAGGGTCATTTTCAGAAAGACATAGAAAAAGCTGAAAAACATTACAAAAAAGTTGCTGAGTTCCATCAGAAGCGTGCCGAGAAAGCTATTGAAGAAGCCAAAGAATCCGGGAAAGAAGTTGAAGTTACTGAAATTCCAACACCGGAAACAGAAGAAATTAAAATTTCCAGCAAACCAACAGAAGAAGAACAAGCAGCTACAGTAGAGTCTGAAAAAATTGAGACTTCAGCTGAAGAAAAATCCGAAATAAGTGAAAAACATGCAGATAATACCGATGAAAAAAGCAGCAAGCGTAAAGGTCTTAAAGTTGTTGGCAAAATGGATTTGGATGAGGGAAAGAGATCCCCTGGACTAAAAACGGATAAAGGACAGACTTCAAAAGAAGAAACTTCAGCTTCGAAGAAAAAACGTAAGCCGAGAATGCGCAAAAAAGCCGGGGAACAGCCGGTTGAAGAATCTCCTGCTGCAAAAAAGAAAAAGAGAGTAAAGAGATTTGAGATTAATGACAAAGAGGTTAAGGATACTATCAGGAAAACACTTCTTAGTATGGATGATTCTACAGCTACCGGCAGAGCCAGTGCACGAAAAAGGAAAAGAAAAGAAAGAGAAGCTGAAGAAGAAAAACGGCTGGAAGAAAGAACACTTGAAGGTAAAAAAATACGGGTTAATGAGTTTATTGCGGTTAGTGAGCTCGCAAATCTGATGGGAGTTCCTGTTGGTGAAGTTATTTCTAAATGTATTGAACTGGGGTTAATGGTTTCGATAAACCAGCGACTCGATGTAGATACTATAACATTAGTTGCAGATGAATTCGGATTTGAAGTTGAATTTCAAAAAGAATATACCGCCGAAGAACTTGAAGATTATGATGACGAACCGGAGACTTTAAAGTCCCGATCACCTGTTGTTACAATTATGGGTCACGTTGATCATGGAAAAACTTCATTACTTGATTACGTCCGTAGAACAAATGTAGTTGCAGGTGAGTCAGGTGGAATAACTCAGCATATTGGTGCATACAAAGTTGAAGTTCAGGAAGGTAAATCAATAACTTTTCTTGATACTCCTGGTCACGAAGCTTTTACTGCAATGCGGGCAAGAGGTGCACAGTTGACAGATATTGTTGTGCTCGTTGTTGCAGCAGATGATGCTGTAATGCCGCAAACAGTTGAAGCTATAAATCATGCACAGGCTGCAGGCGTTCCCATAATTATTGCAATTAATAAAATAGATAAACCCGGGTCGAACATTGATAAAATCAGGCAGCAGCTAGCTGATAGAAATGTGCTGGTTGAAGAATGGGGTGGAAAATATCAATCAATTCAAATTTCAGCTAAGCAGGGAACAAATATTGAACAGCTTCTTGAAAAGATATTACTTGAAGCAGAACTGCTTGATTTAAAAGCCAATCCCGATAGGGAAGCTCGCGGTGTTATTGTTGAGTCACAGCTTGATAAGGGAAGAGGAATTACTGCTACTATTCTTGTTCAAAAAGGAACGTTACGCGTTGGTGATCCTTTTGTTGCCGGAATTTACCAGGGTAAAGTTCGTGCAATGTTTGATGAAAGAGGAAATAAAATCAATGAAGCTCCTCCATCTACTCCGGTACAAGTACTGGGTTTTGAAGGTGCTCCACAAGCCGGCGAAACTTTCGTTGTTGTGGAAAATGAAAGAACTGCAAGAGAAATTGGCATCAAAAGACAACAATTAAAACGCGAACAGGATCAAAGACAAGTACGCCATATTACTCTTGATGAAATTGCTAAACAAATTAGTATCGGTGGAGTAAAAGAACTTCCGCTTATAGTTAAAGGTGATGTTGATGGTTCAGTAGAAGCTTTGTCTGATTCATTAATGAAATTATCAACTGAAGAAGTTGTTGTAAAAGTTATACACAAAGGCGTTGGAGGAATTTCCGAAAGTGATGTTCTTCTTGCCGATGCTTCAGATGCCATCATAATTGGTTTTCATGTTCGTCCGAATATTAATGCGCGAAAGCTTGCTGAAAAAGAATCAGTAGATGTTAGATTATACAATGTTATTTACGATGCTATAAATGAAGTTAAGTCCGCTCTTGAAGGACTTTTATCACCTGTTATTTCTGAAGAAGTTGTAGCAACTGTTGAAATCAGGGATACATTTAAAGTTCCAAAGTTTGGTACAATTGCAGGATGTTATGTCCTTGATGGGAAAATTACCAGGAGCAATAAGATAAGACTAATACGGGAAGGAATTGTTGTTCACGAAGGTGAAATCGGAAGTCTAAAGAGATTTAAAGATGACGTTCGTGAAGTGGATGCAGGTTATGAATGCGGTTTGAATATTGCTAACTATAATGATTTAAAAGTTGGCGATATTGTTGAAGCATATAAAATTGTTGAAACGAAGAAAAAGCTTGCCTGAAAAGTTGAGCAATAATAATCTCCTTTTTTGATTTATTAATTTCTAAATCTTACCATGTCTTCACACAGAGTAGATAAAGTTGAAAAACTTATTAAAGAAGAAATCAGTTCG
The DNA here is from genome assembly GCA_963822905.1 of uncultured Ignavibacteriales bacterium. Taxonomy (GTDB): domain Bacteria; phylum Bacteroidota; class Ignavibacteria; order Ignavibacteriales; family Ignavibacteriaceae; genus CAWGJF01. The sequence goes on from CAWGJF010000001.1 coordinate 467,456, forward strand.
ATTTTTCTTCATAAATTCGGTGCACCGGAATACGGATTCATTACAGTAACAAATGTAAAAATGAGTCCTGATCTGAAAAATGCAAAGATATATTTGTCGGTTTTAGAAAAAGAAAAACGGGACATGGTTCTTGATAAAATACTCCTTAAATCAGGGATGATAAGAACTGAACTAGCTCACCGGATAAGAATTAAATTCGTTCCCGAATTAAAATTCTTCATTGATGATACACTTGATTACGTTGAGAAAATTGAAGGACTAATTGACAGGATTCGCAAGCAGGATGGTAACAAACCAAACGACTGATTTCTCTTCTCTTGATTTTACTTCCGGTGAAATTATCCTCATTGATAAACCTATCGGCTGGACATCATTTAAAGTTGTAAGTGCAATTAGAAAATCTATCAGAGTAAAGAAAGTTGGTCATTCAGGAACGCTGGATCCAATGGCAACCGGATTATTAATTATTTGTACTGGAAAGAAAACTAAAGAGTTAGGAAAATTTCTTGGTTTGGATAAAACTTATACGGGTATAATCACACTGGGAAAAACTTCGCCATCGATGGATAAAGAAACCGGGATAACCGAAAATGAAATCAGTGCAGATGTTGATAGAGAAAGAATTGAAAATGGTGCAAAAAATTTTGTCGGAGAAATTGAACAAATCCCGCCAATGTATTCTGCAATAAAAATAAATGGGAAAAGATTATATAAGCTTGCCAGGAAAGGAATGGAAATAGAACGACCTGCCAGAAAGGTTATTATAAATTCATTTGATATTAAGAATGTTAAAATCCCCGATGTTGAATTTGAAGTGAAATGCTCAAAAGGTACATATATTCGGGTGCTGGCAAATGACCTCGGACAAAAACTTGGATGTGGCGGAATTCTTACCGAATTAAGAAGAACCGGAATTGGTGAATTCGAAGTTGAGCAGGCTTTAAAGGTTGAGGATTTTATCAAAAAAATGAGACATTCATAGCTCAATCTTGAATTTGAATTGTTCATTGCCGGGTCGAATTATTTTATTTTCTAATTGAATAACTTATATTTAACTCCTTTAGTTAAAATAAATTGCAGGTATGCAGATTTTCCGAAATCTTGATGAGATTGAATATAATAAGAATACAATAGTTACGCTGGGTACATTTGATGGTATTCATTTAGGACACAAGGAAATTATTGAAACTGTTGTAAAAAAAGCTGCAGATTCAAAATCCAGGAGTTTCCTAATAACCTTCGATCCGCATCCCCGGAAAGTCATTTCTAAAGATGACAAGATTAAACTTCTCTGTACTATTGAAGAGAAGGTTGAAATAGTTAAATCACTTAATTTGGAAAATATATTTCTTGTGAATTTTACCCGGGAATTTTCCCAGCAGTCACCTGAAGAATTTATTCAAAAGTATATTATTGATGGAATTGGTGTTAAAGAAATTGTAATTGGTTATGACCATCATTTTGGCAAGGGCAGAGGTGGTAATGTTGAGACTTTAAAAGAAATCGGAGCTGAAAAAGGATTTGGGGTAACTTCGGTTTTAGAATTTAAACTTAATGGCGAAACAGTAAGTAGTTCAAAAATAAGAAATGCAATTGTTGCAGGTGATTGCCGAAAAGCAGCAAACATGCTAGGCAGACTTTATTCATTTTCCGGTGAAGTTGTTCATGGAGATAATCGTGGAAAGGATCTTGGTTTTCCAACAGCTAATCTCAAAATAAATGATGAAGATAAATTGCTTCCGGCAATAGGAATTTATGCTGTTGAATGCATAATTGAAAACAAAAAACATTACGGTTTGCTAAGCATTGGAACAAGACCAACATTTTATAAAGAAGGAAATGTTATCCCTGAAATTTACTTGTTCGATTTCAACCAGAACATTTATGATAAAATAATTACCGTAAATCTTGTTGAAAAAATCAGGGATGAACAAAAATTTTCGTCTGTAGATGAATTGATTGAACAGATGAACAAAGATAAAAAAGCAGGACAGGAAATTTTAGCAAAATTAATTAATTAATTCCGGTTACGACTGGAATTAAATTGTATAAATAAAAGAGGTATAATATAAAATGACCAAAGAAGAAAAACTTGAGATAGTCAAGAAGTATGGAACAAATGCAAATGACTCTGGAAGATCTGAAGTGCAGATTGCATTACTAACAAAAAGGATCAATGATCTGACAGGACATTTCGATAAACATAAAAAAGATCACCATTCACGTCGCGGGCTAATGATGATGGTTGGTAAAAGAAGACGGTTACTGGATTATCTTTCTTCCAAGGATATTGAAAGATACAGGGCAATTATTAAAGAATTGAACATTAGAAAGTAGGAAATTTAGATGAAAGTTAGTAAAGAAGTAGAAATTGGCGGTAAGAATTTTTCAATTGAAACTGGAAGATTTGCCAAACAAGCAAACGGTTCTGTTATGGTTCGTTGCGGTGATACTATGGTTCTCGTTACTGCCGTTGCCGCAGAAGAAGCAAAAGTAGACCAGGATTTTTTCCCGCTCCAGGTAGAATACAGGGAAAAAACTTCTGCTGCAGGGAAATTTCCCGGCGGATTTATAAAACGTGAGGGCAGACCAACTGAAAAAGAAATTTTAAGTGCAAGGTTAATTGACAGACCGATAAGACCACTATTCCCGGAAGATTTTAAGAATGAAACACAGGTAGTTGCTTTTGTTCTTTCTTTTGATGGAGAAAATGATGCAGACGTTCTTGCTGCAGTTGGTGCTTCAGCGGCATTAACAATTTCAGATATTCCATTTGACGGACCAATTGCCGAAGTAAGGATTGGAAGAGTTGAAGGTAATTTAATCGTTAATCCGACTCATGAAGAAATCAGGAAAGGTGATCTTGAGCTTGTTGTCGCCGGAACAGCAGATTCAATTATGATGGTTGAAGGTGAATCGAAAGAAGTTGGCGAAAATGAATTACTCGATGCATTAAAATTTGCGCAAGGTGAAATTAAAAAACTTGTAGATCTTCAACTTGAATTGAAAAAAGAAACCGGAAAACAAAAATGGGAAGTTGCAGCTAAAGAAATTGATGCTGACCTTAAAAAAGATATCCTTTCGCTGGCTTCCGGAAAGTTGAAAGAAATAGTTCATACAGTATTGGCTAAAGAAGAACGTTCAGGTAAAAACAAAGAATTACTTATTGAAGTTACAACCGCACTTGCAGAAAAATATCCAGAGCAGGAAAAAGTTATTAAGGAAGTAATTCATGATCTCGAAAAAGATTTGATGAGAAATAGAATCCTTGAAGAAGGTGTGAGACTTGATGGCAGAGGCACGAAAGATGTTCGACCGATTACAATTGAACTTGGTGTGCTGCCAAGAACTCATGGTTCAGCATTGTTTACTCGGGGAGAAACACAAAGCTTAACTACAATTACTGTCGGGACAAAAAATGATGAACAGATTATTGACGGTTTGCGTGAAGAATACACAAAGAAATTTATGCTGCATTATAATTTCCCGCCATTCAGCGTTGGTGAAGTTGGGAGAATGACCGGTGTTGGAAGAAGGGAAATTGGTCACGGCAATTTGGCGGAACGTGCTTTGAAAATGGTACTACCTGACGGAGATAATTTTCCATATACTATTAGAGTTATATCTGACATACTTGAATCAAATGGTTCTTCTTCAATGGCAACTGTTTGTGCAGGCTCGCTTTCATTAATGGATGCAGGTGTGCCGATAACAAAATCAGTTTCCGGTATTGCAATGGGACTTGTTAAAGAAGGCGATAAGTATGCAATTCTAACTGATATACTTGGTAATGAAGATCATCTTGGTGATATGGATTTTAAAGTTGCCGGAACTGAAAAAGGAATAACGGCTTTCCAGATGGATATTAAAATCCAAGGAATATCTTTTGAGATAATGGAGAGTGCACTTCAGCAGGCAAAGGAAGGACGTGCTCACATTCTTGGAATTATGAATAGCTCGATCAGCCAGGCACGCGAGCAACTTTCACAGTATGCACCAAGATTAATTACAATGAAAGTTGAAACCGACCAGATTGGATTGATTATCGGACCCGGAGGCAAAACTATCCAGGGAATGCAAAGATTATTTGGAGTTGATATTAATATTGAAGATGATGGCTCTGTAAATATTGCTTCACCAAATAAAGAGAATGCTCAAAAATGTAAAGAGTATATTAAAAAACTTACAGCTTTACCTGAAGTCGGGGAAGTTTATGATGGAGTCGTAACTAAACTTATGGACTTCGGTGCATTTGTAGAAATTTTACCTGGCAAAGAAGGTCTTCTTCACATTTCTCAAATAGATAATAAGCGGGTTGAAAAAGTATCAGATTATTTTAAACCCGGAGATAAGGTAACTGTGAAATTATTAAAAGTGGAAAACGGAAAATATTCACTTAGCAGAAAAGAGTTATTAAAAGACGGCGAAAAAAAGGCAGCCGCAAAAGAATAAGCTTTTTAGTAATTAAATTATTTTTATGAAGTGAACAAGAGCTTCACAATGATTGAACAAATCACTTTAATGTCAGTAAATATTTGGCTGATAATATTTTTTCTTCAGAATATTTATTCGTTCGAAGAAAAACATGGAAGCTCTACGCACAATTCAGGTTTTATAATGAAATATTTGATTTCATTAAGAGAGTTTAACCTATATGGTAAAAGAAATTATTTTAAATTCAACTTCAACTCAAACCCGTGTAGCAATTACGGAGGATGGAAGTTTAGTAGACTTCTTTGTAGACTATCCTGAAAACCGCAGGATGGTGGGGGACATTTATTTAGGGAGAGTTGCAAGAGTTTTACCCGGCATCAGGGCTGCGTTTATAGATATCGGGATGAAGCACGATGCATTCCTGCATTTTTCGGATATCGGTGACCGTACACAACAGCTTCAGGATATGATTGGTGAGGATTCAGAAGAAGTTGATGACGAAGAAGAAAACAACGGATCTGATAATTCACACAAAGGAAAAAATAATCACCGGAACAAATCTGATCAACATTCTACTCCGATGCTTCGCAAAGGGCAGGATATTCTTATCCAGATTACCAAAGAGCCTGTTAATAATAAAGGAGTCAGGGTAACCTCTTCAATTTCATTGCCCGGAAGATTTTGTGTTTTACTTCCTTATGATAATAAAGTAGGAATCTCCAAAAAGATTTATGACTTCCGTGAACGGAAACGTTTACGCTACATTGCCCGCCAGATAATTCCTGAAAATTACGGTTTGATTATACGAACTGTTGCACAGGGTCAATCTGAAGAATCATTAAAAGATGATTTGAATTTGTTAATGAAAACCTGGAGGGAAATTGAATCTTCCGCAAAATCAGAGGCGCCTCCATCATTAATCTACCAGGATTTAAATACAACCGTAAGCGTGATGCGTGATCTTTTTAATGCTGACATATCAAAAGTCTTTATAGATTCTAAAAAACTTCATAAGCAGATAAAAAACTATGTAAAGATTGTTCAACCTGCAGTTGCTGATAAAATTGAGCAGTTCAAATCAACTCAGAACATTTTTGACGCGTTTAACATCGAAGAACAAATTAATACCCTAATGGGTAGAAAAGTGCCCTTGCCAAGTGGTGGCTACCTCGTCATAGATCATACAGAAGCTATGGTTGTTATTGATGTTAACAGTGGAAGATATGCACGAAGTAAGGAACAGGAACTAAATTCACTTAAAACTGATCTCGAAGCATCACGTGAAATAGCAAGACAAATGCGATTGCGTGATGTTGGTGGAATAATCGTTATCGATTTTATCGATCTGGAAGATGATAAAAACCGAAAAAAAGTTTACGATGAATTAAAAAAAGAATTCAGAAAAGACCGTGCAAAAGTTTCAATCCTTCCAATGTCTGAATTCGGACTGATCCAAATAACAAGACAACGCATCAGGCAAAACATTGTACAGGCAATTAAGGAAGTTTGTCCTGTTTGTCTCGGAACAGGTATGCTGACCAAAGGCTCACATCTTGTTTATGATTTAGAAAACTGGATAAGAAAATTAAGACAGCATTCAAAAGAAAGAAATATTGTTATCAGGTGTCATCCATCTACTTCATTGAAATTAAGAGAAGGAAAAATTAAATCCTTAACTAAACTTCAATTTAAGTATTTTACAAAGCTAACGGTTGAAGAAGATGAAAACGTTACACCCGGAAGCTTTAGATTCTTTTCAAAAAAAACCGGGAAAGAATTAAATAAAGATTTTAATTAAAAATGATCTGATTTATTTTTTAGAAAAAATTAATTAGCGGGAATAAATTTTCAGGATAAAAATGAAAAAAACTAAATTTTATAATATCCATAAAAACGTTGGTGCAAAACTGGTAGAGTTTGCCGGTTATGAAATGCCAATACAGTACTCATCAATTATTGCAGAGCATAAAGCAGTAAGAAATTCAGTTGGAGTGTTTGATGTTTCACATATGGGTGAAGTTTTTGTCTCTGGCGAAAAAGCGCTTGAGTTTGTGCAACATATAACCGTGAATGATGCTTCAAAACTTTTCTCCGGCAGAGTTCAGTATTCTGCAATGTGTTATGAAAATGGCGGAATAGTGGACGATCTTTTGGTTTATAACCTTTCAGTGAACAATTACCTGCTGGTAATAAATGCTTCAAATATTGAAAAAGATTTTAAGTGGATGCAGGATAATAATAAATTCGGTGTAACTCTTAATAATCGAAGTGATGATTATTCTTTGCTTGCAGTTCAAGGACCCAATTCGAAAGAAGTAATTGAAAAATTTGCCGGACAAAATATCGATCTGGAATATTATCATTTCATCGAAACAAATGTTTTTGGTATTGATATAATTATTTCCCGCACTGGCTACACAGGCGAACTTGGTTATGAATTATATTTTGTTGTTGATGAAATTAAAGCTAAAGTAGTCTGGGATAAAATTTTTGATATTGGAAAAAATTTTAACATTCAGCCTGTCGGACTTGCAGCAAGAGATTCTTTAAGACTTGAAATGGGTTACTGTCTTTATGGTAATGATATTGATCAATCTACTAACCCGCTTGAAGCAGGGCTTAGCTGGATAACGAAGTTAAAGAAGGGTAACTTTATCGGAAGTGATGCAATAAAAAATTCCAAAGAGAGTGGACTGAAAAGAAAACTTGTTGCGATGATTTCAGATCAAAAATCATTTCCACGACACGGGTATGATATTTCTATAAACAAAAATAAAATTGGTCATATCACAAGTGGAACGGTCAGCCCGGTGCTTGATAAACCAATTGCTCTCGGTTATGTAGATGCTGAATTTCAAAAAGAAGGAACTGTTGTCAACTGGATGATCAGGGATAAAGAAATTCCTGCAACGGTTGTTAAACTTCCATTTATTGTAAAAGAATAATCGAATGAAAGTAAATGTTTTAATTTCTCCTGTTAATGCTGACGAACTATATTTTACAGGCAAAACTACTGTAGTAATTGATGTTTTGAGAGCTTCAACAACAATCATATCTGCACTTGCGAACGGTGCAAGGGAAGTGGTTCCCGTGGCGACTGTCGAGTTTGCTGTTAAAGTTTCAGGTGGTATGTTCGGCGGACAAACATTACTCGGCGGTGAACGAAACACAAAAAAAATTGAAGGTTTTGCACTTGGCAATTCACCAGCTGAATACCTGCATGAAATTGTTGATAATAAAACTATTGTGTTTTATACAACCAATGGTTCAAAAGCGATTGTGAAAGCAAAATTCTCAAAGAATTTATTTGTTGGTTCGTTTAACAATTTGCAAATTCTGTCCGAGCAGCTTATTAAATTGAATACTGATATTGAAATTATGTGCGCAGGAAATAATAATTTGTTTTGTATGGAGGATACTGTCTGCGCCGGGAAATTAATTGATGAGATAAAATCTTTAAATAAAAAACTTGAGTTGTCTGATTCTGCAAAAGCTGCAAATGCTTTAAACAAAGCTTTTGGAAAAAATATTCTTCAAATGTTGAAAGATACCGAACATGGAAAGTTACTGGTTGAAAACGGTTATGAGGATGACCTTGAATTAAGTGCAAAACTTAATACAATTAATTTAATACCTGTTTTTAATGGTAATGTTTTAAAACCACTGAGTTTGTAAATTTGTTCTGATTGTAAGAGTTCTCAATGGCTGCTAAAAAAAAGAATAAAAATAACTCTCAGAAAAAACCCTCGGCAGAAGGTTTTTTTTCTGTTTCGCCCGAAAAAAAGAAAAAGGTATTTGGAATCTTTCTTGTCATTTTGTCTTTATTCCTTTTAATCAGTATTGTTTCATTTGATAGAAGAGATGAGGCACTTTTAAACTTTTCGGGAAACGCAGAAGCATACAACCTACTCGGAATTGTCGGCGTTCACGTTGCTTACTTTCTTGTTAAGCAAACTCTCGGATACTTTTCACTCATAATTCCTGCGATAATATTCACCTGGTCCCTGTTACTGTTCAAAAAGAACATATTCAAATTCGTTATTCATTTCTCAAACTTTCTTTTGCTTGGCGGTGTAATTTTAGCTTCGTTTTTCGGTGTACTTCAAAAAAGTGCTGATTTATTTTCAGGAACGTATGAACTGTACGGCAATCTTGGGAAATATTTTGGAGAATTTTTAGCCGGTTTGCTCGGGGGAATAGGTGCTTCAATAATTTTGCTTTTTGCGCTTTTCACCTTACTGATTTTTGCCTTCGATATTAAGGTTGAAAAAATATTTTCTTTCTTTAAAGATTTATTTTCTTCTTCTGGTGAAGGAATAAAAATAAACAGGCAGGATGAAGAAGTCTCAAATCTTGAGAAAATCAAAAAATTACGACCAGATAAAAAGAAAAAGAGATTGAAAGGTGATTCGGCAGAAGAATCTGTTTTAGATACTCGAACAGAAGAAGAAAGAATAAAAATAATCCGTAAAGATGAAGAGCCTGCGCCGACACAATTATCAAATGAAATTATAAAAGAAGAAAGTAAAAAAGTTGATCTTGCGAAAACAGGTGAAATAAAAAATAAACGGGAAGAAGAAGGTGATGAAAATCTACCGGAACCATGGGATGATTCCCTTGTGTTTAATAAAATCGGGTTAGACTTGCTTGCTCCTTCTCCTGAAGAAAACTTTAAAGTTGCGGAAGCAGAATTAAAAACAAACGCTCAGCTTCTAAAAGAAAAACTTAAACTTTTTGATATTGATATACAGGATATTTCAGTAACTCCCGGACCGGTTGTAACTCTTTATGAAATAGTTCCGGCGCCCGGAGTGAAGATCAGCAAAATAGTTGGACTCGAAAATGATATAGCTTTGGCACTTGCTGCAAAAGGAATAAGAATCATTGCACCAATTCCGGGTAAAGGTGCAATCGGTGTTGAGATTCCAAACACAGTAGCATCACTCGTTAATGCACGTTCTGTTCTTAGTAAAATTCGTGAATCAAAATATGAGCTTCCGCTTGCAATGGGCAAAACAATAAGCGGGGACGTTTATATAACTGATCTTTCACAAATGCCGCACTTGCTTATTGCAGGCTCTACCGGTTCCGGGAAAAGTGTCGGTATAAATATGATTATTTCAAGTTTGCTTTACACGAAGCATCCTTCGGAAGTAAAATTTATTCTTGTTGATCCAAAAAAAATCGAGTTGTCTTTTTATAATAAGTTGAGAAAACACTATCTCGCTGTTTCACCAGATCTTGATGAAGATATAATTACCGTTCCGCAGAATGCAGTGTTGATGTTAAAATCTGTTGAAATCGAAATGGAAAAAAGATATGATAAGCTTGCAAAAGCCGGTGTGAGAAATATTGTTGATTACAACAAGAAAGTAAAAAATCCGAAAACAAAGCCACACGATTCAGAATCGATGAAACATCATCCGCTTCCATATCTTGTTGTTATTATTGATGAGCTTGCTGATTTGATGATTACTGCAGGAAAGGAAGTTGAAGAACCAATAACAAGATTAGCACAACTTGCTCGCGCAGTTGGAATTCATCTAGTTCTTGCCACGCAGCGTCCTTCGGTTAATGTTATCACCGGGGTTATTAAAGCTAACTTTAGTTCGAGAGTTGCATACCAGGTTGCAACAAAAATCGATTCACGTACAATACTTGATATGAACGGCGCAGAGCAACTTCTTGGTAAAGGTGATATGCTGTTTCTTCCAACTGGTTCGCCAAAACCAATCAGGATGCAGAACGCTTTTATTTCAACAGATGAAGTTGAAAAAATTACAAATTATGTTTATTCACAGCCTCCGTATGCTCGACCTTATTTTCTTCCCTCAATTTATGACAAGAAAAAATCAGCAGGTGCCGGGTTTCTTTCTGATATGGATACAATGTTTGAGGAGGCAGCCAGAACCATTGTTTTGCATCAGCAAGGCTCTGTATCTTTACTTCAGAGAAAACTGAAGCTTGGTTATTCACGTGCTGCAAGAATTGTTGATCAGCTTGAAGAAGCCGGAATTGTCGGACCGAATGACGGCAGCAAAGCAAGACAGGTTCTTATTGAAAATGAAGAAATGCTTGAAACAGTTTTAAGAAATTTGTGATTAAATTATTAACTCAAAGTCTAAGGATAGATAAATACAGAATTAAAGAAATAAATATCAGATTATTAGTTGAACCTCTACGAGGTTCGGATTTTTTGGACTATTTAATTTCTACAAACATATAACTCCTCTGGAGTTAATTTACTATCTGTTTTCGCTCCGTAGGAGCGATATATTTGTAGAAAAAGAAAACACGAAAAAACCCGAACTCCGTAGGAGTTCTATATTAACTAATTATAAAAATAAAAAATAATGACAGTCCAGAAATTCAAAAGTTTTGAGGAAGCAGAAAGAGCTCAATGGAACTTTCATCCTGATGAAAAATATTATAGAGAAATGATATCTTTCTATAAATTATTCTGTAAACTGTCAAAGTTTTCTTATCCAAAGGGCGTTTTCAAATTTAAAACTTTCGAAGAAGCTGAAAAACATAAAATGGATGCTATTATTAATGCGGCTTCTGAAAGTCATTAAAATTCGATAAGATATTTATAATCAATTAAATTTTCCAAATAATGCTTAAACAATACTTTTTAACTTTATTAATATTTTCATTCGTTATTATTGCTCCAGGTTTTTCACAGCAAAAACCCGATGATGTTTTAAAAGCTCTCCAGGATAAATTTGATTCTATTAATGATTTGCAGGCGAATATTTCGCAGTCTATTGATGGGAAACAAAATCTTATCGGCAAACTATTATATAAGAAAGAAAATAAGCTCAGGTTTGAATTAATAAACCATTTGATAGTTTCAAATGGTGAGACAAGCTGGAACTACAGTAAAAAAGAAAACAAGGTTATTATTTCAACTGTAAACGATGAATCAGAAGGAATATTCTCGATTAATAAACTTGTTTATGAATATCCATCACAGTGTGAATTAAGTCTTGAAGACGAAGCCGGACAAAAGGCCCTTACGTTGATTCCTTCAAGTACTTCGCTCAGTTTTAACTACCTGAAACTGTATGTTAATAGTGATAATTTGATTTCGAAAGTACTTCTCAGTGAGGGAGCCGGATCGCTTTCTCTTGTTAATATTTCAGATTACGTTTTAAACAAAAATCTACCCGATTCAAAATTCAATTTCACATCTCCCGAAGGGTGCAAAGTTATTGATCTCAGATGAATCCAAACGCCTTCCGGCATTAAGAGGAATAATAAACTACATCATTTCTATCGGGCTTACGATCGTTTTCCTGTATATTGCTTTTCACGGTGTAAATTTTGGAGATGTGCTTGAACTGATCTCCGGTGCCTCAGTCTTCTGGATAGTGATTTTTATTTTCGGAAATTTTGCCGGGCATTACGTTCGTGCTTTAAGATGGAAAGTTATTCTGAATTCGGTAAAGCCGGATGCAAAGATGAAAAATCTTTTTGCTTCGCTTATGATTGGTTACGGGATAAATTGTGTAACTCCGAAACTTGGTGAAATTGCGCGTGCTGTTTTAATTGGTAAATGGGAAAATCTTTCCCGTTCCTCGATGTTTGGTACTGTAATACTTGAAAGAGTGATTGATGTTTTATCATTGGGTTTTGCCGTTATTATAAGTTCTGTGATCTGGCCTAAGAGTTTATACGAAAGTTTTCCGTGGTTGAAAGCCACGCTTTATATTGCTGCAATCATTCTGTTGTTTGTTATCGCGGTTTTTTACCTGACAATTAAGTTCAAAGAAAAATTTTATGGAGTTATTGTTAAGCTGGTAAGCAAAATTTCTGAAAAGCTCGGGCAGAAACTTGGATATATTTTTGAAATGCTTACGCAGGGGTTCAGCAGTCTTAAAGGTGTTAAAAACTATTTGCTTACAATTCTTCTTACTGTTCTATTACTGTTAGTGTACGCATTAAATTCATATTTCGGTTTTTACATTTTGGAGATGCAAACAATACAGCCGGTCACATATACGATGGGCTGGATTTTAATGAGTATCAGCGCGCTTGGTATTGTCGTCCCGACTCCCGGTGGTACCGGCTCATATCACACTCTTGCCAAATCTACACTTGTTATTCTTTTCGGATTTGGTGAAACGGTTAGTGCGGCTTACGCATTTATTACTCACATCATCTCTTATATTTTATTTATTGTCGTTTCAATTATTTTATTTTTTACACTTAACAAAACACAGAAGACAGCGGGAAGCATTCTTCATCAGGAAGCGGAAAATGTATGAACAAATTTTTCACGTTATTAGCTGTATTAATAATATCAACATTAGTCCCGGCGCAAACAGAGTTAAAAGGTGTAATGGGAATTAATTTTTTGAGCACACCTTCATTAAATGATTATATAAATCAGAACTTCAGTAATCCAAATAAACAGCAGGGTTCATTCAACAGCGCAGTTAACTTTGCTTTAGAAGCTGGTCGCTTTATTTCACCTGAATTTCTTTTAAGCATTGAAGGAGTTTACCAGATCACTTCTTATACAAACCAGATTTCTTTCGGGCAGTATGAGTTCAACTGGAATTCAATTATGCCTTCGGTCATTGCGTATTATGTTATTGCAGGAAAAGGCTATAATCTTAAGTTTGGCGGTGGTGCGGGAATAAGGTTTTCGAGTGTTGAGGAAAAACAAAACTGGATTGGGCAGTTTCGTGATTTAAGCTCAACCGGTTTTGGATTCCTTGTCCGGGCAGATGGGAATACATTATTAAGTGGAAACTTTTATGCAAACATTGGTGTCGAAGTAAGGTACGATTTGAACGGTGAGCCTAAAGATTCCGGGGGTAACCCGTTACGGAATAATGTTCAGAATGAAAATGTTAGTCTTAATTCTTTTACACTCGGAGTTAGATTAGGAATCGCTTATTATTTCGGAGGTAAAAATTGAACCTGCTTGAAGCAATTTTACTTGGAATCATTCAGGGATTATCCGAGTTTCTTCCGATCAGCAGTACCGGACATTTAACAGTTGCCGGCAAGTTATTGAATCTTGTTTCTGTAGAACATCCCGAACAGTGGACTGCTTTCATCGCAGTGATTCAGCTTGGAACCATGGTTGCAGTGCTTATTTATTTTGCAAAAGATATTCTGCATATCATTTCTGATTTTTTCTCTGACAATTTTTTTAACAGGAAAAAGTTTAAAGAGCAAAGTCTCAATTCACGTATGGGCTGGTATGTTATATTAGGATCGATTCCCGTCGTGGTAATTGGTCTCTCATTCAAAGACATTATTGAAGGAGCACTCACAAAAAATCTTTATGTAATTTCTTTCAGCTTAATCGGGCTGGCAATAATTCTCGGTATTGCGGAAAAGGTTGCATCGTTTAAAAAAGATCTTGATAAAATTACAGTAAAAGATTCAATTGTTATCGGTATAGCACAGGCATTTGCTTTAATTCCCGGCTCGTCGCGTTCAGGATCGACAATAACCGGCGGATTGTTTATGGGACTAAAAAGAGAAACCGCCGCAAGGTTTTCATTCCTGTTAAGCATTCCTGCTGTTTTTGGAAGCGGTCTTCTTGAACTTTACCACTCACTTAGCTTTATAGATTCTTCGATGGCGATAAACCTTGCTGTTGCAACAGTTGTATCCGGTATAAGCGGATATTTTGCCATTGATTTCCTGCTTAAATTTTTAAAAACTCACTCGACTTTCCTGTTTATTTTTTACAGGATTGCCGCCGGGCTTATAATTTTAATTTTGATCTACACAAATATTATTCAACCATAAGGAGGACTGATGAAACGATTCTTTTTTCTTCTGCTTATTCCGCTGATTTCTGTCGGATGCCAGACAAAGGATACAGGTAAAGAAGAAAACAAAATGACAACTGAAAATAAAAAAGAGGAAGTAATGAGCGATTCAATTCTTGTTGCAACAATGAATACAAATATGGGCACAATAAAAATTGAATTGTTCCCGGAACAGGCTCCCAAGGCAGTTGAAAATTTTACCGGGCTTGCTGAAAAAGGATATTATGAAGGTATAATTTTCCACCGCGTAATTGATAAGTTTATGATACAGGGCGGCGACCCGACCGGAACCGGAACGGGTGGGGAAAGTTTATGGGGCAAAGCTTTTGCAGATGAATTTTCACCTGATTTAAGATTTGACGAACCTGGTTACCTTGCAATGGCAAATGCCGGTCCTAACACAAACGGAAGCCAGTTTTTTATAACTGTTGTTCCAACTCCGTGGCTGAATGACCACCATACAATTTTCGGAAAAGTTATTGACGGGATGGATGTAGTTTATGATATAAGCAAAGTGAAAACTTCCAAGCCGGGCGATAAACCGCTTGAAGATGTGAAGATTATAAATGTTAAGATTGAGAAAGAAGCACAGCAGTAATTGCAGTTAAATAAACCGGATAAATATCAAAGGGAACATATTTGTGTTCCCTTTTTTATTAAATTCCAGAATAACAATTTATAAAGGAGAACATTATTGATGGGAAATAATAAATCAACCGATAAACGTGAAACGATTTTAGTATTTGGTGCCGGATTCGGTGCTGCTTTTGGAGCTGCCGCAGGAGCTGTATTTGAGAGTATAGATATGGGTCTTGGAATTTCTATAGGCGTTGCATTAGGTGTAGCAATAGCTTTGGTTTTTGGTAAGAAAATTGTCCAATTGTTTGGCAACCCGGATAAAACCGGTTCTAATGAAGAAAAAGAATAACTATTTGTAGAGAGCCTACCTAAAAATGAAATTATCCAAATGGAACACATTCCTGTCCCCTTTTTTTGTCGAATTCCAGAATAATATTAGGGAAGTCTGTGCTAAATGAATGAGGAATAATAATTCTGTTAATAACCGCTTCTCAATTCTTGATAGGTAATAGTTATAAGCTTAATATAAATTGACTTAGTTGCCCCTTCTGTTAATGTGCTGATTTTTAAAAAATAAAAATTTCTTGTCATATTTTAAATATTCCTGTTACTAATATATTAGTAATAAGAGATAATAAATTTTAATATGCAAAATCAACAAGAGCAAAATTTTATAAAGATAATTGAAGAGAATAAAGATAAAATTTATAGAATATGCAAAATCTACGCAGTTACTCCGATAGAGCCGCAAGATCTTTTCCAGGAAGTGGTGATCCAGGTTTGGAAATCATTATCTGCTTTTAAGGGCAAATCCAGCATAAGCACCTGGATCTATAAAATTGCATTAAATGTTTGTTATAGCTCGAAAATCAGGTTCGAAAAGAAAAACAATAATACTGTTCGCTTAGAATCTATACAGTTTGTTCCGGCAGAAAATACTCCGGATAAAAGTCAGCAAGAAAAATTTCAAGCCCTTCAAGATTGTATTTCATCATTGAATAAAATAGATAAATCCATTGTTATACTTTATCTGGAAGAGTTACCTTACAAAGAAATAACCGCAATTACGGGTTTGACAGAGAACCACATAGCTGTTAAAATGAAACGGATAAGAAAAAAGTTATTAAAGTGTATAACTCATAAATTAAAATAAAAGATTAAGGTAAATAAAATGTTAGAACAAGAATTAAAAGATACCTGGCAGGATCTTAAAGATGTTTGGAGAAATTCGTCACAGACAGAGAAGATCAATATTCAAATGTCAAACCTGGTTGTTGAATTAAAAAGTAAGGTAAGCCAATTCGAAAAAGACTCTATAAAAAGAGACATAAAAACAATTAAGGCTTTCACAAGTCAATTTGAAAAAGATTCCATTAGTAATGATATAAAAAAAATTACTTCAGCCATAAGAAAAATTATTCAATATTTTAATTTGAAAAAATAAAAATAAAATTCTAATGGGCTTATACCCCCTCCTCACCCCAACAACATTAAATTCCTACCCAGCCAGCGCAATGAAATTAACCAAAGGGAACATATTTGCGTTCCCTTTTTTATTGAATTACTGAATAATATTCGGGAAGTTTGTGCATTAACAGGAAGGAAGTTATATGAAATCATTTCAAATAATATTGGTTTTGTTTCTGCTATCAATTTCCGGTTTTTCATTTTCCCAATCGCAAAAGAAATATGACTTTGTATTAGAAGTAAATAAGAATCTTCCTGATTATGGATTTACAATAGAGAAAACAGGAAACGATTCCATTCTTTATCACAATGTTATTAATATCTACCAGGCTGATTCAGATAAGTTTATTCAATCTATTAATCTGGATGACTATGACATCTATTATTCCGAATATGAATACCCGGATGTTGATCCCCTGATAGATGTTAACTTTGACGGGTATAAAGATTTATGCATATTGGCAGGAAGCGGACAAAACGGGAAAAATCAACTTACCAGCATTTTCTTATTTGATACCACAAAGGCTGAGTTTTACAAAAGCCCTTACTTTAATGAAGTTTATAACCTATATGTCGTTGACTCACTAAAATGTATATATGAAGCTTTTTGGACAGGAGCTTGCGCAGATGCATATTGTATAATTAACAATACCTATAAAGTGCTGGATAATAAATTAATAAAAGTTGAATCGGACTATTATGAATATGATGATAAATCCGATACAATGCATTAGATATATTGAAAAATATGAGAATGGAAAATTAATTTCAAAAACGGAAGTCGGATTAAATGAAGATGTTGAATAAAAGCCCTATCGATCTGAAGCAAGCAAATTAACCAAGGGAACATATTTGTGTTCCCTTTTTTGTTGAATTCCTGAATAATATTTGGGAAGTTTGTAGTAAATAGACAGGGTGTAGAAATCCTGATTGGTAATAGTTATTTATAACTTAGATGGATAATACAAATGAATTCAGAAAATTATAAAATTGAAAAAATACCAGTTATAAATATTCTATTGAAAGGGATAAAAGAATCATATAAGAATGATCTACAAAATAAATCTTATAAATTTTATAATATTTATGAAGAGCTATCCCCAAACAAATTTAAGATAAAAAGTGATTTCACAAATGATTTTGACTTAAATACTAAGACGAACAAAAATTCTAAAAAAAACAATGACTTTTCTGGCATATATATATTTTTTAATAAAAACAAAAAAGCAGTTTATGTTGGAATATCTAGAACTATCATAAGAAGGATAAGGCAACATTTTATAAGTCCAGAACACAATCAATCAAGTCTAGTCTATTTAATGGCAAGGAAAATGTACAAAGAAAAGTATGAAACTGATTTTCAAGGTATACGAAATTCTTTCCCATTCAATGATTATCAACCAAAAATTTAAAAGGAATAAGAAATAACTGGAAAATTAAATTTATTCCGGAAACGGATAATTATAAAATTTATCTGAAAAGATAGACATTGATGTGTGGAAAATACAATTTGGAATTCATTCGAAACTCACTAAAACTTATTCTAACAATTAGTTAGGCAATTAACAATAGAGGATAGAAATGATTAAAAATGGTATTGTAAGATTGAGAGAAGAAGAAAGAAACATTAGTAAAAAAGTAATTAGAATAATAAAAAATATTCATCCCCAAGCCGAAGCAATTTACATTCCTAATATAGAACCTAATAATAAGGTTAATTATCTATTTATAACTATGGAGCCGTCTTTTGGAACATGGGCAGGAACTGAAAGAAATGCAGTAAAGATGATAAATGAGGGATTCAGGAATTTTCTATGGTCTATAGAAGATTTTTTATTTCATTATTCAATTTATCATTATCTATCTCCTAACTATTATATTACAGACATATCTAAAGTTGCAGTTAAAACAAAAATAGCAAATGAAACTAGAAAGAAAGTGTATACGTTTTGGAGCGAACATTTAGCAAAAGAAATTAAAATTATAGGACATGACAGTTCAAAATTATTTTTTGTTGGAAATGTCGTGGAACAATGGATTATAAATAACCTTCAAATCCTTAATAAAAGTAGATTTTCTGGGAAAATACTTCATTACTCTGCTCAAGCAGCTAAAAAGAGAAAATACTTTCGAAATGAAAACGAAATGGATTATCAAAATTTCATTTCTACTGAAGACTTAGCAGAAGAAAAAATTTACAATTTCACTGAAATGCTTTTAGAGAAAGTTTAGATAATAAAAGTATGGTTGACAAAATTTTAAAAGCATTTCTGATAAATTAATTTGATCGAAATCTAGAAAAGAACTTGTATATAGTTATTATAAAATATTTTCAAAGGAAAAGGCTAACTGATTCCTCAGCACTAAGGTTCTTTAATTTAGGGAACATATTTGTGTTCCCTTTTTTGTTTATCTTAGATAAATATCCCCACCAATGGCGGCGCCACAGAGGTTTTGGGATAAATACAAGTTGAAAAAGCTCCTTTTTGGCTCATTGTCATAGCCAACTTTGCCAATAGGATTCTGAAAAATTTTTGCTGTTTTAAGGTTTGGATGATAAAAAATTAATTATTGGGGAAATTGTAAACCGGAATTAACAATTTTGGAAAAATCAATAAACATCACTTAACTTTACAATAACTTTAAGATCATCCAGGAGTAGAAACATGCCATTAAATGATCTACCTGAAAAAATTCGTAACAATTATGAAATTCATGAATGGAAGCACGCAATAACAATTCTAAAGGGTGATTTTCCAAATGAATGGGTTGATTTAATAAGTATACTTTCAAAATTTAAATTGAAGAAAAGTTGGATTAATGTACCTGGAGGCAGAAAATCTTTAGTAGCTGACTGGATTGATTCACAGTTTAGTGAAAAGGGCTGGGAAGAAAAATCATTTGCAACAAGCGTGCATGTCGATGAAGATATATTTGATTCACCTACTCATAGTGTTGATTGTTTCAAAAATAGAGTTGCTCTTGAAATAGAATGGAATAATAAAGATCCATTTTTTGATCGTGACTTGAATAATTTTCGGTTGTTATTCGATTTGAGAGCAATAAGTATTGGAATCATAATAACGCGATGTGATGAATTACAAGATATTTTTAATGAATTGGATAGAGGACATTCTTATGGAGCTTCAACAACTCATATGAGTAAATTACTCCCACGTGTTGGAAGGTGGGAGTGGAGGCGGGTGTCCTATATTAGTATTTGGTATAAAAAAATCATTATATGTTGAGGATGAATAGTATGAAAATTAAGAGTACTGCAGCACAAGATTTTGTTAATGAGGTCAAAGGAAAGTTTAAAACCATTTTAGCAGATCCTCCTTGGCGCTTTATGAATAGCACAGGGAAAGTAGCACCAGAACATAAAAGACTTAGTCAATATCCAACTTTATCTTTACAAGAAATCTTAGATATCCCCGTTAATTCTGTAACTGATGAACAAAGCCATTTATATTTATGGGTTCCTAATGCATTACTTGCTGAAGGATTAGAAACAATGAAGAAATGGGGGTTCACATATAAAACAAACATTGTCTGGTACAAAATACGCAAAGATGGTGGTCCTGATGGTAGAGGTGTTGGCTTTTATTTTCGTAATGTTACTGAATTAGTGTTGTTTGGGATAAAAGGAAAAATGAGGACGTTGAAACAGGACGAACTCAGGTAAATATTATTTCAAGTAGGAAAAGGGAACACTCAAGAAAACCAGATGAATTATATGACATTATAGAAAGTTGTAGTCCCGGCCTATACCTTGAATTATTTTCAAGAGGTAAAAGAGAATAATTGGTTTGTATGGGGAATAATCTATCTGAAAATTATTTGCCAAATTGGTGTACTTACAGTACAATTCTGGAAACGGAAATGAACTCAACTTCAATTATTAGAAAAGCAAAAGAAGTACTCTTCTAATAAAAAAGTTAAAAGCAAATCATAGGATTAAAAGTAAAAGTGTTTGTTGAAAAATTACACCAGCCATTCATTAATTTTATTTTTATAATTATGAAACAAACTGAGGGTAAAGAATTCTTTTCATCCCGCTGGGCGTTAATTATTGCCACAATCGGGATAGCGGTTGGCACGGGAAACATCTGGCGGTTTTCAAGAATTGTTGCACAGAACGGCGGCGGTTCTTTTTTAATTCCGTGGGTAATTTTTCTTCTTATCTGGTCGGTGCCGCTAATAATTGCAGAGTTTGCTCTCGGCAAAGCTTCAAGAATGGGCCCGGTTGGAGCGCTTTCAAAATTTGCCGGGAATAAATTCGGATGGATGGGTGCGTTTGTTGTTTTTGTTTCAACAGCAATTATGTTTTATTATTCTGTTGTAACCGGCTGGTGCCTGCATTATTTCTGGTCTGCAATTTCGGGTAAGCTGTTCAGCACAACAGATCATCTCGCCTACTGGAATGAATTTTCTTCCGGCTACCTGCCGCTGCTTTTCCATTTTGCTTCTATGGTTCTTGTTGCGCTTGTAATTATAAAAGGAGTAACCCGTGGGATTGAAAGAGTAACAAAAGTTTTAGTCCCGGCTTTGCTGGTAATTTTGTTTATACTTTTCTTCCGTGCAATCACGCTTCCAAATGCAATCGAAGGAATAAAATATTTTTTCACTCCTGATTTAAATGTCCTGTTTGATTATAAAGTCTGGCTGAATGCGCTAACACAAAATGCGTGGGACACCGGCGCAGGCTGGGGACTGATACTTGCTTATGCAATTTATATGAAAAAGAATGAAGACATTTCATTAAACGCCGCACTTATTGGTTTTGGGAACAACAGCATTTCACTGCTTGCGGGAATTACAATTTTCTCAACAGTTTTTTCACTCAGTTCAGTGGATGCAATGACGCAGGTTTCGCAGTCAGGTCCGGCAAACACGGGGCTTACTTTTATTTATTTGCCTCTGCTCTTCAGTAAATTTTCTGAAATAAATATTGTCAATATCTTTTTTGCTTCGATATTCTTTTTAGCTTTGTTCTTTGCTGCGTTTACTTCTTTAGTTTCAATGCTTGAACTTTCGACAAGAACTTTAATTGATTTTGGCTTCAGAAGAAAAAGAGCTTTGGTTTTCGCAGCTTCAGCAGGATTTATTTTTGGGATTCCTTCTGCACTGGATTTAAATTTTCTTGCAAACCAGGACTGGGTCTGGGGCGTCGGACTTATTTTAAGCGGTGCATTTATTTCGTTTTCAATTTTAAGATACGGAGTTGATAAATTCAGAACTGAAATAATAAACGGTTTCGGAAGTGATGTAAAAATAGGGAAGTGGTATAATTTTGTAATTAAGTTTCTTATTCCAATTCAGGTTGTCGTTTTAATAAGCTGGTGGTTGATAAGTTCAATTTCGTGGGATGAACAGTGGTGGAATCCATTCCACGCAGAAAACTTCGGAACTGTTATATTTCAGTGGGCAATAATTTTGATTGTGTTTGTTGCTTTGAATAAAATGATGATGAAACATATAAGGAATGAAAACGCGTAGTGTCATTTCGAGGAGCTTGCGACGAGAAATCTTGATCGTGGTGTACGAGGATTTCTCCCTCTGGTCGAAATGACAATTAAAACAACATTTAACATTGCAGAATCATAATTACTACATATACATTATTTCTAACTGGAATAACAAAGTAATATATGTTGGCATGACGAATGATCTTGAAAGATGAATTTATGAACACAAGAATAAGATATTTGAAGGTTTCTCTAAAAAATATAATCTTAATAAATTGGTTTATTACGAATATACGAATGATGTGAACGCAGCGATTCGAAGAGAAAAGGAAATTAAAAAATGGAGAAGGGAAAAAAAGAATAAATTGATAGAATCTATGAACCCTGAATGGAAGGATTTAGCTGAAGAAATATTTAAATAGTTGTTGTCATTCCGAAGAAGCGAAGCGACTGAGGAATCTTAATCGTAGCGAACGAAGATTTCTCCCTCCGGTCGAAATGACACAACGCTTAAAATATATTTGTAATAAATATAGCAAGGCTTGTCATTTCGAAGGAACGAAGTGACTGAGAAATCTAAACCTTATGATACAAAAGATTTCTCGCTTTACTCGAAATGACAGTGCCATGGAAGCAAAATTTTGTAAAAATTAATAATTAATATGAACATATTCACAATAATAACAGCAGTAATTGTTATCGGTTTAGTCTGGGGCGGGGAAATATATTTTATCTCACGTGCAATGAATTTCGAAAAAAGAAAATCTAAAGATGGCAAAAAGTAAAGCTCCTTCCGTACTTGAAATTTCTGCAGAACTGAAAAAGGGAAAATTAAAACCGGTTTATTATTTATTCGGCGAAGACGGCTATAGTCTCAGTAATACTCTCACAGAAATTGAAGAAACAATAAAGCCTCAAATCTCATCCGAATTTGACCAGGAAGTTTTTTATAGCGACAATTCTGATATGAATAAGATCCTCGATTTTGCAAGCGCCTTTCCATTTGGCTCTGGAAAAAAATTTATTGTATTGAAGGAAACCGAAAAAGTCTCTGATAAAAAACCTTTAAAAAATTATGCTGCATCTCCTGCAGATTTTACAACATTAGTTTTCATTCATAACGGTACAATTACAAATCTTAATTCCGAACCATTCAAAACATTAGCAGCAGAAAATTTTCTTTTTGAAGCAAAAGAAATGAAAGGAAAGTTCTTAGTCAGCTGGTTGATAAAACATGTTTCATCTCTTGGAAAAAACATCAGTGAAGAAGATGCACAGGTTCTGATAGATATGGTTGGGGAAGACCGTCAGCTTATTGAAGCACAGCTTGAGAAGATTTTTATTTTTCTCAAAGAGAAAAAAGATATCACAACTGAAAACATACTTTCTCTTTCATCCTTTTATAAACAGTTCACAATTTTTGATCTTCAGAATGCACTCGGAAGAAAAGAAAAAGACAAAGCCCTTGAAATCGGTTTGAACCTTGTTGATAACGGCGCTGAGATGCCTTTCATAGTTGCGATGCTTACAAGATACTACACAGCAGTTGCAAGAATCGGGGAACTGCTTTCTAAAAACTCTCCCGATGCAGAAATCGCCAGGATAGTCAGAGTGCCTTCCTACTTTGTTAAAGATTATATCCGCGCAAGAAAATTTTATTCTGATGCACAAATGCGTAAGGTTTTCAGAACTTTACTGAATACCGATCTTGCTTCAAAAACCACTTCAACCGATACAAAAACCCTGCTTGTTTTGCTGATAACTGGGATGCTTTCAGATTAGTCCCTAAAATTCTTCTGTATTTAAAGGCTGTCACGGTCGTACCGTGACAGGGAGTAGTGATTTTGTTATATTTAATTTATGGGAAGAAGAGGAAGAAATAATTTAACCGAAGAACAGTTCTTCTTTGTGACTACAACAGTGGTTAAGTTCACACCTGTTTTTGCAAACCCTCATTTTTGCGATATACTTATCTCCAACATCAAGCACTATAGAGAAAGATATAAATTTGATATACATTATGCCATCTCATTTTCATTGGATTGTAGTTGTGAACCCAAAGTTTGGTACTATCTCTGATATTATGAGAGATATCAAGAAATTTACTGCCTGGCGGATATTTGATACTCTGGGTGAAAATAAAGACAACCAACTCATAACAACCTTTAAGCAATCAGCAGAAGGTTTATCAGATCAAAAAATGAAATTATGGATGAAAAGGTTTGATGATGAAGTCATTAGAGATTAGAAAATGTTCTGGGCAAAGCTGAATTATATTCATAATAACACTGTAAAAGCAGGATTGGTCAGAAGAGCAGAGGATTACAAATATTCAAGTGCTAGAAACTATATTAAGGGAGATCATTCAATGTTAGAAGTTGAGGTTGAATATGCTGGAATAAAAACTGAATAGTAGTGTTGGCTTGGAATTTACGTCACGGTGCGACCGTGACGTCCTAATATATCTGGTTCAAAAAACAATAATCTTCTCACTTTCCTCATTTTTAAGTAATTTATCATAGTAAATCGGAAACAAATATCCAATCATTCAAGTATAAAACGGGTTAATGAATAGAAATCTCCGTGATTTGACGGATGAAGAACTGATACTGGAATTTCAGAAAAACGATACTGAACAGGCTTTTGAAATTCTGGTTCAGCGGTACAAAAATCCTTTAACAAACTTCGTCTTCAGATTTCTGGGAGATTATGAGGAATGTGCTGATGTTGTGCAGGAAACGATGATAAAAGTTTTTCGCTATAAAGATACTTACAGTTCTGTTGCAAAATTTTCTACATGGATTTATACTATTGCCGGGAATCTTGCAAGGACTGAGTACAGAAAGCAAAGAAGGCGCAGCTTCTTTTCAATCAGCGATTACGGAGATGAAAATAAACAGTATGATATTCCGGATGAAAGTTATCGTCCGGATAAAATGACTGACAGCGGCATTAAAGAAGAATTAATTCAGAAAGCGTTATTAAAAGTGAAACCGGTTTACCGAGAAGCAGTTGTACTAAGAGATATCCAGGGATTGTCTTATGAAGAAATTTCAGGAATACTCGGAGTGAACGAAGGCACTGTAAAATCAAGAATAAACAGGGGTAGAGCAGTTTTGCAGGATTTGTTGAAAGACATTTATAAAGAATAGGTGATGCTATGAAAAATGAAAATGATGAAAACAAATACAAAAAAGTAACTGAAACATTAGGTGAACTTCAAAAAGTTTCCGCTCCTCCAAATTTCGAAGCAAACCTAATGAGAAAAATCAGGTCTGGTAAAATTGAAAAGGGAGAAACCGGGATAGGGAAACTATTTCTACCAAACAGACTTATTCCTTCACTTGGTTTGATTACCATCGCTGTAATTATCTTTTTTGTTGTTGATGTAAATTCAGAAAAATTGGAAAACCCGTTATTAATGGATCCAAGAGTAAGGGAAGATGTTGTTGCAGTTTCAGATGATTCTGGAATGAATGAAATCCAGGAAGAAATAGATAAACAGGAAATAACTGATGAGAAAAAAGCTGTTGAAAAGCCGACAATAAAAAAGAAAGATGAGAGACAGGATCAGACTTTTAGTAAAGAAAATTCCGGAAGAGTTATGGAAATGCAGGATGCCGATAAAATGACCGGCGGAGAGCGTATGGAAGGTTTATCAAAAACTCAGAACCGGCCAATGGAATTTACAACTGTGGATTCGTTGACTACATTGAAATCAAAAGACTCGAAAGTTCTTACAACAAAACCAGTCAGTAATCTTACATCATTATCCTCCGGGAAAATAGATTCGACTAAACAGGAATTCAATTTCAGACAGATCCAGTTGAATGCTGCAGAACAGAATGTTGTAAATCAACTAAAAGAAAAGGTTCAGTCTGAAGAAACCAGCAGAACAAAAAAGAAACAATAATATGCGATTATAGCTGGTTTTGTTAATTTTCATTTGAATATCAGGATAATATTTATATATTTACGGCTCAATTTTAAGAGAAATTTAGGTTAATTATGAAAAAAGGAATTCACCCGGATTACAGACCGGTAGTTTTTCAGGATGGCTCCTGTGATTTTGCAATATTATCAAGATCAACGATTAGAACTTCTGATACCATAAAGTGGACAGATGGGAATACATATCCATTGGTAAAATTGGAAATCAGTAGTGGGTCTCATCCTTTCTTTACAGGTAAGCAGAAGTTGCTTGATACAGCTGGTAGAGTAGAGAAATTTCAAAGGAAATACGGAAAGAAAAAAACTTCTTAAAGAGTTTTCTGATCTTTACAAAACAAAAAGCCAGGTTTTATCTGGCTTTTTTTATTTATTAGCGATATTCTAATTTTAAGGAGTCATCCCGTTCTGCAATTGCGGTATCGGGATCTGATTAATTAGATGGATTCTGAAATAAACCTGTCCTGCCGACAGGTCAGGATTCAGAAAGACCCTTTTTATTATTCACAGGATTCTGAGCTTAAAAAGCATTAAATTAACCTGATATTTTTCATTAAGTAACCCCAAATGCAAATCTGTATTTTCGAAGATTCTGATTACATAAATTTTGAACCGCTCTCATTGTCCAGACCGGTTTATGATCTTTTCTGTGGAACCAGCACACTTAAAAATAAAATTATAAATGAGTTCCTTGGTTCAGAATTTTCACTTTTTTGCAGAGAGTATCTTGCTGAGTTTGAAAAATCAGCAAACCAGGATTTTTTAGTAAATGAACTGAGAGGAGATTCCTGTTTATTAATAAACGGCAGATTACTTGAACCGGAAAAGTTTGCAACACAGATTCCGGAAAAGTTTAAAGAATCAAAAGTTTATTTAAACGATGGGATTTATGTCGCTGCTTTTATAACTGGAAAACATTTTGATCAACTAAAGAATAATCCTCAATTAATTTTCGATAAAAATTTCTTTGATGGAATAGCAAAAGAGAAAACTGAGTTAAAATTAATTAAATATATCTGGGAGTTTATTAGTCTAAATGGTGATTTTATTAAAAAAGATATTAGCAAGCTTACAGAATCCGGGAACGGGAAAATATCAAAACCAAAAGCAGAAAAATTTCCAGGCGTTCATTTTATAAATCAGGAAAGTATTTTTGTTGGAAAAGAAATTATAATAAAACCAGGTGTTGTTATCGATGCAACCGAAGGTCCGGTTTTTATTGATGATGATTCTGAAATATTTCCTAATGTTGTGATTGAAGGTCCCTGTTATATCGGGAAGTCAAGTAAAATTAAAAGTTGTGCTATGATTTATAAAAATGTTTCAATTGGGAATGTTTGCAAAGTTGGCGGTGAGGTTGAAGATTCTATAATTATGTCTTATTCAAATAAACAGCATTCCGGGTTTTTAGGACATTCATATCTTGGAAGCTGGATAAATATTGGTGCAGACACAAATAACAGCGATCTGAAAAATAATTACTCAACTGTTAAGGTTACTTTAAGAGAAAAACTGATCGACACTTCACTGCAATTTCTTGGATTGATTATGGGCGATCATTCCAAAACCGGGATAAACACCATGTTTAATACAGGGACAGTAGTTGGTTTTTCAAGTAATGTATTTGGATCAGGATTCCCGCCTAAATTTATTCCTTCATTTTCCTGGGGTGGTGCTGATTCACTGACCACTTATGATTTTGATAAAGCTATTGATACAGCAAAAGTTGTTTATAAAAGAAGAAATAAGAATTTTGATACTAATGACAAAAAAATATTCGAGCATATTTTTAACTTAACGGGAAAAGAAAGAGAACGAAGAGGAATATAGTGGAAGAAGAAAAAAAAGCAACACAGGACAATTTTCAACTGGAATATCATACTATCCAGGCTTTATATGAAGGAGTAAGAGGACTTGCTGTTAAGATTCTGAATCGTGTTGAGCGAACTGATGCTTATCTTGAAAGACTTCTTGATAACGAAATGCGAAACTCTGAACTTAAAGGTGCGGACAAAGCTTTGCTTTATGAAATTGTACATGGCGTTGTGAGATGGATGGGACGGCTTGACTGGATTTTAAATGGTTTTTACAAAGGTACTTTTTCGAAGGCAATTCCTAATCTGAAAAACGGTTTGCGTGTTGCTTTGTATCAAATCTTGTTTCTAGATCGTGTGCCGGATTATGCTGCAGTTAATGAAGCTGTCGATTTTGTAAAAAAATTACAGGGACAAAAACCTGCCGATCTTACTAATGCAGTATTAAGAAATATAATTAGGAGCAAAAACGCAATCCGTTATCCTTCTGCAGAAGAAGATACTATCGGGTATTTAAGTGCTTATTATTCTCACCCGTCCTGGCTTGTTAAAAGATACGTTGAAAGATTTACCAGGGAAGAAACAGAAAACCTTTTAGCTGCAAACAATGAAAAACCATATCTTACTTTGCGATTTAATTCTCAACGTGCAAAACCTGAAGAATTTAAAGAGCTTCTCGATTCCGTAAATCTAAAATATTCTCCCGGCAGATATTTACCGGAATTTTTTAAATTACAAAACCTTACCAACATAACGGCATGGGAATATTTTGGGAAAGGTTTTTTTAATATTCAGGATGAAAGTGCCGGGCTTGCATGCAGGTTAATGGATGTCAGTGACGGAATGCGTATCCTGGATTTATGTGCTGCTCCCGGTGGGAAGACAGCTTATCTGGCTGCGTTGATGCATTCAACAGGTGAAATTGTTGCACTTGACCGCTTTGAAAGCAGACTTAAATTGTTGGAAAATAATATGAATAGGCTCGGAATCACAAATGTTAAAACTATAGAAACTGATGCAATGGAATTTAATGATGAACCATTTGACAGAGTTCTTGCAGATGTTCCCTGCACCGGGACCGGAACTCTATCAAAAAAACCCGACATAAAATGGAAGAAAGACCTTTTCGATCTTAGGGGTATTTTAAAAACGCAGCAGAAATTGTTAGGTAAAGCTGCGCAGCTTGTTAAACCCGGTGGGATTGTTGTCTATAGTACCTGCTCAATCGAACCGGAAGAAAATTTCCAGGTTGTTAAAAAATTTCTTGATGAAAACCCTAACTTTAAACTTGAAAGCGCACAGGATAAATTTCCGCCAGAAATTCTTGATGAAAACGGTTGCGTGCAAACTTTTCCTCATCGACACAAAATGGATGGAGCGTTCGCTGCTAAACTTGTGAGGATTAGTTAAATAAACATTATTAAATTAATAGTTAAAAAATGCTTGATCAGTTTGCCGAAGAATTAAAAAACGCCCGTGAAAAAAGCGGGATAACATTGCAGCAAATGGCTGCAAAATCCCGGATTGATATTAAATTCCTTGAAGCTATTGATCATGGTAATTTCAGCTTTTTACCTGAACTATATGTAAAAGCTTTTTTAAAACAGTATGCAAAATCTATTGGACTCGATGAGGAAGAAACTGTAAAAAAGTATGAAGCTGCAAAAAAAGGTATATTACATGCAGATGAGGACGAACAAAAAACTACTTCAACCGGGCAACCCGCAGCACAGCCTTCACAGGCAACAACACAAACACCAAAACAACCTGTAAAAACTTATGTTGACCCCGGTACTTCACAACAAAAACCTGGAGGCGGTCAGGATCAAAAAACAACAATGATAATGATTGCTTCTGTTATTGGGGTAATTGCTTTGACAATAATTTTATATTTGATAGTCTTTCAGAAAAGCTCAGATATTATTGTTGAAGAAAAACCGTTTGATGAAGTCCTTCAGGATTCGCAACCACGGTTTACAGAAGAAAAAAATAAAGAGAGTGAAACATCAACAACTCCAGTGTTCACGGATAGTTTGTTGTTAAAATTTACTAATATTGATTCATCCGATACTTCCTGGATATATGTTATTTCTGATAATAAAATAGCTGATGAGTTTATGCTTTTCCCGCGGAAAACAAAAATTGTTAAAGCTGCTTCTGCTTTTGAATTTACACTTGGCAATTCAGGCGTAATAAGGCTACAACTGGGAGATAAACCTCTTCCATTTGAGGGAAGAAGTCATTCCGTAAGATATTTCAAAGTTGATAATTCAGGAATTCAAAAACTAAATTCACCACCATCCTTAAACCAAAATTAGATGGCAACCAGCGTTGAAAAACAGATTGAATCACTGCGTGAAAAAATCCGTGAACACGACTATAAATATTACATTCTTGCTGAGCCTTCAATAAGTGATAAAGAATATGACGAGCTTATTAAGAAGCTTGAAAAGCTTGAGAAAGAAAATCCGCAATTAATAACCCCTGATTCTCCGACCCAAAGAGTTAGTAATGATCTTACAAAAGTTTTTAACCCGGTTACCCATAAAGTGCCTATGCTTAGTCTTGCAAACACATATAACGAAGATGAGTTATTTGATTTTGATAGAAGAGTTAGAGAAGCTTTAGATGAAAATGAAAAAGTTGAATTCATTATTGAATATAAAATAGACGGGGCTTCTGTAAGTATAAATTATGTTGAAGGGTTATTAAAGACAGCTGCAACAAGAGGAGATGGAACTATTGGTGAAGAAATTACAACCAATGTAAAAACAATTAAAAGCATTCCTTTAAAGTTCAAAAAGGATAAATCAATTAAATATAAATTAAATAATATTGAAGTTCGTGGCGAAATCTTCATGAACATTGAAGAATTCATAAAATTAAATAAGGAAAGGGAATTGAATGGGGAAAAGCTCTTTGCCAATCCGAGAAACTCCGCTGCCGGTACTTTAAAGATGCAGGATCCTTCAATCGTGGCAAAAAGACCTTTAAACATTTTTGTTTATTATCTTATCAGTCCAGGTGATGAAATTTCTTCTCAGGAAGAAAATTTATCGCTCCTTAAAAAATTAGGCTTCCGTGTTAATCCATCTTATAAAAAATGTAAATCGATTGAAGAGGTAATAAAAGTTTGCAGGGAATTTGAGGAAAATAGAAATTCTCTTGAATATGAAATTGATGGTGCTGTTGTAAAAGTCAATTCAATTAAACAACAAAACAAACTTGGAAGCATTGCTAAATCGCCAAGGTGGGCTGTTGCTTTTAAATTTAAAGCAAAGCAAGCTACTACAATAGTTAATGGAATAACATGGCAGGTTGGCAGAACCGGGGCCGTTACTCCGGTTGCTGAATTAGAACCTGTCTTACTTGCTGGTTCAACAATCAGCAGAACCACGTTGCATAACTATGATGAAATAATGCGAAAGGATATCCGCGTTGGTGACACAGTTGTGATTGAAAAAGGCGGAGATGTCATTCCTAAAGTTGTTTCCGTAGTTATGTCGGAAAGAAAAAAACATTCAAAAGCAACGCGCCCCCCAAAAAATTGTCCAACTTGCGGAACAACATTATTTAAACCGGAGTCAGAAGTAGCATATTACTGTCAGAATTCCGGGTGCCCGGACCAGGTAAAAGGAAGATTAGAACATTTTGCATCCAGGGGTGCGATGGATATTGAAGGTTTAGGTGAAGCGTTGATAGATTTGTTCGTTGAAAAAGGGTTTTTAAAATCTTATCCTGATATTTATAAATTAAAAAAAATAAAAGCTGAACTAATCGGTATTGAAAGACTTGGTGAGAAGAGTATAACTAACCTGCTGAATGCAATTGATAAAAGTAAAGAAAAACCGTATGATAAAGTTTTATTCGCAATCGGAATTCGTTATGTTGGTGCAGGAGCAGCAAAAAAAATTGCAGGTCAATTCAAATCGATTGATGCTTTGATGAAAGCAGGTGATGAAGAGATAACCTCCATTCCTGAAATTGGTGAGAGCATAAGTACAAGTCTCAGACAGTTTTTTCAAACAAGATTAACCTGAGAATGATTAATGATTTGAAAAAAGCCGGACTAAGTTTTGAACTTAAAACAAATAAAAGAGAATCCTCTTTACGAACAGATACTTTCTTTAATGGGAAAACCTTTGTTTTAACAGGTTCACTCAGCAATTTTACTAGAGAGGAAGCCGGCGAAAAAATAGAGCAGCTTGGAGGGCAGGTCACAACTTCAGTCAGTAAAAATACTGATTATATTCTGGCGGGAGAAAAAGCAGGATCAAAACTTGATAAAGCAAAAAAACTAAACGTTAAAATCATAAATGAAGAAGAATTTAAAAAACAACTTGAAAAGATTGAGTAAAATTGATTGACGTATTAAAAGATCAGGCTGCAAAGCTTGTAATCAAAAGAAAATTTAAAACCCCGGAATTTACTTCAAGGGATTTTTCGTCAATCTTTGATAAATCATTTTCCTTCCTCATTTTAATGCCCAAAGATGAACGGGATTTTCACTACGCAATAAATATTCTAAACTTTTTGCGCGAGAATAAAAAAACGTTAACAATAGTTACCCAGGATTTCCGTGTAAGTCTTTTACCCCCGGCATTGAAACCAAGCGTAATTGAACACGGAATTAATGATATTAATAAAATTAATTTGCCATCTAAAAAATTAATTGAAAGAATTGAAAGGATCCGTTACGATATAGTTATTGATGCAAACAGGAAAGAGGTTTTGTTTTATAATTATATTAACCGGCATGTAAACGCAAAAATTCATTTTGGTTTTGCAAGAAATGATTCTGATAAATACTGCAATCTCCAGGTAATTAACAGCGAATCCGGACCCGAGATATCATACCAGAATTTATTAAATTGTCTTAAAATGTTATAGGAATTTTAATGAACTACGAAATAAAAAAAAATGACGGGATAACAGTATTCAAGCTTAATGAAAAAAGACTTGACACAAACATTTCCGGGTTACTGAAGGGTGAGTTTACTCTTTTATTAAAAGTGGAAGGTGCAAAAAAGTTTATTCTTGATCTTACTGATGTGGAGAGTTGTGACAGTTCGGGTTTGAGTGCGATATTGGTTGCAAACAGAATATTAAATACAACAAATGGGCATATGCGAATTGCATCTCCGTCAGAAAAGGTTTATTCACTCATAAAAATTACTCAGCTTGACCGTGTACTTCCTGTTTGTTCAACTGTAGAAGAAGCTTATGAACAATTAAAAAAAGTCAGTTGATGGAGAATAATCTTCAGCCATTTCCAAAGCATCCTTGTCAATATAGGATGCTTTTTTGATTTTAAACCTAAAATAAGCATGAATATATAATGTCAGAAGGAAGACAAATAGACTATATAATTATTATCGTTTACCTTCTTGCTGTAATTATACTCGGAATTATATCCGGTGGGAAACAAAAAAGTACTAAAGAATATTTTCTCGGAGCAGAAAAAGTTCCGTGGTGGATTGTTTGTTTTTCAATTGTTGCTGCGGAAACCAGTACACTTACATTCATATCTATCCCGGGTCTGGCATATCTTACCAACTTAAATTTCCTTCAGCTTACATTCGGATATTTATTAGGAAGAATAATTGTTGCAACTTATTTTCTCCCGGCATATTATAAGGGAGAATTAAAAACAGCATATACTTTTTTAGAAAACAGGTTCGGGGGAAAGGTCCGTTCTTTTGCTTCGGTAATATTTTTATTCACAAGAACCGCAGCTGATGGCGTCCGGCTGTTTGCTACTGCAATTCCGTTGTACTTGCTTCTGGATATTAGTCCGGTTTATGCGATAATTATTATGGCTGTTGTTTCTTTACTTTATACTTATGTCGGTGGAGTTAAAGGAATAATCTGGGTAGATGCATTACAAATGCTAGTTTATATCGGCGGTGCAATTCTTGCAATCTGTTATCTTTCCCAAATGCTTCCTGGAGGACTGTTGGATTCTTTAAAAGATCAATCTGCAAAATTATCGATATTCAATTTCGGATTTGATAAAGGGGTAAGTGATTTTTTTACTCAGCCTTATACTCTGTTTGGTGGGATTTTTGGTGGAGCCTTCCTTTCAATGGCATCTCATGGGACAGATCAATTAATAGTTCAAAGATTATTAGCTGCAGGGAATCTTGAAAAGAGTAAAAAAGCAGTTATCGGGAGTGGCGTGATAGTAATTTTTCAATTTGCATTGTTTCTTGTTCTTGGTGTATTGCTATTCTCATTTTACGGTCCCATGAATATGAAGTCGGATGAAATTTTCCCGATGTTTATAATTAATAAGTTACCACCAGGTGTTTCAGGAATAATTATCGCCGGATTATTCGCAGCTGCAATTTCCACTTTAGCTGGATCGATGAGTTCATTATCCTCATCTACTTTACACGATTTAGTTCTTCCCTTAAGAAAAATGATGCCGGACGAAACTAAGAAACTAAAACTTTCCAGGTTGATAACTATTTTCTGGGCTGTATTACTTGTGTTCTCAGCTTTACTATTTATGAATTCTTCACAAACTGTAGTTGAGCTTGCGCTAAGTATTGCATCGTTTACTTACGGAGGAATGCTGGGAACATTTATCCTGGGATTTGTTTCTAAAAAAGCAAATCAGACGCATGCTCTGGCAGGATTTAGTGCTGGAATTATAGGGATGATAATAGTAATTCTACTAAAAATTGTTGCATGGACGTGGTTTACTCCGATTGGTGTTGGTATAACTTTGTTAGCTGGATTTACAACAATGAAAATTTTTAATTCTGATCGTAATAAATCAATCTAATCAGGCTGGTCTTTCTTCGCAAATTTCTTTTATGTGATGATATGCTTCAAGATTTCCAAGAGTAAGCGAAGCTCTCAGATCCTTACAGCAGCCTTCCTTATTGTCTTCTTTTAATTTTACCATTGCTCTTTCAAAAAAAGCTTTGCCATGTTTTGGATTAAGAGTAATCACTTTTGAAAAATATCGTGATGCTTCATCAAAACGATTTTGTTTTGAACAGATCATCCCGAGATATAAATATGTTTCAGGAAATTGAGACTCCACACTTGCGAAACTATTAAAATCCTGCTCAGCTCCGATTAAGTCTTTTGCTTCAAAATTTGCAACCCCTCTAAAATATAGAGCATTCTTTTCATCAATCTCAAGCCGAATGGTTTCGGTAAAATCATCTATTGCATCCTTGTAGTTTTTTAACAGACAATTTAATAGTCCCCTGCAATAATTTACCTGGAAGTTAAATGGTTTTAAGTTAACAGCATTGTTTAAATTATTTAATGCGCTTTTATAATCTCCGGAAGATAATTCTGTAAAAGCCGATTTAAATATCATATTAAAATCTTCATCATCAGGATCCATTCTATTTTTAAAACGTAATATCTCTGATTTATAATCTTTTGGTAATTCCACTTTTAACGAAGGCTGGATACTTTTCGTAACCGGAGTATTAACCACTTTTGGTAGAGCAGAAACATCATCGAGAGTAGATTCCAGTTTTGCCCTGTCTTTATAGCTTATTTTTCGTTTTGTATCCTTGCTTGTCCTTATGAAAATAAGAATTATTAACAGACTTACTACAATGACAACTCCTAAAAAATATAACATATCAGGTTATTTCCTTAATGATATTTATTGTAATATTTTTAATATGAGCAAATATTGTTCCCAACAGGATAAAAATAAAACAAATTTCTATATTTTGCATTATTATTAAGTTTTATGAAAAATAATTGGCTGCTAATTTATGGAATTCTGGGATTTCCTTATAATAATTACTTATTTCATAATTTCCTTTTCAATAGCTTTCTATTTTTTTAGAAAAGCCGGCAAAGATACTAACGAATTTTTCTTATCTGGAAGAAACCTGCCCTGGTATTTAGCCGGGTTATCTATGGTGGCAACAACATTTGCTGCAGATACTCCTTTGGCAGTTACAGAACTTGTTGCAAAAAATGGAATTGCAGGAAACTGGCTATGGTGGAATTTTGCTTTCGGAGGAATGCTAACTGTATTTTTCTTTTCCAGGTTGTGGAGAAGAGCCGGGTTAGTTACTGAAGTTGAATTTGCAGAACTCCGGTACTCAGGAAAACCAGCAAGATTTCTTCGTGGATTCCGGGCTGTTTATCTCGGTCTGATTATGAACGTTGTTATTATTGGCTGGGTGAACAAAGCAATGGCTTCCATACTAACCGGGTTTTTTGGAATAAGTAATTCAGATGTTTACTTTTATATTTTTGCTTGTATGCTGCTTGTTGCAATCTATTCCGCCCTTTCGGGTTTGTGGGGTGTAGTTATAACCGACGCATTTCAGTTTATCATTGCAATGACCGGATGTATTATTCTTGCAATTATCGTTTTGAATTCCCCACAAGTTGGAGGAATAGAAAATTTAAAAAACGAATTACCATCATCTGTGTTTTCCTTTTTCCCGAACGTTTCTGATATTGGTTCTGCTGTAAACGGGTTTACTCTTAGCGTGTTTTCATTTCTAGCCTATATTGGGATTATCTGGTGGGCATCATGGTATCCCGGAGCTGAACCCGGCGGCGGAGGCTATATAGTCCAAAGAATGCTCTCCGCAAAAAATGAAAAACATTCTTTATTTGCCACTTTGTTTTTCCAGGTTGCGCATTATGCTATCAGACCATGGCCATGGATAATAGTTGCCTTGTGTTCTTTGGTTTTGTATCCTACTTTACCGGAAACAGAAAAAGGGATGGGATATATTTTTGCGATGAAGGATTTTTTGCCGACAGGTTTAAAAGGATTACTTGTTGCTGCTTTTTTTGCAGCTTATATGAGTACAGTTGCAACACAGCTAAACTGGGGAACTTCTTACTTAATTAATGATTTCTATAGGAGATTTATAAATAAGGAAAAAACAGAAAAGCATTATGTTTTATCTTCAAGAATAGTTACCCTGTTATTAATGACTGTATCAATAATAGCAACACTTTTTATAAAGGAGATTTCAGGAGCATGGCAATTTATTCTTGAGTGCGGTGCGGGGGTTGGGTTGGTTCTTATTTTGAGGTGGTTCTGGTGGAGGATTAATGCCTGGTCGGAAATATCCGCGATGATAACTCCGTTTATCATTTATCCAATATTAAAATCTTTGCATGTAGATTTTCCTCTCACATTATTTATTATAGTGCCGGTAACAACAATTGTTTGGTTATTGGTTACGTTTATTACTAAACCGGTTGATGAAATAACACTATTTGATTTTTACAGAAAGATCCATCCCGGCGGAAAATTATGGAAAAAAATCTCGGATAAATTACCGGATGTAAAAAACGACGGAAATTTTGCACAGATGTTTTTAAATTGGATATGTGGAGTTTTTCTGGTTTATTCGCTTTTGTTTTCCACAGGCAGTTTTATATTCGGTAACTACAAAGAATTTTTTATTTACCTGGTTATAGGGATTCTTTCGATTTTCATTATTTATAAAAATCTTACAAAGGTTGGTTGGGACACGTTCCAATAGATTATGATCACTTCATTTGACTTAAGTAAAATTAAATTAATTGTTTCTGATATTGACGGCACCCTTCTTAATGATGGCGGTATACTTGGAAACAAAACAAAAAATCTGCTCTCACAGCTAATGGACAATGGAATAAAGTTTTCACTTGCAACAGGAAGACTTCATTCTGCAGTCAGAGAACTGGCTTCGGAAATCAGGTTAAATGGAACTGTAATATCTCTTGACGGAAGTGTTATAAAAGATTATTCAAATGATAAAATTATTTTTGAATCTTTCATTAAGCCATCGAGTGTAAAAAAAGCTATCCAGCTTGCAGGGAGACATCTTGTTAACATCGCCCTTTGCCATTCAGATGCAATTTATTTTACCGAGAATAATTCTTTTATTCCTGAAATACTGAGTAAGTATGGTGCGAAGTATCAGGAAGTAGATTCGTATGTTGATTATATTAACAATACACTTGAAATTATTTTTGTAAGCGATATGCAGGAGTCGATTACTAAAATCCGGGATCAGTTTGTGTTTCCTCGGACAATTGGTTGTAATATTTCTTATTACCGTTCGGCTTCTAAACAAAACATGTATTTCCTTGAAGTTAGAAAAGGTGGTAGTTCGAAAGGAAAAGCCTTAAAAAGATTATTGAAGTATTACAGGATGAATTGGAATAATATAGCTGTTCTGGGTGATTGGTATAATGATGTGAGTATGTTTGAAACAGACGCTTTGAAAGTAACAGTGGCTAATGCTGTTCCCGAAATCGTTTTAAAAGCTGATATGGTTACCAAAGGAACCAACGAACAAGAAGGAGTTTGCGAATTTTTTGAAATGATTCTAAAATCAAAAAGGAAATAAGATGCCCGATTCAACGGTAAACAGTACAAGTAATATTTTTCTCAAATTCATTATCGGGTTTATCACGGTTATACTTATTGTTGCAATGTTTCCTAAAGGTGAGTCAATTGAGTTTGAAGTTTCGGAAGGTGCAATCTGGCTTCATGATGATTTGATTGCTCCGTTCAGTTTTGCAATCAAAAAAAGTGAAGAACAATACAAACAGGAAGTCAGGAATGCAGAAAAGAGTGTTTACCCGGTGTTCCTAAATAAATCTGCAGTGGTTAAACAAAGTCTTGATTCGCTAAAAACATACAGCATCTATCTTATTAATACTTTGGACCAGGCTATAGAATCTAATCCCGGACAGTCAAGCAATCCTACTTTTATGAGTTCAGCAGCATTTTCAAAATTCAAACAATTACGTGTACAGGAAAGAAACCTCCTTCGTTCGAACGGGCATTCGCTAAAAAATTATTTTGTCCAGGTTGGTGTAGCACTCGATAATATTTACAAACATGGAATTGTTAGTATAGAATCAGGGACTCAGCTAAGGGATAGTATCGCTGTTCGGAATGGTAATGTTGATAGAATCGAGCCTCTCTCAAAATATTTGTTTCCATCCCAGGCCAAAAATGAATTTGCACATGAGATTCAAAAACTTGGGTATAATGCTGAAATTGAAAAAGCACTGATTGAGTATGGAATTCATTTTCTATTTCCCAACATAGTTTACGATATTAATCTCACCAACGAAGAAATTGAGCAGGAAAAAAGCAATGTTTCAAAATACACAGGTGTAATTGTAAATGAGAATGAAAGAATTATTGCCAAGCATGACAGGATCACCAAGGAAGCGAAACTGAAACTTGAATCCTATAAAGAAGCCAAAGGCGAACTTACGGGAGAGGGAAGTGTTTTTCTCCAGATTCTTGGGAAGTTTGTGCACATTGCATTGTTGTTCGTTTTGTTGACAATTTATCTTTTCCTTTTCAGGAAGAAAATATTTAATGACAACCAGAAAATTATTCTTATAACAATTATCATCCTATTTGTTTCTTTTGTAACATATCTGATTAACCAGGTTGCTGTTCAGGCTCCTGTTCATTATCTTATTTTTATCCCTGCAGCTTCAATGCTTTTCACAATTATTTTTGATTCCCGTGTCGGGTTTTACATGACTGTGATTCTAACACTTATTACTGGTGCATTGAGGGGGAATGATTATACTTTTATGGCAACAAACTTTATTGCCGGTGGTATTTCTGTTTATACAGTTCGAGATATAAAAAACCGTTCTCAGATTTTCCGCTCCTTCCTTTTTATTCTTGGGAGTTATTTGCTTTCAATATTTGCATTTGGACTTGAACGATTCGCTTCCTGGGGAACAATGTTGATTGAGTTTGCATTTGCAGCATCAAATGCTTTGATAAGTCCAGTGCTTACTTATGGACTCTTAATATTTTTCGAAAGAATTTTTAGAATTACAACAGATCTCACTCTGCTTGAGCTTTCAAATTTCGACAGACCGTTGCTTCGTGAGCTTGCAAGAAAAGCTCCGGGAACATTCAATCACTCAATGACAATGGGAACAATTGCTGAAGCAGCAGCAGAAAAAATTGGTGCGAATTCTTTACTTGCCAGGGTTGGTGCTTATTATCACGATATCGGCAAAACAATAACTCCGCAGAATTTTGTGGAAAACCAGTTGAATAATCAAAACGTTCACGAAAATCTTAAACCCGAAGAAAGTGTTCAACTGATTTCAAGTCACGTGAGGGAAGGAATCAATATGGCAGTTGATCAGAATCTACCTGTCGAAATAATTGATTTTATTCCCATGCACCATGGAACAACTGCGATGTCCTATTTTTATGAAAGAGCAAAAAAGCTATATGGTGAAGATCATGTTAATATTAATGACTATCGTTACCCCGGACCGAAACCGAACTCAAAGGAAACAGCGATCATTATGCTGGCTGATGGTTGTGAATCCGCAGTGCGTTCAATTGACGAACCTACCCCTCAGAAAGTTGAAAATATTATTGATAATATTTTTAAAGCCAGGATTGAAGATAAGCAACTTGAAAACGCCCCCGTTACTTTTGCCGACATTACTAAAATGAAAGAATCGTTTTTGAGTATTTTAATCGGTCAGCATCACAAAAGAATAAAATATCCCAAGCAGGAAGAAGTAGAGAAAGGTGTTGACAAAGAAAAGCAGAAAGAATGAATAGCTTTTTGAATGAGTATCTTTCAGGTTTAGAGCTTGAACGAAATCTTTCACGCAACACAGTAGCTTCTTATAAAAATGATTTAACTTCCCTTTTAATATTTCTTGAATCAAAAGGAATTGATGATCCTTCTGATATTGATCCAAATCATCTGAACTCATTTTTCAAATCGATGACAAACATTGGTCTTAGTCCCACATCTGCAGCGCGTTATCATTCTTCATTAAAAGGGTTTTTCAAATATCTTTTTTTGAATGAATACATAAAAAAGAACCCTATGGAAAAGGTGCTTCCGCCTAAAAGAGGAAAGAGTCTTCCTTCTGTACTCTCTTTTGAAGAAATAGATAAAATTTTACAGCAACCAAAAACCGACAACAAACTCAGCTTGCGGGATAAAGCGATTCTCGAATTGATGTATGCATGCGGGCTTCGTGTTTCCGAATTAATTGTTTTGCATGTTTCTGATCTTTATTTATCTGAAGAAATTATCAGGGTTTTTGGGAAGGGATCAAAGGAAAGATTTGTTCCGGTTGGAAGATCAGCAATAAAATGGATTGAAGAATATTTAAAAAATAGTCGTCCTCTGTTGGTAAAAAAAATAAAAAGCGAAAACATTTTATTTTTGAATATACGCGGAACAAAATTATCGAGAATGGGTCTGTGGAAAATTGTGCAGCGGTACGCAAATGAAGCAGACATTAAAAAAGAAATTCATCCTCATACTTTCAGGCATTCTTTTGCAACTCATTTACTTGAAGGTGGAGCAGATTTGAGAGCAGTGCAGGAAATGCTTGGTCACGTTGATATTTCGACAACGCAAATTTATACTCATATTGATCGTGAGTATATTAAACAGGTACATAAAGATTTTCATCCAAGAGGATAAAAATGCTTGAAGTAAAATCAGTTTTAATAAAATTATTTCTCTTTTCGATTCTCATATTTCTTGTTGTGATTAATTCTTCCTGCACAAAAGAAAAAACAGAAACTACCGGTTCGGATTCAACAAAAGTTGCACAGCGGGATTCAGTAAAGATTCGTAAATATGATCATTTTTTATTTGTCGCGTACTATTATGGCAAGCCCTCTGTTTATAAGTATCAACTTGAAAATCAAAAATTTAAAGTTCGCTGGAATGATTATAAAGAATCGGTAACAATTCTCTTATTTGACCCTGATAAACCTGCTTCATTTTTTTTAACTGCAAGAGGATATGGAAAAGCCGAAAACCATGCTTATGTGAATAGAATAAAACTTTACCGGTATGATAACAAATCTGATGAAATATCATTAGTTGAAGAAATCGGCAGCGGGATACAGGTAACTGCAGAATGGAATGAAGATGGTAACATTGAAATACAATTTACCGCAGTTGACAAAACTGTAGCTTCATTTATTAATAAATATAGAAAAGTTTATAACTCATATGGTAATCTTGTTGATGATGAAATGCAGGCTTACGATTTAACAAAAGAAGGTTACCCTGAATTAATTCCACGGAGAAGCTCTACAATTTCTCCTTCAGGTAAATACGGCATTACGATTAACGAAGATTCTTTATTTGTGAAAAAAGCTGATTCTGATGAAAGAGATTTTGTAAGCCTGATCTCACACAATATTAATAATGTAAACTGGAATTATG
The DNA here is from genome assembly GCA_963822905.1 of uncultured Ignavibacteriales bacterium. Classification (GTDB taxonomy): domain Bacteria; phylum Bacteroidota; class Ignavibacteria; order Ignavibacteriales; family Ignavibacteriaceae; genus CAWGJF01. Next base: position 509,167 of record CAWGJF010000001.1, read on the forward strand.
ATGAAAGCTTTGTCTTTGTTTCCACGCTTGATTTAACCAATAAAGTAAAAAAAGATAAAGTGCTTCAGACCTCCGAGCTGGTTGCTTTTGATATCAAAAACAAAAGGCTCGCTGCCAAATGGACAGGTGACGGGTATAAAAATTTTGAACCATTGAATAATTACATTGTTTTTGATAATGGGTTCGGCAATAAATCATCAATTTGCATTTATAATTATGTGGAACAGGATACACTTAACATTATTAAAATTTATAATGGCAGCGGGTTATCATTTATCCCGACAATTGAATAACAAACTCTATTTACGGAGAATTAATGAATGAAATAAAAACCAGTGATATTGCGGAAAAAATAAAAAGTTTTTCAACTAAACTAGAAGTGCCAGTAAAAGAGCTTGCAATAATTCTTGCTGCCGGGCACGGAAAAAGATTGAAATCTGAAAAATCAAAAATGCTGCACGAGATTCTTGGTGTTCCCACTGTTGAAAGAGTTTACAATGCCTGCAAAAAAGGGATTGAAGGAGTTAACACAATTATCGTTGTCGGGATAAAAGCCCTTGACGTAGTTGGATACCTTGGCAAAAAAGAAAATAACATTTATGCATACCAGGAAGTCCAGCTCGGAACAGGACACGCAGTTCAGGTTGCAATTGAAGAAGCAATAAACATTCCCGGGGATGTAATTGTTTATGTTCTGCCCGGCGATATGGGTTTAATTGATGCAGAAACTCTTCAGCAGTTCAGAACGGAATTTGTAAAATCAAAAGCGGATATGATTGTTCTTACAGGAATGTTTGAAGGTAAACCCGAAGAAAATTATTACGGCAGAATTGTGAGAGTAAAAGATGAAAGCAGGAATGTAATCGAAATTATGGAGAACAAAGACATTCACGCTCTGCCTGAAGGAGAAGCTTACAAAGTTAATTACAAAGGAAAAGAATATTCTTTTGCAAAAGATGAGCTGGTAAACAACAACGAATACAACTCCGGGGTTTTTGCATTTAAATATGAAAAGCTTGCAGAAACTATCGGTCAACTGAAAAGTGAAAACGTGCAGAAAGAAATATATTTAACCGATCTTATTTCAATTTTTAATAAAAAAGAATATTCTGTTGTAGCTATGGCTGCTGAAAAAAATTATGTCGTTATGGGCTTTAATACGCAGGAAGTTTTGAGAGAAATGAATGAGATTGCGAGGCAAGTTTATAAAGCAAAGTAAAAAAGGCTCTCCATTTCTGAAGAGCCTTTTTTAGAATGGGTCAACTAATTAAATTACTTTGACTGCAGCTTATTGAGATGTTTTGTCAAACTTGATTTTTTTCTTGCGGCAGTGTTCTTTTTAATCCTGCCCTTATCAACACTTCTGTCGAGTACAGAAACAGCATCTTTGTATAATTTTTCAGCACTTTCTTTATCTGTATTTTCAAGCGCTTTCTTCACGCTGGTTTTAATGCGGGAAGAATACATCTTGTTTACTTCTTTTCTTTTTTCGTTCGTCCTGATTCTTTTCTTCGCCGATTTATGATGTGCCATTAAGTATAAATCCTTAGCTTTTTTTCAATTAATGAGTGCCAAATATAGGCTTTATAGGGTTTGAAATCAACCTTTATATGGCTAATTTTTGCTCGATAATTACAGAGGTTTTAACCTCTTTTTGAAGCCTGAAATCAAATTCCTCAGTGGCACTTTGTGTAATCTTTGTAGTTCTCAGTATAATTTTCTGTTGCACAGGGTACCACTGAGAAAGCACAGAGATTCACAGAGAAATTAAAAATTATGATAAAGATAAATGAAATATTCCATTCCATTCAGGGCGAAAGCAGCTTTGCCGGACTACCGTGTGTTTTTGTTAGACTGACTTTTTGCAATTTGCGCTGCACATATTGCGATACGGAATATGCTTTTTATGAAGGTAAAGATTATTCAGTTGAACAGGTTGTTAAGGAAGTAAAAAATTACAATTGCAAATTAGTTGAGGTGACAGGCGGCGAACCTTTGATGCAGGAAGAAGTCCACGAACTAATGAAAACACTTTGCGATGATGGATATGATGTAATGCTTGAAACGGGCGGAAGCTTAAGTATTAAAGATGTCGATAAGCGTATTAAAATAATTATAGATTTAAAATGTCCTTCCAGCGGAATGATGAAAAAAAATCTTTTTGAAAATATTGATTATCTAAAATTATCTGATGAAGTAAAATTTGTAATTGGTGACAGGGAAGATTACGACTGGAGCAGAGAAATTGTTGAACAATATTCGCTTACGAAAAAATGTGCTGTACTTTTTTCGATTGTGTTTGATAAACTTGAACCTTTAGCACTTGCACAATGGATTCTTGAAGATAAACTAGATGTAAGATTCCAACTCCAGATGCATAAATACATCTGGCATCCGGATACAAAAGGAGTGTAATCAATTGTTGTGTTTTAAATATGTAAAGTATATTTTTCAATAAAAATAATTCATTGGAGATGATAAGTTGAACTTAGATAGTGAGAAACTGAAGATTATTAATTGGATTGCCAACCTTTCTGACGAATCAATTATTTATAAAATAAAACTTTTGAGTGAACAAGAAAAAAATACTGATTGGTGGGATGAGATTTCTGACGCCGAGAAGACTTCTATAAAAAGAGGTTTGGAAGATGTTAAAGCAGGTAGAGTGACTCCCCATGAAGAAGTCAGAAAAAAATATGAGCAATACTTATAGTGTTACCTGGACTGATGAAGCTATCCAAAATTTAAATGGGATTACTAATTATTTAGAACAAAATTGGTCTTTAAAAGAGAAATCGGATTTCTTTAAAAAACTTGAAAAAAGATTAGTAATAATTAAACAATACCCGGAAATTTTTCCTAGTTCTCAAAAATCAGTCAACATTCGCCATTCTGTTCTTACGGAACAAATAACAATTTACTACTCAGTAGAAAATCAAATAATTAGAATTTTATCTATATTTGATACACGACAACATCCATCAAAACTAAAAATATGAAAATAGGTAAAGAATTCAGATGGGAAATGGGACACAGGCTTCCTGATCATTTTGGAAAGTGCAAAAACATTCATGGTCATTCTTATAAAATGCTTGTTGAGTTTTGCGGTGAACTAGATAAAAACGGGATGATAATTGATTATTACGATGTTGAAAAAATTATTAATCCGGTCATCGATAAACTGGATCATGCTTTTATGGTTAACAAAAATGATAAAGCCGTTTTGGAATTTTTAGAAAAGATGAATTCCAAAAGAGTTGTTGTAGAATTTGAATCGACAGCCGAAAATATCTGCAAATATCTTTTAAGCGAAGTTTCAAAAACATCTTTGCCGGAAAATGTGAAAGAAATAAAAGTCAGGGTTCAGGAAACTACTGAAGACTATGCTGAAGAATCGAAAATTTTAAGTTGATCCTTTTCCCAACGAATTAAAAATGCCGAACAAAAAATTATTCTCAAATTCCTCATCAAAAAAGTTTAAAATAATTTTAGAATATGACGGAACCCGTTACAGTGGATGGCAACGACAGCCTGATGCAAGAACTATCCAGGGCGAATTGTATAAAGCAGCAAATAATATTTTTGGAAAAGTCAGATTTGAGATTCAGGGTTCCGGAAGAACCGACAGCGGTGTTCATGCGCTTTGCCAGGTTGCCCATCTAGAAGTTTTGACTGAATTACCCGTCAAATTGATCAAATTGAAATTTAATGATCTTTTGCCGCATGATATAAATATTCTCGAAGTTCAAAATATTTCAAAAAATTTTCATGCACGACATGATGCAAAGAAGCGAACTTATTTGTATAAAATATCAAAACGAAGAAACGCATTCGGAAAGAATTATGTTTGGTGGATAAAAGACGAACTTGATGTTTCCAAAATGAAAAATGCTTGTAAATTGTTTGTAGGAATGAACGACTTCTGCTCATTTTCTGATAGTGATCCAGAAGAAAAACCTGCCTATCGGCAAGGCAGGTCAACAAAAGTTTTAATAGAAAATGTGGAGCTTTTTGAGGAAGATAATTTGGTCCTAATTAGGATTACAGGTTCACATTTTTTATGGAAAATGGTTAGAAGAATTATTGGTGTGCTGGTTGAAATTGGAAGGGGAAATTTGACAAATAAAGATGTAGAAAAATTCTTAACTCAAAAATCAGATGTTCCGAAAAAGTTTACTGCACCACCTGCGGGTTTATATCTTGAGAAAGTAGTTTACTGAAAAGATCAATTAACCATCTTCTTCAACCTGTTTACTTCATCCCGCAAAAAAGCAGCTCTCTCAAATTCAAGGTCTTTTGCTGCTTTCTGCATTTCTTCCATTAGCTGTTCTATCAAATCTTTCTTCTGATCATTATTCATATATTTTAAAACAGGTTCAGCAACTTTAGCAAATCCATAATCCTGTTTTTCTTCTTTCTTTCTTACATCAGCAATTGAAGTTGAAGAAAGAATCTCTTCCATAGTTTTATAAATAGTAGTTGGAGCGATATTATGTTTCTTATTGTATTCTGCCTGGAGCTTCCTTCTGCGAGTTGTTTCTACAATTGTTTTCCGCATTGAGTTTGTAATAACATCGGCATACATTATTACCAGCCCGTTTACATTTCTTGCCGTTCTTCCCGCGGTTTGCATAAGTGATCTTTCGCTTCGCAGGAAGCCTTCCTTATCAGCATCAATAATTGCAACAAGAGAAACTTCAGGAAGATCGAGACCTTCTCTAAGTAGATTCACACCAACGAGCACATCAAAATCACCAAGCCTGAGATCACGGAGAATTTCAACACGTTCAAGTGAATCAATATCGCTGTGGATGTATCGGACTTTGATACCGATTTTATCAAGATAATCTGAAAGATCCTCCGCCATTTTTTTAGTTAAAGTTGTTACAAGTGTACGTTCTTTCTTTTCAACTCTAATCCTGATTTCATTAATGAGATCATCAATCTGTCCTTTTATCGGGCGTACCTGTATTTCAGGATCAAGAAGTCCTGTGGGCCTAATTATCTGTTCAACAAATACTCCACCAGATTTCTCTAGCTCATAATCTCCCGGAGTAGCACTGACACAAATTACCTGGTTTAGTTTTTTCTCAAATTCTTCAAATTTCATAGGTCGATTGTCGAGAGCAGATGGAAGTCTGAATCCATATTCAACCAGGGTTTCCTTTCTTTTTTTGTCTCCGTTGTACATTGCACGAAGCTGTGGAAATGTAACGTGAGACTCATCAATTATTAATAAAAAATCATCGGGAAAATAATCGAACAAAGTGTAAGGTCTTGTTCCCGGTTCCCTTCCATCCATATGACGCGAATAGTTTTCTATCCCGGAACAGTAACCAATTTCTTTCATCATTTCTATATCGAATCTTGTCCGCTGCTCAATTCTTTGTGCTTCAAGATATTTCTCACTATCACGGAAATATTTTAATCTTTCTTCAAGTTCCTTTTCAATGTTATAGATGGCTTTTTGAAGTTTATCGCGGTCAGTTACAAAATATTTTGCGGGATAAATTGGTGAAGATTCGATTTCATGTTTAACCTCTCCGGTTGTGGAATCAATTATTGAAAGCCGTTCAATTTCATCATCCCAAAATTCTATCCGGATAGCTTCTTCATACTGGTATGCGGGAATTACCTCTACCACGTCACCTCGGGCACGAAAAGTTCCTCGTGTGAAATCAGAATCATTTCTTACAAAATGAATATCAATCAGATCCCGCATTAATTTTTTACGATTAACTTTTTCGCCTTTACGGACAAATATAATCTGGTCAGCATACTCCTGTGGTGCACCAATTCCATAAATGCAGCTAACACTTGCAACAACAATTACATCTTTCCTTCCTTCTATTAATGATGTCGTTGCTTTTAATCGGAGTCTGTCAATTTCTTCATTTATTGAAAAATCTTTTTCGATATAAACATCGCTTGAGACCACATAGGCTTCAGGCTGATAGTAATCATAATAACTGATAAAAAATTCTACAGCATTGTTCGGAAAAAATCCTTTAAATTCTGAATAAAGCTGTGCTGCAAGAGTTTTATTGTGCGAAATGATTAAAACAGGTTTGTTTACCTGTTCTATCACATTTGAGATTGTAAATGTTTTTCCACTTCCGGTTACACCGAGCAATGTCTGAAACTTTTCTCTGTTTTTTAGTCCCTCAAGCAATTCAACGATTGCTTTGGGCTGATCGCCGGAAGGTTTGTAATTAGAAACAAGCTGATAGTTTTTCATTACAGTTATTCAATCTCAACTTCATGAGCATGGAAAGCGTTTGTACCACTAAGATGTCCTTTAAGTATCAACTTTGTAGCTGATTCAATTCCGGGGGGAACTTCATTAGCATTTACTTGCATTGTCTGATCATTCTTATCAGTTACAAAAAATGTAGCTCCTCCGTTTCCATCCTTGTTAATTCCTTTGTCTGAAACTAACATTACGCGTATTTCTTTAACAGCATTGTTGTTAGGATCAAAATCAGAGAATGAGCCTAGCTCATCTTTTGGCGCGAAATAAAGGAAATAAATAACAAGTCCAACTAAAAGAAACAATGCAGGAAGAATAAGTTTTTGCAAGGATTTCATATTTTATTTTTTTTGATTGATGAAATTCAAATTTAGTAAATTTAGTTTTAACTAATCAATGAAATTTGAAGTCATAAAGGTACTATTATGAAAAGTTCTAAATCCTGGATAATTATTTCCGGAATTCTTGGATTCCTCGGGGTTGCAATTGGTGCATTCGGTGCACACACATTAAAAGATCATTTCAATTTTGAACAGATGGAAACTTTCAGAACAGGGAGTTTTTATCATCTTATTCACACAGTTGTAATTACAGCCATTTCTTTATCCAATTACAAAAGATTTCGGAAATCAAATATTTTCTTCTTTGCCGGAATTATTTTATTCTCATTTTCACTTTATTTTTATTCTGTTTTTCAACTTAGATTTCTAGCAATGATAACTCCATTTGGTGGAGTAAGTTTTTTACTAGGCTGGCTTTTCTTAATAATTGATGCAATTAGGAAAGAAAAAGAAATTTCTACTTTATAGCTTTCAATTTAAAGTAGACCTCTTCCGGTGAAAAAATTCCGGCAAAAAATCTTTCATACATTACGGGTTCAAGGTTTACAAAAAAATCCATCCATTTTAGGAGCTTAAAGTGAGATGTAATAAACTTCTTTTCAATTACTTCAAACTGAGCTTTCCCTTCATAATTTGTCCGGTGGTTTAATTTCCATTTTTCATAAAACTTTAATTTCCGGTTTCCGATATATTCATAGTTATCAAAAGTTCTTATGGAAAAGGGAATTTTGTGGTCGGGTTCTCCAAAGTATTTTGTGTTCAGAAAAAATGGTGCATAAACAATCAATATACCATTCGGTTTCAGAAGGCGATAAATTTCAGAAATGTAGTCGTGAAAATTGTTAAGGTGTTCTAAAATGTGCGAAGCAAAAATTTCATCAAATGTATTTTCTTCAAAAGGGTAGGGAAATGAGTTTAGATCGTGAATCTGGTTCCCACCGTAATCTACAATATCAAGGTTTACATAACCTTCTTTGATGTCTTTTCCACAGCCTATATTTAATTTCATATTTGAAAAAGAATAGTTTAAAAATCTGAATCTAAATTTATGAAAATCATAGAAAAGAAAAGATTTTGACCAGGCAATAAAAAACCCGGCTGGGGTGCCGGGTCTTTTGATAAATATGAATTGATTTAGTTTACAAGAACCAATGGATTATCAATTCCATCCAGTGTTATTTCTTCAACTTTCAGTTTTGAAACACCATTTTGCATAACTCCAAGTTCAATAGCCGCACCTTTTGAAAGGTCAAGCTGTCTGCCCGGAATGTAAGGACCACGGTCATTTATCCTGACAACTACAGATTTTCCGTTCCTGGAATTAGTTAATTTTAATAAAGTGCCGAATGGCAATGATTTATGAGCGGCTGTAAAAGCCATTTGATCATATACCTCGCCATTTGCAGTTTTTTTACCGTGGAATTTCGGACCATACCATGATGCTTTCATAGTTCCACGTTCGGAATATGTAACAACCGAGGAATTCACAACCTTTTGTGTTACAATATTTGGGACAAATTCCTCGACAAGCTTAGGAGTTTCATTTGTATTATTATTTTTTTCTATTACTGTGAACCCGACTAACCCAACCAACACAAGTACGCTTAACATAATTGTGATTGATTTCAATATATACCTCTAAAATGTGAAACATATCTTTTGTACAATTCAAAATTAGACTGGAGTTTTGCACTAAACAATACTCGAATCATTGACGGATATGTTTATACTTCTTTCCGAATTATCGACCAAATTAGTATTTTAGTTGGTTTGTATTTCCTATAAAAAAATATCCAACATTGTCGGAACTGCAAGTCAGAATTGACTGAAACTTGTAAACTCATTTTTCAATAATAACATTATCTTTAGTTTTTTGCGAATTTTGTAACTATTAGATTAAAAAATATAACGCATAAGAATCGAAGAGAATTTCGCCAAAACTGACCCGGATATTTTAATTATAAGAAAATACCAGCCAACAGCTTCTGAAATGTCTTCAGAGTTTTAAACCCGAAAGGCCTGGAATTTAATTTCACTTTTGTTAAAAAATAGGTTAGAAATGTTATCTATCCTCATCCCAGAAAGTGAGATTCTGATGAATGATTGTATTATATTCTAAGTAAATAATTAATAAAAATATGCTTGCAAATAAATTCAAAAAACTGAAGAAGGACCTCAGCCTGTTTGATGTTTTTGCTATTGCAACCGGTGCAACTTTAAGTGGTGGTTTTTTCCTTCTTCCCGGAATAGCTTCTGAAGAAGCCGGTTCGATGATGTTTCTTGCATATTTTATTGCTGCAATTCCACTTGTGCCTGCAATGGTCAGCAAGGTTGAACTGGCAACAGCAATGCCGCGGTCAGGCGGTGTGTACTATTTTTTGGATAGATCTCTTGGTCCGGTATTTGGCACAATCGGTGGAATTGGGATTTGGCTGACTTTGATGTTGAAAAGCACTTTTGCTCTAATTGGAATGGGCGCTTATTTATCGCTTTTCTTTGAAAGCCTTTCAATTGTTCCAATTGCAATAATTGTTGCAATATTACTTGGAGCACTGAACATTTATGGAATTAAAAAAACAAGCAAGCTTCAGATAATCCTGGTATTTATTCTTTTAACACTTTTAATCCTTTTTATAGCCGGTGGGATTCCAAAAGTGAATATGTCTTACTTTAACAATTTTCAGGATGCTGATTTTCAGAATATCTTATCCACTGCCGGGCTTGTTTATATGAGCTACATAGGTATTACGAAAGTAGCCAGTGTTTCCGAAGAAATTAAAAATCCAGAAAAAAATCTTCCCTGGGGAGTTTTCTTTTCGTTTATTGTTATAATAATTATTTATACTGTAGGCACTTTTATTTTAAGCGGAGTTGTTCCTCCGGAAAAATTAATTGGAAACTTTACCCCGGTTGCAACAGCAGGAGAAATATTGTTTGGTGAAGTTGGATTCATTCTTTTATCTGTTGCCGCACTTCTTTCCTTTATTTCAGTTGCAAACGTTGGAACTATGAGTGCATCCCGTTATCCGCTTGCAATGAGCCGTGATCATATTTTGCCAAGATTTTTTGGAAAGATTAATCAAAAAAGCTCACCGGTTTTATCTATTGTTATCACAGTTTTTTTAATCATTGTGATGCTTCTTCTCCTTGATCCAATTAAAATCGCCAAGCTTGCAAGTGCTTTTCAATTACTGGTTTTTGCTTTTATATGTCTTGCTGTAATTATAATGCGGGAAAGCAGGATAGAATCATACGATCCCGGTTTTAAATCTCCTCTTTATCCATGGATGCAGATATTCGGAATTGTTACTGCCTTCTGGCTGATAATAGAAATGGGCTGGCTTCCTATTTTATTTTCACTTGGATTAATACTGATAAGTTTTACCTGGTATTGGTTTTATGCGAAAGATAAAGTGGTTAGAAACGGCGCTATCTATCATATTTTTGAAAGACTTGGCAGACAACGATACCACGGTCTTGATAGTGAGCTTCGGGGAATACTCAAAGAAAAAGGTTTACGTGAAACAGATCCCTTCGATGAAATTGTTACACGCAGCTTCGTAATTGATTTTGAAGAAAAATCAGAGTTTGAGGATGTAGTTAAAACTGCTTCCGCGTGGATTTCACAATATGCTGCAAAATCTTCAGGTGAAATTGAAAAACAGTTTCTTGAAGGAACACGAATGGGAGCTACTCCAGTTACTCATGGTATTGCATTGCCTCATTTACGTTTGAAAGGTTTGCAGCAAGCTGAGATGGTAATAGTCAGAGGCAAAAGTGGTGTGCATATAAAATTTAAAAATCCATTAATAGATTTTGAAGATGAAGAAACTGATGTTAAAGCAGTTTTCTTTTTAGTAAGTCCTGAGAATAATCCAACACAACACCTCCGGATATTAGCACAAATTGCCGGTCGGGTTGATGAAGATAGTTTTGATGAGGAATGGATGAATGCAAAAGACGAACAGGAAATAAAAGAAGCGTTGCTGCATGAAGACCGATGCTTGTCATTAATAATTGAAAGAAATTCATCTGGTTCAGGATTAATTGGTAAAGCACTAAAAGGAGCAAACTTTCCCGAAGATTGTCTTGTAGCAATGATTAGAAGAAACGGACAGACATTAATTCCAAAAGGAAGCAGCGTACTTGAGGAAGGAGATCGTTTAACTATAATTGGCGATCCGAAAGGAATGAAAGAATTAAAGAAGAAATATGAAGGGAAATAAATCAAAATTAATCCATCACTTTGCCACAATTTAACAGGTTATTTTTACCAATTAGTTTTGCTAATCAATTATTACCAAATATTCAGCGAAAAACAGATCATTTATTATTTGGGAAAATAGTCTCTAATATCCAACCTGATTGACCAGCAATAATGTTTAATAGGTAACTAATTGAAGGCATATTGTTTGCGTTCATTTAACAATGGTGGAAACAACGGAGCTCTTGATTTACATGATTATGCAATGAGTAGTTATGGTGCAGATGATCTTGGCAGTCCTGACAGAACAGCATGGGTAACTGCAACAAGTGAATTTCTTAACGATCCTGAAAATGCAGACGTAAATGTAATTATCTGGAGCTGGTGCGGACAAGTCAGCTCTGCAGATTCAACTGATATTGAACCCTATCTTGATCTGATGACTGCACTTGAAGATTCTTTTCCATCAGTTAAGTTTGTTTATATGACGGGGCATTTAGACGGAACAGGAGAGGAAGGAAATCTTCATTAATAAGAAATGAACAGATAAGAGAGTACTGCGGGAACAACAATAAAATTTTATATGACTTTAACGATATTGAATCTTACGATCCTGACGGTCTTTATTATCTTGATAAGTATGCAAATGACAATTGCGATTACGACAGTGATAACAATGGTACACTGGATGAGAACTGGGCAATCAACTGGCAGAATTCACATACAGAAAATGTGGATTGGTTCAATTGTTCACCCGCTCATACCCAGGCTTTAAATGGAAATTTAAAAGCCTACGCAGCCTGGTATCTCTGGGCTTCACTTGCCGGCTGGGATGGAATAACAGAAGTAAAGAGCGATGAAATTGTAAATAATAATTTTCAGTTATATCAAAATCATCCAAACCCTTTTAACCCGGTAACCAGTTTGCAGTATGCAATAGGCAGCGGGCAATTTGTTTCGTTGAAGGTTTATGATATTCTCGGTAATGAAGTTGCAACACTCGTTAACGAAGAAAATCCAGCAGGCAGCTATGAAGTTCAATTTAATGCGGAAGGTTTGTCAAGCGGAATTTATTTTTATCAATTGTCCGCAAGGACCCCTACGGGGAAAACTGATGCCGGTTTTATTGAAACAAAGAAAATGTTATTAATCAAGTAATATGCAGGAGTAAGGACAAAATGAAATTTAAATTTATTCTGATCCGGATATTTATTTTAGTTCTTTTTTATTCTTCAGGTTTATTCGCACAGACTTCAACTACATATTATATCTGCGATTGCCAGGAAGGTGCAGATTCAAACTGTATTGCCGGAGATGATAATAATAATGGTACCAATCCTGGTACTCCGTGGCAGACATATCAAAAAGCCCAGTCACAATTCGGTTCAATACAGGCAGGCGATAAAGTTCTTTTTGCACGCGGAGGATCGTTTAATGCATCTTCAGCCAGATGGGTTAATTATAATAGTTCCGGCTCTAACCCGATTACAATTGGTGATTATACTCCTCCGTGGACCTCCGGAGATGAAGGTCGTCCTATACTAAAAAATCCGGACGATGGAATATTCCGGTTCGAAGATGGTGGAAACGCTGACCACGATGAAGGATATATTTTAAAAAACCTGGTTCTGAAAGGCAATAATAATGGATGGGCGATTTTTCTATACAACGATGTTGATGACTTGCTGATGGATAATATTGAGATTGACAGTTTCAGTATTGGGGTACATTGTGGAGGTTCCAATACGCCAAATCCCGGAAGCAACGGGAGGAATGACAGCATTACATTAAGAAATTCCAGGATAACCAACTGTCCCGGTCAGGGCTGGCTTGGCGGCGGAAAAGATATTCTTATAGAAAATAATGAATTTGAAAATAATGGTTATGGGCAGGCTGTTTTCAATCATAATATATATGTAAGCAACAGCGAAAATGTTACCATCCGGAACAACGATCTTTATAAATCAGCAGTGATAGACGGCGAATGCAAAGGGGTGTCGATGGTAATTCATGGTATTATGTCAGGATTGGTTATTGAATACAATACAGTTCACGAGGATTTTGGAGCTGCCGGTGGCGGTTGCTGGGGTATTGCTGTTGATCCCGGTTATTCATCTGCAGAAGATTTCCGCGGCTCAATTATAAGAGGAAATGTTGTTATGAATGTTGGCAATGTAGCAATTGGAACAACTTCGTGCCCGGATTGTGTGATTGAAAATAATGTTATTATCCAGGAACAGTCGGATTTTGGTACAATAGGAATTGCGGTACCTGACAGAACACGAAGTTCGGATGATACACCCGACAGTAATATAACAGTACAGAACAACACAGTATTTATGAATAACGCGGCAAATTCTTCTACAGGGGTAAAAGTCTCTACCGAAGGATCGAGTCATGTTGTTGTAAATAATATTGTGGTAAACACAGGGACCAATTCAAACTTTTCAGCATTTAATACAACCAGTCTTGATGCTTCAGATTTTGAAGCATTTGATAATAACCTCGCTTATTTTCCAAACAGTACAAATGCAAAGTGGGAAAAAAACACAGGCACATTGGAAGACTGGCAATCTGCAACCGGGTTTGATCAGCATTCATTTTTAGAAGATCCCTTGTTTACTTCAATAGAAGATTCGGTTTATGATTTATCACTATCTGAAAATTCTCCTGCCGTAAACACAGGTTCATCAATATATTATTCTGAATTAGATATAACCGGGAATACACGGGATTCACAACCTGATATCGGTGCTTACGAATACAGGGACACTGTTAATGATGCTGGAGGGAATCAAATAGCAGAAGATTTTTATTTATCACAAAATTATCCAAATCCATTTAATCCAGCTACAAAAATGAAATATCAAGTTTCCAGGTCTGAACTTGTATCACTTAAGGTTTATGATATTTTAGGAAGAGAAGTTGCAACTCTCGTTAATGAAGAAAAACCAGTTGGCAGTTTTGTAGTTGAGTTTAACGCTTCAAATCTACCAAGCGGAATATATTTTTATACGTTAAAGGCAGGAGATTTTGTGAAAACTAAAAAAATGATTCTTTTAAAATAAAACCGGGTTTGTTTACAGTTTATAAAATATATTCAGGATTTTCTTGACTGAGCAATCAGTTTTCTATATTTTGTATTAAAACTCTACTATTATCCGGTTATATTCTTCAAAATCCACTGTCAGAAAACTAAAGTCAAATTAGAATTAAAAATTTATTTATAAAAGAGTAATTAACAAAGTGAGAAATTCTGAAAGTAAAATCAGTAAGGGGATTTTACCGAAACTAAACCGCTTTGTTCCGCCACCAGGCCATCCGTTGCAGCCTTATGTAGATTCAATCTGGAGCGTACATGATAAAGGAACAATTCAGAAGGAAACAATCTTACCTAAAGGTAATCTGGATATAATTTTTTGCTTAGATAAGCCGCATAAGTTAATTCAGAATCTGAATACGGGAAAGCCAATCAATTTGGATACTTGCTTTTTATATGGACTAAAAACAAACGCTTTCCAGACACATCCTGAAAATCATTATTCACTTTTCGGAGTAACGCTTAAGATGGAAACCTGCTCTGCATTTTTACCTTTACCTTCAAATGAATTAGCGGGTCTGCCTGTGGATGCAAAGCAAATCTTTCCCGGCGCAGATGTAATTCATGAAAAACTTTATTTCACTCTGGATTTTTCAGAGAGATGTAAGTTGCTTATTAATTGGCTGTATTCTTTACTTAAACCACAATCCAAACATAAGCTTATCAATTATGTTTGTACTAAGCTGAGGGAAATTCCTGCCGAATCTAAAGTTAGAGAAATTGCCCGCTCACTTGAAATATCCGAAAGACATCTCAGGCGACTTTTTACTCAACATGTTGGTGTGAGCCCTGCCAGCTATTTGCGTTTAAGCAGGTTCATAAAATCAATTCATTTCATTCCCGGCAAATCAACATTAACTGAAATTGCTCACCTGTCGCATTATACAGACCAGGCACATTTCTGTAATGATTTTAAAGAAATAGCAGGGATGACTCCTAAAGAATACCGTAATGCTTTTAGCGGTGTTCCTGGTCATATTTTTTCTGCCTGAATTTATCTCCATTCTAAATAAATCTTATCTACTAATAAATTTTCAAGTAATGTCCGGTTGATACAATTTATCCTGTTTTAACTGATTTATTATAGCACTTAATCTGGAAAACATTATTAACAAAATCAGGAAAAATTATGGAAGCAGTTGGAGATATAAAGAACTCTCAGGGGCTACAATCTGTTAATTTAACGGGTGAACAAGCAGTTTCAAAGAACCGGCTTCTTGCTGGATTCTTTACTGTTTGCTGTATTCTTGCCCCGGTTCTTACAGGGATTGCAAGTTTTGATTTGGGTGAATTAAAAACTTATCCCTCTTATGGTGGTGTGCTTAATACGTATAGCCTGACAATATGGATCGGTTCGATATTGGGAATGGCTTGGCTGCTCTGGCAGCGTGCACCTCGCTTTGCGCTAATCGTAGCTTGCCTGGGAATTATTGGCTGTATGGGTGGAAGTAATTTTGTGATTGCTGCAATGTTTCGTACAAGACTTTTGGAAGCCGGGGTAGATCAAAATCTTTTATGGTTCACCGGAAGTAATATGCAAACCAGCAGTTTTTTAGTTTCGGCTGCGATGGGATTATGGTTTCCCATTTCGCTTATAATTTTCGGAATAGGGCTAATGAGATATAAAGTAATCCCGGTCTGGCTTGGTGTTTTGCTTTCTGTTGCAGGTATTTGTTTTCCTGTCGGCCGTGTACCGGGAGATCCGATCTTAACTCATGCTGCAGATGCACTTTTAATAATAGCGATGAGTGTTCTTGCTTTGAAGTATATGCGAACGGCAAAATGAGTTGTTATATAGATATGACAGATTTCTAAAATCTGTCATATCTTTTCAGTAACAAAAGTAATATTATAAAAAATGTTTGAATCTTTTCTTAAGCTACTGCTAGCAAATTTGCTTAGAATGCGAATACCTGTAAAAAAAATTAAATTAAAATAGAACAAAAATGTTAAAACGGAATAATCAACAAGAATATCTTAAGAATAAAAGCACACTTAATTTGTGACTCTGGTTTTAACATTTTAATTTATCTCTTTTTCCAATCCCCTGACAACTAATTCTAAATCTTTTCCATAAATACTTTTGGCTGATTCATAACTTTGATCTTTAACCAATTTAAGAAATTTTTCTTTTCCACCCTGTTTTATTAGTCTCTGAATTAATTCACCGGCTAAAGGATAGTACACCCACTCCGGATATTCTTCAGGGTTATTCCACGCTTCTACGATTGATATATCCTTAGTATAATTTTCTTTATCTCTTTGCTTTATTGCTTCTTTTAGTTTGTTCGTTTTAGTTTGATCGAAAGCAACTGCAATTCCTTCATTTATAAATCTTGATGCGTTAACCGGTTTTGAATAATGGTTTGAAATTATATGTGTTATTTCGTGACCAGGTGTTTGGTTGTATCTTGAATGAATTATATAAAACTCTGGTCTTGAAAATCCAAGTTGAGAAAGACCCAATTCCCCCGCATCTTCATTTGTGTTCCAAACAAAAAAATCAATCTTTTTAGGAATAGTTGAATTAAAGAAATTATTTATTTCATTGAAGGCGCGTTGCCTTGAATTTATAAACGAATTTAAATTTGCAACTACTGTATTCGGAGGAAAATGAAAAATAAAATTATCTGTTTGAATTACCTTCCAATCTTTATAAAAATTATTAAGTCCAAATAGGTTTAAAAAGTTTTTTGAAACATTGTTTACATTTCTGGTTGCATTCATCGAAAGACAATTTTCAAAATCCTCTTTGGTTTTTTCTCTATGATCACTAATAAATTCTATTATACCTAAATATGCCAATCCCCAGGCTTTCCTCCATGAGTTTTGTTTGTCAAATTGAATTGCTTTTTCAATAAATGGTTTACCTTCATCATATTTTCCTAAATCAACTAAAACACGTCCTTTTATTAAATTCGGAGTAGATTGATCAGGATTTATTTGAAGAAGAGAATCTGCTTTATGAAGAACCAAATCATAATTTTTTTCAGAGTATAATTTTCCTAATTCTCTTTCGATGTTTTGTGAAAATAGGTTCGACAGTAAACCCAAAAAGAAAAAGATGAATAGAATTATATACTTCACTTTAATTTAACGGTTAACTATTATTGTAAGGATTGAAATCCACGGTTTATTTACCACAAACTTCCCCAATATTATTAAAGAATTCAACAAAAAAGGGAACACTTACATATTCCCTTCGTTACCTAAAGCAAGTTTAGTTTACAATTACATTACTTTTACTTCTTCCGGCTTATGCTTTAATGAATGACCAAAACTATCAGAAATCTTAAGACCAGAAGAAGAAACAACATTTTTGATCTCAACTAATGTAAAACCTGCGTCATTCTCAGAAATACCCTTCTTGTTATAAATGAGGTAATGCTTACGATAAAATTCAGGAGTGAAATTCGGCATAATAACATTTGTCCCGGCGTCAAGCCCAAGCTTTCTTCCGTTTTTATTAAGAGTGCTTAGTGCTGTGGTTGCCGGGATATGTACATCTTTTAAAACTATCCGTGCTACTGCCATTGTTTTTAAGGCCAGGTTTAAATCTGCACTTTCAAGATTTCTAAAAGGAGTCTGCTCAGATGTAATAAAAGGACTGAAAGAAGCCATATCGCAATCGAGTTCTTCGCATAATAAAATGTCATCTGCAATATCTTCCATTGTTTGTCCCGGGAGACCAATTATATTTCCGCTTCCGGTCTGAAAACCGATTGCTTTTAGATACCGGAGATGTAAAAGTCTTTCTTCCAGCTTTTGCTTGTTATGAAGCTTGTAGTATAAAATATTATTTGCGGTTTCGTGTTTTAAAAGATATCTATCAGCACCTGCCTTAAGCCATTCATCGTATTCAAAAAATCCGCGTTCACCAAAACTTAAAGTTATTGCGACTTCAAAGTTGTTTTTTATTGTTTTTATAAGATCGGAAATAAAATCACATTCGTATTCAAAGTCTTCACCTGATTGAAGCACAATAGTTTTAATTCCGGCATTTGCTATTTGCCCGACAGTTTTCAGGATTTCCTTTTTGCTCATCCGGTATCTGTGCAATTCGAAATTTGAAATCCGCAATCCGCAGTAAAGACAATCCTGTTCACAGTTGTTTGAAATTTCAATTATTCCACGCAGGTGAACTTCATTGCCGCAAAATTCGTTTCTAACCTCATTAGCCTTTAATAATAGTTTCTTGATTTCTTCTTCATCTGAAAGCGAAAGAAGAAAAACTATATCTTCTTTTGAAAAATTATCTTTGGTTAAAACCGAATCCAATTTTTGGCTATTCATTTTTTCTTCCATTGTCATTTCGATCCCGCTCCTGCGGGAGAGAAATCTTGCGTATTAAAAAGATTTCTCGGTCGAGGACTCCCTCGAAATGACACTTTCTAACATTGTTGGCAATCCCTTAAAGAGGGACTTTCTTTTTTATAAATAAACATCTCTTTCTCCTGCGTTAACTTTTTCAACCATCTGATCAACTTTCTTTCTTGTTACACCATCTATTTTTTCAATTTCCTTTTTCAAAAAATCTTCTGCTATTTTTTTCGTTTCACTTGAAGCAAAGTCATTCAAATATTCTCTGAAAGTCGCAACAGCGTTCGGAACACAAATTTTCCCGATGTTCCCGGTTTTTGCAAGTTCCATAAACCTGTCGCCGGTTCTTTGCGAACGGTAACAGGCTGTGCAGAAGCTCGGCATATAACCGAGTGATGTAATGTCTCTGACAACTTCATCAAGGTTGCGGTGGTCGCCAAGCTGAAATTGTTCAAGATCATGTTCATCAAGACTTTCCTGTGATTCTTTATAAGCACCCGGTGAAGTTCTGCTGCCTGCACTTATTTGTGATACACCAACTTCAAAAACTTCTCTTCTTAATTCAGCCCTTTCTCTTGTGGATAAAATTATTCCTGTGTATGGAACTGATAATCTTATTATAGCAACTAACTTTTTAAACGAAAGATCATCAACTGCAAAAGGTGGATTCAATGCGGAAGGTGCATTCAATGCAGGTTCTAATCTTGGAATTGAAATTGTATGTGGCCCGATTCCATATTTAAAATCAAGATCGTGAGCATGCATCAGCAATGCAAGTGTTTCAAACTTGTGATTTGTTAATCCGAATAATGCTCCAATTCCGACATCATCAATTCCAGCCTGCAATGCTCTGTCCATTGCAAACAATCTCCAGGCAAAATCTCTTTTCGGTCCCGATGGATGCATCTCCATATACGTGTTGAAATGATATGTTTCCTGGAAGCACTGGTAAGTTCCAATTCCAAAAGATTTTAACTCTTTAAACTGGTCAAGACTTAACGGCGCAGTGTTTACATTCAGTCGCCTGATATTATTTCCATTCAGGTTAACGCTGTACACTCTTTGAATTGCTTCACCAATAAACTCAACATTGGATTTTTTCGGATGTTCACCGGCAACTAAAAGAATTCTTTTCTGCCCTGACAAAACCAGGTATCTTGCTTCTTCCTCAATTTCATCAAGAGTTAAAGTTCGTCGTTTCAGTTCTTTGTTATCTTTCCTGAATGCGCAATAAGTACAGTTATTAATGCAAAGATTGGTAACATAAAGCGGTGCGAACAAAACCAACCGGTTGCCATAAATTTTTTCTTTTACACGTTTTGCTGTGTGAAAAAGTTCATCATAAATTTCCGGTGAAGAAATGTTAAGCAGTGCTGCACTTTCTTTCAGCGATAGACCTTTTGCTTCAGAAGCCTTTTTGATAATATCTTTCTGAAGATCTTCATTGTACAATGAATCATCATTGAGTAAAGCATTTATAAATCTCTCATCAATAAATTCCATAAGTTCTCCGTTTGAATAATAACTCGGTTAGGTTAATATTTTACTTCGACACATTAAAATTTCAATTGTTATACCATCAATAATAAACTGAATTGAACTTTTAATCGTAATTGCCACGTATTTAATTCTTAATAAAGAGAATAGAATTATTACTAATGATGATTACTTGTTAATTGTAAAGAAATAAACATATCCTTTTTTGAAAATACTGAAGGAAAGAAAAAATTATGATCTTACGGAACACTTTTTGTCAAAATCATTTAAGGTAAAATTATGCGAATTGAAAAAGATACCATAGGAAGAGTTGAAATACCCGTAGATGCTTGTTTCGGGATCCACTCATACCGCTCAATGAATAACTTTCCATCGTCTGGTGAGAAGGTTAACATTAACCTTGTGAGGGCATATTTACAAGTTAAGCTTGCTGCGACAGAAACAAATCGAATAACAGAACTTTTGGATTTGTTTAAATATGAATATATCATTTCAGCAATAGATAATTTATTAAGCGAATGTGACAGTTTTATTAATGACGGTGCAGAAACAATCTATAGTAAAATTGTTGTTGATCCATACCAGGGCGGTGCCGGCACTTCTCTTAATATGAATGTAAATGAAGTAATCGCTAACACAGCATTAAAACTTGCCGGGAAGAATTTTGGAGATTACGATTTTATTCATCCTGTTGATGATGTAAATCTTTCTCAATCAACAAATGATACTTTTATTACTGCACTTAAAATCGCTTCACTTAATCAGATAAAAGGATTAGAAGAGGCCTTTGCTTCATTACAAAGAACTCTGCAGGACAAGGAAAAAGAATTCAGCAACATAATTAAGCTTGGCAGAACACAGCTTCAGGATGCAGTTCCGATTTCACTCGGACAGGAATTTGGTGCATGGGCCCAGGCAATTGCACGGGACAGGTGGAGATTATATAACATTCAAGAAAGACTTCGTTCAGTAAACCTTGGTGGAACTGCTATCGGCAATTCAATTAATGCAGAAAAAAAATATGTTCTGCAGGTTGTTAACGAACTTAAAAAAGTTACCAGTTTGCCAATTGCCAAAGCTGAAGACTTAATCGATGCAACTCAAAACCTTGATGTATTTGTTGAAGTTCATGGAATTATAAAGGCTGGCGCGACTTCATTAATTAAAATTGCGAATGATATTCGCTTTCTCTCCAGCGGACCTGATGGTGGTATTGGAGAAATAAAATTACCAAAACTCCAGGCTGGTTCGAGCATAATGCCGGGAAAAGTTAATCCTGTCATTCCTGAATATGTAATACAGGTTGGAGAATTAGTAAAAGGCAATGATGTAATTATTTCTAATCTTATTTCCGCAGGAAATCTGGAGCTGAATTCCTTTTCACCGATGATTGCACACTTGTTTTTAAAATCAATTGAGATGCTTAAAAAAGCAGTAATAACTTTTTCAGAAAATTGTATAAACGGAATTATTTCTAACAAAGAAAAGTGTAATTCAAATCTAATTAATTCATCGGCGGTCGCTGCTTTCCTGATTCACGAATATGGTTACGAAAAAATATCTGATTTAGTCACGGAAGCCGGGGAAAATAAAATTTCGTTTGTTGAGTTGTTAAAACAGAAAAATATTTTAACTGAAGATCAGTTGTTTGATCTTTTATCAGATAGAATGGGGATACAAGTTGAACAGCACGTCTAAATCGGAACGCCTGCATATTGCAATTGTGGGCAGACGTAATGTGGGCAAGTCGTCTTTAATAAACGCACTTGTCGGGCAGCAGCTTTCAATTGTTAGCGATGTCCCCGGCACAACAACAGACCCGGTTAAAAAATCAATTGAACTTTTACCATTTGGTCCGGTTGTAATTATTGATACTGCCGGAATTGATGATAAGGGGGACCTTGGCTCAAAGAGAATCAGCCAGACAATGCGTATTCTTTCGTTTGCAGATTTTGCAATCATTGTCCTTGATGCCTGCTGCAAATTATCCAAAGAAGAAATTGAATTATTCGAGCATCTTAAAAAAATTAATATGCCCTACCTTGTTGTTGTTAATAAAATTGAATTCGGTGTTAACCCGGAACTGCTTGGTGATATCAGGAAACTTAACGCGTTTCATTTTGAAGTGTCATGCAAAGAAAAAGTCGGAATAGAAATATTTAAAAAGAAACTTATACGTTCTCTGCCTGTTGCAGATGAAAAACCATTAATTGGAGATCTAGTTGGCCAGGGGGACGTTATAGTTCTTGTTGTTCCAATCGATCTTGGAGCACCTAAAGGAAGACTGATAATGCCCCAGGTTCAAACTATTCGTGAAGCACTCGATGAGGATACAATTGTTGTTGTCGTAAAAGACAAAGAGCTCCAGTCAGCATTAAATAGTTTAAAGTTATTGCCCGATCTTGTAGTTACAGACAGCCAGGCAATTATGCGTGTGATTGCAGATCTTCCGCAAGATGTGCCGGTTACAACTTTTTCAATATTGATGGCAAGATTAAAAGGAGAACTGCCAGTCTTTATTAAAGGACTTGAACGAGTTGAAAAACTTCAAAACGGAGATAAAATATTAATCTCAGAAGCTTGTTCGCATCATGCACGGGAAGATGATATCGGCACAGTAAAAATTCCAAGATGGCTTAAGCTGCACACGTCAAAAGATTTGCAAATTACTCATGCTCATGGACAGGATTTTCCTGATGATCTTTCTGAGTTTAAATTAATTATCCATTGTGGAGCATGTATGCTCACAAGAAAGCAGATGCTAGTTCGTATAAACCAGGCAAAGCTGATCGATATTCCGATGGTAAATTATGGTGTGTTGATTAGTTATATGCACGGTGCTATACCAAGAGCATTGGAACCATTTGAAGAAGTAAAAAACTATCTTGAAAATCTTCAACTTGTAAATTAAACCTGCCGTTAAAAATTTAAATTACCTTTTGGGATAAGTTAATTTTTATTTGCCCACTATAAATAGTTTCCAGCTTGGAAATAATTTTTAATTTCAATATGAAAACAAAATCTCAAAACGAATGAATTGTTTTTGGTTATTAAGTTGTTTTAATCAAAAAGGAAGAAAGTTTGTTTTAATTCTATGGCACTTTTTGTGTGAAATAAGTAAATAGCTTTTGAAGTATTAAATCTTCAACATCAATTGCTAAATATAAATTATATCCCGAATAAAAAAGAAAAATAATTAGGGGGATTTTTTATTTTTACTGACCACATTATAATTAATGTTATGCTGTTTCCCGTAACTTCGGGATAAACTATTTCACACATCAACCAGGGGCAATTATGAAAAAGTGGCTCTCCATTCTTTCCAGGGGTTTGTTGTTTGTTTTTATTTATTCTCTTTATTCTTTCGCATCAACACCGGAAGGTATCCGGTTTATAAAATCATCAACAGGATATGTAATAGATTTTACATTACCTTCATACCAGACATCTACTGTATTTGCCGGTGGGGAAGAATATCTGAATTTAATTGTTAAGGATTATGGGATAACATCAGAAGCGGGGTTGCCATCTCTTCCAATTATTTCTTTTAATGTTTGTATTAATAATTCTGAAATCCAGCCAGAGGTTCACATCTCAAGGTTAAACGATTCTGAAATAATTCTTGCTAATAAAATATATCCTTTCCAGATGCCCTGGGAAAAAAATCTGCCTCTTTCTGACAGACCATTTACAATTAACAGGGAATATTATAACTCTACAGGTAAAACAGATCAGCCATTTGTTAAAGTGTCTGAGCCATTTGTTATCGCCGGAGTTAAAGGTGTAACAGTTACAATTTTCCCCTTCAGTTACAATCCTGCAGCTAACAAATTAATAATTATTAATTCAGGTGAAATTGAATTGCTTTTAAACCACCAGGTTAATGCTGTTTCTGGTAAGTCGGCAGTTTTTGATAATTATCTCGATAATATCTTTGTTAATTATGATGGCATTAATGAAAATAAAGGGATGAACTATCTTATAATTACAGCTCCGGCATTTGAAATAACAATGCAACAGTTTGTTGATCATAAGACAAGCAAGGGTTATAATGTTGCGATGTTTAACACCGGAATAACAGGTACAACAACAACTGTAATTAAAAATTTTATACAACAAAGATATGATGATTTACAAACCCGTCCCGATTATATTTTACTTGTAGGAGATGTTGCTAACATTCCTGCCTGGGTTGGTTCTGGCGATGGGAATCCAACAACCGATTTAAAATATGCACAGCTTGAAGGTGGAGATTATTTTGCTGATGCTTTCATAGGAAGGTTTTCAATCTCATCTTCTACTGAACTTCAAAACGCAATTAATAAATCTATCTATATGGAATCGTATGTCGGAACACTGGATAAGAAAAATATATTTATGGCTTCAACAGATAATTACCAGATAAGTGAAGGAACTCATAACTATGTTATCGATAATTATTTCGATCCTGCAGGATATATTAATTTAAAACTTTATACTCATACTTACGGCGCTACAACCCAGCAATTAATTGATGCTTTAAATGAGAACCAGGTCTTTGCAATTTACTCGGGTCATGGAAGCGAAACTTCCTGGGCTGACGGGCCGGTATTAGGTCAGCAGCAAGTTCGGGATTTAACAAACACGTGGTTTCCATTTGTATTTTCTTTTGCCTGCGTTACAGGTTCATACCAGGTTTCTGAATGTTTTGGTGAAACGTGGCTGAGAACTTATAACGGTGCTTCAACGTTTTACGGTTCCTCGGTTAATTCATACTGGGATGAAGATGATATACTTGAAAGGAAAATAATTTATGCTCTGTTCGAGGATGATATAACAAGGATAACACCGATGTTTGACATGGGCAAAATGTATCTTGTTAATTATTATGGTGGAATTACACCAACAACTTTGCGTTATATGGAAATGTATAACCTGATGGGTGATCCGTCTATGCCTCTTGTTCTAACAGTCCCTCCGGATCAAACTCCTCCTGATCCGGTAACAGATCTTTCAACAGTTAATCCGACATCCAATTCTATTACTCTAAACTGGACAGCTCCTTATGATTCTACTTTTGGTGGAATTGCAACTTATGATATCAGGTATTCCTTAACGATGATTAATAATGATAATGACTTTAACAACGCATCACAAAAATTATATGATGGACAATCAGACACAACAGGGACACCAAAATCTTTTTGTGTTGATGGTTTGGATTTCGGAAGTCCATATTACTTTGCAATCAAAGCAAAAGATATTTTTGATAATACATCTTCAATTTCGAATGTACCAGGCGAATCAACTTTTAATGCTCCCCAGATTTCATTTAGCGTTGACTCAATGCATTGTTCGGTATTACCAAACAGTACACATACCGATAGTATATTAATTTCAAATGTTACCGGTTACAACTCAACACTTGACTATGAAATAGAATTAACCAACAATACGTTCCCCGATAATTTATTTGCTAAAGTAGTTGGAGTGATATCCGGTCAGCGACAGACAAAAGAGAAGGGGAATGTTTCTGAAAGCCACGGCGTAAGTATTAAAGGAAGCGGTGGACCAGATCTTTTTGGCTATGAATGGATTGATTCAAATGATCCTAACGGACCGGAGTATATCTGGAATGACATTTCAACTACTGGAACATTAGTAACAAACTGGCAGCCAACGGGAACTTTCGATGCTTTGGATGAAGGTGTCGCCGGACCATTACCACTCGGTTTTGAATTTAAATTTTATGATGAAGTCAAAACAGAAGTGTATGTGAGCACAGATGGTATTATCTCATTTGATAATATTACAACAGATATTTATTCAAATCAGTCGATTCCTAACTCCGGAAGCCCTGATGATTTTATTGCACCATTATGGGATGATCTTGACGGCAGAACGCAGGGAAGTGTTTATTATAAATTGGATAGGAATAAATTTATTATTCAGTTTACAAACTGGCAGAAATATGCAGGCACCGGTTCTTTAACATTCCAGGTTGTTCTGCAATCGAATGACAGAATTTATATCTATTATAATAATCTTGTGGGTGATTTAACATCAAATACGGTTGGAATAGAAAATTTTGACGGCAGTGATGGATTACAAATTGCAAATGATGCTTCGTATCTCGAAAATAATCTTGCAATTCAAATCTCTGCTGAACCTGAATGGTTGTTTGCAAACCATTTTTCGGGAACAATTTATAATGGTAATTCATCAGCTTTAGTTCTAACAATGGTTACAGACGATCTGGAACTTGGTGAATATTCAATGGATATGGTTGTTAGTTCCAATGATCCGAATATTCCGCAAAAAACTATTCCAATAAGAATGACAGTTACAAATGAAGTCCCGGTTGAATTAACTTCATTTAATGCTGTTAACAAGGAAGGTGAAGTAACACTTCGTTGGCAGACTGCAACAGAAACAAACAACAGTGGATTTCAAATTGAAAGATTAAAAAATTCCAGGACTGAAAAATTGAATGATTGGAAAACCCTGGATTTTATTGATGGAAACGGAACAACCACTGAAGTTCATAATTATGTTTATACAGACGAGAGTGTAGAGCATGGAAATTATCTTTACAGATTAAAGCAAATAGATTTTGATGGGACAGTTTCATACAGTACAGAAGTTGAAGTTGAAATAAATGAGCCGAAGGACTTTGCTTTGTATCAGAACTATCCGAACCCGTTTAACCCAGCAACAACAATAAAGTTTGCTTTGCCAATAAAGACAAATGTTGTAATTTCAATATATAATTCGATTGGTGAAAAAGTAGCAGAATTATTCAGAGGAGAATTAGAGACGGGATATCACGAAGTAGTTTTTAATGCAGAGAGATTATCGAGCGGAGTTTACATATACAGAATCGAAAGCGAACAATTTATTTCATCGAAAAAAATGTTGCTGATTAAATAGTAAGCATTACACAAATTCTTGAACTACTAAAGACGGGTTTTATAGCCCGTCTTTTTTTACTTTGAAATTTAAGTTCACATTTGGCAATTCTTAATGAATACTAATCTTATACTTTTATTACTGCTTTTCTTAATTGAGAATTAAAACTTCCAACAAGTAAGAAAAAACAACTTTCTTATCAATTGGGAATCACTTTAAATCACTTAAAGCCAAATTCATTTTTTTAAGCACGTGGCACTTAAAATGCAAAATATTTTTTTTGAAATATGACTTCTAAAATCAACAATAAAAATACAGGGAAATAAGATGTCACTAATTGCAATAATTGATGATGATTCTGATATCCTAGATGCTAGCTCGCTTGTGCTAACATCAAAAGGTTATGAAGTTGTTACAGCTGATAACCCGGATGACGGATATAAAATTGTTAAAGAGAAAAACCCGGACCTTATCATTCTCGATGTAATGATGAATGAACCGGATGATGGTTTCTTTCTTGCTAAAAAATTCAGGAGAGAGAACATAGAAATCCCAATAATAATGTACACTTCGGTTTCTAAATCAATCGGGATGGAATTCGGAATTAACGAAATGGTTCCGGTTGATGATTTTGTTGAAAAACCAATTGCGCCGGATGTGCTTGTTGATAAGGTTGCAAAGTTGTTAAACCTGGCAATGAAGGAGTAGCAAATGTTTATAGAAGAAAAAAATACTCTCTCGGAGGAGATTGAAAACTATGTCAGTGAATACGGGGCAAATCGTTCCTCGTTGCTGCCTGTGCTTCAGGCAATCCAAAAAAAACATAATCACGTTAGCGATTTTGCACAGCAGGAAGTAGCAAGGTTACTGGATATCCATCCAGTTGAGGTTTATAGTGTAATTTCATTTTACTCATTTCTTCATTCAAAACCGCGGGGCAGAAACATCGTAAGGTTATGCCAGACAATTTCCTGTGACATGAAAAATAAAGATGCAGTCGTTGGAGCTGTTCAAAGAGAACTTGGAATTAAGTTTGGCGAAACAACTAAAGATAACAGGATAACACTTGAATACACCAACTGTGTTGGTATGTGTGACCAGGGACCGGCAATGATTGTGAATGAAAGAGTGTACACAAAGTTAAATCCTGAAAAAGTAATACAGATTTTAAATGAAATTAATTAGGGCTTAAAAAAATGGAAGTTTTAAATCATACCAGAATTAACAGAACTGGCCCGGTTTTATTTTCTCAGTACGAGAAAGGCGAAGGAATAAAGAAAGCTCTTAATATTTCAAGAGATGATATTCTTTTTGAATTAAAAGAATCGGGTTTAAAAGGCAGAGGCGGTGCAGGTTTTCCAACGGCAACAAAATGGATGCTAACTGCTGTTGCTAATGCTGTTAAAAAATATATTGTATGTAATGCCGATGAAGGTGAACCAGGAACTTTCAAAGACCGCGTTCTTCTTCTTGAATATCCTGAATTAGTATTCGAAGGAATGGTAATCGCAGGCTACACAATCGGTGCTCAACAGGGAATAGTTTATTTACGCGGGGAGTATATATATATGCTTTCTGTTCTTGAAGAATACCTTCAGGAAATGCGGGATATAAATCTACTTGGAAAAAATATTCAGGGAACTGATTTCAGTTTTGATATTTCTATCAGGCTTGGATCAGGTGCGTATGTTTGCGGCGAAGAAACTGCTCTTATCGAATCGCTTGAAGGACACAGGGGCGAACCGCGGAATCGACCACCATATCCTGTAAATACTGGTTATATGGGCTGTCCGACTGTTGTAAATAATGTTGAAACTCTTGCATCTGTTCCGCATATAGTTATGAAAGGCGGAACCTGGTATAAGAAAAAAGGAACTGATAAATCAACCGGTTCAAAACTTTTTTCTGTTTCGGGAGACTGTGAAAAACCCGGAGTTTATGAATTGCCCTGGGGAACAACTATCCGTGATTTGCTTGAGTTAGTTGCTGCGAAAAATACTAAAGCAGTTCAGGTTGGCGGTGCATCAGGAACCTGTATTCCCAAAAATCAATTTGACCGAAAACTTGGCTATGAACATATTGCAACCGGCGGATCAATTATGATTTTTGATGAAAGCCGGAATATGTTAAAGGTACTGAAAAATTTCATGGAGTTTTTTGTGGAAGAATCATGCGGTCAGTGTACACCTTGCAGAGCAGGAAATGTTAAGCTGCTTGAAGGAATTGAAATGATCGAAAAAGGAAACTTCACTTTCAAGTATATAAACACTCTGAAAGATTTAGGTAGGACAATGCAGGTTGCTTCCAAATGCGGGCTCGGTCAATCAAGTCCGAATCCATTTATTTCAATACTGGAAAATTTTAAAGAGGAAATCTTTCACACAAATGGAAACGGAGGCAAAGTATGAATAAGAAAGAATCCAGAGCACCGGTAAGTCAGAAAGCACATACGATAGAGCTTCCGGCGGATAATGAAGGATTAGGATCCAAAATTTCCATTGAAATTGATGGAAGAAAAATTTCCGTTCCATTCGGAAAAACAATTCTTGATGCATGTAAGGAAAACCAGATTCACGTACCTACACTTTGCCATCACCCTGATCTTTGTATTGCAGGGAATTGCCGAATTTGTGTCGTTGATGTTGAAGGAATGAGAACTCTGCAAACAGCTTGTTCATTTCCAATTACTAATCACATTAAAATAAAAACTACAACTCCTATGGTTCGTAAAGCAAGAAGACATATTGTTGATTTGCTTCTTAGTGAACATTATGGAGAATGTTATTCGTGTGTAAGAAATAATAATTGTGAACTGCAAACACTTGCGAAAGAGTACGGAGTGGATAACTTTACCTTCGGACACATTGATAAACCGAAATTTGAAATTGATAAATCTTCTTTTTCAGTTGTCAGAGATATGAACAAGTGTGTTATGTGTAAACGATGTGTCCGTACCTGTATTGACCTTCAGGAAGTTGGTGTACTGGAGGCAATTGACAGGGGATATGAAACACACATCAGTACATTTATGGAAAAGCCGCTTGCTGATGTAATTTGTATTAATTGCGGTCAGTGCATAAACCGATGTCCGACAGGTGCATTGCATGCTAATGATCCATCAGATGAAATTTGGAATGCTATTGATGATCCGACGAAACATGTAGTTATCCAAACAGCTCCATCACCAAGAGCAGCAATCGGTGAAACATTTGGTCAGGAACCCGGTAAATCATTCACAGGCAAAATGAATACAGCTTTAAGAAGAATAGGGTTTGATAAAGTTTTTGATACGAATTTTACAGCCGACTTAACGATAATGGAAGAAGGGACTGAATTAATTTTAAGACTATTCAAAGCTCTTGTTAAGAAAGATAAATCGGTAACACTTCCTCAGTTTACATCCTGCTCACCGGGATGGGTAAAATATCTTGAACATTTTTATCCTGAATATATTGACAATCTTAGCTCTGCAAAATCTCCGCAGCAAATGTTTGGTGCATTATTAAAAACATTCTATGCTAAAGAAACCGGAGTCGATCCGAAAGACATTGTTAGCGTTGCACTAATGCCTTGCTCAGCAAAGAAGTTTGAATGCAACCGTCCGGAAATGAAAGACTCTGGATATAAAGACGTTGACTACGGTTTGACAACGCGAGAGCTTTCCCAGATGATAAGAGAAGCGGGTATATTTTTACCAGAAATGCCTCAATCACATTTTGATGAACCATTCGGTGATGCATCCGGTGCAGGATTAATTTTCGGTGCAACCGGCGGAGTAATGGAAGCAGCAATCAGAACAGTTATTGAATTAGTCACAGGTAAGAAAACCGAAGACTTATTTGCAAATGCGAATATAATTCCATTAAGAGGTTTTGAAGGAATACGTTACTACGAACTTCCTATTACAGAAGTTGGTCCGGTACCTGATATATTAAAATCTCTTGTTCCTGACTGGAACTGGCTGAAAGGTGCGACACTTAAAGTTGCAGTTGCACATGGAACAGCAAATGCAAAGAAAGTTATGGAAGATATAAAAGCTGGCGGTAAATTCAGTCAATGTCACTTTATTGAATTTATGGCTTGTCCGGGTGGATGTCTAGGTGGTGGCGGTCAGCCAATTCCAACAACTGAAGAGATCAGGAAAAAACGTGCGGAAGCAATTTATAAAGAAGATGAATCTTTACCGTTAAGAAAATCTCATGAAAATAAATATGTAGCCTCACTTTATGATAAATTTCTTACTGATGGTCCGTGCGGGCATCTTTCACACAAGTTGCTCCATACGCAATATGTAAAACGCGGTAAGTTTATAGCCTGATTAATTTCTAATTTAGAATCCGGTAATAATTTGTTACCGGGTTCTTTTTTAATTTATTAACGGGAAAAATTTTATGTTAAATCTTGTTCCTGAGTGGGCTCAGAATTATCAGGCATTCTGGGATGGAATCAGGAAGAGAAATCTCTGGTTTATCAAACTTCGCTACAGCGCATTTGCAATGCTGTTGCTGTTTTTCATTTTTTCTATTTTTATTTTAAAAGTGAAATTCAGTACTACGCAGCTAATTGCCATATCTATTATTAATTTTTCAATCCTTTTTTATAATTTAATCTTGCACAAAGTACGAAAGCATTTATCCTGCGACACAAAAAAATTTAACCCTTTAGATTTCTCTTTATTGCAGATAGTTCTTGACTTAATTGCACTGTTATTACTTGTTCACTACACAGGTGGAATTGAATCACCTGTTTATATACTTTTCGTTTTTCATATGATCATAGGCAGCCTGATACTTCCCGGAGTCGTAGTTTATTCAATGGCACTGGTTTTTGTATTTAGTCTTTCCGGAATGATATTTTTAGAATATTTTAACAGCATACCTCATCATCATATCGCTGGTCTTTTTGGTTTTCACCTTTACCAAAATATTTATTTTATAGGGTTAAATCTGGCTACATTTATTTTTATGATTTTCAGCAGTGTCTATATTGCGAACGGAATCGCAAGACAACTATACAAAAGAGAACAAGATCTTGTTGATTCGCTGAATAAAATAAACACAGCGGAGATAGAAAAGCAAAGATACATTATGGGAATTGTGCACGAAATAAAAACTCCTATTACCGCTGTAGTTTCATTCCTCGATCTTATTCTTCAGAAATTTCTGGGTCCGCTTGATGAAATAGTTGAAGAAAAACTTGTTCGTGCAAAAAACAGGGCAGACGAAGGAATTCATATGATTAATGATGTTCTGAATATTTCCAAGCTCAAACTTTACAATCAGTTTGATGTTGATGAATTTAAACCGGAAGAAATTTTATGCCGTGTAATCAGGAAACAAAAAAGTGCCGCTGATGCACATATGGTCCATATTGAATACTATGATGAGCGAAGCGAAAAGAAAAACTTTAAAGGTGATAAATTTCTTCTTGATATTGTATTCTCAAATTTGATCGGAAACTCCGTTAAGTACGGAAGAGAGAACGGTAAAGTAATTGTAACAATGAATAGCAACAAAGAAAATCTCATCATTACAATTTCTGATGACGGACTCGGGATTCCTGAAAAAGATCTCCCGAAAATTTTTAATGATTTTTTCCGAGCCACGAATGTTAAAAAAGTTTCAGTTGAAGGCTCAGGATTAGGCTTATCGGTTGTAAAGCAAATAATCGAAAGACACAAAGGAACTATTATCGCAAAAAGCCCTTCTGAAATAGGGATTAAAGACTTTCCGGGAACAACATTCGAAATAACCCTCCCCATTAAAATTTAAATTACCTTTAATATCTAACCGATTCAACGTTCCAACAATATTGCATTAAAAGGTGCTTATTTGCCATTTGGTTAATATTCATCAGGTTAATCAAATAAATTTAATAAAAATGAATGTTTTTGTTGGCTCATTGATTGGTAAGTGAATCTTCGGGTAATGGGAATGATAAAAAATGCTCAGGAGATACAGCTAAACACTGAACTCCAAACGGAAAAACTAAAAATGTAATAGAATAAAATTAATGTTTAAGGAAGATTATGAAAGCAAAGATCATTAAAATAATTTTTGTTATTTGTTCGCTCTTAGTCCTGAATAATTTTGCACAGGAAAATGATCCGGGATTGAATATTGGCAGTGGAACGATTATGAAAAATAGTTCTGTTGACATTAATATGGAAACCAATCAGTTTACCTGGTCAGCGATAGATAATGGTTCTAATGGAACTATTTACTCCGTTGCAGTCAGCGGAACAAATGTGTATGCCGGAGGAGACATTTGGTATATCGGCGGACTTTATATAAACAAGATAGCTCAGTGGAATGGAACCAGTTGGTCGGCAATGGGAGGCGATGCAAACAGCTCTGTCTTTGTAGTAGTTGCTGATGGTAATGGAAATGTTTATGCAGGCGGATCATTTACATCAATTGATGGGGTTAGCGCTAACCGAATTGCAAAATGGAATGGAAGTTCTTGGTCTGCTTTGGGCAGCGGTGCTGATGGAAATGTCTGGAGTTTGGCTGTTGATGGAAATGGAAATGTTTATGCCGGCGGTGAGTTCACAACAATCGGTGGTATAAGTGCAAACTATATTGCAAAATGGAATGGAAGCAATTGGGCCGGGCTGGGAACGGGCGCAGACTACAGTGTATCTTCACTGACAACAGATAATAGTGGTAATCTATATGCCGGAGGCTGGTTCACAGTGATAGGAGGTGTTAATGCAAACCGAATTGCCAAATGGAATGGCAGCTCATGGTCTGCATTTGGAGATGGTGCAAACAGTGTTGTTAATGCAATAGCTGTTGATGATAATATTATTTATGCGGGTGGTGATTTTAGCACAATAGGCGGAATAACAACAAGAAGCATAGCAAAATGGAATGGAAGCTCATGGTCATCTGTTGGATCTGGAGTCGATGGATATGGAGCGGTCAGGTCTATAGTTGTAAGCAATAATGATATTTATGCATGTGGAGATTTTACTTCAATCGGTGGTGTTGCAGCTAATTTAATTGCAAAATGGAACGGGAGTTCCTGGCAGCCAGTAGGAACCTCTGGGGTTAATGGAGTTGACGGATGGAATGTTTATTGTTTGCGAAAACAGTCAACAACGGGATCTATGATAGTTTGTGGTAATTTTTCAAATGTTTACGGAATTTCAGGAGGTCAGAATATTGCAAGGTTTACAGATTCCAGTAATCCTTTGCCAGTTGAATTATCTTCGTTCTCCGGAAAAATAAATGGTTCAAATATAAAGTTAAGCTGGGAAACAAAAACCGAAATTAATAATTATGGATTTGAGATAGAGAGAAATAAAATCAATGTTGACCAAACATATACTGGCTGGCTGAAAATAGGTTTTGTAAACGGTAATGGGAATAGTAATTCTCCTAAAAATTATAAATATGAAGATATAAATATATCTGAAGCTAAATATATTTACCGGCTTAAACAGATTAATAATGATGGAACATTTAATTACTCAAATACTATTGAAATTGAATTTACAGGACCTAATAAGTTTGAGCTAAAACAGAACTTTCCCAATCCTTTTAATCCAAGCACTACTGTAAGCTTTAGTATACCTGAAGATTGTAATGTCAAGCTTAAACTTTTTGATGCATTAGGTCAGGAAATAAAGGAATTGTTAAATGAATATAAAGAACGTGGTGTTCATCTTGTAAATTTATCTTTGAATGAATTCAACAGTGGAATTTATTTTTACAGAATTGAAGCTGGTTCATTTATTGAAACAAAGAAAATGATACTCTTAAAATAATATCATATGATACTAACTATAAATAATTCTAAAGTAAAATCAGAGGTTGCAGAAATTAGCTCCTGCAACCGAATCCTTCTAATTTGTAATTAAACTAAAATCAGTTTTACCCCGCCCATTTGGTCGCCTTCAACAACAATTTAGTCGAATAAATTATCCCGCTTTAGCTTTTTATCACTTCTGAAGTAAAAAAATCATTTGTTTAGCGCGGCATAAACTTTGCCTTAAATCCTTAAAAGGAAAATAAAATGAAAACATATTTAATAGCTTTGTCCTTATTTGCTTTTGCAACCGGTTACTCGTTTGAACTTCAGGATTCAACAAAAAATAGAAACCAGGAACAAGAGCAGGTAAAAGAACAGAATAAAAATCAAAACCTGGAACAAAATAAAAAACAGAATCAGGAATTAATCCCCGAGCAAAATAGGCATCAGGAAAATTCCGGAGTCAGGCAGCAGACAGGAAAGAAAAGAATGAAAGATATCTTTATTGATAAAGATGGAGATGGAATTGCTGATACCCGTCAGGGTGGAATGAGCTTGAATAAGCTACGTAAAAGGACACGGAGTGGAAACCAGGGATCTGGCGGAAATGGAAGTGGAAACGGTTCTGGTAATGGTGGAAAGAGATAAACTAAAATGATTAACAAGACCATATTTTTTGTAGTTGTCTCTCTTTTCTTTATGACAAGCTTGTACAGCCAGGTTTACTTTTCGCCTTCTCTTGAAAGCTACTACGATGATAACATTTATAACAATTATTCAAGTGTCTCTGATTTTGTCCACAATTTTTCCGGTGAAGTTGGATATGATATTGAATCCGAACGCAACAATTTTGAGCTTTATTATTTTGGCAACTATAGTCACTTTACAAATGAGGAAGATAAATCATCCATCTTTCATAAGGCGGGTTTGGTAAACACATTTCTCTTTGCTGAAGATGATAATCCCTTAAACGTTGGAATAAACTACTTATTAAAAGATAACCAGGGTGATTTTAATATTTATGACTTTAACCAGGTTTCAGCATATGCAAATTATATGCATTCGTTCAGCGAAACAGATAAGTTTCAGTTTGGTGTGATAGGAAACAGGATTGAGTATAAAAATTTCTCATTGTTTTCACATTACCAATTTAAAGCATTCCTTCGTTCAATAAATAATTTCGAAAGTAAAACTTCTCTTATTTCTGGTTTAGAAATAGATCAAAAGAATTATATTGAAAAGTTAAATCAGGAGGGGCTAACTGATAATATTTTACAAGCAAAACTCTATTTGCAACTAGGACAAAGTCTGACTGATAATCTAGGAACAAGCGCTTATGTATTTTTCAGGAAAAATCTTGAAAGCGGAAACAGGTATTTCAATGACCAGGAATTTGTTTATTACGAAGAAGAAATCTTTAATGATCTTTACTCAAATGAGGGAATTGAAACTGGATTAAGCTTTTCTTATTTGTTTTCTCCAAATGTGCTTGGAAAAATTGCCGGAAGGTACGAAACAAGAAACTTTACTGACCTGACTACAGTTGATCTTAACGGAAATGCTGTGGATGAACTAAGAAAAGATAATCAGTTTTCAATCGGTCTTTCGTTTGAATTTGGATTAGGCAAAATACTTAGCGGACTATTTCTTACAGCTAATTATAATTACGTCGGAAATTCCTCAAACGATTATTACTACGATTACACAAATAATCTTTTTGCCATTGGATTAAATTTTGATTTTTGATTAGAACTTATACTAAGAGGAGATCAGGATTATGCACTGAAAAGTCATTCTCGTGAAAACAGGGATCTGATTTTCTACCTATTAGTAGATTCACCCCTGCCTACCATCAGGCAGGCTTCGGTGAAAATGACAATAGAATTAATGCTTAATATTATACTTCTTCAATTTGTAGCGAAGATTTCTTTCTGTTAAGCCCAATAAATTTCCTGCTTTAGTTTGATTTCCCCCGCTTTCCTGCAATGCATCAAATATTAATTTCTTTTCTAAAGCTTCTACCTGTTCAGTTAACGTTTCTTCTCTAGAAGACGCAAAGGTTTTTTCTTCTTTAAAGCCTTTTATATTCATCGGCAAGTCTTCAATCGTAATAACACTTCCTCTTGTTAAAACTACAGCCCGCTCAACTATGTTTTCAAGTTCACGAACATTTCCTGGGAAATTGTATTTCATTAATAAATCAATTGCTTCTTTTGAAAACTCCAGTTTATCACGATCGTTTTCTTTTGAGTATTTCTCCAGGAAATTTTCCGTTAACGGAAGGATGTCATCTTTCCTTTCTCGCAAAGGAGGAATTTTTATTGATACAACATTAAGTCGATAATATAAATCTTCCCTGAAAGTTCCGTCTTTGATTTTCTTTTCAAGGTCCTGGTTTGTTGCAGAAATAATTCTTACATCACTTTCAATTATTTCTGTTCCCCCAACTCTTTCGAACTGATGTTCCTGCAAAACCCTCAAAAGTTTTACCTGGATTGCAGGTGGAATATCTCCAACTTCATCAAGAAAAAGTGTAGCCCCATCAGCATGTTCAAACCTGCCTTTTCTCATTTTATCTGCGCCGGTGAAGGAACCTTTTTCGTGACCGAATAATTCACTTTCGAGCAGATTTTCTGAAAGTGCCGGAATATTAATCGCAACAAATGGTTTGTCTTTTCTGCTGCTTAAATAATGAATCGATTTTGCGAGCACTTCTTTCCCGGTTCCGTTTTCACCGGTGACAAGTACACTTGCTTTGCTGTCAGCAACTCTTGAAGCCACACTCAATACTTCTTCCATTTTTGGTGACTGGGAAATAATGGAAGTTATCTTATGCTTTTCCTGAAGCTGAGTTTTCAATAATTCATTTTCTGATTTCAGATTTTTGTTCTCAATTATTCTCCCGATCATCAGGTCGAGCTCATCAAGATCAATTGGTTTTGATAAATAATCATAAGCACCTAACCTCATTGCTTTAACTGCATTCTCAACGGTTCCATATGCCGTAACAATAACGAAGCTTATTTCAGGATTCATTTCATTTACCTGTTCTAAAACTTCCAGGCCGGTAAGACCAGGCATTTTAAAATCAGAAAAAATTATATCAACCTGGTTTGAGCTTGTAATTTCAATACCTTCTTTACCTGATGAAGCAGAAAGAATTTTGTACCCTTTCTTTTTAAGATACCCGGTTAACACATCCCGTTGAGCAGTTTCATCGTCAATTATTAAAATGGTGTAGTTTTTCATTATAGCTGTAATATTATTCTAAATTTTGTTTGAACATCCGGCTGACTGAAAACTTCAATTCTTCCGTTATGTTCCGAAATAATTTTTTGAGAAATACTCAGGCCAAGCCCGGTTCCTTCATTTCTTGTAGTAAAATATAAATCGAAAATTTTATTTTTAATCTTATCCGGTATTCCTTTTCCATTGTCACTGATTTCAATTATAAAGTTTGCGCCTGTTTTATAATAATTCAATTCTACATTCCCGTTTTTCGTAATTGCATCAAAGGAATTCTGGATAAAATTCATCAAAGCCTGCTTAATCAACTCCGGATCAATTTTTATTTTATATGAATCGTCCGATAATCTGGTAAAAATAATTTTACGACTTTTCGCCTGATCTTCAAATAGACTATAAATGTCTTCAAAAAAATCTTTCGAGTCAATTTCGCATATCTGTAAATCGAGAGGCTTTGCATAATTCAAAAACTGGCTGATGATTTTGTTAATACGGTTTATCTCATCACGAAGCAAAGTTGTAATGTGATTGTAATCTTCTTTATCATTTTCAACTTGAAACTCTTTATTGAGCCTTTGGGCAATCATTCCAATTGCATTTATCGGGTTCCTGATTTCGTGTGCAACACCAGATGCAAGCTCTCCCATTGCCGATAATTTTTCTTTTCTTTTTGATTCGTCCTCGAGTTTCCTTTTTTCAGTCAAATCATTAATGACAATTGTGAAGTTTTTATCTTCAGTTTCTTCAACCAGGTTTTCCGTAAAGCTTAGCCTCAGGTATTTTACTTCATTATTAATTATTGTTTGAACTTCAGGGTTAATCTTTGTTTTGTTTTTTTTATACAGATCGATCGTATCTGAAATATCTTTATTTGTAATTTCTAATTTGGTATTTAATACATCAACAGCGGGTTTGTTGAACAAAATTTCAGAAGCTTTATTAAAGAGAGTGATTATATTCTGCGAGTTAATAACGATTACTGCTTCGCCCATATTTTCTATAATAGTAGAAGCAAAAGTTTTAAACCTTTTATATTCGTCTGAAACCGATTTCAGGTTCTGGTTTGTAATGAATATGCTTAAGATTATTATTGCAATTGTTGCAAGTACAAGCGAAATAATAATTATGCGCCTGTACATTCTTTGTTCTACAGCTGTAACTTCATAAAGTGACAGCCCCAGGCGGTAAATCCCAATCAGCTCATTTTTATAAACTAATCTTTTTACTGTTTCCAAAACCTCGTGATCTTTAAATGAATGAACTCGGGTATAAATTTCATCGTTGGAGAAAGCAACAACTAAAAACGGGTCTGATTCAACAGAACTTATTGTATCAACAGATGCTCCGGCAGCAAGTATTCCGATAGAATCCTGCAAGACGAGATATTCGATTCCATGGTTTTCGGACAGATCACGAATAATTTTTCCCAAACCAATTCTTTTCCGGAATTCCAGGAATTGTGCAGCATCAAGGTTTAAAACTATTGCTCCTTTTTTATTTGATCTTGCAATGGCAACCGCAAATCTTTGTTCGTTTGTGAATTCGGCATCTTTCAGTCCAATTATTAATTTATTTAAGTCTCCTTTTAAAATTGGTTTAAGATCTTCAAAACGATTTATGTTTTCTTCACCATGCAAGTGGCCAGGTTCAGGGACGCGGTTTGATAGTATTCTGTTCCCGTTTTTATCAAAAATGTTAATCCTGTATAAAGAATTTTCCTTACCTATCTCTACCAGTTTATTATGGGTAAGAAGATTGAGTCTGTCCAGCCTTCTGATTAAAGCAGCATTATTGAATAATCTCTCAGCAATAAGGTTCTCAATTTCATCACTTGAGTTTAAAGCATTAACACTACTTTGAATAACTGTTCCGATAAGCGAACTGGATTGTTCGTTCAACAAGTGAAGAATTTCCGATTTACTTTGCTGCAGTTCAATGATAGCTGATCCAATCATTAACACACCAACAACAAGTGCAACAGCAATAATAATTTTGGGGTTCAGATTCTTCAAGAATTTCATATCTAAAATTAATCAGAATTACTGTAAGAATTAATCGATTACTGAATAATAAGATTCAATTAAGTATTGAATGATTCTTAAATATTGTTCGTCCACAAAGTCGTGTTTCTTCGCCCTTAAAGTCGAATCGATTCTCTTCCCGTCATGAAAAGTTCGTTACCGGTTCGAATGATAAGATTATTTTGTTGGCACATCCATTGAGTAAATCATTTCAAACATAATTGATCAAACAAAAATTAAAAAAAGGAGAATTAAAATGAACACAATTATGAAATCTCTGCTAACACTTGTAATGATTATTTCGTTTACAGGATTGTTGTACGCTCAGTCTGAACCCGTACAGAATAAAGAACAAAAGAAGGAGCAAACTCAGGTTAAAAGTCAAATCCAAAACCAGGTAAAGTTACAATCGAAAGAACAAAACAAGGTTCACGGAAATCAGTTCGTAGATCTTAATGGTGATGGTTACAATGACAACGCACCTGATGCAGACGGTGATGGAATTCCAAATGGAAGAGATGAAGACTATACCGGTGGAAAATTCAAAAAAGGTACAGACGGTTCTAAAGGCTTTGTTGATCTCAATGGAGACGGAATAAATGATAATGCAATTGATTCTGATGGCGACGGAATTCCAAACGGTCAGGACCCTGATTATGTAAAACCAAAAGACGGTTCAGGCAGCCAGTTCAAAAAAGGAAATGGCAACAAGCAAAACGGAAACAGGTTTGGTCCGAATGATGGAACTGGTAACAGCGGAATCGGTCCTAAAGATGGAACTGGAAATGGAAGCGGCTCAGGTACTGGTAATTGCGATGGCACAGGTCCAAAGGGTAAAAGAGGTGGCAGATAATAATTAGTCCTCACAAAAAAGAAGTGGACGATCAGCAATGGTCGTCCTTTTCTATTTTAGTTTTATAGTATTTAAAACAATTCCTTTATTTCTTTTCCTTTACTAAATGTTGAAAAGATAAACAGTTGCGTTACCAATCTATACTTCTCAGTATTAGGAATAGCTCAAACTTTGCACTTCTTATTAATGATAATATTCGATCCAATATCCCGATAAAAAACAAAAATCAACGTTTATCTGGTGGCATATATGTTGATTTTTTGAACACAATTAACAATCGCAATAATAAAAACTCAACCATTATGATCAAGGGAAATGTAAAAATAGCTGGCACAATTTGTAAAGGCTGCGAGCTTTGTATAATCGCTTGCCCACAGGGAAGCCTTCAGTTGTCCTCAAAGTTTAATGAGAAAGGCTACAGGTTTGTGGAACTGATAGAAGATAATTGTACCGGCTGCACAAACTGTGCACTTGTTTGTCCGGAAGCAGCAATTACAGTTTTTCGTCAACCAAAACAAGCTAAAAAAAGTAAAGAAGTTTCCGGTTAAGTTCAGAAAAAAGAAAAAAGGTTTTAAGTATGCAGGAAAATAAAAATGGTGAAGCCAAATTAATGAAGGGTAACGAAGCGTTAGCTGAAGCAGCAATTCGCGCTGACATTGATGCTTACTTCGGTTATCCTATTACACCTCAATCAGAAATTCTCGAATACCTCGAAAGAGAAATTCCTAAAAGACATGGGTTGGTTTTACAAGCTGAAAGCGAAGTTGCATCAATCAATATGATTTACGGTGCTGCCGGAGCAGGTGCAAGGGTAATGACTTCTTCATCAAGCCCCGGCATAAGTTTAATGCAGGAAGGAATATCATATATAGCTTCAGCTCAATTGCCTTGTCTTCTTGTTAATGTTGTAAGAGGCGGCCCCGGACTCGGAACTATTCAACCATCACAGGGAGATTATTTCCAGGCAGTAAAGGGCGGTGGGCATGGTGATTATCATCTTATTGTTTTAGCTCCTTCTTCTGTTCAGGAAATGGCGGATTTTGTTTTTGATGGATTCAGACTAGCAGAAAAATATCGTAACCCGGCAATGATTCTTACTGATGGTGCACTTGGTCAGATGATGGAAAAAGTAATTCTTCCCGAAGAGGGCTCGTTAAAAAAATCTTCTACTCCATGGGCAACAACAGGAAAAACAAAAGATCGTGAAAGAAATATAATCACATCTCTGTTTATTGAACCGGAAAGAATGGAACAGGTGAATCTTGAACTCCAGGAAAAATACAGGAAGATTCAGGACGAAGTTCGCTATGAAGAAATAAACACAGAAGATGCTGAAGTGTTGTTAGTTGCTTTTGGTTTGTCATCAAGAATTTGCCAGAAGGCAATGGATATTGCAAGAGAAAAAGGAATTAAAGTTGGAATACTCAGACCGATAACCCTCTATCCTTACCCTTATAAAAGAATAAAAGAACTTGCAGGACAGGTTCAGATGATGATGTCGGTTGAAATGAATGCAGGACAGATGGTTGAAGATGTAAGGTTAGCTGTTGAAGGAAAAGTTCCGGTTTACTTTAAAGGAAGAATGGGCGGAATGATTCCAACACCGGATGATGTTTTTGAAGAGATTCAATCTATTTTAGAAAAGAATAACTTGATGATATCTAGCGAAAGTTTAAAATGAAAACATTACTTTCATCAATTCTACTTATATGTACCATATCAATGTTATCACAAAATAGAAGTCCTTATTTGAATAATCGAGTTAGTCATGAACAATATAATGTAGATGATTCATCTAAAACGGCTGAGAGTGAGGTTTTAAAAAAATGGCAATTTAAAATAGGTTTAAGCATAAATAATACTGCTGCTAATTCCGAATGTAGTTATTTAATCTCATTATCAAGCTTATTTAACTTATCGTTCGATGCACGACCTTACAGTTTTGTATCATTTACACCTGCTATTACAACAAAACCAATTTTTATTTTTAATAATGTTAGTATTTCGCCAAAGGCAGGAGTTGGTGTAATATTGCTAGGACCTGTTGCAGGATTGGAAGCATTCACAGCAGAGGTTGGCATCGTTTTAAGATATACTATAAATAATGATTACAACATTTTAATTGAGTATAAACAAATTTCAAAATCATCAGTCTCTGAAGGATTTGAAACTTTACCGCCAAAACATTTGATAAAGAATTTTCCAATAAGATTAATTTCGATTGGTATTGAATTATAATGACCAGAAAAGGGGATAAAATGAAAAAACTTATAGGACTGTTAATATTAATTATAATGTGTTCGCAAATTTCTTTCGCGCATGGACAAAATACTCACAAATATATGACTGTTAAAGCATATGAACTATTAGTTAGATATTTCGGGAACATTCCGGGTATGGGAGAACATATTGGTTCAACTAGCAGTTACTATAATGGTGATTATCCTTTTCAGCGTCATTTCATAACAACAGGGGCTTATAGAGAAGACGAAGAAGACCTTGTATTTGGTTTTGATGGATATTTATTGTCTGGTTGGGATATTGATATAGATGACTGGTTAGTATCAATAACTCATTTTTGGGATGCAGATGATGGTGATACTCCTATGAATTATTTTGTAGCTACCGTTCCTCCCGGTGTCCACACACCGTTAGGCACTTTTCCTAATTCATATCAAAAATTGTTGAAATTTGCTTATCCTACTAAATATTGGGAGATCAAATACAAAATGGATCCCGGTGAAGCTGGATTCAGGTTGTCAAATGGGAATATGATATATATAACACACTGTGGGGGAGTTGGATTTAAGTATAATTCTCTTATTGAACTGTATAAAACAGGAAAAGCTTGGGTTACTGGTTATTATCGTTGTCCGCTTGCCGATTGGGTTTCGTGTAATTATGAAGTGGTTTTAGGAGAAGGTTGGCGTGATGCTCTAGTTTGGGAAATACTTGGAAGGATGTGCCATCTAGTTCAGGATTTATCAGTTCCAGCACATGCACATAAAGATGAGCATGGATATTACCCCGAATTTTATGAAGACTATATGAGCTCAAGTTCTAATTATACTTTGACCAATAATGAATTTTTAGCAATTCCATTTATTAATCCATATGAATATCAGCCATCAAACCCGTTACATTTTTTAATGTACACTCTGCAACAAGTAACTGATCATTATGCTAGTTGTGGTAATGATTTTAATGGATGGGGTGAT
This sequence comes from uncultured Ignavibacteriales bacterium, assembly GCA_963822905.1. GTDB lineage: Bacteria > Bacteroidota > Ignavibacteria > Ignavibacteriales > Ignavibacteriaceae > CAWGJF01. The sequence goes on from CAWGJF010000001.1 coordinate 552,860, forward strand.
GATAATCTCAGTGGGAATAGAACAAGTACTGAGATAAATTTTATTAATACCAACTTCCCTCTAAATAATTTAGGTGGACCTAATACTCCTAGTGAAGCAGTAGGGGGTCTTTATCATAGTAATGTTAGGAGTAAAATTTATCCTTTTGGTATTCAAGCAACTGCAGGATTGTTATATTGGTTTGCTTTGGAATGTGATTTGATACAGCCTCCAATTCCTCTTCACGTAACAATAAATGGAGCCACCCACCCACCAAGTTATTCGACAAGCGCTTTTACATCAACTGTAACAGGTGCACAGGGTGGAGTTACATATCAGTGGGAACAAATGTATCAGTGCTGCACAGATGATTATAATTGTGGTGTTTACTTTTATAGAGGAAGTAATTCAGCCATAGATATTTATAATACAAACAAACACTATTACTTAAGGTTAACAGTTTGGGACGGATTGGGAAGAAGTGCAGTAGATTATCACTTTGTTACCTTGGAAACTTGTATAGGCGGCGGCGGTGGAAATGGTTGTCCAACATTATCCTTTGAGCAGGATTCAACAAGCGATTCCGGTGGAGGAGATGAAAATCCATTACTAATATCCTCAACAACTTATCCAACAGAGGATGTTGTAGATTATTACTTAATACAATCTGAAATTGCTCCGATACACGGTGAAATTCATTTTAATATACGAGAACCTGCAACCGAACACACCTGGCTTGACCAGGTTCAATTAATTGAAATAGAAACCAACCCGGATGAACTTGTCGCGGTTACAGATAATGGGGAAATAATTAATTACCTGGAATCTACTTCGCCTTCAGCTATAATGTTAAACGACACTATTGATGTAACTGCAGCCCTTGAATCGCGTGATGGAGACACACTCCATGTTAATACCGGAGATATTTTAAGCATGGCAATTGGTTCCAATGGTCCAGATGGAGCTGTTAATGTTGTTGCAATAGATGGATTTGTAACTCAAAAAAATGTTACTGCAGATATACTTTTCGTATTTCCAGGCGGTGGGGATGAAGATGTAGGTGATTTATTCTTAAGACCGAATGCTAGTATGTCTGCATTGAATTTTGGCGGACTTGGGGCGGGGACTCTTAAACTTGTATTTCATCAGGAAGCAACCATTGATTTCCTCTCTTTAATAAATGATTTAAATACTGCAGATATAGAAACGCTTGAGATGACTGCCGCAGTGCATTCAGTATCTGGAAGTGTGCTTAGTTTAGTAAATGGTGTACCTGATCAACATTATGCAGAGATTTATCCAGATCAGGATATATCATTTACATTCACTGAAGGAGATCATTCCTTGTCAAAGATTCAATATGTTCTCAAAACAGTCGGCAGATATGAAACAGATACTACAGATGCTATCAATAAGCTTGCAAAGACTAATGAGGAAATCATAATCCCTAAAGAAAACAAACTCTATGATAACTATCCGAATCCATTTAATCCGACTACTCAAATCAAATTCGCAGTTAAGGGAAATGGACTGGTTAATTTAAAAGTTTACGATGCTTTGGGAAAAGAAGTTGCCGTACTGGTTAATGAAACAAAGCAAGCCGGCACTTACACTGTGAACTTTGATGCCAGCTATCTTTCAAGTGGAATTTATTTCTACACAATCTCTGCTAAAAATTTTCGTCAATCTAAAAAGATGCTTTTAATAAAATAATTATGCAGACTGAAAAGAAATTGAAATACAAGGAATAGAAAAATGTCATTAGAAAAAACATATACAACAGATGATCAGCAGATGGATGTAGTTTACTGCAGACCAGAAACGCTAACAGATGTACCTTTTCATTATTGTCCTGGTTGTGGCCATAGTGTTGCACACAGAGTTTTAATGGAAGTTGTTAAAGAATTAAATATAGAAGAAGAAACAATAGGTGTCGCACCTGTCGGGTGTTCAGTGTTTGCATATAACTATATGAATATTGACATGCAGGAAGCAGCGCACGGAAGAGCTTGCGCAGTTGCAACAGGAATAAAAAGAGTTTTACCGGAAAAATATGTTTTCTCCTATCAAGGTGATGGGGATCTGGCAGCGATTGGAACCGCAGAAACTATTCATACCGTTAACAGAGGAGAGAACATACTAATCGTGTTCATCAACAACGGTATTTATGGAATGACCGGGGGACAAATGGCTCCGACCACCTTGATAGGTCAGGTTACTACAACTTCTCCTTATGGAAGAGATACGAATCTGGTTGGCCATCCACTTAAAATTGCTGATCTGGTCACTATTCTTCCTGGTGCGTATTATGTAACAAGACAAGCGGTGCATAACCCTAATGCAGTTAGAAAATTGAAAAAAGCATTGCTTAAATCTTTTGAATATCAGAAACAGAAAAAGGGGACTTGCTTTATTGAGATAGTTTCAAATTGTCCATCCGGGTGGAAGATGACACCCGTTGAAAGCATTGAATACATGGAAAAAGAAATGTTTCCTGTTTATCCGCTTGGTGATTTGAAAACACCTGCAAACTAAAACTATTGAAAAGAGGAATTAAAAATGCAAAACGCTCATGAAATAATATTTGCCGGATTTGGTGGTCAGGGTGTGCTTTCGATGGGAGCAATAATAGCCTATGCAGGAATGATTGAAGGAAAAGAAGTTAGCTGGATGCCGTCATACGGACCGGAGATGCGCGGTGGAACGGCAAACTGTATCGCAATTGTTTCTGATAAAAGAATAAGTTCACCAATTGTTACAACATTCGACTCAGCCATAATTCTTAACCAGCCCTCGTTAGACAAATTTGAATCAGCTGTAAAACCTGGCGGTATATTGTTGTATGAAGAATCAACAATAATAAAGCCTCCAACAAGGACTGATATTGAAATTTATAGTATTGCAGCAAATGAGGAAGCCTCAAAACTGAATGTAAAGCAAGTTGCTAATATGATAATGGTTGGTGCATTTTTAGAGAAAAGACCAATCTTGAAAATGGAAAGCATTCTTAGTGCTCTTAAAAAAGCTCTTCCTCCCCATCGTCATAACCTGATACCGGTAAATGAAAAAGCACTGGAAAGAGGAAAAGAAATTTTAACTGAAACCGTTGCAGCAGAATAATTTTTAGAATTTTATTATAGAAAGAAAATAAAATGGCAGAATTAAAACCCAAATGCCAGCATGCTTGTAAGAACACTTGTGCAACATTAAATGAAGCATTACGCAAGGAGACTGCAATGGTAAAAACATATGAAAACATTCTGGATGAATGCAGCATTCCCGAAGTAAAAAGTTTTATGGAAGAACTAGTAGATGAAAAACGCAGGGTAATATTAAGACTAATTCAAAAGCTTAATGAAATCCACGTGCGTTCACAGGCAATAGATGGTATTGCAACAAGTTTCAATAATATTGATGGATAATTGATAATAAGGAAGGAAATAGGTCATAGTTTGACATCCCAATTGAAGAATATATATATTTGCTGCCCCAAAAGAATTTATATCGCGGGGTGGAGCAATTGGTAGCTCGTCGGGCTCATAACCCGAAGGTTGTAGGTTCAAGTCCTGCCCCCGCTACAAGGTTGAAAAAGCTGAGTTTTACTCAGCTTTTTTTATTTTAAATATATGAAATATTATGTTTATGCCATTCAAAGTGAGGAAGGATATTAGTACACAGGAATGACAGAAGACCTGGATTTAAGACTTAAGCAGCATAATGATAAGGCCTTATCATTCTGGACTAAGCGAGGTACAAATTGGAAATTGATTTATAAAGAAGAGTATGAAAGTAAAACAGAAGCGTTAAAAAGAGAAAAATGGCTAAAGACAGGTGTTGGCATGGATTATTTAAAAAGAGTACTTAATTAACCCGAAGGTTGTAGGTTCAATCCGCCGCGGCGGACTGCCCCCGCTACAAGGTTGAAAAAGCTGAGTTAATCTCAGCTTTTTTTATTTTAAAGTGAAATTTTAAAAGAAAGTTTATTGAGTGCTTTAATTCAGATTGTATAACATTTTCATATAGTAATTGAATAATATTTATGGATACAAAAAAAGCTTACGACATTTGGTCAAAGCAATACGATACAAATATAAATAAGACAAGAGATCTCGAAGCTAAGGCTTTAAGGGAAATGTTGTCGGAAATTGATTTTAATTCCTGTCTTGAAATTGGATGTGGTACAGGAAAAAATACTAAATGGCTTTTAACAAAAGCAAAACAGGTTACATCTGTTGATCTTTCAGATAAAATGCTCGCAAAGGCTAAGGAAAAAATAAACTCCGATAAGGTTCGATTTGTACAGGCGGATATAACTAAATCCTGGACCTTTATTAAAGAAAAGTTTAACCTGGTTACATTTAGTCTTGTACTGGAACACATCAAAAACCTTGATTTTATATTCGGAGAAGCTTCAAATGTTATTTTTCCCGGCGGAATTATTTATATCGGGGAACTTCATCCATTTAAACAATACACAGGTACAAAAGCAAGATTTGAAACTGATGAGGGTTTGCAGATTATTGATTGTTACAATCATAATATTTCGGACTTTATACAACCTGCGATGAAATATGGTTTTAAGATAGAAAACGTTGAAGAATATTTTGATGATGAAGACAGAACAAAAATTCCTAGAATTCTGGCGATACTTTTTAGGAAAGATTAAAACCATAACTTGTTAATAAATAAAAAACGCTGATTTTCTGATCGTATTAATTTGTCATTTCAAGCTGTCGCCAGTTGACAAATATTACGCAAAGCACTTCTGAATAATGACCCCTTTTAACCAAAATTGAATCTTTTTTTCAGGCATCAGAGTTGCCTATTGATTAGACAAACAATGGTGTGGTTGGGGAAGCGAGGCCATTAACTTCTATATATTCCAATTAACCCATAATGAATAACATCACAGACCTTAATTGTGAAAGGGGAATTCATAATGGTGCGATTAAAAATTTCTATCCTATTAATTATTTCCATTTTTAGTTGTGGAACTTCAATGGCGCAGGTAGTTAATAATACTATCCAAATCCATTTTAGCGAATGGATGGATACTTGCGGTTTTACGAATCCGAATAATTTTATCTGGACAGGCGGATTGACAACTCTTGAAGTACAATTGGTTGATACTTCAACTGCTCTGCTTAAAATTAGTGAGCCGGAAGCTAACAAGTGGTATACAGTAACGGTATCAAACGTCTGCGATCTTGCAAGTAACTCTATTGACACAGAATATGATACTACCGGGTTTATTCTAAAAGTTCTTCCTGTAGAGCTCAGTTCCTTTACTGCTAAGGTAATCGACCAAAAAGTACGGCTCGATTGGACAACAAAAACTGAAGTAAATAATTTTGGTTTTGATATTGAAAGAAAATCCGAAAATTCAACATGGAAAAAAATAGATTTTGTTGAAGGAAACGGAAATAGTAATTCACCAAAAGAATATTCTTTTACAGATGAAAATCCTTCTGGTGGGAAAAAACTTAGCTACCGTTTAAAACAAGTTGATACAGAGGGTAAATTTGAGTATTCAAACGAAGTTGAAGTAGAAATAAATCCGGTTGAATTTGTTCTTTACCAGAATTACCCAAATCCTTTTAACCCAACAACAAAAATAAAATTTCAGTTGTACAAGCAAAGTAATGTCAGTATTAAGGTATATGATATTCTGGGTGCAGAAGTAATGGATCTGGTCAATGCAAGAAAAGAACCAGGAATTTTTGAAGTAGAATTTAACGGACAGAACCTTTCAAGCGGTAATTATATTTATCGCCTACAGGCTGGTGATTTTGTTGAAACCAGAAAGATGTTATTACTGAAGTAATAGAATTTGAACCGGATAGAGATTCAAAACCCAAAAATTTCAGAATCTTCTGAATAAAAAAGCTGTTTTAATGGGGTGATAAATTAGTGCAAAAAAATTATTGAGTTAGTGTTTAAAGCCTGGTTCAGGTTCTTACTAACTCGATTAAACTTTTTTTCTCCCCTAAAAATTCGCGGTTAACATTATTTATTCTCGATCTTGGTATGTGTATCTCAATCGGGTTATTCTCAGAAAAACCTAAAGTTAACTGATTTTGTTTTGTCCGCGGCGTTCTACGTTTCTGTATCTTCTTCATCTGTAAAAACTGTAAAGCTGAAATATTGAATAAATGATTTGATTTCAATTTTTATAACACACAAAAGATTTATTACAAACCTCCGATAATTTTTAAACTAAGTCAAATTAAATTCTAAAAAAATTAATTAAAAAACCCGGAGCTGGTTACTCCGGGTTCGTGGAGAAGAGAGAAGAGTAAAAAATTGTTTACCTGTTGGCAATTAATGAATCAGGGATTTCATTTTTGCTGTTTTTATTTCGGAGGTAATCGAAATAAAAGTTTGTGGCTAGTTTTTTTACTCTTTTGCTCCCGTCAAAAATTCCTGCCCGTTTTACTGCAAATATTGAAGTCGGAGTTCCTATTTTATAGAGTGCAAGTGCAGCAGCAATACGAGCCTCCTCACAATTGCAATTTTTCAAAACTCTCATCAATGGAATAATTGCATCTGTAATTTTCAATTCACCCAGCAAGTAAGCCGAGCTTGTTTTTAATCCTGTATTCCCGGATTGCAATCCAATTAAAAGTGATTGAACAGTATTCTGGTCAATCTTTTTAACTTTTTCTCCTGTGTTTTCTGCTAGTAGTAATCCGGTAATAAATATTGTTAGAAATACTGACAGGTATATTATCTTATTCATATTCGCTCCTATTTTTATTCTTCTATTAATAAAGACTCTGGATTGGAGGAATTGGTTTTAAATATTAAACAAATGGTAAATATTGAAGGCTGGAAGAACTAATTCGCTGATGTTCTGTTTATGAAAAACTTGATTGAAGTATTTAAAGTAGCAATTATGATTAAACATTGTGGCTTTGAAGATTTGAACATTCTTTTTTGATTTGAACAATTTGATTGAAAATAAGGCGTTAACTGCGTAATTTGGTGCTAAGTTCTTATAAGTCTTTGACTTAGAACAATTCAGGTGGATTTATGAAAGAGTTTTTTAGTGTTCAGGAGGTTGCAAAACTTCTTAGCATCAGTCATTCCGGAGTTTTGTATCATATAAAGTCCGGGAAGCTGAAAGCAACCCAGGTTGGGAAAATTTATATCATATCTAAAGAACATTTCGGGGAATTTCTGAAACTTCATCGGCAATCAAAGAAAAAATCAGATAAATCATCTCAGACAAAATTAAATTTTGACTGATTATTCTTTGCAGAATTCCAAAACTTCTTCTATGTAATTATTCAATTCGTTTTGGGTTTGCCCTGCCTCTTTTTTTATAACATAACAATATGAAAATACGATTGGAATAACCAGGTTATTTCCAGTTGAATAAAAGTTATCTATTTCTCTAACAACTTCTTCAAGCGAAAAACTTTCTGAATCACCTTTTTCAAGAAGCTCAATTATTTCATTATTGCAAAGAAGGCTTTTACTTCCCGGGAATTTATTCTTAAGCATTTTGTTTTTATCAAGGATACCGCTTAAATAATTGTATTTAGAATTATTATATGGAATCTGGGATGCTTCCATTGCAAGCCACGCATAGCCGTTCTCCGCTCCTTTAGTGTATCGTTCAGTCTGGGCGCTAAGATTACCTGGGAAAAAATAAACTAAAATGAATAAATAAATTATCTTTTTCATAGAAACCTGAATAATATTACACAATAATGTTTATACTTTATTCAAATCGCAATACTTTTGCAATTGAACTTAAGTCCTAAAACATATCAGAACTATCAATTATAATTTTTAAACTTTGTACTTTTATCTTTAATCTTTCGTTCATTTTTCGACCGGAATAATTTATGGCGTCACATCTTTTAAGTAAATCTTCATACATAAAAGGACTTCAGTGTGAAAAACATCTCTTTCTTTATAAATATCATTATAATGAAATGGATGAGCTTTCTGAAATGCAGAAATCGATTTTTAAAAGAGGAATTGATGTAGGTGTTCTCGCACAGCAATTATTTCCCGGCGGAATCGATGCTTCAACAGGTAAAAAATTTAATTATGATAAATGTGTTAAAACAACAGCAGAAGAAATTGAAAAGGGAACGAAGATAATTTACGAAGCCGGATTTTTATTTGACGAAGTTCTTGCTATTGCAGATATAATTGTAAAGGATAAGAATGGCTGGAATATTTATGAAGTAAAAAGCTCAACCTCGGTTTCTGAGACTTACATCAATGATTCTGCACTTCAATATTATGTTTTAAGTGGATGGGGATTGAAAATTAAAAGCTTCAATATTATTTATATCAATAACCAATATGTGCGTAAAGACAATTTGAATCTTAAAGAGTTTTTCACAATTGAACCGGTTTTGAGTTTAATAAAACCTATGCAGAAAACAGTTAAAGAAAATGTTGAAAAATTGAAAGTGGTTTTAGCAAGAAAAACTATTCCAAAAATCGATATTGGTGTACATTGTCATAATCCATATGCTTGTGGATTTTTTAATTATTGCAGAAAACATATTCCTCAAAATTCTGTTTTTGATTTTTCAGGTATGCACCTTTCTAAAAAATATGAACTTTACGAGGAGGGGATTATTAGTCTTGATGAAGTTCCCGGTGATTATCCACTTAATGCGAATAATAAACTGCAGCTTGAATCATATAAAAGTGGAAAAACAATTATTGACCGGGATGGAGTAAAAAATTTTCTCTCCGAATTGAGTTACCCATTCTATTACCTGGATTTTGAGTCATTCCAGAGTGCTGTGCCTTTATATAATAATACAAAACCATACCAGCAGGTTCCGTTTCAATTTTCACTGCATATTCAAAAATCTAAGATCTCACAGCTTGAACACAAAGAATTTCTTGCAGAAACAGGAGAAGACCCGCGGCCAAAATTTATTCGGCAACTTCTGACCACAACAAAAGGGAAAGGTGATATAATTGTATACAACCTTGCATTTGAGAAAACAAGAATGCAGGAGCTTGCAAGAGATTTTCCTGAATTTGAAGATGAGTTGCAGGAAAGAATTGGAAGATTAAAAGATTTGATGATTCCTTTTCAAAAAAAATATTTTTACTCTCCCGAAATGAAAGGCTCGTATTCAATAAAAGTTGTTTTACCAGCGCTCGTTCCGGAAATGAATTATGAAAATCTTGAAATAAATGACGGTGGTCTTGCAGCGATTGCATTTAATGGTCTTCAATACGAAACAGATCTCATGAAGATTGCAGATACTCGGCAGCAGCTTCTTGAATATTGCAAACTGGATACGCTTGCTATGGTAAAAATATTCGCGAAGTTGAAAAATATAGTAGGGTATGAATAATGCAAGCACCTTTAGAAATTATTGATTCTCTTGAATCAATTTTAAGTATTCTATTTTATGATATTAAACAGAAAGAAAGGTCCATTTTTATCCTCGTTGATAATTTAGTTGAAGTTTCTTGCAAAGCCAGATTAAGAGAAAGGAATAAACAGTTTAGTCGTGGTCTAGATTTAGAGGAAATTCTTAAAATATCAAGTATTGGAGGTGAATTAAAGAAGAGATTTTTGAGTAGGCGAAAAGAGAGAAATTTGATGCAGCATGATTTAGTATCAGTAACTGTAACAAATGCACATTGCGCCGATTCAATAGTTGATTTATGTAAACTTATAAAAAGACTATGGGGCAAGTATTCCTTTGATGGAATTTCTGAATGGTTATTATGTGCTCTAAGAATTGTTAAATTATATTCCAGATCTGGTGATGAAAAAAAGAGGAAAATGTTTGAACATTTATTGGAAAGAATAATTAAATGGAATGAAATAGAAGTTACTGAAGTTGATAAACTTAAATCTTCGCTTGAGGAATTTAGTAGGAGGCAAGGGGTCGATTTAGATGATTTGGGAGAATTGCCAGCTGGAAAGAGACTCCCCAAAGATCAGGAAATTATTATTCAAGTTGGCACAAGAAAATACTGGACGATACTCATACAATCATACACTGTAAAAATAAATACTTGTTTAGACGATTTGGAGATTGAAAATATCTGAGTAAAGGAATAAATACACAAAATGAAATTCTTTTTTCCCCTTTTAGTTCTTTTAACTTTTCATTCTATAAACTTCTATTCTCAAAAATTGAATGGAGATACAATTAAAGTAATGACGTTTAATATCCGCTGTGGAAGTTGTGAAAAACCTGAAGACATTAATAATTGGAGTAAACGAAAATATTTGGCTGCAAAAGTCATTAAAGAAAATGATCCGGATTTAATAGGCTTGCAGGAGGCTGAGAAATTTCAGATTGATAATCTTATAAGCTTGCTCGAAGATTATAATAGGGTTGGTGCTGGCAGAGATGATGGAAAAAATGCCGGAGAATTCACAGCAATCTTTTATAAGAAAGATAAATTTTCTGAAGAAGAATCATCAACATTCTGGCTTTCTACAACACCCGATGTTCCATCTAAAGGCTGGGATGCTGCATTAAACAGAACAGCGACTTATATAAAGTTAAAAAGTAATGCTTCCGGAAATGAATTTTATTTTTTCAACACTCACTTTGACCATATCGGAGAAACAGCCAGGGTTGAAAGTGCAAAGCTATTGCTTAACAAAGTAGAAATTATTGCGGTAGATTTACCTGTTGTTTTAACAGGTGACTTTAACACAGTTCCGGATTCTGATACATACAAAATCATGGTGAATGGAAATGAAAATGATTTCCATCTTTTTGATGCATCACAGTTATCGCAAACTCCTCATTTTGGTGGAATTTCTACATTCAATGGCTTCGGAAAAACAATGGAAATGGGAAGAACTATAGATTATATTTTTGTTAATGATAAGGTAGGTGTTTTTACTCATGTAACTATTACAATTACTTATAATGATAAATATCCTTCAGATCATTATCCAGTTGTTTCAGAAATAGTTTTGAAATAGCAAGAATCATTGTTACTTTACTAAAATAATCTTTCGCTCAAAAAAGTATGTTTAAGTAAGGTTAAAAATGAAATACAAAACATCTATTTTGGATATAATCTCCTGTATTGTCGTACTTCTATCTGGACCCGCAATTGCACAAACCTCACCACACTGGCAAGCTCTTCCAAACGCACCTGTTTCTTTTTTAAATTTGAAGATATTTATTTTGTTAATGAGCAAACTGGCTGGGTTGTTGGACTTGGTGGTAGTATTTATAAAACCACCAATGGGGGATCATCTTGGATGGATCAATCTATCGATAGCTTATACTTAAGAAGTGTTGGATTTATTGACACTTTGAACGGTTGGATTGGAATTTTATCGGGTAGTAACATTTTATATGAGACTCATGATGGAGGAATTAACTGGTCACCGGTAAAAAATTTACCAAGTCAAACTCCTCCTGGGATTTGTGGTATATGGGTTGAAAATGATACAGTAATTTACGCTTGTGGACGTTTTTCAGATGGGGCAGGTATTCTGAAGACTACTGATAAAGGAAATAGTTGGACATATATTGATATGAATCCGTATATGACAGGATTGGTTGATATGTATTTCTTTAATCCTGATACTGGGTTCGTAGTAGGTCAAATAAATAATTCTTCAAACTCAAAAGCCGTCGTATTTTATACTGCGGATGGCGGACTAACCTGGGAATTGAAACATACTTCAGCTCACACCGGAGAATGGGCCTGGAAAATTGTTTTTCCTACTGCTAACACAGGGTATGTATCAATTCAAAATACTAATCTTGAGTCTTATATTTTAAAATCTACAGATGGAGGTGAAACCTGGGAAGATAAATTAATTGAATTATCACTGAGTAACGGCACAGAAGGTATTGGTTTTATTTCTGGGGACATTGGCTGGGGAGGCCCAGATGAATACATGATTCAAACAACAGATGGAGGTAATACCTGGTCATACGATAGTGTAGCACAGTTTGTTAATCGCTTTAGAATTTTAAGTGATACACTTGGATATGCGTGTGGTAAAACGGTATATAAATTCACGAGTGAAAATATTTCGGGTGTTGGAAACAACATTTTAGTGATTCCTGATAACTACAAACTAGCACAGAATTTTCCCAATCCATTTAATTCTATGACAACAATTATTTTTTCTGTACCAGTTGAAGGATTTACTAACCTATCTGTATATAGTGTGACCGGAGAACTAGTTTATACATTAGTTAATGAAATAAAAAAAACTGGCATTTATGAAGTACGCATTAATGCCAATAAATGGGCCAGTGGAATTTATTTATATAAACTTAAATCAGAAAGTTTTATTGAAACAAAGAAAATGGTTCTGCTAAGATAAGTGTTTAATACCGTAGGGACATAGCACGCTATGTCCCTACAATTAATAAAATAATTATTGATTTAATTCTTCTTCCAATCGGGAACTCTTCCCGGAGTCCACGGCGCACCGTATTTTTCCATCTGCTGTTCGAGGTTTTTCACATCGACTTCCAATAATTTTTTAACATGTGCAAGAATACCGTCAAATTCTTCAGAAGCAACTTTGTAACTCTCTCTCTGCGTCTCGGTTGGAGCCGAAGTACTACTCCATACAGAACCAGCAATTTCGTTCAATCTGTCGTAAATGGTCGGGTAAGTAGGCTCGTTCCTTTCTGAAATAGTTTCATCTCGATATAAATGTTGCAGAATGTCTTTTGATTGCATTTTGATTTTCTGAGCATCTTCCATTAAGGAATTTGGTGCTTCGGGTGTTTGCTTAATTGCTGCAATTAAAATATCTGATTTGTCCTTCAAATCTCTTGTTGCACTTAAAGCTCCTTCGACTGCACGGTTGAATTCAGCAACCTTTCTTTGGAATGCAACAAGTTCTTCACGATTTTCAGCAGGCAATGTTGTATTGTTTAAAACCTTTGCTTCAAATTGCTGCGGACCAGCAACTTCTGTAAACACTCCATCATCGAAAATTGAAAGAGTGACAGAATATTTTCCCGGCATCACCGGAGTTCCACTTTCATTTTTATCAGTAACTTTTTTATATGGATTGGTATCGGCATATCTCAAATCCCAGGTAACTCTATTTATACCTTTTTTGATATCTTCTTTTAATTTCCTGACTACATTTCCCTGGTCGTCTTTTATAGTGAACATAAGGAACGGGTTTGCTTCCGATTCTTCCGTTCGGAGTTCATCCCAGGTTGGATAATAAACGGCTTCATTTTTCTTTATCAATTCTTTTTCTTTTTCCTGTCTCTTTTCCTTAAGTGTTTTGACAGGTTCTTTTACATAGTAAGTGAAGGTAGCTCCAAAAGGTGGATTATCTGCTTTAAAAAATGAAGCCCCGTATGAACCGAAAGTGCTGCTTCGTTTGGTAAACATTAATGCATCTTTAACCGGGAAAAGAATGTAATTGTTTTGCTCAAGAGTTTTTTCATCAATATCTCTTAGAGCAGAATAATTATCAAGAATATAAAATCCTCTTCCGAATGTTGCCATCACAAGATCATTTTCTCTTCTCTGAATTGACATATCCCTGACTGCAATTGTGGGAAGATTACCTTTTAACTGAATCCATTTTTGTCCACTATTGAAAGTTGTAAAGACGCCATATTCAGTCCCAACAAAAAGTAGATCCGGTTTTATATTATCCTGAACAATTGAGTAAACAACAAAAGGTTCTTTAAAATCTCCTGAAATTGACAGCCAGCTTTTTCCGCGATCAGTACTTTTCAAAATATAAGGTCTAAAATCTGCCCGCTTGTGATTATCGAATGAAGCATAAACAGTATTTGGATCGTGAAGTGAAGCATAAAGACAGCTTACATATGTTGTTTCAGGAACGCCGGGAAATGTTTCAATTTTTCTCCAGTTCTTTCCACCATCTTCTGTAACCTGGATTAAGCCGTCATCCGTTCCAACATAAATTAATCCTTCAACTAAAGGAGATTCAGTTAAGGAAACAATATTTCCATAAAATGAAGTTGAAGCATTTTTAGCAACAGCATCAACACTCCAGACTTTATCCATAATTTTCAATTTATTTCTGTCAGTTTGTCTCGTGAGATCAGGACTAATTTCTTCCCAACTGTTGCCTCTGTCATCACTCTTGAAAAGCTTATTTGCTGCAACATAAATTCTTGTGTGGCTGTGAGGGGAAATTAAAATTGGTGTGTCCCAGTTCCACCTGAATGGTTCTTCATCTTTTCCTTCCTGCGGTTTTATGCTTACCAACTCACCACTCTTTTTATCATAACGTGCAACACCTCCGTACTGATATTCAGTATAAACAATATTCGGATCTTTCGGATCGACCTGGACTTCGTAACCATCACCCCCAATAGTTGGCACCCAATCTGCGTTAACAATTCCATCCCGGTTTATTGTCTGGGAAGGTGCACCCATACTGTTATTATCCTGTGTTCCACCATAAACCCAGTAGAAAGGTTCTGAATTATCAACTGCAACTCTATAATACTGAGTGATCGGCAGGTTGTCTTTGTGAATCCAGGTTTTTGCATCATCAAATGTTTCATAAATACCACCATCTCCGGCAATCATATAGTGATTTGTATTCTCAGGATTTATCCAGAATGCATGATCATCAACATGCCTTTTTTCGTTTCCTATGTTATTAAAAGTTTTTCCGCCATCTGTTGAGACTTTTGACAATGTATCAAGAGCAAAAATTCTATTTATATCATGGGGATCGCAGAAAATTTCATTGTAGTATTGTGCACTAACAGTTGCATAGTCATTAGTTTTTTCCCAGCTCGCTCCGCGATTTGTTGAACGGAAAAATCCTCCTTTGTTTTCCGGCTCTTCAATAATAGCAAATACATAATCAGGATTCACAGGCGAGATAGCCAATCCTATTCTACCAAGATCACCTTTTGGTATTCCTTCAGTTAACTTATTCCAGGTATTTCCGGCATCGGTTGATTTATAAATTGCCGATTCTGGTCCTCCATCAATTAAAGTCCAAACATGTCTTCTTCTTTGATATGATGCAGCATAAAGCACGTCAGGATTTTTCGGATCCATAACTACATCAGTTACACCTGTATTTTCACTTATATAAAGAACAGAATCCCACGTTGTTCCATAATCAGTTGATTTGTAAATTCCACGCTGTCCCCCCGGTCCCCATAGCGGGCCTTGAGCAGCAACATAAATTACTTTTGAATCTCTTGGATCGATTAAAATTTTTGCTATATGTTCTGATTTCTTCAATCCGATGTTTTTAAATTTCTTTCCGCCATCTTCTGATCTGTAAATTCCATCTCCCCAGGAAACGCTTCGCTGGCTGTTGTTCTCACCAGTCCCTACATAAACCACATTCGGATTTCCAGGATCCAGAGATACACATCCGATAGAATAGGAACCATAATTATCAAAAATTGGTTCCCAGGTTGCACCAGAGTTCGTTGTTTTCCAGACATTTCCTGAAGCAGCAGCAACATAATACTCATGCAAGTTATTTGGATTTACTGCAAAATCTGTTACGCGTCCTGATGTAACGGCAGGACCAATTGATCGGAATTTTAGTCCATTAAAAGTGGCAGAATTATAAGGGCTCTTGTCATCGTCATTCTTTTTATCCTGAGGCAAAAGAGTGCCAGTAATTAATAAAAACACGATTAGAGAGAAAAGAGATTTCTTAATCATAATTACACCTGAACTTATTATTTAATTGTTATTTGAATCCGAAATAGACATCAATTGAATTGAATATCAATAATTAATGTTTGTATTAAAGTTTAATAAATTTCCGTTAACAACAACCCCCACCATCATAAAAGTAAGTAGATTCAGAAATGAAAATATCACCTTTACCAATTGAAGCTAAACGATTTGCGGTTTTATCACAGACAGCTAATGGCTGATTCCGGAATAATACGTGTCCTTTTTTATCATCAAATAATTCATCTTCTCCAAAATAAATGGCAGTTCTGCCGGTAAAAACGCAGGGTCCATCTTCCGGCAGCGGATCTTTTATTGCACAAATTTCCACACTCTCGATATAAATCAATTCTTTAGTTTCAAAATGTTTTTCATCCAGAATCCTGTAAGGTCTTTTAGCCCGGACTTCAATTGTTCCAAACCCGATTGCAGCTAATCTATTTAAATAATCATTTAAAGGAATTGCCCCGCTCAGGCAAAGAGCCCGTAGTCTTTCATCATTTCTTAAATTATCAGGTATTAATTGTTCACAAACAGGGTCGGAAAGAACCAATCTTCCACGCGGTTTTAGTACGCGGAACATTTCCTTTAAAGCACACTCAAGGTCTTCATCATGAAAAATGTTAAACAAACAGTTTTGTGCAGCAACATCGATTGATTCATTATCAATTGGTAAGTTTAGTGCGTCACCTTCTTTTAAATCAACATATTCTGTTTTAAACCATGTGTTTACTTTTGCTGCTTCAATTAAATTGTAATTACAGGCATTTATCATTTCATTTACAGGGTCTATTCCAATGACTCCATTTTTTCTTCTGCTGAAGTATGAGAACTGAAGAATTTCCATTCCACCACCAACACCCACATAAAGTATTGCCGGATTATTTACTAAATCTTTTGGATTAACAGTACTTCCACAGCCATAGTTCATCTCCATCATTTTAGAGGGTATATTTAATCCCGGCAATAGCCATAATGGGGTTGTAGTACAGCATAATCCTTTATCCGGTTTTTCAGCCGCATCTTTATAAACATTTCTTGCAGTTGCAAGATAACCTTCACTCATTTTTTCTCCGTATAATTTAAAAGCAAAAATACTAATTTTAAATAACTCTAGTTTTCAAATATGTAGTATCTTCGTATAGAAATATTAAATTTAAATCAATTCACTCATAGGAGAATAAGATGAATATTAAAGATTCCACATTCTTAATTACCGGCGGAAGTGCAGGAATCGGTAAGGCAACAGCAGAAATGCTGATTGAAAAGGGAGGCAGGGTTGCTATTACCGGTCGTGATGAAAAAAAACTAAATGAAGTCGCAAAAAAGATTGGAGCATATCCGATTCACGCCGATGTTTCAAAACACGAAGATATAGAAAAAACTTATAAGTACTTTTTAAGTGAGTTTAATAGACTTGATTGCCTGGTTAATAATGCCGGTATAGGCGGAAGGTGGAATGAAATATTTGATCTTGAGTGGGATGACTTTATTGATGTTTATTCGGTTAATGTTTTTGGCGCTGCAATGATGGGGAAAAAAGCTGCTGAAATTTTCAAAGAACAAAAATCAGGCAACATAGTCAACATTGCTTCAACTGCTGCAGTAAAAGGTTATGGAAGCGGAAGTGTTTATTCCTCAAGTAAATTTGCTTTACGCGGAATGACACAATGCTGGCAGGCAGAATTAAGGAGGTACAATGTCCGGGTGATTCTGATAAATCCAAGCGAAGTAATTACGGCTTTTGGTGATCCGGATAGAAAAGAGCGTATTGAAGTCCCAAATAAGTTAAGGGCAACAGAAATTGCTCATACTTTGGTTTCAACTTTAGAAATGGATGACCGAGGTTTCATACCTGAAGTTACAGTCTGGGCTACAAATCCTTTTTAATTTTTAATGTACAATTAAGAATATACAATTTGATGAGTGACAAAATTCCAAAATGGCTTAACATAGCAAGAGAAATTCAGCAACTTTCTCAAACGGGATTAACTTTTGCAGTTACTGATTATGAAAAAAAACGATATAAGAGATTGATAGAAATTGTTTCTGAAATAACTGCGGATTATACCGGGCTTGAAAAAGAAAGTCTTGAAAGAGTTTTAATGGAACAGCCGGGTTACGCTACTCCTAAAGTTGATGTAAGAGCAGCTGTAATTAAAGATGATAAAATACTATTAGTGAAAGAGAGAACAGATAAACGCTGGGCAATGCCCGGTGGTTGGGCAGATGTTGGTAATCTACCGTCTGAAGTTGCGACCAGGGAAACAAAAGAGGAAAGCGGGTTTGATATTAAGCCAATAAAAGTAATCGGAGTATTTGATGCAAACAGGATCGGAACACCTCTTGAGTTTTTTCACGCATTTAAAATAATTTTTTTATGTGAATTGCTTGGTGGAGAACCTGCTACAAGTGATGAAACAGAAGCTGTTGAATTTTTTAGTCTGGATGAACTTCCGCCATTATCACAAAACAGGACAAATCAAAAACACATTGATGAAATAAAATTACATCTTAAAGATTCATTAAGACCAGCTTTCTTTGACTGATAAACCCTAAAAAAAATTATCTTGCAGGAGATGGTCTGTCTTTTTCTCCTGATCGGTCTGAATTTTTATCATCATATTGTATTAATTTGTTATTTGAATTTTTTATTTCAACATCATCAATTTCCTTTAAATACCAGTAACGGGTAATATTGAAATCAGGAGGGAGTTCCCCAATATGCCAGCCTGGATAAGTTGTTTCAAGGAAGTAATATTTTTTGCCTGCGTAAGTTTTATACTCCCCACGGGAAGGAACTGCCAAACCTAACATCGCATGTTTATAATGATTACTCCAGAACATTGCACAATCTACATTCATCTTTTCCAGGAGAACATAAAGCAGGAGCGATTTGGAATCGCAGTCACCATAACGATTTGCAATTGTTCCGAGAGGCGGAAACAGATCAAGATCACCACCGGGTCTGTCATAAGGAATATTTTGAACTAAAGAAATAATAAAATAAACCTTATCTCTATTGCTAAGTTTCTGGTCAATAAAAATTTTATTGAAGCCAATTAAAATTGGTTTCATTTTATCGAATGACTGAAAGAAAACTCTTTTGTAGACTTCAGCCCAGACAAGCTGAGTCTCCGTTTCGGGATCAATGCTTCTATGATTGATATTTAAGCCCAAATCCTTGTAACTCATTTTTGCCAATTTGTCAATAAAATCCATTGCCTCTTTCACATCTTTTTCAAGTAAACGGAATGATATGCTGTATTGTTTGTTTTTCAAATTGTTTGCAACAAAGCTCCAGTTGAAAGATGCATTAATAATACATTCATGACTAAGCGAATCATAAATTATTTCATAAGATTCTTTCTCCACATTAGGCGAGGTGAAATTTAAATCAGAAAGGTTAACAATAATGATTGCAAAAAATATAAACGCGAAAAAGAAAATAAGTGTTACACATCCGAAAAATGTATTTTTAAAACAGCCGGATCTGGTCATTTTTTAATCTTTAATTTCCTATGTCAATAAGTGAAACGGATGGAAAAGGTATGAGTGCATTAAGTAAAGCTATGATTCCGGGCTGAAGTAATAATGCAAGTGAAACAAGAATTACTGAAAGTAGCACACTGACTGCAACATTATTTTTTTTTATTTCTAGCAGCTCTTCAAGATCTTTTGTCAGTTTCATAAAAATCTGAAGACCAAAATAAATTGCTGAAAAAGCAATGGTGCTTGCTAAAAGAATTTGTCCGATCATTATTGATGCCATTTCCAGATAATCTGAAAAAACTGACGAGGGATCTCTTAATGTATTTGCAAAAACAGTAACGGAAGATTCAATTGAATTAGAAACAACAATAATTAACGAAAGAACAATTGAGGCATTCAGAATAGCAACAGCGATGTTATTATGTTTAAGCTCTTCGATGTCATTTATTCCGCGTGTTAAGCTTTGAAAAACTTTTGATGCAAAGTAGATAAGAAATATTCCGACAATCAGCGAAATAGCTATTTGCACAATAGCGATAATTAATAATGTAAAATTCATATTTCCTCACTGTTAGGTGATTTGTTTTCAAATCCTGATATTCTAAAATACTCAAAAATGGATTTTTTATATATGGTTATTAAATTATTTTTATAACTTTTAAGCTATACAATATTCAATATTTACCAAACCCGTTGCAGGTCTATGAATAAAAAATTAAAAACAGTTTTATTTTTATTACTTCTTTTAATTAATGGATGCTTTCCCCCGGGAGCGGAAGAATATGAAAATGGTCTGGAAAGTTATAATGAGAGCAGATACATCTCCGCCGTTGAATATTTTAGCCGTGCTATAAGGAACGATTCTCTGAATGCTGAATACTATTTTCAACGTGCGAATTCTTATGTGAAATTAGGTGAGATTGCAAATGCAATTGATGATTTTAGTTTAGCAATTAAGTTTGATTCAGTAGATTCCAGATTTTTCTTGAACAGGGGACAAATGTTTTCCGACATATCAGATTATTCATCTGCTATTAAGGATTTTAATTTTGCAAAAGATCTTGAACCTGAAAATCCATTGCCTTATTTCAATCTTGGATACAGCAGCTATCTTATGGACGAAAAAGAAAAAGCCATTGAATATTACACAAAAGCTATAAACTCCGACTCAACTTTCATAAAAGCATTCGTGAACCGTGGAAATGTATACAGTGAACTTGATAGTTTCGCTAATGCTATCGTTGATTTTACTTCAGCAATAAACCTAAAACCAAATGATGAAATGGCATTTTCAAACCGTGCAGATGAATATTTTATAACAGGCGAATTTCAAAAATCGATAGATGATTATACCGGAGCAATTACAATAAACAATCAAAATCCGAAATATTATTACTCCCGTGCGGAAGCAAAAATTAAATCTTGGAAATTACCTTGGGGCAGCTTCTGACTATACTTATCTTATTAAACTAGATTCGACAGACGCAATGGCTTATTATAATCGTGGAATATGTTATGCTAACATTGATTTAGAAGATAATGCATGTGAAGATTTTGTAAAGGCAGGGGAACTTGGTTTTTTCCAGGCGTATGAAATAATTAACAAATATTGCGGAAAGAAGAAAAAGAAGAAATGAATTTGTTCAAATAATCTGCAGCATTTAAAATTGAAAAGGCTGAATCAACAGTGGAATTACGTAACCCCTTCAGCTATATCTCGTGTCCCCTCAGTATCTCAGAATTATTACGTAACAGAAATTTGTTAAACCAGCCTTTTCGGACTATCTAACCAACCATCTAAAAAAATTAATGATTCGGATCTTTAATAACTGCTTCACTTGGACAAACAGCTACACATTGTGGTTCATCATAAAAACCTACGCACTCGGTACATTTTTCATGAGCAATGTATGTATGTGAGTCATGTAAAGCAGGGCTTTCTTGTCCATCTTTTTCCCAGGGTTCCCCGGCAGCATATATTGCATTATTTGGGCATTCAACTTCGCAAGCGTTGCAGTCGATGCAATCATCAGTTACTAAATATGCCATTTGTTACCTCTATAAAATATTATTTGAAGTTACTTGTTCATAGATTTGACAAAAATGGTGCCTATTGGTATTGTGATATTCAAGGAAGATGATAGCAAATGATGGTCGAAAAAATGCAAAAATCACAAGTAAAGAAGATATGTTAATACATTGATTCTCAAGTTTGAAAACAGTCTTCTTCTATTTGATTAAACCATTAAATCAATTTCTTTGCTTATTGGAATGTTTGATATTATAAACTATATCTCAAAATAATTTTCCGATGGAAATTTACACCCGGGAGGAAAATAACTCATAAAAAGAAAAATTATCAAAATTTACTGTGGGGCTGCTACCTGTTCAATTATGTTCATAATATTTCTGAACCTTGGAAGAAAGGGCCAGTACAGTCCGACTACTTTCACTTTATAAGTATACCCAACTCTAATCAAAGGGTATAACTGATCCGCATTTTCTTTATTGTGGTAATAATTATTCTCGTTCAGGAACACTTCGTTCTCTGAAAATATAAAATAGCGGCCAGACTGGTCCGGCCATTTTTCTTTATTAATCACAGTTATTGTGACTTCCTTTTCAGTCAGGAACGGCTCAAAAAACAAAAATCCAAAAACGATTATTGCTAAGACTATTAGAAATCCGAAAAATGCGGAAAACTTGAAAAAAATATTTCCAGTCATAGTTCTCTTCCTCGACAATTGTGAGATGATTATTAAAATGCCACCAATTGCATCCCATTCATTGACACACAGGGGAAAATTAATAAAGTGGTGTTTAAAAGTATATAGGAAAGAGGCTCGATTATTTGTGAAATATTATCAAAACCTCAAATATTTTAAAAATTTGCAGATTAAATAAAAGCACCTAAATTTGAATTTAAAAAATTAGATTAAAATGAACAGACTTAATTCTCCTATCTTATTAATGCTTCTGGTATTTTACTTCATAAGTTGTAATCAAAATGTTGATCAAAAAAAATTTAACAGTACTACATTAATAAAGACTATTAAGCTTGAAGTTCCTGAGCCATCAGGTTTAACATTCAGTAATGATTTGAAAACCTTGTGGACTGTAAGTGATGAAGACAGTACGGTTTTTCAAATCAACACAGAAGGAAAAATTTTAAAATCATTAAAGATGAACGGGTTTGACCTGGAAGGAATTTGTACAATAAATGATTCTTTGTTTGCCGTAATTTTTGAAAGAACGAGAGAGGTTGCGATAGTTGATACTACAGGAAAAGAAATAAAAAGATTCAAACTTGATGTTGCAGGATACGATAACCAGGGACTCGAAGGTATAGCTTTCAATCAGAACAATAATCACTTTTTTATCATTAAGGAAAAAGAACCATGTCTTTTAATGGAATATGATTTTGATTTCAATTTGTTAAGGGAAGACACTTTAAAATTCTCTTCTGATGTATCAGGTTTATTTTACGACAAATCAGAAGATTTGCTCTGGGTATTAAGTGATGAAAATTCATCCATAAATATGATTGATATGCAGAGGGAGGTGCAGCAAAAACTGAGTTTTAATCTTATTCAGCCGGAAGGAATTGCAATTAATCTGGCAGAAAAACTTTTATATATCGTTTCAGATAGAAAAGAAGAGTTATACATTTTTAGGGTAGAATAAAAAAGTCAGGGTATTTAACCCTGACATGTAATAATCAACAATCTTTAAAATAAATTAACCGGAACAATTTTGATATTAAGCCGACCTTTATACCTCATTATTCCGGTTACAAGAATGACTCCACTGACCACCAAACAGGTCTTGCATTTTATTTAATTACCTGTTTTCATACACTTAACAAGATTGATGCCTGAATTAATAATTTTTAAAAATGTATTTTCATTCCATAAATAAAAGAATCATATAATCGAAATATCTGAAATGTAATATTGTAATTGAAGAAACGGTAAGAGGAAAGAATTTTACACCGCGTTAGTTTTTCCTTTTAGCATTTGCCAAATAGTAGTAAAAATAATTTGCAGATCCAGGGGGAAAGACCAATTTTCTATATACCATAAATCATATTCTATCCTATTCCTTGTTCTAACTTTAAATTCGTTTTCGTCTATTGGATCTCCGCGTAAACCATGAATCTGTGCCCAGCCGGTTAATCCCGGTTTTACATTGTGTCGAAGTTTTATTTCTTCAACAATTTCCTCATATTGAGCGTAGTATAAAATCGGTTGCGGACGTGGGCCAACTACCGACATATCACCAATCAAAACATTCCAAAACTGAGGAAGTTCATCAAGATTAGTTCGCCGAAGAAATTTGCCCAGTTTAGTAACCCGTTTGTCGTCTTCAATAACCGGATCAAAAGAAGCTTCTTTCCTGGAATCCTTTAAGTACATCGTTCGAAATTTGTAACATTTGAATTTTTTGTTTTTCGTTCCAAACCTATCCTGCACATAAAATACGGGACCCGGCGAACTAATTTTCGAGAGAAGAAAAATAATTGGTATCACCCAGATTAAAATCAAAAACAAGACAACAAGTGAAAAAATTATGTCAAAGGTTCTTTTCAATATTCGCCATTGAACTTCTTCAAGTGGTTCTCTTCTGATGGTTATAATTGGAAATTCCCCAAAGGTACTTACCTGTAACCTGCCAGATAAATAATTCAGGTAATCCGGTATAATATGAGTTTTAACAGCATTACGGTTGCAGATTTTAATAACACTATTTAGAAATCCTGCTGAAGCTTCTTCAACAGCGATAACTGCTTCTTCAATTTTATTTGTTTGTATCAGACTTTCAAATTCATCAATGTTTCCGATTGCATCAGGAGCGTAAGTATTGGATTTTTTCTCAGTCAGTAAGCCAACAAATTGATATCCGAAATCAGGATTGCTCTTTACCATTTCACTAAATTTCTTTGCTAGTTTACCACTGCCTATTATTACAAGGTTTCTTATGTTTTTGCCTTTTCTCCTAAGCGCTTTTAATATTTTTCTGAAAAGAACAACTCTTATAAATACTAAAACAATTAAACCAGCCAGGTATAAGACAATAAAATTACGCGTGAAGAGGTCTTCCTTCGTTAGGAAAATAAAAACAATAGTAGCAACGATCTGAATGAATGCTGACCGCACAATGTTTATAATTTGGACAGAAATATTTCTTGAATAAAAATCATCATAAAATGGACTGGCAAGATTTGTTGTTATCCAAAGAAAGTTTAGTGCAATCAAGAGAAAAAACATGTAGTAACGATCAAGCAGAATTTGCCACGATTGTGCAGTTATTGCTGAAAGAAGGAATATGATATTCAGTAAAAATAAATCGCTGAGAAGCCGGAAAAGAAATAAAGATCTTTTATTAACAATCATTTGTGGGTTTTAATTATTGTTAAAATGTTTGGCAATTTTATCTTTTACAAAATCAAGAATTTTATTCTCAAAATTCTTCCGGCTGAATTTCTCGGAATGTTTCCTGATTACAGCAGGTGAAAATTTGTCTTCCTTCTTTTCAAACTCATTAACTGAATTAATAATCGATTCCACATTTTGTTCAGGGAAAAGAATGCCGGTCTCACCATTTAAAACCGATTCTTTAGTTCCACCACCATTCCATGCAATAACCGGAGTTCCACAAGCCATTGCTTCAACAACAACGATCCCAAAATCTTCATCAGCGACAAAAACAAATGCTTTTGCTTTTTGCATTAATTGTTTGATAGAATCCTGGTCCTGGAAGGGAAGAATCTCAATATTCTTTTTAGCGAGAGATTTGATTTTTCTTTCATCCGTTCCACTACCTACCACAAGCAGCTTTTTATCAGGCATCTTGTTAAAAGCTTCAACAATTAAGTCAATTCTTTTATAATGCGCAAACCGGGAAACCGTCAGGTAATAATTTTCTCTTTGGGGACTAATTGAAAATTTATCAACATCAACAGGCGGGTAAATAACTTCTGCTTCTCTGCCGTAAATCTTTTTAATTCTATTAGCAATATGTTTTGAATTAGCAATAAGGTAGTCTGCTCTTCTTGAAGCAATAACATCCCACAACCTTATCTTATAAAGAGCCCTTTTAACATACCAGGCTTTTAACCCGGTTTTCAATCCAGCATCTTCGAGATACCTGAAATATAAATCCCAGGCGTACCTGATTGGAGTGTGACAATAACAAATATGTAACTGATCGTAACGAGTTAACACACCTTTTGCAATTGCGTGTGAACTGGAAATAACCAGGTTGTAGTCCGAAAGATCAAATTGTTCTATTGCATAAGGAAATAGTGGAAGATAAATCCGGTGATTCTTTTTTGAGTATGGGAGTTTCTGAATAAATGAAGTTTGCGGATACTTTCCCTTAAGAATAATTTTTCTTTGTTCGTCATTCAAAGTGTCAACAAGCGTGAAAATATCCGCATCAGACCAAAGGTTTGTGAAAGATTCAGTACACCTTTCTGAGCCGGCATATTCAGCAAGCCAGTCGTGAACAATTGCTGTTTTAAGTTCTTTCAATTTATTTTCCTGTAATCTGGAAGAAATCAAAAATCCTGTCTATAAATATATTCAATTATGAAACAGAGTAATAAATTAACTTAAGTTTGATTAGGAAATATTATTTTTCAAATTTAGCAATATCAATTTGAACAATTAGCAATTAATATTTAGAATAAGATGGTCTCAATCATTACCATAACATTTAATAACTTTCAGGATTTGAAAAGTACGCTGGAATCAATTCCAAAAAGAGAAAATATCGAATCAGTTGTGGTTAACGGAGGTGAAGATATTGAGACTTTAAACTATTTAAAAAATTATAATGGAAAGGTAATTAATGAAAAAGACTTTGGAATAGCCGATGCCTTTAATAAAGGATTAAAAATTTCTTCTGGTGAACATATAATGTTTCTTAATAGTGGTGACGTACTTCTGGAAGCTGAGTATCCTTCAAATGCAGAAAAACTATTGAATGAAAAAAATGATATTTCATTTGTCCATTCAAATATTCTATTTCACGATATGATTGCGGAAGAAATTTTTATGCGACCACAAATGAAATCCGTTGGTAGAGGTCAGCCATATTTTCATCCAACAATGATAGTAAGAAAAAGTTGTTTTGATCAAATCGGTAATTTTAATACCTCATTTGATATTGCAATGGATTTTGATTTCTTAGTTAGGGTGGAGAAAAATTCATTAAAAGGTAAATATATAGATAGCAAAGCTGTAGTAAAAATGGCGGGGTTCGGAACATCTTCACAAAACGAAAAAAAAGCAATTGAAGAATGCTACCGCTCTTTGAAAGAAAATGATTATTTAACAAGGCATAACCGTTTTGGTTATTTCGTCAGGAAAGCATTTTTCAGCGGAAGAAAACTATTGGAATTTATTGGGGCAAAAGATTCTTTATCAAAATTAAAGAGAAAGAAGCATTCAGCTTGACTCTTTAAAAATAAAAGCTGCTTTACACAAACCATATATTCTTCCGATTAAAGCTGCAAAATGTGTTATGATCAATTGCGGTCTTAGTGTAAAAATCCCTCTTAGGAAATGACCAAAAGGAATTACAATCATTTCAACCAGTTCATAAATTACAATCAGCTCTCCTTTTCTAAACAACCATTTCCAGACTAACGCACCTTTGCCCACACCGTACCTGAAAGATTTCTTAAATCCCGTTTTTATTGATTCGTAAAATGGGGGGACATGGTAAACTATCAGCTCAGGAAAAAATTCCATTTTCTTTTTCGCAAAAAAAGCTTTCCAGCAAAAATCAGTTTCTTCGCCGCTTCCCCAGTATGAGCCTGCGCCAAAGTTTTCGTCAAATCTTTTCAGTTCATCGAATACTTTTACCTTAACCACAAAGTTTGAACCCATTAGCTTTTTTGTATATCTGAAATATTTCAAACTGCCAAAGTTTTTTTGACGCAGGGTATAATTAGTATTTGTGTCTTCACGAATAATATTGCCCGCAAGAATCTCTATATCTGAATTGTTGTTTATTTTATTCAGTAAAATTTCTGAATAATCAGTATGCAAATATCCATCATCATCGCAAAAAACTATCCACTCTACATTTCCAGGAACTACGAGAGTATTCCGGGCAACTGAAACCGAATTCGTTTTTATCTGCTTCCGCTCAAATAAATGGTTGTTAATAATGTCTTCAGCCAGAGCTAATAGTGGCTCATTCTGGTCTAAGAGGATTACTTTTGCAGGTTTTATTTTTTGTTGAAATGCCGCCCGTAATCCTTTTTCAACCAAATTGATAGATCGTCGAAATGTATTTATTACAATTATATAATTCATTTGTATTTGATTTATTACGTCTCTAAAATAAAATATAAATAAAGCATTTCTATATTTATATTTAGCAAAACAAAAATATGGTTTTCTACTTAAGCTAAAAAGCAGATACAATAATCATTTTAAGTATAAAATTTTTTATTACTTGTCTGAACGGTTTTATCATAGATTTGGTGTCAATCCTCAATTAAGTAAAGAGAGTAATTGGTTTTAATAATATTAAAACAATTCTAAGATTTATACTCTAAATGATCAGCTAATAAAATTACATAACACGTTTAATAATTTAAGTTTAATTAAAGTGAATGATTATCAGGAAATATGCAAGAATTTCCCCAACCTGGAAAACCTAATATTTATTTCCTGTAGCAAACTTGATACATCCCGACAAGCATTTCTTTATAACGATTTAATAATAAAAACACATAATATTAAAGAAGACAACACCCAACATCTCCGCCAGAATAATCTACAGCAGGAGTATGAACTTCTTAAAGATTGTAAGAAAATAAGAGGAATTCCCAAAGCATATTCTTACTGTGAAAACAATGGATATATTCTTCTTCTAGTTAGTTATCTTCAGGGAACGTCATTAACTAATCTTAAACTTTCAGTAACTCAATTGCTTAAACTTTTAATTGGGTTGTCAAATATTTTGTTTAGACTTTCACTTCGTGGTATATCACATAATGATATTGTCCCTGATAACATCCTGATTTCAAAAGATTTTAAAGTAATGCTGATTGACTTTGACCAGGCAACAAAAAATAATTTTTTAGTTGCCTTTTGCAGACAATTTTTTGGTATTAATATTGGAGAATCAAAAGTGAACTACTCAATAATTACAGTGTTAAAATATTATTTGAAGAAAAAATTCCCTAAAACCATGATCCGACTGAAAAAATTTCTTGGTAAGAAACATTTAGAAATTGAAAGACTACCAACATTAGATGCCGATGCTGATAACGAACACAAAAAATTATTAGGAGCGTGGGAATTAGCACAGCTATCCAATGCAAGCTCCCCGGGAGTTCCGATTGCATATTATGCACTTGAATTTGACGGGATATATTTTCCGGGAGAACGACCTTGGGCTGATCGTTGGAAAGAGTTAAAAAATATTTCGGATTATTCTAACAAAACTATAATAGAGCTTGGGTGCAATATGGGACTACTTTCGGTATCCCTTCTTAAATATGCTGGTGCGAAGAAATGTATTGGTGTTGATCATGATAGTTCAATTCTGAAATCTGCTAAGATGATAAGTGAAGTTTTTAATGTAACGCCTTATTTTTTTCAAATTGATTTCGATTCCAAAAGTAACTGGGAGGAGGAGTTATATTCATTTAATGCAGATATAATTTTTGTGCTCAATGTTTTAAACTGGGTAAAAGACAAAAAAAGATTTCTAAGGTTTTTATCTAAATTTAATGAAGTAATTTTTGAAGGTCACGATCTACCTGAGGTCGAAAAAAATAATTTCACTCGTCTTGGATTTACTTCAATTCAGGAAATCGGATATAGTGAGCGGGAAAGAATAATCTTAAGATGTAGAAAATAAAACTCTTATAACCATCTAAAATTTTAACAAGAAATGTAATCAAGCTATAATCTGTTGTATAATTATTATATTAAATGTAGTTATTATAATCATTTTTTTAGTCTAAAGGCTAAAAAGTTTTTTAACGGTTCTTATTAGTCTTCCTTTACCTTTAAATCTGAAAATGCTATGTGCTAATATCTGATCATATTCGAAATCACGATTAATACTAGTGGGATGAATTAAAGGAAACTGAGCACCTTCCAAAGGAACATTTGATCGAATATGTTTCTTATTTTTTGTATGAGTAGCATTTTCACCGAATCCAATATTCGATATCAGATTATTAGTTGGCAGGATTGCTAAACCGTTATCTTTCCACGATGAGTAGAGCCATTGGTAATCCCATGCCGTATTAATTTTTCCGCTATAAACCTCATCAAATAGTGTTTGCCAATATTTAACTGATTGTTTGCTCTTAAACATATCTGAAATGACATTTTCACTTCTTACTGTTGGCCATTCTTTCATTTCGATATCATATCTCTCCCAGGATCTTCTCCAGGTCGCCCACCCCCAGAAGTGGTGAAAAGCTGAAAACTGATAACGATAATTTTTATTACTAAATTTTGAAAGAAAATTGCTGCCCGAAATAATGTTAATCTTTTCTTCATCTCTATATCGTTCCAACAATTGCTGACAGAATTCAAAAAATGAGGGATGTGGAAGACAATCATCTTCAAGGATAATAGCTTCCTCCTCCTGCTTAAATACAATGTCAAAACCGCTTGAAGGCCTGACTTTACACCCGAGATTTTCATTTGCATAATCTTTTATTACCTCGCAATCCCAATCGATGTTCTCAACAATTTTTCTTGTTTTATTACATAGTTCAATGTCTTGCGGTACAAGGCTTCTTGGACCGTCTGCTATAATATATAACTTTTCAGGTTTGGCTTTTCGTATTGCTTCAAAAACTTTTTTTGTTGTTTCAGGTCTGTTGAATATAATAAATATTACGGGAGTCATTAATTTCGTCATTGTAAAAATTTCAATTGTCTTTAGTTGTTAAATATTTCAATTAATAAGTTCAAAAATAAATAAACTAAAGACAAATACTTTACTTTTAATTATAAGGATTATTCATTCATAAAAGGCATTGAAGATTCAAACTACGCCATCGAAATACTTTACCGGATATAGCTTTGGTTATTGTGGAGTAATGTGTATAAAAATTATAGAATGTAACTTGATAGTCTTATTGTTAAGTTTGATTTAACAGTGTGAGTATTTTTTAAAGAATTTGTTAACAATCCATTTGAGATGTATAAAAAAGCTGATGCAGTTTTAGTTTGTTCTAGGAATGAAGCCTGGGGAAGAGTAGCTGCCGAAGCGATGATTTCGGGAACACCTGTTATTGGTTTTAACAATTGCGGAACAAAAGAAATAATAACCGATCATTTTAACGAGCTGCTTTATAAAAATGTGAATGATTTTACAAATTGTATGAAAACTTTAATACAGGACAAAGATTTGGGGAATACACTTGTAACTAATGCAAAGAATTATGCACTTAAAAAATTTAGCTCTGAAGAATACACAACCAATATACTTAATATCATTTTGAAAGTGATGAAATAAACTCCTATGGTGATTTTTAAGTGAGTACAATTTAGTATAAAAGGAGTTAACTTTACTTAATTAATAAATTCAACTTTGCCAATGATTGTCGGAATAATAGCTAACATAACAAAAGAAAATGTCATTGAGGTAGTTTCTTCGTTTATTAAAAAATTAAACGAAAATGGATTGGATTATTTACTCACCAATTCATTACTTGAAGAAAACCAGAAACTAAAACTGGAAATTCCGGAAGATTTTCTGTCCGATGATGAAGAAATTTATAAAAGGGGTGATGTCATCGTTTCTATTGGTGGTGATGGAACAATGCTTGCAACAGCATACAACGCCTTGAAGCATGATAAACCCGTCCTGGGAATTAATCTTGGAAAGCTTGGTTTTCTTGTAGAAGCAGATACAACACACATAGATAGAATCATCAGCGAATTAAAAAACAACAGTTTTGAAATTGAAGAAAGAATGGTTTTATGTGGTGAGTGTTTCGATTGCGGAACTGAAGAACTTATTGCTGTGAATGACCTTGTTATAGAAAAGGGGGGCTGGCCAAAAATGATTGATGTTACTGCTCATGTTGATGGAGAATACGTTACAACTTTTTCCGCAGATGGAGTAATCATTGCAACGCCAACCGGATCAACAGGATATTCTCTTTCCACGGGGGGACCGATAGTAAGCCCGACAGCAAATGCAATTACGCTTTGTCCTATTTCTCCCCACAGCTTAACTGTAAGACCAATTGTTCTCGCCAGCAACCAGGAGATTTTAATCAAGGCAGACTCTCCGCATAATTATATCCAGGTAAGCTGCGATGGACAAAGGGTTCTGAAGTTTCCACCTCCAATAGAAATCAAAATCAAGAAAAATGAAAAATCTTTGAAACTAATCAATCTTTCAATCAGAACATATTTTGAAACTCTGCGTCAAAAGCTTTTGTGGGGGATTGATGTTCGACGTGATAAAATAACAAATGGTAGCAATTTATGAGAACTGCACTTTTTACTTTTTTTGTTTTATGTTCTATTTCCTTTGCCCAGGAATTTAATACCACAGTTGTCGATAGCAAATCGGGCAAACCTATGCTTGTCGGTAATTGTACTATTAAAGCTTTCAAAGATTCAAGCTTTAGCTGGTGGTGGGATTCAAGTTATAAACTATATGATGTTGATAAGAATACAGTAAATAAATTTGCTGATAAGCTTTCTGATGTGGATATCACAATTGTGATGGGAACCTGGTGTAGCGATAGCAGACGTGAAGTTCCACATTTTATAAAAATATTGAAGGAAGCTAATTACGATACAAATAAATTAAAAATAATTTGTGTTGACAGAGACAAACTAGCTGGTGAGATTGATATTAATGATTTAAAGATTGAACTGGTTCCGACTTTAATTTTTTATAGAAATAAAAAAGAGATTGGTAGAATTGTAGAATCCCCGGATAAAACATTAGAATCAGATATTTTAAAAATTTTAGTAGAGTAATCTTAAATAAAAAAGCCGCATTTAAAATGCGGCTCAGATAATAATTAAGTTTTACTAATCTTGCAAAACAGGAACATTTATTTTCTTTCTTCTTGCTGGTTTTTTCTTTTCTTGGTCTACATTCTTTTTCTTAATTCCAAAACCTTCAGGATTATTTTTATCAGAATAATTTTTATAAGAATAAACCTTATTCTGGAAGTTTCTCAATATTATTTGTTCTTCATCCATATGCAGAACATAATTAGGAAGTAGTGGAATTTTTCCTCCGCCTCCCGGTGCATCAATCACAAAATGAGGAACGGCGAGTCCACTTGTATGTCCGCGTAATCCTTCCACAATCTTTAACCCTGTCTGTATTGAAGTTCTGAAATGGTTAGCACCTTTTGTCTCATCGGCCATATACATGTAATAAGGTCTTACTCTCATCCTTAACAATTTTTGAACAAGTTCTTTAACAACTGCAGGATCATCATTAACACCTTTCATAATTACCATTTGGTTTCCTACCGGGACCCCGGCATTTGCAAGCATTTCACATGCTTTTGTACTTTCGGGTGTAACTTCCCACGGATGATTAAAATGAGTATTAACATAGACAGGGTGATATTTCTTAATCACATCACAAAGGTTGCTTGTAATTCTTTGAGGGAGAACAACAGGCATTCTGGTTCCGAGCCTTATGATTTCAATATGTGGTATTGATCTTAAACGTCCAAGAATTTTTTCAAGCATTGCATCAGTAAGCATTAAAGGATCGCCCCCTGAAAGAATAACATCTCTGATTTCTGAGTGTTGTTCAAGGTAGTTGAAAGCGCTCTCGAGACCTTTCATAGATATCTTTTCATAGTCTCCAACTTTTCTTTTTCGTGTGCAGAACCGGCAATAAATTCCGCACTGACTTGTAACCAGGAACAGTGCTCTATCTGGATAACGGTGAGTAATATTTGGAACGGGACTCATTTCATCTTCCCGAAGCGGATCTTCTTCAGCATCAAAATCTTCCAGTTCGATTTTTTCAGGAATGCATTGACGCCAGATAGGGTCTCCGGGATACCGGATTAAGCTGAGGTAGTATGGATTAATCCGTGCCTGGAAAAACTCATCCAGATCTTCAGCCACTTTCCGATCAATATTGAATTGTTCCACAAGTTGATCAACTGTGTGGACACTGTCCCTTACCATTTTCTGCCATAGTTCCATGACTATCCCTCAGATTTCTTGTTATTGAAATATTTTCCAAAGATCATTAATGCATCCCCTATCCTATAAAAATCTCTTATCTCGCTAATGATGCTATAATTATTTCTCATATAAAAATTTCTTGTTGCTGTATAACTCTCTTTTGAAGAAGTTTCAATCAGCAACCACCTCCCGTTATTTTCTTTTACAAAATGTTCTGCATGTTCCAAAAGTTGTTTGCCAATTCCTTTACTGCTATGCTTCGGATCAGTAACAATCCAGTAAAGATCATACACTCCATCTGTAAGAGGTCTCCTGCCGGTGCAGTGATAACCAATAATTATGCCATCTTCTTCAAAAACGAACACATTATAATCATTCTGCAATGGATTTGATGCTGCTATATTAACCAACTCCATTGCAACTTCAACTTCACCATTGTTAAAAGCCTGAACTTGCTTTAAAATATTTTCAATTACTTTTGCGTCAGACTGCTTTAACTTTCGAATCATTAAATTTTTTTCCTTGACAAAGCAAAGTTTGTTATTGTGTTAAGTAATTCTTTGTGAGTTAACCCAGCAGCAGAAGCTGCCCTGGCAAATCCTGAATCACTTGAGATATCAGGATTAGGATTAACTTCAATAACATAAGGAACTCCCTCATTGCTTAACCGTACATCTACCCTAGCATAATCTCTGCACTGAAGTGCTTCGTAAGCAGAAATAGCCGTTTTCTCAATCTTTGATTTAATTCTTTCACTTAGTTTTGCCGGGCAAACGGGTTTTGTATGTTGATAGTAAACACTTCCATCTATCCATTTCCCATCATAAGTAACGATTTTTGGTAATTCAGAGGGTAATCCTCCAAAATCGATTTCTGAAACCGGCAATACGTTACCTCCAAGTATTGCAACATTCAATTCTCTTCCAGTAATATATTCTTCAACAAGAACTTCCTGCTTATATGTATCTGCAAGAAATTTGAATTGCTTTCGTAATTCTTTATAATTATCAGCAACAGAGTATTCGGAAATCCCAATACTCGCATCTTCATTGTTAAGTTTGAGAATTACAGGATAGTTAATTTGAATATTTTTTTCCGTAAACCTGGAGTTAGGTTTAAGAACAAAGTGTTTTGGTGTAATAATTTCTTGTGCAGCTAATATGCTTTTTGATCTTTCCTTATTTAAACAGTTGCCTAATGTTGAAGGTTTGCTGCCCGTATAAAAATAACCGAGAAGTTCAAACAAACCGGCAATACACCATTCGTAAGATGAAATGCCTTCGACTGATTCAACAAAGTTAAATATCACATCCGGGTTAAAAGAATTAATATTATTTATAGTTTTGCGAACGTCTAGATCTATTGCCAGAGATTTAACGTCGGTAAAAAATTCCGATAATGCTGTTTCAGTTTTACTTAATTCCTTCAGAAAACTTTTTTCCGATAAATCTTTTTCAGGTTGATCTTCAATTACCGGTTTACCATTGTAAACAGAAAAAATACTTATCGGTGCATTATAACAGATTAATATTTTGGCTTCAGTCTTCATAAAAGATTGTATCTCTTTGCTGCGGCATGTAAAACTGATTGAATCATTTTGTTATAGTCCATTCCGGCAGCCCGCGCAGCTTTTGGAAAACTTGAATTCTCATTTGGATCAGGCATTATTCCGGGAAGCGGATTAATTTCTATTATATTCGGCATACTATTTTTGTCCAATCGAATATCGATTCTGCTCCAGTCTTTACATTGTAAAACTTTAAACGTTTTTAATGCTATTTCTTTTATTTGTTTTTCAAGTTTACTATCTAGCTTTGCCGGACACTCGAAAACGTCAAATTCATTTTCTTTTGTATCCAGAATCCATTTTGCTTCATATGAATAAAGCGGCACAACATCTTTTGGAAAATCTTCAAATTTTATTTCAATTATAGGGAGGACAACAGCCTCATCGTCATTTCCGAGTAAGGCCACAGTGAACTCTCTGCCCGGTAAATATTCTTCAATTAAAGCAGGCTGGTTGTATTTTGTATTAATTCGTGTAATCTCACTTGTCAGTTCATCATAATTTTTAACAAATGATGAAGAGAAAATTCCTTTGCTCGATCCTTCTGAAATAGGTTTAACTATTAATGGAAACTCAAAATCGGATTGAGCGATTTCATCCAGGCTATTTACTACCTGGAATTTAGCATTTGGTATTTTATGATACGTAAGAATTTCTTTTGTTCGTGATTTATCAAGACAAATTCCAAGAGTGAGGGAATCAGAACCGGTAAATGGTATCTGAAGCATTTCAAGCATTGCAGGAATTTGTGATTCCCTGTTTAATCCCTTAGCTCCTTCAGCAATGTTGAACACAATATCTGGTTTCAGTTCGCGGAATTTATTGAATGCATCATTGTTAGCTTCAACAAGTTGAACATCATGATAAACCTCAATTGCTTCCTTAAGTGCGTTGATCGTTTCCCATGTGTCCCACTCCGCATAAGTGTCAGAAGAAGTTTGAAGCTCAGTCGCAGGATTGTTTTGAGTTAGAGATAATTCTTCTTGGAAAGTTTCACTTTCGGGTTTGACATTATAGGTAAGTGCAACGTTAAGTCTTACTTTAAACGTTGATGATAAAATGTTTTCTCCTTTTAAAAAATAATTATACCAAATATAAACTTTATATTCTTTAAGTCAACAAGTTTTAAAAACTGTTTAAAAAAAAATTTTAAGAAATTTTTCCATGAAATATTCTTGGAAGCTCATGACCTGGATAAAACTTTTAAAACTTCGTCATGATTTTTCATAAAAAAATCTTTTGAGTTAATAATATTTTAAATGTAAGAAAAGATTATGCAATCTTTGCATACTTAAGTTGATCAGAATAGTGATGAAGTAAATTCTTTCTGATAACTTTATTCAGTGTAGTAGTAAGAAGCGGATCTTCATTTATAATTTTAAAAGCGATTTGCTTTGCGGAAGTAATTAGTTCAAAATCATTTACAATGTCCAGATACTTTAATTCCGGGAATCCACTTTGTTTTGTCCCAAAAATATTTCCCGGGCCTCTCAATTTTAAATCAGTCTCTGAAATTTTGAACCCATCATTGGTATCAACCATTGTTTGCAAACGGATTGTCGACTTATACTTTTCAATTTGTGTCGGTGAAAGATATTCAATGTCTATTTTATTGAACAGGTTTTGGGAAACAAACTCATCTTTTGAAACAAGAATGCAGTAAGCCTGTTTGTTACTTCTTCCAACACGGCCTCTTAACTGATGGAGCTGCGAAAGCCCGAAGCGATAAGCATCGTTAATTAAAATAATATTTGCATCCGGGATATCAATTCCAACTTCAATTACAGTTGTGGAAATCAACACATCATATTTTTTATTAAGAAAGTTCAACATAGTCCCCTCTTTTTCCTGCCAGCTCATTCTTCCGTGAATTAATCCCAAGGACAAGTTTTTAAGATAAGTCTCCTTTAAATCGAGAAAATAATCCGTCGCTGCTTTTAATTCTAATTTCTCAGATACTTCAACAAGTGGATAAACAATAAAAGACTGGTAGCCTTCTTTATTTTTATCCAAAATGAACTTATAAATTTCAGGCAGTTTCTTTTCTCCCCTAAGAACGGTTTTAATTGGTTTCCTGTTTGCGGGCATTTCTGTAATTATTGAAACATCCAGATCACCGTAGACAGTCATCGATAATGTCCTTGGAATTGGAGTAGCACTCATTATTAGCACATCAGGTGTTTTTCCTTTTTGCTGGAGAAGTGCCCTCTGTTTTACTCCAAACCTGTGCTGCTCATCTATAACAACCAGCCCAAGGTTATTAAATTTTACTTTCTCTTCAAAAATTGCATGTGTTCCTATTATAATATCGGCTTCCTGAAATTCGATTTCTTCAAGTCTTTTTTCTCTTTCTGACTTTTTTTGTCCGCCAATCAACAAACTAACTTTTATTTTATACTGGGGGTATTTCTCATTCAGCTTCTTCATCATGCTTGAAATGTTTTTTGCATGTTGATCAGCAAGAATTTCAGTCGGTGCCATCAATGCGGTCTGGAATCCATTATCTACCGCTATTAACATTGAAATCAGAGAAACAACTGTTTTTCCGCTTCCGACATCTCCCTGGAGCAAACGGTTCATCGGCTTTTCAGAAAGCATATCAGTTTTTATTTCATTTAAAACATTTAACTGAGATTTTGTAAGACTAAAAGGCAAGGTTTTTAAAAAATCCGCAACAAGGGAAGAATGAATTTTCATTTTATTACCAGAAAGCTTTTGATGGTAATTATATTTCCGAAGAGCCACTAATAGTTCAATATAAAATATTTCCTCGAACTTGAACCTATTTCTCGCAGCTTCTAGTTTTTCAGATGATTCCGGGAAATGAAAATTGTTTACAGCTTCTGGCAATGTAATCAAGTTATTTTCTTTGATAATATCATCAGGCAGAGTCTCTTCAAGTTCAGTTAAATATTTTTCAACAGCATTGTGAATTATTCTTCTTAAACTTAAATCTCCAATGTTTGTTGCTTTAAGTTCTTTTGGAATCCTGTAAAAAGGAATTATTGCTCCCGTATTCAAAAAGCTTTGTGATTCCTCAGCGGTTATTTTATCAAAATCGGGATGAATAAACTGGAAACGATTGTGCTTATCTATTTCAGGTTTTGAAGAGACAGCAAAAATATCCCCTTCGTTAAAAACTTTTTCAAAATATTTTGTTCCATGAAACCAAACGCATTCAAAAAATCCTGAATCATCTTTGAACTGAACTTTCAAAACCTCACGTTTCTTAAATCTTCTTTTCTCTTTATCAGTTACACTTCCAATAATTGTTATTTCTCCATCATAACCTTTACTTACATATTCATAAGCTTTGGCAACATTCAGAACATTTGTCCTATCGAGATGTCGGGTTGGAAAATAGAAAAGCAAATCTCTTATTGTTTTTATTCCAATTTTATCAAACGAAACCGCT
The DNA here is from genome assembly GCA_963822905.1 of uncultured Ignavibacteriales bacterium. Taxonomy (GTDB): domain Bacteria; phylum Bacteroidota; class Ignavibacteria; order Ignavibacteriales; family Ignavibacteriaceae; genus CAWGJF01. Next base: position 591,132 of record CAWGJF010000001.1, read on the forward strand.
CGTTTTGGACCGACGGACTTTAAATACTGAACAGAAAGGTCAATGGATTTTTGTTTCGGAGAATTCATACTGTTAAAAATAAACATTGCCTGAATAATCTACACAAAGAGGAATCTTTTCAACTAATTAATTAAGTTTCCCTTTAATACTTAAAAAGAAAATGAAGGATTTCAATTTTAATGGAATGGACAATACTACTTTCAGATAAAAGATTAGGCGCTGGGGAAAAATCAATTGATCATATTGACGGTAGAAGTGAATTTCAAAAAGATTTTGACCGGATAGTTTTTTCTCCGGCTTTCAGAAGACTGCAGGATAAAACCCAGGTTTTTCCTTTACCTGAAAGTGATTTTGTGCATACAAGGTTAACCCACAGTCTTGAAGTTTCAGTTGTTGGCAGATCGTTGGGCAACTTAGTTGGAAAAGTTATTCTTGAAAGAAATCCTTCCCTTGGAAAAAATTGTACACAATTTCATTTTGGTGAAATTGTTGCTGCTGCATGTTTAGCTCACGATATAGGAAACCCACCATTTGGGCATTCCGGGGAAGATGCAATTGCAGAATATTTTAAATCCGGTAATGGAAATACATTTGAATCTTTAATCAATGATGAAAAAAAATGGAATGATCTTACTAGGTTTGAAGGTAATGCCCAGGGATTCAGAATAATAACCAAGCTTCAAAACCCGAATGTGCCAGGCGCATTGCAATTGACTTTCGGAACTTTGGCTGCACTTTCTAAATATCCCCGCGAATCTTTTTCTTCAAAAGATGAAGAAGAAAAGTTAAAAGATAAAACTTTTAAGAAATTTGGATTCTTTCAGTCAGAAAAAGAAATATTTAGAGAAGTAGCAGAAATAGTTGGATTAAAAAACGGAGGAAATGAATATTACTGGAGCCGCCATCCGCTTGCATTTCTTGTTGAAGCTGCAGACGATATTTGTTACCGGATTATGGATCTTGAAGATGGCTACAGACTTGGGTTGATTTCATTTAAGGAGACCGAGGAATTGCTGAAACCGCTTATTGATTCCGAATTGGCGAAAGATTATAATCAAAAAGAAGAAAAGGACAGGATCGGATTTCTCCGCGCAAAATCAATCAGCAACCTTGTTAAAATGCTAGCTTCTGTTTTTGTGGAAAATGAAAAAAATATTCTTGAAGGCAAGTTGTACAGCGAATTAATTTCCATGATTCCGAAAGAAAAGTATTTGACTGAGATAATGAATGTCTCGATTAAACAGATTTACAGATCGAAAGGAATTGTTGAAAGGGAAGTGGCAGGTTATGAAGTTCTCGGTGGTTTACTAGACACTTTTATTCAAGCCTATAATGAAAAATTTTCAGGTAAGCTTTCACCAAAAAACAGAGCGGTTATTAATTTACTGCCACAAAGACTCACTAGTGAGATTAATAAAGATCTTTATGAAAGACTCTTAAGAGTAATAGATTTTATTTCCGGTATGACAGACTCATCTGCTGTTTCATTATTCAGAAAGATAAAAGGAATTTCATTACCGGCAAGCAGGGTTGTAGAATAAAAAATTATTCTGTTTTCATATCTCGTGTCATCAAATCTGTTGTGGCTTTAATCGGGTCTTTATCCTCATAAAGGATTTTATAGACTTCGGTTGTAATCGGAGTTTCTACTTCATATTTAACAGCAAGCTGACTTGCAGATTTAGAAGTGACTACGCCTTCAGCAATCATCTCCATTGATTTAAGAACATCTTTTAGTTTTTTCCCTTTTCCAATTTGTTCACCAACATAGCGGTTCCTGCTATGACGACTCATACAGGTTACAATCAAGTCACCCATTCCTGATAAGCCGGCAAAAGTATCAGGCTGTGCACCCATTGCCAATCCCAACCGGGAGATTTCAGCAACACCTCTCGTCATAATTGCGGCTTTTGTGTTATCACCAAAACCGGCACCATCGATTATTCCTGCTCCAATTGCAATAACATTTTTAAAAGCACCACCTAGTTCAACTCCAAGAATATCAGTAGAAGAATAAACACGGAAGTATGAAGTCATAAATGCTGCCTGAACAGTTTTAGAAGTTTCTTCATCAACAGAAGCAGCAACAACTGCTGTTGGAATTCGTTGACTAACTTCTTCGGCGTGACTTGGTCCGGAAAGTACAGATAGCTGTGACTCATTTAAAAATGGATACACATCCTTTAACATCTGTGAGACAGTCATCAAGGAATCTTTCTCGATTCCTTTTGCAACACTGACTAAAATTGCATCTTCAAGATTTTTACGATCAATTTTTTTTATAACTACACGAAGAAATTGTGAAGGAACGGCAAGTACAATCAAGTTTTTATCATCTGTGGATTCTTCAAGATCGTGCGTAATAAGGATTTCTTTGGGAATTTTTATCTTTGGAAGGTAATGCGAGTTTTCTCTTTTTTTATTTAATTCTTTTGCGTAAGCACGTTTGTATTCCCAGAGAGATACTCTGTGACCGTTGTAGTGAAGTAAAATTGCTAGGGTTGTTCCCCATCCTCCTGCACCGAGTACGGAGATTTTCATTTATGATCTGGTAAGTTTCTTCTTAAAGTTAATTTTACTTTCGTTTCCTTTAATTAGCCTGACTAAGTTTTTTCTGTGTGTAAAAATCACTAATGATGATAATAAAATTAAAAACGGGAATAATGTTTCGTAGCCATTAATATGAACTCCAAAAACATTTTCTCTAATATATAATGTTGATGGAACAGCGATTGCGCCTAAAATGGAACCTAAAGAAACATATCTTGAAATTGAAACTACAAGAACAAAAACACCGACAGCAATCAGCATATCAACAGTAATAAGTATAATCAGCATTCCAAGTGCAGTTGCAATTCCTTTACCGCCTTTGAATCCTGCAAAGATAGTCCAGATATGACCAATTACAGCAGTCAGACCAGCTATAATTTGAACAAAGGTAAAATCATCAAACGGAGAAATGTTGTTAATTGGGGTTGAGCTCAGAAAAAATAATCTTGAAACTAAAACTACAGCTACAACTCCTTTAAGAGCATCAAGCAGAATTACAAATAAACCATGCTTCCACCCCAAAACCCTCATTACGTTTGTTCCGCCAGCATTTCCACTTCCGTGTTCACGAATATCAATTCCACGGGCAGCTTTACTAACAATAATAGAAGTAGGTATTGAACCAACCAGGTATGAAAGAAGTACTATTATTGCAAAAATCAGCATTTTTTAACTATCGATTATTTTGAGTGCATAACCTAAACATTTCAGAACAAACAAACAACGAATTTCTATGCCAGATAAATAATTTGAATTCAGGTTGATTTGATGTGAAAGCTACGTAAAAGTTTCTTAAATGTAGAAAATGGTTTTTCATTAGTAAGCAGACATATTGTATACATTAATTAATGTATAGAGAATCCAAATAAATCACCAATCGTAATTTTGGGGTTATTAAGCGTTTTAATATATTTGCGCACTAAAATTATAGGATATCAAATGGCAAAGCAACAATCATTTGGCGATAAGTTAAAAAAGAAGGGTAAATCTGATTTTGTAACTGTAAAAGTAATAAAAGCAGTAAAGGGCGATAAAGGTAGTTACAAATTCAATGAAAAACTCGTTAGACTTGGAGACATAAGTAAAATCGCTGAAATTAAATAATATTTTAACTCGTTTTTTTTAAGCATTTCAAACATCTGCGTAGATCGGGTAACTTCCCCTTGAATATTTCGTAGAATTTTTTAAATTGTAATTCACTTGCTGTCCATTTGGACTCAATGCTGTTCACGGTTCTTTTCCTCGCGGAAAGCTACAGTATTTAATCTCATATTATAGAATTTATAAACAATCCGAGAGGTGATGAGGTGATTACTCCCCGAAAAATGAAATTTTATGGTCTTCGCAATCTCGGAGACATTCAACAACTGAATAGGCTTTCAGAAAAACAAAAGTTTGAAATCGAAGTTGTTGCACACGTCCTGCCTTTTCGTGTTAATAACTATGTTGTTGAAGAATTAATTGATTGGAATAACATTCCTGACGACCCGATTTTTCAACTTACGTTTATGCAAAAAGACATGTTGAATGAAAATCAGTTTTACCGGATGGCCGAGGTATTGAGCAATGAAAATAACAAAAATGAAATTAGAAAAACCGCTGACGAAATTCGTCTTGAATTAAATCCGCATCCTGCCGGTCAGATGACAATTAATGTTCCTTCTTTCGATAAAGAAGAAGTGCCGGGGGTTCAGCACAAATACAGGGAAACAGTTTTGGTTTTTCCTTCGAGCGGTCAAACTTGTCATTCTTATTGCACTTTCTGTTTCAGGTGGGCACAGTTTGTGGGGATGAATGATTTAAAGTTTGCAACCCAGGAATCAAAAACATTCCAGGACTATCTTGTTTCACAAAAAGATGTAACAGATGTTCTCTTTACCGGCGGTGATCCAATGGTGATGAGCGCAAAAAATCTTGCTACATATATTGAACCGTTGCTTGAACCGGAGTTTGATCATATTCAGAACATCAGGATAGGGACTAAATCAATCGCATATTGGCCATATAAATATTTAACTGATAATGATGCTGATGATGTTTTAAGAATTTTTGAAAGAGTTATAAATTCCGGTAAACATCTGGCAATTATGAGTCATTTCAATCATTGGAAAGAATTATCAACTGAAGCAGCACAGGCAGCTATTCAAAGAATAAGAAATACCGGCGCTGAAATACGAACTCAGTCACCGCTTGTTAAACATGTTAATGATAATCCGGATGTTTGGGCAACAATGTGGAAAGAACAAGTGAGACTTGGATGTATTCCGTATTATTTCTTTGTTGAAAGAAATACAGGGGCGGAAGAATATTTTGCAATTCCACTTATAAGAGCTTATGAAATTTTCCGAGATGCAATTCAAAAGGTTTCAGGATTAAACAGAACAGTTCGTGGTCCATCTATGTCTGCACTACCGGGTAAGGTTGTAATTGAAGGAATTACAGAAATCAGAGGTGAAAAAGTTTTTGTCCTTACTTTATTGCAGGCAAGAAATCCTGAATGGGTAAAGAAACCTTTCTTCGCAAAGTATAATGACAAAGCAACATGGCTTAGTGATCTGAGACCAGCTTTTGGAAAAGATAAATTTTTCTACCAGGATGAGTTGAATACAATTCTCAGGACTAATAACGGCCAAATGTTTTTTGATGCAGAAGGTGGCGACACAATGTTTGTAGATGAATATATCAACGTAGACGATTAATTCCCAGGATAAAATTAATTAAACAATTCAAGACTTCTGCTTCCTTCAAGTACCAGTAGTTTTTCTTTTATATTTAAACCGCCGCCGTAGCCAATAAGTTTACCGTTGGATCCAATAACACGATGACATGGAATAACTATCGGAACCGGGTTTGCTCCATTTGCTCTCCCAACTGCACGGATTGCTGCTAAATTTCCTAATCTCAATGCAAGTTCTTTATAAGAAATTGTTTCACCATAAGGAATTTTTAATAACTCGTTCCATACTCTTTTCTGAAATTCAGTCCCGACCAAATCCAATTTTAAATCAAACACTTTTCTATTTAAGGAGAAATATTCTCTGAGTTGTTTAAAAGAATCATAGAGGTATGGATCATTTGGTCTTAATCTTGTCAATGATTCGGAAGGAAATTTTTTATCAATAGAATGGAAAGATATATATCTTATTCCTTTTGAAGATGTAATTATAACAAATTTAATCCCGTCTATTTCATCATCGGCAATATAAAATTTTTCCAAAACACAGACCCTTAAATCATCAAAAATAAAAAAGGGAAGAAATTTTTTGTTTCTTCCCTTCCAATTTCATTACTAATATTTAAGCAGAAATTACTTCAAGCATCGGATCAATATCCCGTCTGATTAATCCTTCGATTGCCATCAATGTACCACTTATTGCACTTGGACAACTTCCGCAAGCGCCCTGGTATTTGATTCTGACTGTATATCCGTCAACTCCAATTACTTCAAGCCCACCGCCATCACCGGCAAGTGCGGGTCTTACTTTCTGATCAAGAAGCTCATTAATTTTTTTGAGCATTTCATCGTCACTTTCTGAACTTAGTGCAACTTCTTTTTCAGCAGGTATTAATTCCGGGTTAAATGATTTTAGAAAATCAATAAACGGTCGCTGGATTTGTCCCCAGTTCGCTTCTTTTGATTTTTCAATTGTAACAAACTTGTCCATATAAAAAACCGAAACTACTCCATCAATTTCAAAAATTCCTTTTGCAAAAGGATCATCTGCAACAGAATTTTTGTCAGGATACTGTCTTGTTTCAGCTTTTAATAATTTTTGGTTTAATATAAATTTTAAAGCTTGTGGATTTGGAGTTAAATCAACATCTTCGACCATTAACATAATAACCTCTCAAAATTGTAACTCTAAATTAACCTAACCGGAAGATAGCTTCAAGATAAAACCGGATAATATTTCTAATTGAGCTGTCAAATAATTCATTTTATCGAAATTAAAATTATTTTTGGGTGATTCCAGAACTAATACAAGGTATTTTAATTGAAAAATAGGAAAAAGAAAATATTGATTGTTTTTACCGGTGGGACATTTTCAATGAAAATTGATAAAAAAACCGGCGGTGCCGTTCCAAGGTTTTCAGGTGAAGAATTACTTGAAAAGATTCCGAAGGCAAAAAAATTAGCAAGCATTTCCTGTTTTGATTACGGAAAATATCCTGGCCCACATGTTACTCCTGAGATAATGCTTGATTTATCAACTAAGATTAAAAAGAAAATAAAAGATAATAATTTTGACGGGGTAATTGTAACGCACGGAACAGACACACTCGAAGAAACAGCCTACCTTCTTGATTTAACAACTAATACCAAAATACCAATCGTTGTAACCGGTTCAATGAAGAATAGTTCTGATCCTGATTGGGACGGGCCAAAAAATTTAACCGATTCAATGCAGGTTTGTCTTACTGACAATTCAAAAGGAATGGGGGTGCTGGTTTGTCTTAATGGAGAAGTAAATGCTGCTAGTGAGGTAACAAAAATTTTTTCTGATGAATTGGGAACTTTTCAAAGTCTTGATTTTGGAGCGCTTGGTTTTGTACAAAACGAGAAAGTTATTTATAACAGGCTGCCTCAAAGACTTGAAACTTTGCAAACAAAAAAAATTAATACTAACGTTGACTTGCTTACTGTTTATGCCGGAATGGATGAAAAGTTTTTTAAATTCTCTGCAGATAGAAAAGCTGAAGGTTTGGTAATTGAAGCTTTAGGAATTGGGAACGTAACTCCCAAATCATTTGAGGGAATTAAATATGTTGTTGATAAGGGAATACCCGTTGTGCTTGTCAGCCGGTGTCCTGCGGGCGAAACAGATTACATTTACAGCTATCCCGGAGCTGGGAAACATTTACATAAGCTCGGAGTTATTTTTGCAGAATTTTTAAATGGACCGAAAGCGAGAATAAAACTTATGCTTGCTCTGGGTAAGACTAAAAAAACAGATGAGTTGAGAAAATTTTTTGAATATTAAAATTAAGTGAGACTCACCTCTGAGGTGAGTCTCACTTAGGAAAGCTTACTTCAACAAAATCATCTTCTTAGTATTAACATAATCATTCGTTCTTAGTTGGTAAAGATAAACACCGCTTGCAAGATTGGATGCATTGAACTGAATCTCATACCTGCCTGCCTGTTGTTTTGTGTTTATTAGCTCTTTTATTCTTCTTCCGAGTATATCATAAATAACAACCGATACTTCCCCGGTATTTGGTATGTCGTACTTTATCGTCGTGGTGGGGTTAAATGGGTTTGGGTAGTTCTGATATAAAGTATATTCTGTCGGAACAATTTCTTTTTCTTCTTCCTCTTTATTTGTTCCAAAGTTTTTAGTAAAAATTCCTGAAAGCTTGTTCAGGTAATTTTCTTTTCCTTTTACCAGGTATCTTCCCACACTTGATTTCTGCAATGTAGAGTCATTTCCTTCTACAAGAAGTGCTGTTGTTACTGCATCTATTTCTGCATAAACTGCTTCTTCTGTATTTGGGTTCTGCTGAATAATCTCATCAAATTCATTTATCGCCGGCAAATATTCCTGCTGCGCTGGCAGACATAATATTGCTAATTGATTTAATATCTTTTTATCTAATGTATCAGAAGTAGCTTCAGCAAGTGACTGGTAGGTATTTCTTAAACCTTCAAAATAATTTTCATCTCTGTTTAACAACCTGCCGATTTCATATTTCCTTTTATATGCTTTCAGCTTTTCTGTTAGTGTTGTGTCACTGTTTATTACCTGGTCATAATAGCTTTCTGATGATTCTATTTCTCCCGTCAGGAATAATTTCTCTGCACTTCCGTACAATATTTCTATGTCTGATAAATTATTACTTCCGCTTCTTACAGGGTAAAGCGTATCTATTGCTTCACCTGTTGATGTCATCATTACAAGCATTCCTTCTCCTCCACCTTCAGAAGGTATTACACAGGCGCTGTCTTTGTAAGGGATGTAATCAACAGTCAAGCTTCCAAACCTGGTAGATAATGGGTAAACAGGATGTTCATCCCAGAAGTTATTCTCAACTATAAGAGTTCTCGCCATACCAAATGCCAGCGTTCCATTCATTAAGTTCTGTGTATGTGCAAGCTCTCCGGGTGCCGGATTTGGTTCAACCGTTCGGTTATCATATACCTGGTTACAGCCCTCCCTCATCTGTGCATAAGCATTATTAATAAATATTTCCGATCCGTCATTAATATTAGGATCATTCGGATCATAAATCCCTCCGTTCTCATATATTTTGTTGTAGCCGGATACCGGGTACCAGCCGTGAAAGGTGATGTCATAAACAAGGCTGCCAACCAGGTTAGGCTATATACAGCCCACTATTTTTACAACCTGTTATATCATTTCCACCGATGTCCACGTTGCTGGAATTGGCTAAATAAATTCCTTGATATTGATTGCTGATCGAATTCCCGATCACGCTTCCGCCTGAACTATTTATAAAGATTCCAAAAAGTACATTGTTATAGGAATAGTTATTTATAGTATTATCAATCACAGATACCTTTGTTATTTGTGAAATGTAAGTAGCGGCTGTGGTTGTGTTCGAAATTGTATTGCCTTTAATAATTAATTCAGGAACATTCGATGCTGATATTCCCCACTCTGAGCTTGTCATTGTACAGTATTTTATTTGTGATGGTGGAGGTGTTGATGCACCGTCTCCTGAAGATTTACCAACTATTTCTATCGAACTAGTTCCACAATTAGAAAAGTTAATATACTGTGCACTTAAATAGTTTGCATTAAGTTCAGACTCAATCCCAATAGCCGGATATTGAATATCACAATATGATATATTCAGCGAACCACCTGACTTGATGACTATTCCGCTTGAGTCTTCTGTAAAATCAAGAGTAAGATTATTGCCTGATGTGCCGTTTATCGTTGCCGTTCCTTCAATTATCAGCTTATGCCCGTTCTGAAAATGTATCGTTCCTGATGAATTTGGGTCATAGTTTTCTATGCTTCCGTTTTTAATGATAATATCTCCTTGCGCATAATAGTTTTGATATATTGAAAGAGCTGCGCCGTTGTCAATTGTCATATCGCCTTTTAGGGTTCCGCCTTCTCCGGCTGTTTCATCCGATATTAGTGTTCCGCCATATTTGATTACAGGAAGAACACTGTAAAGCTTTGCATCTCCCGGATATATGTCTTCTGAAAATTCAACTTTCCCATTATTTGGAAGAACAGTAAATCCTGTTGTATCAACATAGTCATATATTTGCCAGTTAACATAACTTGTTAAGTTTTGCAGACCAAATGTCAAATGATATTTGTTGCTGTAATACCTGTTTACCGGCATAAAATAATTTAAAGATGGGTCTTGCGAGTCTTCAAAAAATCCAAGATCAACAAAACATTCATCATTAGGTCCACCTGTTGTTTCTATATATTCTACATAATTATAAGTAGCAGGAGCATTTTGTGGATCTATTAGTGCATCAATATTCAAATATTGATCCGTCGCAATAAGTTTTTTGAGTGTTTTTCCAAATAATCCCTTTAGTCTCGGGCTTAGTGTATCTCTTAAAGTGTAGTACTTATCGGTTAACTCCGCATTGGTAATAGGATAGTTCGGGAATTCAACAATTGCCCGATATGTATAAAAAGTATGATTTAAATAAGGCTCCTGTGCAAAGTAGGTATAGAGAGAAAGAAATTTTGCTCCATACATTAAAGCTAAATTTGCAGTGTATAAAAACTCGTGACTCCTGATATCTCTCTGGTATGAATTAGGATAAGGTGGATCAACTTCACCGCATTGAATGCTTGCACCCCAATGGGGATCTAATTCGTATGCTGGTTTATATAGTAAATTCGCAAACCGCCAGATATTTATAACTCTGTAATCACCCATACAAGGGGTCAGGTTGCTATTGCTTTCGTTACAAGGAAGATCAAACAGGTAACTGTTTTGTGTAAGGTTGATTCTATCAGTACGTTTAGCGAATTCTTCCCACGGGATTAAACCCATAGCTCCCAGATTATTCCCCCTGCTTTCATAAGCTCCGTCCCAGAAGGCACGCCACGGCAGCCAGACCGACCTTCTCTCCTGCGTATAGTCATCAAGTATATTAGTTACTATCCTGATCGGCTCATATAAATCTATAGAAGCCGGTTCATCAAAACCTATCCAGCCTACCACTGAATCTGTATAAGCTAAGTTGTTAAATGCATCTGCTTGGGCAAGAATACGTTGTTCTGCAAAAGGTGATAGCGGTATAAGTTCTCTTCCTCTTAAATCTGAAACCACTATGCTGTCTATAGAAAGCACATAGCTCGGATGCCCTAGCCAGATAACATTATACTCCACATACTGCCTCGTAGAAACAAAGGGAGTTGAATACTCATCTCCTGAACCTGTCATACGATTGGTCATCGGCTGAGGAAACTGGCTGCCTGAGGATCCATAGCAGGAATCATTTTCTAATGTATAATCGGTTAAAGGGAACTTTTTAAACTGGTTCAGTTGAGTAAACCGGCTACGAGTAAGTGTATCTGCAGCTATTATGTATGTGCAGTCTATATGATTTAAAGATGAGCAGGATGATTGTGTTGTTTGTATTATACACAAAGGTGTACTTGCATTTGCAGTATCAGGACCAATATCCTCCAGCTTCAACTGGAAGTCAGTTGTATATTCTACTGCATCATAAGTACCATTCAGTGATTTAGTATAATAAGCAACATCCTGTATATAATAAGGACCCCAGATCATTTTGCAGGTGTCATTCGCATATTGGTTATTAAGCCTTATATAAGAATCTGCAATCTTTGTAGTTTTTGTCTGGTTACGATAAAGATGAGCATCACCGTTGCCTGAAGGTGCATCAGCTTCCCACACGCTGTACTTTGCATCAGTGTAATATTGCACCCAGTTATAATCAAATGATTGAAATGCAAGCAGCTTCAATCCCAGGCTTTTTAACGAGTCAACTACCCATTGATCTGTAACACCCATTAAAACAAAATCTACGCCTGCCTCTTTCATCAATTTTACCTGTTGGTGGTTCCCGGTTATCCAGTCTTTATGCAATGGCGCATTTATCGGTATGCCGTCATAGTCTTTTATCAAGTCGTGGTATTCAGGTGTTTCCTGCGCTTTGCCCGTATTTACCGGGATGAATAATCCCAGAAGCAAAACTGTGTAAAAGAAAATTTTCAATTCCGCATTGCGGGATTTCGCTTTACTAAACATTTTGTCCTCCCTTTTTGTTTAAGCTAATTTGAACCCCTCCTCGTTCCTCCCCTTTAGTAAAGGGGAGGTTAGGTGGGGTTTTATTTTATCAGAATCATTTTTTTCATATCCGAGAACCTTGGAATCTGTCCTTCTCCGATTACTTCTATCCTGTATAAATAAATTCCACTTGCAAGATCGTTTGTACGAATTTGATTTATCAAATTCCTACCGGAGAATTCTACTTCGTAGTATCCTGCGCTTTGTTCTTTGTTTACGAGTACTGATACCAGCGATCCGGTTATATCGTAAACCATCAATTTTACCTTCCCTTGTTCCTTAAGCCTGTATCCTATCATTGTCGAGGGATTGAACGGATTCGGGTAGTTCTGGTAGAGACGGTAATCGTTTATTGTTATTGGTTCATTACTTATGCCTGAGACTATGTCAATGAATATTTCCTCCGAGGGGAGCGATTCATTTTCATCTGAATCAACCGCCGTTATCTTATAATAAAGACTTTCTGCTCCCTGGGGTATCGGCTCTGTAAAGAATGTATCTGTTGGTGAGCTAATAAGATTTGCAGGACTGATCGTAAAGTTTTCTGTCGTATCCCTGTAAACATTATAATATGAAGTATCAGCTTCGCTGTTATGGTTCCAGCTTAGTGCTATTGTATTGTTTGATTTACTAACTACTGCGGATAAATTAACCGGCACTCTGGGTGCAAGGTTCAGGTATGTGTAGGTTTCTCCGAAAGGTCCTCCGTATAACCCGATATCTGAGCGGCTGCTGTCAACATCAAGAATGTTTGGATCGCCTTTATCTATTCCAGGCGAGTAAGCTTGCAAGTGATAGTTAAAATCCAAAGCAAGGTTTGGTAAAGTATCTCTCACAAACATAGGATTGACAACTCTGTCGCTATCACCGAAATTCAGCTGACCCCCTACACCGATTAAATTATTACTATTATCCCAATATATGTTATAATTTGAGCTTATATCACTACCACTTACAGCCGTATAATTACTCATAAGTACGTTATTGTTTATTGATAGGTTGTCGTTTTGTGATGATATGCCTGAAGATTGTGTATTTCCGTGGAGTACTAAACTATTAAGAACTGATGCAGTATCTTGAACAATATCAAAATATATATTGTGATCAAAACCCGAAATTATATTATTCATTATATAAACTTGTTCTGAAAACGCTATGACAATGCCCGGTTTTTGACTAGTTGCACCAGTAAAAAGTATTATATTGTTATCAATGAAATAAATTCCAAAACCAGTATTGATCGCATTCGAATTTACTGCATCATGCACAAAAACATTGTTTGTTAGATAATCATAGGAACCACTTGAAGCTCCTATATTTCCAAATCCGGCTTCAATCTTTTGAAAAAAAACATTATCAATTATACAAGAGTGTGCTACAGCTATTCCTGCCAAAGCTTCAAGAATCCGACAATTCTTTATTACAGTAGAATCACCAAGTGATCGGACTACAATACTGCTCTGTTGTCCAATTCCCTTACCATAAATAATAAAGTTTTCAATATTAATATCAGTATTTGCATCAATAGTCATATTTTCCAAACTTCTTCCATCAATAACAGTGCTGTCCATACTGCTGCCAATTAATGTAAGCATACTGTCTATTACTAAGTTTTCATAATAAACTCCGTTAGCAACTATTATCGTATCACCCGGAGAACAAACATTTATTGCGGATTGGATTGAATCTGCTGCATCTTGCCAGGACAAATACGGAGGAATATTGCCTTGCCCGTGCTGTACGTAGTGGATCGTTGCGTGGCTAAAGGAAATAGATAAAAGTATAAAGATAAAAGTGAGAAGCAAAAATGCAGGGAGCTTAGAGCAGAGGGCATAGCACATTGTGCATTGCTGAATTGTTTTTTTACTTCTTTCAGTAATCATAACTTTTTATCCTCTTATTTTTTTCCTTTTGAATATATAAACTTCTCTTTCACTTTACGAGCATCATCTTCCGCATATCTGAAAACACCGGTATTCTTCCTTCTCCTATAACTTCCATCCTTAACAAATAAACTCCGCTTACATAATTGCTGTGCTGCCACGTCTCCATTCCCGGAAAGCCTTCTTCCCCTCTTCTTCTCTCTGTTTCATTTGGCCTGAACTCTACCTCGTAATACCCTGCCTGCTGCCACCCGTTTACCAGAACTGTTATTAACTCTCCGAGTATGTTATACACTGTTATTTTTACATCTCCTCCTTCTTTCAGTCTGTATGGTATTATTGTAGATGGGTTAAACGGGTTGGGGTAATTGCTAAGAAGCTTATATTCCTCTGCTACTACAGGAGGCCCTTCAGGTACTCCCGTTACAATTATATGCACTTCTTCACTTGCTGCCGATTGATGCCAGTTCCTGTCAATGGCTGTTATCTTATAATAATAATCTCCTGTAAGATACTTTTCAGGAAGGTCATCATAGTAAAATGTATCTGCTGCTACTGCTATTATTTTTGTTGTGTCATAAATGAAGTTGGGAACAGTATCCCTGTAAACCCTGTAACGGGAAAAGTCTGTTTCTGTGTTTTTGTTCCAGGCTAGCTTAACAAGCCCTGAATCATAAACAGCAGTAAGGTTGGCTGGTGGTTTTGGGGCTAAATCCATATAGGTATATTCTTCTCCGTAAGGCCCGCCGAACATTCCCCGGTCACTTCTCGATCCATCTACATCGAGAATTTCAGGATTACCTGAATTTATCCCCGGTGAATAGGCTTGAAGATGATAGTCAAAATCTAATTGAGGATTCGGGATTGTGTCTTTGACAAACATCGGGTCTGCTACTCTGTCGCTGTCACCGTAAGATACCCCTTCCAAATTCCCCAATAAATTTTCCCAGAATAAATTGTAATCAGATGTTACCATCCAATCTCCTCTTATTCCTTTTCTGTTTTTTGAAAGGACAACATTGTTAACGAATAAATAGTCCCCACTTAAATCTATACTTATAGATTTACTATACATTAGTACACTATTAATTATATAAACAGGTTCTGCCGGATCATCTATAAAAATATTTTCCCAAAACCCGCTTATAAAATTATTGTAAATATACGCTTGTCTTGGTCCACCTGCAGAAATTCCGCTTCCACTATTATTTGTACCATTAAACAGTATTATGTTGTTGGTGACGTAGTAATTAGCCAAACTGGGTCCAGGGAAAGTAATTGCTTTTGAATTGTTATTATCAGTTATGATGACACTGTTAGAAATATAATTATCACTGTTTGGTTCTCCCGCAATATTAATTCCACTGTGAAGATTTTTCATAATGATTTTGTCTGCGATCAACCCATGTCCAGCAATACCTACCGCTGTCTCACTAATCTGACAATTTCTTACTTGAATAACCGGGAAGTTACTTCCAAAAAAATATATAGTAACTCCTACATTCTTTGCTTTTCCGTAGATATTAAAATTTTCTATGCTGCCATTAGTATTAAATATTATTGTGTTATCTCCCAACCCTCTTCCGTCAATCACAGTGCTGTCCATACTGCTGCCAATTAAGGTTAGCATACTGTCTATTACTAAATTCTCATAGTAAATTCCGTTAGCAACAATAACAGTATCACCCGGTGCACAAACATTTATTGCAGATTGGATTGAGTCTGCTGCATCGCTCCACGACAAATACGGAGGAACATTATTTCCGTTGTGGGAAACATAATGGATGGTGGCTCTTAGCGGTAAGCTGTAAGTTAAAAGTAATATAATTGTAAATAAAATCTTTGCAGTAAAATTGTTTCTCATTTCATTCTCCTGTTTACATTCCAACCCTAAAGTATGAAATAGAATTTTCAGGAGCGAGGTCAATAAATATTTCTTCAGAAGGAGACACATTTTTTACTCAAATACAATCTCAAGATAAGTAGTAAGCAATTAATATATATTAGTACATGTACTAATAATTTTTCGGGAAATCATTAATTTGTTTAGTACATGTACTAAATAGTATTGCCAGATAGGAATTGTTGCGAAATGTGAGCCATTTTTAAAATGTTGAAAATCGATAAGTTTTTTGAATTTTAATGATGGGTTAAAGTTTCCAGGTCAACTTTATGAACGTGCTCAATTTTATTTCCTAAAAATAATTCCGCGACTTCTTTAAACTTCAGAGGAATATCACTAACATAAAATTCTTGTCTGCCTTGAGGTTTGCCAGAATTACTGCTGTTTAATAAATTCAACTTTGTTAATTCAGTTTTCACAACTTCTGATGAAGCAACACCGGAATCTATTAAAGAAACCTTTTCACCAATTACTTTCTGGATGACTTTAGTAAGTATCGGGTAATGAGTGCAGCCCAATACGAGTGTATCAATCCCAAGGTCTCTTAGTTCAGCAAGATATTCTTCTGCAATTTCATAGGTTGCTTTATGATCAAGCCAGCCTTCTTCAGCAATCGGAACAAAAAGTGGACAAGGTTTTTCTACAACATCGGCTTTCTCATTTAAGCGGAGAATTTCTGACGAATAGGCTTTGTTACCTGTTGTTGCCCGTGTTCCAATCACACCAATTTTAAAATTCTTTGTTTTATTCAATGCCATTGCAGCACCGGGTTCAATCATACCGATAATCGGAACATCAAATTTATTTCTCAGTTCATCAATTGCAATTGACGAAGCTGTGTTACATGCTACAACCACAGCCTTGACATTTTTGCTTAACAGAAAATTTGTGTTTTGAATTGAGTATTCAATCACTGTTGAATTTGATTTCGAACCATACGGAACGCGGGCTGTATCACCAAAATAAATTATGTCTTCTGAAGGTAGCAAAGTTGAAAGTCTTTTTACAACAGTGAGACCGCCAATTCCCGAATCAAATACTCCAATTGGTTTTTTATTTTCTGTCAATATTTTATTTTCTACATTAATTGAGATATTGTATCTGCAAGTTCTGTCTGAATTAATCCGAAATCATTCGGAGATATTTTTTTACCATTCTGGTTTAAAACATAAAACGAATCAACTATATCATCTCCTTTAGTCGAAATTTTTGCAAAGTAGATTGTAATTCCAAGTTCGTTCATTTTCCTGGTAACCTGGTATAGAAACCCAAGCCGGTCAGGAGACGAAACATCAATGATTGTATATTTTTCATGGTTATCAAAAGTTATTTTGGCATTTCCGGAGCGACCGAATAATTTCGTTTCAAGTCTTTTCCATCTTGATTTCATTATTGCAACTTCTTTTTGAAGCTGGAGCATTCCGTCAATTACAGCACCAAGATCATTCTCAATTTTATTATAACGGTCAGGGGTAATTTTTCTATGTGTTCTGAAATCAGTTACGTTAAACGTATCTATAACCAGCCCATCTTTTCTTGTGAATATTTTTGCATCGTGAATGTTTACATCATTAATTGCAAACACACCGCAGACTTTTGAAAGTAAAGCAGGCGTGTCCTTTGTAATTACAGTAATATTTGTGAAGCCATTAATATTTTTGAAAAGTACTGAAAGTGAAGTTCCCCTGTTAATTTCTTCAATATGACGTGCAATTTCTTCAACAGAAAAATTCTGTGAATATGCTTCATCATTTATCGAATCAAAATGGTCTTTTACGTGGGACTCATCTATGAAATCGGAATGCTTACTGATGTCGGTTGGAATGACATAAGTGGTTGACATAAGCAGATCTTCGCCGGTGATTTTTTCCTCAAGCATTGCACGGCTTTTACGGTAAAGTTCTTCAAGCAAATCGCTTTTCCAGCTTGTCCACACTGCAGGGTTTACTGCTGACAGATCAGCAAAAGTAAGTAAATAAAGCAAATCCAGTTCTTCAATTGAACTAAAACGCGCAGCAAAATTATTTAGCGTTTCCGGATCATTTAAATTTCTTCGAAATGCGACTTGTTCCATAAACAAATGATTTTTCACAAGAAAAGATACCTGGTCAATTTCATCTTCGCTGTAACCAAGTCGGTTCATAATTGAAGAAGCCATTTCAGCACCAATTATTTCATGACCGCTTATGTTTATTGGCTTTGCAATGTCGTGAAACAATAACGCAAGAAACAGAATTTCTTTATCCTGAAGCTTGTTATAAATTTTTCCAAGGTTAGATGGTTTTTCTTTAAGGCTTTCCACATTTTTCATTGCAATCAATGTATGCTCATCAGCTGTGTAACAATGATAAACTCCATGCTGTAAAAAACCGTTTAAATCTCTGAATTCCGGCATGAATGCAGAAAGTAAACCAAGTTCATTCATTGCACTTAGTGTTTGACCGACATTTGCCGGAAGTTTTAGTATTTCCCTGAAGAAAACTGATGATGCAACTTCATGCCAGTGAATACTTTCCGGACCTTCAACTTTATCTATAATTTCTGAACGGAAGGATTCATCGAATCTTGCAGAATATAATCCACGATAATAAAGTGCACGAAGTATGTCAGAAAGGGTTACAACTGCACCATTTCTTAGTGAAATTACTTTTCCCCTTATCTGAAAATCATCATCTAGCACAATTGCCAGTGATTCGGGAATTGGAGAAGATATTTCATCTTTAAACCTCTTTACCATCGAGCGGGTGAACCGGTTTAGAATATTTGCTGCTTTATAATACATACTCATGAAAATTGTGAGATCATCTTCCGAGTAGCCAAATACATCAGCAATTTCAATTTGAGATGTAAATTCAAACCTGTCTGTCCGTTGTTTTGAATGAAGATGAAGAAGGTTTCTTATGGCAAGAATTAATTTATAGCTTCCAAGTAATCTTCTACATTCATCAGGTGATGTCATTTTACTTTCTTCAAGCAATCGAACAAATGTTTCAACCTGTGTGGTCTCTTCTTGTTTGTTCAATAAAACTTTTTCAGAAAGAATGTACATCCACTCAACAGCCTGCAGGTCTCTTAATCCGCCGGCAGAAAGTTTTACATTTGGTTCCAGGACCTTTGGTGAATCTCCATGCTTTTCATACCGTGCATTAATATCTTCAAACATCTGGTTGATTAAGTCTTTTTTAATATCTTCTGTAATTGAAGAAAAAAGATTTTCATTCCATTCATTGTAGATAGATTCGGATCCGAGAATATAACGGGTTTCAAAAAATTGTGTGAAGGTATGAAGATCTGCAACAATATATTTTTGAATATCGGAAAAGTCCCGGACAGTATGAGAGACTTCCAGTCCATGATCCCAAAGCAAAGTTACTAACCTGGAAATATCTTCTGCATTTTCAGGAACTGATTTGGCAATGAACATAAGATCAATATCAGAGTATGGAGATAATTCTCTACGGCTAAAGCTTCCGGCGGAAGCAAGAACAAAATTGTATTTGCCAGCCGGCAGGTTTTTCCCCGCAAGTTCCCTGATTGTTTCTTCAATCCAAAGACTGTATTCTTTACTAAAACTTAAAGCGTCAGACTGACGTGAATGTTTTTTAAAAAGCTGATCACGTTTCCTGATGAATTCTTCTTTATATATGAAAGTTTCACTCATTTAATTTATTTCAGTCTTCGAGATATTCATCACTTATATATTCAGCTTCAATAATAGAAGAGATTCCTCCACGTGTTGTGAACTCGGCTGTTACAAACATATATCTTGGCTTACAAACTTTAACAAGATCATCAAGAATTTTGTTTGTAACAGTTTCGTAAAAAACTCCGTCATTCCTGTAAGATTGTAAATAAAGTTTAAGAGATTTTAATTCAATACAAAGTTTATCCGGTATATATTCAACAACGATAGTTCCGAAGTCCGGCTGTCCTGTTTTCGGACAAACTGATGTAAACTCGGGAGCAGTATGCACTATGTTATAATCTCTATCAGGATATTGATTTTCAAATGTTTCTAATAGTTTTATTTTTTTTGCCATTACTGTTTCCTTTTTCTGTCATTCCTGCGAAGGCAGGAATGACAATAGTATTTTTATTAAAAATAATTTGGAGTTTCAACATAAGCAATTGGATCACTTATTCTTGCTTGTTGAAATCCTCTTAAACGAAATGCACAACTATCACAAACTCCACAAGCAATGTCTTCATTTTTATAACATGACCAGGTAAGATGTAATGGTGCACTTATTTTTGTGCCCAACTTAATAATTTCTGCTTTTGATAAATTAATAACCGGGGTTTCAATTGTAATGCTTGTTTCAGGTCTTGTTCCCAAGCCAACTACATTTTGAAAAGACTGGAAAAATGAAGGCCTGCAATCAGGGTAACCGCTTGCATCTTCATATACTGCTCCAATAAAAATTGCTTTTGCATTTATTACTTCTGCCCAGCTTGTGCAAGCAGAAAGAATATTTGCATTTCTGAAAGGAACATACGATGCAGGAACATCTTTATTCTCCAGGTTTGCCCTGGCGACTTTTATATTTTTATCTGTTAATGAAGACCCTCCGATATTTGAAAGATGTTTTAAATCAAAAACCAGTGTTTTTTTTACATTGTAATGTTTTGCAATATCGTTGAATGCTTTCAGCTCTCTTCTTTCGGTTCGCTGACCGTAATTAAAATGTGCAAAAGCAAGTTCAAAATTTTCATTTGCAATTGCAGCAGTAACACAGCTATCAAGTCCACCGCTGACTGCAATTACGGCAATTTCATTTTTCATCTAAAAATGGTTTTAATAAGGAAAATTTACAACTAAAAATAAGAAAATAGCTTTTCAGTAAGAAGTGAAGAAAAATCAGGAGATCATCTTTTTTGGGAAAAATTTAAGGGCAATTATTAATGCAATAACTAAACTTACAGATGATGAAATCAAAAACGGTACGGAAGAGCCAAACTGGTCCCATAAAATCCCGGTTAGTATTGAGCCAAGCATAATTGCAAAACTGTTCAACATTGCGAGCAAACCAATTGCTGTTCCTTTTTGCTCATTTGGAACAAAATCTGAAATCCATGCTTTTGAAATTCCTTCTGTTGAAGCAGAATATAATCCGTAAAAAGCAAATAGAATCCAGACAATTATTAATGATGATGATAAAGCAAATCCAAAATAAACTGCGGAGAAAATTATTAATCCTGATGAATAGATTTTTGCTTTGCCAAATTTATCCGAGAGTTTTCCTAGTGGGAAAGAAAATCCGGCATATATGATATTGTAAAAAACATAACTTAAGATTGCAAGAGTGCCGGATTGAGAAATATCATTCGATTTTATGATCAAGAATACATCACTGCTGTTCATTAATGAAAAAATGGAGATTAAAACCAGAACAGTTTTGTATTCCCTGGGTGCACTTCTCCAGAATCCAATAAAATTTTTCCTATTGGAATTTTTAGTGGAAACGTTTCTATCCTTTATTAAAAAAGTAAATGAAACCGCAATAACAGAAGGAATGAATGCAATTAGAAAAACAAGCTTATAATCTTCAGGTGAGAAATAAAGAATTATTAAAGCGAAGACAGGTCCAAGTGCCGCACCCAATGTATCCATCCCACGATGAAAACCGAAAATGGCTCCGGAATTTTCTTTTGAATAACTTCCAAGCAGTGCATCTCTCGGAGCAGTCCTTATTCCTTTACCAATTCTGTCAGTTGTGCGCGAAACAACAACGGTTGAAATTGAAGGGAAAATTCCCGGAAAGGGTTTTGAAAGAGCAGATATTCCATATCCAAGCATTATAAAGATTGATCTTTTGCCGAGCTTATCAGATAAAATTCCAAAATATCCTTTTAAGAACCCGGCAGTAACTTCTGCTAAGCCTTCAATCAACCCGACAACCGCCATTGAAGAACCAAGAACTGCTGTAAGGAAAATTGGAGTGACCGGATAAAGCATTTCACTTGCAACATCAGTGAAAAGGCTTACTAATCCAAGAATAAGTACTTGCTTTGGAATTTTAAATTTGTTCATGCCCGATCAAATAATTTTGTTAGCACAAAATAATCTATTCTAAATTCAATATCCTGCCAGGTTTATAGAAAGTTGATTGAAGAAAGGTTATCACTTTATTAACTTTTGCAACAAAATTATTTTATTAAAGAGGAAACAATGCGCAAAAAAGTTATTGCTGGAAACTGGAAAATGAATAATGATCTTTCCCAATCTCAAAATTTAGTTTCTAATATTTTGAATGGTCTACAGTCAAAATCAAACTGTGATGTTATTATTTGTCCACCTTTCACTTCTTTATCTGAAGTTTCAAACCTGGTAAAAAATACAAGTGTTAAACTCGGTGCACAAAATATGTATTTTGAAGATAATGGTGCTTTTACCGGCGAGGTTTCTGCTTCAATGTTAAAATCAGTTGGATGCGAATATGTTATTCTTGGTCATTCCGAAAGAAGGAATATTTTTAATGAATCAGATGAAGTGATCAATAGAAAAATTCTTAAAGCTATTGATGCTGGATTAAAGCCGATTTTCTGTGTAGGTGAATTACTTGAGGAACGTGAAGCCGGAACAACAAAAGAAGTTGTTAAAAAACAGGTTGGATCAGGGTTGAAAAATGTTGATCCGAAAAATATTAATAACATTACTATTGCTTATGAACCAGTCTGGGCAATAGGCACGGGAAAAACAGCAACCTCTGCACAAGCTCAGGAAGTTCATGAATTTATTAGAAACCTGATTACAGATTTATTTTCAAGCGACATTGCTGAAAAAATTATTATTCAGTATGGCGGAAGTGTAAAACCAGAAAATTCAGGTGAGATTCTTTCACAAAAAGATATTGATGGTGCATTGGTCGGCGGCGCATGCCTTAAAGCAGATTCATTTCTTTCCATTATCGCATCAGCTTGAAAAATATTCTATAATAATTATCGTAAACCTTTGGTTTCAAAGGTAATTAGATTGATTTGCCCTCGTTTCGTTAGTATATTTACCAGTTTTATAAATTAATATAGTAACCCGATCTGAATGGTATTTTTCAAGAATAATTACCTGTTGAAGGTAATAATATTTGTGCTCTTTTCGCAAATTTTCCTTCATTCGCAGGTGATTTTTAAGGATTCTCCCAAATATCGGATCCCTGTTTCTGAAAAACTTTTTTTTGATATCACACAAACCCGTTCAATTATTCCTCTAAATGGGAAGTGGGATGTTTATAAAGCAGGCGATAAGGGTAAAAAGAAAACTGGTATTCGTGTTCCATCTGTATTTGATGGGAAGGGTAGTTTTGTATTTGAAAAGGAATTTTCTCTTACTCCCTCTCAGTTGACGAACAATTTACTGGAATTATTTTTTTTCGGGCTAAATTACACCGCTGATATTTCTGTAAACAATATAATTATTTATCGACACAGCGGTGGCGAATTTCCTTTTTCAATTACTCTGCCAAGAGACATACTCCACGCCGATAAACAAAATATTTTATCAGTTCAGCTTACTTATGATCTTGATTCAAAAAATACAATTCCTTTCAAACAAAGATTTTTATTTCCTCAAAATTTCGGCGGGATAACAAGTGATGTTTATATTCATTTAAAACCGAATGTCTGCGTATCATCTTTTGGTCTAAAACCGGAACTCAATGATAAACTGAACAAGGGAACTATCAACTTATCAGTAAACATAAAAAATAATGAATTCAGAATTTTGTCTGATTCACTTGCAGATCTGCAGGATTATTTTTTAAAATTTTTTGTTATATATAATGACAGTACTATTGTTCGGGTAACAGAAACTAAAATATTAAACTTCAAAAGGAATTCCGAACAAAAAATCGAACAAGCTATTGAAATCAACAAACCGGAATTATGGTCGCCATCTTACCCTGAATTATATAAATGCAGAATTGAGTTATGGCAGGGTGAACAACTTAAAGATGTTACAACAGCAAGCACAGCTTTTTACACATTTAATATTGGTAAAGATTCACCACTTTTAAACAATGAGAAATTTGAACTGAAAGGGATTACATACATTCCATCAAATCCACATTACGGAAAAATAATTTCGTATGAACAAATGGAAGATGATGTTAAGTTGATAAAGCAAACAGGATTCAATTCCATCAGGTTTGAAAAATGTGTTCCCCATCCGTACCTGCTGCATCTTTGTGATAAATATGGATTGCTTGCTTTTGTTGAATTGCCGGTTGCAATAATTCCCCCGGGAGTTGCTCAGGATCAGAACTATATCCAGAGATGTAAAAATTTTATTACGAATTACATTTCGTTCTATTCCAAAGACTGTTCATTTGCAGCAATTGGATTAGGAAGTACATATTTGCCGGAATACCAATCCCACGTTTCGTTGCTTACGAATCTTGCAGCGTTCGTAAAAGAAAAATCCGCGAAACTTGTTTATGCTTCTTTTGGTTCGCTGGGAATCACTAAAATAAATAATCTTGATTTTTATGGAATCGAGTTACTTAATACAACTCTCGATGAAGTAACTCCACAGCTTGAAAAACTTTATTCTGATTTGGGAAAATCTAAAATTATTATTTCGGAGGCAACATATCCCGTTTCAATTGGTAACACAGATGGGTATTTGAATAAACATTCCTATGAAGCCCAGGCAAAATATTTTGAAGGATTAATTGATTATTCAACTGCTAATGATTTATCCGGTTACTTTATTAATACACTAGTTGATTTTCAGGGAGATTACTCTTCATTAATTTCCGGATATAACGAACAAAATATTTATAACATAGGAATAGTTGGTGAAGACAGAAGTACGAACAGGTTAGCATATAAAGTAATCTATGCAAAGCAAAACAATGAGGAAAATGTAACAATTCCAATTGGGAGTAAAAAAGACGATGCCCCGATGGTTTTTATCGTATTTGGATTGCTCCTTGCTTTATTGATGGGGGTGTTAGTTAATTCAGGAAAAAAATTCAGGGAAGATGCTTCGCGCGCGTTGCTAAGGCCATACAATTTTTTTGCTGATGTTAGGGATCAGAGAATTATGTCAGCATTTCATACAACATTCCTTGGTGTAATCGTTGCGTTTGTAATTGCTCTGATCGAAGGAAATATTCTTTACTACTTTAAAGAAAATGTTGTTTTTGAAAGAGTACTTCTCGCAATTGGAAGCCAATCAATTATAGAAGAGGCAAACTATCTTTGCTGGCATCCATTTACTTCAATCATCTGGCTTCTGCTTGCCGGAATTACATTTTTAGTTGTGCTTTCATTAGTTATAAAGATTGCTTCGTTGTTTATACGGACGCGGGTTTATATGTCCAGTGTTTATTTCACAGTTATCTGGTCTTTTCTACCCATGGTTTTACTGATTCCTGTTGGAATCATACTATATCGAGTAATGGTGCTGGAAATAATGAATGTTTACATTTATATTGTGCTTGCATTGGTCGTTGTTTGGATATTGTATCGTTTGATGAAAGGCATTCATGTTATTTTTGATGCTAGACCTGCGAGTGTTTATTTTTATTCTATAATAGCTCTGCTTGTATTTTTCGCTGTTGTGCTTTTCTATTTTGAAGTTGAAAACTCAACCATCCAGTATTTACTGTTTACATTTAAACAATATAAACTTTTCGGTTAAGAGGGTAATTGTACTTATCAAAGCTTGAAATATTTGGTTTCAAATCTTTCGCACAAAAAACCGCGATAAAATTCAATGAAGGTGTAACTTCGATCGTTGGTCCAAACGGTTGTGGTAAGACAAATATAGTTGATGCAATCCGCTGGTGTCTTGGTGAACAAAAAAGCAGTGCGCTTAGAAGTGACAAGATGGAGAATGTGATTTTCAACGGAACATCTGCAAAAAAACCAATGGGTATGGCTGAAGTCTCGCTCGTTATAGAAAATACAAAAGGAATCCTGCCGACTGAGTACACCGATGTTACGATTACCCGAAGAATTTTCCGATCCGGAGAGAGCGAATATCTTCTTAACAAAAACATTTGCCGTTTAAAAGATATAGTAAATCTTTTTATGGATACCGGAATTGGTGCTAATGCTTATTCTGTTATCGAACTGAAGATGGTTGAAACAATTCTCAGTAGTAAGGCAGAAGAAAGAAGAGTTTTGTTTGAAGAAGCAGCAGGAGTAAATAAATATAAACTTCGAAGAAGACTTGCTCTCAGAAAACTGGATGAAGTAAAAAGTGATCTCACAAGAGTAACAGACATTGTATCCGAGGTGACAAAAAGTGTAAACTCACTTGAAAGACAAGCCCGCAAAGCTGACAGGTATAACAATCTTTCAACAACTTTAAGAGAACTTGAAATCGGTCTTGCCGAAAGGGAGTTCTCATTATTTGAGAGAGATTCAAAAGAACTCGTTAATAAAAGAGAAGATCTTTTAAACAATAAAATCCGGCTTGAATCTGAGGTTAATAAATCCATCGATGAACTTGGCTCACTTCGTAAGCAATCTCAGGAAATCGAACAAAAGCTAAAAGAAAAAAGAACTGAAGTTGAAAATCAGACAGAAAAAATATTCAACATAAAAAATCTGTTTTCTGTTTCCGAAGAACGAAAAAATTCTCTTAACTTAAATAAAGAACGATCTTCAGCCGAGCTCGAAGAATTGAAAAACAGGCTTGTTTCTACCGAAGGGGAAATTGGAAATCTGAAATTGAAACTTGAAGAAACAGGGAAACAAATTGTTGAGTTAGAACAAAAACAAAATGATTCACTCGGTAGTGTTGATAATAACAAAGAAAAACTTGAGAAGAAAAGAGTAAGGATAAAATCCCAGTCGGATGTTATTGTTGACCAAATGAAAATCCTCAGTACGCGTGAAAATGATTTCGAAAATCTGAAATCATCTCTTGGAGCAAAAAATAATGCTATTAACGAGCTGAACAAAAAAATACAATCTCATACAAATGATGTTGCTAAAACAGTTGGGTACATTGAAAACCTAACTGAAGAAAGAGAATCAGTTTCTCAAAAGTTGAATGAAGCTGAATCTGACTATACCACTAAACTTGCGGAAAAAGAGAAACTTGAAAAAGATTTAAGTAAGCTTAGGAGTGAAGAGCTTGAAAGCCGTAGTGTTTTAAAATCCATTGAAGAAAAAATCCTATTTATTCAAAACCTGATTGAAAATCTTGAAGGTGTATCTAAAGGAACAAAAGAATTACTTACAAATTCGGAGTGGAGTAAAACACAACCTGCTCTGCTTGCTAATGTTGGCAGTGCTGAAGAAAATTATCGCCCTGCTGTTGAAGCCGCTTTAAAAAATAATCTCAGCAGCATCCTGGTTTCTTCAATAGATGATATTACAAATGGATTCGAATATTTAAAAAGTCATGAACTCGGAAGGGCTTCTTTTCTTTTGAGGAATAGTTCTGAACCGGGGAAAAGATATTCATCGACTATTCAGAATTTTATTTATAAAAGAAGAAGAAAAAAACTTGAGAAACAAAATGGCTTTAGGAGCTGGACTTCAAAACTATTAAAAACTGAACCGGAATGGTCCTCTTTCTTTGAAAATATACTTTATGATGTTGCATATATAGAAAATATAGAAACAGCTTTTATATTGTCAAAAAAATTCCGCGAGTTCAGTTTTGTAACTCCGGGCGGAGAATTTATAGATGCAAACGGTGTTGTTGAAGGTGGCGCACCCTTGAAGATCGAGGAATCATTATTCGGGAAAAAACAATACCTGGATAATTTGAAAAATGAATTACCCGTTTGTAATACGAAACTTGAAAAACTTGCTGTTGATATCAAAAGTGCTGAAGAAAAAATTGGCAGGATTGACTTGAAACTTCTCTCTGAAAGAGGAAGGATGCTGGTGAACGATCTCGCAAACCTTGATAAGCAAATTGCGCAAATTGAATTCGAAAAGAAAAAAGCTAATGACGAAATCGAAAAATTATATCAGCAGATTCAAAACTTTGCTTCTGAATCCAACAAAATTGATAACCAACTTATTGAATCATCTAAAAAACTGGATGAGGCAAACAACAATGCAGAACTTGCCCGCAGGGCATTGAATGAACTCGAAGAAGAGTTTAATTCTTTTGAGGATGAGTTTAATACCCTGGTTTCTTCACATAATGAAATGAAGCTGGAACTCGAAAGAATG
Organism: uncultured Ignavibacteriales bacterium; assembly: GCA_963822905.1. Taxonomy (GTDB): domain Bacteria; phylum Bacteroidota; class Ignavibacteria; order Ignavibacteriales; family Ignavibacteriaceae; genus CAWGJF01. Next base: position 618,867 of record CAWGJF010000001.1, read on the forward strand.
TATGGCGAGAAAAGGAATCTCGGGAGTACAATAAGTCAATCTGAATCTTCAGTAGTTACAATTAAAAAAACAATTGACAGAAGAAAATCTGATATTGAAAATGCAGATAATGAGATCAATATATTACTTGATAAATTGAGTAATTACGAAAAAGAGATCTCAGTGCTTGAAGAAGTTAAAAATAATCTGCTGGCTGAAGAAGAAAAAATAGAATCGGATTATAGCAAAGTAAAATCAGAATTGAATGAGCTTGAATCAAATGTAAATAATATCCGTTCTGAAAAAGATAAAATTTCCGACGAGATGAGGGATTCTGATATCCGGTCAAATGAAATAAAAATGAAGAAGCAGAATCTTATTGAACATATTGATGAAAACTATTCGTTAAAACTCGAACTGAAAAATTTTGATGATCTTGAAACTTATGATTTCAATGGCAGTAGAAATGAAGTTCATGAAGTTAAGGCAACGAATTAAAAACCTTGGACCAATAAACTTACTTGCTTATTCTGAATATGAAGAAGAAAAAAAGAGAATGGAGTTTTTAAATAAGCAAAGAGATGACCTTGTTGCTTCAGAAAAGGATGTGATTCAAACTATTGAGGAAATAAACCTGACAGCACAGGAACAATTTTCCGAAACCTTTAATCTTATTAAAGAAAATTTTATTAATGTTTTCAGAACACTTTTTAACCCGGGTGATGAAGCTGATCTAAGACTTGAAGAAAATGCAGATCCGCTTGAAGCAAAAATTGAAATTATTGCAAAGCCGAAAGGAAAACGTCCGACTTCGATTGAGTTATTATCGGGTGGTGAAAAAACTTTAACGGCAATTGCATTGTTGTTCGCAATTTATCTTGTAAAACCAAGCCCGTTTTGTATTCTCGACGAAATCGATGCTCCGCTTGATGATGCAAACATTGACCGTTTCACAAGGATTCTGAAAGATTTCAGCAAGGAAACTCAATTCATTGTTGTAACCCATAACAAAAGAACAATGGAATCTGCACAAACTCTCTATGGAGTTACAATGCAGGAAGAAGGAATTTCAAAGCTTGTAAGTGTCCGGTTTAATGAGGACTTAAATCTTGTCTCTTAGTTTGAATTTACTTGCCTTCAAATTCATCTTTTGAAAAATACTTTCTGCAAGAAAACAAATGGAAAAAAAGAATTTCAAAATATTTGTTGACTTTGACGGCACGATAACTAAAGAAGATGTTGGAGAAGGAATCTTCAGAAAATTCGGAAAACCTGAAATTGTAAATAAAGTTATTGATGATTTGTTAAATGACAGAATTTCTTCCCGCGAATGCTGGGAGCTTTTGTGTGAGTCTACCGGAACAGTAAATCAGAATGAATTAATTAATTTTATTGATCAAATTGAAATTGAAGATGACTTTTCGGGGTTTATTAATTTCTGCCGGGAAAATGATTTTGAAGTTTTCATACTGAGTGACGGTTTCGACTATTACCTCGAAAAAATACTTAAAAAGGAAAAGTTGGCTGATTTGAAATATTTTGCGAATAAACTGGAGGTTAAAGAAGGTAAACTTCTCCCATCTTTCCCGTTTTTTAAACCCGATTTCATAAGTTCAGCAAATTGTAAAAGAGATCATATTATTAATAACAGCAGCGATGATGACTACACCGTTTTTATAGGCGATGGAAATTCTGACAAAGATTCTGTTCTTTACAGTGATTTTATTTTTGCAAAAAATGATCTGCTAAAGTTTTGCGAAGTTGAAAGGATTACCTTTTTCCCCTTTAAAAGTTTTACTGAAATTCAAGATAGATTAATCCAGTTAATGAATAAGAAAAAACTAAAGAAAAGACATCAGTCGCAATTGAAAAGACGTGAAGCATATATAACCGAACATTGATTTAAGAAAATCCAATTGAAAAAATTAGCAAAGACCTTTTTTAAATTCAGAAGTTATACACCTATTCCATTTTTAGTTGTGATGTTTATTTTTTTTAATGCAAATAAACTCAGTCTGATTGTTGGATTTGTTGTGGCAGTAATTGGAGAATCAATTAGGTTTTGGGGTGTAAGCTGGGCTGGCAGCGAAACGCGAACTACAAGCGGAGTGGGTGGATCAAATTTGATAATCAGCGGACCATTTGCACATGTAAGAAACCCATTATATATAGGAAATATCTTAATGTATCTGGGACTTGGAATAATGTCTTATGCTTTATTTCCTTACTTGCAGGTTGCTGCAATTTTATTTTTTCTCTTTCAGTATTATTTAATAATTGGAGAAGAAGAAGAGTTCCTGCATAAAAAATTCGGAATGAACTACGAAATATTCAAAAATAATGTACCGTCGTTTTTCCCACGTATATCTGCATATCGCAATGAAAGTTTTATTCAGCCTGAAGCAGATTTTAAAATAGGATTTAAATCAGAAACAAGAACGTTGCAGGCCTTTTTAGGAATTTCAATTGTGATGTTAATAATTTGGCTCATTAAGAATAATATGATTTGATCTGATGATAAATGATGAAGAAATTTTGATTATAGCAGGTGAAGTTTCTGGTGATTTGATAGGAGCAGGGCTTGTTGAGCAATTAAAGAAAATAAATCCGTCAATTAGAATTTCAGGAATTGGCGGAGAGAAAATGAAACAGGCGGGAATGGAAATAATTTTTCACTCGGATCAGATGGCGTTTTTAGGATTCTGGGAAGTTTTAAAACATTATCCTTTTATTCGAAAGGTAAGGGAAAAAATTCTCAGCAAAGTTGTCGAAAACAAAATCAAGTATGCGGTCTTAATTGATTATCCGGGATTCAATTTAAATATAGCTCCGAGATTGAAAAAACTCGGAGTTAAAATTATTTATTATGTCAGTCCACAATTGTGGGCATGGGGAACCGGGAGAGTAAAAAAAATTCAACAATTCGTTGAAAAAATGCTGGTGATTTTTCCTTTTGAAAAAGATTTTTATAAAAAGATGAATGTCGATGTTGAATTCGTCGGACATCCGCTTGTTGAAAGAGTTAATGATTATTCTTTTCTCACGAAAGATGAACTTTATAAAAAACTGAATCTTGAAAAAGGCAAAGAAATATTATTATTGATGCCCGGAAGCAGAGAACAAGAAATAAAAAGAATTTTCCCCGAAGTAATAAAAGCAGCAGATAAACTTTCAAACAAATTTGATTTACAGATTGTGATTGCCTGCTCATCGAACCTGGATAAAAAAGTTTTTGAAGAATTATCGTTAGGGATAAAATATACACTCGTTTCGGATTTGACATTCGATTTGATGAAACATTCAAAATTTGGAATAATAAAATCCGGCACTTCAACACTTGAAGCCGGATATTTTTCATTGCCGATGGTTGTTGTTTATAAAACCAGCCCGGTTTCATATTTAATCGGCAGTAATCTTATTCAGATTGATAAAATCGCTATGGCAAATATTATACTTGGGGAAAAAGTTGTTCCGGAATTAATCCAGGCAGAAGTGAATGAAAAAACTGTTTTTGAACATTGCGATGATATATTATCTGGTAATAATAAATATGATTTGATTAGATCCAGGCTTGGAGAAATAAAAAATCTTCTTGGTGAAACTGGTGCATCAGCCAAAGCGGCAAAAAGTATTCTTGCATTGATGAATGAATCTTAAATCGGCAAAAAGAGGAATCCTGAATTTTCTTGGGAACCTCTTAATAAAATCGGGTATTACTTTACTTTGTAAAAGTTTGAGGATAAATATTATTAATAAAAATGTAATTGAAACTCTTATCAGAACAAATCAAAATTTTGTAATTGCATTCTGGCATGGAACTATGCTTGTCCCCTGGTTTATCCAGGATAAAAAAAATATGGCAGCTTTAGTAAGTCAGAGTAGAGACGGTAATTTGTTGACAAAACTTTTAGAACATTGGGATTATAAAGTCGTTCGTGGTTCGAGTAGTTCAGGTGGTCAAACTGCTCTTGAGAGTATTATTGATTTGATAAAACAGAATCATTCGGTTGCGATTACACCGGATGGGCCAAGAGGGCCACAATTTAAATTTAAAGCAGGTGCAGCTATTGCGTCCAAAAAAACTCGGGTTCCACTGGTGTTGCTAGGAGTTGGATATAAAAATAAGAAAATTTTAAAAAGCTGGGATCATTTTGAAATACCATTCTTTTTTTCAAAGGTAAATATCATTTTTTCTGATCAGATAGAAATATCTGACAAACTTACTTATGATGAAACTTCAGAAATGATTTTAAAATGTGAACATCAGTTAAATGATCTGCAAAAACAGGCAAGTATATTTAATTAGTTTTTAGATGAATGTGATTAGATTTTTTTTATTTCCTTTTGTCCCGGTTTATTGGCTATTGATTGGAACCAGGAATTATTTCTTTAATAAAGGTGTTTTCAAATCAAGAAAGGTAAATGCGACTGTTATTTCTGTGGGAAATATCACAATTGGCGGTTCCGGAAAGACACCCACAACAATTTATTTAACAGAAATGCTTAAAACTGAAGGAAAAAAGGTAGGTGTTTTGAGCCGGGGTTACGGTCGTAACTCAAAAGGCTATATTTTTGTATCCGACGGAAATAAAATTTTGACGAGTGTGGAAAAAAGTGGTGACGAAATTTATCATACGGTTCTGGACTGCAAAGTACCTGCGGCAGTTTGCGAGGACAGAGTTGAAGGTGCTGAAAAATTGATTGGGCAAACAGGAATTAATACTTTAGTTCTTGATGATGCTTTTCAGCACAGATGGATTTCAAGAAATTTAGATCTTGTTTTGATGGACCAGAGATTTCTTATTGAAGAAGGTTCTCTTTCAAAGTTCTTATTTCCGGTTGGATCAATGCGCGAATCATTTAATTCACTCAAAAGAGCCGATGCAATTATTTTTAACCGAAAATTTATGGAAAGAAAACAAGTTCCTGTGGACCTGAAGAAAAAAATTCCGGAGAAACCTGTTTTTCATGCTTACTACAAAGCGATAAGTTTTATTGATTTAAAAGCAAAAACTGAATATTCACTTGATGAATTTAAAGGACAGAAAAGTTTGGTAGTCTCAGGTATCGCTAATCCAAAATCTTTCCTGAATGTACTTTCACAAACTAATGTTGATACTTCAAATAAATTGATTTTTGGTGATCATAAAAAATATACCATGAAATATGTTCAACAGATAAGAAAAAAGTTTTACTCAACAAATTCGCATTCTGTAGTTACAACAGAAAAAGATGCGGTTAAGCTAAGTAAATATTCAGTCGAATTTGATGATATTGATATTTATTATCTTAAAATAAAAATGAAAATGGATGATGAAAATTCTTTTAAAGAATTCATTCTAAAAAACATAAATTAAAGTAATCTTATATTAAAGAATTAATCTATATACGGAGGTAGTTTAGATGTCAAAGAAGATCAAATACGTCTACTTTTTCGGAGGGAAAAGAGCCGATGGAAAAGCTGATATGAAAGCATTGCTTGGCGGTAAAGGTGCAAACCTTGCCGAGATGGTAAACATTGGTATGCCGGTTCCTGCAGGATTTACAATCACCACTGAAGTTTGTACTTATTACTATCAAAACAAAAACAAATATCCTAAAGAACTTAAAACAAAGGTTCAGGAATCATTAAAGAAAATTGAAAAAGAAATGGGGGCAACTTTCGGTGATCCGGAAAATCCATTGCTTGTTTCAGTTCGTTCAGGTGCAAGAGCTTCAATGCCCGGAATGATGGACACTATCTTAAATCTCGGTTTAAATGATGTAACCGTCCAGGGATTAATCAATAAAACAGGCAATGAAAGATTTGCGTATGATTCATACAGAAGATTTGTACAAATGTATGGTGATGTTGTTCTTGGATTAAAACCTGTTGATAAGCATGAAGAAGATCCGTTTGAAGTTATTATCGAAAAGAAAAAACATTCTAAGGGTGTTAAACTTGATACTGAGTTAAATGGAAATGATTTAAAGGAACTTGTTGAGGAATTTAAAGTAGCAATTAAAGAGAAAACAGGAAACGATTTCCCGACTGATCCGGTTGAACAAATGTGGGGTGCAGTAAGTGCAGTTTTCGGAAGCTGGATGAATGACCGCGCAATTGTTTACAGGAAAATTAATCAAATTCCGGAATCCTGGGGAACTGCTGTGAACGTTCAGTCAATGGTGTTTGGAAATATGGGTGAGGATTCCGGAACAGGTGTTGCATTTACCCGCGATCCTGCCAGTGGTGAAAATGTTTTTTATGGTGAATATCTTTTTAATGCACAGGGCGAAGATGTTGTTGCAGGAACCCGAACTCCCCATCCTATTTTAGAATTAAAAAAAGATAATGCAAAAATCTATAAAGAACTTGATGTTATTCGTTTGAATTTAGAAAAACATTATAAAGATATGATGGATGTTGAGTTTACGATTCAACAGGGAAAACTCTGGATGCTTCAATGTCGTGTCGGAAAAAGAACGGGTTTTGCAGCAATCAAAATGGCAGTCGATATGGTGAAGGAAAAATTAATCAGTAAAGAAGAAGCAATTGCCAGGATTGAACCAAACCAGTTAAACCAATTATTAAGACCAATTTTTGATCTTGATGAAAAAAGAAAAGCAATGGAAAGTGGAAAACTACTTGCAAAAGGATTAAATGCGGGACCTGGTGCTGCTTCCGGAAAAATTGCATTAAGCGCTCAGGATGCTGAAGAGATGGCAAAAGGAGGGGAGCCTGTTATACTTGTGAGAATCGAAACATCGCCTGAAGATATTAAAGGAATGAATGCTTCCGAAGGAATTCTTACCGCACGTGGTGGAATGACATCACACGCAGCTTTGGTTGCAAGACAAATGGGTAAAGTTTGTGTTGCAGGATGCGGTTCATTAAAAATTAATTATAAAGAAAGAACAGTTGGTGTTGAAGGAAAAAATATCGTTGTAAAAGAAGGAGATTATTTATCAATTGATGGTACAACAGGTGAAGTTATCCAGGGTAAACTGGAAACAAAACCATCAGAAGTAATCCAGGTTCTGATAACAAAAACTCTTAAAGAAAAAGATTCAGCAGTTTATCAGACATACAACAGTTTAATGGGGTGGGCAGATAAATTGAGAAGGCTAAATGTAAGAACAAATGCGGACCAGCCTGATCAATCTGCTAACGCAATTGCTTTTGGAGCAGAAGGAATCGGACTTTGCAGAACTGAGCATATGTTCTTTGGTGGAGAAAGAATTCTTTCTGTAAGGAAGATGATTGTCTCAGATACAGTTGCTGAAAGAAAGGCCGCACTTGATGAACTTCTCCCACTCCAACGGGAAGATTTTGCAGGAATATTCAGAGTGATGCATGGAAAGCCTGTAACTATAAGAACTTTAGATCCTCCATTACATGAATTTCTTCCTCATTCAGAAAAAGAAATTAAGGAAGTTGCAGATGCACTTGGTATTACTTCACAAAAACTTCAGGAGAAAATTGAAAGTCTGCATGAATTTAACCCGATGCTTGGTTTCAGAGGATGCAGACTTGGAGTTGTGTTCCCTGAAATAACAGAAATGCAGGCACGTGCAATTATTGAAGCAGCTTGTGATGTTGCAAAAGAAAAAATAAAAGTTAAACCTGAAATTATGATTCCTCTTGTCAGTCACGTAAATGAATTCAAACTTCAGGAAGATATCGTTCGCAGAGTTGCAAAAGAAGTTATGAAGGAAAAAGGTATCAAGGTAGATTATCTTGTCGGAACGATGATTGAATTGCCAAGAGCTGCGTTAACTGCTGATGAAATTGCAACACGTGCAGAATTTTTCAGTTTTGGTACAAATGATCTTACCCAAACAACATTTGGTTTGTCAAGAGATGATGCTGGTAAGTTCCTTCCAATTTATGTTCAGAATGAGATTTTGCCAACTGATCCATTTGAAGCAATTGATCAGGCAGGTGTTGGGCAACTTGTTAAGATGGGAACAGAAAAAGGTCGATCAACCCGCGAAAATCTTAAAGTTGGAATTTGTGGCGAACATGGAGGTGAACCTTCTTCAGTTGAATTCTGTCACAGGGTAGGTTTAAATTATGTTAGTTGTTCACCTTTCAGAGTTCCGATTGCCAGGCTTGCTGCAGCAAGAGCTGTTGTTAATGAAATGCACAGTGGCAAAAAATCGAAAGCGAAGAAAGCGGGTAAGGCAGCAAAAAGTAAAAAGAAAAAGTCAGCAAAAAAGAAATAATAAATTAATAATACTGGCAGGAGATTAAATATCTTCTGCCAATTTATCTTTAACTAAAAAAGGTTAAAAGAATGAAGTTATCAGATTTTAAGTATAATATTCCTAAAACAGCAATAGCTAAATATCCACCATCTGCTAGAGATAAGGCAAAGTTAATGGTGCTTAACAGGGAAACACAGACTATGGAGAATAAAAAATTCTCTGATGTTGTAAACTATATGTCAAAGGGGGATATACTCGTTGTAAACGAAACACGTGTATTCCAAGCAAGACTGTTCGGGAAAAAAGAAAAAACTAATGCAAAAATTGAAGTATTTCTTCTTCGTGAATTAAATGCTGAAGAGTGTATCTGGGATGTGATTGTTGACCCGGCAAGAAAAGTAAGAATCGGGAACAAAATTTATTTTAATGATAAACTCTGGTGTGAAGTTATCGACAATACCACTTCACGTGGAAGAACTGTCAGGTTCAACCAGGCTGAAAGTATTTTTAAAGCAGTGGAAAAAATCGGGATTACCCCATTGCCTCCTTATATCAAAAGAGAAGCCGAACCTTCCGATAGGGAAGATTATCAAACAGTTTATGCAAGAGTTGATGGTTCCGTAGCTGCACCAACAGCAGGTTTGCATTTTACAAAACAGTTATTGAGTAAAATTCATAAGAAGGGAATTGAGGTTGTCCCGGTTATTCTTCACATTGGGTTGGGAACATTCAGGCCGGTTGAAGTTGAAGATCTAACAAAACATAAAATGGATTCCGAGTATTATGAGATCAGTGCTAAGTCTGCAGAAGCCGTTAACAAAGCAATGCATTCAAAGCATAATGTTTTTGTCGTAGGAACAAGTACATGCCGTGCACTTGAAACAAGCACTACTGCAGATGGATTTGTTAAACAAAGCCAGGGGTGGACTGATAAATTTATTTATCCTCCTTACGATTTCAAAATTACTAGTAAGTTAATAACCAATTTTCATATGCCTGAATCAACGTTGCTGATGCTCGTTGGTGCTTTTGCAGAAACGGATTTTCTTTTAAAAGCTTACAAAAAAGCTTTGAAAGAAAAATATAAATTTCTCAGTTATGGCGATGCAATGCTGATTATATGAAAACTGTTGCTATTATTCCCGCCGGAGGGAAAGGTACAAGGAGTGGCAATGCCACTCCTAAACAGTACCTGAAATTTCAAGGAAAAGAGCTTATAGTTTATCCACTTCAGACATTCCAAAAATGTAAGCTTATAAATGAAATACTTATTGTTGCCAACCCGGTTTACTTTTCTTTGCTTGAAAAAATTTTAAAGAAATACAAACTATCAAAAGTGTTGAAGATTGTTAAGGCTGGAAAAGAAAGACAGGATTCTGTCTTCAATGCTCTAACTTCAAATTTATTAAATGATGAAGACATTGTTGTTGTTCACGATGCTGCAAGGGCATTACTACCTCTTTCAATTTTGAATAAAGCAATCAAATCTGCAAAGGATAAAGGAAATGCACTCGTTTGCCTGCCTGCAAAAGACACATTGGTAAAAGGGAAAAATAAAGTTGATGGTTATGTTGATAGGAAAAATGTTTATTATGTTCAAACACCACAAATTTTTACTTTCCAAACATTAAATAAGGCGATGCAGAAAGCAAAAAAAGATAAGTACCTTGGAACGGATGAATCAATGCTGGTAAAAAGAATAGGTGAAAAAATAAACATTGTTGAAGGTTCAGCATTAAATTTTAAAATCACTACTTCTGAAGACATCCGGATGTTTAAAAGTTTAATCAAATAATAAATTGTAGCCATTCCTTTAGTATTAAATTTCAATTTTTCCAAAAATATTCAATTCATTTAATAGGAATGAATCATAGAGATGCTGTAAATATTCCTTCCTGTTTTTACGATAATAATTAGTCAGGAATATTTGACTTTGCATATTATAAGAATAGTCCGTGCTCGATTTCTTGATTATGACTATTATTGATAAGATTTGCTAAAAATTGAATGAATAAATTGGTATTGAAATTGAGACTGTATCCCGATGTTTTACCTTTTTTGACATACGTTTAAGAATAAAATCAATTAAAATGGGGAACTAACAAAATGTTTTTAAGGGGCTTTAATTGTTGCTTTCCAGTATTATTTTCACACCTGATATCAGATACTGAGCTCTGAAATGAAAATCCAGACAAAAGTAAGCATATTAATTTCAGCGATAGCAATTATCTTCATTATCGGGATTTCAGCTTTTAAAGTTTCGGAAGATACCAAGCTTAAAAATATTTCTAAAGAAATTGAAACCGAAAAAATTGCTTCTTTCCAAAGAACGATTCAATCGATTGGGAAAAGTCTTGAAGTTTTTGCTTATGATTATACATACTGGGATGAGATGGTTGACTTTGTACAATCAGGTGATTCTGAATGGGCTTTTATAAATATCCAATCTTCGTTAAGCAGTTTTAATACGGAATTGGCATGGGTATATAAACCTGATTTTACTCTTCTTTACTCAACAAACATACTTGAGGAATCTTTACCACAAAACCTTCCCTTTACAAAAGAGGAAATGAAAGAAATATTCAAAGAAAGTAATTTCTGTCATTTTTATCTAAGGTTAGATAACCTGCTTGTCGAAATACGTGGAGCGCCGATCCAGCCCAGTGCTGATCTAAAAAGGGAGACTAAATCGAAAGGTTATTTTTTAATCGGCAGAGTTCTGGATGAAGAGTTTATTGAAAATTTATCTCTTCAGACAGGTTCAAAGGTAATCGTTGAAAAAATTGATGGCAACTCATCAAAACTAAGAGCTGTCGACGAAAACGAATTTATTTTGTATAACTCTGTTGATCTTCCCAGATGGGATAAAAAGTCCGCAGCAAAATTAGTTTTTGTTAGCGAATTGATGGTTATCAGAAAGTTAAATGAATATTTAAGCACCCAGGTTTTATTCTCGCTTGGTTTTGCAGTGTTAATATTAATAATTGTTTCTACTTTTCTTATCACAAATGTAAATAAGCCTTTAAAGAAAATTTCTCAAAGTCTTAAAGAGAGTAATCCATTAATCCTAAATGATCTTAATAAAAGCGTTGCTGAATTTAAAAATTTAGGTTCCCTTGTCAATCAGTTTTTTAATCAAAAGAATGAACTGGTTGAAGAAATAGAAAGAAGAAAAAATATAGAAGCTTCTCTTCAAAAAAGTGAGGAAAAATATCGAACTATATTTGAAAATGTTCAGGATGTTCATTTTCAGACAAATCAATTTGGGGACTTAATTTCCATTAGCCCTTCAGTGGAAAAGCACTCGGGCCACAAACCTGCTGAAGTGGTTGGAAAACCTGTTAAAGAATTTTTCCAGGACACAAGCGATTCTGATAAAATGTTCAAGTATGTTAAAAAAGCTGGTGAATTATCAGATTATGAAACGGTTTTAATTTCGAAGGAAGGGAAAAAAATATTTGTTTCGGTGAACATTCATCTGCGATTTTATAATAGAAAATTTGTTGGACTTGACGGAAGTATCCGGAATATAACAGAGCAAAAACTTCATCAGGAAAATATAAAGAAATTATCTCAGGCAATTGAACAAAGCCCTGTTTCAGTAATTATAACAAATCCATCCGGCGAAATTGAATATGTTAATCCTAAGTTTACGGAAGTAAGCGGATATTCATTTGAAGAGGTAAAAGGTTCAAATCCCAGGATTTTAAAATCAGGGGTTACTTCATCTGAAAACTATAAAGAGTTGTGGGAAAGTATTAGTGCAGGAAACGAATGGAGAGGTGAATTTCATAACAGGAAAAAGAATGGTGAATTATATTGGGAACTGGCTGTAATCTCACCAATTAAAAATCTGAAGAATGAAATAATAAATTTTATTGCGATAAAAGAAGATATCACAGAAAAGAAAAGGATTATAAGTGAACTGGAAACTGCTAAGGAAAAAGCCGAAGAGCTAAGTAAGCTGAAATCTTCATTCCTTGCAAATATGAGCCACGAATTAAGAACTCCGCTTATAGGTATTTTAGGTTTTTCAGAAATATTATCATCGGAAATTCAAAATGCCGAATGGCAGAAAATGGTTGATACAATATACAACAGCGGAACACGGCTTCTCGAAACACTTAACCAGATTCTTGATCTTTCAAAATTTGAAGCAGAGAAAGTGGATGTAAAGTATACAACAATTCGCATGGATGATTTAATTAAGGAAAGCTTAAACCAGTTAAAACCGCTTGCTCTGAAAAAGAAACTTTATCTGAAGACACTGTTTCATAAGCCCGGTGTTATTATCAAATCTGATTATAACTTGCTACTGAGTGTGTTAAACAATCTTATTGGTAATGCGATAAAATATACTCATACAGGAGGAATTACAGTTGAGCTTAATTTAGAAAAAGAAAAAACACAGGAAATGATTACTATTAAAGTAATTGATACTGGAATTGGGATTTCAAGTGCCAGTCAGAAAATTATATTTGACGAATTTCGCCAGGTTAGCGAAGGTTTCAGCAGAAAGTTTGAAGGAACTGGACTCGGATTATCTATAACAAAAAAGATAGTAGATAAATTCAACGGAGAAATTTCTGTGGAAAGTAAAGAGGGTAGTGGCTCAACTTTTACTGTAAAATTTCCCGCTAATCAAAATGGTGAAACAACGGGAGAGGAAATAAATACAACTTTAACTGAATCAAAAGATATTCCAACAAAACAAAATAAGAAAAATATTCTTTTTATTGATGATGACGAGGTTTCCAGGAGCGTTGTTAAAGCATACTTAAAGAGAGCCTATACTGTTGATTTTGCCAATGAGGGTTCTACGGCACTAAAGCAGGTGGATGAAAAACTTTATTCAATTGTGCTTCTGGATATTAATCTTGGACGTGGTTTAACCGGAGTTGAGGTTCTAAAAAAAATCCGGGCCAGGGTTGAGTATAAAAATATTCCGATAATTGCAGTAACAGCTTATGCAATGGTTGGTGAAAGAGACAGGTTGATTGATGAAGGATTTACAGATTATATTTCAAAACCATTTACAAGAAACGATTTACTAGAATTAATAGCAAAGTATATCCCTGTTGAGTAACAGTAGGGTACTATTACAAATTTTCTTCTTGAAACAGCAGCTTACTTATTTATTTCCATTTTATATCGAAAACAGCGAATTAGATGATATAAAATATCTATACTCTTCCACATTACTTGGTTTATCACGACTTATCATTTGTTAAATTTCAGATGTCAATTATTTTTTCTTTGGAACCAAATTACTTCAAGTAAGTAAAACACCAGTATTAAATATAGATTTTAATGCGCCAGCTTTTTTAAATTTTGAAATTTTAGAAAGTAGCACTGATGAAAAACAAATATTTACTCTTTTTATTTATTCCGGCAACATTTCTCTTTTTTGCTTTTTCAAACATTATCCCTGGATTCGCGTTGTTAAAACCAGCCAAGCAGGTGAAATATAATTTAAATTCAGGAGATGATTATAAATCTGCCTGGCATAAAGTTGATTCGCTTGAACAACAGGGTTTAACCCGTTCTGCACTGGAAGTTGTTGAAGAAATTTATGCTGCAGCCAAAAAAGATCACAACCAGCCGCAATTCATCAAAACAATTTTTTATAAGCTGAAGTTTGCTAATTATACAGAAGAAGATAGTCACGTAAAAATTATTAATGATGTTAAAACGGAGATTGATAATACTTCTTTTCCGGCAAACGCAATCTTAAAATCGATCCTTGCAAACATTTACTGGCAGTATTATCAAAACAACCGCTGGAGATTTCAGCAAAGAACAGAAACGGTAAATTTTGATAATGAAGACTTTCAAACATGGGATCTTCCGAGACTAATCAGGGAAGTTGTTAAATATTATAATGAATCTCTAGAAAATAGTGAAGGACTAAAAAAAATTCCGCTAAAAGAATTTGAAGATATTTTAGTATATGGTAATTCCGGGCAAGCCTATCTTCGTCCAACGTTATATGATTTGCTAGCTCACCAGGCGCTTTCCTTTTTTGTAAATGATGAAGCTTCGGTAACAGATCCGGTTTATAAATTCGAATTAAAAAACGAAGATGATTTTTCCCAGGCAAAAGATTTTGTAAAGAATGATTATTCAACAAAAGATTCTCTTTCATTAAAATTTTATGCAATTAATCTTTACCAGGATTTAATAAAATTTCATTTGAATGATGATGAAAAAGATGCACTGATAGATGCGGACATTGAACAGATTGAATTTTGTAAGAAGCAACAGTGTCCATCCCGAAAAAGATAGTTTGTATCTCGATGCTTTAGTAAAAATGGAAAAACAATATGCTGATTTTCCTTACTCTTCTTTAGTCTCATTTAATAAAGCAAATTATTATTACAGCGAGGGAATGAAGTTTAATGCGTCGGTTTCGGATGATCACAAATGGGATTTTAAAACTGCTCTCGAAATCTGCAACACAACAATTGAAAAATTTCCCGATACTTTCGGTGCCGGTGAATGCAGCTGGCTTCGGAATACAATTCTTCAAAAAAGTCTTCAGTTTACAACCGAGTTTGGAAATATTCCTGATCAGCCTTTCAGAGCTTTGGTCTCTTATAAAAATGCTTCAAAGATTTTTGTGAGAATTGTTAAATGGAACGAATCTTTAGAATCAAAAGAAAAAGGGAAGAACACACAGGACTTAATTAATTATTATACTAGACAACCAGATGAAAAACAGTGGTCGCTTGAGCTTCCTGACGATAAAGATTTTCAGCAGCATTCCGTTGAAATTAAAATGCCGGTTTTGCCGGTTGGACAATATTTAATTCTTGTCGCAACCGATAAAAACTTTACGTATCAGAAAAATGCAGTCGGGTTTAGTAAAACATGGGTAACAAATATCAGTTATATCAGGAGAAGCAAAGAAAAAAATGTTGAACAGTTATATGTACTTAACCGCGAATCAGGTCAGCCGCTTTCAAATATTAAAGTAGAAATTTACGGACAAAAATATGTGCCCGATGCCAGAGAATATCGGTTTTTTAAAGTTGAAAGCGGAAAAACAAACAGCGAAGGATTTTTTGAGTTCACAAAAGAAGATAACCAGTACAATCAGTACAAAGCAGTTTTTATTGACGGCAAAGATCGGTTTGAATCACAAAATTATTACCGCCAATATTACTATGAAGAAAACAGAAACAAACGAAATGTGACTTACTTCTTTTTGGACAGGGCAATTTACAGACCCGGGCAGGAAGTTTACTTCAAAGGTTTAATGGTTAATACTGACGGGAAAAAAGGAAATAAAATTATAACTGATCAGAACACAACAGTTACTTTTTACGATGCGAACAGTCAGAAGATTGCTGATGTAAAACTTAAAACAAATGAGTACGGAACATTTAACGGAAAGTTTACAATACCAACCGGAAAGATTGGTGGACAATATTATTTGACAAATGAGAATGGTTCACAATATTTCAGGGTCGAAGAATACAAACGTCCGAAGTTTGAAGTAAAGTTTGATCCAATAAAAGGAAGTTATTCTTTAAATGATAAGGTAACCGCAACGGGATTTGCGAAAACTTATTCCGGTGCTAACCTTAATGATGTTGAAGTAAAATACAGGGTTGTAAGATCAGCTACATTTCCATATTATGATTACAGGTGGTGGAGTTATTACAACTGGTACTGGGGAAGATGGGGAAGAAATAACCAGATGAAAATAACGAATGGCGTTACAAAAACCGACAGTGAAGGAAAATTTAAAATCGATTTTGAACTTGTTTCTGACTTATCACTTCCCAAAGAGACAAAACCTGTTTTTAACTACACAATTTATGCAGATGTTGTTGATGTTACGGGCGAAACACATTCATCTCAGACAAATATCAGTGCCGGATATGTTGCTCTGCTTGCAAATATGAGCTTACCTGATATAATTAATTCTAAATCAAAAGATAATTATTCAATTTCTACGACGAATCTTAACTACGAGTTTGAACCTGCAAAAGTATCAATTGAAGTTTACGAACTTAAAGCTCCATCAAGAATTTTCAGGAACAGGTTGTGGCAAAAACCGGATAAGTTTCTTCTTACAAAAGAAGATTATTACGAAAGTTTTCCACACGATATTTATAATGATGAAAACGAATTCTTCAACTGGGAAAAAGGGAAGAAAGTATTTGAAAATAGCTTTACAACTACAGACAGTTCAAAAATTAATTTCGAAGATAAGAATGACTGGGAGCCCGGCAAGTATGTTATCAGTTTAAAAACAAAAGATAAAAACGGAACGCTGGTTGAGCTTGTTAAATATTTTACTTTGTTCAATCCTAATTCAGAAAAAGTACCATTACCTGAAGCAAGCTGGATTTATCTTGAAAATAAAAATTATGAACCCGGAGAAATTGCAAAACTCTTTATTGGCTCGGCAGCAAAGAATGCAAAAGCACTCTATGAAATTGAATTTGACGGAGAGATAATCAAAAAAGAATGGATTACTTTGGACAATGAGCAAAAGCAATTTGATATTCCAATTAAAGAAGAATACCGCGGAAATCTAATTGTTCACGTTTCTTCTATTGTAAATAACGAAGCACATATTAATAATGTGATTGTAACAGTTCCATGGAGCAATAAAAATCTTAATATTTCTTTCGAGACTTTCAGAGATAAACTACTTCCCGGTTCAAAAGAGGAATGGAAATTAAAAATTGCCGGACCAAATGGTGATGCAGTTGCTGCTGAATTGCTTGCTTCAATGTATGATGCTTCTCTGGATGCTTTTGTACCGAATAATTGGAATTTAGAGTTTATGGTTATAATTATTCGAGAATAAACTGGGGAGTTGATAATATTTTTCTGCAGGTTTCAGCAAGATTCTATAATGAGGGATGGAATAATTATCTATCAAGACAATACGCTTATTATCCTTATATCAATAATTTGGATTTTATTTTTATGGATATGGTAATGACAATAGATTATTATATAATGGAGGAAGAATGAGATGCAAGTGTTGAAGAGTATGCAGTTGTACCAGATTAGGACTTCAGTCAATTTCGGATGAATGACATTCAAGTTACTGGGGAAAAATGAGTTATTGAGAAAAATCTACCGAACTACAGTTCGTAGAGTTGGAAATAGCAGGGATTATTGATAATCAACCGGTTGTTGACAATGAAAGTAAAGAAAAAACATTTGAAGGCGTTCCAGTAAGAAGAAATTTAAATGAAACAGCTTTCTTTTATCCTGAATTGCGAACAAATGAAAAAGGTGAGATAGTAATTTCATTCACCGTTCCTGAAGCATTAACGAAGTGGAAATTTATGGGCTTTGCACTATACAAAAGATTTGAAGAGTTCGATTGTTTATAAAGAAACTGTTACGCAAAAAGATTTGATGATCGTGCCGAATCCGCCGAGATTTTTAAGAGAAGGAGATGAAATTTATTTCACTGCAAAAGTCAGCAACCTTTCAGACAGCTCACTTTCCGGTTCAGCAACTCTGCAGTTGTTCGATGCATTTCACAATGAAACCAATTGATGCAATTTTTGAAAATACCGATAACGTAAAATCCTTCTCAGCAGAAAAAGGAATGAGTGAAGGTTTAAGCTGGAGATTAAAAGTTCCTCTTGGCAAAGCAGATGCTATTGTTTACAGGGTGATCGCAAAATCAGGCAAGTATTCTGATGGTGAAGAAAATGCACTTCCGATTCTTCTAAACAGGATGCTCGTTACAGAAACACTTCCGCTGCCTGTGAAAGGACACGAGACTAAAACCTTCATTCTTAAAAAGTTGATGGAAAATAAATCAACAACTTTGCAGAATTATAATCTTACACTTGAGTTCACAGCAAATCCTGCGTGGTATGCAATACAGGCTTTGCCGTACATGATGGAATTTCCTTACGAATGCAGCGAACAGATATTCAGCAGGTTTTATGCAAACAGCATTGCGACTTTTATTGCAAACTCAAATCCGAAAATCAAAAAAGTTTTTGAAAGCTGGAAAACAATTGACAAAGATGCACTTCTTTCAAATCTTGAAAAGAACCAGGAATTAAAGTCAGCATTGCTTGAAGAGACTCCATGGGTTTTGGATGCGCAGGATGAAAGCGCAAGAAAAAGAAGAGTCGGCTTGCTTTTCGATCTCACAAAAATGGCAAATGAACTTAACAGCGCTGAACAGAAACTTCGTGATAACCAATATTCAAACGGCGGATGGCCATGGTTCCCGGGACTTCCGGAAAGCCGTTTCATTACTCAGTACATTGTTGTCGGAATGGGACATCTTGAAAGACTTGGGATAAAAGATATAAGAGAAAATTCGGCAACGTGGGA
The DNA here is from genome assembly GCA_963822905.1 of uncultured Ignavibacteriales bacterium. GTDB lineage: Bacteria > Bacteroidota > Ignavibacteria > Ignavibacteriales > Ignavibacteriaceae > CAWGJF01. Next base: position 637,362 of record CAWGJF010000001.1, read on the forward strand.
AATGTTGAGAAAAGCTGTGCTCTATACCGATGCCAGAATGTATGAAGATTACGAATGGATCAAGAAACATGGAAATCTGAAATTAAAAAATATCGGTTATATCCAGGCACAGTATCTTTATGGAAGAAGCTACTATCTTGATATTCCTGTTGCCGATCAGCACAAAGAAGCTTTTGATTACTGGAAAGGACAGGCGCAAAAGTATTGGTTGAGCAATAACAAGTATATGCAATCCATGATTGCACTTGCACTTTACAGACTCTATGATGCAAAAACTGCAAAAGCAATTATTAAATCGATAATTGAAAATGCAGTGTTCAATGATGAAATGGGAATGTACTTTAAAGAAGAATGGGGATGGTACTGGTACCAGGCTCCGATCGAAACACAGGCTTTATTAATTGAAGCAGTTGATGAAATTACGAAGGATCAGGAATCTGTGGACTTGATGAAAGTCTGGCTGCTGAAACAGAAACAGGTACAGGATTGGAAGACTACAAAAGCAACTGCTGAAGCGTGCTATGCACTTTTACTCAGGGGAACAAACTGGCTTGCAGATTCAAAGCTGCCGGATATTAAAGTTGGTGATCAGTTGATTGATCTTTATAACAATCCAAACATTCACGTTGAAGAAGGAACGGGTTACTTTAAAACTTCGTGGAAAGGGAGATGAGATAAAACCTGAAATGGGAAAAGTAACAGTAACGAATAACAACAATGTTGTTGCGTGGGGTTCTCTCTACTGGCAGTATTATGAACAGCTTGATAAAATTACTTCTGCAGAAACTCCTTTGAAGATTAACAAAAAGTTGTTTCTTGAAATTGATTCTGAAACAGGAAAGAAAATCACCCCGGTAACAGAAGACACAAAGCTGAAACCAGGAGATTTAATAAAAGTTAGAATTGAAATAAGAGTTGACCGTGATATGGAATTTGTTCATCTGAAAGATATGCGTGCATCGGGATTTGAACCAATAAATGTTTTATCAACTCATAAATACCAGGATGGATTATATTATTATGAAAACACGAGAGATGCATCAACAAATTTCTTTATGGATTGGCTGCCAAAAGGAACTTATGTTTTTGAATATCCATTAAGAGTAACTCACAAAGGAGATTTCTCAAACGGAATTACAACAATTCAATGTATGTATGCGCCTGAGTTTTCAAGTCATTCGGAAGGTGTGAGAGTTGTTGTTGAATAATTAATAATTTATTGCGTAGCACAGATTACTAATCTGTGCTACGGAAGCTAAATTTTATAATGTTGAAAAAATCTTTTCATCACCGAAACCTACCGCATCTTTATTTTAATGAAGGAATATATTTTATTACATACCGTCTGGCAAATTCACTTCCATCTCAGAAAGTTGCTGAAATTAAAAACTATATTAGTAATAGTAATCAACATGAAGACGTAAAATTCAGAAGGTTGCTTAAAAAATATGATGCGATTCTTGATAGTGGTCAATATGGAAATAAACATTTAGCTAATCCGGAAATAGCAGAGATTTGCAAACAATCCTTACATTATCCTGATGGTAAGGAATATAAGTTGATTTGCTATTGTATTATGCCAAATCATATTCATCTTGTTTTCGAGCTTCTTGAAAAAAATAAAGGTGTAAGTAAAATAATGCAGTCAATAAAACGAATTTCAGCAAGAAAAAGTAACTTGATTCTAAATAGAACGGGAAAGTTTTGGCAGGATGAAAGTTATGATAGGTTGGTTAGAGATGATAAAGAGTTATATTTTTTGATTAAGTATGTATTAATGAACCCGGTAGGTGCCGGATTAGTAAAAAATTGGAATGTTTGGAAACATACTTATATTCGCCCGGGGTATGAAGTGTTGTAGCACAGATTAGTAATCTGTGCTACCGAATTATAAAATTTTTTTAACTTCAATTTGGTTTTAAAACTTTCAGACACTTGAGGATCGTGATTGCTTTTTATCTCTCATAAGAACCATTCATAATCATTTTTTGTGACTCCCAACATTAACACCAGAAAATAAGTGCCATTTTAGGTTTCAAGTCACACCACAATTAGTTTTTTCGACATAGTTTTACCACTCGCTAATTGAATTACTTTTGTAATTGTTTATTCAATTAAAATATCAAACAATAAAAGAGGCTAATGAAAATGAGAAATTTATTTTTAACACTTGCAGCTTTGCTTTTAATTTTGCCAGCTGTCAATTCATATACATATGCACAGGAAAGTCCGATACAGGTTGCATTGTTTAATCCCGTACAGATTGCTCCTGAAACAAATTCAATTACGGGCTTAAGATTAAGCATATTATACGGAAAGAATGCAAATGTAAACGGGCTTGACGTGGGATTGGTTAATGTTACGACGGGCAATCAGCTTGGGTTACAGTACGGAGTTGTGGGAATTAATGAAGGAAATTTTAACGGCTGGCAGGATAATTTTGTAAGTATAATTAAAGGAAACCTTACCGGGCTTCAGACGGGTGCTGTAAACTACACGGGAGGCAAAGCAACAGGTTTGCAGATTGCGATTGTAAATTATGCTGCAACAATGAACGGGCTTCAACTGGGATTGATAAATATTATCGGCAAAGGCGGTTTCTTGCCAATATTCCCGATATTCAATTTTTGTTTTGAATAGAAAAAATTTTATTGTACTTATTGTGTTAACCCTCTTCATTTAAAGGTGGAGAGGGTTTTTTGCATAGGATAATTGGTTATCGAGATATATTATGAAATAGTTTTTCAGGTGATTTTGGAAATAACTATTTCAATTTAAAGGGAGAAGCACTATGAAAACCTTTTTCATAATTTTCTTTTCGTTCACACTAACTATTCTTACTTTTTCACAAACAGAAGATGATAATGTGCAGTTTGGCCTTGGTGTTAGTTTATCAGGGCAATTATCAGTGTATACAGACTATGGCGGACCTACAGAATATCGAATAATTGCACAACCAATAAACATGGCAAATTTTACCATAATAATTAAAGGAAATTTTTTTCGTTTCGAGCCGAGCATAGGTTATAGTACACTATCAAGCGATAATTCGAGTTCAGGATATACTTACGAACAGTCAAATTCAAATTTACGATTAGGGGCAGTTATAGCATTTAATGATGATCCCATTGAATCAGTTAATCTTTACTATGGACTTAATTCTGGGTTTATTTTAAGCAGTTATAGATACTCTTCTAGTAGTTCGGATGGAGCAAGTGATAATTCTAAAACCGACTTTTTTATTGGACCAGCAGCAGGAGGTGAGTATATGTTTAACAGACATTTTTCTTTCGGAGGTGAAATCAATCTGAATTATATCTCATTTGGGAATTACGAATCAGAAAGTGATAATTCAAGCTGGGCCATTTCAACAAGGGGCCTGATTTTTTTACGCTGGTATGTTAACTAAAAATTAGTGAAGATGGAACTTTTATTTATGTAATGTATAAAAAGTGAAATTTTAGTTAATGGAATAATAACCTTCTTCATTGAAAAGATGGAGAGGGATTTTTTTTTGTCATTCCTACTCCCTTTTGATATTATATTAATTAATAATTGATTTGAACAAACTTAAATTGTTGGTAAGTTTTAAGTAAGTATGTCATTAAAAAAACTAGACCTGTGCCTTGAATCTATTAAAGGAAAAATCAGTGAAAAATAATACTGAAAGACCATTACAAAATACAATTGCAGTTTTTATCGATTTTGAAAACATATACTACTCATCATTAAATAATTTTGGTGAAGAACCTGACTTAATGATCATCAAAAATTTGTGTGAAAATAAAGGGGGCATTGCATCGATACAGGCATTTGGAGATTGGGTCCGATTCAACGAGCAGATTAATAGTCTTCAGACAAGCGGTATACAACCGGTTTTTACACCCTTATCACGAACAGAAAAAAGCAGCGCTGATACATTTATTTGTGTACATGCGATGAAGCTGTTCATGCAAAATGAAAATATTAACACTTTAATACTGGTTTCCGGAGATCGTGATTTTATACCACTTCTGAATGAATTAAGATCACAAGGGAAAACTACTTTTTTAATGGGAGTTCCAGGATCTATATCGAGAGATCTGGTAAATGTTGCAGATGGATTAATAGAATATCGGCCTGAAAAAATTAAACATAAAGAATCGAAATCATTGCAAACTCCACAAAAGAAGGTAAGTGAACAGATAGAGAATAGTATTATGACATTATTAAAGAAGGAAAATCGAAGGGTAAATGTTGCAACTATCGGGATAAGAATTAAGAAGGAACATCCGGAGTTTAATCACAAAGAATTTGGATTTGATAAACTGTCACACTTTCTTGATAGTTTTTCAAAAATTAAAGTTGAGTATGATGAAGACAAGCTGGTTGCATATGCCAGTTTAATTAAATGAGTTGTCTAAATTAAATCTTCGAATCTTCCATCAGTAATCTTTGCTAAATCTACCGGTTTAATTATAATCTGCATTCCTCTAACTCCAGCGCTAACATAAATATCTTCAAAAAATTGTGCGGTTTCATCAATAAAAGTTGGATATTTTTTCTTCATTCCAACTGGAGAACAGCCGCCTTTAATGTAACCTGTTAGTGGAAGCAATTCCTTTTCTTTTATCATTTCGATTTTTTTGTTTCGGCTTGCGGTTGCAGCTTTTTTCAAATCCAGTTCTTCTGTTACAGGAACGCAAAAAATATTAATGCCAGTTTTATCTCCACGCGTTACCAGGGTCTTAAAAACTTTTTCTGGTTCTATTCTTGCTTTGTTTGCAACAGTAATTCCGGATAAGTCATTTATATCAACTTCATAAGTTATAGTTGAATGCTGAATATTGTTTGCTTCAAGGAAACGCACTGCGTTGGTTTTAGCCATTGGATTTTAACCGGTGATTTTATCCAGATTGTTTTTAATCTGTTCGTAGCTTAAATCTAAATTTTCCGAAGAGAGTAAAAATTTTGTATATGGATGCTGAGGGTATGAAAACAATTCTTTGCTTGCATTGCTTTCAACAATTTCACCATTGTGAAGAATAATAATTGTATCGGCAATCTTTCTGAGAATTTTAAGATCGTGACTAATACAGATTATGGTAATGTTTCTTTCGGAATTTATTTTTTTAATGAGTGAAACAAAGTTCGATTGAGAAATTATATCCTGTGCAGAAAACGGTTCATCAAGTATTAACAGATGAGGGTTTGAGGCGAGTAGTCTGGCTAGAGCGACTCTCTGCTGTTCACCCCCGCTTAATTCATATCCTCTGCGTGAAAAAAGTTCGGGTTTAATTCCTGTTTCTCTGAATAATTCTTCAACTCTTTTTTTGACTTCATTTTTTGTTGTGTTATGAATTAATAATGCTTCTTTGAGCACATCCTTAATTTTTCTGTATGGATTAAGAATTTCCCCGTTGTTCTGAAAGAGTAATTGAACCGAAGAAACTGAGTTCGATTTTATACTGTTCCAAGTCAGCTTTCCGGAAGTTGGTTTAATCAACCCGGTTATTACTTTTGCAAGAGTAGTTTTTCCGCTTCCGGATTCACCGCTTATTCCAAGTATTTCTCCAGTGGTAACTTCAAAATTAATTCCCATTAGAATATTTTTATTCTTAATTGAGTAACTGATATTTTCTGCTTTTAACAGGACGCTCATAGAGTAAAATTCCTGTACTCATTAATTAATTTAGAGTGAGGTGTCGAATCTTGCTTGAGGAAATCTTCTGTTGGAAGAAATTCACTGAGAGCCCCATCGGATAGAACCGAAATATAGTCACTAATTTTCACTGCAAAATTCCAATCTTGTGTTACCAACAAAACGGAGTTTTTATTTTGCTGAACAAATTCTTTCAGTTTGAGAAAGGTTAAATTTATTAATGTATAATCGATCCCAGAAGTCGGCTCATCAAGAATTAGCAATTCGGGTTTTGCAGCAAGAGCCAGAACTACAGTCAATCGTTGCGCCATTCCGCCACTTAATTCGAAAGTATACATTTGTGAAATTTTTTCATATCCCGGTAGCAGAAAATAGTCCAGCAGATTTTTTATTTCGTCTTTTTTGTAAGAAGGAAAATTAAAATAGTAACCGAGTTTTTTTAACGGATTAAAACTATTTATAGAATCCTGAAGAACATACCTGATTTTATTTTGTCTCATTTTTCTTAAATCTTCGTCTGTCACTTTCAACAAATCTAAATTATTTAAAATCACTTCTCCTTCCACAATGTATTGATTTTTGGGAAGCAGTTTAGTCAAAGATTTAATCAAAGTACTTTTTCCCGAACCATTCTCTCCCAGTATTGTATAAATTTTATTTGGTGATAAAGAAAAATTAATATTTCCTAGTAGTAATGGTTGTCCAGTTACTAACCTAAGTCGGATTTCTTTTATAACAGTTTTAAGATGCATGAAAAGAGTTACTTTCGATTTACACGGCAAAATAATAAATTGAGGTAAGAAAATTACCTCTCTTTTCGGAAAAGAATATGATCTCAATTAAAAGATTTCTTTTAACTGTACTATTAATTTCTCTGGCATTCCTATCATGTTCTGAGCAAAAATCGAATAAAAATAGAATTGTAATTGGAATTGCTTCAGATATACAAACACTAAATCCGCTCTATACTGTTAGTGTAGATGAAGGAGCGATTGCAGAGTTGCTTTATCCCGCTTTAATCGATTTTAAATGGAATGACAAAAAGGGAGGTTTGGATATTTTACCGATGATTGCAGAAAGCTGGGAATGGTCAAATGATTCATTATCACTAAGAATGAAATTACATGACGATGTAACCTGGACAGACGGAGAAAAACTGACAACTGACGATATTCTTTTCTCATTTGATATTTATTCCGATTCAGTTGTTCAGAGCAGACTTTATGAAACTATTGAAACATTGTTCTTGAACGAGGACAATAGTGTGAATTTGAAAAAGTCTTTTACCGTTGTTTCTCCTTTTGAATTAGTCGTTCATTTTACACCGGATAAAAATCCTTCCTTGTATGATTTAAGTGTGCCAATCGTTCCGAAACATATTTTTGAAAAAATCAGCAGAAAGGAGTTAGCTGAATCGGATAAAAAATATGAGCCCGTGACTTCCGGTGCCTATAAATTATTTAAATGGAATAAAAATCAGGATATCATCCTGGCTGCAAATGAAAATTCGTTTTTATATAGCAAAGAAATGCCTGAGCAGTTGATATTTAAAGTTATTCCGGAGTACACATCTCGAATTAATCAACTTGAGAAAAAAGAAATTGACATAATGGAAAAAGTGAAAACCGAAGATGTAAAATCAATTGAACAAAGTAATGATCTTGTAGTTAATTCAACAACAGGGAGGGAATATGATTATATTGGGTGGAACAATATTGATGTTGAAGCATTTAAGGAAAATAAAACTTATAAGCCAAACAAATTGTTTGGCAACCCCTCAATAAGGAAAGCGCTTACTTATGCAATTAACCGGAAAGAAATTATAGATGAATATCTTTTAGATTATGCAGAAATCTCAAACAGTCCTGTATCCTCGATATTTAAAAGAGAAATTAATAAAGATCTTGAACCAATTAAATATGACCCTGAAAAAGCAAAAGAGATTCTCAAACAGAATGGATGGAAGGATTCAAACAATGATGGTATTATTGATAAAGAAGGAACAGAATTTAAATTTACTCTAAGTATTCCGACCGGTAATCCTTTACGCGAATTTGCTTCAACAATAATTCAAAATAATTTGCGATCTGTTGGAATTGAGATGAAAATAGAAACTTATGAATTAGGAATGTTTATCGACAACCTTTACAACAAATCAATGGATGCATATATGGCTGCATGGTTTATTCCCATACCATTGCAATTTAAACCATACTGGTATTCCGATCCGGATATCGCCCCGGCAAATTTTGTAAGTTACAGAAGTAAAAAAGCTGATGATATTCTGGATAAACTTGATAAAAGAATCTCTGATAAAAATTACATTTCATATGTAAGGGAATTTCAGAAAATTTTATATGATGACCAGCCGGTTACATTTTTATACTGGACACCAAATTTTACAGCGTATAATAAAAGAATTGGCAATATCGATATATCTCCTTACGGAGTGATAACACATTGCTGGGAATGGAAAATCGCGAATAAATAATTTATGAAAAGAAAATTCATCAGTACAATTACAAAAAGAATTTTCTCATCGCTTATCACTCTTTTTATTTTGGTTTCTTTCCTGTTTGTAATAATCCGAATTTCTCCCGGTAACCCTGCCCAGAAATTTCTTTCACCCGAATTCAGTCCACAGCTTTCAAAACTTGTAATTCAGAAGTTTAATCTGGATCAGCCGCTAATTGAACAATATGTCTCATTTATTAAAAACACTTTTACGGGTGAGTTTGGTATTTCATATAATTATCATTTGCCTGTCATTACTGTTATCTGGCAATCACTTTCTTTTACTTTGGTTTTTGCAACGCTCAGTTTTGTGATTGAAATTCTTTTCAGCTTTTTGCTGGCGATATATGTTACGAAAAAAGAAAAAATTTGGCTTGATAATCTGATTTCTAATCTCTCCCTGGCGATATATTCAACGCCATCTTTTGTTCTTGGCGTAATTCTGATTCTAATTTTTTCGATCAAACTCAATATTTTCCCTACTTCCGGGTTGAAATCATTTGATTACGATTCATTCGGTTTTTTCGAAAAGTTTGGCAATTTATTTGCTCATCTTGTTTTACCTTTGGTTACACTCTCGGCCGCAGGCATAGCAGTATTTTACAAATATATCAGGGACAACCTGAAAGAGGTAAAAAATCAATCTTACATTTTGCAATTGCGTGGAAGCGGTTACAGTGAATCAGAAATACTTTTAAAGCATATAATTCCAAATGCTGTGAGACCATTAATTTCTGTTGCAGGCATTGAGCTTGGAATTCTTTTTGGCGGTGCGCTTATTACTGAAGTGATTTTCGGCTTACCGGGAATGGGAAGACTAACTATTGATTCTATTTTAAGCAGAGATTATCCGTTGATAATTGCCTGCTCTTTTACCGCTGGTGCACTAATGATTTTAGCAAACTTCATTGCGGATATTATAAAAATGAAACTGGATCCGGGAAGTATAGGAGAACATTTGAATTGAAAAGTAAAATAAAAACCTGGCACTGGATAATTTTTTTATCGCTGATGTTTTTAGCCTTAAGGATTGAACTGCTAATTGGTTGTATTACTTTCTGGGGAATGTATATTGGTTTAATTTTTTCTGATTTCAAAACCGCAATTCAGTTATTCGATTTTAATACTCTTGAAATTCTTCTTTCACCTGTATTAATTGTCCTGATTGGGTTTATTACCATAAAATTCAGAACGAAAAATTTTCTATCGTCGGAGCTGACTTTTACAATTGCTTTCTCAGCTTTCTTGATTTTCATCTTTTTATTTGCATCAGTTATCACAAACAGGAACCCTGATTTTCAAAAGGATCTTTCTGTTACAAAATTACTTCCACCCTTAAGTAGTGTAAAATTAATCAGGGTAAAAAATGAGAGTGTGCAAACTGATCAGGAAAAATTAGTTAAACTGAAACACGAGATTATTCCACTATCATATGATGAAAACGTTTATTTTGCGGAAAGTATAAACAGAGATCAGAGAAAATATTACAAAGGAAATAAAGAATATTCTATACCTGGTTTACCCGGATTTAATAAAGATTTTCAAATTGAAGAAAAAAAATTTTTACTTGGAACAGATGAATTCGGCCGGGACATTTTAACTAGATTAATTTTTGGAACAAGAATATCATTGTTAGTAGGACTTTCTTCAGTTATTGTTTCTTTGCTGATCGGGATTGTACTGGGATTTATTTCTGCATACAGTACCGGAATTATCGATTCAGCACTCAACCGTTTTGCAGAAGTAATGCTCGCATTTCCAATCATTTACCTGGTAGTATTAATACTGGCATTGTTTGGCAGTTCGCTAATTTCTATAGTTATTGTTCTCGGTTTTTCGGGGTGGATGAGTTTATTTAAAATTGTAAGAAGTGAAATAATTTCCTTAAAGAAAAAAGATTTTATTAATACAGCAAACTTGATAGGCTTGAGTAAAAAACAGATTTTGTTGAAAGAAATTTTGCCTGTTATTATAATACCGGTGATTGTTAATACTATTTTTCAATTCAGCAATGTAATTCTTGCTGAGTCGGCTTTGAGTTATCTTGGTCTTACAATTGGAGGAAGTTATCCTTCCTGGGGGTCAATGATTGAAAGTGGTCAGGAATATTTACGTGTTGCATGGTGGATGATCGTTTTCCCGGGAACAATATTAATACTTACTTTATTCAGTTTTAATAATCTTGGCAGAAAACTGAATGAATTTTTTATACCAAGGACCAAGTAATGATTAACCAGCGTTATAAAATAATTAAAAAAATCGGCGAAGGTAGAAGCGAAGTTTTTCTTTGTGAAGATGTTGAAAACTCACGAATACCATTTGCAATTAAAATTTTAAAACCTGACGCAGGTAAAGAAGAAAAAATCAGTTTTCGAAATGAATTTTTTATTCTGAAAAAACTTGAACATCCGAATATTATCCGAGCCGAAGAATTTGGGAATGTACTTATTAGTGAAAATGAATATGTAACCGAAGGTTCATTATATATCACTTCTGAATATTTCCCGTCATTTGAATTATCAAATAGTAAATTAAATATAGATGAAAAATTAATACGTGAAATAACAAGACAAATATGTTGTGCTTTATATTATCTTCACCAGTCAAATTATATTTATTATGACCTTAAACTTGAAAACATTCTCATAAATTCTGATGTAACCAAACCAAAATTAAAATTAATTGATCTTGGCCTGTCACATTATTCCCCACCTGAAATTATTGAGATTGTGCAGGGAACTGCTAACTACATTGCCCCGGAATTGCTTAAAAAAGAACCTCATGATTTTCGAGTTGATCTTTATTCTCTTGGGATTCTTCTTTACAGAATTGTTTATGACAAATTTCCATTTGATTATGAAAATGAATTAGATATTTATAAAGCTCATATAGAAGAAGAATTCAAATTTCCTGAAACTGAAAGATTTTCAAATGAATTTTTGCGGCTCATAAAATATTTATTGAAAAAAAATCCGGATGAACGACCAAAGGACACTCTTGCTATTCTTGAACTTCTTGGATTTGAGATAGATGAATCAATCCGAAAAGATTTTATTCCCGTAAAAATATTCTCCGGAAGACAGGATGCAATTAATATCTTAGATACTTATATAAACGATAAATCAAGTAGTGAAATAGTTGTTGTTAAAGGTTTTGATAACTCAGGAAAGACTTCATTACTAAATCAAACATATGCGCTTCATGAAGAATCAATTCTCTTTAATAACCTCAAAGGGAAAAGTGGTGTAGAACTGGTTAAAGTTTTAATAAAAAACCTACTTTATTCCGAAAATATTTTCAAACAGCTCGAGCAAAATGATATTAAGGATATTCACGAAACAATTAATATAGCAGATAGTATTTCATCAGAGCAAATATTCAGAATAGTTTCCCTGCTGACTAAAAATTCAACAGCAGTTTTACTGTTCGACGATTATAATTTGCTTGACGATTACACTATTGAAATTTTTAATTCTATAATGCCTGTTTTCCAGATCAATGGAATAAAGATTATTTTAACCGAAACCTCAGAAACGGATTACAGGTCGGGTGAATTGAATAATATTAGAGAATTTTCTCTCGGTTCATTCACTGATGTCCAATTAAGAGATTTTATCAATGAAGCATTTCATCTTTCGTTTCCCAAAAACGAATTGAATAATTTAATTCTTAACTACTCAGATTTATTACCTGGAAATGTAATCTCCTTTATTAAGGATATTATTCTTCTTGAGATAATGAAATTTAACAGTGACGGAGTTATAATTTCAGATAAACCGGAAGATTTAGAAATTCTTGAAAATTCGTATGATGTGATTTATGATAAAAGATTAAATGGATTAGGTAAATCCGAATTATTTACCATTAAGCTTATTTCATGTTTTGATATAACACCGGATTATAAAACCATTCAAAAAATATTAAATGCTAACTCAAAAGATTTCGACCAAATTATTTCGAACCTTCAGACAAATAATTTATTAGTGAGATATTCTCTTAACAACACTTTGCAAATCGGGTCCGATGGTTTAAAAAAACATGTGTATGATTTATTGAACAATAAAATAAAATGGCATAGTCAGATTGCCACTAAGCTTTCGGAGCTTTTTCCTGATTTTAACCCAACTGAGCTTGCCAGACAATTTGAACTAGCTGAACAGTTAGAAGAGAGTTACAAAGTGTATCATAAACAAATTGAACAAGCTGAAAAAAATTCTGCTTATTCATTTATTCGAAAAATAATAATCCATTTGCTTGAATTGCCATTTGAACTCAAAATAATAACTTCATTACAAATAAAACTTGCTGAAATTAATTACAAATTAAGTGATTTTAAAAAAGCAATAGAAATTATAAAAAAAATTGATTTAGAAAATTTATCTGAAGAAATCAGAATAGATATTAATTTTATTTTTGCAAGTTCACTGGTTGGGTCAGGTGAATACCAGGAGGGTAGAAATTTTTTAAATTCACTAATTGAAAATGTAAAAGCTCCGGGTAAAAAGAGAAAATTCCTGTCCGAATTGGCGTATGCGGAGTTTGAACTTGGAAAGTACGCTGAAGCAGTGGAAAAGGCGTCAGAAATTGTTTCAAGTTCTTCTAATGATAATGAACTTAACGGGAAATGTTATAACCTTCTCGGTATGAATGAAATTTATAATACAAGTAACTTGGAAAATGCATTAAAATGGTTTAACAAAGCAAAAGGTAACTATGAAATAGCGAAGCTTCCCAGAAGATTGGCTGGTATGGAAGTTAATATTGGTAACATTTATAATATTCTTGGAAATTATGATGAAGCTAAAAATCATTGGGAAAATGCTTCAAAACTGAACCAGTCTATTGGCAATCTGGATCAGGAGGGTGTACTGCAATTAAATATGGGGATTTTCTATTTCGAGAGACGTCAGCTTGAACAATCAATTGAAATGTACAGCCTGGCACTTAAAATATTTTTAAGCATTGGCAATTTTCAAAACCAGGGACTTGCATTTTTAAATTTAGGCGAGGCTCATTTTTATTTGTGCGAATATCAAAAAGCTTACGATTCATTAAATGAAGCGCTGAATATATTTCAGAAGAAAAACTTACCTGAAGATGAAATGGAGGCACTTTTTCTACTAGGGAAATTATTTTATAAGATTGGATTAAAAAAAGAATTTTCAAAAGTAACTGAATCAAGTGAGAAACTAATTAAAGAAAATAGTTTATCAGGAAAACATTTAATTAATCAGAAATTACTAACTTTTTACAGGCAATATTTAGTTAATGAATCTAATGATATGAACCAATTAGATGAAATTTATCTTGAATACAAGAAATTGGAAGATAGAACTAATTATATTGAAACCATTTTTTTAAAGACCAATCTTTGCATAAATCAAAACGATTTTCAACAAGCATTAACAGTTTTGGAAAGTGCTGAATTGATAGAATATTGTAAACAAAATGATATATTCGAAGCAGAAAGACAATATTTTTTAGGTATATTATCTGGTATGGTTAGTTCTGATAAACTTTCACCTCCTCTTGAATATTTTGAATATGCATATGGACTGATTAATGACAAAAGTATTTCTGAAATTACGTGGAAAATTTTATTCTCACTTGCGGTATATTATGGTCAAAGAGGGAATTATCAAAAATCCAAGACATATGCATCCTACACGAGAGAATTAATTCAATATGTAATGGAACAAATAGAAACCCCGCGTCTCAGAAAATCTTTTACCGAAAGAAAAGATATTCATCTTATTGTTTCAACTTTGGAAAAACTGGAGACCAACTGATAATCTATGGCTGAATCTGACATAAAAATCAAAATCTTTTCAGATCTACAGGACCTGGTCGGAGTTACATCAGCTCTTAAACAATTGGAGCTTAAAGGATTTCCAATCTCTGTTTCATTCCCAACAGAATTTAATGTTGAGCAAAATGAAATAATAGTATTGCAAGTTGATGGTACGGAGTCTAGGATATTAAAACAGGCAATAAATGTAAAACGAGATTTTGACAACAAGTTTATTATAATAATGCGGAACGGGGAAGCCTTAAATGTTACTTCTATTTTGAAATATGGTTTCTTTGATATTTTTATTTTTCCTTATGAGTTATTAAAGTTTACATCATTTCTTACCGAAGTTTTCACAAATAAAACATATATAACCGAATCGTTCAAAGCCGGTACATTCGGAATGAATAAGCAGGGTATGCGTTCAATTATCGGTGAATCTGAAGAGTTAATTAGGGTTGTTGAACTTGCGAAAAAAGTTTCTGAAAAAAGCTTCGCTAATATTCTAGTCCTTGGTGAAACTGGTACAGGCAAAGGATTATTTGCCAGGGCTATTCACAATTCGGGTAAAGCCAGTAATAACCCATTTATTGATATTGTATGTACAGCAATTCCTGAAAACTTGTTAGAGTCAGAATTATTCGGATATGAACCCGGGGCATTTACTGATGCACGAACACGAAAAATAGGCCTCTTTGAATTAGCTGAAAGAGGGACATTGTTCCTGGATGAAATTGGTGACCTTAGTATGAATATTCAAACGAAGTTATTAAGGGCTATTGAGAAAAAAATTATTAAAAGACTTGGTGGTGTAATAGATATTCCTATAAACGCAAGAATAATTTCTGCAACGAACCGCGATCTTGAATTTATGGTTGAAAAAAATCTATTTAGAAGGGATTTATATCATAGACTCAACGTAATTTCTATTGAAATTCCACCGTTACGGGAAAGGGGAGAGGATACTATAATTCTTGCTCATCATTTTATTTCTGAATTCAATAAACAGTTTAATAGAAATATAAAAAGGCTTGATAAAGATATTCAACATTTTCTCAAAGGTTATCCATGGCCCGGAAATGTTAGAGAACTAAGAAATGCAATTGAAAGAGCAGTCTTGTTATGTGAAGATGGAAAAATTAAACTTAAAGATTTTTCGAATCTTATTAGTCGTGTTAAAGTTAATACACTTAATGAAGAAAATAGTAGTGATAAATCGCAGGATCATCTTATAAATATGAATATTAATTATGGTTCAACTAATTTGAAAAAATTAGAAAAACATTACGCAAAAGAAGTTTTGAATAAACTTGATGGGAATAAAACCCAAACAGCAAAATTATTAGGAATTAGCAGACCAAAACTAGATACTTTATTGAAATAGTAGAGTTTTATTGATTTTTCTAATCCCCAATTAATTTTTCAAAATTTAAATATTTAATAATTATCGTAAAATATCTTTACAATTCTAATGGAATTGTTGATAAATATGGTAAGAATTACCTGCTTTCTATAATAATTTCCTCAAATTTACAATTCATCGCCAGATTTTGCATGGCATAAACATTGGCTTTAAAACTACGCTAGTAAGGCTGCGTGCACGCAATCTTGGGGTGAGGAGGCTCCGCAGTGATCTTCTAGTGTGTCATTAAACTATTTATTCACATTATGTGAGTGGGCGCTATGCTTAAGCGTATATTATTCATATTCCTCGCAGGGGGACTATACGTCAGTGTACTCGCTCAGGTTGTCTCAAATGTTGAGCAGGCAACCCGATACAGAGTTTCAGAGGATAATCAAACCTCTGTAACCGAACACCACCAATTTACTTCAAGTGATGTGCAGAACGTAACCGATTTGCGAATCCTTGCAAACCGATCGAATTCACAACTTGATGAATTGGGCAGTCGTTATGGTTGGGTAAGATCAAACTCACAACTTGACGAACTAGGTAGTCGTTATGGTTGGGTAAGATCAAACTCACAACTTGACGAACTAGGCAGTCGTTATGGTTGGGTAAGATCAAACTCACAACTTGACGAACTAGGCAGTCGTTATGGTTGGGTAAGATCAAACTCACAACTTGACGAACTAGGCAGTCGTTATGGTTGGGTAAGATCAAATTCACAACTTGACGAACTAGGTAGTCGTTATGGTTGGGTAAGATCAAATTCACAACTTGACGAACTAGGCAGTCGTTATGGTTGGGTAAGATCAAACTCACAACTTGACGAACTAGGCAGTCGTTATGGTTGGGTAAGATCAAACTCACAACTTGACGAACTAGGCAGTCGTTATGGTTGGGTAAGATCAAACTCACAACTTGACGAACTAGGCAGTCGTTATGGTTGGGTAAGATCAAATTCACAGCTCGACGAACTAGGTAGTCGTTATGGTTGGGTAAGATCAAATTCACAACTTGACGAACTAGGCAGTCGTTATGGTTGGGTTCGGTAAACTGAATTAGTTCTCATTGTCTACTTTTAAAAGCCTTCAATAAATTTGAAGGCTTTTTCTATTTCTACATGATTTTAGCAAAGCAAAATTTCATGTGTTATTTTAATATGTTGTATTTCTATTAATAAAAAATAATATCTTCTTAATTTTGCAAACATCTACTCTACTTAAAACATATTTTTGTTTTTTACTCTTTGGTATTCTTTCCCTAAACTTTAATTGTGTACAGGCACAAGAAATAAACAAAGTTGATTTAAGTATAAACAAATCCAGCCATGATATTTCTTCATATAATTTTGACGGGACTATTTATTTGTCTGTAAATGAAATCACGCAAATACTGGGACTGAAAACTGAGTATGATAAATTTTTAGGATCAACTAAAATTGATGCTGAAAATTATTTTTTAGAATTCAAAAAGAATTCTGCATTTACGATAGTAACTCAGAAAAATAAATCAAAGACAGAAACAATTCAGCTTCCCACATCAATACACCTGGTAGGGGAATCGATCTTTGCACCTCAAACGCAACTTTTAATTCTATTAAAAAAATATTGTAATAAAAACATTGTCGTACTAAATCCGGGGAGGATGATTTTAATTGACGAACAACATTCAGTTTTCAATCATCTTTTAAATATATCGGATGAAGTTTCGGGTGAAGACGAATACATCAGAATTAAAGCGGAAGATAAGATATCAGCCTACCTTGAAAAATATAATGCAGATGAATATAACTTAAAAATCCGGAATACAGTTTCTTTTTATGAAACCAACGCAAAAAATTTATCAGGAAAAAATGTGAATGATTTTATCATCACAGAAAACAATAACAATATAAATATATCTTTTAAAGTAAAAAGCGATGATGTTTATGCCGAAATAATTAAAACACAAAATACAAACGAATTGCTTTTGCACTTCTTTGTAAGGGAAAATTCTGATTGGTATGAAAGGGAGAGTGAAAATTTTAAAGTTGTTTATAGAGCAGACCAAACTCACTTGGTCAATCATATATTAAATTCAGCAGAGAATGCATTAGCAGCTCTTAATGATCTTTTCGATTACAAACCAAAAGATAAAATCATTATAGGATTGTACGATGCAAGTGATTATGGACTCGGTTTCACAACAACAATACCCCAAAATTTTCTTCGACTTGAAGTTGAACCATTGGAACCGGGTTACGAAGCCATAACTTATAGTGAAAGATACCAGTGGATGATTTCTCACGAACTTGTTCATATCATTGTTAATGATCAAGCAACCGGGTTCGAATCTTTTTTAAGAAAATTGTTTGGAAAAGTACCACCTGAAAAAACCCAGCCAACTTCAATAATCTATAGCTATTTTACAAATTCACTTCGATATACACCAAGATGGTTTCAAGAAGGAATTGCTGTTTATATTGAAACCTGGTTAAACGGTGGATATGGAAGGGTACTAAGCAGTTTTGATGAAATGTATTTCAGAACGAAAACATTTTATAATGATAAATTTCCATCCCCGGCACACTTAGAAACTATTGATACTCATAATTCCTTTTTGCTTGAAACCCTTTTCTATCTTTATGGAACCAGATTCCTATCATATTTATCAATAAGGTTTGGACATGAAAAAGTTATTGAATGGTACAAAATTTCAAAAGGAAGTATTTACTATGGATATTTAAACAGATTTGAAGAAGTCTTTGGAGAAGATTTTGATGAAGCCTGGAATGATTTTGGCAAAAGTGAAAATGAATTTCAAAAAGAAAATTTAAAAATTCTTGAAACTTCGAATGTAACGGAACCCGAGAAATTATCAGATAAACCGTTTGGCTGGGTTTCCCAACCCTACTTAGATGAAAAAACAAATTCTGTTATTTTTAGTTATCATCGCTCTCACCATCTTGCAACTTTGCAATCCTTTAATTTAAAAACTCATTTGTCAGAAGAAATTACATCATTACCCACTCCAAGTATCTTGCAGGTTGCATCACTTGCCTTTGATGAAGAAACCGGGCTATTATTTTATACAACTAATAATAATCAATTGTACAGAGATGTATGGGTTTTGGATTTGGATTCACGTGATCAGAAAATGTTGTTTGAGAATATCCGGATTGGTGACCTTGCTATATCTTCTACTAATAAAGAGCTATGGGGAATTCAACATGAATCAGGTTTAGTTACGATTTTATATTCGCCATATCCATATAAAGAAGTAATTCCTGTAAGCACATTACCATTAGGCGAAGAATTATTTCAATTGTCGGTAAGTCCATCAGGCAAAAAAATTGCTGCCGTTTTAAGGCAGACAACAGGTCAACAATCAATAATTGTGTTTGATGTTGAAGAAGCAAAATCTGCTCATCAGCTTCAATTCGAAATTGTAAGCAGCAATGGAACTCCAGAAAATCCAACCTGGAGTCATGATGGCAAATCAATTTATTGGAGTGCCTTCACAAATGGAGTATCAAATATTTATAAATATAATTCTATTACGGGTAACATTTCGGCTCTAACCAACTGTCTGACAGGGTTGTTTAAACCTTTAGAAATTTCTCCGGATAAAATATTTGCTTTTGAATTTACTCCCGATGGATTTACCCCGGTTTTACTTGACAATGCAGCAGCCCAGAGATTGCCGGCAATAAATTACCTTGGACAAAAAGTAATTGAAAACGACCCGGTGTTGAGAACATGGAACCTTCCAAACCCAACTGTAAAATCCAAACCTTTTAAATATTCAAAGGAAAAAAGTTATAACGGACTTTCGAATTTAAGATTGCAATCCTTCTATCCAATTGTATCCGGATTTCAAAACCAGGTGGTATTCGGATTCTTCACACACATCTCTGATCCAATGCTTCACAATGATTTTATTATGGAATTTGGTTTTTCTCCCTTACATGAAAAACCAAGTTATCCATCATTTCACATTAGATTCAAGTATGATTACAAACAACTATTCTTTATTGAATTAAGCCATCACGGTCCTGAATTTTTTGACCTGTTTAATGATAGGAAACGTGGAATGCTTGGAACAAAAATTACGTTTAATCATAATCATTATTGGTTGTTTGATAATCCACATAAAATTAAACAGACTACTGCTTTTTCAATTTACACCGGCGTTGAATATGTAAATGATAATTTGGTAAGAGTAAAAGAACCCGATTTTGTTGTTTTAGTTACCAGTATTAATTCCAGGAGTATCAGAAGAAGTATTGGTAGTTCCGATTTTGAAAAAGGAACAGATATTAATTTCACATATACACTGTACAGTACAAAATTTGCAACTCCTGAAATTGCAATGAATACATATCTCGAATTCAGCAACTATACAACATGGCTATGGAACCATAATGTGTTCCACGTAAAAATTGCTGGTGGTTATGTAAAACAGAACGAAAATCTTATTCAGGCTGACTTCTTCTTCGGAGGATTTGGAAATCGCGGGTTCGATAATGACGAAATAAAACAGTTTAGACGAGTTTTTAGATTTCCGGGAATTCCAATATACAGTGTATTTACTGATAAGTTTGTTAAATTAATGTTCGAAAATGATTTGCCTCCACTTAGAGTTAGTGGGTTTGAGTTAGCAAATCAGTTTTTAAATCATATTGATTTTAGCTTATATTCACAAGGGATAATTTTAAAATCAAAACTTGGCAATTATTGGATTAATACCGGTGCCCAGATTGATTATAAAATAAAACATTGGTACAATCTTGAATCTACTTTTTCAATGGGAATTGCAAAAGCATGGTCTGATAAAATGAATGACTGGGAATGGTTTTTATCAATTAAACTTCTCAAAGATTAAAAATGAAATTTTCGGAATTCAAAAAAAATATTGACGCTGGAATAAAAAACACATCAGATGAATCCGAATCATCTGAAAGAGTAAAAAGCCTTGAAGCAATTCTTAACATTGCCAACACTATAAATCGCTCTCTGATACTGGACGACGTACTTGAACTCGTTCTTAAAAATGCAATTAGACTTACAAATTCAGAACGCGGGTTTATTGTTCTTCAAAATCAAGCTGACATACTTGAATACAAATTAGGTATGGACTCGGGAAATAATCCTTTGCCTGAAGAATTATTCCAAATAAGCAACACTGTTGTTCAGGATGTGTTTCTTAACGGACAATCATTATTTATTGAAGGTGCACAAAGTGATTCAGCTTATGATTCATCAAAGAGTATTGTAAAACTTGATTTGCAAACAATACTTTGTTCACCTCTTATCACAAGTGGAAAAAAGATTGGTGTTATTTATGTTGATAGTAAACACCTTCAGAAAATAAAAGTTCGCGAAATTACCGGGACATTTGAAATCCTGGCTGGTCAGGCGGCTACTGCAATTAGAAATGCGCAATTGTATGATGGACAGGTTAATGCTTACAACGCACTTCAGGAAGCAAATACTCAATTAATACAGGCTGAACGAAAAGCTTTAAAATCCGGAATAGATGCAGAAATTGGTCAATCACTTCAGGGCCTTGTTCATCTTGCTTTACTTGAATCAGAAAGTATGATGAGATTAATTGAAAAAGGTCAGGCAGAGATGGATAAAACTGCTACAGGTGATGAGAATCTTATTTTCGATCGTTTGAAATTAAAATCCAAAGTTTCCGTAGACAGTATCAGGAATATCCAGAAATATGCGCAGGTACTACAGGAAACTTCTTTTATGAATTTGAATAAAGACAGCGGTGATCTGAACAGAACAATCCAGTCTGTTATAAAATATCTGAGTGCGATGAAAAAATTTGCTCCGGTTATATTTAAAACAGAATTAAATTCGATACCCCACTGCAGTTATGATTCTGAGCAAATTCAACATTTACTTGTTCATTTACTTAGTAATTCTGTTGATGTAAAAAAAGATGCTACAATAACTATTAAAACCTACACGCGTGATGAAAATGTATATGTAGAAGTCGAAGATGATGGACCGGGATTTCCACCGGAAGCTAAATCATTAGGCATTGGAAACTTTGGGCTTAAAAACAGTGGCTACGGTTTATATCTTTGTAACAGCATAATCGAACGGCACAACGGCGAATTAAAAATTTTAGATAGGTTACAAGGCGCCGCTGTTCAATTTACATTGCCGGTAAATAGATAATGTCAGAAAATATTTTAAAATACTTTAAACTGTTCTATGATAACTTCCGCCTTCCTATTCAGGTGGTTGATGAAAAAGGTTTTGTCTTTTATACTAATGAGATGTTTACAATCCAATGGGGTTATAATATTACAGAGCTCAAGGAATATAATATATATAAAGATGTTGAATTGAAAAGAAATGGTGTGCTTGAATCGATTAAAGAAGTAATGCTGAATGACTTGTATAAAACAATTACTAATTATTCTGATTCTCTGTTGTTAAACCGTGAAGCTGCTTTGCCATATTATAGAACCAGTATGTTCACTGCAAATTTGGAGGAAAATAAATTTCTTGTGATGATTCATGAAGATCAGACAGAAATGGTACTAACTGAAGAAGAGATAAAAAAAGCAAGGGATGCAAATAAAGAAGCAGAGAGATTAAAAAGCACCTTCTTAAATGTTCTTTCGCATGAACTCAGGACTCCGTTAAATATAATTCTCGGCTATTCGACAATTATTAAAGAAAGCCTGAAAGATAAAATTAGTAATGAAGACAAAATTTATCTTGACAATCTTTATTCCGGCAGTGAAAGATTATTTAAAAGCATAACCCAGATGCTGGAATTTGCACAAATTGAAGCAGGGAATTATCATCTAAACCTTGATGTAGTTGATGTAGTAAATGTTTTTAATCGCCTTGCTGAACAATTCAGAAAAAGAGCTGTTGAAAAAAATCTTGATTTCAAGATGAATTTTGAAGAAGAAAGTTTATATGTTGAAGTTGATCTCCAGTGTCTTGAAAACGTAATCACAAATTTATTGGACAATGCAGTTAAGTTTACCCACCATGGATTTATTGATGTTGAAGTAGAAATCCTAAAAAGTAATGAACAGGTAATTTGTAAAATTAAAGATACTGGAATAGGGATTGCAACCGAATATCTTGATCACTTATATCGTCCGTTTAGCCAGGAAGATCTGGATGTTGGAAGAAATTTTGAGGGAAATGGTTTAGGCCTAGCTTTGTCAAAAAAATATATTGAAAAAATGGGCGGCTCTCTTTTAGTTGATAGCATAAAAGGTGTCGGCAGTACTTTTTCTTTTACATTACCGCTTTCCAAAGTTGCAAGTAAAATTAATATCTCTGCTACGACAAAATCTGATAAAAAAGCCATAACAAAAATTCTTATGTTGGATGATACGCGTGAATCTTATGAATTGCTGAAAGCCTTTTTAAAAGATAAATATGATACACAGGTTGTGAACTTTAAAGAATTTAATGAGTCACTTTTGAAAGATGAATCAATTAATCTTTTAATTTTTGATGTCACCAAAAATTATTGGGATAGAGGTCTGGACCTTTGTAAAAAGATAAAAAGCAATGCTTTGGAAAAAAGACCTATTCTAATATTGTCGAGTGAGTTTATGAAAGATAGGATCCAAATGTACTTTGATGCAGGAGCAAACGAGTTTTTAGTTAAACCTTTTGCTAAAAATGAAATTATAAGAACAATTGAAAAAGCTCTTTCCTGAGTTCCATTTATTCCTTCCATACTAATAAAACACTTTATTAATTTAATTTTTAATAAATAATAGTTAAGAATAAGAATGCAAGTAGCTAATCTAAGAAAAAAATTAAATGAAGCAGCCGATCCTAAAAGAGCTAAATTAATGCGGGGATATTTTAAAACCGGTAAAGGAGAATACGGTGAGGGTGATATATTTATTGGTATTTCTGTTCCGGAACAAAGAAAAATTGCAAAGCAATTTTTAGATATTTCATTTAAAGAACTTCGAGAGTTGTTACATTCCAAAGTTCACGAAGAAAGATTAACTTCGCTATTAATTCTTGTTTATCGCTTTGAGAAAGCAGATGAAAAAGGCAAGAAAGTAATATTTAATTTTCTTATTAAGAGCAGGAAACAAATTAATAACTGGGATCTTGTTGATTTAACTGCACCAAAATCAATCGGTGTTTATCTTGCTGATAAAGACAAAGCAATATTGTACAAACTTGTCAGATCAAAAAATATTTGGGAACGAAGAATAGCAATTATGTCTACCTTTCCTTTGATAAAGAAAAAGGAATTTCAAATAAATCTCGAATTTGCTGCGATTCTTTTGAATGACAATCACGATCTGATTCAAAAAGCAGTTGGGTGGATGTTAAGAGAAATAGGGAACAGGGATATGGTTGTAGCAGAGTCATTTCTAAAAAGACATTATAAAAACATGCCTCGTACAATGCTTAGATATTCAATTGAAAAATATCCCGAAGCAAAAAGACAAAAATATCTGACCGGTAAAATTTAACTTAAATAATAAGTCAGTATTTTTTATTGATATTTTGTAAACAATTTATTCTCAACTAAATTAGTTGGTTAATAATCAGGAATTGATAACTAAAAAAACTATGAGCAATCAAGAAAAAGCTAAAGTAAATTTAAATAACAAAGAATCGATTTTTTTTACTGATAAAGAAAGACCCGATACATATTCACTTTCAAATCAGTTTGCTGAAAATCTTGAATTCAGACTTGTTAAAGATAGAATAACTGCAACAGGTCAGGATGCTTTTTATGCACTATCTCTTGGGGTAAGGGACAGACTTGTAAGAAAATGGCTGCGAACACAACATCAATACAACCAAAAAGATGTTAAGCGTGTTTATTATCTCTCACTCGAATTCTTAATGGGAAGATTGCTTGGCAACGCACTAATCAATATGGATTACTATGAAGAGTGCTACAAGATTCTGAGAGAAGATGGTTATTCACTTGAGGAAATAAGAGAAGTTGAACACGAAATGGGTCTGGGAAATGGAGGACTTGGAAGGTTAGCTGCGTGCTATCTTGATTCAATGGCTACATTAGAGTTGCCCGCTTTTGGTTACGGGATAAGATATG
Organism: uncultured Ignavibacteriales bacterium; assembly: GCA_963822905.1. GTDB lineage: Bacteria > Bacteroidota > Ignavibacteria > Ignavibacteriales > Ignavibacteriaceae > CAWGJF01. The sequence goes on from CAWGJF010000001.1 coordinate 661,779, forward strand.
AGTTCGGAATATTCGAACAACGAATTGAGAATGGCCAACAGGTTGAATATCCAGATAACTGGCTTAAAGATGGAAGTCCATGGGATATTATGCGACGCAGACTTGAATACCGGATCAAGTTTTACGGCAAAGCAATAAGAGTACAAAATGAGGATGGTACTTACAGGTATGATTGGATTGATACTGAAGATGTGCTTGCGCTTGCTTATGACGTCCCGGTTCCGGGATATAGAAATAATACTGTAAATAATCTTCGGCTTTGGGAAGCCAAAGCTTGTCAGGATTTCAATTTTAAAGATTTTAATTCAGGAGATTATGTTGCAGCTGTGTCTGCTAAAACCGATTCAGAAACTATCTCTAAAGTGCTTTATCCAAACGACTCTTATGTAGAAGGAAAATTTCTCAGACTGAAGCAGCAGTATTTTTTCGTCTCTGCAACACTCCAGGATATTATCAGGAAATATAAAATAAATCATATTACGTTCGATGAATTCCCGGACAAGGTTGCAATCCAATTAAATGACACACATCCGGTTATTTCAATTCCTGAATTGATGCGAATTCTTATTGATCAGGAAAAGTTCAGTTGGGATAAAGCATGGGAAATTACCTCCAAAACTTTTGCTTATACAAATCACACAGTTGTTCCTGAAGCGCTTGAGGAATGGTCCTTATCGATATTTAAAGAACTGTTACCCCGGCATGTTGAAATCGTTTTTGAAATTAACAGAAGGTTTATCGAGTTTGTAAAGAAAAACTATTCTAAAGATCCTGTTGTATTGTCTAAAGTTTCTATAATTAATGAAAAAGACGGTAAGAGTATCAGGATGGCAAACTTAGCTATAGTTTCCTGTTTCGCTGTGAATGGTGTAGCTGCACTTCATACAGAAATATTAAAAACAAAAATCTTCTCTCATTTTTATAAAATGTTCCCTCAAAAGTTCATCAATATTACAAACGGTATTACGCCGAGAAGATGGTTGAAAAGTGCAAACCCATTTCTATCTAAATTAATTACTGACAGAATAGGCGATGCCTGGACAAAAGATATTGATCAATTGAGAAAAATAGAAGAATTTATCCACGACAAACATTTTATTGAAAACTGGCAAACTGCAAAATGGTTAAATAAAAAATTGTTAATTGAGCATATTGAAACTGAAAATAATATTAAGATAAATTCCGATTCAATTTTTGATACACAGGTTAAAAGATTTCACGAATACAAACGTCAGTTATTAAATATTTTACACGTTATTACGCTATACAATAGGATAAAAGAAAATCCGGACCTGGATATAGTTCCGAGGACTGTTATCTTTGGTGGAAAAGCAGCTCCAGCTTACTTCATGGCAAAGCTAATTATCAGGTTGATTAATTCAGTTGCTGAAATTGTTAATAACGATCCTGAAATAGGGAATAAGCTTAAAGTGGTTTTTATTAGGAATTATTCTGTTACACTTGCTGAAAAAATTATTCCTGCCTCAGATTTATCAGAACAGATTTCGATGGCAGGGCTCGAGGCTTCTGGTACCGGAAATATGAAGTTTGCTCTGAATGGTGCATTAACAATCGGCACCATGGATGGAGCGAATATTGAAATCCGGGAAGAGGTTGGCAAGGATAATATTTTTATTTTTGGATTGCTTGCTGATGAAGTTGTTCAACTTAAAAACAAAGGTTATAAACCGGCTGAATACTATGAAAGTAATCCTGAACTTAAAAAAGTAATTGATATGATTGGTTCAAATTATTTCAGTAAGGAAGAAAAAAATATATTTAAACCAATTCTCGACAGCATTCTGGGAATTGATTATTACTGTGTGCTTGCAGATTATAAATCATATATAGAAACACAGGATAAAGTTTCAATGCTTTATAAAAATAGTGAAGAATGGACAAAGAAATCAATTCTTAATGTTGCAAGAGTTGGTAAATTTTCATCAGATAGATCCATAAAAGAATATGCAGAAAAAATCTGGAACATTAATCCTGTTAGCATTGAAATTTCTTAAAGACTTCTAATCCAATTATTCATTTAAGTGAGAAAAATTTTATATGGAATATGAAATTCATCCTAAAGTCGCTATTGGCCATGTTCATCTGACAGTTTCTGACCTTGAAAGATCAAAACGGTTTTATTGTGATGTACTTGGTTTTAAAGTATCCGCAACTTTTGGCGAATCCGCAGTATTTTTGTCTTCCGGGAATTATCATCATCACATCGGCTTGAATACCTGGGCTGGAGAAGGCGCAACAAAACCGCCCAAAGGGCACACAGGACTTTATCATTTTGCAATTTTGTATCCAGACAGAGCGGAACTTGCAAGGGCGTTCAAAATTTTATGGGAAGCAAACTATCCAATTGAAGGTGCTTCTGACCATGGAGTATCCGAATCAATCTACCTTAATGATCCGGATGGAAATGGAATTGAACTTTATTGTGACAGGCCACAGGATGAATGGCCGACTGATGAAGACGGTAACCTTGTGATGTTTACGAGAGCTCTGGATTTGCCTGACTTATTGGCTGAACTTAACAGTAATTAATTTTTCTTTATAAACTCTTTTTCTATTATGCTGGATTATTTAAAAAAAATGGTTTTAGGAAGTGAGAATAACTCTATTCCTGAATCAGATCCAAAAGACAAAACAAAACGAATTCAGATTGCAACAGCGGCTTTATTTATTGAGATGGCAAAAGCTGATGGTGAATTTACGGAAGAGGAAAGAAAAAATATTGTTATAAATATGAAAGAGATGTTTGACCTTGATGACGAATGTGTAGAGCACTTATTATATCTTTCCGAGCAAAAGGTTAAAGAAAGCATTAGTGTTTATGAATTTTCGTCGGTAATAAATAAAAACTATTCAAGAGAAGAAAAGTACCACCTTATAAAAAATCTCTGGAAAGTTATTTATGCAGATAATAAGCTTGATCAATATGAAGACAGGCTAATTAAAATTATCGGCGGTACTTTAAATCTTGACCACAAAGATATCATAGATGCGAAGCTTGAAGCTAAAGAAAGTAAGTAAACTATTTAATTTGCTAATTCTTTTTCAATAGTACTTATAACTTCACTGTTAGTCGGTTTAATTTTATTATCAAATCTCGCTACTATATCTCCATTCCTTGAAACAAGAAACTTCTCAAAATTCCACGGAATATCTTTTTTGCCAGTCACTCCATTATCTGTAAGTTTTGCATACAAAGGGGTTCGATCTTTACCATTCACATCTATTTTATCAAACAGCTTAAATTTAACATTGTAATTTGTTGTGCAGAATTGTTTTATTTCTTCGTTAGATCCTGGTTCCTGCCCTCCAAACTGGTTGCAGGGAAAAGCTAAGATTTCAAATCCTTTGTCTTTATATTTTTCATATATCTCTTCAAGCCCTTTGTATTGAGGAGTATTTCCACATTCACTGGCAACATTAACAATTAGCAAAACATCACCTTTATAATCTGAAAGAGGAATTGTTTTACCAGTCATGTCTACAGCAGTAACATCGCTAATATTATTGTTCATTGCATTTCCTTTATTATCTGTTTTTTCGGTTTGACAAAATGTTGTTGATAGTAAAATTGCTAAAAGCAGTGCTAGCTTGTTTAATACTTTAAACATATTTAATCCTTTCATAGTTCCTTCAAAAAAAATCTTAAACTAAATTATGCGTAAAATATATTATTGATTTTTGTCAGAAGAAACCCAATATCTGAATAAGTCAACAAATAAGCAGGAAGTTGTGATAACGAGCAAATTTTTATTTCTGATTAGTTGATAAATCCATTTGCCAGTCAGTTGTCCTAAAAAGAATGCCCCAACCAGAATAGGATAAGTATAAAGTTCAAAACCGATATTGCTGAATATTCTTAAAAAAATTATGAATGGAACCGGGATGTGAATTGAAAGGAACCATTGGAAAGAAAACTTTTTAACGTTCGCTCTCCAATAGCCGAAGGGAATGTCGAAGAAAAAAATAATGAGTGCAATAAAAATTAATTTCATTCCATAAACAATTTTACCTAGCTCATCAATGCAGCGATTGAAGATGTGTTTACAATATCATCAACACTGCAGCCACGACTTAGATCAAAAAATGGTTTTTTAAGTCCCTGAACCATTGGTCCAACTGCTTCTGCTCCGCCCAATCTTTGTGCTATTTTGTAGCCGATATTTCCTGCATTCAAATCCGGGAATATTAATACGTTTGCTTTTCCTGCAACTTCACTTCCGGGTGCTTTCTTTTTCCCTATTGATTCAATTATTGCAGCATCAAACTGAAGTTCACCATCAACATTAATATCGGATCTTTTTTGTCTTACGAGTTTAGCGGCTTCAATAACTTTATCAATTGACTCATGTTCAGCACTTCCTTTTGTTGAGAAGGAAAGCATTGCCACGAATGGTTCTTCACCAGTTAGTTTTCTATGATTATCAGCTGTAGAAATTGCAATGTCTGCAAGTTGACTTGCGTCCGGCATCGGTACCACGGCACAATCTGCGAAGCTGTATGATTTTTCATGGAACAACATCAAAAAGAAACTCGATACAATTGAAATTCCTTCCGGCATTCCGATGCATTGAATCCCAGCACGCATAACATCTGCTGTTGAAGCAGTAGATCCGGAAACACTTCCATCAGCCATTCCTTCTTTTACCATCATTGCTCCGAAAAACAAATCACGCTGTAAAGTTTCTCGTGCTTTCTCAATTGTAATTCCCTTATGCTTTCTTAGGTTATAATAAATGTTTGTAAAGTCACTAAGTTTATCCGACGACATCGGATCAATTATTCTTACACTCTCAAGATTCACGTTTAGTTTTTTCGCACTCTCTCTTACTTTTCCTTCATTTCCAAGCGTGATTACAGAAACAAGTTTTTCTCTTGTAAGAATCTCAGTAGCTTTTAACACACGTTCGTCGTGAGATTCAGGTAGAACGATTGTTTTCTTTAATTTAGCCGCATTATTTTTAATTTCGTTGAGTAGTTTTAAATCCATATTTTTTCCCGAATTTTTCAAAAATGATCATTAAATTTACGAAATTTATGTCTGAGTTAATTTTTATTTCTACCAGGAAATGTACTCGAATATTTAGATAGACTAATGGATGTAATTAGATTTAAAATGATTAAATTTCGATTAAAAAAACGGTTTTTAGATTGCTTTTTGATAGCAAATAACATACATTCACAATCTTAATTTTGATATGATTGCTGAAAATCTTAGGCGGCTAAATGATCAAATTAATCAAAAATGCAAAGAAATTAATCGTGATACTTCGGAAATTAATCTAATAGCTGTTTCTAAGTATTTTGGAATTAATGCAATAAATGAAGCTTTTGATCTTGGCCTGACAAACTTCGGGGAGAATAAAGCCCAGGAGTTACGAGATAAGTTTGAAATTATTGGAAATAGAATCACCTGGCATTTTATTGGTTCTTTGCAGCGTAATAAAGTAAAATACGTAGTTAAATCTGCATCCTTTATCCATTCCGTCGATTCAATTTCCCTTGCCGAAGAGATAGATAGTCAAGCCGAAAAGATTGATAAAAAGCAAAAAATACTTATAGAAGTAAAAACTTCTTATGAGAATTCTAAATCTGGTGTTGAAAAACAGTCAGAAATCTATCAGTTAGCTGAGTATTGCAAGTCTGCAAAAAATATTGAACTGGTAGGATTAACTGACAATGGCTCCTTTTACGGAAAATATGGTTGAAATAAGAAAAAGCTTTAAAGATTTAGGTAAATTAAAAGATGAATTAAATTCATCCGGGTATAATCTTAAAGAATTATCAATGGGAATGACCAGTGATTTTTTAATAGCAATTGAAGAAGGAGCAACAATGCTTCGGATAGGTTCTGCCATCTTTGGCGAAAGGGATTATTCAAAAGATTGGAGGCATAAATGAATATTTCTCCATTATTTATTAAGCGACAGGAATTCACGCGCGTAATGCGCGGTTTTGATGCTGATGAAGTAAAAGATTTTCTCGATAAGCTGGCCAGTCAGATTGAAGGTATGTTATCTGAAAATGAAAACCTTAAACAGGAAATAGAGGCTTTGAATGAAAAGGTTTTTGAATTCCAGAGAATCGAAAAAAATCTTCAGGATACTCTATTGAAGGCTCAGGAATCTTCGACAAGAACTATGGAATCTACCAAGAAACAAACAAACCTGATGGTGAAAGAAGCCGAGATTAAGGCATCCCAGATTATTGAAAAAGCAAAAGAGAATGCAAACGACATTCGTAATGCTGTAATTTCATTACGTGAAGAAAGAAACCTGATCGCTGCAAAATTAAAAGCTATTATTAGTTCACAATCAACTCTTCTTGAAGGAAAAATAAAAGAAGCAGGTGATGAAGCTGCAAAACCAAGGAAACAGGAAAAAAGCGAAAATATAGATATTGATGTTGATGATATTGTGAATAAAATATTATGAGCGAACTGATCACAAAGATAAATGAAACTGTTTCTGTTATAAGAAAATTTACAAATGATAATTACCCGGTAGGCATTATTTTAGGAACCGGGCTTGGTGGTTTAGTTAATGATATTGTTGTTGAACATGAGATAGAATACAGCAGTCTGCCATATTTTCCTCTCTCAACGGTTGAGTCGCACAACGGCAAATTGATTCTTGGAAAAATTGTAGACAAAAATGTAGTAGCAATGCAAGGAAGGTTTCATTATTACGAAGGATATTCGATGCAGCAGATTACTTATCCTGTAAGGGTTATGAAATTCCTTGGTGTTGAAACTTTGCTTGTTTCAAATGCCTGTGGCGGTATGAATCCTGCTTACCGACGTGGAGACCTGATGATAATGAGCGATCATATTAATTTGTTGGGTGATAATCCTCTTATCGGGAAAAATGAAGATGAACTCGGACCAAGATTTCCCGATATGAGTGAACCATATGATTATAACCTGATCAAGTTAGGTGAAGAAGTTGCGAAGGAAAATAATCTTAAAGTTCATAAAGGTATTTATGTTGCTGTCCCCGGACCTAATCTTGAAACAAAAGCAGAGTACAAATACCTGAGATTTATTGGTGCAGATGTAGTTGGGATGTCAACAATTCCTGAAAATATTGTTGCCAACCATATGGGAATGAAAGTTTTTGGAATGAGTATTATTACCGATGAATGTTTTCCTGACTCGCTTAAGTCTGTTAATGTACAGGAAATTATTGCTGCAGCAATGGAAGCTGAACCGAAAATGACTTTAATTATGAAAGAATTAATTAAGAGATTATAATGGAACAGAAATCATTATCAAATTACCTTATACCAGTTTTACTCGGTATTTTAATTTTTGCCTCTGATTTTCTCAACACTGATTTGTTCAATTTTGGTGAGAAAAATTTTGCTGTATGGTTCGTTCTTGCAGTATTATGTTTTGCCTGTGGCTGGTACATTGATAAAACTCTTGGATGGCAAATTGGCGGAAAAGTTTTATTCGCGGTGATTATTTCTGTTACACTTGTTAGCGTCATCATGATTATTTTCTTCAGTGATTATTTCGGTGCAACGGAACTACTAACTGAAAATCTGATTTTATACAGCTTAAGAAACATTATGCTAGGAGCAATGGGAATTTTTGGAATGGCAATTCAGGAAGTGCTTACATCCGAAAAGGAAACAGCCATATTAAAAGAAAAAGTTGCTGTACTTGAAAAAGTAAGTGATACATCAAAAAAAGAAGCGACACTTATAGTAAAAGAAGCTCAGATTAAAGCAGATAAAATTGTTAATGATGCTGAACTTGTTGCAAAAAATATAATATTGAGAAAAGAAAGAATCGAAAGAGAATTAAAGGAATTTATCCAAACAGAAAAAGAATTGATCAAGCGTTACGAAGAATTATAGTGAATACGAGTATATGAGCTCAAAACTATTTCAACAAAATTTAGAAAAAATAAGCTACCCAAAACTTGAAGAAGAAATTCTCAAGTTCTGGGAAAGTAATAAGATTTTTGAAAAAAGTGTTTCTTCAAGAAGTAAAGATAATCCATTTACTTTTTATGAAGGACCGCCTACCGCAAATGGCAAACCGGGTATCCATCATGTAATGTCCAGAACTTTAAAAGATCTTGTCTGCCGTTATAAGACTCAGCAAGGTTATCGGGTTGAAAGAAAAGCAGGATGGGATACACACGGTCTTCCGGTTGAAATAGAAGTTGAAAAGAAACTCGGTATCAAACACAAAAGAGAAGTCTTTGATTACGGAGTTGAAAAATATAACAAAGCCTGCCGTGAATCAGTTTTCACTTATCTCGATCTTTGGGAAAAAATGACATCGCGTATGGGTTACTGGATCGATCTTGATTCTGCTTATATAACTCTAAAAAATGAATATATAGAATCTGTCTGGTGGGCATTAAAAACTTTATTTGATAAAGGTCTGATTTATAAAGATTATAAAATTGTTCCGCAGGATCCGAAATCAGAAACAGTTCTCTCTTCTCATGAACTTGCACTTGGTTACCGGGAGACTAAAGATCCTTCTGTTTATGTACTCTTCAAAATAAAAGATAAAGATGAATATTTTCTGGTGTGGACGACAACGCCATGGACATTGATTTCTAATGTTGCGTTGGCTGTTGGTCCCGATGTTGACTATGTAAAAATCAAAACCAATGATAAAAAAATAATACTCGCAAAAGAAAGGCTTTCAGTTATTGATGGCGAGTATGAAATTCTTGATGAGATGAAAGGTCAAACTTTCGAGAGAACAGAGTATGAACAATTGATGAATTATGTCCAGCCAAACAAAAAAGCCTTTTATGTTTGTCTTGCTGACTTTGTAAGTACAGAAGATGGTTCCGGGATTGTGCATATGGCTCCGGCTTTTGGAGCAGATGACTATGAGCTTTCAAAAAAATATGATCTACCGATGCTGCAGCCTGTAACACGTGCAGGTACTTTCACTGATGAAGTGAGTGATTATGCCGGTCAGTTTGTCAAAGATGCTGATAAAGATATCATCATCAAACTAAAACAGGAAGGCAAGCTTTATAAAAAAGGAACCATAGTTCACACTTATCCATTTAGCTGGCGTCACGAAGATGTCCCGGTGATTTATTATGCGCGTGAATCATGGTTTATCAAAACTACAAGTGTTGTCAACAGGATGATTGAGCTGAATAAAACCATTAATTGGGCCCCGCCCGAAGTTGGTTCCGGCAGATTTGGTAACTGGCTCGAGGAAAATAAAGACTGGGCCCTGTCACGCGATAGATTTTGGGCTACTCCTCTTCCGGTTTGGGTTAGTGAAGATAGCGATATGTTTGCAGTTGGAAGCATTGAAGAATTGAAAGAAGGATTTGTTGATGAAGATGGGAAACGAACCAAAGTTAGTGAATTAAAAGAAATTGATTTACACAAACCTTTTGTTGATAAAATCTTTTTCGAAAAAAATGGGAAGGTATTTAAAAGAACGCCGGAATTAATTGATGTATGGTTTGATTCGGGTTCTATGCCTTTTGCACAATATCATTACCCTTTCGAGAATAAAGAATTTTTTGAAAAGAATGCTTTTCCCGCAGATTTTATTTGTGAAGGAATTGACCAAACACGTGGTTGGTTTTATACTTTGCACGCAATTTCAACAATGCTTTTTGATAATGTTGCGTTCAAGAATATAATAGTGAATGAATTGATTCTTGACAAGAACGGAATAAAAATGTCCAAATCAAAGGGCAACACAGTTGATCCGTTTTTACTTTTTGATAAGTATGGTGCTGATTCAACAAGATGGTATTTAGTTACGACAAGTCCTCCATGGCGTCCAACTTTATTTGATGAAGAAGGCCTGGTTGATGTTCAAAGAAAATTTTTCGGAACATTTTTGAATACATATTCATTCTTTGCATTGTATGCGAATATAGACAGGTTTAATTTTTCTGATGCCGAAATACCATTTGAAAAGAGAGAAGAAATTGACCGTTGGATTATTTCCAAACTAAATTCGCTTGTTGAAGAATATGTAAAATTAATGGATGAATATGATGTTACAAAAGCAGCACGAGCGGTTTCAACGTTCACAATAGATCATCTTTCAAACTGGTATGTAAGACGATGCAGAAGAAGATTCTGGAAATCTGAAATGAATCAGAATAAACTTTCAGCATATCAAACACTATATGAATGTTTAATAACAGTTTGTAAACTGACAGCACCAATTGCTCCTTTTCTTTCAGAAAAAATTTACTTGAACTTAAATTCAATAACGGGAAAAGAGAAATTTGAATCAGTTCATTTATCTGATTTTCCTGAAGCAGGATTTATTGACAGGGAACTTGAACTTAAGATGGAAGTCGCACAAAATGTTGTTTATCTCACACGTGCAATGAGAGCAAAAGCAAATCTTAAAGTTCGACAGCCGCTTAAAAAAATTATGGTTGTTGTGGATAAAGAAAAAAGAGATGCATTAAGTTCAATGAAAGATGTTATTCTTGAAGAAGTAAATATCAAAGAGCTGGTTGTTCTGGAAGATGATTCAAAGATTGTCAGTAAATCAGCAAAAGGAAATTTTAAATCTATCGGACCTAAGTTTGGTAAGTTGGTAAACCCTGTTGCTAACGCAATTAAATTATTTGACGGCAAACAGATTAAAGCACTTGAGAATGGTGAATCAATCAGTATAAAAATTAACGATGAAGAAATTGAAATAGTAAAAGACGATGTCGAAATTGTAAGTTCTGAAATTACCGGCTGGGTTGTGGAAAGCGAAAGCGGTGTTACTGTGGCAATTGATGCTGAACTTGACGAGACACTTATTTCTGAGGGTTTAGCAAGAGAATTTGTGAACAGAATTCAGAACATGAGAAAAGATGCAGGTTTTGAGGTAACTGATAAAATTCTTATTAAATTTGATGGAAATGAAAAATTTGTATCTGCGATTGAAAATTTTTCGGGTTATATTGCAAATGAAACCCTTGCAGATAAAGTTGAAAGAAATTCAATTTTTAACGGGGGAATTAAACAAGAGTGGACAATTGGGGAATTTAATTGTACAATTCAAATTGAAAAGTTAAATCTGTAAACAGAGGAGACCCTTCAATGGCAAAGAAAACACTAAAAAAAACAGCAGCTAAAAAGACAAAAAAAACTTCCGGAGCAAAAGTGAAAAAAACGACTAAGAAAACTTCTCCTAAAAAGAAACCAACAGTAAAGTCATCGGCTAAAAAGACAACAAAAAAGAAAACAGTTACTAAAAAGACAGTAACAAAGAAAAGCGCAGCTAAGAAAGCTGAAAACAAGAAAACCAAATCTCCTAAAGCATTGCATAAGGAAACTTCGGTTGAAAAAGTAAAACATCAAAAAATTGTTTCGAAACCAAAAAAAGAATTAGCAACTGAAGATGAATTTTCTGTTGCGGAAAGAAGAGCAAAGGCATTAAAGAAAATAAAAGGTTACGGAAAAAAAGAACTTGATCATTTTAGAGATGTAATTCTTGAAAAGCGCGATGAGATAATTGAACAACTCCAAAACCTTAAAGAGCAAATGCTTGACCCGACAACAGGTGAATATATAAATGAAAATTCTCCTTATTCGCTTCACATGGCTGAACAAGGAACAGATGCAATGGAAAGAGAAAAAACTTTTCTATATGCTCAGCGTGAAAATAAATTCCTTGGATATCTTGAAGATGCATTGAAAAGAATTGAAAACGGAACATATGGAATTTGTGTCGAATGTATTGAGGAACCACAAAATTTATGCGAAACCTGTCCACTAATTCCCAAGGAAAGATTATTTGCAGTGCCACACAGTCAACATTGTTTACCTATAAAACAAAGACAGGAGAGAAAGTAGTTACCCAATTTAATTGATGACTATAGAGTATATATTTTGAGAATATTTTTTGTTTCATTTCTCGTAATTCTTGTTGACCAGGTTTCGAAGTTTGCGGTTAAGGGTTTTAAGATTCCTCTGCTAAATATTCATCATTCGGGCATGCATTACGCTGAAAGCACATCTATAATTCACAATTTCCTTTATTTTACATTTGTGGAAAATCCGGGTATCGCATTTGGTTTGGATTTTGGACCGGATTACAGAACTCTTGTCACTCTCCTGACATTTATTGCCTGTGGAGGATTACTTCTATATTATTACAGAATTCGTAAACAAGAAACTATGATGAAAGTTTCTATTGCTATCCTGATTGGCGGTGCTTTTGGTAACTTGTTTGATAGAGTTTTCTATGGAGTAATTTATAATTATGCCCCTCTGTTCGAAGGTAAAGTTGTTGATTTTTTAGACGTTAGATTTCTGAATCTTTTTTTTCTGAGAAATACAACCGGCATATATGTTTTTAACCTGGCAGATATGGCCATACTTTTTGGTGTAATTTCATTTGTAGTGATCGTAAGCAAGAAGAAAAAGCAAATCCCTGAACCGGTCATAATTGATTCCCAGAATATTAAACAGGAATCTCTGTGAAGGTATTGTGGGTAACCTTTTCAGTTATAATTGTTGACCAGCTTTCCAAGTTCTATATTAAAGGCATAAATCTTCCTTCGCTGGATATCAAACTGACAGGAATGTATCCAGGTGAATCAATTCCGGTTATTGGGAATTTTTTTAAAATCACTTTTATTGAAAATCCCGGAATGGCCTTTGGATTTGATCCCGGTTCAGGTTACAAATTCTGGATCTCATTGTTTTCACTTGCCGCAAGTATTGGATTATTAATTTATTTTTATTCCGCAAGGAAAAAAACTTTAAGCCTTCGTATCGCAATTGCAATGATATTAGGCGGAGCAATCGGGAATCTAATTGATCGTGCATTTTATGGAATAATCTTTCACTATGCTCCTTTGTTTTACGGTAAGGTTGTCGATTTCCTCGACGTGGATTTTTTTGATTTTTCAATTCTAGGTAGGAGCTACGATCGGTGGCCGATTTTCAATATTGCAGATGCGTCCGTAACTATTGGTGTCTTGATTTTATTATTTTTTTATAAGCAGGTAAAAAAAGAAGAAGAATTAACTCCTTCAAGTGAAACAATAAATACAAACATTCCCAAAATTTCTTCATCAATAAAAAATGAAGAAGATAATAAAACTGATATAACAACTTCTGGAGATAGTGCACCGGAAAATGACAAACCTGATAAAGGAAAAGAAGTATAATTTTGAAGTTCCTGATGGAAAAAAGAAAGAACGAATTGATGTTTTTCTCACTAACAAAATCGAAAATGCCACACGTTCAAAAATTCAAAAATTAATTGAAGCCGGTTTTGTTTTTGTAAACCATAAGTTGGTTAAACCTAATTACGTCGTAAAACCTGGTGACCTTGTTGAAGCCTCTCATCCAATCACACCCAGACCGGAAAATGTTGAACCAGAAGAGATTCCCCTTGATATAATTTATGAAGACGATTTTCTGTTAATTGTCAATAAACCTGCTGGGATGGTTGCGCATCCTGCTTATGCAAATTATTCAGGAACTCTTGTAAATGCACTCCTGCATCATACGAAAAAATTAAGTACACTTAATAAACCAGTAAGGGCTGGTATCGTTCACAGGCTTGATAAAGATACAAGCGGGTTGCTTGTTGTTGCTAAGGATGAATGGACACATGCTAAACTAGCCGAGCAGTTTTCAAGTCATTCAATTGAAAGAGAATACCGTACTGTCTGCTGGGGAAAATTTAAAGAGCAGAAAGGGGAAATCAATACTTTTATTGCACGAAGTAAAAGTGACAGGAAAAAATTTACTATTAGTGAATCTGAAGGAAAAAAAGCGATAACTAAGTATGAAGTAATCGAAGAATATGAATTTACAACATACCTGAAACTAAATTTGAAAACAGGACGTACACATCAGATCAGAGTTCATCTTTCTGGTATTGGCAAACCGGTTTTTGGCGATCCGACTTACGGTGGGAGACAAATCCGGTATGGTTCAGAACTTCCTAAAATTCAGAGCCGTGTGAATAATTTATTAAAGAATATTAACCGGCAGGCTCTGCATGCAAAAACGATTGGGTTCATTCATCCAAATACTGAAAAGCTTGTCAGGTTTGATTCCGAACTTCCGGAAGACATGAAGGAATTGTTAAATCAACTTAAATGATTTAATCCAATAACTTATTTTTGTTTTTGAGGATTCAAAAGGTATTCTGTACACAAATTAAAAATTGCTTATTTTTACAGAAAAGATTGATAAAAAATGTTAAGAGTTTACAATACACTTACAAAAAAGAAAGAAGAATTCGTTCCAATAAGTTCTCCTGAGGTCAGGATGTACATGTGCGGTCCGACTGTTTATGATTTGTTTCATATCGGTAACGCACGCTCTTTTATTCTTGCTGATATTGTTAGAAGATATCTAAAGTTCAAAGGCTACAAAGTTAAATTTGTGATGAATCTTACCGACGTTGATGATAAGATTATTAAAAAATCCAACGAAGAAAAAATCAATGCTTCTGAAGTTACAGACAAGTACATAAAATCTTTTTTTGATGATATTGCAGCATTAAAAATTCAACCTGCCGATGTTTACCCAAAAGCAACAGAGCATATACAGGATATCATTAAAATGATTGAAAAGCTTGAAGACCAAGGCTTTGCATATAATGTATATGGAAATGTTTTTTATAACGTAGAAAAATTTTCGGGTTACGGTAAACTAAGCGGTAAAAAAATTGATGAACTGGAGTCCGGATCAAGAGTAGAAGTTAACGAAGAGAAACAAAGCCCGCTTGATTTCGCTCTCTGGAAAAAAGCAAAAGATGGAGAGCCATACTGGGAAAGCAGATGGGGAAAAGGCAGACCTGGCTGGCACATAGAGTGCTCTGCTATGAGCTGCAAACACCTCGGTGAATATTTTGATATTCATGCTGGCGGAAACGATTTGATTTTTCCACACCACGAAAATGAGATTGCCCAGAGTGAAGCAGCTAATAATAAATCTTTTGTAAAATACTGGATGCACTTCGGGTTTCTGAATATTAACCATGAAAAAATGTCCAAATCACTTGGGAATTTTTTTACTGCAAGAGACGTTTTAAAAAAATATTCTGCAGAAGCCATCCGTCTATTTTTTGCACAGGCTTATTACCGTGGACCACTTGATTTCACTGATGAATTGCTTTTAAGTTCAACTAAAGGGTTGGAAAAAATTTCTAACCTAATAGATGTTACTGAAATTAAGCTTAATAAGAATAAAAGCACAAACAATATTCCTGCAGTTGACTTCAGTAATTATAAACAAAAATTTATTGATGCAATGGATGATGATTTTAATACCGCCCAAGCCGTTGCGGTTATTTTTGATTTTGCCCGAGACGTTAACAGAACTATTGCTGAAAATGATAATATAGATGTTCAGTTTTATAGTAATGTGAAGAATTTTCTCTCAGAAACTGCTGAAGGTGTTTTAGGGATTATTGATTTTAGTTTTACTGGTACAAAATCATCAGCAGGTTTAGAAGATTCTTTGATAAACCTTTTAATTGAGTTAAGGCAAAAAGCAAAATCTGAAAAAAATTATAAACTTTCTGATGAAATACGTGACAGGCTGGGAGAAATGGGAGTAGTTCTTAAGGATACTAAAGAAGGGACAACTTTTAAAAAAACCTAAACATTTCATTTTTAAAAGAAAATTAGTTAAACTATTCTTCAAATTACTTATGTGTCATTTATAGTTCTAATACGGGGAAATTTTTGCAACAAAAAACTCAATCACCTCATATTTTGTATGTCGAGGATGATGAAATCGGCAGGGAAGTAGTCGTTTTATTTTTAAAAGGCAAATACCAGATTGATCTTGCCGGGAATTCCGACGAAGCTTTAAATCAAATTTCAAAAAAACTCTATTCTGCAATTTTATTGGATATAAATCTTGGAAAGGGTTTAAGTGGGATTGATCTCGTTAAACAAATCAGAAAACTGCCAAAATATGATGATGTTCCGATAATAGCAGTTACAGCTTACACAATGAGAGAAGACCAGTCAAATTTTCTTAATAGCGGCTGCACACATTATATTTCAAAACCTTTTAACAGGAAAGCATTGGTTGAAACGTTGAATAATGCACTTGGAGCTAAGTAGGAAAAAGTTATTATTTATATATTAAATTGAAAGGTCGGGTTTTTATTCCCGACCTTTTTTATATAGGAAATATTACTTTAACAGGATCATTTTCTTTGATGTAATAAATTCATTCACTCTTAATTGATAGATATACACACCGCTTGATACTCCCGAAGCATCCCAGCTTATTTCATACCTGCCCGGCTGTTTAACATCATTAACTAATGTTTTTATTTTGTTTCCAAGAATGTCATAAATAATCAGTTCTGTTTGACCGGGATTGGGTATATCGAATTTAATTGTTGTTACAGGATTAAATGGATTAGGATAATTCTGGTAAAGTACATAATCGGTTGGTATCGTTTCTTCTTCTTTGGTTTCATTCTTCGCTCCAAAATTCTTTTGAAGCAATTGATTTATTCTTTTACCATATTCATTTGGACTCATTATATATTTACCTGCTGCTGTTTTGCCGAGTGTGCTATCTCCGGGTTCTATTAGAAGTGCTGTTGTTAATGCATCTATCTCTGCATAAACGGCTTCCTCTGTACCGGGTTTTTGTTGAACAACATTATCAAATTCTCCAATTGCTGGTGCAAATTCCTCCTGACCAACCAGAGATAATGAAGCAAGTTGGCTGAATTTCTTTTGCAAAACTGAATCTTCTGTGGATTGGCTTGCAGAACTTAAATCACTATACAAATCATTAAAA
Organism: uncultured Ignavibacteriales bacterium; assembly: GCA_963822905.1. Lineage (GTDB taxonomy): Bacteria > Bacteroidota > Ignavibacteria > Ignavibacteriales > Ignavibacteriaceae > CAWGJF01. The sequence continues at coordinate 678,552 of CAWGJF010000001.1, forward strand.
TAGCTTGCTGGTTTGGATGTGATTTTGCCAATCTCATACAATCTCTGATAAGCTAATTGTTTTGCGAATAATGTATCGTTCGAGGCAATTACCTGATTATAAATTTGTTCAGCACCAGAGTAATCTGCAGAAAAGTATTTTTCTTCTGCCTTAGAATAGAGTATATCGGTTATTGAAAGTGTTCCAACTGTTCTGTCTATTGAGTAAACAGTATCAACAATATCACCTTCTGATGTTTTTATTAAAAGTGGTTGACCTTCACTACTATAATCACAGGGATCGGAAAGAATTGGATTATAATAAACATTTAAGCTTCCAAACCTGGTACTAAGCGGATATAGTGGATTTACACTCCAATAATTATATTCTGCATTAACTGTAATTGGTATTCCAAAACTGTAACCGTTCATCAGCAGTCGTGTATTATATGGTGGACGATCTCCCTGTGGACTTCTGTTATCAAATATTGCATTACATCCTTTATTCATATTAGCGTTAGAAGTTGAACTTCCGAAATATATTTCGGAACCATCATTATCGGGTATTCCGCCAGTTGTATATCCGCCGTTTTCCCAGATAGTGTTATAGCCTGAAATTGCATAATATTCAGGGTCATCAGTCATTAGCTCAGCGTGCATATCTGGCAGTGAGCCGGCTCCAACGTAAACACCATGATAAAAGTTATGATCTATAAAATTATCACCCAGGTCAGGCGAGGAATTCGCTAAGTAAATTCCTGTGGAATGACCATTAATCAAATTTGATCTAACTTCTCCATCGCTGCTTGAAAGAAATATTCCTGGCATTGTATTTTTGGTTGAAGTAATTATATTAGAAATAACGTACGGAGAGGTTACATTTAACAGGTTTATGCCTATGTCGCTGTTCGTGATATGATTTCGAAGAATCTGAACTTCTCCCACATTGTTTACAAATATTCCTCCATAACAATCCTGAAATGTGCAATCTCCAACATAATTTATATAAGTGGCAGGACCATTAATACTTACAGCATAGTTAGTGCAATTAATAAAATCCACGTCGCTAACTATTACTAAAATAATGTGATTTGTAGAATGCACACCTGCACCGGAGTTCTTTATTATACAATTCTCAAGCTGCAGATAGCTTCCTACCTCTGTTTCTATTCCACTGTTAAAAGCAGGATCGATAAAATCTATTTCCAGCTTGTTTGTATGTTCACTCAGTATTAAAGCTTTATCTACGACAATTATTCCCGCACCATCGTGAAAATATATTTTACCGTTACCATTAGTAGTTTTTATTTTTGAATAGTTGCCCTGAAGGATGATGTTTCCATAACAATGATAGTTTGCATTGACAGTTAGAACATTACCATTCTTTATTATTAAATCTCCGTGAAGCTCTATATCGCTGCTTATGGTTTCGTTATGAAGTAAATCTCCGCCGCCTATTACGGTTGGCTGAAGCTTAAATAACTTGCCATCTCCAGGTTCGTAGGTAGTTGTAAATTGATTAGTTGGGCTTGCACTGCTCCAATAATTAGTTGTGCCAACTTCTTTTACTGTCCAGTTATAGAAATTATTCGGATTTGATCCCGATTTATCATACTGAACTTCGATATCCCTATCATCGTTCTCATCTGTTCTTCGATTTACAATGAAATAGTGTTCTAAGTTTTGATCGTTCAGGTTATCAGTAGATTTAAATAACCCTAACTGAATATATGTGTTAGCCGGAATATCTTGAACTGATTCAATATTCGTTATATATGAATTTGCGGGTTGAGTGCCATCGTGAATATAAACACTGTTTTGCCATGTTAATGTAATGAGCTCATTACCGATTGCAGTTAGTTTTTGATTTAAGTCTTTTACTGTTTTCCATTTATCGAACTGATAGTAATCTTTATAACGTGGTATTGGAGTATTAATATCATCGTCATCCAACAAGGTCACTCCAGCGATAATAGTACCATCGTTTGGCTGTGAATACATAAAATAGTACATCCCCTTTGCTCCATAGCAAACACCAAGATTTGCCATAGCCCTGATTTCATAAGCGCTTGGTTCTCTTAGCCACTCAGCTCCAGGTCTATCCCACTCGTGGACTTGGGGAACAAACCAGAAAGGTTTTTCGAACCTGTCTGCTATATTGATTTCTCCTTCAAGAAAATTATTCAACCCGGTATTAAATACACCCTGGACTGCATTTAAATAATTTGGATCACCCGGTATCTCCAGGTTCAAATATATTGGATATATATCAGAGAATAACACATCCATTTGAGTTTGTGCAAGAAATTGTTGGGGTGAAGAAACTTTTAAAGGCGACCAATTCGGCGGATGAAACGAAAGTGCAACCTTCATTTCATTACCTGTGCCCGACAAATATGTGTCTATTTTCTGCTTTTTATACCGGACAAATAAAAGTTGATTCACTGTCGCTTCATCACAAACCTTAATATTAGCGAGACCGGGATGATCCCCAAATTCATTAACAACCTGGCTCAAGCGATAATCATAAACCCCGTTAAATTCATTGTAAGAAGTTTGATCTTCAATTATAAGATAATCTAAATCACAACTTACAGTTCCGTACCAATAAATTTTCATCTCATACGGAGTATAAGTTTCGGTAGTAAGCAAAAAATTATCTACCCCTAATAAACCTAAAGAGTCAACCCACACCTGGTTATCTGCTCCTTCAACATAATCGTAAGGTGCTGTGGAAGCTTTGAAAAATGCCGGGGAAGATATTTTTCAGTCCATTCATTTTGATTTAATTCATCGGTATAAATTGCTTCATTCCATATCGGGTCTGAGTTGGGGTAGCCGGGGTCTGTTTTGTTATAAATTCTTACTTCCAAAATTGGAGTGTGGGTACTTGTGGTACTTGTTTTCCTTAATTTTAACCTCACATAATAATTTGTTCCATCCGGCTGCAAGTCATCGTCAATAACATCCTCAGCTATGTAACCAAGCTGATTAATCCCAAATCTAAGTTCCCAATAGTTTGGGGCATTTTCATCAACTTTTACCTGGCTCCAGTGTGGTTCTGCTTCAGCATGACGAAAGCTTTGCCCGGAAATATGAGAACCGAAATCATAATCATCTTCTACCTGGTACATCCATCTTGTGGGTATCTCGGTATCGGGAAAATAATCCCATACGTCAATAGGCCACAGGAAGACAGATATATCTTCAGCATCTGCCTTTAACAGCTCTGCATTAATTTTGTCAATTCCGTTGGGCTGGTTCATCGCAATGTAAAGCGATGCAGTGTTTACTCCCAGTGATTTTAATGTGTCCCAGTATTCCGGTGACAATGGCTGAAAATTGCCATAGTAGTTATAAGCCGGGCATCCCGGGTTAGCCCAGTCAACACCTATTATAAACTTATCCTGCGGCTGGGCAAGAAGGATAGAAGAGAAAACAAACAAGTAAAATAAAAATGTCCTTTTCATATGTGCCCCTTTCGGAAATGTTGGGAAAAATTTTTTATTTAAGAAAAACTATTTTAATTGTTGATGAACCACCTCCTTTCACTTTTAATTTACAAAAGTAAACTCCGCTGCTTAAGTTGTATTTAGATGCATCAAATTCTACTTGATGATTACCAGCAGGGAGTTCATCATTTATTAGAGTATCAATTTCTTTTCCTAAAGAATCATAAATAATCAGTTTTACATTTGCCGTTGTTGTTATTTGAAAATCTATTACAGTTGAGGGATTGAAGGGGTTAGGATAGTTTTGGTTAAGATAAAAATCTTCTGGTTGTTCTTTTAAAATTTCTACATCCGTGGGAATGTTTTGTCCATAGAGCATAAGTATATAACCATTTCTGTTCTTTGAAACAGCATTCGAGATTACAGCAATATCATTTACTCCATCATTAGTTTGATTTCCCATATTAACTCCTTTTTCGGGAAAAACACCGTTTGCGTTTGAGTATCCTCTTGCACCGTAGCGATTAATGTTGTTTGGGTAAGGTGTTCCGAAGTGTAGTGCGAACTGCTGGTAGCCTGCCGGTGACATTATAAAATCGTCATAACCATCCATATTATAATCGCCTATATTCTGTGTTACTCCTCCCGCACTCCAGAAAAATGGGTTGGTTGTGTCCTGGATAAATATAAATGATGGGATTGTGTCTATCCCGGTTATGCTTCCATAGTGGATTGTGGTTCTCTCAGGATAATTATAAGATGATCTGCCGACTACAAGATCATCAGTTCCATCGGCATTTATATCATCAACAGAGAAACTTCGTACAAACCAGTCTGCCCAATTGTTTTGTGGATTAACCCGGGATTCATATCTAACCTCTTCTGCACCTTCATAACATATAAAATTATCTTTTCCATAATATATTTGAAGTACATCTAAACTATCCTTGGGATTAAATGGCAACGTTCTTATTCCAGAACTTATCAGAAGATCATCAAAAGAATCCCCATTTATATTGCCTATTTGAAAAAAATGTCCATAATATTCTTGAAGAATCTGCCCAGGTATATACTTCCCACTTACAAAAAAATCTGCCGTATCAGTTGGCATCTCTTTCCCCATATATACATATATACCCCCAACCTTTACTTCGGGATTTGGATTTCTATATTCATAGGAGTTGAAAACAAGATCACATTTTCCATCTCCATTTAAATCTCCTTTTTCAATTCCTACTTTATCTAATCCAACAGTAAAGCTTTCTATTGTTGGGTACAACGTTGGTAAAGGAATTGAATAACCTGCTACTGTATCTATTGCTAACTCCGTTGTGTCGCTTCCCCAGTAAAATAATATCTCGCCGTCATAATCAAACCTGCTGCTGTCAAAGTTTGTAAAGTGCATTGCTATCATATCATCAAAACCATCACCATTGTAGTCGCACACTGCAAGCATTCTGCCTGTATAGGTTACATCAACTGTATCATCAAGTATTCCGTAGCCGCCGAAGTAAACGTAAGTATTGTTCCAGTTGCCAACAACCACATCAAGGTGGCTGTCCTTGTTCATATCAAAGGCTTCTATATTAAATGCCATTCCCGGTCCGCCTACTTCCCAGAATGAGGGCATAGAAAACCAGCGGTTTTGGGCTGAGAGATTAAGCGTTAGAAATATGATAATTGTAATTAGTTTTTTCATTGTTACACCATTTAGTATTCTAATAAAATTCAGTTGCTACTTTAAGAACAACATTTTTCTTGTTATTTCACCTCCTTCCGTTTTTAGTTTATAGAAATATGTCCCTGAACTAAGTTTATATTTGTCCGCATTGAATTCAATTGTATATTCCCCGGGAGATTGAATCTCATTGATTAATGTTACAATCTCATTCCCGAGTATGTCATAAATCTTGAGAGTAATCAATTGCTTACTGCCTATTGCATATTGTATACTGGTAGCTGGATTAAATGGGTTAGGGAAGTTTTGGTATAATTTAAACTCTTCTGGCTGCTGCAATGTTTCTTCTTTTACATCTGTTGGTATGTCTTGTCCATACATCATAAGAACATAACCGCCCCCAATAACTGCAATATCATTTACACTATCATTTGTCTGATCACCCATATTTACTCCCTTTCGGGGAAATACATCACCGCCATTTGAATAACCTCTTGCACCGTATCGATTAATATTGTTTGGATAAGGAGTACCGAAATGGAGTGCAAACTGCTGGTATCCTGCGGGCGACATTATAAAATCATCATACCCGTCCATATTATAATCACCTATATTTTGTGTTACTCCTCCTGCACTGAAGAAGGATGGGTTGGTAGTATCCTGGATAAATGTAAAGGATGGTATTGTATCTATTCCACTTGTACTTCCATAGTGAACAGTGCTTACATGAGGAAAATTATAAGAAGATCTTCCTACAACAAGATCCCCTGTTCCGTCTGCATTTATGTCGTCAACAGAAAACCATCTAATGAACCATCCCGCTGTACTATCCGGGGGGTTTACAAAGGACGAATATAATTCAGATTCATTTCCCTCTATTGCAGAAAAGTTTTCCGAACCATAGAATATATGGAGATAATTTATACTGTCATACCTAACACCTACAGTTCTTGGTTGATTAGAACTAAATAGAAGGTCATCATAACTATCCCCATTTATATTTCCTACCTGAACAAAATCCCCGATGAACGCTGAATTATTTTGTCCTTTTAAAACATAATCTGCAGTATCAGTAGGAGTTGCTTTTCCTAAATATAAATATATCTTTCCTTTTGACCGGATATAACCTGAATCAGCAGAGCTTGTCGAACTGAAAACAAGATCAGACTTCCCATCTCCATTCAAATCCCCTTTTTGTATTCCTACTGTAAAATACCCTTGAGTAAATCTTTCAAAAGTAGGGTATAAAGTAGGTAATGGAATTGAGTAATCAACAATTGTATCTATTGCAAGTTCTGTTGTATCGCTTCCCCAGTAAAATAATATTTCTCCGTCATAGTCAAACCTGCTGCTGTCAAAATTTGTAAAGTGCATTGCTATCATATCATCAACCCCATCGCCGTTGTAATCACATACTGCAAGCATTCTGCCTATGTAGGTTACATCAACTGTGTCATCAAGTATCCCATAGCCACCGTAATAAACGTAAGTGTCGTTCCAATTGCCAACAACAACATCAAGATGGCTGTCCTTATTCATATCAAAGGCTTCTATGTTAAATGCCATACCTGGTCCGCCAACTTCCCAGAATGAGGGCATTGAGAACCAGCGGTTTTGGGCTGAGAGATTAAGCGTTAGAAATATGATAATTGTAATTAGTTTTTTCATTCGATACCTCATTGTCCGTTCAGAATTGTATAATAAGAGAAGAGTTTTTTAGTACGAAACATTTTATTGTAATGGAATAAAAGCTTCTTATAGCTTAAAGAAGAGAAATGTGCTATGCAGTCAACCACCTTTCTACCCTTGTACCCTTGTGCAATTGCTATGGGCAACTAACAAAAATTAATTTGGAAAATCAAGATAGCTTTGGAGAAAAGTGCGTTAATTTTTGTTAAAGGCCTGCTGATTGGCAACTGTTCGGAAATCTAAACAATTAATTCTCTAAAGACTATTTCAACCGTAACTAAACAAATTCCCTCTGCACAAAATCATTTCGGGGTCAAAAACTTTTTTCATTTCTTTCATCTTATGAATATTTTCTTCACCGTACATACTTAATAAATAATCTGTTTTGTTTTTGCCAACACCATGCTCGGCAGAAAAAGTTCCTCCCTGCGAAAGTGCTAAAAGACAAATTTCTCTGTAAACTTTCTTGCCGGTTTCAAATTCCTCATCTGTTTTGGGAAGCATATTTAAGTGAATATGTGAATTCCCGATATGCCCATAAGCTACGAATTCTAATTTCTGTTCCCTTACAATATTTTTTATGGCTTCATAAAAAGCAGGAAATTTTTTATCCGGCACTGCAACATCGGTTCCCAGCTTGCGGAAGTTGTGCTGGTAAATAAATTCATTCACCTTCTCAGAGATTGCATGCCGGAAACTAACAATTTCATCAAATTCTTTTTGTGTTAGTGCAAACCAGGAATTATCCAGATCACCGTTATGATCCGAAATTAATTTTATCCATTTATCAAGAATGTTTTCCTGCAGATTTATTTTGCAATCCTGTTCAAACCATATAGCTGCTTTCGCACTAGAAGGAATTTTATTAAAATGATTTTGCAGAAATCTTAATGCGATTTCATCGAAAAATTCCAGTGCAAGTGCATTTACAGAATTTTCATCGGAATTTTCTTTTGAAGCAAATGAATTTATTCTCGCTTCATTCACAAATTCTAATGCATCTTCTTCAGTTTTAAAAAATACAACACTCGATATTATAGTTTCAGGAGCTTTCAGAACTTTCAAACCTACTTTGGTAATTGTACCAAGTGTTCCTTCTGAGCCGATAAACAAATCGATTGCATCCATATTTGGTTTGCAAAAATACCCGGCAGCATTTTTTGTTGAAGGCATCTCAATATCCGGAATTCGAAAATTATATTTAAGTCCTGATTCATCGGTTAGCTCAAACAAGTTATTTTTTGCAAAAACCCTTCCACGTTCAAGATTTAATTTGTCTCCGTTTGCAAGTACAATTTCAAGAGAGTGAATAAAATTTCTTGTCGCACCATATTTGAAAGTTCTTGCACCTGAAGCATTTGTAGCCACAGTTCCGCCAATAAAGCAGCTTGTTTCAGTCGGATCCGGCGGATAGAACAATTCTTTCTCATTTAAAAATTTCTGCAAATCAGAAAGAATAACACCTGGTTCAACAATTACAAAGCCTTCATTGAGTTCTAAAATTTTGTTCAACTTTTCTGTCGAAACAACATTTCCGCCAAAAGGAACTGCCGCACCTGTTAACCCGGTTCTGTTTCCGCTGATTGTAACTGGTATTTTACTTCCTGATGACTCTTTAAAAATTTCTTTAACATCTGCTTCATTTTCAGGAAAGAAAACCGAATCACAAAAACCTTTTGTGTTTGATGCATCAAATAAATAATTCTGGATTTGTTCCTGGTCGGATTTTTTTATCATTTGGTTTTATCCGATTACTAAATTTTTATTGAATTGAAGTAACAGGTTTTTCTCTGCTTCTTTCAGAAATTCTAAATACTCTTTTTGAATTATCAGATCAGGTTTATCTTCATTATGTAAAATTGATGGATAATTAAGTTTGTCAACAAAGTAATCTATTGCTTCAAACATATTTATTGAAGGAAAATAATTATCACGAAGATAATGAACCAGCTTGAGAGTTTTAAAGGCATCGAACCAATTATTTTTCTGTTTATTAAGTTGTCCAATTGTTTTGCTGTTGTCCAGAATATTTTGCCAACTGCTTTCAAATTTTCTTTGTTCCAGGAATTTACTTAATCCGGGATGTATAGAGTTAGTTTTTACAAAAAGATTCTGTGGAGACTCAAATCCTGATTCCTGAAATAATTGCAGCCAATCTTTTAATATTTCAAAAATATTAGGATCATAAAGAAGAAAATTATTTTTTATTGACCTCGTAAAATCGGAAATACTCCTGCCGGTTCCAAAAGGAACTCTCCACGATTCTCTGGCTGAAGGATAAACTATTGTTTTGTAAGTTCGATAGACCCTAAATTGTTTTGCAAGCTTTTGAAGGAAATAAAAATCCTCAGCAGCTTCCTTCGTGTTCATTCCGCCGACCTTTTTGTAGGCATTATCAGTACACACAATTGTCGACCCGATTGTATGAAATGAATAGGGTGAGTTTGCATAGGCTAATCCGAAAGAATAATAACGCAGAAAGATTTCATACCAGGTAATTGCTTTCTCATTATCAAATTCGCTGAAAATTTTATGTTGATAATCGATTACAGCTACATCAATATTATTCCCGGTAAAAGATTTTTTTATAACAGTAAGATAATTTCTATCGACGGTACAATCAGCATCAAGACAAATTATTATTTTCTTTGACGAATTTTTGTAATCAAACAAAGTGAGCGAAAGATCCATGCCGGTTTTTCTGGCTGCACCAACACCAGCAATTTTATCGGGGATTTCTTTGCCCGGAGATGCAGCATCGACTAAAGCAAGAATTAATTTTGAATTGATAATTTGTTGAGCGAATGAATCCGCTGTTTTCTTACAAATAATTTCTCTTAAAAACTGAAGTGATTTTGAGTTATCTTCTCTTATTTCCTGAGTTGTATTATCGGAATTATTAATCACAAATAAAAAAACAGTTTCATGTAAATAAAAGTCGTCTAGCAACAGAAGTGATTTAAGGAGAAGTTTTATATTTTGATATTCTTTAATTGCAGGTATAACGACAACATTATTAATGCCTTCCTTTTTTAACCACTCAACTTTACTGATTAAGGATGATTCTAATTCAGCTGTTGTTAAAATGTTGTTCATTTATTAAAACTAATTTTTCAATTTCGATTCTAAATAATCTTTAATCCTTTTATATTCTTCAGGTTCGAACCAAATAATTTTTATGCCTTCCTTTTCCATTTTTCTGAACCATGTCATTTGTCTTTTTGCAAAGTTGTGAATTGCACTGTTCAACTTCTGAAACATATCATTGTAGTTCAATTCTCCAAGCAGGTGAAGTGAAACGTATTTGTATTCGAGTCCGAAAAATTGAAGTTTTTGATGATCAATAACTTTTAAAATTGATTCAACTTCCTCTATCATTCCATTCTCAAGCCGGTGTTTTAATCGTTTTGTAATTCGTTTTTTTATTTCGTCACGACTCGTTGTAATCCCAATATTTATAGAATTTACATCAGGATATTTTGACGAAGAAATTTTTTGTCCGGAAGTTTTAGTAATTTGAATTGCTTTGATTAATCTATTCTTGTCTATTAAATCAGTCGTGTTGTGTTGAATAGGATGCAAATCCAATAATATTTTCTGTAATTCTTCACTTGATAGATTATTCAACTTCTCAAACTCAAAGTTATCTTTGCCTGCTTTCTGAAGATCGTAATTCTGAAGGACTGAACTAAGATACAACCCTGTTCCCCCAACCATTATTGGTTGTTTCTTTTTCGAAATGATTTCTTCGAAGGCAGAATAGAAATCATTTTTAAATCTAAAAAGATTGTATTCTTCTGTAGGTTCAACGATATCAATAAGATGATAATTGATTCTCCTGCTATTAAACTCTTCCAGGTCCTTTCCTGTCCCAATGTTCATTTGACGGTAAACCTGTCTTGAGTCTGCCGAAATTATTTCACCGGATAATTCTTCAGCTAATTTTGCAGCAATTGATGTTTTGCCGGTGGCAGTTGGACCAAGGACAGTAATTAGTTTTGTAGTCATTAGTGAGGCTAAAAAAATCAGGTAAATAAATTGAAACGGAAAACTCAGTCTAAAATTTTTTCCCTGGCAGTGTTATCGTTATAATTGTTCCTTCACCTTTTATGAATTGAATTTCGAAACTGCCACCATGTACCTCTACAATTTTCCGGGCAATACTAAATTCAGAATTAGAGTCATTCCCATATTCGCCGGTGAATGATTTTTCGAGAAGTTTGTTGATTGATCCTTTGATAAAACCGGATGGTTCATTCTTCATAAGCAGGACAATTGAATTGTCCACAAGGTCACTACTAAGATAAATTTTTCCTCCTTTGCCCACCTGTTCACTGAATTGTCTTATTATCTGGTAAATAGCAGTATAAAGTTTACCACGATCAATACTAACGATTGTTCCATCACCAACTTTTTTGAAAAGTTTAATTTCTTTTGATTCACAAAACTCACTTATCAGTTCAAGTACATCATCAATAAACTCATTAAAATGAATATCTCGTAATTCTACTTTTATTTCATTCCTAATATGTTCGAATAGAGCAATCAGTAAATCTTCAACAGAGTTTGCCTGTTTTTGCAGCATTCTTATTACATCGTCTGCACCTTCCGGCAAAGATTTCTTGTGCAAAATGTCAACATAATTATTAATGATATTAATTGGTGATTGGATTTCGTTTATAATTGTATGAGACAAGTTGCCTATGGTAACCCTTCTCTCATCAGCAAAAACCTGTTGTAGTCTTTGAGATCGTGTAATGGCAGTTTCAATTTGCTTCGAAACGATATTCAGGTTTGCAATTTCGTTATCTCCAAATTTCTTATTCTCACGTCCCAATTGAATTACTGCAATTGTATCTCCTGCTTCATTAACAACCGGGAAGTACAAAATTCTTTTTATCCTGGCAACTCCTGGTTGATCTATTGTGTTTATAAACCTTGAATCTTCCGTAGGTCTCTCCAGATTAATAACTTTCTTCTGAAGCAAACAACTGCCTGTGAGTCCTTCGGAAGTATTAAATTTTTCCTCTGTAAAAGATTCTTCAGAAATTTTGAATTTCTTCATCTCTAATGCTGATTCGTTTACAAGATAAACCTCTGCACTTTCAGAAAATGTCAATTCTTTTAATGCACGTGTTATTGATTGAGTTGTTTCAAACAAACTGAGACCCTGATGCAAAACCCCGATGCAAGCTAAAATTTTTCGAAAATTCTCCCGCTCAAACTCTACCTCTTCTGACTTCTCTTCCTGGGTTGTTTCAACGATTAAGGGTTCATCAATTTCACTTTCTTCTTCAGGTACAGTAATAGCTTCCAGTACAGGCTCAGGATCAGGAATTGATTCCTGAATAGGTTCCGGTTTGGCTTGATTTGACAGACTCTCATCTTCTTTAAACTTCCAGTTTTTAAAATCTTCCGGATCGTCTAATAATTCCTCCTTTAAATTCGGATCATCTATTTTCTGATCCTCATCTTCCTCAATTTCTACAATTTCTGATGAGGGTGTAATGTCGAATTGATCATTATTTTTAGACTGATCAGTTTCCGGTATCTCTTTCTTTTTATTTGGACTCACTGCCGTAAAGCTAACCGGTTTAGTCCTTTCACTTATTTTAAGATTTACTTTTTGTTCAACCTGAACTTCAGGTATTTCAATTTCCCCGAAATCCATTACATTTTTTTTAACCTCAGAATAATTTGAAAACAATCTTTTGAATAGATTTTTATCTAGCATATAAAGGATAGTATTCCTGTTTGCAACAGCAGAAGAAATTCTTTTTGTATCTTCTATAATCTCTTTTTCGCCAAAGAACTGGTTTAATCCTTTATTACTAATATAATTTGAGTTAGAATATTTGATTTTAACATCCCCACGCAAGATGAGGTAAACACATGTTCCTGGATCGCCGGTTTTGTAAATTACATTTCCGTCTCCATATTGAACAAATTTCTTAGGATTGAAAATTGAGCTAACAAGAGTTTCCTTGATACCGGAAAATAATTTGTTCGATTTTAAGTCTTGTGCAGTCCTATTTTGCAGCATTTTATAATTATATTTGGTCTTTGATATTAAGCAATTATCGTAAATATACTTGGTAGACAAAAATAATACCAAGTGGATTATTAAGTTATGATTAATATTCAGAATTGAAAAGTGTCTTCTGAATCCATTTTTTAACTATCGCATCCCACTCAATGGAAGAAAAAGAGTTAATCTCTAAAGCTCAAAACGGCGATAAAATAGCCCTCAGTGAACTTGTAAAACTTTATGAACAGACTGTTTATAACTTTTCTTTCAAGATTTGCAGGGATAGGAATAAAGCTGAACATATAATGCAGGAAACTTTTTATAGTATGATAAAATCCCTGCATCAATTTGACGGAAATTCTAAACTTTCGACCTGGCTTTATAGGATTGTTTCAAATCATTGTCTTATGCTTGCCAGGAAATTAAAGAACAAAAGTTTTGTTCCGTTAGAAAATGATAATGATTTATACGAAGATAAATACACTGCTGATTGGAGCAAGATTCCATATAAAGATACTGAAAACCAGGAATTAAAGAACATACTTGATGAAGCAATTCAAAAATTATCACCGGAATACAGGATGGTTTTTCTTTTAAGAGATGTTGAAGGGCTTTCAACAGAAGAAACTGCAAAAACCGCTGAGCTGTCTGTGCCAGCTGTTAAATCCAGGCTTCATCGGGCAAGAGCATTTTTAAGAAAAGAAATTAATGAGGCATTCAGCAGATGAGTGAAAAAGTAAACTGTAAGGAAGTTATGCAGTACATCTGTGAAAGTTTAGGTGAAGATTTAAACTCGGATAAATGTGTTGAAATTAAAAAACATATAAATGAATGCACAGGATGTTCAAACTATTTTAAAACGGTGGAAATAACCATTGACTGTTATCGCAAGTACAATGTTGAAATTCCAAAAGATGCTCATTCAAGATTAATGAAATTTTTAAATCTTGATGAATAAAATTTAATCAGAGGAGATCAAATGCCAATATTTGAATATAAATGTGAGAAATGTGAAACCCGGTTTGAAGTTTTACACAAAACCCAGAACAATGAAAACGAAATAACCTGTCCGAAATGTAATTCAGTTGAAAACAAAAAACTTTTCTCAGCCTTTAGTGCTTCAGTATCCGGATCTTCAAGTTATAGTTCCGAAGGTTGTTCCGATGGTTCTTGCGGTGTTGGTGAATCCGCCGGCTCAGGTGGTTGTTCTTCGGGTTTTTGCGGATTAAATTAATTATTATATTACTTACAAATGAAATTTTTAATTATAAATATTATCCTTTTGATTATGTACGTGAACAGTTTTGCTCAAAATGATGAATCAACATTAAGTGTCTCTGATCTTAAAGAAAAAATGAAGTCAGATTCAACTTTAATTATACTGGATGTTAGAACACCTGAAGAGTTGGTTGGCCCACTAGGCAAACTTGACAAAGTAATTAACATTCCTGTCCAGGAATTAGAAAAAAGAGTCGATGAGCTTGATGCTTATAAAAATAGAGAAATTGCAGTTATATGCAGAACTGGTCACAGATCACATATTGCTACTATGTTTTTAATGCAGCATGGATTTAATGCTAAAAATGTTCTTGGAGGAATGGTGGAATACAGGCAGGAATTCAAGTAATAGACTGAAAGATTTTTAGTATTTAATCAGTTCACCTCAATTATCTCATCATATATTTCTTTACTAAATTCAATTCGAATTAATTCATACCTTTTATAAATTAAGTTAAAAATGAAAAAAAGAATACCTGTATTTTTTTTAATAACATTTTCTTTTTTAATTAATTTTTATTCATCGGCCCAAGAGAAAAGTATGGTTAAAAACAGTTCTACTAAAAATTCTTTTGAATCTAAAAAAGTATCAGTTCCTGAATGGGCAAAAAGGGTAGTTTGGTACCAGATATTTCCTGAAAGATTTCGTAACGGTGATAAATCGAATGACCCTACTTTAGAAACTCTTGCTGGAAGTTATCCAAATGACATTACTTCACCATGGCAAGTTCATCCCTGGAATTCTGACTGGTACAAACTTCAGGATTATGAAAAGAAGAATGGAAAAGATATTTGGTACAATATTCAGCGAAGAAGATATGGTGGTGATTTGCAAGGAATAATTGAAAAGCTTGATTTCCTTAAAGACCTTGGAATAGGGGCAATTTATCTTAATCCGGTTTTTGAGGCTCCCTCTTCTCACAAATATGATGCTGCAACATATCATCATATTGATCCGAATTTCGGACCCGAACCAGGTGAAGACAGATTATTAATGCAAAAAGAAAATCCCGGAGATTCTGAAACCTGGGTTTGGACATCTGCAGATAAATTATTTTTAAGATTGATTAACGAAACGCATAACCGTGGAATAAAAATAATAATTGACGGTGTGTTTAATCATATGGGAATTAATAGCTGGGCTTTCAGAGATGTTGTTAAAAACCAAGAACAATCAAAATACAAAGATTGGTTTTCCATAAAATCATTTAAGGATTCGGCGAAAGGAACTGAGTTTAAATATGAGGGATGGTTTGATGTGAAAGAGTTACCGGAATTAAAAGAAGATGAAAACGGAATAGTTAAAGGTCCCAGGGAATATATTTTTAATATTACTCATAGATGGATGGATCCGGATGGAGACGGTAATCCTTCAGACGGAATTGATGGTTGGAGACTTGATGTAGCATATTGTATTCAACATTCATTCTGGAATGACTGGAGAAAACTTGTAAAGTCAATTAATCCGGAAGCATATCTTACCGCAGAAGTTATCGATAGTATTGATGTGATTAAACCTTACCTGCTGGGTGATGAATTTGACGCAGTGATGAATTACAATTTCTATTTTGCATGCTCTGAATTCTTTGTTGATGATACTGCAGCGATCTCGGTTTCAAAATTTGATTCATTGCTTCAACAGTTAAGGGACGGATTTGATAATGAAATAAATTTTGTACAGCAAAATCTTTTAGGAAGCCACGATACTCAAAGGATAGTTTCTCAAATTGTAAACCGGGATAAATATAAAATAAGAGATTGGGGAAAATCATTCAACCTGACAAAAGGCTCAAATACTAATTATAGAACTCGTGAGCCAACAGAAGATGATTATAACAGATTAAAGCTGATGTTGATTTTTCAACTGACTTACATCGGAGCTCCATATATTTATTATGGCGATGAGGTTGGAATGTGGGGTGCAAACGATCCTGATTGCAGAAAGCCAATGGTTTGGGATGACATTGAATATGAACCTGAAGAAACATTCCCAGATCAGGAAAGATTTAGACCTGCAGATAGTGTAATAATTAATAAAGAACTTTTCCAGTTTTATAAAAAACTGATTCAAATAAGAAACGAACACGAAGAACTCCAGGTTGGAAATTTTAAATCAATATTTATTGATGATGATTCAGGGATATATGTTTATTCCAGAACACTTGGAGAAAAAGAAATTATTGTTGCAATTAATAAGGGGGATAATACACAAACGATTAACCTTAAAACTAACCATCGGGAATATTATAAAGATCTGCTGAATGAATCTCCAATCATTGAGGTTAAAAACAACCTGTTGGAGTTCAAGGTTCCGGCAAAGTGGGGGAAAATATTATTAAAAGATTATTACAAATAAAATTAAAATCCTTAAAGGCCAACCTAAATTATTTAGGTGTGCAATAACAAATATTGTGCGAAGAAATATCTGCCCCGGGTAATTGTATATTAAAAATCTTTTCATAAATTCGGAATTCAGAATGCAGGAGATATTTAAAACATCCTAAAAATATGTTTATTTACTTCTGTAACTTTACAGAGGGCAAGCCAAATAAATAAATCAGGATTTCAAAACAAAAATTGTTTTGAGAAATTATTAACAAAGTTTAATCAGAGAAAGAAGTCTTTATAGAAAAATTGATACAACATTCCTAAATGTCAATTTATCTAAATTCCAAATAAGCCTTCATTATTCTGATAAGAAATTTTTTCATTGAAGCGTATAGTATTGTAAATTTTATTTTGAATAATATTTCAATGAATTCTAATCTTCATATTCTAATAAAATTCAGTCAAAGAAAATCTATTTCTAATTCGGTCATCTTATCAGAAATTCAAATAGCAATTATCGGGTTTAATATAATTTTAAAGACAAATGATGATAATCGGTTGATTCGAAGAATTGTCAGGTGAAAAATAAAAATCATATTAGAAATTCATAGCTCTCAAGAGATTGTAAAAAGGAGTTATTTATGAAAATATTTTTTCGATTGAGTCTAATTTTATTTTTTATAATAGCACATTTTTCTTTTGCCGGAACAACAGGAAGACTTGCCGGAAGGGTGACAGATTCTGGGAGTGGAGAACCTCTACCATTTGTGAATGTTGTTATTATGGGAACCACACTGGGAGCTGCCTCGGATATAGATGGATACTATTCTATAATTAACATTCCACCGGGCGTTTATAACGTAAAGGCTTCGGCAATTGGATATAATTCCGTATTAACTAAAAATGTTAAGGTTTCGATTGACCTGACCACAACTATTGACTTCCAGCTTTCTGAGGCCACTTTAGAGTTGGGAGAAGATGTTGTCGTTGTTGCTGAGAAACCATTGGTAAGAATGGACCTTACTTCAAGTGCTTCCATTATTGGAGATGATGTTATCTCGCAATTACCGGTTACAGAAATACAGGATGTATTAAAACTTCAAGCGGGAATTGTGATCTCTCCCGGCGGTCAAATACATATTCGCGGTGGAAGAAGCAACCAGGTCGCTTATCAAATTGACGGGGTTTCCGTTACAGATGTTTATGATGGCAGTAACCTGGTAAATGTAAATCAAAATGCTGTTCAGGAATTGCAGGTTATCAGCGGGGCTTTCAATGCAGAATATGGTCAGGCGCTTTCAGGTGTAGTCAATCTTGTTACTAAAGATGGGAGTAATGATTTCAACGGTAACATTCAGGTTTATTCAGGAGATTATCTCTCAACACGTACGGATATTTTTGAAAATATCGATAATGTCAATCCAGTTGCAATTCGTAATTTTGATGGAAGTTTAAGCGGACCAGTACTTAAAGACAATCTATATTTTTATTTAAATGGGCGATACTATTTTAATTCAGGTTCTTTGTATGGTCGTAGAGTTTTTTTAATAAGTGATAGAGCAGTGGAAGATCCCAATACCCAACAATTTTTAATTAATAGTCACGGTGACGGATCATATGTTTCAATGAATCAGGACGAAAAATTTTATGGACAAGGAAAAGTTTCCTGGCAAGCATTTCAGGGGTTCAAAGTAAGTTATAACTATATACTTGATAAAAGAAATTATTTTGATTACGATCATCCCAATAAGCTTACACCGGATAATAATTTGCAAAGATTTAACAAATCTTACACCAACATATTTGCTATTAATCATGCACTTTCTTCCAATACATTTTATACTCTGAATTTAAGTTATTCATTCAAAGATTACCGACAATACTTATTTGAGGATATATATACCGGAAATCCAAACAAGCCAACAAATTATGAGAATAATTCTACTGTAATTACTCCTCCTTATAGTTTTAATATTGGGGGAACAAACAATAACAGGTTTACAAGGAATACGGGAACTTATGGAGTTAAATTAGATTGGACTACACAATTAAATCAGGAATTGAATGTGCAGTTTGGTGGAGACTTTAAGAAGAACAGAATCTATCTGAAAAATATTAACCTTGTTCCGATGGTAGACGCAAATGGTCAGGTTGTAACTCCATATAATGTTACAATTCCTTCTATTACCACAACCGATTATGATACCTATCTTCACGAACCCGTTGAAGCTGCAGCATATGTACAGTCAAAGCTTGAAGCTTTTAATCTCATATTTAATTTGGGAGTAAGGGTGGATTATTTTCAACCTGATGGAGTTGTATTAGTTGATCCGACAGACCCGAACATTTATAATCCCTTAAAACCAAATAATAGGTTTGATGATACAAACGGAAATGGAGTTCAGGATCAAGGTGAAGCTACTAAAACAGTCGCTATGCGTGAACAATACTGGTATAAAGATGCAAAGTCTAAACTAAAAATTAGTCCAAGAATAGGACTCGCATTTCCTATTTCTGCTAATGGTGTAGTTCATTTTTCATATGGACATTTTCTTCAGTTACCGAGATATGAATATCTTTATGAGAATCCTAAATTTAAATTAGGTGTGAATTCCGGTAATGCAGGTTTGTTTGGAAATGCAGATCTTAACCCTCAAACAACAGTTAAAGGGGAAATAGGGTTACAACAGCAAATAGGTGACGATATGGCAGTTGATGTAACTATGTTTTTTGAAGACTTTCGGAATTTAACTGGTACACAAACCCGGGATGTTACGGTGTTTGGTGGTGCTCAAACATACAGTCAATATGCAAATTCTGATTTTGGTTCTTCAAGAGGATTCATCATTAAATTTCAAAAAAGATTTTCAGGTGGGTTAGCTACATATATTGATTACACATACTCAGATACAAAAGGAAATTCCTCAGATCCCGCAGATGCAAGAAATGCAGTTCTTGGTGGGGCTTTACCAGAAACATTTATCGCACCATTGAATTGGGACCAAACCCACACACTGAATATTTCTATTGCATATTCTGTACCAAAAGATTGGGGCTTCTCTCTTATTGGAAATGTATTCTCAGGACAGCCATATACCCCGGCAGTAAATAAAAATACAAACGTAACTCAAAATGCTTTTCCTAAAAACAGTGATGAAAAGCCAACTATTTTTAATGTAGATCTCCGTGTTTATAAGGATATTGAAATTTCGTCAACTGTATTAAGTTTTTTTGTTAGGGTATTCAATTTATTCGACTTTAATAATCCTGTTAATGTATATACCGATTCAGGCGATCCTTTCTTTACTTTTGCAAAACTTGAAGCTCAAAGAATTAATCCTGTGTTATATAGTAATTCATTAAATGAACTGTATACTGACCCAACTTACTTTTCAGAACCAAGGAGAGTTGAATTAGGGTTAGCCTTCAACTTTTAATATAGATAAGGTAATTATGAAGAATTTATTTATAATCTTAATATTGCTTGCTTCGATAAGTCTTTTCGGCCAACATGGTGATCCGAGTCTACTTACTATTGGTTATCACACTGGTAACAGGGCAGCTATAAGTTTTTATAATGATGGGCAGATAGCAGGGGCAAATACAGGCGTAGATATTCGCGGAGAATGGCCTCTGGGTTCTGGTGAAAATTATATTGGAGATTGTATTCCTTTAATAGGTGTTGAATTTATTAATAATCGTAACAATAATGATACTTTACAATCAGTTGTTATTTCAAGAGGACCGCGAAATGGTCAATTTAATGAAAGGAGTCCAATTGATGGGCACTTCTGGGGATGGAACCCTGTCCCGGGTTTTAGAAACCCAAATTATCCATCAGTTGCAATGAGTCATCTTCCAAAATCCTGGCCAATTGAAGGATGGAATGATCCCGTTGCGAAATTCTGGAAAGATGAAAATGGGGTTACACAATGGTTTGGATATTTTGGGAGAGGAATACAAAATGCAGATCAGGAATCTTTTTTCGAAGCTGACGATCAGAGTGATGATGAATTCAATGCAAATTTTAAACCTGATAGCACTGATTTAACCCGTAATGGAATGGCTCTTCGAATGAGGCAAAGAGGTTTTCAGTGGTCAAGCTTTCTTGCCGAAGATGCAATCTTCTGGTTATATGAAATCCACAATGACGGCACAACGGTTTATCATAAAGCAGATTTTGGAACAGTAGTTGGAACACTTGCAGGAGGAGATGGCGACAGTGGTGATGATCTTGGATATTTTGATGTTAAAGACTGGATTACATATTCCTGGGATAGTGACGGAATCGGGAATAAAGGACAGAAAGTTGGTTATGTAGGCTATGCATTTCTTGAATCTCCTGGAAACCCATTCGATGGAATTGACAATGATAATGATGATTCATTATCCATTTCTGCTCCTAAATTTGTTCTTTCTGATTTTGACCCGATAGTTTATAATGCCGGAGATCAGGTTGTTTTGATAACTGATACAACTGATTCCGAAGGATTAAGAATTTATAAACGAACACTACATACAGTAAAATCAACAACTGATACCATATACTCACTAGGTGTGAGATTTATTATTGAGCCCGGGGTTACATCATTTAGAGAAGGAAATGCAACCCAGCAAGTAGTTAATGGTCAGATAGTTTATATTCCTGATCCTTCAGCAAATGATGCGATTGATAATGATCTGGATGGTCTTGTAGACGAAAATGAAGCTACTCATTACTTGACAAGAATTAACAGAAACCCTCCTTTAGAAGGTTTACGTTATAAAAATTATGTTACAGGTGAAGGAGTAAATGATTTAATGATCGACGAGAGACGGGATAACAATATTGATGAAGATGGTGATTGGGATCCTCAGTCTGATGATGTTGGGCAGGATGGGTTAGGTCCTGAGGATGATAACTATCCTGGTCCTGACCTTGGAGAAGGAGATGGAATTCCTACCCAGGGAGAGCCTAATTTTGGAATAACTGACCCTGATGAATCCGATCAAATAGGATTAACAAATTTCAATTTTTTTGAACTTTCTGCTGCACCGGATTTGAGTATTGACTCATCTCTTTGGAGAAGGATGACACCGGGAAGATTTGATGTTGTTCCACCAACTCCTCAGGACGGTGATTTTATATATAGCTCAGGATATTTTCCTCTCTTCCCTGGAGTACCTGAAAGATTTTCGGTCTCACTTTTGTTTGGAGAGGATTATCATGATATTCTAAAGAATAAGAAGATAGTTCAGCAAATTTATAATGCAGGATATGCTTTTCCTAAAGCTCCTATCAAACCCAAAATTACTATTACGCAGGATGATGGAAAGGTTGTTATATATTGGGATGGTGATGAAACTGAAAATTCAAGGGATTTCGTTTCCAAGCAGAAGGATTTCGAAGGATATAAAATTTACAGGTCTACTGATGCAAATTTCAGAGATTCCCGGACGATTACAAATGCCTTGGGGGTCTTGTCTTTTGATAAGCCAATCGCTCAATATGATCTTAATGATTCCTATAGTGGTTTCTTTTTCCCGAGTGCAGAATTACTTGATGCATATGGTGGAACAACCGTTTATCTTGGTGATGATACCGGCATTATTAACAGGTTTGTTGATTCGACAGTGATTCCCGGGATAACATATTACTATGCTGTATGTGCCTACGACCGTGGAGATGGGACTCCGGACATTTTTCCTGAAGAAAACTCCAAATTCATTTTCCGTTCGAATACTGGACAGATTATTCTTGACGACAACACTGCATATATAACTCCTGGCAGAAGACCTGCTGGTTATTCAAATGCTATGCTTGATATCCTGGAAAAGTCTGAAATTTTTTTTGGCACTGGTGATGCTGCAATTGAAGTGATAGATGAATCTAAAATAAAAAATGGTTTTAATTACCAGATTGTTTTCCAGGACACGGGTCTAACTGATCTTACTGCAAACTGGTCGCTGCTTGATTTACAAACGCCTGATACGGTTTATGTCCCGCTGGCAAATCAGTTCTACATTGTTAATCCTAACGATTCAATTCCATTACCAAATGGTACTGATACTATTACAGTAAATGGGATAAAAACTGCTGCTTCAGGTGAGTATTATAAAGCCGACTATCAGGTACTGGTTGATAAATCCGATCTTTTCGCCGGTGAGACACCTACACGACAAGGGTTTAGAATACAGCTATATAATGATCCTATAAAAATAGATACAGCTTATTTTGCGAACATACCATCTGACCCAGCTCCGACTTTTGAAGCATTCAGATTTGTTGCAAATAATCCAAAATACAATGGATATGCTATTCCTAATGACTATGTAATTGAGTTTTATGATACAGTAGTTGACACATCGGTAGCTGATACTGTTGGTACAGGTCAGAGCAATATTGTTCCGCCTCATGAGGTCACTTTCAAAGTTAAGAATATAACTCAAAATAAATATATTGATTTTGTTTACCTGAAAACTGGTACAATCAGTACAACATATAGCATTTGGTTTAAGGAATTTATTCATGGTCAGTATGTAAGGACATGGCGTGTAAATATTCGTTATAGAACTATTAATGCACCACTTGAAAATGCAGGTACTTTTAATTTTTTAACATTCAGACCGTTTAATCAAAATGATAGCTTTTTCTTTACGATGAAAGGTGCTTCTATTAATAACGGTCTTGCAAAAGCTCAGCTTGATAAAATAAAAGTGGTTCCGAATCCTTATGTGGTTACTCATGCAGGGGAACAAAGGTTATTAAGTACCCAGACTAGTGGTAGGGGGGAGAGAGAGATTAGATTTACATACATCCCTCCCGGTTCTAAAATTTCAATTTTTACCGTTAGAGGTGAACTGGTTAAAACTCTTTATACTGATAACTTATATGTTGGTGATGTTTATTGGAATTTAAGAAGCGAAGAAAATATTGACGTTGCCTATGGTATTTATGTTTATGTTGTTGAAGCTCCTAACATAGGTACTAAGATTGACAAATTTGCTCTTATTAAATAGCGGAGATTGAAATATGAAAAAGATTTTTATTGTTTTTATTTTATCTGCTGGCTGCATTATTGGTCAATCAAAAATTGGCTCAACAGCAGCACCATTTCTGAATATTGCAGTTAGTCCTCGCGCAATTTCGATGGGAGGAGCATTTGTTGCAACTGCAAATGACGTTAGTGGATTATATTGGAATCCAGCAGGCGTTGCTCAAGTCGAATCCAATGAAGCTATGTTTTCATACTCTAAATGGTTTGCTGATATAACATATAATTGGGCAGGCGCTATGCTTAATCTTGAAGGTGCTGGTACTGTGGGATTAAGTGTTACTTATCTTGATTACGGTGATATTGAAATAACTACTCTCTCTGAACAGGACGGTACCGGGCAATTTTATTCTGCCTACGACATGGCTTTAGGTCTAACTTATGCATATAATCTTACAGATAGATTTTCATTAGGCGGGACTGTAAAATATATCCAGCAAAAAATCTGGAATTCTTCGGCAAGTGCGTTTGCAGTTGATTTAGGCGTTTTGTTTAACTCTGACATAAATGGTCTTCGGATTGGGGCAACTATTACTAATTTTGGTTCATGCTATGCAATTAGATGGTAAAGATTTATTAGTTCAATATGATATTGACCCGAATAATTATGGAAATAATGATCAGATACTTGCGAAGTTAAAAACAGACAATTTTCCACTTCCACTTACCTTCAGAATTGGGCTTGCAATGGATCTGATCAATACCGAAAACCACAGGATTACAGTAGCTGCAGATGCCCTCCATCCAAATGATAACAATGAATCGGTGAATGTTGGAATGGAATACATGTTCAATAATTTAATTGCCTTCAGAGTGGGATATAAATCATTATTCTTAAAAAATAGTGAGGAAGGATTAACCGCAGGTGTTGGACTAAATTATGATTTTACACAAGGGTTTGGTGTCAGAGTTGATTACGCATACCAGGATTTTGGAGTGTTGGATTATACGCAACATTTTTCAGTTGGGGTTAAATTTTAACCCTAAAAAAAATCATTTTAATCGGAAATATTTCTATATTTAATAGAGGTAAAAATAACAACTCATAAATTCTTTTCATTAAAAAAGGAGAACTAAATGAAAAAAATATTATACTTCTCTTTCCTTGTTTTACTCTCGGGAATTAGTTTTGCCCAGAAAGACATTCTTGTTAATTGGGAATGTAACATGGAAATTGAAATTCTTTCCGGCAGGTACAACACAGCTGATACAGTTGCAGCCAGAGGAACATTTAATGGATGGGGTCGCAATGATCTTGTGCCAAGTACTTTAGATCCCGATATTTATGTAAGTGAAGTACAAGATACAGTATTACAGGCATCTGTTGGAGATACAATTCTTAGTTATAAATTTTTCTACACACCAGATACCTGGGAAGGTGGTAATGACAAACCATATATCCTGACCCAGAGTGATTATGATAATGGTGAAGCAACTATTTCCAGACCATTTAATGATGGAACTTTGTCAACTGTTACCAACCAGCCAACTGATGTACTATTCCAGGTTGATTGTAACGGTGCAATTTCAGCTGTAAACAGTCAACCATTTCCTGTGATTAACACAGTACATATTGCCGGAGGTACCCAACCATTACAATGGCCTAGCCTTGGGTGGCCGAGTTCGGAAATAGACAAAATGATTGCATTATATGATGATGGAACAAATGGTGACCCTACTGCTAATGATAAGGTATTTTCAGGAATTGTAACATTTCCTGCATATACCACTTTTGAGGTTCAATATAAATTTAGTATC
Organism: uncultured Ignavibacteriales bacterium; assembly: GCA_963822905.1. Classification (GTDB taxonomy): domain Bacteria; phylum Bacteroidota; class Ignavibacteria; order Ignavibacteriales; family Ignavibacteriaceae; genus CAWGJF01. The sequence continues at coordinate 703,775 of CAWGJF010000001.1, forward strand.
AACTTTGGTGATTCTGTTAATAACGGCGGTGGTAACGATAATGAAAATGCCATTGGTACTAATCACGTTATTAACCTTTTTTCAAGCGCAGCTTATTGTGTAACTTTAGATACCTTTGGTGTTATGGGAGCTAAAGAATTTGTAACGGGTGTTGAGAATAATAATAATGTTTTACCAACAACATACACACTTGGACAAAACTACCCGAATCCATTTAATCCTTCAACAAAGATTAACTTTAGTGTTCCAAAAGAAGGATTAGTATCCATTAAGGTTTATAATTCTATTGGACAGGAAATTGCTACTCTTGTTAATGAAAATAAATCCGCTGGTAACTATACAGTAAATTTTGATGCTGCTAGGGTTTCGAGTGGAATTTATTTCTATAAGATTGTCGCAGGTAATTTTACTGCTACAAAGAAAATGATATTGTTGAAGTAAACAATAAAATCATTTTGGATAAAATTAAAGTCCCGTTAAAAACGGGACTTTTTTATTTCGGTTAGGTATTTAAAATCTCTTAATCTCTAGACATGGTTTTATTTAAGAATATTTGTTAATTGCATCATTAATTGTTGAGCTTTCGGAAAACTTTCATCTAACTCCAGGCATTTATTTATGTATCCCAATGCTTTTGAATATTCTTTCTTTTGAATCCAGGCACCGCAGAGATTGAAATAAGTTTGAGGGTCAGAGTTATTCAATCGTAGACTTTCTTCCAGGTATTTAATCGCTTCTTCAATGTTTTTTCTAAATAAATTAATATTTCCAAGCCACTTAACTGAAAATTCATCAGGGTTCAATTTATATCTTTTTAATAGGAATGGATATGCCAGGTCATATTGGCCTGCTTCAACTAATTTTGCAGCGGTAAAATTATAATCTGGAAACTTATAAGAATATTGGGAAATAAGTACATTCATTTCGAGTGAAAAATTTTTATAATTTTTTTTTGAAAGATACCAATTAGCAGCTTGTCTGTGACTTCTTTCCCAATTTTGATTCTTAACAGCAACTGAGAAAGCAATGGAATCAATTTTATCTTTTTGATATATCCTATTGATAAAACTAAAATCAGTTTTTGCAACAAAGGGCCAATCATTAAGTAATCCCTTTATTCTGATTTTTGCTATCTCTGAATCAAGTCGTGAGAAAGCAAAAGAATTGATTACTAAACTATCCTGTGTATTTATTGCAATCTGCAGTTCATTCTCATCCGGAAGAAAACCATACATTAGCATTCCTTCAAAATAAATTTTACCCAGTAGCTGATATCCCGCAAGCGTGGGATGTAAATGATCAACAATTAAATTATTACCGACTATTTTGTTTGGACTGGTAGAATTAAATATTGAATCGACTTCCACTAAACCACAATTATATTCCTTCGCTAATCTTCTGATAACCGAATTAATTTCTTCCGGTGCTCTGAATCTTAATGCATCCAGATCTTTTGCTAAAATAAAAAGGGAATCCGCAGTATTGTAATTTTTTAAGTTGTATTCTAGTTGTGCTTTATTAAAAACCGAGTCTGCCAGACGGATAATCTTGAGTTTTGACTGAAACAAAAGGATGTTGATCTTTTAAATTGCTTACTAGCGTTCCAATTATTACCGGTACGTTTGCTTGTTTAGTCATTCGAAGTATTTCATCCAGGTTCTCTTTCAAACTGTGCGATCCCGTTTTCAAATGCGTCAGATTTATAAGGGATGATTTGATCTTTGACAATACGAGCCATTAATGTTTTGCCATTATTAACATTCTCATTAGGTTGGCTGCTAAAGACTTTCGCAATGTTATTTGTTATACTTCTGATTAATTGAACGGACTTAAACTTATTCAGCCAGATTAGAAAATTCACAAAGCTACTTGAGCTACCAAAATTTTCATTTGATCCTATACCAAGTGCGCCATAGTACTCATTATGCCCCGCATATATTAGAATTAAATCCGGCTGCTGTTCAACAACACCCGGAAGAAGATCCCGTATTGTATATGAGTTAGTTGCTGTAATGGCGAGATTAACTACTTCAATGCTTTTACTAGGGTAAATTAGCTCAAGCCGGTCACGAAGGTATCTTGAAAAAGTACCATTGGGAGAAAATGGAAATCCTGCCGCACTACTTCCGCCCATTACAAATACCCTGAAACAATTTTTCTTTTTTATAATATCGAATGCATCATTATCAGATTGTGGGAAGTTTTTTATGCTACTGAAATATCTTCCTGCAATATCCGGGTTCAACATTTGTTTTGTTTCGGTTATCTTAATCCACTGATTATCATTTCTTCCATAATTAAATAGTCTTAAGCCCAGTTCGAGAAATGAAAAGAATAAAACAGGGATCAGGATTAATATAAAGTAAAACCAGAACGGGGATTTCTGGTTCTTATTTTTAGTGGTTTTATTCAACAGCATTTTTTTTATTTATAATTGATTCAAGCTGTTTTTTAATAATATTAGCGCGGGGAAAACCAGGATTTAACTGGAGACATTTATCTATAGATTTTAATGCCTTATCAAATTCTTTCTTCTGGGCATACGCTCCTGTCAGGTTATAATAGGTTTGGGAGTCCCTGTTATCAAAATTAAGACTGGTTTCAAGATAAACTATAGCATCATCAATGAATCCCTGGGAAAGATCAACCATTCCAAGCCATTTTGAATTAAATGCATTTGGATTTTTATTAAATCCTTTATTCAAAAAATAAAATGCGTTTGAAAACTTTTCTGCTTTTAATAATTCTTTTGCAGTTAAATCATAATACTTATACAAAAAAGGGAATTCTTCAACTAATGCTGCCATTTCAGTTCCATAAGATTCATATTTATTCCGAAGCAGATAATATGAAGCGACTTTTAACCTTGCTTGTTCACGGGAGGTTCGTCCATCGATAACATTAATAGCAACGCTGTCAATTAAATTATTTAATTGAATTAATTGAGACCTGGGGATTTTATTTTTAGGATCAATATAAGGCCAGTCATTTTTCAGTATCTTTATCCTGAAATCAGCTTCGGTAGAATCCATGACGGTGAAATTATAATAAGCATATACCAGGCTGTCAACTATCTCTTCACTTAAATCGCTTTCAGCTTTTGGAAGATAATTATATTTTTTCATCGCATTAAAAAATAAATTCCCAAGTAATTGATAACCTTTCACATTAGGATGTAAATGATCTGTAAATAGGTTATTACCGGGAATTCCATCCGGAGTTGATTTGTTGAATAACGAATCACTGCTAATTACCGGATAACCGAACTCGCCGCACAATTTTCTTATAACTTTGTTAATATCTTCTGGTGCACGAAATCTTAAAGCATCCAGTTCTTTTGCATACACAAATAATGATTCAGCCGAACTAAGATCACCATTCTGTAATTCCATCCTGGCTTTAGAAAAAATGTTTTTTGCAGATGGGTTTTTTGAATCTGTAACAGAGATAAAAGGTTTTTGATCTTTGAGATTACTAACCAAAGTACTGGCAATAACCGGAACATTTTTCTCTTTACATAAATTGAAAATGTCTCTAAGGTTTCCTTTAAATTGATTTATACCATTCCAAAAAGTATCTCCTTTGTATTCTATCAACTTATTTTGTGCCATCTGTGCCATAAGAGTTCCGCCGGCTACTTTTTCAGAAGAAAAGAATCCCGAGATGGAATTAATTATTTTTCTTAAAAGCTCAACAGTTTTGAACTTGTTAAGCCATAAAATTGTGTTCACTAAAATTCTTGATGAGCCGAGTGTTTCAAGAGAACCAACACCCAGAGCACCATAATATTCGTTGTGCCCAAGGTAGATGAGAATCAAATCCGGTTTTTTATTGAGTATATCCGGCAGGAGATCTAGTATGGTGTATGAATTAATAGCTGACATACTAATGTTCACGACTTCAATCGGAACTTCAGGATACATTATTTCAAGTTTCTTCCTGATAAACTTACTCATTGACGCGCTGGATAAATACGGATAGCCCGCCCCTGAGCTTGCACCAAGGAAAAAAACACTGAAGCTGTTATCTTTTTTTTCTTTATAAACAAAAGATTCAACAGAGAAAGGAACATTTTTAGTTGTGAAGAAATACCTGTAGCTTACTTCAGGGTTAACAATTTGCATATCTTTTGAAATATCAATCCAAACTCTGTCATCCCTGCCATAATTAAATATTCTCAGTCCGGTTTCAAGAAGAATAAAAAATAAGATAGGGATTAATATAAATAGCAGATAAAACCATTTTGGAATTGGTTTTTTTATCGTATCTATGAATGACTTGACATCCTCTTCATTAATATTGAGCTGATCAGCTAATTTTTTTGTGCTGGTAGACCGATACTTTTTGCTTATAATTTGCTTTTGTTTTTTAGATAGATTCATAATTTTTCTATTACCTGCTTTGTCTGTATGCATTTATCAATTGTCTTTGTAAATCCTTTGCCATTGAGTAGTTAGGATTTACTTCAAGACATTTGTTTATTATTCGCAATGCACTTTTATAATCTTTTTTCATTGAATACGCTCCTGCCAAGTTATATAAAACCTGGGCATCGGATGAATTATAATTTAAACTAAGATTGAGAAAATTTATTGCTGAATCCACCTTATTATTTAACAGGTTTATAATCCCTAACCATTTTGAAGAAAAACCAGTCGGTTTAATTTCCTGGGATTTTAATAAGTAAGGATATGCATCTTTAAGTTCATTCAAATTTATTAGTTGTTCTGTTGCATATTCAAAAGGATATGGATCAAATGGATATTCAGCAATTACAATATTAATTTCATTTATAAAATCTTTAACATTATGGTTACTTATTTTCCGTTGGGCAATTCTTAAATGTGCTTCTTCCCAGCCTAATTTACTTTTACCTAATAAAAAAGCTAATGTATCTGTAAAGGAATTCATGTTTAAAGCTGCGATTTTTTCTGCATTAGTCTTTTTTACCTTTGTATACGGGAAATCGCTTTTTACAATAATAATCTGATATCTTGCATAGGTCGAATCCAATTCAGAGTATCCAAAATTTTTAAGCGTAATGCTATCCTGATCGGCAAGAGAAAGTTTTGAATTCTTAACTATTGGAAAAACGTTTTTTTCAAATCCTTCATCACAAAAAGCTTTGCCAATTAATTGATACCCTCTTAAATTCGGGTGGAGATGATCAGTAATCAAATTATCGCCAACAATATTCCCCGGACTAATTGAATTAAAAATTGAATCCAGTTTCACAACCGGATAGTTAAATTCATTCCCAAGTTTCGTAATTATTTTATTTATCTCTTCAGGGGCTCTCCATTTTAAGGCATCAAGATCTTTAGCATATCTAAACAGCGAATCAGCCTGGCTTGTATTCCATTGATTCAAATTTTTCTCTGCAAGTTTGTATATTTCGTCAGCTCTGGGATACACTTCATCATCAACAGATTCAAATGGCTTTTGATCCTTAAGATTACAAACAAGATTTCCAATCATAACAGGAACTTTTGCAGCTTTCGTCATCTCAAAAATATCCCGCAAATTTCCTTCAAACTGGTTCAGGCCGGCAATATATTTCTCTGAACGATACGGAATCACCTGGTTTTGAGATAAGGTTGCCATTAAAGTACTGTGAGAATCTACTTTAGTAGAGAACAAGTTTTTTACAGCGCTTATTAAATCACGGAGGAGTTGGAATGTTTTAAATCTATTTAACCATAGAACTGCCTTTACCAGGAACCGGGTATCACCGAGAGTTTCGACAGAACCAACTCCTAAAGCCCCATAATATTCATTGTGCCCTGCGTAAATAACAATTAAATCTGGTTTTTGAGAAATTACTCCTGGCAGAATATCTAGTAAAGTATAAGAGTTAACAGCAGACATTGCAATATTAACTACTTCTAATTTCATATCAGGATAAACAGTTTCAAGTCTCTTTTGAATATATCTTGCAAAGGAACAATTTGCAGGGAATGGAAATCCCGCTGCGCTGCTTCCTCCTAATACAAATACTCTGTAAGCATTATTTTTTTTTATTCCATCAAAAAAATTATTTCCAGCAGAAGGTATATTCTCAGTATTGTAAAAATAACGACGAGCTATTTCCGGGTTTAATGTCAGCTTTTCTTTGTTCAGTTCAACCCATTGGTCATCATTCCATCCATAGTTAAAAATTGATAAGAAAAATTCCAGCAGCAGAATTATTACAACAGGAATGAGCATTAAAACAAAATAATACCATTTTGGATATATTTTCGTAGAAATTGAATCCTTCACTTCGGATTGTTTTTTGGAAGATGTCAAAAGATTATCTCAATTGATTATGACTTAAGTATTCGGGAAAATTATTAATCACCTGCTAAAATTTAATAATAACCTTAAAGCTTATGAAAATATGTTAAAAAAGTGAACTGGAAATATCTATCTGGTTAACCGGAATATTCATATTTTAGTAAACTATTTCTAAGTTACTGTTTAAACATTCAATAGAACACATACTTTTATTAACATATAGAATCTTTTGGTTATTTAAAATATGAATTTTCACATTGTTATTGTTCTTAGCATAATAGTCCTATTATCTGGTTATTCAATTGCACAATCTGAATCACCAAAAGCTGTTGCAAAAGTTGGAAATGTTGAGATAAGTGCAGATGAATTTCTTGAAAGATATGAATTATCTCCCCAGGTTTCTGCCGGTGTTAAGGGTGCAGAAGAATCTCTTAAGAATGAATTGATATATTCAATGATTGCTGAAAAACTTTGGGCTCTGGAAGCAGAATCTTCTGGAATTTCAGATTCTGATATAATAAAATATACTTATAAAGCTTATGAAAAAATGTATGTGCGCGATGCGTTATACCGAAGAGAAATTACAGATAAAATAAAAATTACTGATGCCGAATTAAAGGAAGCTAAAAAAAGAGACTCAAAAATTCTGATGGTCAATTATTTGTTTTCGAAAGATCAAAGTGAAATAGAGCAGCTTTTTGAATACTTAAAAAAAGGAGCTTCGTTTGATTCTCTATTATCTGTTCGGCCGGAATTTTCTCTACAAAAGAATCCTTACATTGTTAAATACGGGCAAATGAAAAAAGAAGTTGAAGACAAATTATACAGTTTAAAAATTGGTGAATATACAAAACCGGAAAATGCTCCGAATGGTTGGTACATTTTTAAGCTTATTGGCGAAGAAGAAAACACTATCGGAAATGAACAACAAGCGGAGGCAGAACAAAAAAGAGTACTTAAAGTTATTAAGACAACACAAACTGACAGTATCTATAATATATTTATCCAAAACTTTTTTAAGGATGTTGATACCAAGGTAGATCGACAACTATTCGAGAAATTTTCTGATGCTGTTATCAATATGCTTTCTCAAAGAAAAAAAAATCAAAGTATTCCTGACAGCGAACAAATATTTTTAGATGCTTCTGACCTGGAGACAATAGGTCAGCAATTGGGGGAGGATGAATTAAATTCAGCATTTATTCAATTAGATGATAAACCCGCTACCTTAAATGAAGTATTACAGCAATTAGCTTTTGAAAATTTTTCTGTTGATAGTATAAGTACGCTTCAAATCAAATTAAAATTAAATTCTTTTATCAAAAAATTTGTTGAACAGGAACTTCTTTCGAGAGAAGGATACCGGCGTGGATTGGAAAATTTACCTGATGTTCAACATGAATTAAATATGTGGAAATCTTATTATTTGAGCGATGCCCTTCGTAATGAGGAATTAAAAAATATTCATATAACTGATGAAGAAGCTTATGATTATTTTCTGAAAAATAATCAGGATCAAAAAGAGCCTGATTCAAGTTTTAAAAAAGTTAGAGAGAAGATTAAATCACAATTAAAATATGGGAAATTCAGCGATCTGGTTATTTCCAAAACAATAGAATTAGCAAATAAATATGGTTTTACTGTGAATAAAAATCTTCTTAAGTCACTGACTGTTATGAATATTACAAATGTTGTTTACAGGTATTTTGGTTTTGGAGGAAGAGTCCTTGCTGTGCCTATGACTATTCCGAATTATCTTTGGAAAGCTCAATTTGATAAGCAAAGCCAACTTTCACCATAGATATAGAAAATATTAAATTTAATAATTTGATAAAGAAAAAGGTATATATCCTCGGCATTTCTGCGTTTTACCACGACAGTGCAGCCTGTATTATTAAAGATGGGGAAATAATCGCTGCTGCACAGGAAGAAAGATTTTCCCGAAAAAAACATGACCATCGTTTTCCCACAAATGCTGTAAAGTTTTGTCTCAGTTTTGCAGGAATAAATTCTTCGCAACTTGAATTAGTTGCTTTTTATGATAAACCATTTCTGAAATTCGAAAGACTGCTTGAAACTTATCTGCAGTTTGCACCAAAAGGGATTTTTTCATTTTTAAAAGCAATGCCGTCTGTGGATTAAAGAAAAACTATGGATGAAAGAATTAATTAAAAAAGAATTAGGATATAATGGAACAATAATTTTTCCTGAACACCATGAATCTCACGCAGCTTCAGCATTTTATCCTTCTCCTTTTGATGAAGCAGCAATATTAACGATGGATGGTGTTGGTGAGTGGACAACTTCAAGTTATGGAATTGGAAAAGGCAATGAAATAAATCTACTTGCTGAAGTAAAATTTCCTCACTCTCTCGGACTGCTGTATTCTGCTTTTACATATTACACAGGTTTTAAAGTAAATTCCGGTGAATACAAAGTAATGGGATTAGCACCTTACGGCGAGCCGAAATATGTAGATTTAATTTATAAGAATCTTATTGATGTCAAAGAAGATGGTTCATTCCGGATGAATATGGCTTACTTTAATTACTGTGCCGGGTTAACGATGACCAATGAAAAATTTAATCAATTGTTCGGAGGAAAACCGAGAAAGCCTGAATCAAAATTAACACAGAAGGAAATGGATCTTGCCCGTTCGGTACAGGAAGTTACTGAGGATATTGTTTTAAAAATGGCAAATCATCTTCATAAAGAAACGGGAATGGAAAATTTGGCCCTTGCCGGAGGTGTCGCATTAAATTGTGTGGCAAACGGGAAACTCCTTCGCGAATCAAAATTTAAAGACATTTGGATTCAACCAGCAGCTGGTGATGCGGGTGGGGCTTTAGGTGCTGCTCTGTGCGGTTGGTATTCCTATTTAGGAAATGAGAGACAAGTAAAAGAGAACAAGGATTCTCAAAAAGGATCTTACCTGGGCCCTGAATATTCAGATGATGAGATTGAAAAATTTATTTTACTAAAAAATATTTCTGCTAAAAAGTTAAATGAAGACGAAATTCCTCAAATGATTGCAGATATTTTGGCTGAAGAAAATGTTGTCGGCTGGTTTAATGGTAGAATGGAATTTGGTCCGAGAGCGTTGGGCGCTAGATCAATTATTGGAGACGCCCGCTCACCAAAAATGCAGGCAACAATGAATCTGAAAATAAAATTCCGTGAAGGTTTCAGACCATTTGCTCCGTCGGTTTTAAGTGAAAAAGTAAGTGAGTATTTTGCGATTGAAAAGGAAAGCCCTTACATGCTTCTTGTTGCTGATGTTCAAAAGAACAGAAGAAAAGAAATGACTGAGGAAGAAAAAAGTTACTGGGGAATCCATAAACTAAACATCATTCGTTCAGACATACCGGCAGTTACACATATTGATTATTCCGCTCGCATCCAAACTGTTCATAAAGAAACAAATCCGTTATACCATAAAATGATTTCAGAGTTTGAAAAAAAATATAATTGTGCAGTTGTAATCAACACCTCTTTTAATGTAAGGGGAGAACCAATTGTTTGCACCCCTGAAGATGCATATAAATGTTTTATGAGAACAAATATTGATTACATGCTTTTAGGAAATTATCTTTTGAATAAAAAAGACCAAAAAGCTTTGGAAGAAAAAAAAGATTGGAAGAAAGAGTTCGAGTTAGATTGATATGAGTATAATTGAAGAAATAAAAAATATCAAAAGCACCCAAAAAGATCTGCGAAAGTTTGGTATAACAGTTGGGACAGTATTAGCTGCCTTAGCTGTTGTTTTTTATTTTTTGGGTAGAAGTTATTATATATATTTTGGCATTGCTGGATTGGTTTTAATCCTGGTTGGGTTATTAATCCCTCTAATCTTAAAACCATTAAATAAAATCTGGATGAGTCTTGCAATTGTTCTCGGCTGGTTATCATCAAGAATAATATTAATAATAGTTTTTTATCTTGTATTAACTCCGATTTCTTTAATTGCAAAAATATCCGGTAAGAAATTTCTCGATCTGAAATATAAAGCGGAAGTTGATAGCTACTGGATAAAAAGAGATATTAAAAAACCGGATAATACATCCTATGAAAAACAATATTAAAAAAGGAAATTCAAATGAGTAAGCTATCTGTAGTATCCGAACTTTGGGAATTTTTAAGAGTTCGCAAAAAATTCTGGCTCGCACCGATTTTAATTATCCTTTTACTTCTTGGAGGATTAATTATTCTGACTCAGGGATCTGCATTGGCTCCGTTTATTTATGCTATCTTTTAAAATCTGTTATGGCTAAGAAATCAAAACTTAAGAAAAAGAAAATCAGAGTGCCTGTTCCACAAAAACCACCAAAGGTTGAAGACGATGGGAAGAAATATGACCGCGAAAAAGAAAAACAAAAAATCCGGGAAAATATTTCTAATAGATAACTAATGTTCTATTTATAGAATTCGATGGTCTTTTATTGATAAAATTTTAAATCCATTTAATATATTTCCTGCCTTTCAGTTAAAATCCACTTAATATTTAAGCATCAAAGTTAAATCCTTCTGAATTAAAATTGGCATAATATTAGTTAGGAGAGAATCTCAATTAACTAAATAAATTAAGCAAACGGATGAGTATATCTAAATTAAATAAATAAATAATGTGTATTTACCTAAAAATAGTTGACTTATATACTCTTCGTTTTATATATTCGCAAGCGATTTTGAATTGATTCCTAAATAATTAAGGCAAATTATGATAGATGATTTAGATATTCAGCTATTAAAAACTTTACAGAAAAATGGAAGAACCAAACGAAATCAACTTGCTGAAGAAATAAAATTATCAATTCCTTCAGTAAGTGAGAGATTGAAAAAGCTTGAAGACAATCAAGTGATTGAAGGTTATTACACAAAAGTAAGCCGGAAAGCTTTTGGATTGGATATCATGGCATTTATTTATGTTATGATGGACTCGTCAAAACACTATAACGACTTAATTAAGAAGGTAGATAAGAGTCCGCAAATATTAGAATGTCACGCTGTGTTGGGTGAAGGATCACATCTTATGAAAGTTGTAGTTAAAAATACTGAAGCATTGGAAAAACTATTGAGTGAGATTCAATCCTGGACAGGAGTGATAAGCACAAAAACAACTTATGTTCTTTCAACAGTAAAAGAAACAACATCAATTAATATATAACTTAAAATAAAGGATTATTTATGGCTAAAACCACAATCCCAGCCGACGATGTACTTAGTTACATAAAATCAAAAAAAATAAAATTCGTTGATTTGAAATTCATGGACTTTCCCGGTCAATGGCAACACTTTACTGTCCCAGTTAGTCAATTCAGTAAAGATTCATTTTCTGATGGATATGGTTTTGATGGATCATCAATAAGAGGATGGAAAGTAATTAATGAAAGCGATATGTTAATTATCCCGGATGCAAAATCAATGTTTCTTGATCCGTTTATTGCCGAACCGACTATCAGTTTAATTTGTGACGTTTATGAACCCGCCACAAAGGAAAAATATTCCCGATGTCCCAGAAACATTGCACAAAAAGCTGCTGATCATTTAGTGACTACAGGAATTGCAGATACGGTTTACTTTGGACCTGAAGCAGAATTTTTTATTTTTGATGATGTTCGCTTTGATTCAAAACCAAATGGTTGCTTTTACTCTGTTGATTCTTCTGAAGGAAGATGGAATAGTGGAAAAGATGAGGGCCCTAATCTTGGTTATAAGCCTCGTTATAAAGAAGGTTATTTCCCGGTTCCGCCAACTGATAAATTAATGGATTTAAGAAATGAAATGGTTTCAACTCTAATTGATTGCGGAGTGGATGTTGAAGCCCAGCACCATGAAGTTGCAAGTGGTGGTCAGTGTGAAATCGACTTGAGATTTACTCCACTTGTAAGAGCAGCAGACCAGTTATTAATGTTTAAATATATTGTTAAAAATACAGCAACAAAGTATAATAAATCTGTAACATACATGCCGAAACCGATTCAGGGTGATAACGGTAGCGGAATGCATGTTCACACAAGTTTGTGGAAAAAAGGGAAACCATTATTTGCTGGTTCCGGTTATGCCGGGTTAAGTGAAATGGCTCTCTATTTTATTGGAGGAATTTTGAAACACGCAGCATCTTTACTTGCGTTTACAAATCCAACAACAAATTCATATAAAAGATTAGTCCCTGGTTTTGAAGCACCAGTAAACCTCGCATATTCACAAAGAAACAGAAGCGCCGCTATAAGAATCCCGATGTATTCATCAAATCCAAAAGCTAAAAGAGTTGAATTCAGGTGTCCGGATCCATCATCAAATCCATATCTTTCTTTTTCTGCAATCTTAATGGCGGGATTGGATGGGGTTATTAATCGAATAGATCCTGGTGAACCTCTTGATAAAGATATTTACGATATGCCGCCGGAAGAATTGAAAAATGTTCCTTCAACACCAGGCAGTCTTGAAGAGGCAATAAAAGCTTTGGCAAACGATCACGAATATTTGTTAAAAGGTGATGTGTTTACGGAGGATGTAATAGAGACATGGATAAATTATAAGATAAGTAAGGAAATAAAACCGATGGCTTTGCAGCCACATCCTTATGAATTTGCTCTTTATTATGATGTATAAATAAAATGAATTTCTTTAGTGGCAGAATATATTATCATTCTGCCACTGTTCTATTCCATTTGATTTTATAAAGTGTTACGGTTCTCTCCTCAGGTTCCTTAATACCAAACCCGGGCAGTTTTTTTCTGAATAAAATTTCATAACCGATCCCGGAAGGGACTACGTCTTCGATTTTTTCTTCTTCCCGGAGAACAATAAAATCGGGCTTTTTATCGAGATAATATTCAAGAGTTGATTTGTATTTAAATCTTTCGTTATCAACCAAACCAACTGAGTCATAAACTTTAGCGTTTGAGTAAACCCCTATAATTCCGACATCTGCTACTCCGACAGAAACATCCTGATTTTTTGAATATGCATTGATGATTATTGCGATGTCTTTGTATGTAGATTGAAAACCATTAACAAAATTGTCAACAGATGGTTTTATAATTTCGAATGTAAGCATGGCTGAAGAAAAAATAATAATTACAATATATGCAGATGTTAAAAACAGATTAGACCTTTTATCATTTTGAATAAAAATCTTCTCAAAAACAAATGCTGTTAAAAGAATTATTGGTGGAATAAAAATCAGCTCGTAGCGAGAGATGATAGTAACGTCTCTGAGAACGTAAAAAATATAAAAAGCAATTATCCATAACAGGATGACTATCAGGTTCGAATTTTTAATTTCCCGGATTAAACCTGAGAATAAATTTTGTTTTTTAATCTTTTTAACGAAAAAAAGTATTAGGATTAAAATTCCAAAGAAAATAAAGTCAGGTAGATTCACTACAAAAAGTGTTTGCACATCTCTGAGAAAAGTTCGAATATCAAACGTTAGTAAATGCGGAGAAGATTTTGCGGTATATGTATTTGGTAAAATAGTTCCGAAATGAAAATATGAAAAAATGAGCCATGCTGAAATTATTAAGAAAGCCGGAACAATAAAAAACAATTTCTTCTTTTTAAATTCATTTTTAATTAATACATATAAAATTGTTAAAAGAAAAAATCCTGCAAACTCAGGGCGAAGCAGAAATGAAATTCCAAATAACAGACCAGTGCAAATTTGAATTTTGAATGACTGCTCCTTTTGTGAAAGCAGTAATAAAATTATTATAAAAAACATTGCGGCCGTTGATTCCATCCCAGTCAATGACCAGCGCAACACAAATGGATTTATTGCAAGAGACAATGTTGCCAATTATTTTTACTGTATCATTTAATTTGAATTTATTGAGCAGGGAATAATAAAATGTAATTGAAAGGAATGTGAAAAATCCGCTTAGAATTCGAATTGATATTTCAGGATCACAGGTTATTAAACTAAAAATACTTCCCATAATGACCCAGAGAGGGGAAGTTGTACCATAAGTTCTGTTCCCTGCAAAACTAAATCCGTTACCGTTGATTAAACCATTAATAAAACCAATATGAATGAATGCATCATCGCTTAGATAGTATGGGTAAAGCAGGACAGAAGAAAGGATAGAAACAAAAACTATTATAAAAGGGATAAGTAATTTTTTATTTATCAAAGTAAATAAATTAATGATTGCATAATGGGTGCAAATATAAAACGGTTTTTAGATATTTAAGTTAGTTCAGAAAAGTTAGGATTCCTTAATCCATTTTTCCCAGACTTCCGGAGAGTACCCAATTGTGGATAAATTTCCATTTCGCACAACCGGAGTTTTAATCAATAACGGATTTTCCAGCAATTCAGTCTCAATATCAAAAACCATAAAATCCATTCCACGTTTTTTGTATTGCTGGCTTTCCTTATTAATCAATTCATCAGAAGTAACCGATCGTTTAATATTTTCAAGTTCTCCTTTAGCCAAGCCCTTTTCAGTAAGATCACGAAAGTGGAAAGGGATTTTTCTTTCCTTAAAGAATCTTTCAGCTTTTTGCGTATCCCTGCATTTTTTAGTCCCGATTATCTGGATATTCATTCAGGATAATTCATGTGAAAGATATTGTGATTTACCGAGACTAATTCGTTGCGTCCTTTTCGATCTTGGGAAACGGCTTTTTAATCCTCCCTGTATAACAACTCCGGTTCCAAGTATAATTCCATCATACTTTACTGCATATTGTCCCGGCGGCAGAGAATCATTCAGAATTAATCCACCATTTAAATATGTTCTTGCTTCTTCAATATCAGTTATTTCATAAATATTTTTTGTGAGATGCTTACTCAAAATCTGGGCAGAGTGAGAATGCAACACAATCTTTTTATTTTTATCTATAGTTCCGAATTTCGTTCCGATTCGATGAAACAATCCGAGGTTTGTCTCATTCCAGTCGCTGTTAACAAAATAAACATCACCGTGTTTGATGATAAATTTATAATTGGTAAATGCTGATTTGTCAATTCCGAATTCATCCGAAAGTATATTCAGGTAATCAACGATATCAGCATCAGTGGATTCACACATTTTCATTACATAGCTTTTTTTCCATTTTGAATCTTCAGCAGCAGGTATAGAATCAGTTTTTCTTAGTTTTACCAAAAAGAAACCATCCGAATCAGCTTCCCATGGAAATATTCTTATTGCTTTACTAAGATCAGGATGAAGACTATTGCCATGATATTTAGTAAAGCCCGGTTTGTAATTTAAAGGCATTTGAAAATCGCAAACTTCAACCGGATATTTTTTAAGAACCTTGTCGATAATTAATTCGTTCTCTTCAACTGTAAG
The DNA here is from genome assembly GCA_963822905.1 of uncultured Ignavibacteriales bacterium. Taxonomy (GTDB): domain Bacteria; phylum Bacteroidota; class Ignavibacteria; order Ignavibacteriales; family Ignavibacteriaceae; genus CAWGJF01. The sequence continues at coordinate 719,353 of CAWGJF010000001.1, forward strand.
TGTACATGTAGAATAAACAACCTCACCGCCGGGTTTTAACATTTTAATTGCAGCCACAAGTAATCTTGTCTGCAGGTCACATAGTTTGCTAACCCGTTCGAGTGACCACCATTTATTTACTTCACTTTTTTTCTGAATTATACCGAGCCCACTGCAGGGTGCGTCAACAAGAATTTTATCAAACTCTTCTTCATAATATTTACTTAAAATTTCGCCTTTGGAATTAATCACTCCGTAATTCAGAAAATTCATTTTATCAAGATTAAAGACGAGAGCTTTTACACGGTCAATCTGGATTTCATTAACAACCAGTGTCCCTTTATTTTTCATTAGCTCGGCAAGCTGAGTTGTCTTAGAACCAGGTGCTGAACAGAGATCGAGTACTTTTTCATCTTGTTGTGGATTCAGAACAATCGGTGGAAGCATTGAAGTTAATCCCTGCAAATAATAAAAACCAAAGGCGATTTCAAAAGTGCTTCCAAGATCATCAATGCCTGATATCAACTTTAAAACATTTTCGGGATATTTGACAGGTTCAGTAATGATTGAATATTTTTCTTCTAGTTTTTGAGCAAGTTCTTCACGGGAAATTTTTAAACCATTCACGCGGATGTACTTGGAAGGATGATGTTTCACAAACTCCCAGTATCTTTTGGCAATTTCATCACTAAAGGTAGAACTTAAATAACCATATACTTTATCTGATACTCTCCCTTTTTGCCCCATTTTAATACCTGGCTAAATTTAATTTATTAATTAGTTGGTTAATAATTTTATTCATATTCAGAGAATCCGGAAAATTCTTTCTGAATTCTTTTTGAATTTTAAGCATTATCGAATCAACATATTCTTCAAATTGAATAACAACATTTTCCATTAATTTCGAATTTGCGGGCAAGTAGATAGGTCTATTGGGATTGCGGCTGGCGTAAACTAAGTATTTGCATTTTATAAAGCTGTCGAACTGCATCACGATTTCCCCATCTACTGAAATAATTTCATAATAATCAAAAAACTGTTTGCCGGGAATAAATACTTTATCAGGTAAATCAATTTTTTCTAAATCATCACTCTTTAAAAAACTATCCGGAAATATTTTTCTTCCTTCTTCAGAAAACTCAGATAGTAATTTGGTGACAAATTCTTTTTCTGTCAATATTAATTATCAAGATTGCTTATAAAATTTTGGATGATTGATTTCATTTCATCGGCATCGCGATAATTTTTAATTGTTAGTAAATCAGATTCACATCCAGATATCATTGCAGAAAGCTTTGGTACTTCGGCATTGGCTAAGGCGAGAACAGGTAATTTTCTCTGGTATAAAGCGTAGGCAATTTCGAAACCAACGCCAAGGCTTGCTCCGGAAATTTCTGCGATCATTAGTCTGCTTCCTTCAATCCATTTAATATCTCTTTTAAAAATTTGCTTATCAGTCAAAGGAATCGAAGTATTAAATTTTCCACTGATCTCTGCCAAAGCAGTATGTTTTTCTAATTCTAAAAATTCAACAATTTCTAAATAATATTTCTGATATTTTGTATCACCCCTGATAGGTCCGGCACAGTAAATTATCATACTTAATTATTCAGAATGTTTTTGTAAAATTCTTCATACATTGGAACTACTTTTGATTTATCAAAATTTGTTTCCACTCTTTTGCGTGAATTTTCAGAAAAAATACTATACTTCTTTTCATTTGTTAAAAGTTCCAAAACGTATTTTGCCATCCTGTCTACATCTCCTATTTCAGCAATAAAACCTGTTTCGTTATGTTTAACTAATTCGGGTAATCCACCAACACTTGAACTCACAACAGGTAAACCGCAAGCCATAGCTTCAAGTGCTGCTAATCCAAAACTTTCTGATTGTGATGGAATTAAAAATACATCTGAAGATGTTAAAATGTCCACAATCGCTTCCTGCTTACCCAGGAATTTAACTTTATCACATAAATTTAATTGCCTGCAAAGTCTTTCACACTCGGATCTGTCAGGACCATCACCCACAAGAATTAGCCTGCTGGGAATTTCCTGCTGGACCTTCTCAAAAATCCGAATTGTGTCCGGGACTCGTTTTACTACCCGGAAGTTAGACGTATGAACAAGGATTTTTTCACCATTTGGAGAATAGTGTTTTCTAAAAACTGAATCTTTATTAGGATGAAAAAGCTGTGTGTCAACAAAATTAGGAATAACTTCAATATCTTTTTCGATTGAGTAGTTTGTTATTGTTTTTTCTTTTAAAAATCTTGATACTGCAGTAACACCGTCACTCTCTTCAATGCTGAATTTTACAAGCGGCAGGAATGATGGTTCAAGTCCTACAAGAGTAATATCAGTTCCGTGCAGAGTTGTAATTATTTTTAAATCCTTATTCTTTTTAAGAATTTTCTTTGCAAGATAAGCGCTTGTTGCGTGTGGAATTGCATAATGAACATGAAGCAGATCGAGATTTTCAAACTCAGCAACTTCAATCATTTTACTGGCAAGAGAAAGACTGTAGAGTGGAAATTCGAACAACGGGTAGCTGCTGATTTCTACTTCGTGATAGACAACATTCTCAACATACTGGTTAAGTCTGAATGGAAGTGCGTAGCTTATAAAATGTACTTCGTGACCTAAAAGAGCCAATTCTTTTCCGAGTTCAGTAGCAATGACACCGCTTCCACCGTAAGTCGGGTAACAGGTAATTCCGATTTTCATTAGTAATTTTATGCGTTAAGTTTAAGCAATTTAGTAAATCTAATATAATCGAAAATTGATGAAGTATGAAACTAACTATGTTCTGTTCATCACAATCAAAAATTATTGAGTAATGAAAATACTTGTTATTGGTCATTCAGTTGTGGATAAAATCTTTACATTAAAAGGAATGGAAACCAAACCCGGCGGTATTTTCTATACTGTTTTTGCCTTGAATGCCATCAGGTTTGAAAACGATGAACTCTTTTTATGTACCTATACTAGACCGGAATTTGAGAAGCTTTTTAAACATGTTTATTCTCAACTAAATTCCGAATTTATCTTTGAGAATGAAGATATTCCTGTTGTAGAACTAAAAATTAATAATAATTGTGAAAGGAACGAGCATTATAAAAATATTATTAGCGAGTTGCCTGTTGAAAAAATCCCTTTTAATGAGTTTGATGTTGTGTTAATTAATATGATAACAGGATTTGATATAACATTGGATCAACTAAAATTTTTAAGAAATAATTTTAAAGGTTTGATTTATTTTGATGTTCACACTTTTTCAAGAGGACTGGATGAAAACTTTCACCGGGATTTCAGAGTTATTCCTGATTTTGAAAAATGGGCTGAGTGTATAGATTTTCTTCAAGCAAATGAAAATGAGATTAATTTTGTTTTTTCGTCAAATAATGAAAAAGAAATTATTGAAAGATTAATATCACTTGGAATAAAACAAGTAATCGTAACGAGAGGTGAAAAAGGAGCATCAGTTTTTTATAAAGAGAAGACTGACTTATGCGAGATAAATGAAAGAGCAATTAAAACAAATGTTATAAATAAAGTTGGTTGCGGTGATGTTTTTGGGGCAGTTTATTTTTATAATTATATTAGAAACAAAAGTATTGAGGATAGTTTGAAACTGGCCGTTATTGCTGCTGGAATCAGCACGACCTTTAAAGATTTTACGGATTTATCACGATTAAAAGATGACATATCAAAAGGATTTTATTAAAAAAAGAATTTTGATTACAGGCGCCAACGGTATGTTGGGTCAGCGGACTACTGTGTTTTATTCCCGCCAACTAAATGTTGAATTGCTTCCCACCTCGGTTGAATCAGAATCTTTTGATTCATTAACAGAATACAGGCAGTGCGATATTACTGACAGATCGGAATTTAAAAAACTTATTTTCGATTTTTGTCCTGATTTTATAGTTCACACAGCTGCATTTACAAATGTTGATTTAAGTGAAAGAGATCGTGAAACTGCCTGGAGAACAAATGTAAAAGCTGTTGAGTATATCTCTGAAGTTGCAAGAATAATTGACGCACATATAATTCATATTTCAACCGATTATATTTTTGATGGAAAGAACGGACCTTATAGCGAAAATGATAAACCAAATCCCGTCGGATATTATGGCAGGACAAAATTAGCGAGTGAAAATGTATTAAAATTAAGCGGAGCGATTTTTACAGTTCTGCGAACTAATGTCCTTTATGGAATTGCCGAAAACAGCCGGCCGGATTTCGTCCGCTGGGTTGTAGATTCACTTAGCAATAATAAAAAGATAAATATTGTTACTGACCAAATCAATAACCCGACTTTTATTGATGATCTTGTTCAGGCTATCAGTAAAATTATTGAGTTTCGAAAACCAGGAATATTCAATGTCGGTGGGAAAGAATTTTTATCGCGATTTGAATTTACACATCGGATTGCTGATTATTTTAAACTGGATAAAAGTTTAATAAACCCGATTTTAACAGAAGATCTAAATCAGCCTGCGCGTAGACCATTAAATTCAGGTTTAATAATTTTAAGAGCTGAAAGTGAGCTTGGTTATAAACCACATTCAATTGAAGAATCATTTTCAGTTATGAAAAAAACTTTAATAGCATGAAAAAACTATTTCTTCTTCTTTTATTTGTTAATTCATTCCTGTTCGCTCAAAAAAGTATTCCCGGATGGGCAAATGGAATTGTTTGGTACCAGATATTCCCTGAAAGATTTGCAAATGGTGATACGACCAATGATCCTGAACCTGAGAAAGTATTTATTGATTCAAAATCAATCCCTGAAAACTGGAAAGTGAAAAGTTGGACAAGCGATTGGTTTTCACAGGATGAGTGGGAAATAAAACTTGGTGGAAACCTGCGTGATCATTTATACGAAAGGCGCTATGGTGGAGACATCCAGGGAATTATCGATCATCTTGATTATTTAAAAGATTTAGGCGTTGGTGCAATTTATCTAAATCCTGTATTTGATGCTGTTTCACTTCACAAGTATGATGGTTCAACTTATCATCATATTGATGTTAATTTCGGACCTGATCCGAAAGGTGATAGAAAACTAATTGAAAGTGAAAAACCAGATAATCCAAAAACCTGGGTTTGGACATCTGCAGATAAATTATTTTTAAAGTTGATTGAAGAAGTTCATAAAAGAGGGATGCGGATTGTAATTGACGGAGTTTTTAATCATACCGGCAGACAGTTTTGGGCTTTCAAAGATATTGTCAAAAACCAGGAAAATTCTCCTTACAAAGATTGGTACAGAGTAAAAAGTTTTGATGATCCATCTACTCCGGAAAATGAATTTGATTATAAAGGTTGGTGGGGTGCAAAGTCTTTACCGGAATTTAACAGAACCGATACGGATCTTTTTTCTGGACCCAAGCAGTATATTTTCCATTCAACACAAAGATGGATGGATCCAAATGATGACGGTGATCCCTCAGATGGAATTGACGGGTGGAGACTTGATGTTGCAAGGGAAGTTCCTATGGGATTCTGGAAAGATTGGAACAAGCTTGTAAAAATTTTAAATCCGGAATCAATTATTATTGGCGAACTTTGGGAACTATCACCCGATTTCATTTCAGCAGATGGTCCGTTCGATGCATTGATGAATTACAATTTTGCTTTTGCTGTGAATGATTTTTTTATCGCTAATGATTCTGCAATTACGACTTCAGAATTCGTTGATAAATTGAAGGTAGTTCAGAAAACTTATCCACCAGACAATTTGAACCTTTTGCAAAACCTTGTTGATAGTCACGATACCGACCGGCTTTTATCAATAATTAAAAATCCTGATAGAAAGTATGATCGTGATGGAAATGAAGGAAATAAAAATTATTACCCGGGAAAACCCTCTGAAAAAGATTATCAGTTGCAAAAATTGATTTTAGCGTTTCAAATGACTTACCAGGGTGCGCCAATGATTTATTACGGAGATGAAGTTGGAATGTGGGGAGCGGACGATCCGCACGACAGGAAACCAATGATCTGGGATAATTTAAATTATGATAATGAAGTAATTGATGAATCATCAGGTTTTCACAAAGGCTATGGAACTTATACAGTTGAGCAAAATAGGGATATTCTCAAGTTTTATAAAAAGATGATTTTGATAAGAAATAAATATCCATGCCTGCAATATGGTACTGTAGATTTTTTATATGCAGAATCAACCAACCCGGTTTTTATTTTTGAACGAAAATGGAAAGACAGAAAAATAATTGTGGCTTTCAACTTAAGTGAAACTCAACAAACCATTAATCAAAAATTGAAATCAAAAAATGTTGAGTATAAGGAAATACTTTCCGGTGAATCTGGAAAAATTGATTCGGAAGATACTAATGCTAAAATGGTTATTAATCTCAATCCAAAATCATTTAAAATATTCAAGTTGAAAGCTGCAGATTGAATCCGCTCTTTGAAAAATACGAAGCTTTCATTTTTGATCTCGATGGAACAATTTACAGGGGATCGCATTTAATTCCGAATGCTGATACCACAATTAATCTCCTAAAAGAATTAAATAAAAAGATGGTTTTCATTTCCAACAAAACAACCGGAAGTGTAAAAGATTATTTTGAGTTTCTTTCAGGAAAAGGTCTAAATATTTCTGAAAAAGATATTGTAAATGCAACTGTAGTGATCAAAAAATACTTGGTTAAAAATTTTCCTGGTAAAACTTTCTATGCAATCGCAGAAAAAATTTTTATCGATGAAATCTCTGAATCAGGATTATTTTTTTCTAAAAATCCTGAAAAAATTGAAATAGTAATTGTTACTCTTGATAGAACGTTGAATTACAACAAACTGGAAATTGCAGCACGGGCTCTGGAAAACGGAGCAAGGTTTTTTGCGGCAAATATAGATGATACCTGTCCGGTTGATGATGGAGAAGTTCTGGATGCCGGATCAACAATTTCTGCACTTGAAAAAAGAACACACCACAAACTTGAACTGCATTTCGGGAAACCATCAGAATTTATGTTTGAGGAGATTAAAGACAACCTGAAATCCGATTTGTCTAAAACCTTATTAATTGGCGATAGACTTGAAACTGATATCGCTTTGGGCGCAAAGTTCGGAATAGATACCGCTCTTGTTGCAACCGGTGTAAAATACTTTCAAAACTATTCAAACGGTTATTCGCCCACTTATCATATAAATTCAATTGCTGATCTGATTAAGTAAAAAAATAATCTTACCTTTAAAATACACCACAACCTTTCTATTGTATATAAGGTCTAATTAACAGTAAATAAAAAAAACTGATGGCTGTAAGCGACAAAGAATTAATACTCAAAGCTGTAAAAAATGATCAGAATGCATTTGAAGAATTGGTCTATCGTTATGACAGATCTGTTTTATCAATTGCCTTACGTTATTCAAAAGATCAGGATGAGGCAAAAGATATTTACCAGGAAGTTTTCATCAGAGTATTTAAAGGATTAAAAAAGTTTCAATTTCAGAGTGAGTTTTCCACTTGGTTATTTAGAATTACAACAAATGTTTGTCTTACTCATATATCAAGAAAAAAGGAACATGCAAAATTATCAGAATTCGAAAATGATCAACCAGACTATTTTGATTCAGTGAAGTATGAAGAATTAATTTATGATGGAATTTCGCCTGAAGAAGAAACGGTAGGAAATGATTTAAGTGAAATTGTGAATGCTGCAGTGGAAACTTTATCACCAAAGCAAAAGATAACATTTGTTCTAAAACATTATGAAGGATACAAAATCAGGGAGATTTCAGAAATGTTGGGTTGTAAGGAAGGTACAGTTAAAAAATATTTATTTGATGCTGTTAAAAATTTAAGAAAAAAATTAGGACCTGTTTTAGCAATACAGGAATAACCAGGAGAATTTATGGAACACAACGAATTCAGATTACTTGTTCAATCTTCACTGCTTGGTGAACTTTCAGAGGATGAACAAAAGCTTTTAATTGAGCATTTAAAATCATGTTCTGATTGCAGAAAAGAAATTGAACAGCAGCAGGAAATTCTTGCACTGATAAACAAACAAAAGAGTCCTCCGGTGAACGAAATTCTGCTTCGGGAAGCAAGAGCCCAACTACGGGGAGCGCTAAAAACTCAATTATTGCAAAACAGATGGTCATTTGTTGAAAGTTTAGTTTCTTTTATTGCAACTCCACCAAGACTGGCTATAAGCGCTTTTGCACTTTTACTTATCGGAATATTTATTGGAAATCTGATTTTAAACAAAAGCGATAACGGTAACCTCATTCTCAAAAACAACATTAAAGAAGCTAAATTTTCCGGTTTACAAACTGATACCAGAATACGGAATGTTAGTTTTATAGATGCAGATGCAAGTGACGGGGAAATTGAGTTTACTTTCGAAGCAGTAAAGCCCGTTCATATTAAGGGCAAAGTTAATGACCCCATGATTCAAAATGTTTTGACTTATTCAATGCTGAATGAACAGAATCCGGGCTCAAGATTAAATTCAATAAATGCAATTTATTCTGACAACAAATTATCTGTTGATAAAGATTTTAAGAATGCACTGATTGCTGTGATGATGTCAGATAAAAATCCTGGTGTGAGAAGAGAAGCATTTAACATTATATCACAGGTTAATTATGATTCACAAATAAAAGATGCTATCCTGCACGTTCTTTTAAATGACTCGAGCTCAGCTATGCGGATAGAAGCTTTGAACTATCTCATTAGCTCCTCTAAAAAAGGAGCTACTCTAAATGAACGGGAATTAAAATCAGTAAAAGATAAATTATTGGTTGATAATAACAACTGCATTCGTTTGAAAACAAAAACTTTATTAGAGGAGTATAATTAAAATGAAACTTTTTTTAAATACATCGCACATTCTCTTTTTAATTTTTTTAACTGTCTCGTCATTAAATGCACAGGAAAAAAAAGAAGCTACTTTTAAAGCAAATAAAGGAGATATCATTGAAGTATCTATAAGCCAGGGAAACATTAATATTCTCACAAATAATGGCAGTGATGTTAAAGTCACAGCAAATAATATTCTTAGAGATGAATTGAATTTACTGACGATGGAACAAAAATCCGGGAAAATTGAAATAAAATTTGAAGGTGATGATTCGGATGAATTTGAACTTGACTTGTCGATACCTTCATCATTAAATCTTGACCTTTCAACCGGCGGCGGAAATATTTCGGTTACCGGAGAGATCAGCGGCAAAGTTGATGTTTCAACAGGTGGCGGCAACATAACTCTTCAAAAAATAAATGGCACTGCTGATCTTTCAACAGGTGGCGGTACAATCACATCAGGTGATATTAATGGCAATGCTGATTTATCTACCGGTGGTGGGGAGATTAAAGTTGGGACCATAAATGGAACGGCAGATTTAAGTACCGGTGGAGGCAACATTTATGTAGAATCAATTTCAAACTCTGCAGATGTTTCAACTGCAGGAGGAAATATTTTTGTTAAAAACATAGGTGGCAAAGCTGATCTTTCAACAGGTGGTGGTAATGTCAGCATAAATAATGTTTCAGGAAGTGCTGATGTTTCAACAGGTGGTGGTAATATAAATCTGGAAAGTGCTAATGGAAATGTTGACGTAAGTTCGGGAGCTGGCAATCTAAATCTTAAGAATGTGAAGGGTTCAATTGACGCAAGTACGGGAAGCGGAACAATAACCGCATATCTGCAACCTGAAGGGAAAAGCGATAGTGATTTGAGCACAGGAATGGGTTCAATAATTTTATATATTCCGGGAAATGCGAAAGCGACAATAATTGCTAAAACTACTGTTATGACGTGGGGAGATAATGAGAATGATTTGGACGATATTAAATCTGATTTCAAACCGACAACCATTGACAGAAGAGGTGATAATAGGGAAATCGAAGTTACTTATGTTCTCAATGGCGGCGGCAGTAAAATAGAACTTACAACAGGAATGGGGAAAATTGAAATCAGGAAAAAGTAACTAATAGAACAAATTTTATATGCTTAATAATCTAAAATTGAAAACCGCAGGAAAAAATTTCTGCGGTTATTTTTTTCTACTATCTATCCTAAGTTTATCTCTGATTAATAAAAATATCTTTGCAAAAAGCGATACTTTGGCAATAAAGAACAATGATGTTACAATAGTAGCCAATAAAATTGAAAGTACTATTAAGATTGATGGTTTACTTGACGAAGAGATCTGGAAAAGTAATACCGGTTTTGAAAATTTTATTCAGAAAGATCCGATAGAAGGAGCATCGGCAAGCGAAAAAACAATTTTAAAATTAGCTTACGACAATGATGCTCTTTACATTGGCGCGAAAATGTACGACTCACATCCCGATTCAATTATTGCAAGACTCGCAAGAAGAGACGAATGGACAGATGCAGATTACATTACCATTTATCTGGATCCATATGATGATAAGAGAAGCGGATACTATTTTAACATTAGTGCTGCTGGCGGATTGATTGATGGAATTCTTTACAACGATACCTGGGATGATGAATCATGGGATGGTGTTTGGGAAGGTAAAGCTCATAAAGATTCTGAAGGATGGACCGCTGAAATGAGAATTCCCTTTTCGCAATTGAGATTTCATGAAAGATCTGAAATGATCTGGGGAATTAATTTTAAAAGAAATATTGAAAGAAGAAATGAATTTGATTACCTGGTTTTTATTCCCAAAAAGGAAAGCGGATTTGTTTCACATTTTGCAAACCTTACCGGAATAAACAATATAAAAGGCGGAGGAAAAATTGAACTCACACCTTATTTGACTTTCCGGTCTGAGTTTCTACAGCACGAAGAGGGAGATCCTTTTAATGACGGTTCAAAATATATTCCCGGTGCCGGAGTTGACTTTAAACTAGGAGTGGGTTCAAATCTAAATTTGAATGCAACTATTAATCCGGATTTTGGTCAGGTGGAAATAGATCCTGCAGTAATTAACTTAAGTGATGTTGAAACTTATTTTGATGAGAAAAGACCTTTCTTTCTTGAAGGCTCAAAAATATTTGATTTTGGAGTTGGAGGAGCACATAATTATTGGGGTTTTAACTGGAGCGGCGTTGACTTTTTTTACAGCAGAAGAATCGGAAGACCTGCTCAGGGAAGTATTCCTGATGATGTGGATTATTCAATTTCGCCTACAGGAACACATATTCTTGCAGCTGGAAAACTCACAGGGAAAATAGGAGAAACCTGGAACGTCGGAACAATTCAAAATATTACTAACAGGGAATATGCAAAGATTTCAGTTGATGGAAAGAAATCCGAAGCAGAAGTTGAACCATTATCATATTACGGAATTTTTCGTGCACAAAATGAAATTAATGGGGGACAGCAGGGAATTGGATTTATGTCAACTTTGGCTTATCGGGATTTTAAAGATAACCGGTTAAGTGACGAAATAAACAAAGATGCATTTTCTTTTGGTATCGACGGGTGGACTTTTCTCGATTCTTCACAAACCTGGGTATTTGCCGGATGGACAGGCCTAAGTCGTATTTCCGGGAATCATCAAAGAATAATTGATGTACAAGAAAATTCACTTCATTATTTTCAAAGACCGGATGAAGATCATATAAATGTTGACAGTTCCATTACATCCTTGACAGGATATGCAGGCAGGGTTTTTCTTAACAAACAAAAAGGAAATTTTTTCGTAAACACATCCTTTGGGTTTATAACTCCTTCCTTTGACGTAAATGATTTAGGTTTCCAGGGAAGGTCTGATAAAATAAACTGGCATGCAGGCGCAGGATATTATTGGAGTGATGTGACAAAGTTTTATAGGTACCTGGAACTTGGAGCTGCTGTTTATCAAAATCACGATTTTAATGGAACAAAGACCTGGGAAGGAATCTTTCATTTTGGAAATCTCAACTTGCTGAATTATTATTCTATTGATTGGGATCTTGCCTATAATCCAAAAAGTTTCAACAATACCAGAACAAGAGGTGGACCACTTACTTTGAATAAAGGCGGCTACCAGGCAGATATTTCAATTAATTCTGACAGTCGCAAAGATTGGATTATCGGTTTGAGTAGTGGAATTTATCAGGGCAAACCATCTTACAACTGGTATGTTGGAACTGATATTGAATTAAGAATTTTGCCAAACTTATCGTTGAGTTTTTCGCCACAGTATTCGAGAGACTTTGAAGATGCACAATACGTCAATACTTTTAGTGATTCTTTTGCTATAAACACTTATGGTAAACGATATGTTTTTGCTGTGTTAGATCAGAAAACACTCTCTGCAAGCTTAAGAATTAATTGGATATTTACTCCCCAGATAAGTTTGCAATTTTATTTGCAGCCGTTGATTTCATCCGGTAAATACACAAATTTTAAAGAACTGGCAAAACCAAAGACTTATGATTTTAATATTTATGGTGAAAACGGATCAACATTCGATGAGCAAAATTATGTAGCTGATCCGGATGGAAGCGGACCTGCCCAACAGATTGAAATCGACAATCCTAATTTCAATGTAAGATCATTAAGAGGCAATGCAGTTTTGAGATGGGAATATCTGCCCGGCTCGGTATTATACTTTGTCTGGACGCAAACACGCTCTCATTCAGAAGATTATGGAGATTTCCGTTTTGGTGAATCGATAGATAATCTGGTTACCTCAAAACCGGATAATATCTTTTTGATAAAAGCTACATACTGGATGAACCTATAATATTTTTCAATATTTAAATTGAAAAATCAATTTCTTAATCTGGAAGTAAATCTTCTTTTATTAATATATGTTTTCCTGAATCAAGATCTTTTTCTCTGAATTCAAAAATCTGTGGATTGTCTAAGAATTCATACCAGGTTGAGTCATTTTTGAGTTTAATTGATTGTGTTAGTGTAGGTGGATCAACTATAAAATTAATTTTATTCTTTAAAAGAAATTTATTAAATGATTGAGTCTTGGAATTGATATTAATCCATCTATAATTTTCAGACAAATAGTTCACTAATCCTCCATTATTCTCAAGCATTATTACGTCCTTCTTCAATTGTAATCCCCTAATATCTTTGACTGTTTTGAAATTTTTTAAATCTGAATGCCCTTCTCCAGATGATAAAATTGGTAGCAATAAAAAACTCAAAACAATTAAAAACAAGAGAACCAGAGCCTCTATCGAAGCTTTTTTGATTTTTATTGGAATAAAAAGTGTACTTAGTAAAGAATAGAATAATGGAATCAAAAGTAAAAAGTAATGTGATCTTGGGGAGATTAAAATCATATCTATGAAAGGAGGAAGAATAAAGATTAAGCTACAAAAGATGAGAAAAATTAAGTCACTTATTGAATCTTCAAAGTTTAATTCTTGATTTTTATCAGTAAATGCAATTAGGAGAAAGGGGATTGTACAAACTAAACTAACAAATATTGTAGAATTTATTGGATTATAGAAACTTATTAGTTGTTGTGGCAAAATTAAATCTTTAAAGCTTGTTTGTATATTTAGAAGGCTTTTGATATTATATTGGAGGTGTTTAAGGAATCTTCCAGTATTATTATTTATTATATCAAATATTGTAATTGGATAATTAAAATCTTTATTTAAGACCTCCATCCATTCTTCAGCCCTATAATTTTCACCAATAGTTTCATTATTAGGAAAATATTTTATGTAAGCTTGACCGAATGCAGTCAAACTTCTATTAGAAGAATATGGAATACCCAACGTAAAAACTAATACAATTGTAGTTGCAATAACAATTATAAGGTTTTTGGTTCTGATTCTTTTTTTTATAATCTGAATGGACAGCATAACAAGAAATATTAAAAATGCTAAAACAAATTCTGGCCTGACATATGAAATAAATAATGTTCCAATACACGCGATAATTAATCGTTTGTCAAAGTTTCTTACCTTTTTAATTAGTATGAGCGTTACAAATGCTAATATTAGTGCAAAATGTGAAACTTTTGGCCATGCTGAAAAATTTATTGATGAAATAAGAAATAAATAGGAATAGAAAAAACTTATAATCACATTCTCAGTTATTTTGAACATGTAAACTGAAAGTATAATAGGTAACAGGATAACTAATAACCGAAGATTAATATAATAAAGAGTTATATGGTCATTGGTAAATAAGTTTAATATATAATACCATAAGGAATAAATTGGTCCCCAATATGGTGGGGGCCTTTTTGTGAAAAAGGATACCCCATTACCGAGGTACAAAGTTTCATCCCATAATCCAATATCTTTGCTTTCCTGAATATTATTTGTAAGAATAAATCCTAGAACTATCAGGATTAAAATTGTAAACCAAAACAATGTATTCTGGGTTATAAAGATTTTTGTATATTTTTGTCGCAATTTTAATTACATATTCAATAATGATTTAGAAAAAATTAGTATCAAAGTTATTAATTAAACGTAAAATAGTATTATTTTAATTAAAGTTCTCTTTCATTTTAACAAGCATAATAAATGCCCACGTAGCTCAGTAGGATAGAGCGTCGGTTTCCTAAACCGCAGGTCGGAGGTTCGAATCCTCTCGTGGGTACTATTCTGTCAATCGTCAGTGATTAATTCCTAAAATTTATCCCCATCGCGATAATTTTCACTTCTATAAATAAAACCTCTTAAAATCCGATAATTAAAGAAAACCATTATTAGGCAATGGCACTAGAAGAATTACATATTTTAGAACCGGAACAGCAGGTAGATAAAAGCTATGAGCTTAACCTGGCAGGATTTAATAAAATCCGGCAGAAGTATTTTAAATCTTACCAGAAAAGAAACGAAAACTATCTTGAACTGCTTAAAAGCGGTTCTAAATTCTTTTCTCTCAATTTGCCCGATGAAATAAGTGAAGTCTTTATAAGAAAAGAAGATGCATTTATCTTTTGGCTTTTTGAATCGCCTTTATTGCTGAAAAGTGAAAAAATAATTATGGATAGCAGTTCTTCTGATGCCAGGCTGATTCGCGAAGAAATGAAAAAATATTTTAACAGGTGGGTTGTTATCTCAGAACCGCACCAGAGAAAATTTATTGCTTCTCAAATTGTCAGGACAATAAGGGACAACGGAACCTTAAGTTTTCTTGATTTTATTTACCAGGCGTTGATATTGATTTATGATAAAAGCTATAAGAATTATTCAATCGCTTCTGAAAAGCTAAATGAAGCCCGCCAATTGATTATTTCGCAGGTTGAAGATGTTGAACTTCGAAATCAGCTAATGTATTTAGTTCATCTATATTCAGGATTTGCTTCTATTTATTTGGGAAATTATGAAGATGCTTCTGCAGAACTTTCGTCTGCGCTGGATTGTAAATCATCCGGCATAACTGCAAAATTTTATTACGCTTATTTATCCGCAATTCAAAATCACCAGGATTTTTCTAAAGCTTTATTAAAAGAAATATTCGATTTTGATATTAACCGGCTCCAATTTGCAATTGAAAATTCAAACCTGTCGGTATTTAATTTTTTCCTTAATCACCTTGTTTTCCCCGAAATTTTCACTAGTCCTGAATTTGCACTATTTACTGATTACATTGAACAAGAATTACTTGAGCCGAATATTGATAAGAAAAATACGATTGAGAACTTCAAAGACAGGTTAACCAAGTTAAAAAAACTGAATTTTGAAGAATTCTATGATGAAGATATTATAAGTGGAATCTCATTTATTGATTCAGTTAGTGATTATTATTCCAAATCTCATCCTGTATTTGTGTCACTTGTTTCATCAAAGATTAATGAAAAGTTTCATGTGACACTTGATTTGATGAAAGAAAAAATGAAAGATAAATTTTATGAAAATTATCATCGTGTGATGAATATTTATGAAAAATCGATCGCAGACAGTGAGAATTTATCAACACAATTTAAAGAAGAAGTTGAAAACATAAAGGAAGCAATTAAGAAAAAGCTTTCACTTTCCTTACAGCAGGTTGAAGAATACGTAAAGGATGCGTTGTGGGAAATTGAAGAACGCAAAAAAAACATTGTATATCAAAATAAATTTGATCCAGCAGTTTCATTCCGGAGTTCGATGAGCTACAATGTAATAGTTTCAATAATTGTTTTTGTAATCGGCGGAGCCGCAGGATATTTTAATAACTCAAATTATTTTGATGCTGATTTTTACCTGATGCTCGGGAAAATTGTCATTTCAGGCATTAAATGGTCTTCGCTTACTTTCGTTATTGGATTTTTTATCTCAGGTTTAATTTCCGGTCTTGTTGCAGTTGACCGGTCTAATGAAAAACAGAAACTTGATAAAAGAAAATCTGAATTACAAAAACAAAAAGAGCTAAGTTTAAATCTTGTAAAAAGAGAAGCGGAACAAAAACAAAAATCTCTTTCTGAAAGCTTTATCGACCGAATTGAATCACACAAAAGGAAAATTGAGGATCTGTTAAAAGAAAAAGAACGGCAGGAACCGATTTTAAAAGAAGAAGCTGAAGCAAAATTAGCGCCCTATATCGAAAAACTCCGGATCATTTACCTCTCCTGACTCTGGCTACATTTAGCCAACTACTCATTAAAACACAATAATAATATTCAAATCTTAAAGATTTTACTTTTTTCAAAAATCTTTTTGTGGTATAAGTATTGTCACTTAGCATTCAAATAAAATTATTGTAGTTGTATGAATCCAAAAATAATTGGCTTAACAAGAATTAGAAATGAATCTTTAATCATTAAGGATACACTAGACTATTTAGCTGGGTTTTGCACAGGAGGGATTTTTGTTTATGACGATTGTTCAAAAGATAGTACTTATGAAATTTGTAAAAACCATCCGGCAGTAAAAGAAATTATAAAAGGTGAATACTGGGACGAAAACAGGGAGCGCGCGGAGTTTGAAAACCGGCAGATGCTGCTTGAAACTGCTAAAATTTATGCAGGTCCAGATGATTGGTTTGTTTATATCGACGCAGACGAAAGAATTGATTTTGATTGGAATAAAATTGCCGGTTATGATAAAAATGTTATCGCAATCCGTATGAAACTATTTGATTTCTACATTACACCCGAAGACGCGGAGAAAAAATATAACGAAAGATTGTGGCATGGTCCTGAATACAGAGAAATAATTATGGCATTTAAAAATTCCGATGCTCTCAGGTATGAACATCCGGATCAGAGAGAAGTTAGCCTTGGGAAAACGAGTAAAATAGTTGATGACGGTTTTGTCAAACATTATGGCAAAGCAATTTCAGTAGATGAATGGGAAAAAACTTGCGACTATTATGCAAATCATTTTCCTAAGTATTCCGAAAAATGGAAAAAGAGAAAGGGAAAAGCAATCCATAATGGGGTTTCTGATTTCGGGAATGAATTAATCCTCTGGTGTGAAAAAGAATTAAAAGGTTTCCCGCTTTTGCCCAAAATAGAAAAAAGTAATGCGCTCAGAATATTAATTGGCACACATCATCTCATTGATTTTACAGGCTCCGAAATTTATACACTTACCCTGGCTGAACAGCTTATTCAGGAAGGTCACAGTGTAAAAGTTTATTCAAAGTATATTGATAAAATGCGCGATCAGTTTGCAACAATAAATGTTGAACTGATTGATGACTGTCAAAAACTTTCCAAATATGAATTTGATATAGCACATATTCATCATAATATAACAGCATTTGAAGTAAGAAGTGTATTTCCTGAATTACCAATGATAATGGTTTCGCAGGGGGTTCTTCCATTTTTGGAGCAACCTCCGATTGTTGATGTTGGCATATCAAAATTTTTAGGAATTTCCCTCGAAGTGATAAATAATTTGATAAAAAAAGGAGTCCCATCAAGCAAGGTTTCATATTTTCCAAATATTGTTGACGAAAATAAGTTTAGAGTTGGAAGACAAATCAATGAAATACCACGTAAGGCATTAATAATCAGCGGCAGACTCGATAAAATTCGTGAAGGAATAATCCGCAGAGCTTGCGAGAAGTTATCAATCGAAACAAGGTTTATCGGTGGAAGGTTTGGATCTTTCCCTCAAAAAAAGGTACTAAGTTTAATAAAGGAATCTGATATCGTTTTCTCATTAGGACGTGGAGCAATTGAAGCGATGATGTGCGGAAGAATTCCCATAATTTTTGATTACCTGGGTGGTGATGGAATACTTACTCCGCTAACTTTTGATGAGATTAGAAAAAATAATTTCTCCGGCAGAAGGTTTAATAATAATTTTTCTGTTGAAGAACTGGTGAATGAAATAAATAAATATCAACAAAGTTATGGAGCAGAGTTGAGAGAGCTATCTATTCAGAATTTCTCTGCTTCAAAATATGTAAAGCATATAATTGAAATTTATAAAACAGCAATTGAAAAAGGATCTTTAATTATTAATGAAGAAAACAAAAGGAGCATAGAATTCATCATGTACTTAATGAAAGAAACGAAGGCGTATTCCCAGGAAATGGCTGTCCGAAATACTACACACTTCCTTAATCAACAATTCAGGTTAAAAGAAAATATCCTGAAAGCCGAGATAATGATAAATGGCGGCGAATATGAAAGAGCAATAATGACTCTTAACGAAGCGCTTAACGAAGACCCGGAAAACATTGATGCCTTAAACAATATTTCTGTAGCATATATTTTAAATGGCAATTTGCCTGAAGCATCAGACAAAATTAGACGTGTTCTTAAATTAAAACCGAATGATGAAGTTGCTAATTCAAACCTGGAATACATTCATACAAAGTTTGGTACTCTAAAGGTTAGTTAAAAATCAATTCAAATAACGAATATAATATGATCGGCAAATCAATTCTCCTGGATAAAATTCAGTTTTTTTATGATGAAAATAATCAGAAAGAACTTGAATCGTTTTTAAACAATCTACTCAATGAGGAAATTGTTGATAATCAAACGAAAAGTTTTTTACATTATCATTTAGGAAGATTACATTACTATAATGACAACCTGAAATCAGCCGAAGAACAGTTTTTCAAATCAATTCAGTTAGATCATGAAAATTATCATTCACTGGTGTACCTTGGACTCATCCTCGAAAAATCAGGTAAAAAAGATGAGGCTTTAAAGTTGTTTTTGAAATGTGCATCGGCAGACGATTCTTATTCACATCTTTTTAGCAAAAGTTTAGAACTTGTTAATAATTTAAAAACCGGGATCGAGCAGATTGATAATATTCTTAAACCTGATCAAAAAACGATCAGGCAAAATGATAATGTTAAAATTTCTGTTATAATACTTTGCTATAATAAAATTGAGTACACAATAAAATGTCTCAATACTTTGTTCAGACAAACATCATATCCTAACTTTGAAGTAATTGTTCTTGATAATGCTTCGGCAGATGATACACCCGCTTATCTTGAAGCTTATGGAAGTAAAATAAAATTTGCCCGAAGCGATTCGAACTTGGGTTTTGTCGGTGGTAACAATGCAGCATTTCAATTGGTTGAAGGCGAATACATAGTTTTTTTAAATAATGACACAGAAGTTCTTCCATTATGGCTGACTAATCTTTATAATACTTTTCTTGTTCATCCAGATGCAGGTGCGGTTGGTTCGATGTTGATTTATCCCGATGGCAAATTACAGGAAGCCGGTGGAATAATTTTTAATAATGCAACCGGATGGAATTTTGGAAGAAACGGTGACCCAGGCGATCCAAAATATAGTTTCTTACGCGAAGTTGATTATTGTTCGGGCGCATCATTAATGGTTAGAAGTGAATTATTTAACAGGCTGGGAAAATTTGATATGCGATTTTTCCCTGCCTACTTTGAAGATACTGATCTTTGTTTTGGAATCAGGAAACTTGGCTATAAAGTTTATTATTGTCCTTATTCACGTGTGATTCATTATGAAGGAATCACAGCTGGCACGGATCTCAGTTCGGGTTTTAAGAAACATCAGCTATTAAACACACCAAAATTTTTAGAAAAATGGAAAGATGAATTAACATTTCAATATGACGATGATCTGAAAAAAATTTATTCATTTTCTAATCGTCAAAAGGGGAAAAGAATACTGATTATAGATGACATTCCACCTTTCCCTGATAGAGCCGCGGGAGCGTTACGACATTATCACACTTTAAAACAATTGTTAGAACTTGGCTGCAGAGTTACATATATCCATTTAATGGGTCAACAATTTAATGATGAAAGCAGTAAAAAATATTTTAAAAGATTTAAAATGCAGGGAGTTGAATTTCACTGGGCTAACTATGAAGGTTGGTGGGCAATAAGAGAAACTCCGGCTGCAGTTACCATTGTTAATCAACTTCTTCACCAATTGGAATTACATAAAAGAGATTTTGATTTGGTTTATATTGCTTTCTGGTACATTGCTGAACATTTTATAGATTCTGTAAAGAAAGTGATCCCGAATGTACCAATACTTGTTGACTCTATGGATATACATTACCTGAGAGAAACAAGAGAAGCAGAAACGATGAAGGATTCTACTTTAAAGAATAAATCCCTTAATACTAAAAAACGGGAACTCCAGGTTTATTCAAAAGCAGATTGCATAACAACGGTTACAGAATCAGACAGGGAAATACTTCAAAGAGATTTACCAGATAAACCGGTTTTTATCTTAACGGATGTTCACGATGCTAAAGACACAAAAACAAGTTTTGAAGAAAGAGAAGGGCTGATATTTGTAGGCAACTTCAATCACAATCCAAATGAAGATGCAGTAATATATTTTGTTGATAAAATATTTCCTCTTGTATTAAAGAAGAATCCGGAAATTAAATTTTATATAGTTGGGAATAATCCTACTAAAAAAATAAAAGCACTTCAGTCTGAGAATGTTATTGTTACAGGATGGGTTCCCGAGGTTGCTCCATATCTTGAAAAATGCAAAATATCCGTTGTACCATTACGATTTGGTGCAGGCAATAAAGGAAAAGTTGGTGAAACTCTATCTTATGGCGTTCCAATGGTTTCAACAACTATCGGTGCTGAAGGAATGAATATAATTAATGAAGAACATTCATATATCACAGATAATCCGAACCAATTTGCAAAGTATATTCTTCAATTATATTCTGATAAAGAAACCTGGCAGAAATTTTCTGTAGAAGGAAAACAACTAATATCATCTCAATATTCCAGCGAATTAATGAGACAGAGGCTGGAATTTATTCTAAGTCACGAGACAAAGGAATCATTCAAAACTATACTGGCTAAAAATCAATCGAGCCCTCCAAAAGTCAGCGTTATACTTGTAACTTATAATAACTGGAAGTACACAAGAGAATGTATTCAAAGCGTTGTTGAATATTCAGGTTATGATTATGAAATTATTTTGTTTGATAATTTATCGACTGACAACACGGTATTAAATGTTAACAAAGAATTTCCGTTTGTTAGAGTTATAAATAACGATTCTAATATCGGGTTTCCTGCTGCGGTTAATAAAGCAATCGTGAATACACTTGGTGAATATGTGTTGCTTTTAAATAACGATACTGTTGTAACCGCAGGATGGCTTGATAGATTGATTGAAGTTGCTGAGAGTGATAAAAAAATTGGAATTGTCGGTCCAATTAGCAATGAAGTGAGTGGTGCTCAAAAAGATAAAGATGCTGTATATAATAATATGGCTGAAATGAGTCTGTATGCTGAAGAGATTAAAATTAAAAATAAAGATGAAGTTGTTCCATTCCCCCGTGTTGCATTTTTATGTACACTGATTAAAAAAGATGTTATTGAAAAAATTGGCGGACTTGATGAAAGATTTTCACCCGGGAATTATGAAGATGACGATTTTTGTTTGAGAGCACAATTGGCCGGATTTAAAACTGTAATTGCAAAAGATATCTTTATCCATCATTACGGTTCGGTAAGCTTTAAAAAAGATGGAGACAAACAATACATTGAAAGACTCCAGGTTAACAGGAAAAAGTTTATTGCAAAATGGAATGCTGACCCTGATGAAATCTGGCTGAAGAACAAAAATTTTAATAGTGATAGGGAACTCTATTATCCATTAAGCAACTCAATGTTCATCCAGGCTTTTGAAAGAGCCAAACTTCATATTAGAGAAAAAGAATATCAACTGGCACAATCTGAGCTAGCAAAAGCAGTAAGAGTTTTCCATTCATCGGATAAAAAAGATTATGCAGTTGATTATAACGATGTCCTTAATCTTACCGGAAATATTTGTCTTATTAACCAGGACATTGATGAAGCAGCAAAATATTTTGAAGAAGAACTAAAAATCACTCCAAACTCTGCCGGAGCTTGTATAGGGCTGGGAGAAATATTCTTTGCAAAGGAAATGAATGATGAAGCAGGTACCATGTTTGAGTGGGCATTAAAAATTGAACCGGAGAATGAAACTGCATTATCGGCACTTTCACGGATTTATGAATTAATGGGAACGCAGAAAAGTATTAAACAAATACAGTCTGAAAATAAAGCACTGATTGTTAATTAATTGAGAAACTAAAATGACCAAGCTCTCTCTGAATATGATTGTTAAGAATGAAGAAGCCAATCTAACGAGAGCCCTCCAGTCTGTAAAAAATATTGTTGATGAAATTATTATTGTAGATACCGGGTCTACAGATAAAACAAAATCAATTGCAAAATCATTTGGTGCGAAGGTATTTGATTTTGAATGGATGAATAACTTTTCATCGGCCAGGAATTTCGCATTAGAGAAATCAAGCGGAGACTGGATAATTTATCTTGATGCTGATGAAGAGTTAAGCAGCGGTTCTGTGAATGAATTAAAAAAAATTATACAGGAAAAACCTGCAGGGATAAACTGCCTGGTTCAGAGTTTAGGACAGGATCTTAACTTGTCGGGAATAATGAAATATCCAAGACTGTTCCCATTAAATGATAAAATAAAATTTACCGGCAGAGTTCACGAACAGATCCAAACTTCTTTAGTTAAAAATAATTTCGTAATTAAAGATTCTGCCATTAAGATAATACACTATGGTTACGCATCTGATGATAATATAATAATGCAAAAACTTGAAAGAAATTTAGACCTGTTATTACGTGAAGAAGATAAGAAATTAACTATCTATGATTTATTCAAAATCGGGCAGACAGCTTACTCGCTAAAATATTTTAGAATTGCAGAAAGATACTTCCAAAGAATGCTTAATTTCAGAAATGCCGATAAAAAATATACAGGGCAGGCATTAATGTATTTAGCATTGATGAATTATGAAGTAGATAAAATCCAGGCCGCATTTAATCTTGCACAACAGGCATACAAAGTTGTACCCGATAAACCATATCTGAATTATTTGTTATCGCTGATTTGTCTTAGATTGTCGGATCGTGAAAAATCACTCGGGTATTTAATAAAAGCGATTGAAAGTAATAAATCGCTTATTCTTGATAAAATTAATTCGGAGAATGAAATTGTTGTTGATCAATCCGATTTGATTCTGCGTACTTTAAATCTCACTAAATTACTTAAGCATAACAGCCAGATTAAAATTCTGATCAAACAACTGTCAATTTATTTTTACGACAGGTACAGGATTGATAGAACCACGTTAAATAAACTAATAACCGGGATAATGAATGATGAACCGATATTTGAATCAGAGACAAAGTGGATTGAAAAAATAATTACCAAATCAAATCTGGAGTCTTTTCTTGAATTAGTAAAAACCTATACACAGGAAGATGAAAAACTTTTAATGCTTTTCAGCTTATCAAGAAAGTTCCCAAATTCTTCCACTGTTAAAAAAAGCCTGGCATCCCATTTTGAGGAGAGCGACATGGAAAAAGCAATTGAGTATTATAATGAAGCATTGAATTTAGACGCTTCAGACCCTGCAATTTATTTTCATTTAATTTCTCTCAATCTTCAAAGGGGAAATGTAGGCGAAGTAAAAAGGCTGTATTTTAATCTTGAAAAAAGAGTTGAAGAAAAGCCTCAAATAAAGCAAAAAGTAAATGTTTTAGGAAAAAAACTAGAAAAAATTCTACAAAGAATATAATTGTAAAAGCTCTTTCTAAAAAATAATACCTCCGCACTAAACAATTCAAAATCAACTCCGATAATCTTAGTGAACAGTAAATAGTTCTTATAAATAATTCTTAATAAACACATCAGGCAAGGAAGCCTGAATCAATAACAATATATACATGGAGGTATATCATGGGATTCCAAATCAACACCAATCTTGATGCATTAAATGCATACAATGCTTTAGCAAAAGTTAATTCACAGACTGCAAAAGCACAATTGCGTTTAGCTACAATGAAGAGAATAAACTCAGTAGCTGATGATACATCTGGTTTCAAAGTAGGAAAAGAACTCGAAGCTGATAACCTGAAAATGAAAGCTCAATTGAACAACATTTCTTCTGGAAAAAACTGGTTATCAACAGGTGAATCTGCATTAATGCTTGTCAATGATAAGTTGAATCAGATTTCAGCTAAACAGGAAGACGCAAAAGATCCATTGAAAGATGCTTCAAGTCTTCAGAGTGACATAAAAACATTAGCAGACGAAATCGACAATATACTTTCCAACACAAATATCAATGGAACAAATGTTCTTGCTGATTCACTTCAGTCATTCGGTGTTGGTGCAACTTCAATCGGTATCAATGTTGGCGGACAAGTTGGTGATAACAGTACAACATTAACAGCTCTACAGGCTGGTGACGCTACTACATTAACTACCGATATCAGCACATTCCAGGATAATATTAAAACAGCTTTGGGATATATCGGTAACTTATCTCAGACCCTGGATTCAAGAGAAGAATACCTGTCAGCTTCTATTTCCAATAACACTGCATCAATTTCTCATATATTCGATGCAGATATGGCAATGGAACAGTTGAACGCAACAAAAGGTCAAATCGGTTCACAGGTTGGAACACTTATGTTGGGACAACTTAATTCAGCACCACAAGGCGTTCTTCAGTTATTCAGATAAAATTAGTCAGTGGAAATAAATACCCCTCCGCACAGCGGAGGGGTTTTTTAAAACCCTATGGATAAAAAAATGTATCAAACTTCTGTAAACCAAAGAAATAAATTGAATCCGTATTTAACTAACCAGATTTTACAATCTTCTCCTGAACAACTTTTTATTAAAATTTATGATTATGCTATTGTTCATGCAGAAAAAAAAGAAATGGTTAAAACGAACAATGCAATCCAGGAACTTATTTCTTTATTAAACTTCCAGGATGAAAGTTATCGTGATCTCTCGGCAAATCTGATGAACCTTTATCATTATTGTCAGGAGCAGGCAAGGAAACAGAATTTTGATATTGTTAAAAACATTCTCTCAGAACTGAGAGAAAGTTGGATTACAGTTATAAACTCAAAGTGATAAAACGATGTCATACGATTATTTAACAACTTCCGGAATAAATTCGCTAATAAATTCTTATATAAATAACGAAGTTTATAATAAAGTAACTCCGCTTGATACAAGAAAAACTAAATATACCAGTCTGTCATCAATCTACTCGCAACTTCTTTCTAAAATAGACACGTTTAAGAGTGGTTTGTCAAATTTAAAAGCTACAGGAAATTCGTCTCCTTTTGCTGCAAAAAAAGCAGAATCAACAAATACAAATGCCATAACTGCCTCTGCTGCCACTGGTGCACAAGCAGGATCATATTCGCTCAGGGTTAATCAACTGGCAAAAAGTGATTTGTTGGTCTCATTAGACAAAGTTTCAGAAGGATTTTCTTCAATTACAACTCCAGGCACGTATTCATTTGAAATTAAAACAGGTGATGGCGAAGGAGGACAATTTACAAGTAATGTTTTTGTGACCCTGGATTCATCCGATTTTACATCTGGACAAATTTCTTTTGAAGATCTTTCGTCAAAAATATCCAGTGCTATAAATAAAGATAAAGCTGTAATAGAGTCGAACCAGATGACCGGCAGCAGTGCATCTTCAGGTTCATTTACAATAAATGTTGATGGAGATGAAACAACAATAAATTATGAAGCAGGCACATATGAAGATACGATTGATAGCATTGTGTCGCAGCTTGAAGATGTTGATGGTGTACAGGCAGAAAAAGTAGTTGACGGTTCAAATGTTCAGTTAAAACTAACAGTAACAGATTCATCAAAGTACATTTCCATAAACGGGGATACAGGCAGTTTGGTTTCCGAATTGGGGATTGGGGTTGATAAGGAAAAAGGTGCTTCGGGTCTTGTTACTGCCTCTTCATTTTCTCCGGCAAGTGGTCTAACGCAAATATCTTTAACTGCTAAAAACACGGGAAGCGGTTTTAGTATTGAAAATATTTCTGATTTATCGGGGGGGCTACTTCAGGAATTCGGATTAAATATTGGTAGTAACAGACCGGGTTTTGTTCAAAATGAAAGCGGTACAGATACTGCGGGATTTGTTTATCTGTACTCACAATTAAATTCTAAACTTGAATTTAACGGTCTGAACATAGAGAGAAACTCAAATAGTGTTTCAGACCTGGTATCGGGGGTAACACTCAATCTAAAATCAGTGATGGTACCGGAAGATTCGGATGTCGAAGTTCATGTTTCAAATGATACGGAAGCAATAAAAGCTAAACTTGATGATTTCATTAAATCTTTTAATGACATCTATACTTACATAAGAACCAACTCGACATCCTCTGATGGTAACAGGGGAGCACTGATTGGTGATTCTTCAGCAAGTGCACTGAATAATTTGCTTAGTTCTGTTGCTTATACTTCTGTAAGCGGATTGAGCGGCAGTGCAGTAAGCTCGCTTACACGTTTGGGGATAACATTCAATATCAATTCAGGTCTTTCAATTTCAGATTCGTCTCAATTGGAAGATCTGATTTCTGATAATGTTGAAGATGTTGAACAATTATTTAACTCTGAAAGCGGAATAGCCAATACATTATATGACAGGTTAAAACCTTACACAGGAGCAACCGGATATCTAACAAGGCTAAAGTCAAATGTTGATGATAATATAAATTACATTAATGATTCTATAACAAATGTTAAAAGTAAAATTGATAAAGATGCTGAAAGATTAAGAAACCAATATATTCAATTACAAAGCCAGTTAGCTGATTTATTAATGTCGCAGGGAACTTTTGATAATTCGTTATACCAATAAAATATGTCTCAAAAATCAGAATATGATTACATGAAGGAAATCGAAAAACTTCTTTCAGACGTTTTGGCGGATTTATCAAATCTTACTGAAGATAATTTTGAGAAAGTATTTGAAGCTGCAAAGGAGAAGATGAAGAATGCGGATAAATTAAAAAATGAGTTTTTAAGCAAATTTGAGGGTTCTCAAAAAATATTAAAAATTTCAGAACTGACTAAACTAATTTCTGAAAAATTCGATAATGTTGTAAAAGAATGGCAAAGTAAGGTTAATAAGGCAAAAAGCGATCTGGAGCAAATTCAAAACCAGAAGAAAATTCTAATATATAACAGGTGATGAAATGGAAATTAGTGGAATAACGCCAAAAGCATATCAAACTGATGATAAAGTAAAATCGCAGACAAATAAATCTCAGGAATCTGTAAAAAAGGATAAAATTGAAATATCTGAAGAGGCAAAAGCCTTGCAAAATGATTCCACAGATAAAAAGTTAACTGAAATCAGGGAAAAAATTGCCAGCGGATTTTATGATTCAGAACAGGTTTTGAATAAAGTAGCAGAGTCCATACTGAAAGAGATCAGCTAGTAGGGCAGCAGTTAATAAGCTGATCTCTTCCTTCCTTTACTTCATAAATTGAGTTTATTGTTTTATATTAAACTAAAACTTTTTAATCACTGCTAAATAATTATGGATAGCAGTACAAGTAAAAATATACTAAACAATAAGCTTCAGATACTTGGAAAATTATCTGCCAGCCTCATACACGAAATCCGGAATCCTCTTTCAGTAATAAAGCTTAATCTTGATTATCTGTCAATGATTGACGAAAAATTGTCTGATGAAGTTGCAGAAAGTATTTCGGCTTGTTCTGAAGCCACACAAAGACTTCTTTTTTTAGTTGAGAATTTTTCAGATTTTTCAAAAAAACATAATCTCGACACTGAGATATGCTCCATTAATGAAGTAACAAAACTCGCCGTAAATATAATGCAGGTTAATGCAACACGTATAAATATGTATATTGATACCGAATTGCAGTCTGACCTTCCTTCCGTTTATTTCCAAAAGGATAAGCTGCTTCAGGTTTTCTTAAATCTTATCAGTAATGCCATAGAAGCTGAAAACAAAAAAGACACTATATTTGTAAGAACTTACCTGGATGAAACAAAAAAAGGGGATAAAATATTCTGGGAAGTTGAAGACAACGGGAAAGGAATAAAAGATACTCAACGTGAAAAAATATTCCAGGATTTTTATACCAGCAAAAAACGCGGCACTGGTTTAGGACTGAGTGTTTGTAGAAACCTACTTAAAGAATTTAATGCCGAAATAAATTTTAAAAGCAGGCCCGGTTTGGGAACTAAATTTTTTATCCAATTTAATCCTAACAATAAATAGATTATGAAAAACAAAATTTTGATTATTGACGATGATGAGTTGGTTTGTAAAACACTACAGCGTGTTTTGGTAAAACTCGATTACCAGATTGATATTTGCCTGGAAGGTGAGAAAGCAGTAGATAAAGTAAAAGAGTTTGATCCTGATTTGATATTATTGGATATCTACCTCACAACAGTTAATGGACTTGAATTATTGAATATTTTTCAGAAAAATTTTTTTGAAACCCCGGTGATAATGATTACAGGTTATTCCGATGTTACAATCGCAGTTAAAGCAATGAAATCCGGTGCTTATGATTTCCTGTTAAAACCAATAGACATAGACCAGTTGAAAATAATTATCGAAAAAGCATTATCAAATATTAATCTTAAAAAGGAGGTTGATAAGCTTCATGCTATTGTAAGAGATGATTTGTTGACAAGGGATTTCTTCGGGAAAAGCGGGAAAATTAATAAAATTCTTTCTGCAGTAGAAAAGCTGGCAAAGAGTTCTGATACTACTATTTTAATTGAGGGAGAAAGTGGTACAGGGAAAGAAATGGTAGCAAAATATATCCATCAAAATAGCCCACGAAATAACGGTCCGTTTATCCAGATAAATTGTTCTGCAATTCCAAGAGAGCTTGCAGAGAGTGAATTGTTCGGTCATGAAAAAGGAGCTTTTACAGGAGCACAGCAGAAAACAAAACTCGGTAAGTTTGAACTTGCTTCAAAGGGAACAATTCTGCTTGATGAAATTGGTGAACTGTCTGCTGAAATGCAGTCAAAACTTTTACGTGTTTTACAGGAAAAGAAGTTTTACAGAGTTGGCGGGGAAAAAGAAGTTGAAGTAGAAGTAAGAGTTCTTGCGGCTACAAATAAAAATCTTGAGGACGAAGTTAAAAAAGGGAACTTCAGGCAAGATCTATTTTACAGGTTAAATGTTGGTAATATTACAATCCCACCGCTAAGAGAAAGAAAAGAAGACATATCAATTCTTGCTTATGCATTTTTAAATGAATTCGCTCAAAAGTTCGATAAAAAAATTAAAAGAATTGAGCCTGCGGCTCTCGAACTATTAGAGAATTATTCCTGGAAAGGAAATATCAGGGAATTAAGAAATGTGATGGAACGGGTTACATTATTATTAGAAGAAGATGAACTTAAAGAAAAGCATTTTCAGTTTATTCTTCCAGCAGGAATAATTGAATCTGCGGTAATGGATGAAGATTTTGTCCTAAAAATTCCAACCAAAGGTATTAAAATAGATCATGTTTTACGTAAGCTGATTGAAGATACGTTGAAGATTACAAACGGTAACCAGGTAAAAGCTGCAAAAGTTTTGGGATTATCCAGATCAAAATTAAGATACAGGATGGAACAACTGGGAATAGAAGTAACCAGGAAAGTCCAGCCTTCTTCATCATAGTTATGGAGAATTGCAAAGGAAAACTTTTGTAACATTTTTTTATATGGATTTTTTCACTTCCGAACTATAGAAACAATCACTAAAAAAGAATGCATCTCTAAATTTAGCATCCTGTTATTATATACATCCGGAAAGTGTTTATCATACCTAATTATTTTAAGAACTGATTTTTCATACCACTTTTTACATTAAAAGCAGTTTTGTTGCTGTAAACAAATATTCTGTGTATTCGATTATAAAATCAGAATCAGGATCTAAAATAATAAGATTTTATCGAAGGGTGCCTCTTATGAAAAACAGGGGCTATATTCAAATTTTATTTTTAGCTCCTATTACTTTTGTGATAAGTTTATAGGGTGTTGGTTATCCTCGAAACCTGATCCGGTAGAAATTCAAATTGATACGAAGATAATGTTGAATTATTCTGAAATATAAAGGGGGGGAAATAAAATGGTAAATTTTTATTTTGATGAAGACCTGTTGATAATGACTATAGCGCTGGAAGGTAAACTAACTATAGAAAGCCTGGAGGAATTGAAAAATTCTTTTGCTAATGCCTTGGATAAAGCTTCAAAAATAGTTTTAGAACATTCAAAAGCTGATGAGTTTGATTTCTCCTATCTTCAACTTCTTTTGTCTGTTATTTTAACAACAAATCAGCTCAACAAAAAACTTTCAATAGTTAAGGGTAACCCGGAAGAATTTAAGAAGATAGTTACTAACCCGGGCTTTGATGAAATAAGTCCTTTTACTGAAATTTTTCTTAATTAAAATTAAAGATCTTGAAAATTATAAAAATTATTATGACTGTTGATAATAAAATCAGTATCAGCAAATGGTTGAATTCATTTTATGCAAAGGAAGTTTTTATGTAATTGAAGCTTTTGATGGAAAGGTTGCTATCTCCTGAATGAGCAGAACTTCTATTAAAATGTCTAGAATCTCAAAAATAATGCCTCAACTAAAATAGTTTAAACTAATATAGTTTTACCTCTTGAAAATATTATCTCAATTGTCTTAAATGAATCTTACTAACTTTTCAATTATTTAAATTTACTGCTGCATAATTATAGCCATTGTGTTAATATTCTGCTCTATTGAAATTGCACCTGATTCCCACCTCAAAAAAAACACTTCAAAATTCAACATAATTAGCTTAAGATATTGCAAACTTATGCGATAATAGTCTGGAACACTAGTTGGTTTAATACCAGGCACTGTTTTTACAAAAACAACAAATCGGGGTTTTAAATGGCAAATAATGAAGAAACAAAAAAAGAGAATAAAGAACTTCTTCAGCTTGTGAGCTTTAAGATAGGAGATGAAGAGTTCGGAGTAGATATCCTGAGTGTACAGGAGATAAACCGGATGTCGCAGATAACAAAAGTTCCTAACACATCTGACTTTATCGAAGGGGTAATAAATTTAAGAGGAAGAGTAATCCCGGTAATGGATTTAAGAGTAAAACTTGGGATGCCTAGAAAAGAACACGGAAAAAATACGAGAATAGTTGTAGTAGAACTTAAAGGACAGACAATAGGGTTTATAGTGGATGAAGTAAGTGAAGTATTAAGAATATCAAAAGATATAACAGAAGCACCTCCCGAAATGGTTGGAGGAATAGAAAGTGATTATATAACATCAATTGGCAAGCTCGAAGACAGGTTATTGATACTTCTTGATCTAGATAAAATAGTTACCACATCAGAATTGGGTAAGCTGAAAAAAGTTGCAGCTTAACATAATTATCAAAAGGCGAAAAATGAAAATAATAAAACTGGTTGTAGTTTCCGTTATAATATTATTTCAAATGAATACATTTGGACAAGAGATTAATGTAGGATCTGATTTTGTTAACAGGTATGTATGGAGGGGATTAGATATTGCAAATTCTCCGAGTATACAACCTTCAGTTAGCATTTCTGAATACGGTATTGAAGTTGGGTTCTGGGGTGCATACACTTTAACAAGTGATGTATCTGCTTCTGATGAAATTGATAGTTGGATTGCATATAATTTAAAACCTTCCTTTGGCGAATTCACTTTCTTGATAACCGATTATTATTTCCCGAATGCCGGACTTAAACTCGGTAATTTTAAAAATGGAGAAGGTGCACACACCCTCGAAGGTGGTGTTTCCTATTCAGGACCTTTCTCCGCTTTAGTTGCATACAACTTTTATAACGATCCCGGCAAAAATATTTATTTAGAAATCGGGTATCCATTACAATTCGATGATATTGCTATAGATTTTTTCCTGGGTACAACACCTGGCAGTAGTAAAAATCCTGAGTATTATGGTACTGATAATTTCTCGGTGATTAATACCGGGGTTAAAGTTTCAAAAGAAATAAAAATTACAGATAACTACTCGCTGCCTGTCTTTTCATCCTTAATAGTTAACCCAAAGCTTTCAATAGCGTATTTAATTTTTGGAATAAGTCTATAACAATAAAACTTGAGGAATAATAATGAACTGGTTTAATAATCTCAAACTCAAATATAAATTCGGAATAGTGCTGATATTGTTTGCTGTTGGTCTTGCATTATTTGCAATCAATTCTTTTCAAACGATAAAAGTGCTTGAAATAAATGGAGATATGTATAAGGAAATTGTTAATGGTAAAGATTTAATTGCCGATATTCTTCCACCTCCGGATTATATAGTTGAATCACATCTTGTCTGTTTCCAGATGCTCAACGAATATGACCAGGCAACCCTCAACGAGTTATTTGCAAAAGCGAAACAACAAAGTGAAGAATTTGAAACCAGGCAGAAATTCTGGCGTACGGAATTGAAAAACGGTCAGCTAAAAGATGACATGGTAACTAATTCCTATAAACCTGCTGTAGAATATTATAACATACGGGATTCGAAATTTATACCTTTGATTAAAAGTGGTAAAAGAAAAGAAGCACAGGAACTGCTGCTTAACTACAATGAAAGATAAATTTGAAGAACACAGAAAATATATCGATCTGGTTGTAAACAGAGCAATTGAACAGAACACAAGTGTTGAAGCCTCGGCAAATGACCTGATTTCTTCAAAAACATTGGCTTTAATTCTAATCGGTGTTGGCATTCTCCTGGTATTATCTCTTATAGTAGTTTTCATTACTAACAAGATTAGTAATCCGATTAAACAACTTTCAGAAGCAGCTGAAAAAATAGTAGCGGGAGATTTGAATGTTGATGTTGAAGTTAAAAGCCAGGATGAAATCGGTAAACTTTCAAGCTCATTCAACATAATGGTTCATAAAATTTCTGAACAAGTTCAATACCTTGATAATCTTGCTACGCCTGTAATGACGATTAATGAAGATTTTAGTATTAAGTATATGAATAAAGCAGGAGCGTCACTTCTTGGAAAAACCCAGCAAGAACTTGTTGGACAAAAATGCTATGATAACTTTAAAACCGGAGACTGCAGGACGGATAAATGTGCTTGTAGCCAGGCAATGAATAAAGGTATGGTTGTAACCGAGGAAACCATTGCAAACCCGAATGGAAAAACAATACCAATTCAATATTCCGGTGCACCAATAAAAAATAAAACCGGGAATATTGTTGGTGCTGTAGAGTTTATAACTGATATAACTGATATTAAAAACGCACAAAATTATTTAGGAAATAAAGTAAATGAAATGCTTAAAGAGATGAATAAGTTTGCAGGTGGTGATTTAACGGTAGAACTTAATATTGAGAAAGAAGATCAGATTGGAAATCTTTATGAAGGCTTCAATAAATCAGTAAAGAATATCGGAGAATTAATTGGCAAGGTAACCGAAGCAGTACAGGCGACAGCCAGTGCAGCGAACCAGATAAGCAGCAGCAGTGAAGAAATGGCAGCAGGAGCACAGGAACAAAGCAGCCAGGCAACTGAGGTAGCCGGTGCAGTAGAAGAGATGACAAAGACAATAATAGAGACAACCAAACACACATCAATGGCATCAGAGGCAAGCAAGAATGCAGGCCAGGTAGCCAAAGAAGGGGGCAAGGTAGTAAATGAGACAATACAGGGAATGGTAAGAATATCAGAAGTGGTAAGACGAAGTGCAGAGACAGTGCAGGAGTTAGGCAAGAGCAGTAACCAGATAGGCGAGATAGTCCAGGTGATAGATGACATAGCAGACCAGACAAACCTGCTGGCACTGAATGCAGCCATAGAAGCAGCCAGGGCAGGTGAGCAGGGCAGAGGCTTTGCAGTAGTGGCAGATGAGGTAAGGAAACTGGCAGAGCGTACAACAAAGGCGACCAAGGAAATAGCAGCGATGATAAAACAGATACAGAAGGATACAGTAGGAGCAGTAGAGTCAATGCAGCAGGGAACAGAAGAAGTAGAGAAGGGAAAAGAACTGGCAGAGAAGGCAGGCAAGTCACTAAAGGAGATAATAACCGGTGCAGAGAATGTAGTGGATATAATCAGCCAGGTAGCAGCAGCCAGTGAAGAACAGTCGAGCACCTCAGAGCAGATAAGCAGAAGCATAGAATCAATAAGCAGTGTAACACAGGAAAGTGCAAGTGGAGTACAGCAGATAGCCCACGCAACAGAAGACTTGAACAGGTTGATGCTTACCTTACAGGAATTGGTAGGACAGTTTAAGATAGATGATCGTGAAAGTAAATATTCAGTTAGACAAAATGGAAAACTGATTCATTCGGAAGTGTAATTGTAAAATTAAAAGCTAATAATTATTAACCCCGGTTCGCCGGGGTTTTTTATTTTACATATCAAGCTTTACCTGGTTTTGTTTGCCTGCTCCGCCTTGGCGTGAGCTAAACTGGTAATCGAATAGATATTATCGGCAGTAGTTGTTAGTAAAAGTTGAAGATCATTAATTCAAAGAACTTTTTTTACAAATTATTTTTGCCAGGGTGTTTTACCTGTCCGTCCTTTGGCGGATTACCTCTTGACTCGTACCTTTTTACTTACCTGTCAGCCTTTGGCTGATTAAAGAGGTTATATGGCTTTATATATTTTTAGAAAATTATTTGTTTTTGTTTATGGGAACCATTTCAAAATGGAAAACAATTCTATATTTAGTGTTAGTATTCTTTCCATTCAATTTGCCTGGAATAAATATTGACTTTGAAATTGCATTCAAAACTTGTTCGCCACATCCACCACCAATGTCTTTTAATAATTTAATATTTTCTGTCTTTCCATTTTCATCAATTTTAAATTCACACCAAACATTTCCTTGTATATCTGCTCTTTTAGCTAATTCGGGATAAACTATTTTTATAAGAATAGCATTTTCACCACCAACAAGTTTTGCTGGAACTATTTGTTCATTTGTGTCTAACAACTCAAAAGATTTGACTTCAATAATTGCTTTTGGAATAAATATTTGAGCAATGTTTTCAGAATTAAAAATTAGAATTAACGTAACGGTTGTAAAAAATACAATTATATGATTGAACTTATTTCTTATCATATTAGACATATAACGGCGTTGTGCTTAACCCGCAGCCCAGAACAAGAATGCCGAATGAAAATACAACTGCCGAAGATTTAGCAAACCGTGCTTATCTTTCTTAGCAAGCACGGTTTGCAAGTTAATTAATTTAGTACGAACACTTTGAACAAATTAGCCGAAACGGAACGACCAACACTAAAATTTCTAAAATGCCGAATGCGAAAAAAGCAGTCGGCTTGAACCACTTGTTAGCCATAAACTTATATTAAATGTTTAATAGTAACTACATGCTAACTTTAAATATCCAATATCCATCCATTCCATTCAGAACCATCTGGTAATGTTCTCCTAAAAACAAAATGATATTTTATTTCAGGAATATTCAAATCAATATTATGAGCACTGGTACAAATAATACTAACTTTCATTGATAGCGCATTTATATCTTCACCTTTTTGTTTTAATTCAGTTATGGTTCTATTGGAAGACTTTAATAATATTGTCATTTAAACGAAAATGTCCGTGTATCAAAAGCATTCGGAGTAGAATCCAAGGTCTTTTACCATAGTACACATCATTTGGAATAGTTATGCTATCGTTATAGCATTTGAGTTCAACATTTACAAATGCATTAACATAAAATGATGATTGATTCAAAAGATCAAATCCAATATCATATTCATTAGACGATAAGAAGAGTTGATGTTAATTTATACATTACATTAGGCGTAACATTAAAATCTTGTGTGATGTTGGCTAATCTGTTAGTATCATAAGCATATTGTAACAATATCATCAAAGTCAACGCTAATATGATTAAAGTGCCAATTGAAACATAATCTACATTTTCTGATTGAAAGCCTTTAATTGTAAAACAAATCGTAACAATAGTTATCAATGCAAAGAAAAGCCAAATAATATTTTTATTTATTTAATTCATTAAGATTATTTTATGGCTAACTATTACTTATCAGGAATTCAGGGGCGCTTTGTTATCCTAATATAAATCTAACCTAAATGAAAATAATTAAGTAAGGAATCAAAATCTTAATTCCCATTCCTAATATCATTCAAAAAGATTTTTATTAAGATTAGAACATTCTGTAGTTATCAGGATAAGCACTCCCTGTTTATTTATTGCAAACTTCCAAATTATTTTTTAACAATCCAACAAAAACCCTCAAAACAGCAAAAATCTTTTAGAGTCCTATTGTAAAAGTTTACAATACCTCCAGAAAGTTTCAGACACGTATTGTAAATATCTGCAATACCATCTTAAATGCTTTGACACGTATTGTAAAAGTTTGCAACCCTACTCTAAGATCTTAGGGTTGTACTGTAAAAGTTAGAGTATAAATTCTCTGCCAAGATTACAGAGTTGAGATAATTATTCTTAATATTCAAGCATTAAAAAAGTTCGTTTTTAGCTGTTTTTAAAATTTCTAACCTTTCAGTAACATTGGTCTTTAATTGGTTTCATCTTGCACTCTCCTCATACTGACTTTCCGGGGTTTTAATACTGTCTGACTTTATGTCTTAAAAATATATTGTTCGCAGGAAATAAAAAGGTGTATGGATTTTTTTTGATCAGAGTTTTATAAGACCGAACCAGGGTGATGATGATGAGGAACCAACGCCGCCAACACCATAGTTAAAATAAAAATCCCTCCCAAGGGGGGTTGGGAGGGATGTGTCATTGAACTATTTTATATTTTCGAAGTAGTTAGCATTTCAACACAAAACTGTACAATTGCCTCGCTTATTCAATCTGAGTGCCAGTAATTAAAAACACGAAAAAGACTGTTTAATGAATGTTTACTTTTTACAATGTGTATCAGATTAAAAAGAATGGATTAAAGAAAAGCATTTTGTTTTAACCAGGTTTGAAAAAAATATTATATAAATGAATTGATTCTACCAATATTAACTAATTTGTAATCATTTGACTTTTGCTATAGTTCTGGTATCAATCTGCAAAATTAAATTATCCTTTCAATAATAGTATTCCTTGCAAAAAACTCTGTTTCTAGTCTGCAAAACTGACTTTTATATAAAAATAATTGTAAATTAAATCGAATTTCAAAACGTAGTAAAGCGTATTAAAAATTTGCCGATTATATTTAGGGAAATTATGTTTGGTTGTAAGCATTTGTTGAGTTTTTATGGGGCTTATGATTAACGAACATTTCAACAATTGTAAGGGGCAGATAAATGAGTAAATCAATAAAGTGGCCGTTCCTCCTGGTCTTATTTCTTGCAAGTGCAATACTTGTTGTCTCTGCTTACCTTTATTATCAATCCGAAACAAATGATATCCGTATCGAAGAAAATAAAACTCTTTCCACAATAAATCATTTAAAGCTTGACCAGTTAAACCAATGGAGGAAGGAAAGAACAGGACAGGCTAAATTCCTCCCGACAGTAGGACAATTTATAAGATACACAGACTGGCTTACAAAAAACCCGAATAATAAAGAAGCACAAAACTACTTCATCAAAATATTACAACCCTTAAAGGCAAACAAAAATTTTGAAAACGTATTTATATGTAACAAGGATGGTGAACTTTTATTCTCATTTGATCAAATCAACAATAAAATTGATCCGATGATTTTAGAAAATATAAAATCTTCTGCAGAAGGGGATTCACTTGTAATTGGAAACATTCGTTATGATAGTAATAAAAAACATATTTGTCTTGATATATCGGTACCAATAAAGGAAAATGATGGAACCATAATCGGAACGTTTACACAGATTGTTTATCCCTCTAATTATTTATACCCGATAATTCAGAATTGGCCAATAGATACGCGCTCAGGTGAAACATTGCTGGCAAAGAAGCTTAAGGACCGGGTTATCTTTCTAAGCGAATTAAGATTTAAGGACAACTCTATGTTGAACCAGTACGTTTTGCTGTCAGATACCATGGTAGTGGCAGTAAAAGGTACTATGGGAAAAAGGGGAGTAATTGAAGGGAATGATTACAGGGGAAAAAATGTTCTTGCAGAACTAATACAGGTTCCTGGAACAGACTGGTTGTTGATTTCAAAAATTGACAAGGATGAAATCTATTCTGAAATTTTCTACAGAGCCAGAACCACTATTATTATCTTGATTGTTTCAATGCTCACACTCGTTTTTATTACCCTGTATTTTTATAAATCCAGGCAAAGTAATACTTATAAAGAACTGTTATCAAAAGAGGAGGAGTTTAAAGCAACTCTTTACAGTATTGGTGATGGAGTTATAACTACGGACGCACGGGGCAATATTAAACAAATGAATACTGTTGCAGAAAAACTAAGCGGCTGGAATGAAAAAGAAGCAAGGGGGAAACCACTTAGTAAAGTATTTGTAATAATTAATGAGCAGACAAGAAAACCAGTTGATAATCCCGTTGAGAGGGTAATTAAAACCGGGGCACTGATAAGTCTGGCTAATCATACTTTATTAATTTCCAAAAATGGCAAAGAAATTCCAATTGCAGACAGCGGCGCTCCAATTAAGGATAATGAAGGTAAAATAATTGGCGTTGTACTGGTCTTCAGAAATCAGACTGAAGAGCGTGAAAAGGAAAAGGCTTTATTTGAGAGTAATGAAAAATATTCAAAAATATTTCATCATTCATCTGATTCAATAAGCCTTACACAATTATCTACAGGGAAATTATATGAAATTAATGAGGGATTTGAAAAGGCTTTTGGGTACAACCGTTCTGAAGCTATTGGAAAAACCACATTCGAATTAGGATTATGGGCAAATCCTGATGATAGAAATAGAATGATTAAACAACTCAAAGAAAATGGATATGTAAAAGATTTTGAAGCTGTTGGATATAAAAGGAACGGAGAGAAGATAACTGCGATTATTTCGGGCGAAATATTGGAATTCAAGGATGACCAATACCTGCTGCTTTCCTTAAGAGATATAACCGAGCGAAAAAAAATAGAAAAGATATTGATTGAAAATGAAGAACGGCTTCGACTGTCACTTCATGCTGCAAGCCAGGGGATGTATGATATCAAAATTCAAACTGATGAGGTAGTCGTAAATGATGAATATGCTTTGATGTTAGGGTATGATCCAAAAACATTTGTTGAAAAAAGTACAAACTGGAATGAAAGGATTCATCCTGATGATTATGAAAAATGGGAAAAAGCATACAGAGATTATATAGCAGGGAAAACTGATAAGTATAAAATTGAATTCCGGCTTAAGTCAAAAGATAATCAGTGGAAATGGATTATGTCTTTAGGTAAGATAGTTGAATATGATAACGAGGGAAAACCTGTGAGGATGCTTGGAACGCATACTGATATTACAACAAAAAAACTGATTGAAGAAGAGTTAGGAAAAAGCGAACAATTATTCCGAACACTTGCGGAACACTCACCGGTTGGAATATTTAGAACTGATCAGGCAGGTTCCACTACTTATGTAAATAAATATTGGTGTGAGTTATCAAATTTAAGTTTTGAAGAAGCAATGGGTGATGGCTGGTTTAAAGTGGTCCATCCTGATGACAAAAAAATGTTAGCTGAAAATTGGGAGAAAGCTACATCTCATAATACAGATTCAAGGGCTGAGTATCGTTTCCTTCTTCCTGATGGAAGAATTAAATGGGTAATAGGCAATGCTGTGCCATTAAGAAATGCAGATGGAATAATAACAGGCTATTTGGGAACGATAACAGACATAACAGAACGAAAGGAAGCTGAAGCAACGCTTAGAAAATTGTCGCAAGCAGTTGAACAGAGTAATGTTTCAATAGTAATTACAAATAAGGATGGTATCATAGAATATGTCAATCCCAAATTCAGCGAGGTTTCCGGATATGGTATTGAAGAAATTTTAGGAAAGAATCCAAAATTGTCGAAATCCGGTTATCATACAGTTGAATTTTATAAAGATTTATGGGATACAATTCTTTCAGGTAAGAATTGGCAAGGCGAAATTCAGAACAAAAAGAAAAACGGAGAATTATATTGGGAATTCGATATTATTTCACCGATTTTTGATGAGACAGGCAATATAACCCATTTTGTAGCTGTAAAAGAAGACGTTACAGAAAAGAAAAAAATGTTTGAAGAACTTATTACAGCTAAAGAAAATGCGGAAGAAATGAACAAAGCTAAATCAAGCTTCTTCGCTAATATGAGTCACGAGCTTAGAACACCTTTTGTTGGAATTTTAGGCTTTGCTGAATTACTTGAAGAAACTTTAACAGACCCGGAAGAAAAAGACTTTGCTGCTAAGATTGTCCAATCTTCTTTAAGGCTTACCGATACACTGAATAAAATTCTTAATATATCCCGGCTTGAATCGGCATTTTATGAACTAAATTTAACCCCCGTTAACATTAATGAGTTGATAACTGATATAAGCGGGTTATTCGTTCAATATGCAAAAACTAATAATACAGTTATTAAAGTAGAAACTGAATTTATAGATAGAGAAATTAAAACAGATATAAAATTACTTGAAGAAATTTTGAACAACTTATTAAATAATGCTGTACGATTTACGAAGAATGGTGAGATTAAAATAAGATCAGAGAAAATAAATAGTTTTCTCAGGTTAACAGTGTCAGATACCGGTATTGGTATTCCTGAGGATAAACAAGCTATTATATGGCAGGAATTCAGACAGGCAAGTGAAGGATTTAACCGTTCTTTTGAAGGAACCGGGTTGGGTTTAACATTAACAAGGAAATATGTTATACTGCTTGGCGGCACTATTAACATGGAAAGTGAAGAAAATAAGGGAACAATTTTTACTATTGAAATACCAGTTGTTTTTGTCGAAGAGGCAGAATCTAAACCAGGGAATAATCTTAAGGTTGAAACAAAAACTTCTGACCATAAATATTCACAAAAACATAAAATACTTTTTGTTGATGATGATTTAGTTTCTTGTGAATATGTCAATAAAGTTTTAGGCAATATTTATAAAATTGATTTTATAAACAATGGAGATGAAGCTTTATCTATTGTTAAGAAAAATAACTATGATATACTGCTGCTTGATATTAATTTAGGAAAAGGCATTGACGGAGTAGAACTTATGCAAGCAATCAGGAAGTTGAAAAAATATTCTAATACACCACTGGTGGCAGTTACAGCTTTTGCTGCTGAATCGGATAAAATAGAGTTTTTATCAAAAGGGTTTACTCATTACATTTCCAAACCATTTACTTCATCTGAACTAAAAAATTTAATTTCCGGTTTATTATCCAAACCAAATTGACTGGGTGTGTTTTTTGATAGTATATAGAACTCATAATAAGCGAGTGAGTGCCTAAGTCTTTGTAATAAAAACAAATCGATAACATTCCAGATCCACTTATACAGTGGTGAACATTTATAGCCATTTTGTTAATATTATTTTTTAATTATTAAATCCATTCTTTCCTCACCTATTAAATCAAGCAAAAAACAACGCTATTTGGCTTAAGATATTTTTTTATACTTCGATAATATTCTGGAATGTAAGTTGATTTAGCACAAACCAATATAGACAAATATTTAAAAAATTGGGGAATAAAATGAAAATCAAATCATTTAAAGATTGGGGTCTTTTTACAAAAATTTTTACAGTCGTAATGCTGGCAGCATTGCCAATGAT
This sequence comes from uncultured Ignavibacteriales bacterium, assembly GCA_963822905.1. Classification (GTDB taxonomy): domain Bacteria; phylum Bacteroidota; class Ignavibacteria; order Ignavibacteriales; family Ignavibacteriaceae; genus CAWGJF01. The sequence continues at coordinate 761,244 of CAWGJF010000001.1, forward strand.
TTTCTTCCTGTTTTTTTATTTCCTCCCGAGTTTCGAAGAAACATTATTTAATGAAAAGCGCGGTGCTACTGAACAAGTTGTTCAACTTGCAGTAGAATCAATTCAAAAATATGTTAATCTGGAATCTGAAGGAGTAATGAGCAAAGAGGAAGCACAAAAATCAGCTTTAAATGATGTAAAGCAGTTAAGATATAATGCTGATGATTATTTCTGGATTAATGATGAAGAACCCAGGATGATTATGCATCCAATTAAACCAGCACTTGATGGAAAATCACTTGTCGAATTTAAAGACCCGAATGGAATTTATTTGTTCAAGGAAATGGCAAAAGTTTGTAAACAAAAAGGACAAGGGTTTGTCGATTACATGTGGGAAAAACCTGGTCATGATGAACCACAGCCCAAAATTTCATTTGTTTATGAAGTTAAAGAATGGGGTTGGATTGTTGGATCCGGTATATATGTAGATGATGTAAATGAAGAAGTTTCTGCATTCTCTGACAAAATCATTATTGGCTTAGTTATTATCGCTCCAATTATTTTCTTTTTTGTTTATTTCTTTACTAAGAAAATCCTTAAACCTGTTTATAATCTTAAATCTGCAGCAAACAGTCTTGCTTTAGGTGATGTGGATATTGAATTAAACTCAAATTCCAAGGATGAAATAGGACAATTAGGAACCTCATTTGGCCACCTTGTTAGTTACCTGAAAGAAAAATCAACTGCGGCAGAAAGAATTTCTGATGGGGATTTGGGAATAGAAATAGATAGTAAGTCGGATAAAGACCTTCTTTCTAAAAGTATGAAAAAAATGGTAGATAATATACGGGCAGTAGTCAGTGAAGTAAAAGAGATGAACCATTCAGCAATAGATGGAAATCTTTCAGTAAGGTCAAATACTGAAAAGTTTAGTGGTGAATTTAAGGAAATTGTTAACGGATTAAACTTAACGCTTGATGCAATTTCTGATCCGTTAAATACAACGGTTTCTGTTCTGGAAAAACTTGCTGATAATGATTTGACTGTAAGAATAAATAAGGACTGGAATGGAGATTATAAGATAATAAAGAATAGTGTGAATACAGTAGGTGAATCACTCCAAAATGCAATAGTAAAGGTAACTGAAGCAGTACAGGCGACAGCCAGTGCAGCGAACCAGATAAGCAGCAGCAGTGAAGAAATGGCAGCAGGAGCACAGGAACAAAGCAGCCAGGCAACTGAGGTAGCCGGTGCAGTAGAAGAGATGACAAAGACAATAATAGAGACAACCAAACACACATCAATGGCATCAGAGGCAAGCAAGAATGCAGGCCAGGTAGCCAAAGAAGGGGGCAAGGTAGTAAATGAGACAATACAGGGAATGGTAAGAATATCAGAAGTGGTAAGACGAAGTGCAGAGACAGTGCAGGAGTTAGGCAAGAGCAGTAACCAGATAGGCGAGATAGTCCAGGTGATAGATGACATAGCAGACCAGACAAACCTGCTGGCACTGAATGCAGCCATAGAAGCAGCCAGGGCAGGTGAGCAGGGCAGAGGCTTTGCAGTAGTGGCAGATGAGGTAAGGAAACTGGCAGAGCGTACAACAAAGGCGACCAAGGAAATAGCAGCGATGATAAAACAGATACAGAAGGATACAGTAGGAGCAGTAGAGTCAATGCAGCAGGGAACAGAAGAAGTAGAGAAGGGAAAAGAACTGGCAGAGAAGGCAGGCAAGTCACTAAAGGAGATAATAACCGGTGCAGAGAATGTAGTGGATATAATCAGCCAGGTAGCAGCAGCCAGTGAAGAACAGTCGAGCACCTCAGAGCAGATAAGCAGAAGCATAGAATCAATAAGCAGTGTAACACAGGAAAGTGCAAGTGGAGTACAGCAGATAGCCCACGCAACAGAAGACTTGAACAGGCTGATGCTAACCTTACAGGAATTGGTAGGACAGTTTAAGATAGATGATCGTGAAAGTAAATATTCAGTTAGACAAAATGGAAAACTGGTTCATTCGGAAGTTTAGCTAAAAAAATATAGAAGAGGAATAAATCAGATTGGAATCAAATAATTATAAAATTAAAAATAATGTTTACTTGTTCCCACGTGGCTAATATTAGTCAGTCAAAGAATAAAATATTGAGTTTCCTTGATATTAATAAAGGTTTCTATAGGCATTTTAATTGCAATTATGCCTCTAGAATTAATTAAGAAAGTCTGGTACTAACATGAATACTGATAATAACCTTGAACAAAATGTGATGGAAATGCTTCAGTCCGAGAATATATCGGAAAGAATCGAAGCAATAAATATTTTGTTAACGGAAGATGTTGATGAAGAAACAGTAAAATATATTGCAAGGTTTATAAATGATAATGATAAAGGAGTTAGGAATGCAGTTGCAAACTTTCTAATTATGAATAATCACCCGTCTATTCCGGGAATTATAATCAATTCTACTGGTTCAAATGATATAACAATTAGAAACCTTGCCGGTGAAATATTGCTTGGGAAAGGGATAAAATCAGTTAAAGCCATAAACAAAACCCTTGAAGATTGTTCTGATGATGACAATATAAAATTTTTAGTCGATGTAGTGGGATTAATTGGAGACCAGGAACCTGAAGAAAGAATAATCGAAATTTTAAAAGTAAATCAGAATGATAATGTAATAGTAGCCTGCATCGAAGCTCTCGGAAATATTCACAGTGAAAAAGGTGTGGATAGTATCATTCCTTTTTATGAAAAGAACGAAGTTTTCAAGCCGGTTGTAATTGAATCAGTTGGAAAGATCGGGAATAAAAAATCTGTAGATTTTATTCTTTCTAAATTCGATGATGAAGATGATTTTATAAAGTTTACAATTATTGAAAGTCTTGGTGAAATAGGAGATGAGGAAACATTCTATTTTTTACTTTCAAAATTGAATGAAGCAGACGGCGCACTTACCTGGCCGTTATTGGAGGCATTATATAAACTTAAAACCCGGTATGATCTCGAAGTTCCGTTTGATGAAAAAATTAAAAAATGTGTTCTTGAAACAATATTAAACGCAGATCCAAAATATCAGATTGTTGCAGCCCATTTAGTAACTGTTTTTGAAGACCCGGAAATCCTTTATGCCTGCTTGCAGATTTTTGGAGTTGATCCCGAACTGGATGATGTACTAAGAGATAAATTTTTTGAAAACAAACAGATAATAATTCCCCGGTTTTCCAAGATTATTAAGAATACTACCCGTAACCTTCTTCCTGTACTTAATTTATTCCAGGAAATTTATTATCTCGATCCGGATTCACTTGCAATGCTTGAAGAAATTGAGAAACAAAAACTGGCTCAAACACTTTCAGACTGTTTAAATGATAGTGATGAAATGATCAGAATAGTAGCTGCTGAATTATTGTTCAGGACAAGTCCTGAAACTGCGTTTGTTTTTCTGGATATACTAACAGGCGATGAAAATATGTGGAACAGGATAAAGCTTCTTGATTTACTTTCGGAATACGAACACCCTGAAACAATCAAGGTTCTGCAAGATATGAGTAATGACCCCGAAGAAATGGTTGCTGATAAAGCAAAGGAAATTCTTTCACAATTTAAACACCCTAATTAATTAAGATTTAGTAATGCAAGAATCTGCAGTAAGACATATAAACCCGGCTCCACCAATACTTCGTAATACGGGAGGAAAGGTTAGCTTAAGTATTAAAACCTTCGAACAGTGGCGTTCGTTTATTTATGATAACACCGGTATATATTTTCAGGATAATAAACGCTACCTGTTAGAAAGCCGGCTTCAAAAAAGATTAAGTTTTCTTTCTATGTCAACCTTCGAAGAGTATTATGACTATATAAAATTTAATTCCTCCGGTTCCTCTGAAAAAAAATATTTATTTGAAGCAATAACAATTAACGAAACATTTTTCTTCAGGAATCAACCTCAACTTGATGCTTTGATTTCCAATATTCTTCCTGAAATAATAGCTTCGAAAGAAAAGCTTAATAAAAATAAGATCAGAATCTGGAGTGCAGCCTGTTCAAGCGGGGAAGAAGTTTATTCAATTGGAATGATGATTAATGAATTGATAAAACCTAAATATCCTAAATTCGAATTTGAAATAGTTGGTACTGATATTAGTAATGCAGTTGTTGATACTGCACGAAGAGGGGTTTATAAAGAATATTCAGTCCGCAATACTCCCTCTTTTTATCTGAAAAAATATTTTAAAGTCAGTGGTCCATCATTTGAGCTCGATCAGAAAATAAAAAACATGGCAAGCTTTAAACTTTTAAATCTTAATGATGATTTAAGCATGAGAACTATGATAAACTATGATGTCATTTTCTGTGCAAATGTTTTGATCTATTTTGACCAGGTTTCAAAAACTAAAGTCATTAACCATCTTTATAATTCACTGTTGAAGAACGGTTACCTGTTCATTGGCTATTCTGAAACACTACACGGAATCAGTCGTGCATTCAAACTAACAAGTTTTCCTAAAACCATAGGGTATAAAAAGGAGTAGAAATTAAATGAAAAAGGTTATTCTTGTTGCGGATGATTCTCCTACAATAAGAAAATTCGTATCGATAGCACTCAAGGTTAAAGGCTACGAGATAATTCAAGTAGCTGATGGAATGCAGGCACTTGAAAAACTGCCATCAGAAAAAATTGATTTGGTAATTACCGATCTGAATATGCCCAACATTGATGGTTTTGAACTTATTGATACAATGAGAAAAAATTCTGATTATAAAGAAATTCCCATAATTATTCTTTCTTCTCTTTCAGGAAGCGAAGAAATAGAACGTGGAATTCAAAGCGGTGCAGATTCTTACCTTCTCAAACCATTTGATTCTAAAAGAGTATTGTACGAAGTATCAAAATATTTAAACTAATGGATATAAAATGAGTCTAAAATTTTTAATTGTAGATGATTCACAAACTATGCGCAGAATAGTTTCCAATTCCTTAAAGAACCTTGGTTACGAAGATTTTGCGGAAGCATCCGATGGTAAAGATGCTCTTCTAAAACTTTCTGCAGATGATTCTCTCAACTTTGTAATAACAGATTGGAATATGCCCGTACTTTCAGGACTTGAATTAGTCAGGGCAATTAGAGGAGATGATAAGATGAAAGCCATCCCAATTTTAATGGTTACAACAAGAGGGGTTAAGGAAGATATTATTGAAGCTTTGAAAGCAAAGGTAAACAATTATGTTGTTAAGCCATTTACTCCTGCAATTCTAAGAGAAAAAATCGATCAAATTCTTGCAACAAGTTCAGGGAGTAACTAATGCTTAATACTGAAAACATGTCCACTCTTTTTTCTAAGCTTGATGACTTGAAAAAAGTCTTTGTATACGGTGAAAGACTTCTTCCTGTAATACACAGCCTTGGAGTGTTTATGAAGGAAACAGTTCCGTTGCTCGAAAATATAAACCGGTCCATCGCTGATAGTACTTCTAAAATTCCAAAGGTTCAAAATCAAATTGATAGTGTTACAAGCGCAACTGAACTTGCAACAACCGAAATCCTTGACCTTGTTGATAAACTAAACAGTGATCTTGGCTTAATAGAAAAGTCTGTTAACGAGGTATTTATAAAAGAGAATGATAAAAAAGAATTTTTAACAAGCCTGGTACCATATCTTCAAAAAGAAAATGCTGAAGTTTTTATTAATGATTTTTTAAAGAAGAATGATTGCTCTGAGCGGCTTAACGAAACGATTAAACTTGTCAGTAAAATGAAACATGATGCAAACGATATTACTATCTCATTGCAAGTCCAGGATATAACTGCTCAGCAGCTTGCAACAGTAAATCATCTAATCGAAGCTGTACAGGAAAAACTTTCAGGTTTAATTACAGATTTTGATAAGAGTCATGTAAATGAACATCAAAATGATTCATTGAATATTCCTGTAAATGCCACATTTAATCCGGGTGCAAGATATACGAAATCAAGTATAGTTCAGAACGAAGTTGACTCAATATTTAAAAACACTGAAGTAACAACAGCCTCCCAGGAAGAAATAGATAAATTATTTATATAGCATGGAAACATTAGAACAAAACCCAATACTTATTGATCCGGAAATGACCGAGATCGTCGAAAGTTTTATCGTTGAAACAAAAGAAATTTTCGAAAAGCTTGATGTCGATCTGGTTGAGATGGAAAAGAAACCTGATGATAGTGAATTATTGAATAGTATTTTCAGACATTTTCATACTATCAAAGGTACTTCAAGCTTTCTTGGTCTAGATAAACTCACAGCGGTAACTCATCGTGGTGAGGATATTCTTAACAAGCTCAGGAAAGGTGAAGTAAAGTTGAATTCAAATATTATGGATTCACTTTTAGGAGCTTTCGATAATATTAAAAATCTTCTGAATTGTATTGAAACAAATAAGAATGAAGATGTTGATGTTGAAGATATAATTACTGAACTGACAAACCTGATTTCCGGTTTTGAAAATGGAAACCAAATTCCTGAAAAGAAAGAAAAACCAAAATCACAAAAGAAAGACAGGACACAAAAGGTAAAGAAAGAAGAAGCGATTGTTAAATCAAATGAAGAAACAACTGTTGAAGAAGATATAATAGTTGAGAAAAAACCTGAACAGTTAAAAATTGAAGAAAAACCTCCGGTTGAAAATAAACCAGCTCCTGAAATTGCAAGGAAAACAGAAAACTCGATAAGAGTAGATGTTGAAAGACTGGATGAATTACTGAATATTGTTTCCGAACTTGTACTTGGAAGAAACAGGCTCTCACAGGTTAATTCCGAATTTAATTTAGCACACGAAGGCACAAAATATTCACGGGATCTCTCCGAAGTAACCAAGCAAATGGATTTGATGACAAATGAATTACAACTTGTTGTAATGAAAACAAGAATGGTAAAAATTGGAAAAGTGTTTAACAAGTTTCCAAGGCTTGTCCGGGATTTATCCAGAGAAACCAAAAAACAGGTCGAACTTGTAATAAAAGGCGAGGAAACAGAATTAGATAAAACCTTGATTGAAGAGATAAATGATCCGCTTGTTCACCTGATCAGAAATTGTATGGATCATGGAATCGAAATGCCTGATGATAGAAAAGTAAACGGTAAAAACCCGATAGGTACAATTACTCTTTCTGCCCAGCATGAAGGCAATAATATTATTATTTCAATTGAAGATGATGGTAAAGGAATAGACCCGGAAAAGATCAAACAGAAAGCAATTTCAAAAGGAATGATTTCTGAAACACGCGCTAATGAGCTTTCAAAGCAGGAAGCATTAAACCTGATATTCTTGCCCGGATTTTCTACGGCTGAAGTTGTTACAAATATTTCTGGTCGCGGTGTTGGAATGGATGTGGTAAAAACCAATGTTACAAAACTTCGAGGAATAATAAACATTGAATCATCACCCGGAGCGGGAACAAAAATAATTATTAAACTTCCTTTAACTCTTGCCATTATTCCGGGGATGATTGTTAAAGTAAAAGATAATTCAATTGTTGTTCCTCTTAATTCTATACTTGAAGTGTTAAGAGTTCATAAAAATGATATTCATTCGATAAATCAAAAGCCAGTAATTAAAATGCGGGACACTGTTCTTCCACTAGTTTCTGTTGATGAACTTTTGTTTAATAACTTTGAAAAAAATGAAAACGAGTGGCAATATGTTGTTGTAGTTGGAATTGCAGAAAAAAGTTTTGGAATTAAAGTGGATGGATTAATAGGACAGAAAGAAGTTGTTATAAAATCTCTTGAAAATTATTTTGGGAATGTTCCCGGAATAGCTGGTTCAACAATAATGGGAGATGGATCTGTTGTGATGATTATTGATCTTAATGAATTACTACATAAAGTAGCCGATTAATATGCCAAGAAAAATTCGTGCAGTGGTTGTTGATGATTCTGCCTTCATGAGAAAATCTCTTTCCTTAATGATGGAAAGTTCCGGCGAAATTGAAATAGTTGGGATGGCTCGTGATGGACTTGAAGGTGTAGAGATGGTGAAAAAAAAATTACCCGATATTGTAACGATGGATATTGAAATGCCAAAAATGGATGGCATTACTGCACTTCAGAAAATAATGAAAGATTGTCCTACCCCTGTTTTGATGGTTAGCTCATTAACTACTGATGGTGCCAAGGAAACACTTAAAGCAATGGAATATGGTGCAATTGATTTCATTCCAAAAGAAATGTCTTATGTAAGTGTAAACATTGGGAGAATTAAAGAAGACCTGATTGAAAAAGTAAAAACAATAGTAAAGCAAAAATCACTTAGTTTAAGACTTGAAAGAATTCGAAATATCGGTATTAGAAAAAAAGATATGAATATTTCCAGGTCAATTCCCGTTTCTCTTGATGCTCTGCCGAACATTGGATATAGAGCAGTTGGACTTGGAATTTCAACAGGTGGACCATTATCTCTTCAAAAGGTAATTCCTAAAATTTCTCCCAAACTTTCCGTCCCTGTTTTTATAGTTCAACATATGCCTGCAAATTTTACAAAGTCACTGGCTGAAAGGCTGAACAGCCTGAGTGAGGTTGAGGTAAAAGAAGCTGAGGATGGAGAAATAGTTAGATCTGGAGTTGTTTACATTGCTCCAGGTGGTTTGCATATGGTTATTGAAAAATCAATTGCAAATCAGGTTAAAATAGTAATAACTGGAAAGCCGGTTGAAAGCCTTCATCATCCTTCTGTTGATGTTATGTTAAGTTCATTGCTAAAAGTTTATGGGAAATATACACTGGGTATTATTATGACGGGAATGGGGCATGACGGAGCTGATGCTATTAAAGAACTGAAATTACTCGGTGGTTATTCAATTGCACAGGATGAAGATAGTTGTGTGGTTTTTGGAATGCCCAAAGCAATTGTTGACGCAGGATTTGCGGATATTGTCCTGCCGTTGGATGTTATTCCAGATGCGATAAATAAGGTGTGTACAAAATGAAGAACTTGATTGAAGATTCTGTTTTTAACATGATAACTGCAAAAAATGTTTCTGGAAAAACAAACCTGATAAAGGCTGACCAGGTTGAAATGCATGGAAACTCTAAAATCAGTTTTGAAGAAGATAGTGAAGATGGTGTTAAAATAGTTTTGATGAAAGATAACGAAGGAAATATAAAAGAAATTAAATTTATCTGTTCTTGCGGACAAACTAAATCGCTTGTTCTTGATTATTCCGAATCTGAATAATAAATAACAATTGCATACTTTTAGCCAACTTACCTTTTCTCTTACCTAAATAATCTCAATTCTTTCAATTTTCTGCTATGGTATTATTCTTGTCTTTTAGGACTAAAAAGAAAAATTATGCAGCCAACTGAAATTAAATCACTTGAAAAATTAATTAACTACTGTGCAGCCAAAAACAGTGTTATCAGTAAAAATATTGCGAACATTGGAACGGAGAATTATAAAAGGGAAGATGTTGAGTTTAGTAAGATATTTAATGAAAACGTAAACAATATGATGAAAACCACAAACCCAAAACACATGGTTTTACCTCAAACATCTGGATCTCAGTTTGAAATTACTGAAGATAATTCAACTGACAATGTTTCGGGAGTCAATAATGTTGATATCGATAAAGAAATGTCGGAACTGGCAGCAAACTCAATCCAGTTCAGGTTTGCTTCAAGAAAGATTGGGGATTATTTCAAGACACTTCAAGTTGTTATTAAAGGCGGAGGCGGTATATGAAAATTGGAAATAACTTTTTAGGATTTGGAATTAGCTCAAAGGGATTAAGCATTCAAAGAAAAAAAATGAATTTGATTGCTGAAAATCTTGCGAACGGAAATACTGTAAGAACTGAAGATGGAAAACCAGTCAACAGAAAAACTCTTACGGTTACTCAAAAGGACACCCCATTTCATAATACTTTAAATGATGTGCAGAGTACCATTAGTCTTGAAACCACAAATTCAAACCATATAAGTTCACCGGTTACTTTTGAAAATAATAGTCCTCAGACAAACGGACTTGAATTTAATGTTAATGAAGATACAACACCCGGTGATATCGTATATATGCCCGAGCATCCTGATGCAGATGAGAATGGTTACGTACAACTCTCGAATATCAATACGATAAATGAAATGGTAGATATGATAACAGCAACCAGAAGCTATGAAGCGAATCTGACTGCATTCAATTCATCAAAACAAATGGCTAAAGATTCATTGGAGATATAATATGGCTTTAAACTTCAATTCTATTGGAAACTACTCTGCTTTTGGAATAAAAGGAAACAATCAAAGTTTCCGGGCAGATTCAAAAAATGAAGTTGGTGGTACAGATAAAATCAGCAACGATGAGAAGGAATATTTCGCCGGTATGTACCCTTCCAATAAAAATGAGATAATGGATTATTCTTTTTACGGAAGAACCGGAAAAATGAACGGTGTATCAATAGGAATTAACCTGGATAGGAGAGGATAAAATGGCAGTAGAAATTATTGGCAGCAAGCTTCCTTCAATCATACTTAAAAAAGAAACTCCTAAATCTCCTGCAGGAGAATTTGGAAACCTGCTTACTGATTTTATTGGAAATGTTAATAAAGATCAAATGGATGCTTCTAAGCTTACACAAAAATTTGTAAGCGGAGACAACGTAGAAATTCATGATGTTATGATTGCCGGAGAAAAAGCTAAAACAAGTCTTGAACTTCTGATGGAGATCAGGAATAAAACAGTTGATATGTACAAAGAATTAACCAGGATGTCTGTATAACTATGAGCAAAAATCCTTCTGATGCGTTAATGGGAATGCTGAGCCAGCTTTCAATTCAACAAAAAGTTATAATCGGCGGTTCAGCAGTTTTAACTGCAATACTTTTAATAGTGCTTGTTACATTCCTTAATGAACCAGCCTATTCACCGTTGTACTATGATCTTGGGTCAGATGATGCTTCCAAAGTAATTGAATTCCTGAACAGTGAAAAAATTCCATACAAGATAGATGATAACGGTAAAACAATACAAGTTCCTAAAGACAAACTTTATGAAACCAGGTTAAATCTTGCCGGTAAAGGAATACCTGCCTCTGGAACAATAGGATATGAATTGTTTGACAAATCTACGATGGGGATGTCTGAATTTATGCAAAAGCTCAATTACAAAAGAGCGTTGGAAGGTGAGCTTTCAAGAACAATTCTCGGGCAAAATGGAGTAGACGGAGTAAGAGTTCATATTGTTTTTCCAGAACGAACAATTTTCCGTGATGAGCAGAAACAACCTACTGCCTCCGTTGTACTGAAATTAAAAGAAAATTTTTCTCTTCCTCGTCCAAGTGCAATGGCAATTGTAAACCTTGTAGCCGGAGCTGTTGAAGGTTTAACTCCAGGTGCTATTACATTACTTGATACTAAAGGAAGACTGCTCTGGAAAGAAGATGGAGATGATAACATTTCATTTTCAAGTACTAAACAATATGAAATAAAAAATTCTGTTGAAAGCTATCTAATTCAAAAAGCTCAGTCGATGCTGGATAATATACTTGGTGTTGGAAATTCGATGGTTCAGGTAAATGTGGAATTGAATTTTGATCAGGTTGAAAAAACAATGGAAACTTACGATCCTGACCAACAGATAGTGGTCAGTGAACAAAATATGAAATCTAATAATACAGGGAAAAGTATTAGCGATACATCGGCACAGTTTAATGAAAGCAGCACAACTAACTATGAAATTGGTAAAACAGTTCAGCGTGTTGTTGAAGGCAGTGGAAACATTACAAAACTTAGCGTTGCTGCTGTTATTAATGATGTAAAAAAAGAAGTCCCTGGTGAAAATGGTACAGAAGTAGTCTATACTCCTCGTTCAAAAGATCAGCTGAATAAACTAGAAATTTTAGTCAGGAACGCTGTCGGAATTGATGATGAAAGAAAAGATAATATTTCTATTGTTAGTCTTCCATTTGAGACCCAGCCGACTGAGGAAGTAATTCAACCGGAAACACAATGGTTTGAGGATGCCGACGGTATTTCAAACCTCGTACTTGTAATAGTCGCCATTATTGCGGCAATCTTTTTATTAAGAGGTCTTATGTCAAAACTAAAAAATGGAAAAATATTTTTAGGTGATATAACTCCCGATGCGGCTTTGCAATCAGCTGGTAACTCACCAACACAAATTTCCCGCAAAGTCCCGCAGGTACTTCAGGAGATGAGGAAGAAAAAAGATTTGTTGCCGATAGGTGATATCGAAGATGAGATATCGGATGAAGCAATTGGCAAAAAGAACAGACAGGAAAAAATAAGCAATTATGTTTCTAAAAATCCAACAGAAGCAGCAAAATTAATAAACGCATGGTTGCACGACGATGAATCCTGAAATAGCATTACCGGGAAGACCTGGTCCACAGACAATAGACATTAACGGAATACAAAAAGCAGCGCTTTTGCTTATTGCTCTGAATATTGAAACCGCATCCACGGTTTTTAAATATCTTGATCCTGATCAAGTTGAAAAAATTTCTGCTGAAATAACCAGAGTAAAAAACATTCCTTCAAGCACTGTTGATAAAGTGATGCAGGATTTTTACGACATGGTTACTGCCCGCGAGTATGTGTTGGAAGGGGGTCTGGAGTATGCCCAGGCAGTTCTAGAAAAATCATTCGGTCCGCAAAAAGCAATCGAGATAATTGATAAAGTCAGAACACTGACTACGCTAAAAGGATTTGATGTTCTCAAAAAAGCCGAATCAACCCAGCTTGTTAATTTCTTAAATAAAGAACATCCGCAAACGATTGCATTAATCTTATGTCATTTAAGTCCTGATCAAACTGCAGAAGCTCTAAAGGAATTGCCTGAGCCATTAAGGAACGATGTTGCTTTCAGAATTGCAACTTTAGGAAAAGTTTCTCCTAATACATTAAAACAAATTGAAAGAGTTGTTGATGACATGGCTGGTTCTTCAATGAGTCAGTCAGTAAGTAAGATTGGCGGAACAAAAAGTCTGGCAACAATTTTAAATCGTCTCAATGTATCAATGAGCAAAGAAATACTTGATAAAATGGATTTGAAGGATACTGATGTTGCGCTTGAAGTAAAACGGTTAATGTTCCTCTTTGATGACATTGTGAATATTCAGGATAAAGACATTCAAAAAATTCTTAAAGAAGTTGACAGGAAAGAACTTGCTCTTTCACTAAAAGTTGCTGATGAAAAGCTCAGAAATAAAATATTTGGGAATATGTCTGAAAGAGCTGCAGACCTATTAAAAGAGGAGTTGCAATACATGGGTATGGTCAAATTGAAAGAAGTTGAAATTGCACAGGCAAAAATTATTGATGTTGTTAAAACACTTGAAGAGAACGGGGAAATCTCTTTAAATCTTCATGGGGGAAAAGAGGAAGTTTATGTCTAATGTCATTCGCATGAACAAGAAGCCTTCTAAGATAAATTCATTCGAAAGTACTGCCACGGTATTTAAATCAACTGAAGAAATCGAAAAAGAAAATTTGCAAATCACGATGCACAATCAATACATCCAGGGTTTGACTGAAGGCAAGGAATCTATCAGGACAGAGCTTCAAAATGATTTCAGTGAAAAAGTTTCTAAAAAATATTCTGAACTGAATAATATAATCTCGCTTGTGAATGATAAACTATTACAATATGAGAAACAGTTTGAAGAGCTTGTAATGAATGTTGCATTCTCCCTGTCCGAAAGAATATTAAAACGTGAATGTGAGCGCGATTCAATTATTAAAGAGGTCCTGGATGAGTCGGTTAAAAAAGTGCTTGGAGCTAATGATATTGTAGTAAGATTGAATCCAATTGATTATGAAACAATAGTCAATGAAGGGAAAACTTTTCAGTTTAAGGACTCATTCTCAAAAATTAAATTTGAAAAAGATGATAGAATCGAAATCGGAGGCTGCCTTGTTGAAAGTGAAATCGGGAACGCCGATGGTAGAATTTCATCACAGCTAAATGAGCTTAGAAGAAAATTAGATTTAGATAATCATTCCTCAGCCATTTAAATATGAATCTGACTAAACAGTATATAGAAAATATTTCATCGAGACTTTCCGGTGTAGAGAGGATTAAACTTAACGGCAAAGTTACTGATGTGATCGGGCTGGTAATTGTATCAACCGGTCCTAATGTTTCGCTTGGAGAAATATGTACTGTCGTAAATAAAACCGGAGCCGAGGTTTGTAAATGCGAAGTTGTTGGCTTTAAAAATGGCAAAGTTCTTTCGATTGCTCTTGGGGAAGTTCAGGATATATCACCGAAGTGTGAAATAATTGCAAGCGGGAAAACTTTTTCTACCGGAGTTGGTAAAGAAATGTTGGGAAGAGTGATCGACGGTTTGGGAAATCCAATTGATGGAAAAGGGGATTTGAATGTTTCATCTTTTAGATCAATATACAGGGAACCACCAAATCCACTTACAAGGAAACGAATTACAACAGTATTGCAAACAGGAGTTCGGGCCATCGATGGACTATTGACTATTGGTCGCGGACAAAGAGTCGGGATTTTTGCCGGAAGCGGAGTTGGTAAAAGTGTTACACTTGGTATGATCGCAAGAAACACAGATGCGGATGTAAACGTAATTACCTTGATCGGAGAAAGAGGAAGAGAAGTTCGCGAGTTTATTGAAAAAGACCTTGGTGAAGAAGGATTAAAAAAATCTGTCGTCGTTGTTGCAACGGGCGATAAGTCAGCATTGATCAGGATGAAAGGTGCTTTTATCGGAACAACCATTGCAGAATATTTCCGGGACCTTGGAATGGATGTGTTATTAATGATGGATTCTGTTACGAGGTTTGCGATGGCTCAAAGAGAAATCGGTTTAACAATTGGTGAACCACCAACGACCAAAGGATACACACCTTCTGTATTTGCAACTTTACCGAAACTCCTTGAAAGAGCAGGAACAACTGATTCCGGTTCTATTACCGGTTTATATAACGTGCTTGTTGATGGTGATGATATGACTGAACCGATTGCTGATGCCGTAAGATCAATCCTGGATGGACATATTGTGCTTACAAGAAAACTTGCAAACAGCGGTCAATTTCCTGCAATTGATCCGCTTCAAAGTGTAAGCAGAGTTATGCCGGATATCGTTTCAAGAGAACATCGCCAACGAACAATGATTTTTAACGAAATTCTTTCAACCTACAGGGAAGCTGAAGATTTAATAAACATTGGTGCCTATGTAAAAGGCAGTAATCCACAGATAGACAATGCACTAAGCAGGATTGGAAATCTAAGGTCATTTATGAAACAGGATATTTTCGAAGAAGCAGAATACTCTTCAACAATAAACCGGCTTAATGAAATCATCGAAGTATAATTATAACTATGCAAAAATTTAAATTCAGACTAGATTCAGTTAAAAAGGTTAAAGAAGCTTTTGAAAAGAAAGCTCAAAAGGAACTCGCACAAATAGATACTTTTATTAAAAAGCATGAACAGCTGAAAAATAAATTAATTGAAGAGGTAAATGCAATAAGGAATTCCAGTTATAAAAGCAGGATGTGCGTTGGTGAATTACAATTTATCGGGGGTTATGATATTTCATTAAAACATCAGATTGAAAATGAAGAGCAGGAATTATCAGAGTTGTTAAGACAGCGTGAAACAAAAGTGAGAGAAGTAATAATAAAAACCAAAGAGAAAAAAATGTTGGTGCAGCTTGAAGAGACGCACCGGGAAAAATATGAAAAGGAACTGATAAAAAATGAATTAAAACAATTTGATGAGATTGCCGTCAGGAATTTTGCCAGGGTAAACAAGTGAAAAACGGAATTTTATACAGCGGTCCCTTTCTTTTTGCTTTCATTCTCGTAACCGGCGTAATTATATACCTGAACTCCACTTACAATAATATTTTTGCATTCGATTTTAGTGCTAAAACGAATATTGAACAGAGCAATGATTCAAGTAATACCAAAACCCAAAAGAAAAATGAAATAAAAAAAGTTAGCCAAACTAAACCACTTAAAAAACCCCTGGTTGTGAAGTCTCCAAAACTGATTGTAAAAACTCAGGATGAGGTGCCTGGAACAAAAGATTCCGTTAGAACCAAGGAACCACTACAAGTTGCTGAAGTAAAGGATTCTTCAACAGCAAAGTTGATTTCTGAAACAAAAAATGTAAAAGAATCACCTGAACAGGTAAACAAAGTAGAAGATAAATTAAAACAGGATGAGGAATATTCAGAATGGTTGAAAAAAGTAACAGGTATCTATGAATCGCTTGCTCCTGTCAAAGCCGCTAAAATAATTCAAACATATTCCGATAATGTAGCAAGAGATATACTTTACAATATGCGAAAAAAGAGTGCAGCAAAAATAGTTGCTGAATTAAGTCCCGAAACAGCGAATAGAATTTTCAGGTTTGAATAATGTTTATTAACTCTATCTTTTTACCTAAAACATCCTCAGAACAAATTTCCAGTGAAAGCAATCCTTTAAAGTTTGAAGGGTTCTCAACACTTTTTTCCGATTTATTCAAAGTAAATTTTGAAAATCCTGATAAGGAAACCCTGAAAAAAACTGAGTCTTCTGATTTAGATGAAACTCAGAATAATGCAATTAGTTTTGTAAATATTTCAGTTTTTGCAAATAAAAATATTCAGAGTGTTAATAAAAACATTTCAGATATTATCTCGGAAGTTCTTATTGGTCCGGGAAACAATCTCCTAACTCCTGAAGACAGCATACAAACCAAAGGCGAAAATACTCCCGTTAAGTCGGCCAAAATTTTTGCAGTAAGTAAAGATGAGTTTATAAATGAAATCAGGAATGTTTTGAAAAATCTTCAACTTAAAAGTGATTCATCTTCCGGCAATACGACTTTAACTATTGAAGCTAATGATAAAGTTATTAATATAAACACGACTTTAAACAATCTTTCAAATATTAATGATCTGCTCCAGGAAAATATGGAAGGCAGTGAAACTTTCAAGCTCTTATTCGAAAGCGATAAAAAAGAAATTTCAGTTGAAGTGACACCGGTTACAATTAAATCAAATACTTCGGCAATAGCAAAAAATCTGAAAGAGGTTTTATCTGATTCAATAAATAAGAGCGATGTAACTTCAAAAGAACTAAATATTGAGAAGAATGGGACTGATATTAAGAATATTATTGAAAATCCTGAAAGGAAAACGAAATCAGAAACCAAAACTGTTTCTCAAACTGATGGAAGTAAAATTAAGATAACTCATCAGAAACCAACTCTGAACCTGGAAAACACGGCTCAGCGAGAAATCATTGATGATAGGGAAATAACTTCCTCGTTAAAACAGACTAACACAAATCAAAGCCCGGCTAAAAACCTCAGCAGCAAAAGTGAAATTTTAAATGATTTGTTTCAAAAAACAGAAATTAAAGAAATTATTATTGGAACAAATAAGAATTTAAAAGTTAACAACATTAAGCAGTCTGTTGATTCACAAAATTTGAATGAGCTGGCAGAACAAAAAACTGATTCGCCGAAAATTAAACCTTCGGTTATACAGAATGCAGATACTGAGAAACTAAATCCAGAATTCATTATGAAACCTGTTCTGAAAGTGATCAGTGAAAAAGAGAAGATTCAGCAGGAAATATTTAAGCCGGTTGAAAGCGAAACGAAAAGTGAAATAGATCCAGAGACTAAATATAAAAGTGCGTTAAAGGTGAAGCCAAATGATATTAGTAAAGAAACACAAAAGGTTTTGACAAAGACTGAATTTGAGCTTCAGGATACTAAAGTGAATAAAATTTTAACAAAACCAGATATTTCTAAGGAATTAAAAAATAGTACTGGTGATAACATTCTAAAGGACGTTTCATCAACAATTAAGTCTCAACAAACCAACAAAGTTGTCAATCCTTCTTCAGCTACAGTTGAATTTACTGATAGTGAAATTGATAAATCTCCTGAAATAAAATTATCGACAAAACCAAAAGTGAATATTGAAGAAAAGTTTGTAAAAATTCAGAATGATGTTGTGAAGGGAGATAAAATATTTGAAAAAGAAAAGACATCAGGTAACCCATTAAATAATAAAGAAACGAAAACACAAACTGAGACAATAAATCAGAAGGTAATTTCAAACCCTGAGACTGGTGAAGAAAATGAAATTTTAATTCATCCAAAAGATGAAAAGAAAACCTTTGTTCAGGAAAATGACCAGCAGAATTTAGAAAAAGTATCTTCCGAAGTTTCAATTAAGAAACCTGGAAGGATTTCAAATCCTTTAAATAACCAAAAAGAAATTCAGCCCGAAGAAAATGTGCAGATAAGTAAAACACAAACTGAATCTGATTATACCACAGAAAAACCAAGTAAAAATTTTCATGTTGTTGAGATCGTTTCAGAAGAGGAAATGAAGCTGCACAATCCAAATGTGGACAATAAAAAAATAGAAACCCCAAAATCTTCAACCATTGAAGAACTGACGGATGTTCCAAAGAGTGATCAACTAAATCCGAAATCAGAAAAGCAGGTTTGGGTTAAAGTTGTTGTTGAAGAACGGGAAACAGGGCAAAAAAAAGTAATTGAAAATGTAAGGCAGGAAACAAAACCAGCTAAATCTGAAATGATTGACAACAATAAAAATGATTCATTGCAAAACCAGTTGAAAGATTCTCACGATACGCCAAAAGAAGACCAACTTCCAACTGCCAAAAGCAAAACTGATTTTAATTCAGAGATAAAACAGGAATTTCAGAAACAACCGGTTGAAAATAATAATCATCAGAATGTTAAAACTGAAATTCCGGCGGGAACAGTTCAGTTAAAACAGTTAATTGTTGAAGATAAAAAACCCATAAACAAATCGTCGCAAGTCATTGAAAGAACAAAAGTATTATCTGCAAATGAGTTATTAAAGGAAGTTTATAAAGTCTTTGAAACTGGTGAAAAACAGACTGTTGTTCTCAAACTAACTCCGAAAGAATTGGGAGCAATAAAAATTATTCTTGATACAGTCGACAACACATTAAATGCAAAAGTTGAAGTGAATAACGAGTCGGTGGGACATTTAATGAAGAGTAATGTAGAAAGTCTGAAGCAGAATCTGTTGCAAAATGGAGTTCAGTTAAATTCAATTAATATTTCATTTACAAATTCAGATCAGAAGCAGTCTGGCTTAAATCATCAAAAAAGAAGAAATCAAAATTTACGGTTTGAAAACGATATAGAATTCAATGAAGAAACGATTCTCCCAAAGAGAATGGGATATAATACATACGAATTTTTAGCATAGGAGATTAAAATGATAAACGGTGTAAACTCAATTGGCAGCGCACTTTACTCATCCGGAACAAGTGATAATTCGGTAATGGGTAAAGATGATTTCCTTCAGTTAATGTTGACTCAATTAAAAAACCAGGACCCGCTTAACCCGATGGAGGGAACCGAATTTGCCGCTCAGCTTGCTCAATTTACTTCTCTAGAACAATTGATGAATCTGAATGATGCAATGGATACCAGCATAAATGCAAATTATTATTTGACTCAATCTATTAATAACACGCTCTCATCAACATTAATTGGTAAATCCGTTAAGCTTAGTGGAAACGGGTTTAAGTACAGCGGACAAGAAGATGTTACCATGGGTTATAACCTTAGTGGTCCCGCAAGTTCTGTAAATGTAAAAGTTTATAATTCCGCAGGCCAATTGGTTAAAACGATTGAAAATGCACCCGGGAGTTCAGGAGACAATAAACTTGTTTGGGATTTTACCGATAATGATGGTGATACTGTTCCTGAAGGCGAATATACTTTTGAAGTTGAAGCAGTAGATGGAAATGGTGACTCGATAGCGGCTGATCAATATGTTCTTGGTCTTATTGAAGGTGTTAAGTTCACAGATTATGGAACTACACTTGTGGTAAATGGAACTGATTATATGCTCTCAGATATTTTAGAAATTTATGATCCACCAACAGGAGGATAAAAGATGCCGGAAATAAATGGAATAAGTGTACCGTTTATTCCTCTGCATGGGCAGAATAATGGCACACCAAAAATAAAAGAAGCCGGTGAAAGTTTTGATTCGATCTTTCAGCAGGAACTTGAGAAGATAAAATTTTCTTCTCATGCTCTTAAAAGATTGGAAGAAAGACAAATCCAGCTAAGCGGTGATGAAATGCATAAAATTAATTCAGCGGTTGAAAAAGCTGAACAAAAAGGTGCCAGGGATTCACTTGTAATGATGAATCTGTCTACCGGTCAGGCAGGCTCAACAGCATTCATAGTTAATATTCCAAATAAAACAGTTGTAACCGCTTTACCGGTAGGTGAAAGTTCTGAAAATGTATTTACGAATATTGACAGCGTAGTTTTTGCTTAATAAATAATTAATTAACTACGGGCGGGACCTTTTAAGGACGCCCGGTTCGACTGACTGACTGATGTCGAACAACATAACAAAACCTTAGGAGGTTAAAATGTCACTTCTTAATTCTCTTTTCTCCGGAGTATCCGGATTAAAAAATCACCAGGCAATGATGGATGTTATCAGTAATAACATTGCAAATGTTAATACCATCGGCTATAAAGGTTCCAGAGTTACTTTCAGCGATACCTTTAACAAAATTCTTCGTTACGGCTCAAACCCATCAGATTCATCCGGTGGAACAAACACTTTCCAGATCGGACTAGGAATGAAAATGAATTCAGTTGACAGAAACTGGACCCAGGGAACATTTGAAGGAACTGGTATTGCTACTGATATGGCTTTGCAAGGTAAAGGATTATTTGTTCTTGAAAATAATGGTGAGAGATTCTATTCACGTGCTGGTGCATTTATTTTTGACGCAGATGGAAGATTAGTTAATTCACAAAATGGCGGTATCGTTCAGGGTAAGGTAGCAAATGAAGAAGGAACAGTTCCTCCTGGAAACTATCTTGAAGATATAATCATTGATACAAACTTAAGATTGCCTGCAGTTGCAACAACTGACATATCCTGGGGAGGCAACCTCGATAGTTCATCCAGTATTACGAGATCTGAAAATTATACTGAAACCGGAAATCTAAACTCGGCTATGCTGGTTGGCGATACAGTTAATGATTCAAATACAATTTATAATGAGAATGGTGATGAATTTACTTTCGATGTATCATACACTAAAACGGCTGCAGACACTTATGATATGACTTATCAGCTTACTGATTCGGATGGTAATATTGTTACCGGTCCGACAACAGCATCTGTAGTTTTTGATCCTGCAACAGGCGAGATGTTAACTATAGGTGGAAACCCGGCAGCTCCAATAAATATTGTAGACGCTACTTTAGGAATTAACTATTCATTTGATCCGACTGAAGTAACACAAACAGCAAACACTAATTCATTAGCATCTACTGTTGATGATAACCGCGATCCTTCTATAGTAACAGGTTCGGTAACAATATTCGATTCATTAGGTTCACCACATACTTTAACATTAAGATTTACAAAGACATCAGATAACAACTGGAACTGGCAGTGTAGCGTACCTGCAGCAAGCGGTTCATTAACAGGAAATTCAGGAACGATTTCTTTTAACCCTGATGGATCAATCTCTGCAATATCTCCTAATCCTCCTGTAGTTAATTTTACACCAAGCAACGGTGCAAGTTCTCAGAATATCGTACTCGATCTTGGAGATAACTTCTCGGGTGTTACTCAAACTTCATCAAGCTCGGTTGTTTCTGCATTATCACAGAATGGATCATCCGCAGCAACATTATCGAACATTAACGTTGATAAATACGGATATATAGTCGGTGTATTTTCAAACGGACAATCAAGACCATTAGCACAGGTTCTTCTTGCAACATTCCCGAACCTTAATGGTTTGATAAGTGTCGGAGAAAATATGTTTACAGTTTCCGCAAACACTGGCGATCCTTTAATTGGAGCAGCCGGAGAATCAACAGGAACAACAATTCAGTCTGGCGCTCTTGAACAATCAAATGTTGATCTATCTGAAGAGTTCACACGTATGATAGTTTCACAGCGTGGATTCCAGGCAAGTGCACGAGTAGTTACAGTGTCTGATTCATTGTTGCAGGAAATAACAAACTTAGTAAGATAATATTCATAATATAGTCCCCCCTAAATGAGCTGCTTCGGCAGCTCTTTTTTTCAACCACCTGTTTAATAGTAGCCATTAGGATTCCAATTTTTCTAATTAAAAATGTGATTTATGGGTCATTTAGGTGGCATATTCGTTGCATTCAGGGGAATCGTTATGGAAGAAGAAATAAAAAAACAACCAGAAGAAATAATTAAAACCGTTAAAGAAACGACGGGATCATCATTTAAACCAAAAGTGCTGATTATCGGTTTGCCGATTTTTATTGTTCAGCTAGCTGCGGTTTATTTTATTACTGCAAACATTCTTTTATCGAATGGAGCTTCTAACAACAGCCATAGTTCTGAAGAGACTACAACTGAAGAACCCGCAGATACCACAGCAACAATTTCAGCAAGTGAAGTAATTTATAATCTTGACGACATGATTATAAACCCGGCACAGTCAAATGGTAAAATGCTTTTACTTGCCAGCCTTGGGATTTCTGTAGATGGAGAAGCATCTAAAAAAATACTTGGGGAAAAACAGGTTGTAGTAAAAGATGCAGTTATAACTGTTCTGACCGGGAAAAATGTTGAACAACTAAACAACATAGCTTTCAGGGATACGATCAAATCAGAAATAATCAGTTCTCTTGGTTCTTTGATTCCTGAAGCAGGAATTAATAATATCTATTTCAGCAAATTTATAATTCAATAAAATGTCCGAAGTTTTATCACAACAAGAAATTGATCAACTGCTGCAAAGCGGTGGTGAACCGGTTCTTCAGATTGAACCTGAAGAGGAAATACTTCCTTATGATTTCAGACTGCCCAACCGGATTTCCAAAACTCAGTTAAGAACAATCAGGAATATTCACGAAAACTTTGCGGAAAGTTTCAGTTCTTATCTTGTCACCAAGTTGCAGACTGTCGTTAATATAAAAGTAAATACAATTGATCAGATTTATTATTCAGAATATGTTTTATCTGTTCCTAACCCTGCGTGTCTATATACTTTCCAGATAAAGCATACAGATATAAAAGGAATCCTGGAATTGAGTTCTGATCTTGCGCTTACTTTGGTTGACAGGCTGCTTGGAGGAAATGGTTCCGGCAAAAAACAAACCAACACTATAACAATGATTGAACAGCATGTTCTTATTTCAATTGTTGAAAAAATTATGTTGGATCTGAAAAAAACCTGGCAGATAATTGACACAATGGATTTTGTTATGGAAAGATTTGAACCGGATGTGGATTTTGTTCAGCTTACTTCGCCAAACGAATCAGTTCTGCTTGTTACTTTCGAGTTTTCATTCGGTGATGAAACTTATATGATGAATTTGTGTTTCGCTACTTTTGCTTTTGATTCAATACTAGCAAAAATGTCCTCACAAAAACTTTCCTCAGTCAGACCGAACAAAAAACAAGGTAGATCAAATAGAGAATTAATCAGTTACCAGTTAAACCGTGCATTGCTCCCTTTAACAGTTGAAATGGGTGAATCGACAATTACTATTGAGGAACTTGAGAATTTGAAAAAGGGTGATGTGATAGTCTTAAAAAATAAAATTCATGATGAACACGTTGTACGCGTTCATGATAAAATTATCGGCTATGGACATCCCGGTCTTTCAAATAATCATAAAGCAGTTAAAATTACTAAAAGTTTAATAACCAATAATACTTTCTAAGGATTTTCAGGAATGGAAGAAGAAGTAAAACAGTCGCAACAAAATAATCAGAACCAGGTTGAAGATGAACCGGACAATAATATAAATACTAATCAGGGAAGCAGTAAGATTAGTCAGGTTGAATTACCAGAATTTGAAGAATCAAAATTCAACGGTAGTGATTCACTTGAAAAGTTGAGCTTCTTAAAGGATCTCCAACTTAGCATCTACATAGAGCTTGGCAGAACACAGATGCAAATAAAAGATATCCTGGAACTTGAACGGGGTTACGTTATTGAGCTTGATAAGCTCGCGAGTGAACCTGTAGATATTTATGTGAATAACAAAAAAATAGCAGAAGGTGAAGTTGTAGTAATTGATAAACACTTCGGTATCAGGATAGTAAATCTTGTTGATGTGTCAAACCGCCTAAAAGGAATTTCCTGATGTCTCTTCTCGACGCGTTTAAATTATTCCTTCCATTAATCCTTATTTGTGGATTACTCTATGGGCTATTACTCTTCGTTAAAAGATTCTCATTCAAAAAAGGGAAAAGCTCTTCTTTGAATATTAAAGTTGTCAATAACCAGATGATTATGCCCAAGAAGTTTATTTCAGTTGTACAGGTTAGTGATAAACTGTTGGTACTTGGAATCAGTGAAGGTAATATTACCTTACTTAAGGAGATCCAGGCAGAGAATGTTGAGATTAATGAAGACACAAACTCAGAACCAAAGCAGCAGTTTGTTAATATCTTCAGAAAGTTTCTTCCAAGATGAAAACCCGTATATCATATTTAATTATAATATTGATTTTTATTTTTTCGGTTAATGCACTTGCCCAGCAAACGCATAGCCTATCTTTTCCGCTTCCCAAAGTTGATGTACAGGTTGGAACATCAAAAGATGCGAATGATGTATCCGTAACCTTGCAAATCTTGTTGTTGATGACCGTGCTTGCACTGGCGCCATCAATAATGATTATGACAACATCTTACTTGAGAATTATTATTGTATTCCATTTTCTTAAAAGTGCTCTTGGAACACAACAAATGCCCCCCGGACAATTGTTAGCCGGTGTTGCTCTTTTCATTACCTTTTTTGTGATGGCGCCAACCTGGAACAAAGTTAACCAGGATGCCTTGAAACCCTTGATGGATGGGAAAATAACTGTTGAGGAAGCATATGATAAAGGAATAGAACCGGTAAGAGAATTTATGTTTCGTAATGTGAGAAACGAAGACCTTGAACTGTTTGTATCATTGGCCAATATGAGTAGACCGAAAAATCGTGAAGAACTTCCGACTTACATAGTTGTTCCTGCTTTTGTATTAAGTGAGCTGAGAACAGGTTTTATAATTGGGTTTTTCTTGTTCATTCCATTCCTGATGGTGGATATGATTATATCAAGTGTGCTTATGTCCATGGGTATGATGATGCTTCCACCGATGTTGATCTCACTTCCATTTAAAATTTTACTCTTTATCCTGGTGGATGGATGGAATCTTATCGTCGGTTCGATAGTGAGGAGTTTTGGTTAAATGACTGAAGAGCTTTTAGTAGAAATTTTAAAAGAAGCTTTTTTTACTACGTTTATTATCCTGCTTCCAATTCTCGGAGTCGCACTGGTTGTTGGAATTATTATTTCGATTTTTCAGGCAGCAACCTCAATTCAGGAAATGACATTAACTTTTGTTCCTAAAATAATTTTTACCGCACTCACAATTGTCATTTTACTTCCCTGGATAATTGACAGGCTTGTTCCTTTTACAATAAAATATTTTACGATGTTTAACACCCTAATCAGGTAGAAAATGCTTGGAATCACTGACTTCATACTACTGTTTTTGATATTTGTGCGGATATCCTCCGCACTAGTATCTGCTCCTATATTCGGAAGTAAAATGATTCCGGTAGTTGCTAAAATATTTTTGGCACTTGTCGTTGCATATATCGTATACCTTACAATTGATCGCAATGCTATTAGTTCTGTGCCTACAGGTTGGACGTTAATTATCCTCGCGGCAAAGGAAGCTATCACAGGGTTAATCATCGGGTTTACACTGCAGTTTGTTTTTTATGGAGTTTCTTATGCCGGTACTTTAATTGGTTTTGATATGCAATTAAGTGCGGCAGAAGTTTTTAATCCGACTCAGGAGGTTGAAAACAGTGTAATTGGTGATATTCTCTACTATGGCGCGATGCTTGTTTTTTTTCTTATTAATGGTCATCACTATATAATCAGTTCGCTAAAATATTCCTTTTCTGTTGTGCCGATAGGAAAGTTTGCTTTAACTGAACCGGTTTATCACATTCTTGTGACATATACGTCTTCAATTTTTGTTATTGCTGTTAAGATAGCTTCACCAATAATGGTTTCCTTTTTCCTGGTCCATATTGCTGAAGGAATCCTTGCAAGAATAATTCCCCAGATGCAGGTTTTCTTTGTAACCCAGCCCATAAAAATTGGTCTTGGTTTGTTAATCCTGGTGGCTTCTGTACCAACATATATTTATGTAATCAGGAATCTTCTCCAGGAGTACGAAGGTAAATTAAGTAGCATCATTCAGGCGATGGGTGTGTAATTATGGCTGAGCAAGATGGCAAAGAAAAAACCGAGCAACCAACTTCCAAAAAACTTGATGATGCAAGAGATAAAGGACAGGTTGCGAAAAGCACGGAAATTAATTCCCTGGTCATTTTCGGAACCGGTCTTATCCTTTTATATTTATTCCAGAATTTTATTGGTTCAAGATTCAAATCGTTTTCAATTTCCATTTTTAGTTCTCTTGATACTTTACCAGCCCGCTTCTCTTTAATCTCAAATTTCATTTCAGATTGGTATTTCTTTTTTATTCTTACACTTGCTCCAATACTCGGTAGTTTACTTATTGTTGCCCTAATTGCAAATGTGTCACAGGTTGGAATGCGATTTAGTTCGCAGGCACTGATGCCAAAATTTGACAAGTTAAATGTATTTAAAGGAGTAAAGAATTTAATTTCAAGCCGTTCACTTGTTGAATTATTAAAATCCATTTTCAAGCTGCTGATAATTGGCGGCTTCACTTATCTCATTTTAAATGATTTTATCTCGTCTTCAGCCTCACTTGAAAGTTTAAACATAAGCGAAATAGTTCAGCTTATGCTGGATCAGGCTTTTTCACTTTTGTGGAAAATAGGGTTAGTATACCTGATTATTGCTTCAACCGATTTTGCTTTCCAGAGATTCAAATTTAAAAAGATATGATGATGACTAAACAAGAAATAAAAGAAGAAGTAAAACAAACCGAAGGTGATCCGCAGGTAAAATCAAGAATCAAAAAATTAATGTATGAAGCTTCGCGGAACAGGATGATGCAGAATCTTCCAAAAGCTGATGTCATAATTACAAACCCTACCCATTATGCTGTAGCGATAAAGTACGATATGATGAAGAATCCTGCCCCGGAGGTAATTGCCAAAGGTGTAGATGAGCTTGCGCAAAAAATTAAACAGGTTGCAATTGAGAATGAGATTCCAATCCAGGAAAATGTAGAACTGGCGAGAGCCCTGTATAAAATGTGTGATATAGGTGACAAAGTTCCTCCAACTCTTTTTAAAGCTGTTGCACAGGTGCTGGCTTACGTTTATAATCTTAAAAAAAGTAAAAAGAAAAAGAGCATAGTTTAATATGAGCAGGTTAGGAAAAAATACAGATGTAGTTCTTGCGTTTGGGTTGATTATGATGCTGGGATTAATGCTTATTCCACTTCCGGCAGGATTTCTCGATTTCTTTCTTGCTTTAAGTATCACTGTCTCTGTTTTAATCTTTGTTGTTTCGCTTTTCATCCAATCACCACTCGATATTTCGGTTTTTCCAGGATTACTTCTTATCTCAACTTTGTTCAGGCTTTCACTAAACATCAGTTCAACAAGATTAATCCTGATTGATGGTTATGCAGGAAAAGTAATTGAAACATTCGGATCTTTTGTTGTAAGTGGAAATTATGTAGTCGGATTTATTGTTTTCATCATTCTAGTAATTGTTCAGTTTACAGTTATTGTAAAAGGATCAGGAAGAATTTCAGAAGTTGCTGCCAGATTTACTCTTGATGCTATGCCCGGTAAACAGATGGCTATTGATGCTGATTTAAATACAGGATTGATCACTGAAGCTGAAGCCCGAAAACGAAGAGAAAACATTTCTCGTGAAGCAGAATTTTATGGAGCAATGGATGGTGCAGGCAAATTTGTTAAAGGTGATGCGATTGCGGGGCTTATAATCAATAGTATAAATATTATTGGTGGGTTTATTATTGGCGTAGGGCAGAATGGTTTAACTATAACTGAAGCTCTACAGAAATATACAATATTAACAATTGGTGATGGTCTTGTTTCGCAAATCCCGGCATTGCTAATTTCAACCGCAGCAGGATTAGTTGTAACAAGAAGTGCTGCGGGAACTCCACTCGATACACAAATTAAAACACAGTTACTCGCGAATAGAAGAGTGCTTGGAATTGTAGCAGCAACGATTTTCTTTTTTTCATTCCTACCGGGAATGCCGACGGTTCCTTTTGTTTTAATAGGTGTTGGACTGGTAATTACGTCAATGGTTAGAAAGAAAAGCCTTGCAAACCAGGCAAAAATAATTGAAGAAGTTGAAGAAAAAGAAGATTCATCTGAAGAAGTTGTTGAACAGTATTTGCAGGTTGACCCTATTGAAATTGAGATTGGCTATGGGTTGATCAATCTTGTTGACGAATCTAAGGGAGGAAATCTTTTTCAGAAAATATCCACAACAAGAAAATTTATTGCTCTGGAATTTGGTGTATTAATTCCTCCCGTAAGAGTTCGCGATAACCTTCAACTGAATCCAAATGAATATATAATCAAAATCAAAGGTAATGTTGCAGCGTCATTCGAGATTCACTCAGACAGATTTCTTGCAATGAATCCCGGCGGAATAACAGAAAACATTGAAGGCATTCCTACAAAAGATCCTGCTTTTTCTCTGGAAAGTTACTGGGTTACCAGGGAAGAAAAAGATCGTGCGGAAATGTTGGGCTTTACGGTTGTTGATGCAATTTCTGTCCTTTCAACTCACTTGCAGGAAACACTGAAATTAAACTTCGACAAGATACTTACAAGACAGGCAGTCAAGCAGTTACTCGAAAATCTTAAGAAAGATTATCCAGCTGTTGTTGAAGATATTTCGCCGGAAGTATTGCCGCTTGGTTCGATTCAAAAAGTTTTGCAGAATCTGCTTAAAGAATTAATCCCGATAAAGGATCTTGTACAAGTAATTGAAGCACTAATTGATTACTCAAAAGTAACTAAGAACATTGATGTACTGACAGAATATGTTAGGCATTCACTAAACAACACAATTGCTAATCTTTATAAAGATGGTAATGATATTATTCATGCAGCTTCAATAAGTCAGAAACTCGAAAATTTTATAACCGCTTCATTTCAAAATCAGAAAGAAACGGTGCAAACTCTTGGGCTAAACCCGGCTATGTTGTCGGAGTTAAAAAACACAATCGAAAAAATGCGATCAAAATTTAATACACTGGGGTATAAACCAATTTTCATTACTTCAGCAACCATTCGTCCTTATTTCTACCGATTAATTAATTCCTCTTTTCCGGATGTTTCCGTTTTATCTTTCACGGAACTTCCCTCGCAAGTAGAAATTGAATTTGTTGATAACCTGGAGATATCCAATGCATATTAAAAAATTTGTTGCAGTTTCTTTAAAGGAAGCAACTGTATTAATGAAAAATGAACTTGGAAAAGACGCTGTTATTCTTGGAACAAGAATTATTGCTGATGAAAAGAATAGCCGGCAAAAGCTTTATGAAATTACTGCAGGAATGGACAACTTTGAATTTGACGGAAGTTCCAGAAACAAAGCTATGGAGAAAAGCCTCGAATTATCGACTTCATTTGCTGATGAATTGAAAAACATAAGAAATAAAGTTTATAACCATACTCAAAAAAGAATTGCAGACACCTACGGGAAAATAGAACCGGAGAAGAAACCAGCTGTTTCAAAAAACGTATCTATTGATTCCAAACTCAGATCATTAGTAAAAACACTAACAGAAAAAGAAATTCAGAAATCCGTTATTCTTTCCCTTATTGAGCAGCTTAAGAAATATAAAAGCTTCCTGACTGAGGAAAATATTGAGAATTATCTTCTCAACTGCATAGCTTCTTTAACTTCCACAAGTTCTTTTAACCTTACAGAAAGGAAAAAAGGAAAAGTTGTTGCATTGGTTGGCCCAACCGGTGTTGGAAAAACAACGACCATTGCTAAGCTTGCATTAATTGCAAAAATAATTCACAAGCTGGATGTCGGATTAATCTCAATTGATACTTACAGGCTTGGTGCCATAGACCAGTTAAGAAGTTTTGCTGATATAAGTCACATAGATTTTCTTGTAGCTTATGAACCAGAGGAAATGCCCGGATTGATAAAAAAGTTTGGCAAAAAGGATATAATTTTTATCGATACCGTCGGTAGAAATCAAAATAATGTAAACCAGTTAAAGTCCAATCTCGAATTTCTTTCCCCGATTAATGTAGACGAAACATATTTAGTCCTTAGTTCAACAAGCTCTTCCCGGACTCTAATTGAAGCCTCAAAGAAATTTAACATTTTTAACTACAATGCATTCATCATAAGTAAAATAGATGAAGCAGTTGTACATGGAAACATCCTAAACCTTTCATCAAAAACCGGAACCCCGATTACATTTCTTACTCACGGACAAACAATTCCCGATGATATAATTGCTGCAGATAAAGATTCTATTGCAAATTTGATTTTAACCGGGCAATTAAGCTGATGATTTCTCAATTAAAAAGGATTTCGGAAATTGAAAACAGGTCAAAACAAAAATCTGTCAGCACACTAGGTAATGTTGTAGCAGTATTTTCAGGTAAAGGTGGAACCGGGAAATCTTTTTTTGCTGCAAACTTTGCAAAACGATATTCGAAAAATCATAGAGTGTTGTTAGTTGATCTTGATCAGAACTTATCAAATTTAAATTTGTTGTTAAATCTTACAGCCTACAAATCCCTTAATTCATTTTTTTATTCTACTAATACTTTTAATGAAGTCATTACAGAATACGATGAAAACCTTCATCTGATTTTAGGAGAAGCTGGTTCATTTGGGCATGATAAAATCAGTATGGAACAAATTGACAGGCTTTTTAATCAGTTTATTCTTTATTCTGATAAATATGACCTGGTGGTTCTTGATATAGGTGCCGGAATAAATGAAGGAAATATGTATGCCGTATCAAAATCCGGAATAAAAATTCTGGTAACAAATCCTGAACCGACAGCTCTTATGGATGCTTATGTATCCATAAAAACATTGAAGAATAATTTTGATCCTGAACTGGTTTATATAGTTGTTAACCGCTGTGTTGAGCAAGGGGAAGGTAACCTGGCTTTCAATAATTTAAAATCTGCAGTTACCCATTTTTTAAATTCTAGGTTGGAATTTCTTATAGATATCAATGATTCTTCCTCTGTCCGTAAATCCATTATGTCACAAAAACTTCTTGCTCAGACTGATGAGGCTAATTCAATTATTCGGTCGATAGATAAGGCAGTTGAGAGGATCAATAAAAATAATCAAGTGTTTAATATTAACCAGCCAGGTTTTAACTGGCAATGAAAATAGTCTGAAAACAAGCTCTAATTGCATGATTTGGAGAATAAAAATAACGTCTTTCATGGTATAAGGTTTGTCTTAAAGCATCGAGGTAAAAATGAATAAAGTGATTTTAAATTTTGGTCTTTTAATTTTTTGTTTCGCACTGATTTTTTTCAGTCAGCGTGGAATGCCAATTCTGGATGTGTTAATTAAATCTTCGGTAGTGTTTGTGGTCCTCACAATTGTAGTGAGTGTTGTTACACTTTTTATAATAAGATTTCTTTCCAAATCCACTACATATAATTCAGCAGATACAAAGAAAGCCTGAGTAGAAGATGAAAAAAATAGACAATAGAGAACTTTGGTTTAAATTCAAACAAGACCCCACTCCAATTTTAAGAAAACAAATAATAATGAATTATGTAAACCTGGTTCATTATGTTATTCATCATTCAAAATTTTCAACAAACCATATTCTTGATGATCGTGATTTTTTCCAGTATGGTATAGAAGGATTAAATGAAGCCATTGACAGGTTTGATCCCGAGTACGGAACCAAGTTTGAGACTTATGCAATACAAAGAATCAGGGGCAAAATAATTGATGAACTCAGGAAATTACAAAGCAAGATAAAAGGTGGGTCCGGAGAAAACGCGACACAATCATTCTATTCTTATTTCTCCATAAATAATTCTCCCGATGAAGAAGAAGGATTTACTCTTGCAGAAGTGATTCCGAATGGTGATGATTCTGTAGATATGACGGTTGAAAAAGGTGAGATGAAAGAGTACCTGATGAATGCAATTAAAGAATTGAATGAGCGTGACAGGCTGATAATAACGATGTACTATTTTGAAAACCTTAATTATAAAGAAATCGGTGAACTCATGAATATTACTGTTTCAAGAGTTTCACAGATTCATTCAAGAGTTATTAAAGAGTTAAAATCAAAACTGTTAGTGCTTGATGAGTAATGAAGTAGAAAATATTAATAAGTTGCGAGAGCATAATAAACGAATGCTGTCCAGTATTCGTAATTTGCCTTCTGTACCATTTATTATGGTTGAAGTTTCTAAAATGCTTGACAATCCAAAAACAGGAGCATCAGAGTTAGGAAAGCTTATAAGCAAAGACCAGGCAATGGTTGCTAAAATACTAAGTGTAGCAAATTCACCATTGTATGGATTACCAAGAAGAGTTTCTACAATAGAGTTTGCAATTGTTATCCTCGGTTTTGATCATATAAAAAATATTGTTATTGCTCTTTCGATGATGGAAGCATTTAAAGCACGTGAAGACAGGAACTGGAACAGGAGAGCTTTCTGGCTTCATTCGCTTGTAACTGCAAGCGCTGCCAAAAGAATAGCTGATGACCTTGGTTTTCGGAGAACTGGTGAAGCGTTTACCTGTGGACTCCTGCACGATCTTGGTATATCAGTAATCCAAAGATATTTCTTTGATGAGTTTAAAGAAATCTGCAATCTTGTAAATGACCAGCAAATGAGATACCTGAACGCTGAGCAAAAAACTCTTGGTATTTCTCACCAGGAAATCGGACAGTTTCTGGTTGAAAAATGGAATCTCCCATCTTCACTTGGAGAAGCTATTCTCTATCATCATTCACCTTCTGAAGCTGAAAAAGAACGAGAGATGGCTGCAATTGTTCATATTGCAGACTATATGACTCAAAGATTTATGCTCGGCAATTTAAACTGGGATGATAATTACATCCTTGATGAAAAAGTAATAGATATTCTTAATCTGGGTGATGATAATTACCTGGAAAGTTTTTTACAGAGTTATGAAGAACTCTTCAGAAGCCAGATTGATTCAATAAAATTTTAATGAGGAAAAAATGCTAACCGACACTCAGGAAATTTATCAGAAAAAGGAAAAAACACAGAAGGTACTTGCTAACGTAATCAACTTGCCTGTTATTCCTAAAGTAATGTTCGATGCAACAAAACTTCTTGATAATCCTTATACGTCTGCGACTGAATTGAACAAAACCATTTCGAAAGATCAGGCGTTACTGACTAAAATTTTAACTATAGCAAACTCACCACTTTACGGCTTGCAAAGAAGAGTTACAACAATTGAATACGCAATACTCGTACTTGGTTACCGCGAATTGAAAAATATCATCTCTGCACTTTCAGTTGCTGAAGCTTTCAGAAATAAAGCAGACAAATACCTGAATACCAAGGACATTATGCTTCATTCTTATATGACGGGAACAGCTTGCAAAAAGCTGGCGACAGATATGGGATTTAAAAATTCCGGTGAAGCTTTTATTGCAGGTTATCTCCATGACATCGGGGTTTCGGTTATTCATCGCTATCTGCATTCTTCGTTCATTAATATTTATGAACTTGTTGAAAATAACCAGATGTCTTACAGAGACGCAGAACTTGAAGTAATAGGAATGACACACGAAGAAGTAGGAAATTTTTTGCTTGAGAAGTGGAATTTTCCAAAAGAAATTTCTGAACCGGTACTTGTTCATCATAATCCAAATGAGACTAATTTTAATTCCGCACTCGCTGCAATAATAAATCTGTCCGATTATATAACATATAAACTCAAACTTGGTAATGCCACATGGGATAAAGATATCAAGTTAAGTGAGTACACTAAGAAATCATTCAATTTTGAGCACGACCTTAGTGCAGAAAGATTTGTTGAACAGTATAAAGACCTTTTCTGGGAACAACTCGAATTTGTAAAGTTTTTATTTTGAAATTATTAAAAGAAAATAGCAAACAGTATTTGCCGTTCCTGAATTCTCTTGAACAATTGGAAAAATCAGGTAACGGGAAATATCATTTAAAAGTTGGGAAAAACATTCCATCTGTCTTAAATAGTGTAAATGTACTTTCCGGGGGAAGTATAAATATAGATTTGTTGAGCTTTTCGGAAAAACTCAATAAAGACAATGAACAACAAAAAGTGATCAACACTTTTGCTTCTGAAGTTAAAAAACTTTCCTTCTTTTTTAATCCCGAAATCTTTTTGATGGATGAAAAAAATAATTTGTTTATTCCTCTGAATAAAAATTGCGATGAAAAGTTAACAAGGTTTGCGAATAATAACTTGCAGAATGGTATTGCAGAATGGATTGCTGAAAATGGTGATCATAAAATCATTCCATGGAATGAAAAAGTATCAGATAAGTATAATGAAAACTATTGTTTACTTGTCCCGGTTTTTACTGAAAATAAATTTACCGGGTTATTTATATCTTCAACTCAGTTCAAATATTTAAGCAAAGATTCTTTTGAGTATAAAATACTTAAAACATTTCTTAACCTGACAGTTTCCAGGATAGAGTCTCTTCGTCTGCGAAATGAAATAAACAAGACTTATTCGGAAATACAATTATTGCAATCAAAACGTGAAAATGATTTTAAATACACTGCGGTTGGAGAATTAACTACTAAAAGCCTCCAGGAGATTGCTTCGCCTTTACAGGTAATACTTAGTTATGCCAGCCTGCTTGAAAGTGATAATCCAGGAATGGATGAAAATGTAATCCTTATGATTAAGAAACAGGTATTCAATATTAAAGAAATACTTGAAAGACTGGGGAAGTTTACAAAAGATGAAAGCGTTAAGAGAAAAGTGCAATCGTGTTCAATCAATATTGCTGTAAATGATTTTTATAAATTGATAGAGCATTCTCTCACATCAGAACTTCAGGAATGTGTTCTTGATCTTGAAGAAAATATACCTCCAATTTTAAGCAATTATAATTCGCTTAAGCAAATTCTTATAAGTGCTTTTAGCCTTATAAATCCATTGCGTAACAGGGGTGGCGGTATAATTATTCAGACCAGGTATTCATCAGAAACAATTTTTTTGAAAATGATTTTTACAGAACTTATTGATTCACAAACCGAAGAAGAAAAAAAGATGGGGTTAAAAATTCTGGATAATCTTATGTCAAAACATGAAGGCGAGTTTAAGTTTGATTCAAATACGGGGATAGGGACAACATTAGTATTTACATTTCCATTGAAAAGGAAAAACAGAGTATGAAAGTCTTACTTGGAATAGGAATACTCATTCTTTTAAAGATTGTTGCATTTCAAAGCTCTGTTATGAATTTATTAAGTGGAAGCAGCACGGATTCACTTTCAAATAATGCATCTTTCCAATTGTCTGATTTTGATTTTACAATTATTAATATTTTCGTCGGTCTGACTATTGTAACTGTAATTTTTAATTGGCTACGAAAAAAAATGAAGAGGCAACGTACTCCAATTTCTTCTTTGAAAGCTAATATTGCATTACTCAGGAAAGAAAAAATTCTTGTCCCACAAAATGGTGAGTTGAAAAAGAAAAGAAGAAATCTTGTAAGTAAAACAAAATCATTAGGTCATTCAAGTTCTCATAGTATTCCTGGTAAAGCAAGAAAATTAGGTGTACCGTCAGGCGAATTAATTTTAGCAGCAAAAATTCAAAATGGTTTGAAATAGGTAAATAATTATATGATAAAAGGAATATTTCAATCAGCCAAAAGTTTGCAAGCCAGCAATAAGAATATGGAAAAAGTTGCCAATAATCTTGCAAATATCAATACAACAGGATACAAACGTGAAGGGATGTTTTCTGAAATTCTCTCGTCAATGACTGGACCAAAAATCCGGAGTGTAGTTGACACATCCCAGGGAGAGCTCTATACGACTTCCAATCCACTTGATATGGCAATAAATGGAGAAGGATTATTCGTACTTCAATCAGATAAAGGATATGAATTTACAAGAGACGGAAGTTTCAGAATTTCTGATGAAGGGTTTCTTGTTAATGAAGAAGGAAAAAAAGTAATTGGAAAAAATGGCCAGATTGATTTATCATCATCACTTAATGGAGAAAATAATAAAATAACAGTTTCAAGAAATGGTGAAATACAAATTAACGATACACCGGTTAGTGAATTGCTGGTTGTAAAGATTGATGATTTCGAAAAAAGAAAAACCGGGCTGAACTTTGATGCAACCGAGAATATAATGGATTTTGTTCAGCAGGATAAGTATGAAGTCCTCCAGGGATATTTAGAAGAATCAAATGTTAATCCAATGCTTGAAATGGAAAACATGATCAATATTTCTAAAGACTACGAATCTGCATATAAAATGATAACGTACCTGGATGGATCGCTCGAAAAAGCAAATGAAATTGGAAAAATATAAGAGGTTATTATGAGTAATAGATCATTAAGAACAGCTGCTTCAGGGATGTATGCCCAACAGATTAATATTGAGGTTATATCCAACAATATGGCAAACATGAACACAACAGCTTTTAAGAAAAACAAAGCTGAATTCCAGGACCTTATGTACCAGGAGGTTATGGTAAACCCGGTTAACTCCCAGACACAAGGTATTAAAAATACCGGGACAGGAACAATCCAGGTTGGTAATGGTGTTAAACCTTCCTCAACGCAAAAATTATTTTTGCAAGGGGACTTAACACCAACAGAAAACCCACTTGATATTGGAATACAGGGTGAAGGGTTTTTCCAGGTAATGAAACCGGATGGGACATTTGCTTACACCAGGGATGGTTCTTTCAAATTAAATGCAGATGGAAGTTTGGTTACAAACAGTGGTTATTTGCTCGATCCTGAAATTAGTCTTGATGAAAATTCAGTTGGAGTGATTATTTCCCGTGACGGCACAGTTGAACTTGCACAGGCAAATGGTGATAAAGTTCCGGTTGGGAATGTTGAGCTAGTCAGGTTTCTAAACCCGGGAGGTTTAAGGGCATTGGGAGATAATCTTTACGCTGAAACTGAAGAAAGTGGCAGACCAATAATTGGTACTCCCGGTGTTGATAATTTTGGTGAAGTTCACCAGGGATATCTTGAATCTTCAAACGTTGATGTTGTTGAAGAAATGATTGCGATGATTACTGCTCAGCGTGCTTATGAAATTAATAGTAAGACAGTTAAAACTGTCGAAGATATGATGTCGATGGCTAACAATCTTAAGAGATAATTAAACAGATGAAGTTAATTCTTTTCATATTGTTTTCATCACAACTGTTTGCTCAATCATTTGAGCAAGACGTGTTGAATTATCTTTACAAAAGATATTCAGAATTTGAAAAGATTGAAATAGAACCACAGAAAAAAACAGATAAAACTGATAAACTAAGGATTGATGAAAATAGAGAATTAAACTTAGGAAAAGGTTTTATTCTTATTCCGGTTTTTATAGAAAACGGAAACAGCAAAAAACAATCATTTATAACTTATAAAATACATCTCTATAAAAAAGTTTTAATTACCACTGAAGATACCCGGAGCCAGGTAGCACTATCACAAAATCTTTTCAACATGCAGCTTGTTGAGGTAACTTCACTAAATGGAACTCCTTTTGTAAACTCAAATGAGATAACAAGTTACAGGACTAAATCATTTTTGCGCGAAGGGGAAATTCTGCTAAAAGAGAAAATTGAATTAATCCCTATGATAAATACCGGCGATAAAATTTTAGCGGAGGTAAAATTTGGAAATGTTATTGTCACAACTGATGCATTCGCCAGGCAAAGTGGTAACGAGGGTGATGTAATCAGGATTATTTCAAATAATAAAATTTTAAATGCAAAAGTTATTGATCACAACAAAGTAATTGTAGAGTGAAAAATGAAAAAAGTAATTCTATTTATTTTAATTTTTATTGGGATGATTTATTCACAGGACATGCGAAAGAATGCTTTTGTTTCCTTATTCTCGGATCAGAAAGCTGCATACATCGGTGATGCAATTACAATCATAGTTACAGAGTCATCACTTGCGACAAACAAAGCAGAAACAAACAGCGGGAAAAAGAGTGATCTTGGATTTAATTTATCCGGAGAAGTTAACAGCAAAGCGCTTCCAAACGTTGATGTCGGAATTAATTCAAACAATGATTTTAATGGTTCCGGTGCTACCAGGTCTTCCGGAATTATACAAACAAAAATTAGTGCAACAATCGATTCAGTCCTTGCAAACGGCAATCTGCTTATAAGAGGAAGTAAAAAAATAACCATAAACGGTGAAGAACAAGTAATAAAAATAAGAGGAATTGTACGAACGACAGACGTTCGTCCTGACAATTCAGTTTTATCATATAATATATCTGATGCTGAGATAAGTTTTGAAGGCAGCGGGTTGATTAACGATGCGCAGTCTCCCGGATGGTTAACAAAATTTTTCCACTGGATTTTTTAAGGCTGGTTATGAAATCATTTAAATACATTTTAACAATTTTATTTTTTGTTTCAATTCTAATATTTCCACAAAGAATAAAAGATATTGCAACAATTAGTGGTGATAATTCAGAACAATTAATTGGTTATGGATTGGTCGTAGGACTCGCAGGTACAGGGGATAGTTACAGAACAGAATTTACGATGCAGTCCATAACCAGTATGTTAAAAAGATTTGGAATTACTGTTCCTCAAAATGATGTCCGCACACGTAATGCTGCAGCTGTTATGGTAACGAGTAATTTGAATTCAAATTATAAACCTGGAGCCGAATTTGACGTTACAGTTTCTTCACTTGGCGATGCATCAAGCTTATTAGGTGGGATATTACTGATGACTCCGCTTTCAGGAATCTCAGGAGAAGTATTTGCATTTGCTCAAGGGCCAGTTTCAATCGGTGGCTATGATTTTAACACTCCAACTGGAAACAGGATAATCAAAAACCATTCTCTAACCGGCAGGGTACCGCAAGGAGGAATTTTAAAAAACTCACCTTTGTCAAAACCTCTTGATAAACAAGAATTCAGTATTTATTTAAAACTTCCGGACCTTACAACATCAAATAATATTACAAATAAAATTAATTCAGCTTTTGGCGATAACACCGCAACATCAATTGATGCTTCGGAAGTGAAAGTAAAAGTACCTGGTGACAGGCAGGGAAACATAGTTGGATTTTTAGCAGAGCTTGAAGCGCTTACAGTTGAAACAGATTACATTGCCAAGGTGGTTTTGAATGAACGAACCGGAACCGTGGTTGCTGGTACAAATGTATTGATCAAGCCAGTTTCAATTACTCACGGAAGTTTAAATATTACAATCAGAAATTATCCAATAGTATCGCAGCCCGGGGCATTTTCAAACGGTACAACTGCTGTTGTGGATAACATGATTCCTTATGCATCACAGGATTCGACAAACACAATTGCAATCCAGGGTGCATCAAATGTTCAGGAAGTTGCAGCAGCACTTAATTCATTAAAAGTTTCGCCGAAAGAAATCATAGCAATTTTCCAGGCTTTAAAAGAAGCAGGAGCTTTAATAGCAGAATTAGTAATAATCTGATTTATGGAAGCAATTGATATTAAAATAACGAATCCGCAAAAACATTTTTCTTCGACTTCTGAAATAAATCGTTATTCGGATTCTGAAAAGAAAAAACTTGCCGAAGCTTCAAAACAATTTGAAAGTCTTCTTACTTCCATGATGTTGAAAAGTATGAACCAAACGACAGAAGGAATGTTTGGAGAAAATAGTTTTGGCGGAGATTTTTTTGATTCGATTTTCCAGTTTGAAATTGCTTCGAAAATGTCTCAGGGAAAAAATCTGGGAATAGCAGAATCTATTTATCAAAAAATGACAGGTGAGAAATTTTCCCCCGAATTTTCAAAACCAAAAGTCGAATCAACAAGGCCAAAAGAAAATATCAAACTAAATAATGTTGGGACAAAGTTTCCAGCACTTAAACCATCGCTTAATTCTTTAGATAGGTTAAACGGGTTTGATTCTATAATAAACGAAGCATCAGAAAAATATTCTGTAGATAAAAACCTGATAAAATCGGTTATCCTGGCTGAATCATCAGGCAAAGAAAATGCCCTTTCCAAGGCAAATGCGAAAGGATTGATGCAATTAATCGATTCAACAGCAGATTCTCTGGGAGTTCAGAATGTCTGGGATCCCAAGGAAAATATCTTTGGCGGGACTAAATATTTGTCCCAACTTCTTCGAAAATATAATGGGGATACCAAACTTGCTTTGGCAGGTTACAATGCCGGGCCGGGAAATGTGGATAAATATAACGGGATTCCACCTTTTGATGAGACGAAAACATATGTTGCGAGAGTTACCAGTTACATAAAGAATTTTGAGGAACAGAATAATGAACTATTATGAAATGTTAAATTTAACCGAACAGCAATCAGCAAATCTGATTGAGCTCAATCGGATTTTGCACAGGTTTCAGAAATCATTAATCGATAATGATATCCTTGAATTTGAATCAACGATTGATGAACAAGAAAAAATTCTTAACAGGATTCGCAATGGTGAAACAAAAAGAATAAATGCAATTAAAGAATTGTTGATTCAGTATAATATTCCTGTTGATTCAGAAAGAGCGCTTGATAAGCTTGCAGAGTTAATCGCCGGGCTGGATAATGAGGTGTATCAGCAAATAATGTTTGCCAGGGAAGATTTATCCAAGAATATACAGGAAGTAGTTTTATTGAATATTCAGAACGAACACCTGATAACTAATTCACGAATTTTCATTCGTGATCTTATTAAAAATTTATTAGGGACAAGAAAGCAAAGCTTTTTTGATAAAAAAGTATAATGGCACTAACCAAAATTTTTGACATATCAGCAAGAAGCTTAGCTGTTTACAGGAGAGCGCTGGAAGTTACGTCGCATAATATTGCGAATGCTTCAAACCCTAATTTTTCCAGGCAGCGAATTCTATTCGAAACCGAAACTTCAGATTTATCATCAGGAATAGTTTGGGGAAATGGAGTTAAAATTGCTGACGTGCTAAGAGTCAGAGATCAACTTGTTGATGCTCATATAATCGGAACCAATCCAAAATATTCAGACAGCAACAGGCAAAGCGAACTTATAAGTAATGTTGAACAAATTTTTTCCGAACCTTCGGATCTCGGGGTTTCTAATCTTCTTACTCAGTTTTTCAATAGTTTTGATGAGCTTGCTGTAACGCCAAATTCATCCCCTCTAAGAGTAAATGTACTGAATGCTGCAAATAATTTATCAGCAAAAGTCAGTTCCATTAATCAGTCGCTTTCAAGTTTAAAGACAGATATAAGAACTGAATTTTCACAAAAGGTTAACCAGGTAAATACACTTTTAAAACAAATTCACCAGATAAATTTTGAACAATTCTCTAACAGCTTTAGTGGTGTTTCTACCAATGATCTTTTTGATAAAAGGGATGCTTTAATTAATGAATTAAGCCAGATTGTAAATGTTAATGTTACTTATGATGAAACTAATTCAGCCGTAATTTCGATTGGCGGCGCACTAGCAGCTGACAGAATGCACGCAGCAGAATTTGTTGTTAATGATTCCGGAAATAAATTATCACTAAAATTAAAAGATGGCGAATACCCGGTTGTATTAAACGGCGGCGAATTGAATGCTCTCTCACAGGTTTATTCTCAAAAGATTCCATCTTATCAATCTAAGCTCGATGAAGTAATTAATAAACTTGTTGATGCTGTAAACCAAGTTCATTCAACGGGATATACGAACACCAATCCGCCTGAAACAGGGATAAACTTTTTTGAAGGATATGAAAACGGAATACTGAAAATCAACCAGGAAATTGTTTCTGATCCGAATAAAATTGCAGCCTCTGCAGATGGTACAGAAGGGAATGGTGATATTGCATTGAGTTTAGCACAATTAACTGATGCTAAACTGATTAATGGCTCAACTTTGTTAGAATCTTATTCATCGCTGGTTAATGGTCTTGGCAATGATAGCATGCTTCAACAAAACTATGCACAGGCAAACAGCCTGGTTCTTTCCCAACTTGAACAACAACAGGCATCACAGTCAGGTGTTTCGCTTGATGAAGAAATGACAAACGTATTAGCGTTCCAGAGATCGTATGAAGCATCTGCAAAATTGATTAAAGTAGCTGACGAAATACTTCAAACAATATTACAGATGGTGTAAAATGAGAATCAGTGATTTAATGATTTCGAGTAATTATCTAAAAAGCTTAAATCAGATAAAGGATAAAATTGCTACTATCAACCGACAGATAATTACTGGCCAAAAAATTGAGAAGCCTTCAGATTCTCCTTCAGGAACTTCCCGATTAATCAGAATTGCTGATCAGCTTGGACAAACAGAAACTTTTCAGAAAAATATTCAGAACAGCCAGTCTTTTCTTGATGAAACAACTTTTGCTCTTGATTCAATTCAAACTGAAGTACTGAACGTAATTGGCAAATTAACTGATCTTCAAAACCCGGTTAACCAGGGAAATCTTGAACTTTATGCTGATATGATTGATCACTCATTAGAGATGATGGTTGAAACAGCGAACTCTCAATCAGATGGAAAATATATTTTTGGTGGAACAGATTATTCAAGTAAGCCCTATGTTCTTTCATCTGATGGCCAGACTTATGAAACAGTAACTGATACTAATGGTAAGGTCAATGTCAGGTTTTCACAAAACATCACACAAAAAATAAATCTGCCAGGTTCTGAAGTTTTTGGAAATATAGTTTCTGCAAAAGGAAACTTAGACTCAAGTGCCGCAATCGGGACAATTGAAAATAGCTCCGTTAACATTTATGATAATCTTGGTAACCAATACCAGCTTCAAACATCTTTTGAAAAAACAGCTGCAGATACTTACCAGTTAACTTATGATATAATTGACGGTGGTGGAACGTCCGTCTTTTCTTCACCACCAGCGGCAAAACAGTTGGCTTTTAATCCGGCCAGCGGTGCGCTTGTTTCAGTGGATGGTTCATCGAACTTATCATTTAATATTAGTGTACCAGCAAACAGAATTAATTTCGATTTTAATCTTCAAACACTTTCAGAAAAAAGTTCTGCAACATCGTTAAACCTCGATGCAAATCAGGACATGAATATTTTTAATAAGTTGAAACAAATTAGTAACAATTTACGGAACGGAATTGTACCTACTGAAGCAGAAATAGGAATAGTCGAAGATTTTAATTCGAGATTGATTGGGAAAATGTCGGAAGTAGGAAATGTGATAAATCAGATTGATACGATTGATAATATGTTAAATCAGCAAAATTACAATCTGCAGGAATTAGCAGATAACGAAAATGGAGTTGACGTTGCAAAGGCAATT
Organism: uncultured Ignavibacteriales bacterium; assembly: GCA_963822905.1. Classification (GTDB taxonomy): domain Bacteria; phylum Bacteroidota; class Ignavibacteria; order Ignavibacteriales; family Ignavibacteriaceae; genus CAWGJF01. The sequence goes on from CAWGJF010000001.1 coordinate 804,711, forward strand.
GTAGATTTACAAAACCAGCAATACCTGCTCGAAGTTTCACAAAAGCTGGCTGCAACTATTTTGCCCAAATCTTTACTTGATTACTTATGATGAAGAAATATGGAACTGTTAATGGCTTAATACTTGGGATTGTTTCCATCTTCGGTGCATTTATTCTTGAAGGTGGATCCTTCAAAGCGTTGTTTCTTATTCCACCAATATTAATTGTTTTTGGTGGAACTTTTGCTGTTGTTATAATTGGTTTTGGTTATGATAATTTTAAAAAATTATTTCCGTTGATGAAGCTTGCATATTTTCCCAATAGGTTCGATGGAAATAAAATTATTAATTCGATCATTCATTTTTCATATAAAGCTAGAAAAGAAGGATTGCTTTCACTCGACAGAGATATAAATAAAGTTGAATATTTTTTTTGCAGGAAATTATTAAGAAATGCGATTGATGGTACGGAACCCGATTCGCTTCAGGACCTTGCTGAAATTGAAATGAAAGCTATGCAGGAAAGACATTTCTTAAACATTTTTATTTTTACAAAAATGGGTGGTTATGCACCCACAATGGGAATTTTAGGAACAGTAATGGGATTAATAATGGCTCTCTCACATGCAGGTTCCGATCCCAATACATTAATAAAAAGTATAGCCACAGCATTTATTGCAACGCTGTGGGGAGTATTTACAGCTAACTTAATCTGGCTACCAATAGCAGATAAACTAAAAAAATGTCACTTAGAAGAAAAACAGATGATGGAACTCTCTTTGCAGGGAGTCTTGGCATTGCAGAGTGGAGAGATCCCGGCTCTGGTGAAGTCAAGATTGGTAAGCATGCTTCCGCAAAGAGAACAAGAAAAACTAATAAGATAGACGAGTACGTTGAATCTCCCTTTCAGGAAGATGGAGAAAAAGACCGTTACCTTATTACGTATGCAGATTTAATAACGCTGTTGTTAGGTTTGTTTATTTTGCTTTATACATCATCTAATCTCGATTTACAGAAGTACCAGAATGTTATGAAAGCAATGGGGAATGTATTTGGCGGGAGTTCGGATGTTCCAAGCGTTATAAAGGAAGTTTCACCGAAAATTGTTACACCGCTTGATAAATTGAAGAATAACATCATTAATCTTATAAATGATAACAATTACAGCAGCTCGATACGTTTGGAAGAGAATTCACGCGGAGTTACAATTCATATTTTAGAAGATATAGTTTTTCCTTCAGGCAGTGCAGATTTAAAGAAAGGGTCTCAAATTGTTTTAAGTCAGATTGCTGGAATAATTAAAGAACTTCCGAATGACATCCGGGTTGAAGGACACACAGATAACATCCCGATAAGTACAAAACAATTTCCTTCTAACTGGCATTTATCTGTTGCCCGGGCACTTAACACTGCTTATTTTTTAATTGAAGAAGAAGGACTTGATCCTGAAAAAGTTTCGATAGTTGGTTCTTCGGAATATAAACCTATTGAATCGAATGAAACTGCTTCAGGGAGAGCATCAAACAGAAGAGTAGATATAGTAATAATTAAATAAAAGTTAAAAATGAAAATAAATACACATCAATTTGGTGAAATTGAATACACAGAGGACCTTGTTATTAATTTTAACAAGGGGATATTCGGGTTTGAAAAATTTAAAAAATATTTGTTCATCAAAACAGATAATGATCTGTTCTTCTGGCTTAATTCAATTGATCAGCCGGAGATAGCATTCCCGCTCATTGGTTTGCGTGTTGTGGATGATTCTTATCCTGAAGAAGAATCGCACGAAGCATTTGGAATTGTTAAAATGAATAAGAATCCGCTGGACGTTACTATAAATCTTAAAGCACCGGTATACATCAATCAGGATGATAAAAGCGGTTACCAAAAAATAATTGATGATGATAAATATGCAATCGATTATAAACTTTTCGTAGAAGAAAGCTGATATTGATATGCTAATACTCACAAGAAAATTAAATGAAGAAATTAAGATAAATGATGAAATAACTATAAAAGTAATTTCAATAGCTGATAATCATGTAAAAATTGGAATTGATGCACCGAAAAATGTTCAGATAGTTAGAGCAGAGCTTTATGAAAAAATTAAAGAAAGTTTACTAGAGGCTTCAAAATTAGTTAAACATAAACCGGAAAATGTTTCAAATCTGAAAATCAAAAAAATTAAATAATGCAACAAGAACAAAATACTACCATCCTGGTTATCGATGATTCTGATTTAACCAGGGCATCGTTATCAAAAATATTTGAAGAATATAATTGTTCAGTTATTCTTTGCCCAGATGGAATGGCTGGAATTCAAAAAGCATTAATCTCAAATCCTGACCTGATCATTCTTGATATTCTTATGCCTAATCTTGATGGAATAAAAATGCTGCAGATAATAAAGTTAATTGAAGAACTAAAAGATATTCCGGTTATAGTGCTCAGCGGAAATATTAATAAGAGTAATCTTCTTGCCGCAATGGAAGCAGGTGCAGATAAAGTTATCAACAAACCATTTAGTGTTAATGACCTGGTTAGCGCTGCAAATGAATTATTAAAAAATCAACTTGAAAAAAAAATCGGTTCGAATTCATTAACAATTGGAAATTTTGATTCGGATGATGAAGAACTTAAAAATATGTTTGTGGAAAAATTTCCATCACAAAAAAAAAATATTATCAGATATGTTACTACAAGGGACAAATATCAGTTGAAAACTATTTTTCATCAGTTAAAAGGTGTTGGAAGAACAGTTGGATTCCCGCTAATAACTGATATTTGTTCTGAGCTTGAAAATATTGTTATGTCTGAAAATGTGGATTGGAACTATGTAACAAGGAAATGTGAAAAAATATTTTCTTCTGTGGCTTTGACACAACTACACCAAAACACAGGTAATTTATAATGTTTGTTATTATAGGAATTGCGGTTGTAATTATAGCAGTTATTGGCGGATTTATGTTTGCCGGGGGAGATATTGCCCTATTAATGCAACCTGCAGAATTTATAATTATTTGCGGGGCTGCATTAGGAAGCTTACTTATATCTTCACCTTTAAATGTTATTAAAAAGATAATTAAATCTTTAGCTGGTTTATTCAAAAGTGAAGCTTATTCAAAACAAGATTATCTTGAATTGTTAAAAGCTTTCAACGATTTATTTCTTCTTGCCCAAAGAGACGGATTACTATCAATTGAAAAACATATAGAAGTTCCCGAAAAAAGTGATATTCTTTCTAAAAACAAAAAATTTCTTGCAAATGAACTTGCAAAAACATTTTTCTGCGATACCATGAAAGTTATGTTATCCGGTGGTGTCCCCCCACATGAGCTGGAAGGTTTAATTGATGCTGAAATTGAAACATTGGAAGCAGAAACAAAACCTGCAATCGGAACATTATCAAAAGTTGGTGATTCGTTTCCCGGTCTTGGAATTGTTGCTGCTGTTTTAGGAATTATCGTAACAATGAGTTCAATTGATGAAGGGGCTGCTTATGTTGGTCACCATGTTGCAGCAGCGCTTGTCGGAACATTCCTTGGTGTTTTGATGGCATATGGTTTTGTTAACCCGATTGCTACAAATCTTGAAATCGGTCTTGAAGAAAAAACCAGGTACCTTGAAACAATAAAAGCATGTATCGTTGCTTATGCAAAAGGCAATCCACCAATCATTGCTGTGGAAATGGCAAGAAGAACAATCTTCTCTGAAACAAGGCCAACATTTGGTGAGCTTGAAGCTTATATGAGAGGTAAACCTGTGAAATGAAAGGCTCTGATGAAAATATTATCATCGTCAAAAAAGGTAAAAAGCATGGTGGACATCATGGTGGAGCCTGGAAAGTTGCTTATGCCGATTTTGTTACGGCAATGATGGCACTTTTTATTGTACTCTGGATATTAGGTCAGGACGAGGAAGTCATAAAAAGTGTTGCCAGTTATTTTTCAGACCCGATTGGCTATTCTGAAAAAATGAATTCTATTCTAAATGGCTCAATGAATCTTCCAATAGATAAAGGAGAAAGTGCTTTAAATAAATTTAAAGAAAGAGAAAAAGAGATAAACCGTCTGAATGAAATGAAAGATAAAATAATGACGGATCTTTCCAGCAACAAAGAATTTTCAGGATTAGTTGACCAGATAAAAATTGAAATAGCAAAAGAAGGTCTTCGTATTGAAATGGTGGAATCAAATGATGACGTCTTTTTTGATCTGGGAACTTCGGAATTAAAACCACAGGCGAAAAAATTATTAGAACAAATTGGTAGAAACCTTGCTTCAATTGATAATAAAATAGTTATTGAAGGACACACCGATGCAAGACCGTACGGAAGTAATGGTTCAGGCTATTCCAATTATGAACTAAGCTCTGAAAGAGCTAATTCAGCCAGAAGGGTTTTGGTTGCCAGCGGACTTAGTTTAGATAGAATAGATGAAGTAAGAGGTTACGCTGATCGAAGACTTCTTGATAAAAAAGATCCGTATAACCTGGTTAACAGAAGAATTAGCATAGTAATTTTGTTTGACACAGAAGAGCCGAAACTGGTAAAAGATGATATTATTGAGCATAAATAATCCTTATTTATTTGAAAGGTTTGGAATAAATTTAAATTAATAGCTATTTTGTTTGTTAAATTAAATCATAATTCGTTTTATTAGCGAAAAAAGTTGTGGAAGAAAGAGATAAAATACTTGTAGTTGAGGACGAAAGGGATACCCGATTCATTCTTAATAAACTGTTAAGTAAAAATAATTTTGAAGTAATGACTGTTAACAATGGTCAGGAAGCACTGGATGTTCTTGAATCATTCAACCCGAAAGTTATACTTGCTGATTGGACTATGCCGGTAATGGATGGACTGGAACTTTGTAACATTGTTAAGAAGAGTGAAAAACATAAACTAATTTATTATATAATTCTTACAGCAAGAACTTCATTGCGAGATCGTGTTACTGGTTTGGATGTTGGTGCAGATGACTTCCTGATTAAACCCATTGAAAACCAGGAACTTGTTGCTAGAATAAAATCCGGTGTTAGAATATTCAACCTGCAAAATGAATTGAAAACTGTTGAGCATTCTAAAGCTGTTATCGAAATTGCATGCACAATTGGTCATAAAATTAATAATCCGCTTAGCAGCCTTACAATGGCCCTGGAAAATTTGAAAAGTGAATTGAAAGAAAAAGACAACAGCAATATGCAGGAAGAATTTTCCACGATAAATCAGTCTCTTGATAGAATAAGAATTCTTATTCAGCAGTTAACTCACCTTGAAAACCCTGAAATCATAAATTACACAGATGATAGCAAAATGATCAAATTAGATTGATTTTTTGATCTAAATAAAGTCTTTTATCTTCCGATAATAAGATAAGGAAAAGACTTTATGCTAAGAAAAATAGAAAATATATCATCTAGTGCGGATTTGAAAAACAACTCCCGCTTTTCATCAGATGTAGGTAATGTATCTGGCATAGTTCATCGGAAAAACACTGCCTCGGATTCATTCAGTTCATCTAATGCCTTTAAGTTTTTGGCAAGTTTAAAATGGAATTTAAAAAGCCTGAGAAAAAAAGATAAAGAGGAATTTGAAGTTGAATTTGTCATTGATGATTATGAATTTCATACAACAATAAATATGCTTGATATTTATTCAAAATACACTCTATATAAAATATTTAGTTTTAATTACACTGAAATGAAATCACCGTTCTATGAAATCTGGTTGAAATTTATTTTTAACACAAATAATGTACAGGACAAAAATGAATATTACCGGATTGAATTTCTCCAATTAGTTACTAACAGAATAAAAAAAAATCCCGGTTTATTTATTGGCGACACAGAAAATGAAGCTAACTCTATCTTAGATGGAATTGATTCACAATTAAATTCTGAATTATGTTTTATTCATAATAACCTGCTTCGTTTCCTGGAAAAAGCTACAGGCGAATCTTTATTGAATAATGGGCAAAACCCTGAACTCCCCACTTCACATCCTCTTATTGTGGAATACTTGAATGTTAACTACTGAGGAACAAGAACAGCAGAATTTATCTGATGATTTTAATCAAGATGAAAACTTTGGAAACCCGGTAATAATAAAGCCACTTTTAATTGTTAATAGTGATTTTATAGTAACATACGCCAACGATTCAGCTCAAAAAACATTCGAACTTTCAGACAATCCAACACTGGACGAAATTAATTCGGAACTATCATTAGTTTCCATATTAGAAGACTGTTATTCCTGCGGATATAAGAATCTTACTCTCGATATAAGAATTCATAATCAGGATAATGGTTGTCATATTGAATACATTTTAGATATTGAAAAAATAAATCTTGAGGTAGCTGATTACTTCTTCCTGATATTTACTCCCTCCGAAAATTCTTCAATTCTTGCTAGTAGAATTAATACCATTCACGCAGCTATTGAATACGGAAACTTGCCTGTTATGATTTTAAACTCTGAAGCAAAAATAACCTTTCTTTCTAAAGCTTTTGAAGAATTATTGGAAAACTCGATCGATAAACTGTATGGAAAATATTTTGGAGCAGCATTCGTAAGTTTACTCCAAAAAGAAGATTTGTTTGCTGTAGAAAACGCTTATTTAGAAAAAAAGAAATGGAGTAAAGTAATTACAGTTGATAAAACCGGGTCAACAATTTATACTGAAATTCATTTCAACCCGATTAAGAGTTTAGAACAAAATTCAGATTTCTATATGATCATTGCAAATGATATTACGGATCACATAGAAAAGAAAATTGTAATTGAACAATCAGAGAGTAAATTAAAGTCTATAATTAATAATATAAATGATCCTTTGCTTATTATCAGATTATCTAATGATAATTTGCTCTTTGAGACTGCTAATAATTCTTTCTTTAAAATATTCGGATTAAATAAAAATGAAATTCAGGGATTAGATGTTAGAATGTTATTTGATAATGACTTTCTGAGAAAAGTAATAGAGAATTGTAAAAACCTTTTAACTGAGAAAAGCAAACTGATTGAATATAGTGCAGCTTATCAGTTTAATCATTACCAGGTAAAAGTTTCTGAGATGAAAATAGACGAAACCAATGCAAAATATGTTTGCATAAGTATGGTTGATGATACGGAACAGCAAAATTATCATAATAAAATTAAAGCAGCATACGCAAAAGAAGTTCAGCTAAATAAATTGAAAACAAACTTTATTGAAAATATCTCTCACGAAATCAGAACTCCATTTAATGCAATAGCAGGTTATGCGGATATTATAGAGGACAGTCTCAGGTGTAAAGATTATGAATCTATTTCAGAATTGATAGTTCTTGTCAAAGAAGTCTTATCCAGAGTGACAGGATTATTCGATCAGATTATTGAGATGTCTGAACTGGAATCGGGGGATATATCTTTTAATTATGTTCATCTAAATTGTAACCAGGTATTAAAATCAGTTCACAGGAAACTGGAATCAAGAGCAAATCAAAAAGGAATTGATCTTAATTTAAAAATACCTGATGAAGAGATAATGATAAAAGTAGACTGGTTAAAACTTGAAAAAATAATTTATGCACTTACTGAAAATGCTATTAAGTATACACATTATGGAAAAGCAATTCTTCGTTCCTTTATGCTAAATGATTTTGCTTACATTACAATGACCGATACTGGTGATGGAATGAATCAGGAAGACATTGAGAAATTGCTTAAACCTTTTTCACAGGAGGAAGAAGGTTATACAAGAAATTACCAGGGGGCGGGATTAGGGTTAACCGTTGCAAGCAGGTTGACAAGATTGATGGGTGGAATTTTTGATATTGTAAGCAGCAAACAAAACGGAACTAAAGTTATTCTTTCCTTCCCACTTGTAAAAGTTCATCCTGACCAATGACATATATCGTAGTTTCTGTGTAATGTAATTATTTCCACATTTTACTAATAAATCCAAAGATTATCTCATAGTTAAAAACTATTCGAGATTACCAAAAATTAACCTTGGCAAAAGACATCCAAATCCATTAAATACACTTGTTTTTTAGATTATATTTTGACTTGGTAGAATAAAGCTGTAAGTCAAATTGGCACAATTGTAGAAGTAACTACTATAATTATTGGTTTACCATCCACAAAAAACCGATCTGTAATGCAAGAATCAGGGGGTCATAAATTAACTACAGAAGAGTGCAAAATTCTATTTGCAAATCTTTTTAATAATGTTTCAGATCCTTTCTGTATCATCAGATTAGATAAAACTCTTATCTATTCCAATAACGCTTTACAACAATTCTTTAATGAACAGATCAATTTTAAAAATAAAACTCTTATTTCCACTTTGTTTCCGGGAATTGATGAAAACTTGAATCCGGGTAATGATAAATCTGAAAAATCATTTATTGCCTCGGCTGATAAACGTTGTACAAAGAATTCAGAAGATATTCAAATTAAATGGAAAGCCGTGAAATCTGATTTGATTGTTAGTGAAGAAGAGATGATAATATTAATGGGCAAAACTTTGAATAAAAAGAAAACAGCTTTGCTGCATTATACAGACCTGGTTTTGAATGCACTACCTGTTACTTATTATTCTTGTGAAGTTTCTGAGGAAACAAAAACCATCTGGATAAATGAAAAAATTAAACAGATGACAGGTTATGAACCAGAGTTATTCATCAGCAGCGGAACATTTTGGCAAGATAGAATTCATCCGGATGATTTTGAAAGAATTATAAACCAGTATAAATCGATTCTTCAAACTCAAAACATTGAACTCATTTACAGGTGGAAATGTTCCGATGGTGAATACAGATGGTTCCTGGATAGAGCTGTTTGTCTTACAGATGAAACAGGTAAGCCCATTGAAATTTTTGGAATTTGGATTGACATAAGTGATAAAAAATATGCCGAAGATGCACTTGAACAGACAAGATTTTTTATCCAAAAAATTGTGGACACAACTCCGGGAATACTATTTGTTTATGACATGGAGAAGCAGAAAACGCTTTTTCATAATTATCACGAAGAAAAATTTCTCCAATACCCGCTAAAAAAATTTGAATCATTAAATCTTCAATCCATTTATGATTATATACATCCCGACGATGTAAACGAGTTGAAAAACTTATTTGAAACAGTAGATTCAAATCCTGAAGGAATTCACCATTCGAGTGAATTCAGAATGCTTAGTATGGATGGAAACTATACTTGGTTTGAGCTAACTCTATCTTCATTTATTAAAGATGAAAAAACAGCAAAAACCAGGCAAGTCATTGGATTAATACAAGACGTGGCTGAACGCGTTAGGATTCGTGAAGCGCTTCGCGAAAGTGAGTTTAGCTACAAAAATTTATTTGAGACAATTAATGAAGCTATTTATATTCATGATGATAGTGGTAAGTTTATCGATATAAACCCGGGTGCTGAAAAAATGTATGGCTATACCAAACAGGAATTTATTGGGAAAACTCCGGAGTTTTTATCCGCACCAAATTTAAATAATGAACTTAATTTGAAGAAAATTCTTGGAGAAGCATTTAACGGAATACCTCAACAATTTGAATTTTGGGGTAAAAGAAAAAATGGAGAAATCTTTCCAAAGGATGTTAAACTTTATAAAGGAAATTATTTTGGTAAAGTAGTTGTCATTGCATATGCTCAGGATATTACCGATCGTAAAAAGAGTGAGAAGAAAATAAAAGACCAGGAGGAGAAACTCAGAAGAATAACCGATAACATGCTGGATATTATTATTGAAACAGATTCGGAAGGAAATATTTTATATGTGAGTCCGTCATTTGAAGAATCACTTGGTTTTACTGCGGATCAGATATTACGTAAAAACATCAGCACATTAGTTTATTCAGAAGATTACGAATATGCATTGAATGAATTTAAAGATTTATTTAATGAGCAAAAGAAAATAGAAATCAGTTTCAGGTATTTAAAAGCAGATGGTAGCTATATCTGGCTTGAAGTCAGGGGAAAATCAATGCCTGATGAAAATGGAAATATAATAGGGCTGATTTTTACAGCGAGAGATATTAGCGAACGAAAAGTATCCGAAGAAAAAATTAAATCAACACTTGCAGAAAAAAATGTTTTGCTTCGCGAGGTTCATCATCGTGTTAAAAATAATCTACAAGCTATGATTTATCTTATCGAAATTCAAAATGAAAGAATTGAAGATACTAAGGTGAAATTATTTCTTGAAGAATTACAGGAACAAGCCAGGACAATATCTCTGGTTTACGAACAATTGTACCAGTCAGATTATTTAGCCAGTGTGAATATGGAATCATACTTGGGCAGCCTGGCTTCAAATGTTATCCAGGCATTTGGTTCCGGAAATAAAGTAGATTTTAATGTGTCTGTTGATAATGTAACCCTGGATGTTGAAACTGCTATGCCTTGCGGGCTAATTACAAACGAGTTGATTACGAATTCACTTAAATACGCATTCCCTCCAGAATTTAAAGGCAAACCTAAGTTAAATATTTGCCTGGGAAAAAATGGAGATGGTTACAACCTGGAAATTTCTGACAATGGAATTGGTATGCCTAAAGATCTTGATTGGGAAAAATCAGAATCATTGGGATTAAAACTTGTTAATCTCTGGGTTAACTATCAACTGCTTGGAAAAATGAAACTGGAGTTAAGCGAAGGAACAAAATACATGATATCTTTTGGAAAAAATGAAAAATAATACAAACGAGACAAGAATTTTAATTGTTGAAGATGATGCGATTGTTGCAACTCATCTTAAAATATTAGTTAAGAGAATGGGATTCAGTATTCTTGGTCCGGTCTTTTCAGGTGAAGAAGCAGTTGAAAAGGCTATAGAAGAAAATCCGTCTGTAATTTTGATGGATATAAAATTGAAAGGATCAATCAACGGAATTGAAGCAGCCGAACAAATTAATCAAAAAGCTGATATCCCTATTATTTATTTAACTGCTTACACTGATGACGAAATAATTGAAAAATGTAAAGCTACAAATCCTTATGGATTCTTATCAAAACCTGTTCGCGAAAAAGAATTGTTTGCAAGCATAGAAACGGCAGTTTATAAATCCTCAACTGATAGGACATTACGACATTTGTACCAGTTGCTCAATGCAATCCGTCAAATAGATAAACTAATAGCAAATGAAAGAAACGCTGATAAACTTTTATTTCAAGCTTGTGAAATACTCACACAAACAAAGGATTATCCAGCAGTACATATTCTTACAAAACAAAATCTTGAAAATTTACCAGTAGCTTTCTCTCAAAAATTTTCAAGGTTAAAGAATATTGAAAAGAACGGAGATTCCTTAACGGAAATATTTTATGATGGGCTCATTGATAGATATCAAAATGAAAAGATTACTTTGTTAAATGGAAATGACACTGAAGATATTTTTAATCGGCTTTTCAATTCAGGAAACGCTGCTGAATATTCCATTGCCATTTGTCCGTTTTTATATAATAAAAACCAGATTGGATTTCTCGTTGTTACTAATCAATTGGATAGTTTTGATTCTGAAGAGACAGAATTACTTAAAACTTTAGCAGAAGACCTCGCATTTGCCCTTCATAATATTACACTTGATGAGGAACGAGTAAAAGCTGAGCAGTCATTACAGGAGCGTGAAAATTATTACAGAACTCTTCTTCATAGCATGCATGAAGATATATTGGTTATTGATAAGGATTATACAATTGTTGACACTAATAATGCTGTAATGAAAACTACTTCTCAATTAACAAAAGATATAATCGGGAAAAAGTGTCATGAGGCTGCATACAATTTTGATTCTCCATGCAGCCAATCCGGGGAAGATTGTGGTCTTGAAAAAGTTTTTGAAACAGGCAAGCCCCAGTACAGTCATCACATTCATAGAACGATTGATAACTCATTGGTTCATGTTGATATACTTTATTCACCTATTAAAGATAAATCTGGAAATGTTATTCAGGTTATAGAATCAATCAGGGATGTTACGTCAGTTGTTTCAACAAGAGAAGCCCTTTCACAGAGTGAAGAAAGAATAAAACAAATTGCAGAAAATATCGATATAGTGCTTTTTACCTTTCAGAGTAAAAATGGTGAAGAGGAAATAACCTACCTTAGCCCTGCTTTTGAAAAAACATGGGGCATCGAAAGAAAGAAAATTATTGAAAATAAAAATTTGTTTTTTGATTCAATTATTTCTGATGACTTATTGAAAGTAAAGGATTGCATCAAGGAGGCAAAACGAGTTGAAAATTATGTTAAAAAAATTGAATACAGGATAATTAAGCCGGATAAAAGTATACGCTGGATAAGTTCAGAAATCAAATCAGTTAGGAATTCTTTTAATGGTTCAACAAACATAATCGGGATTGCTGAAGATATTACAGAGCGTAATATTACTCGTGTTAAACTTGAGCGTTCAGAACAGGATTACAAAAACCTATTTGAACATGCTCATGATCCGATCGTAATTTTTGAGTTTAGTACCGGAATTATTTTAAATACTAATAAAAAAGCAGTAGATGCTTTCGGTTATACAAAAGAGGAACTAACTGGCAAATCATACTTTGATTTATGTTTGAACCCTGATTTACTCAAAGAAAAAATTACTAACCTTGAATCAAACAAAAACCTGTCCTCGTTTGAACTAGATGCCGTCAGGAAAAATAAATCATTAATAATATTTGAAATAAATTTGTCTCTAACAGATTATCATGGCAAAAAAGCATGCGTATCACTTAACAGGGACATTTCATTCAGGAAGCAGGCAGAAAAAGAATTAAGAGTACTTTCAGAAATAGTAAAACAGAGTCCGGACTCAGTAATACTAACAGATTTTGAAGGAAGAATAGAATATGTTAATCCACGATTTACTGAAAGTACAGGATTCGACTATGATGAAGTTGTTGGCAAAGTCCCAAGATTATTGGAACCAGGTACAAATGGGAATATTGAAAATTCGGAAATGTGGAGTGCAATTAAAAATGGATTTGTGTGGAAAGGCGAATTTATAAATCTAAAGAAAGATAGCGAACCGTATTGGGCTTCGGTTATTATTTCTCCGGTTAAAAATGATAGTGGGGAAATATCACGTTTCCTTCTGCTTGAACAGGATGTGACTCATAAAAAAGAACTTGAGATAGAATTAAAACTTGCTCTGACTAAATCAAAAGAAATAAACGAATTTAAAACCCATTTGCTTGGAAACCTTAATCATGAAATCCGAACCCCAATGAATTCTATTATTGGGTTTGCTCAAATTATGGGTGAGGAAACAAAAGATTCTTCTGTTCAGGATATGTCTGATAAAATTATAAAATCTAGTTACAGATTGTTGAATACTTTAAATTCGATTATAGAATTATCCGACCTGGAATCTGAAAGAATCAAAGTTCATAATACTGAAATTGATCTTACTGACCTGATTAAATACCTGGATTATTCATACAAAAAAACCGTTGAAGAAAAAAATCTTAAGTTTGAAATAGAAATAAAAAAGGAAAATCTTGTCATTTCATCAGACGAAAAATTATTAGAACAGGTAATTAAGAACCTGATGGAGAATGCGATAAAATATACTGAAAAAGGTATAATTAAGATTGAGCTTGATGACTTCATTGATGATGCTGAAAAATCATTTGCAGTTTTGAGTGTCAGTGATACAGGTATAGGAATTCCAAATCAAAACAGAGAATTTATTTTTGATGCATTCAGACAAGCAAGTGAAGGAGTGAAAAGAAGATACCAGGGATCAGGACTCGGATTAACGATTGCTCAAAAAATGATGAAGCTGCTAAACGGTAGAATTGAACTTGAAAGCAAAGAAGGTGTTGGATCTAAATTTTCGGTATATATACCTTTGCCAAAAAATAACATAATTCCGAAAAAAATAATTTCTGGAGCAAATAATAAATCTGAGAAAAAAGAAAGCAGTGGATTACCCAAACTTCTTATTGTAGAAGATTATATGATGAATGTTGATATTATGAAATATTTTCTGAATGATCTTGCTATTATCAGACATGCAACAAGTTACGAAGAAACTTTGAATCAAATTAATGAACAAGATTTTGATATCATTTTAATGGATATAATTCTTAAAGATAGTGAAAGCGGACTCGAATTAATGAAAATGATAAGGGAAATAAAGCATTACAAACATATTCCCATTATCGCTATTACAGGTTATACAGCAGCAGAGGACCAGGAGGTTTTTATTAATGAAGGATTCACCGGATTTTTAGCAAAACCCTTCGATAAAAATCAATTGCGGGATGTAATTATCCAGAATATTTATGTCCACTAAATATTTTGATTGGATTCTGCCTTCCTGAATACATCTTACCATTATCTCTTTCTTGTTACTTAACTTAGATTTTAAGTTAGATTTTTCAATAACTGAATAGTTGTTATTACTAAACTAATCCTAAAGTATTTTATTATTTGAAGTTTTCAATACAGATAAATTACCATACGGGTAAAATATTACTGCCAATTATGTCGTATGAAAGTAAAAATTACAGAGTAAACTGATTTGTAAAAAAATATGTTAAATGACTGACAAAATTGTTTGTTTCATCTGACAATTCTGGTGGCACCATACTTGTAAAATTCTCTCTAAAGTCAGTAAAATTTAGAAAGGAGACAATCGATAATGGGAGTTACAGAAATATTTGTTATAAGTTTTCTGGTTCTTCTAGGATTCCTTGCTTACAGTAATTCAAAAAAAGTGTCTAGGGAATTAAAAAGAATGGGTGCGGATAAATTATAAAATGAAAGTATTATAAAAGAGATCAATCAATTTTTTTGGTTGATCTTTTTTTTTGCCTGTTCAGAACTTTGCAATCATTTCCTTTCCCAATTATAACAACATCTGCAATATTTATAAATAAGCCGGTTTCTACTACCCCAGGTAATAAATGTAATTGTGTGTTCATTTCTTGCGGATTTTCAATCTCATTCAAATTGATATCTATAATGTAATGATTTCCGTCTGTCACAAATCTTTTTCCATTGTTTTCTCTGAATTGTGGTTTAAAACCGGAATCCATGAATTTTTCGAGTAAATGTTTTGCTCCAAATGGTACAACCTCGACAGGGAGTGGAAACTTCCCGAGTTTATTAACAATTTTTCCGGAATCAACAATCCAGATATTTTTTGAAGATTGGCAGGCAATTATCTTTTCATAAAGTAAAGCTCCGCCGCCACCTTTAATTCCATTTAGTTCAGAATCAACTTCGTCAGCTCCGTCAATTGTAAGATCAATATTTTCAACTGAGTTAAAATCAACCACATTAATTTTTAATGATTTTGCTAATTCAGTTGTTATAGATGATGTTGAAACAGCAGTGATTTTCAACCCTTGTTTGACACGTTCAGCTAGTTTTGCAACCATAAACCTGACGGTTGAACCAGTTCCAAGTCCTATAAGCATTCCGTCTTCTACGTAGTTAATTGAATATTCTGCAGCAATTTGTTTTTCGTTCATCATTAAAAAATTAATTATTAAGAATAACTTGTTTAAAAATCATTTATTTAAATTTGGTAATCAAATTTTAAGGGAGATTTTTTATGCATCACTTCGATCCAAGCACAGAGTTACAGGACTACCTGGTATTCGGTGAATACGGGGATGTGAATCCGTCGATTACTGATTCATCAACTTATACATTTCTTAATCCTCAAACCATGGAGGACTTATTTGAAAACGAAAAAGAAGGGTGTTTCCTTTATTCCAGACACTGGAATCCGACAAATAAATATCTTGCAGATGCGCTTGCAAAATTAGAAAATACTGAATCAGCTATTGTTACTTCTTCCGGTATGTCGGCAATTTCCTGCACAGCTTTACAGATTTGTAGTACCGGGGATGAAATCATTTCAAGCCGCACAATTTATGGTGGAACTTATGCATTCTTTAAAAACTTTCTTCCCAGGTTTGGGATCTCAGTTAAGTTTGTTAACATAAAAGATCTTGAAGCAGTTAATAAAAGTATTACTAAAAAAACAAAAATGATCTACTGTGAATCAATCAGCAATCCATTGCTTGAAGTTGCTGATATTCCTCAACTGTCTGAGATTGCGAAGTTAAATAACATAAAGCTTGTAGTTGATAATACATTCAGCCCGATTTTGTTGACACCCCATCAGCTTGGGGCAGATGTTGTTATTCATAGCCTCACAAAATTCATAAATGGTACTAGCGACTGCGTAGCCGGCTGCGTTTGTTCCGATAATGAATTTATACACAAGTTAACAGATATAAATTCAGGAGCATCAATGCTGCTTGGACCTGTGCTCGATAGTTTCCGTGCCGCGAGCATTTTGAAAAATATTCATTCATTGCACATACGTATTAAAAAGCATTCCGAAAATGCACAGTATATTGCGGAACATTTAAATGAGCTTGGTATTAGAGTTATATATCCAGGCTTGAAAGAAAATAAAGAGCACGAAATAATGAAAGAATTAATGAATGATGGTTTTGGATTTGGCGGAATGATTACAATTGATGCCGGTGATGCTGAAACTGGCGATAAGCTAATGGAAAATATGCAAAATGAAAAAGTAGGTTATCTTGCAGTAAGTCTTGGATATTTTAAAACTTTGTTCAGTTCACCGGGGCACAGTACTTCTTCTGAAATTCCCAAAGAAGAACAGGAAGAAATCGGACTGAGTGATGGATTGATAAGGTTCTCAATGGGGCTTGATAATAATATTCAAAAAACCTTTGAGCGAATTAAAAAATGTGTTATCGAGACTGGAGTTTTAAAAGTTTAAAAAATAGAACCTTATTTTTTAAACAACCAGAGTATTAAAGAAATCAACAGACTGATAATTATCATTGTTGTAAGAGGAATGAAAATTTTGAAATTCGGTTTGTCGATGATGATATCACCGGGAAGTTTTCCAAATGGTAGTTTTGATAACCAGGGCCATAATAATCCTGCAAGAACTATTATTGTCCCAATAATTAAAAGATTCCTTTGCATTTGATTAAATAAATTTATTATCCAATTGATCTATCGAAAATAAAAAATTGCTGAGATGAATAAAACCACAAAGAGAATTGGGTTTATTTTATTAGTTATCATTTTACTGCCCACAGCCGTTTTCATAATTAACGAGATAGTTTCTCTTAATAACAATGAAAAGATAATCAAACGGATTTATACTGATCAGCTTGAAGCGATACTTTATTCTGTGAACCAATATTCTGAAGATGTCGTTAGCAGTTGGGCAAAAAGAATAAATGAATTTTTAGATGAATCCCATAAAACAACTCTAAAATTTGGAATTAAAAAAGTAGATAGCCTTTACGATGAGTTTCCTTCATTAATGATGATCTGTATTGCAGATAGTATTAGTGATAAAAACATTGAAATACTTAAACCGACCAATGAATCAAGCATTATCAAGGTCGACAAAAATGATATCCTTCCCAAACTTCGTGTTATCCTGTCTAAAAACGAGACTGTTTTAAAAAGATTAATTACATATAAGCGGGGAGGTTACAGCAAACTCGAACCCTTAAATACTGATTCACTATCTGATGTTGCTTTACTTGCCTTTATTGATGATTATTCCACTTTGAAAAACAGGATAATCTGCCTGGTAATTGATCCTAAAGTTTTTATACAGCAAATACTTTCGTCAAAAATTCAGGAAACTGCAAGAAGTGAATTTGTAATTTCTATTGTGAATCCTTCGGTTAAATTCCGGTTTAATTCAACTCTTGATTATGATGAAAGAGATATTCAACAGCAAAGACCTCTATGGATTTTCCCTGATTTTAATATTGGTATTTCGTTAGTTGGAAAAACAATTGATGATCTGGTAAAAGAAAGAATAACCGGAAATATTTTGCTGATTGGACTTGTAACACTCGTTTTAATTGCCGGTGCATGGTTCATATTCAGAAATATCAAAAAAGAAATGCAGCTTGCTCAAATAAAATCTGATTTTGTGAGTAATGTTTCCCACGAATTACGTACACCGCTTTCGTTAATAAGTATGTTTTCGGAAACGCTTGAACTTGACAGGGTGAAAACCGAAGAGAAGAAAAGAGAATATTATTCAATCATAAGCCAGGAAGCGAACCGGCTTGGAAGAATAGTAAACACAATACTTAGCTTTTCAAAAATGGAAGCGGGAAAGCGGCAGTTTAATATGACAGATGCATACATTAATGATATTGTTGAAACAGTATATCGATCATACCAATTTCATCTTGAGCAGAAAGGATTTAAACTTATCCTTGAAAAAGATGAAACAATTCCGATATTGAAAGTTGATGAAGAAGCGGTATCCGAAGCACTTGTTAACCTTGTTGATAATGCTGTTAAATACAGCGACCAGCAAAAAATTATTACCGTTCGAACTGGAAAAAAAGATAATTATGCTTTTATAGAAGTTGAAGATAAAGGAATGGGAATCGAGCAGAAAGATCAGAAAAAAATATTCGAAAAATTTTTCAGGGTAAGTTCAGGTAATATTCATAATGTTAAAGGTTCCGGACTCGGTTTGAGTATTGTAAAACATATTATGGATGCGCATAATGGTAATATTGAATTAACAAGTGAAATGAATAAAGGAAGTAAGTTTCGGTTGATTTTTCCATCGAGCAATTAAAAGCTAAGGACTAAATTATGTCTAAAATTCTAATCGTTGAAGACGAACCAAATATGCGTCTCGGGCTGAAAGATAACCTTGAGTTTGAAGGTTATGAAGTTGAGATAGCGGAAGAAGGTGAAAAAGCTTTAAAGAAGATAAGAGAAAATGAATATAACCTTGTTTTGCTTGATGTTATGCTGCCGAAAATTTCAGGATTTGATATTTGCAAAACAATAAGAAAAGAAGGAGTTCAAACTCCGGTAATACTATTAACAGCTAAGGGTGAGGAGATCGATAAAGTCCTCGGACTTGAGCTTGGGGCAGACGATTATGTTACCAAACCATTCAGTCTGCGGGAATTGCTTGCAAGAATAAAAGCAGTGCTGAGAAGAGGAGAAACTTCTTTACAAAGTGAATCATCTGATGCAAACATTGGAAAGCTTGTAGTGAACTTTAGCGGTTATGAAGCATACGACGATGGAGTGCCGGTTCAGATGTCGCACAAAGAATTTGAGATACTCCAGTTTTTATGGAAGAAAAGAAACTCGACTGTAAGCCGCGAGGATTTGCTGAATAATATCTGGGGTTATGAAGAAACTCCAACAACAAGAACAGTTGATAATTTTATAGTGAAGTTAAGAAGCAGAATAGAAAAAGATCCAAACCATCCTAAAATTATTATTACAGTTCACGGAACAGGGTATAAGCTGGTGAGTTGAAGAATGCCTAACGGCGTGTTATGTTAAAACACAACAGCCGGCTCTGAGTTCTCATTTATTTTTATTTATTTAGAAGAAGTAACATCCTGTTATTCGTCGTCTTAAGCGACAAGAACTTTTTCGTTATAAATGAACCGGGCCGCATTCTTGCTGGACGCAATTTATTTTCTGCTGACATTGCACGCCGTTAGCCGCGGTCACCGGTTCTGTTTAAGCTGCTCTGCCTGATTGGCAGTCAAGTTTATTTATTTCGTACTCTTCTTCCTTTTCTGTTATTGCATAAACTTTCATCATCAGTTTTCGGGCTACCGCTACTATTGCTTTTTGTTTGCTGCCGTTTTTCTTATAGACTCTTTCAAATTTATTCAGCAGACTCCCATCTTTTCTAACTGCTACCCAGGCCAACTGTATGATGATTGACCTTAATTGTTTATTGCCTACAAGTCCTGTTCTGCTTCTTATTATTTCCTCTCCGCTGCTGTGTTCACCAGGAGTCAACCCTACATAATGCGCCAGCTTTTCTCCTGTTTCAAATCTTCCCTTTAAGTCAAATAAAAAAACTACCAGCCTTACAGAACTAATTATTCCAATGCCGTTTATCTTTTCTATTCTTTTTATTTTCATTCCCAATTCTTCATCTTCACCAATTTCTTTGATCCTTTGCTCACTATCGTTAATCTGCTGTTTTACATATTCATATTCCTGGAGTAACTGTTCAAACTTTCTGTTAAAGATATCTTCCTGGAAATTTATTTCTCTTAATTTTTCTATGAACTTCTTATTCCACTTCTCCCATTTCAATGGATGATTGCGTACTTCCAGTATACACCTGATTTGCCTTAGAATCTGTCCTTCGCGCATCTTTTCTTTATCATATATTCTAAAGATTGACCGGTATTCACGGATCTTTTCTGTTGGTACCTTTACAGCTCTGAGCAGTCCTCTTGAATGCTGAAAGGCCAGTTTGCGGGAATCAATCTTATCTGTTTTTACAACACTTCCATCACGATAAATCCGGTTTGTGGGTGTTACAATAATGTCATACCCTTTATTATGAAAGTAATCGTATATCCAGAACCCTGAAAAGCAGCATTCATAAACAATATGTATAAGAGCGTCTTTATAATTTTTAGTGAAGAACTTTTTCAACTCTGCAACTGCCTGCAGTTTTATCAACCTCTGGTTGGTAGGCAGGATTCACTGTACAAGCATTTTACAAGCAATTAATTTAAATGAAATTTATTTATTTTTTTTAATTAAAGTAAGTGTCTTCTCACATAGTTTCAATAAATATTTTTCATTATTAAAAACTTCATCTTTTATTATTGTAATTGTTAATAACACATCAATATTCTTTGTTCCACTGTCTATGCTAAATAATCTATTTGCAATTCTATCTTTTAGCGAATTATATGTGGAAAAATTATAATAAGTTTTTGAAATACTTTCCAATAAAAATGGTTTCATATTCACAAAAGCTTTATTAATTATAGCTGATTCATATGATGAACTTTGCATAACATTCATTCCAATACCATTCCAATTAGGAATTTGGTTAAAACCTCTTCCTTCCAGAAAACTTTTATATAAGTTTTTTCTATCATTCCTTCTCCAAATACTATCAATTATACCAGATATTTTTTTATGATATTCAATAGAGTTTTGTAAAAAATTTTCATTTATTTGTAATTCAGATGTAATATTTGCTAAAGACTCTTTCATCAAATTATCTTGATTCCTATTTTCATTCCACTGACTTGCTAACATTCCTAAAAATACTCCTACCATAACGATAAGAAGCTCAACTAAATATTTTATAATCTCCGATCTATTTAACAAAAATTTATTTCCCAATTATTTCCTCTTGTTAATAGGATTTTTATACTCTTTTATTAATCATATCTTCCCTTTCTAATTCTTTTATATCCCTCTTTACCATATAGTGGTCATCAATAGGTACTGGTCAGGTTTACTTCCCCTTTAAGTTGTTACTAATTCATTCTATCCCAATTCTGAACTTCTCTTGATGGAACCTTTGCTATTATCTTTTTTACTTTCTTCTTTAAATTGTTAACAGATTTATTTGATAATCTTGATTCCAAAATAGAAACCGATTCTAATTGTGTTAACTGAGAATTCAATAAATAATTGGTTAATTGATTTATTGAAACCCCTTGATATTTGGCTTCTCTCTCAAGTCTTCTTTCTAAATCTTTTGGCAATAGTAATGTTACAACTTGTGTATCTCTCATTTTTTTACCTTTAACATTTTATATAATTCTTTTGGAGTTACTACTTTAAATCCAAAACCATTTAATTCCACTTGCTTATAACCTTTAATATTAGATGTAACTAAATAATCACTATCACTTGTAAGTGCACATTCCATAAAAAATTATCGCTTTCATCAGGAAGATTGGGACGCAATAAATAATATAAAGAATGTTTCTGAGCCAACAGGGCTAACAAATCCAGGAAATCTTCCTTATCCTTCACGGAAGGATTTAATAACTTAAGATTATTTTCTCTCATCAATAATTATTTTAATAATTAAATGAGAAGCTCCTTTATTACTATTAAGCGTGGAGAAAATTACATTAGTATCAACTATTATAATCATATGATATAATGATAGCACATATAATTACAATTTTCAAGACAGGAGATATCTTAGTGGTAATTGCAAGCCTAACAACCGTTCGGCTAAGGCGCAGCCCATAACAAAAATGCCGCACACATTGCGGCGGCCTGTTGTTTTGCAGTTTTACGCATTTTTAGTTTTTCTAACTAACAGCAAAACTTTTAATATTGTTAGTGAGGAACCGGAAGATTAATTACACCAAGTTGTTGCCACATACCTAACATATTAAGTTCCTCCCAAGCCTCAGATATTTTACTTTCCACAAAACGATATATTGTAATTCCTGATATTTTTATTGGCTTACCAGTAGGAGCAAGTCCCGGTAAATTCCCAGAATGAGTAGCCGATGCAGTCCAGCGACCTACAACAGTATCTTCTGTAACAATCAAATCTTCATAAATAACGTGAGAGTCTGGAAAAGCTGACCGGTACATTGTAATTGCTCTCTTCCAATCTTCACGAGTTCCTTTCCCATTTGGCATATGTGGTCCATAATAATTTGCATCCTCAAGCATAATTTCATCGGCTGCATTTATATTACCACGGTTCCATAAATCATTTGCTATACGGGCAACTAGTTTTACTTTTTCATCTTTGTCCATAATCATTCTCCTAAATTATGGTTTAATGGCTTTATTATTTTACTTATGGATAAAAAATATCAAAGTTTTTCCTGCAACTCCCGCATTGATATTTGGCACCTAACGACTTTGTGCCTAAGCTGCTGCCCATAACAACAATGCAGAATAAAAGCACAACTTTTAATAATTAAGTAAACTGTGCTTAACTTACTTTGCAAGCACGGTTTACAAGTTAATTAAATAGAATGAACACCTTTAACAAAAAATTTTTTACGTGACTACTAACCCGAAAATATTTGAAATGCCGAGTGCGAAATGGCAGTCAGCTTGAGGCACGGGTTATAAATTAATCCCTATTTTATTAAAACAAGTTTCTTTGTTGAAACAAATTCTCCAGCTCTTAATTTATAGAAATATACTCCACTGGATAATTTGGAGCCATCAAAAATTATTTTATGAATGCCGGACTTAAGTTCAGAATCAATTAATTTAGCAACTCTTTTACCTAAAACATTGTAAACTTCTAACAGAACTTTTGATTCTTTTGGAACATTAAAGCTGATGGTTGTTATGGGATTAAATGGATTAGGATAGTTTTGAAATAATTCAAATGATGAAATCCGGTTTATTTCTTCAGAAATTCCAACTGGATGTACACCAAATCCATCTAATGATATTGAGTCAGGAGAAGAGTAGTTATTCGTAAATAAAATTAACTTAGCTTCATAATGTGCTAATGAAGTTGGTGTGAAAGACAAATGTAATAACAGAGAATTCCCAGGAAATATAAAATTGTTTTCATAGTTATAATTGAAAACTGAATTATTTGTACTTAGTGAGTCTATAAACAGTGTATCAACTCCCAAATTCCATACTATTAATGTGGTATCTTTTGTCATTCCCAATTCTACTTCCCAGAACGAAACCGTATGAAAAGGAATCCGCATAACAGGTATGCCTGCGTAACCTTCTAAAAAAACAGTTTCCGAATCAATAATTGAATTATTATAAAATGTTAGTTTTCCAATATCAACACCGTTTTGAATCGGATTGTATGAATAAGCAAAATATATGCTATCATTTGGGTTAATTGAAAAATTTTGTGATTGTAATTGAAATACTGTATTGCTTGAGGAAACATCTGAAACAGTAAGAACACTATCACTTCTATTTTTAATCATTATTGAATCCATAGTAATAGTATTCGGATGCTTATAATATTTCTTTATTCTTTCCTTGGGTAAAAACCGAAATAGAGTAAATTTACTACGATATATACCGCCATAATAACTGCCTAAATAAAAATAACCTTTTGAGTCGGTTGACAAGGTCATAGGTTCATCATTACCTAACCCATCACCAAAAGAATTCCATTTTTCTGCTTCATCTATTGAAGTGTAATAGCCCTTCGGGAAAGTTATTACAGAGATATGATCACCCTCATCAACAAGTAGTTCAGATATTCCAAGATAATTTAGGCCAGTGTTTTTGGGCTCGAATGTACTACCGTAGTCAGATGAAAAAAATACACCTCCATCATAAGTTCCAAATAAAATATTATCATTATTTGTGACCACTCCTGAATTGATGGAATGATGAGTTGATCCGGTTCTTAAATCACCAATTCGCTGCCATGACAAACCATAGTCAAATGATCTGTAAATATCGCCACTATGATGAGAATAAATATTGCATTTTGAATCGAAAATTATTGCTTGAACTAGGTCTTGCCCAGTATTAAATATTTTTTCCCAATTCTCACCCTCATCTGTTGATATATAAATTCCACCCCAGGTTCCCGCAAAAATATCTCCTATAGGAGAAGTTGTTAAATATCCAAAAGCATTAGTTCCTACATTTACAGATTCCCAAAGCTCTCCTTGATTCGTTGATTTGTACATTCCGTTTTCAGTTGCAGCAAATACCTTTTGAGAATTTATCACTAGCATATCTCTAATTATCATATAACCGGAAATGCCATTATTAATTTCTATCCAACTCATACCTTTATTAGTACTTTTGTAAATACCGTAAGTATTTGTACCAGCATAAATAATATTTAAGCTACTATCGAATGCTAGGCCTAATACCGGGATAGAATCCGGGAATGAAGTACTTTCCCAAAGGCTTTGGGAATATATTAATGGACTTAAGAAAAGGAGTAAAAATATTATTAGTCTCATTTCATCTCCTTTAATTTATAACTAATACTTATCAGGAATCAGGGAATACTTTACTATCCTAATATGAATCAATCCTAATTAAAAATGTTTTTATCAGAAATCAAAATCGTAATTTCTATTTCTAATATCATTCAAATAGATTTTTATTAAGATTAGAGCATTCTGTAGTTATCAGGATAAACACTACCTGTTTATTTAATACAAACTTCCGCAATATTTATAAACATTTCAACAAAAACCTTCAAATCAACAGTTGTGAAAAGCGAGATAATTTGAGCCCAAAAATGTCATGACAACTTTTTACAATTAGTTACTTGCTGCTGACACACGTTGCATTCTGCTTCTTCTAGATTTCCTACAGAAATTAACTGAAACATATAACAACAAAGGAGGATGTGATGAAAAAATTAAGCAGACAATCGTTATCCTTGCTTGCAACATCATTTACTTTATTGGTTTTATTCTGAGTGGTTCCGTATTTGCACAAACGAATTCTATTACGGAATTGACAGCCAGCGAGCACGCTCTTGAAAATATGATTGCTGGTATTAAATCGGATAACCTGGAGTGTAAAAAGAAGTTCTATCTATTTTGCAGGTAAGTACAGAATTGCAGAAACTGAAAATGTACTGATTGAACAATTAAAAGTGGAGAAAGATCCAAGTACACGAATATTGATCGCACTGGTTCTTTATGAAATGGGCAGTGAAGAAGGTTTACTTGAAGTTAAGAATCTTTCCAGTGCTGATAATAACCAGCGAGTAAGAAGGATGGCTGCACAAATTTATAATGAGTACTTGATAAATGACTTTGAAAATACTGCATCATTAGATAAATAGTTTCTAAATTGCAGTACAGAAAGATTAAAAATTATATAAATCATGAAAATCGCATTTAATTTACTGGGTTGCTAAATGCACTTTTTATTCTGGTTGGATGCAACGATCCTGATATAAAAATAGATTTGAAAAATTTAGCATTCGATAAAAAAGACAATAATGTTGAATCCTTAGAAGGTGAATGGAAATTTTCAATTGGAGACGAAGAAAAATGGGCATCCATTGATTTTAATGACAATGATTGGGAAGAAATTAAAGTACCATCTGCATGGGAAAATGAAGGATTCCATGGATACAACGGTTATGCCTGGTACAGAAAAAAATTCAGAGTTCCATCAGAATTAAAATCAACAGGATTCTATCTCAATCTGGGTTATGTAGATGATGTTGATCAGACATTTGTAAATGGACATCTTATCGGAGTATCAGGAGGATTTCCGCCTGAGTTTGTAACTGCTTACAGTGCAGAAAGAAAATATTTCGTTCCAAAAGAAATCCTGAAGGATGGGGAGAATCTAATCGCAGTTCGGGTATTATGATTCACAGCTTGATGGGGGAATAGTTAGTGGCAATATAGGAATTTCACCAATCAAACCAGATCAGTTTTTAATCTCAGATCTTTCGCTGGACATAAATTTATCGGGCATTTGGAAAATAAAAACAGGCGACAATCCAGAGTGGAAGGAAGCGGGCTTAAACGATACTGACTGGAGAAATATATTTGTCCCGGCTCACTGGGAAATGCAGGGACTAAAAAATTATGATGGTTTTGCCTGGTACCGTACAACATTTAATTTACCTGAAAAATTCAGACACAGAAAGATGGTGATTGTATTAGGAATGATTGATGACATTGATCAAACTTATATTAATGGAAAATTAGTTGGATCAATTGGTGACTGGAATTTTGAAACTGTTTCGGAAAATTTTAACCATAATGATGAATGGCTTGCATTCAGAGGATACTTTATTCCTGATGATATTTTAGTTGCTGGTAAAGAAAATACGATTGCTGTACGTGTTTATGATGGACATGGGGATGGTGGAATTTATAAGGGACCGGTTGGTTTAATTACACAGGAAAAATACCGTACGTTGTGGAAAAAGAATAAATAGTTATTCTCTACTTAATCCTACCAAATCTTTTTTAAAAGTTATTAATGAAATTAAAAACGAGATGATTATCCCTGCCGAACCAAACAAAACATCAGTCGCATAATGTGCACCGATAACAATTCTGCTTAAACAAACCAAAACTCCCCACATACAAATAACAGAAATAACAAGCGATTTAATAACCGGTCGCTTATCCCAAACAAGTATTACTAAAGGTAAAAGCATAAATCCCATGGCTGCATGACCGGATGGAAAAGATTGGTTACCACTGAATCCGTGTGGTAAATACCAAACAGAAAAATTATTATAAAGAATATCAAGGTCTCTGAATCTTATTCTACCCCAGAAAATTTTAAATGGTTCAATAAACAAACAATATCCAATTATTCCTGTCATTAAAGCAGTTTTACTGAATGTTTTAATTTTGACTGATGAATTAAAATTAATCCTGGATTCAAACAAATAGATAATTAGAATAAGCACTGACCAGGTAATGATAATTGTATACTGATGTTGAATCCAGAAAATTATCGTGTTAGAAGTATAGAAAAAAATCATGTAACCCGAATAGGCTATAAGTGAAGCAAGAATTATTGATGAAAATATTTTTACAAATTGTCTAAAATTGTTTCTATACGATTTAATATTGAATCCCCAAATGATGCTTGCAAATATTAAAACGAATACGCCGGGTAATTCTCCATATTGCTGTATAAAAATTGCGAAGCTATTCCCGTGATTATATAATGATTTAGAGATTTCTAAATCATTTAAAAGAAGGGAAGAAATAAATACTGTCAGAATAAATAATAAAGTGAGTATAATTTTTGGCTTCATAAATTACTATATCAGAGTTGAAGAAGATCTTTATTGTTAAGTTATTTCTTTTGGTTTTGAATTCTTAATGTTTCCTTGATTTATTTGTGAGGATTTTAAGCTAATTTAATGTTCTACTTCCGGCTTCTTTTTAATAAGTGAAATTATTGAGGACAAAATGTCAATCTTAAAAAAATATTTAAGCTGGCTTCAGAAAGATACTCCAACAGGTGAAGTTGAACGCTATCCTGAAATTGATGGAAATGGCGAAACTTCAGTAAAAGGAATTTATATTGTCGGAGATCTTACCGGTATTCCATTGTTAAAACTTGCTGCTGAAAGCGGGAAGAAAATTATTGATAAGATAATCTCGAATCCTGATTTCAAAAAGCACAAAGATTCAATAAAAGAAAATGATGTTTATGATATTGTAATTGTTGGTGCAGGTCCCGGTGGAATATCTGCCGGATTGGAAGCAAAAAAGAAAAATTTGAATTTTACAATTCTCGAATCAGCACAAAAATTTAATACAATAATAAACTTTCCAAAAGCCAAACCGATTTTTGCTGAACCAACAGAATTTACTCAAGAAGCAGACTTAAAGATTAATGACGGCACCAAAGAATCTTTGCTTAATGAACTCTATTCACAAATAAGCGATGCAAATCTCCCGGTAGTTGAAGGAGTAATGGTTGACGAGATTGAAAAGAAGAATGGATATTTCGAGCTAAAAACGAAAAAGGAAAATTATAGAGCATTAAGTGTAATTCTGGCAATCGGAAAATCAGGAAATGCAAGAATGCTGAAAGTGCCGGGTGAAAATCTCCCCAAAGTTTACAACCGGCTTTTTGATCCGGCAGACGCAAAAGGTGAAAATGTACTTGTGGTTGGCGGCGGGGATTCTGCACTCGAATCTGCAATAGCAACTGGAGAATATGCAAAGTCGGTTACCATCTCGTACAGAAAATCTGAATTTTCCCGACCCAAAGAAGGTAATGCTGAAAGACTGAAACAGCTTGTTGAATCTGGAAAGATTAAACTGATGATGCAGACTGAAGTAAAAGAGATAAAAGAGACTTCGGTTGTTCTTAAAAATAAAACTGGCAGTGAAGAAGAAATTGAAAACAACATTGTTTTTGTGATGATAGGGAAAGAGCTGCCATTGCAATTTTTTAAACGAAGTAGAATAAAAATGGAAGGAGAGCTTTCACTCACTTCAAAACTTCAGTTCGCTTTGCTTGTGCTTGTCGCCGGAGTAATTTATTTCGGCAAAAGCAGTGCTGAACTCTACGATCACTTTTTCGGAAAGATTGATTCTTTCTCATCTATTTCCTCAAATCTATTTAAGACAGAATTCTGGTCAAAGTTTATTTCCTTTCCGGTTTATGTAGCTGGTACTCTTTTCGGTGGTGTAAAAATCTGGGAAGTGACAAAATATATAAATGCTTTTGTTGCTTATTTCTGTTTCTGGGGAGTAATTATTCTTGGAAGTTATCTGCTTGTAAAATTCATAAAAGACAATTCAAAAAATTTCCGTCTGGATTGGAAAACATTCAAGTATTCATATTTTATTATTGTTGCAGCTTTTTTTGCTTTTGTCTTTTTTGGCGGAAGATATTTCGGCTGGGAACTGTTCGGCAAATCACAAACATTCTGGTATACAGGTTTGTATTCATTAACAATTTTGATATTCGGTTTAAGAAGAATCAAAATGAAACCGACAAGATATATTAAACTGCAAACCTTATCATTAATATTAATACAAGCGCTTCCTCTTTTTATCTTACCGGAGTTTGTTTTCCCGGCTCTCGGAAAAGCAGGTTTGCTCGGCAATCAAAACGGATTTTGGTTGACCCAGGTTTTTCCTAATCAAAGTTACTGGCGGAGTTATGGATTTATTCTCGCCTGGCCTTTAAACTTTTCAAATCTGTACAATGGAAACATCACAACATTCTGGCTTGTTTTCAGTTTGTTCCAGACATTCGTTTTTATTCCTATAATAGTTTACAAATGGGGAAAAGGTGCATACTGCGGTTGGATTTGTTCGTGCGGTGCCATGGCAGAAACACTTGGCGATGAATATAGAACTCTTGCACCACACGGACCGAAAGCAAAAAAGTGGGAGAACTTTGGTCAGTGGGCTCTGCTTGCGGCATTCATAATTACAGGAATAAAATTGTTAAGCGTACTTTTTAATGTTGAGATTCCGATTATAAACGAAAATGTGAGCTATGTCGCCGACTTCTTCCAGAAATTTTATTATATAGGAATCGACGTAATTTTTGCAGGAGTACTCGGAGTTGGTGTTTATTTCTTTTTAAGTGGAAGAGTCTGGTGCCGTTTCGGTTGCCCGCTTGCTGCTTTAATGCATATTTATTCAAGATTTTCCCGTTACAGGATTTTTTCAGAAAAGAAAAAATGTATCTCTTGTAATATTTGTACAAAAGTATGTCACATGGGAATAGATGTAATGAACTATGCTAATAAAGGGATTCCGATGAATGATGTTGAATGTGTAAGATGTTCTGCCTGCGTAGTCAATTGTCCTACACAGGTCCTTTCATTCGGTTCGCTTCCTGAAAGTGATTTGGATAACAAATCATACAAAGATTTAAAAATCGATTTTGAAAACAAATCGTCTAACTGGGCAACAGGTTTATAATTTTAAAAACAAAACTTGATTAGAGTTTTAAGTAAGCAAAGATTGCTAAAGTAAAGGAGTATAATTATGAAGTTAGGATTTATCGGTTTGGGGAAAATGGGATTGAACATGGTTCACAGGCTATTAAATGATAAACATGAACTTATTGTTTTTGACAGAAGTGATGAACAAATAAAAAAAGCAGAAACTCTAGGAGCTGTTTCTTCTGATTCACTTCAAACTCTTGCTAAAAAACTGGATGGTAGAAAAGTAATCTGGATGATGGTTCCGGCTGGAAAACCGGTTGACGAAACAGTTAATTCACTTCTTCCACTTTTAAATAAAGATGATATAATTATCGACGGAGGAAATTCACATTATAAAGAATCACAGAAAAGTGCAAAACTCTGTTCTCAAAAAGGAATTCATTTTATTGATTGCGGAACAAGCGGCGGAGTGTGGGGACTTAAAGAAGGCTACTGCCTGATGTACGGTGGAAATAAGGATGCAGCAAAATACTGCGAGCCAATTTTTAAAACTCTTGCACCGGAAAACGGTTATTTGTACTGTGGTGAATCTGGTGCCGGACATTTTGTAAAAATGGTCCACAACGGGATTGAATATGGAATGATGCAGGCTTATGCTGAAGGATTTGAAATACTTGAAAAGTCACCAATGAATATTGATCTCGCTGCTGTTTCAAAAGTCTGGCAATACGGAAGTGTAATTCGCTCGTGGCTTCTCAAGCTTTCTCATCTTGCGTTAACTAACGATCCTGAGTTAGAAAAAATAAAAGGTTATGTTCAGGACAGTGGGGAGGGAAGATGGACTGTGCAGGCAGCAATCGATCTTGACGTTCCTGCACATATAATTACAGCTTCATTGTACAACCGTTTTCAATCAAGAGAGAAAGACTCTTTCGCAATGAAAATGCTGGCTGCGCTAAGAAATGAATTTGGCGGACATGCTGTTAAGAAATCATAGAAAGGATTATTAGAAAGTAAAAAATGAAAAAACCAGAAAACCACATATTAGTAATCTTCGGTGCTTCAGGAGACCTGACTTACAGGAAATTAATTCCTGCTGTTTATGATCTCCACAAGCAAAATCTTTTACCGGAAAAATTTGCTGTGCTCGGTGCAAGTCGTACTGAGCTTTCTGACAATAAGTTCAGAGAGAAAATGAAAGACGGAATCAAAAAATATTCAAACTATAAAGAAGATGATGGAAAAATTGTTAATGATTTCCTGAAGATGCTCTCATACATTTCTCTCGATACTCAGAATCATGAAGATTTTACGAAGCTTAAAGATCACATTGAAAAGCTCGATAAAGAATTAGAAATAAATGGAAATGCAATCTTTTATCTTTCAACTCCCCCAAGTCTTTATGGTGTAATACCAACTTTGCTTGGTGAAGTCGGACTAAATAAAAAGTCAAACGGAAAAAAGATAAAGCTAATTGTTGAAAAACCATTTGGCTATGATCTGAAATCTGCAATTGATCTTAATAAAAAATTGTTGAAATATTTTAGTGAAGATCAGATTTACAGGATTGATCACTATCTTGGAAAAGAAACAGTTCAAAACGTTTTAGTTACAAGATTTTCAAACGGAATTTTTGAACCTCTGTGGAACAGGAATTATGTTCACCATGTTGAAATAACTTCTGCTGAAAATATCGGTGTAGAAAACCGCGGTGGTTATTATGAATCATCCGGTGCATTACGCGATATGGTTCAAAATCATCTGCTTCAGCTAACTGGACTTATTGCAATGGAACCTCCATCATCTTTCGATTCAAATTCTTTAAGAAATGAAATGGTAAAAGTTTTCCATTCACTCAGGCCATATAATGATGAAACAGTTGCGAAGGAAGTTATCCGCGGGCAGTATGGTGCTGCAACTGTAAGAGGTGAAAAAGTTATTGGTTATCGTGAAGAAAAAGGAGTAGATCCAAATTCCCGTACTGAAACTTACGCAGCATTGAAATTTTATATTGATAACTGGCGTTGGGGCGGAGTTCCTTTTTATATAAGAACAGGAAAAAGACTGCCCACTAGAGTTACTGAAGTTGTAATCCATTTTAAACCAACACCGCATTTTCTTTTTTCGCAACAGGAATTGTCTAATTCTTGTAACCAATTAGTAATTCGCATTCAGCCTGATGAAGGAATTCTTTTTAAAGTAGGGATGAAAGTTCCTGGTCAAGGTTTTAATATTCAGAATGTTAATTTGGACTTCCATTATTCGGATCTATCAAATACATATCTGCCCACGGCTTACGAAAGATTAATTCACGATTGTATGATTGGCGATTCAACTTTATATCAAAGAGGTGATGCTGTTGAAGCAGCCTGGAAATTTGTCGATCCGATTTTAGATGCCTGGAAAGACGATCATAAAATTCCGGTTTATGGTTATCCTGCAGGAACGTGGGGTCCTGAACACGCTGATGATTTAATCGAAGAAATCGGAATGACGTGGCGATATCCCTGCAAAAATTTGGCTAACGATGGAATCTATTGTGAACTCTAAATTCGGAGACTGGAAAAGGGAAACGGGAAGCTGGATAAAAGAATTAAGGATATATTGATAAAATTAATCAAATATATTTATTCTTTTATATAAATAAGGAGTCAATATGTCCGGCAAAATTGGGAAGTTTGAAGATCTTAATGTTTGGAAAGAATCGATGAGATTAGCTACAGATATTTATAAATCATTTTTCAATTGTAAAGATTTTGGGTTCAGGGATCAAATTAGAAGATCGGCTGTTTCAGTCCCATCAAATATATCAGAAGGATATGAAAGACAAACTAACAAAGAATTCATTCAGTTTTTATTTATTGCAAAAGGTTCAACAGCAGAACTTAGAACTCAACTGTACTTAGCAAAAGAGTTTAAATATTTAAAAGATGAAACAGCGAATGAGTATATTGAAAGAACAAGAAAAATCAGTGCAATGACTACAAAACTTATTAAAACTAGAAAGGAGAATTTTTAAAAGCCGGTCTACATTCTCCAGCTTCCGGTCTGCAATCGTGTTTAAAGTATTTAAAAATAAATTTGCCCTTACCGATTTCTTCTGCAAGGAATTGCTAAAATTGAATCTTGAGAGAAATGAGATGTATCTTGCTTTATCAGGCGGAAGTACGCCTAAAATAATTTTTCAGACACTTGCAGAAATGTACAAAGAAAAAATTAACTGGAGTAAAATTCATCTTTTCTGGGGAGACGAAAGATGTGTTCCACCTGAAAGTGATGAGAGTAATTATGGAATGACAAAAAAATATCTTCTTGATTACATTGACATTCCGAAAAAAAATGTTCATCCTGTAGATGGAAACAATATTCCTGAAGAAGAAACTGTTCGTTATTCTGACGAAATAAAAAATATTGTTCGTGTAAAAAATGGTTTCCCCAAATTTGATCTGGTTATTCTTGGTATTGGGGAGGATGGTCATACAGCTTCGATATTTCCTGATCAAATGAGTTTGCTGAATTCGGAAAAAATTTGTGAAGTGGCGGTGCATCCTGGATCAGGACAGAAAAGAATAACTTTAACGGGAAAAGTGATTAATAATGCAGAAGAAATTATTTTTTTAATAACCGGAGAAAGCAAAGCAAATATTGTTAAAGAATTATTTAGTAAGGATGAAATTAAAGTGAAGAAATATCCCGCAGCTAATATCAGCCCGGGCAATGGAACTCTCGAATTTTTTATGGATGAAAATGCAGCAAAACTATTAAACGGGAGTTAACATCCGGTTCGAAAATTTTATGTAAATTTTAGACATAATTTTAATTGAGAAAAATTTAGTTAATCAAATAAAATGAGGAAAATATGAGTAAACTGAATGAATTAGCAAAATTAGGACAATCTGTATGGCTTGATTTTATTAGCAGAAAACTTTTAACAAGCGGTGAGTTAATTAAGTTGAGAGAAAACGGGTTGCGAGGGATGACTTCGAATCCAACAATTTTTGATAAAGCAATATCCAAAAGCACAGATTATGATGAAGATCTTAAAGAATTAGTAAGTAAAGGATTATCTGTTGAAGAGATTTACGAAAAACTTGCATTGAAAGATATCGGAATTGCCGCAGACGAAATGCGAAAAGTTTACAACGATACAGATGGACTTGATGGCTATATCAGTATCGAAGTCAATCCGTTGCTCGCAAATAATACTAAAGAAACAATCGCACAAGCAAAACATCTTTTTAAGACTCTGGGAAGACCAAATATTATGATAAAAATTCCTGGAACTAAGGAAGGACTTCCGGCAATAACAGAAGTGCTCGGCTCCGGAATTAATGTTAATGTGACTTTAATCTTCAGCACAGAAAGCTACAGGAAAGTTGTTGAAGCTTTTATAGCAGGTCTGGAAAAATATGACGCAGACGGCGGAGACATTAGTAAACATGCTTCAGTTGCTTCATTTTTCGTTAGCCGTGTTGATTCAGCTGTTGATAAAGAACTTGAAGCAAAAGGGAATAATGATTTACTTGGGAAAATTGCTGTGGCAAATTCAAAAATTGCTTTTGAAATTTCTGAAAAAATGTTCAACAGCGATAGATGGAAAGATCTTGAAGCTAAAGGTGCAAGAAAACAAAGACTACTTTGGGCAAGTACCAGCACTAAAAATCCGAATTATTCAGACGTGCTTTATATTGATGAATTAATCGGACCTGATACTGTGAACACTATGCCTCCTGATACAATTGATTCATTTATTGATCATGGGAAAGTAGAGCTAACATTAAATAAAGGAATCGACGAAGCAAAAGCCCAGTTAAAAAAACTGAAAGAGCTCGGAATTGATATAAATAAAGTTACTGATAAACTTTTAGTTGATGGGGTAAAATCATTTTCGGATTCATTTGAATCACTGATTGGCAATCTCAATGATAAAGTAAAAAAGATAAAAGAAGAGGTTAATGCATGAAATATGAATTAGGTGGTTACTCCGATCTGATTGCAGCAAAAGTTCTTGACTTAAGAGATGAGAGAATAGTGGAGAGGATTTGGGAAAAAGATTTTACTATATGGGGAAATGATCCACACGAAATATTTAACCGCCTTGGCTGGTTAAGCAGTCCTGATGTTACGTTAAATGCACTAGATGAAATTACTGAGTTTGTTGATAGTGTTAGAAAAGATGGATTTACTGATGCACTTTTAATGGGAATGGGTGGTTCAAGTTTGGCGCCTGAAGTTTTTAGTCTGATGTTCGGAACGAAAAAAGGTTTTCTAAATCTTCATGTTCTTGACAGCACTCATCCGGAAACAGTTTTAGAATATGAGAAGAAATTAGACCCGGTAAAAACACTTTATATTGTTTCGACAAAATCCGGCGGAACAGTAGAAACAATTTCGTTTATGAAATACTTCTATAATTCTGCAATGAAAAAGGTTGGGAAAGAAAAAGTTGGGAATCATTTTACTGCCATTACTGATCCCGGCAGCGGACTCGAAAAAATTGCAACTGATTTAAATTTCAGAAAAATATTTTTGAATGACCCTGATATCGGGGGAAGGTATTCTGCACTTTCCTTTTTCGGAACTGTTGCTGCTGCAGTTGTGGGAATTGATTTAAAAGAACTTCTCTCATGCGCTTCGGAAATGGTTGAAGCTTCTAAAATTTCAGGAAATGGAATCTCAAAAAATACTTCTGCTCTGCTGGGTGTGATTCTAGGCGTGCTTGCAAATGAAGGCAGAGATAAGCTGACATTTATTTCCTCGGAAAAATTTTCATACTTCGGAGCGTGGGCTGAGCAGTTAATAGCTGAAAGCACAGGGAAAATTGGTAAAGGAGTTCTTCCTGTCGATCTTGAACCAATACAAACAGGCAAAAAATATTCTGATGACAGGGTTTTTGTTTATTTCAGATTGAAAGGTGATACATCATTAGATAATCAGATCGAAGAAATTGAAAAAGCCGGGCATCCTGTAATCCAAATTGATCTGAATGATATTTATGATATTGGAAAAGAATTTTTCAGATGGGAATTTGCAACTTCAGTAATTGGCTGGGTGATCGGAATACAGCCATTCGATCAGCCGAATGTAGAGCAGGCGAAAGTTATTGCAAAAAAAATGGTAAAAGAATTTCAGGAAAAAGGAAAGCTTCCTGAATTAAATCCGTCGCTGGATAAAAACGGAATTAAAGTTTATGGTGAAGCTGAAGGAAAATCAGCGACCGAAATGCTGACAAATTTCCTTTCACAAACTGAAAGTGGGGAAAATTACATTTGCATACAGGCATATCTAAAACCTTCCGATAAAACCTGGGAAGAGCTTCAAACCTTTCGTGAAAAAATTCTTAAAAATTATGAATGTCCAACAACTCTTGGCTATGGACCAAGATTTCTGCATTCAACCGGACAACTTCATAAAGGTGATGCTGGCAATGGGTTTTTTATTCAACTTGTTGCTGATGAAAAAGAGAACACTTCAATTCCTGATGAAGCGGGAAGCGACAAATCTTCCATTACATTCGGTACATTAATTAAGGCGCAGTCACTTGGGGACAGGCAGGCACTTCTGGATAATGGACGAAAAGTAATCAGGTTTGATTTGGGAAATCAAATAAATGAAAATCTCCTGCAGCTGATCTAAAAAGCTTCTTTTCTATTTAAATATACTACTTTCTATTTTTTTACTTGACTTTCTAAATTATTATATCGTATATTTACGATGAACGATTTAGAAAGTTATAAAATGGCAGTTTCGAAGAAAGAAGAATTCACAATAGAAGATGCCTGGCTTGCTGATGTAGCCAAAGCTCTTTCTCATCCTGCAAGAATAAAAATCTTAAAAATTCTTACAGAGATGAATGTTTGCATGTGCGGTGACATTGTTGATCTGCTGCCGCTCTCACAATCAACAGTCTCTCAGCATCTTAAAGAACTTAAAAGAGTTGGATTAATTAAAGGAGAAATTGAAGGACCGAAAGTCTGCTATTGTGTTAATAATGAAACTCTTCAAAAAGCAAAACAGGAACTTGATCTATTATTTTCACAAGTGTGTAATTGTTAAAAAAAATGTCATCCTTCGACAGGCTCAGGATGACTTTCAAAATTCTTAGACTGTCACTCTGAGCTTGTCGAAGAGTGACATAAACATAAGAGGTTAGTATGCAAACAGCTGAAGAAATAAAAAAAGTTGTAAAAGAAAAATATGGCGAAATAGCCGTTCAGCAAAAGCAGGGATGCGGCTGCGGGTGCGGATCATCCAAGGTTGTAGATTATTCAATGATCGGTGATGATTATTCAAAAATTGATGGCTACGTAGCAGAAGCCGATCTGGGTTTAGGCTGCGGAGTGCCAACAGAATTTGCCGGGATTAAAAAGGGTGATACTGTAATTGATCTCGGTTCAGGTGCAGGTAATGATGTTTTTGTTGCGAGAGCAATTGCAGGAGATGAAGGAAAAGTAATCGGGCTTGATATGACAGAAGAAATGATAGCAAAAGCTAATGCAAACGATGCGAAACTTGGTTTTAAAAATGTAGAGTTTAAGTTTGGTGAAATTGAAGACATGCCGATTGAAGAAAGTCTGGCTGATGTAGTTATTAGTAATTGTGTCCTTAATCTTGTGCCTGATAAAACAAAAGCATTTTCGGAAATTTATAGGATACTTAAACCAGGTGCGCATTTTTGTGTCTCGGATATTGTTATTAAAGGTGAATTACCTGCTGGATTGAAAAAATCTGCAGAGATGTATGCTGGTTGTGTTTCAGGTGCAATGCAGCAGGATGAGTATATGCAGGTAATTAAAGATGCAGGTTTTAAGGATATTGAAATCAAAAGGACAAAAGATGTTGGTCTACCTGATGAATTGCTGAAGGAATACTTAAATGAGGATGGAATTAAATCCTATAAAGAAAAAGTTGAAGGAATTTTTAGTATAACTGTTGTCGGATATAAGAAGTGAGAATATTAATCCTTTGTACTGGCAATTCCTGCCGCAGCCAGATGGCAGAAGGATTTCTAAAATCACTGGATAAAAATCTTGATGTTTATTCTGCCGGAACAAAACCTGCAGAAAAAGTAAATCTTTTTGCTGTTAAAGCAATGAAAGAAATCGGGATAGATATCAGTCCGGGAATTCCTGAGAATGTTGAAAAATATATTAATCAGTCCTTCGATTATGTAATCACAGTCTGTGATAACGCAAAAGAAACCTGTCCTGTTTTTGTTGGTGATGTTAAGCATCGTTTGCATATCGGTTTTGATGATCCTGCTGATGCAGTTGGAACGGAAGATGAAGTTATGTCTGTTTACAGGAGAGTGAGAGATGAAATACGTGAAGAGTTTTTAAAATTTTATAATGAGAAAATTAAATAAGAAGTGAAAACCAGACTTAAATTTTTAGACCGCTATCTCACTCTTTGGATATTCCTGGCAATGTTCATCGGGGTTTTTTCGGGTTACTTATTTCCCGGCATTGTTGATTTCTGGAATACATTTCAATCCGGCACAACAAATATCCCGATTGCGATTGGATTAATTTTAATGATGTATCCTCCACTTGCAAAAGTAAAGTATGAAGAACTTGGCGATGTCTTTAAAGATTTTAAAATTTTAACTCTATCGCTTGTTCAGAACTGGATTATCGGTCCGGTGCTGATGTTTTTTCTTGCAATATTTTTTCTGCGTGATTATCCCGAATACATGGCAGGAGTTATTTTAATCGGGTTGGCGAGATGTATTGCAATGGTTATTGTCTGGAACGATCTTGCAAAAGGGGACAGGGAATACGCAGCCGGACTAGTCGCATTTAATTCAATTTTCCAGGTACTATTCTTTTCCGTTTATGCTTATATCTTTTTAACCGTTATCCCTAAATGGCTTGGACTGCAGACTTTTGCTGTAAACATCACAATCGGGCAGATTGCCGAAAGTGTTTTTATTTATCTCGGCATACCGTTTTTCGCAGGAATGATAACCAGGTTTGTTTTACTGAAGTTGAAAGGTATAAAATGGTATGAAGGAAAATTCATTCCTAAAATTAGTCCGGTTACTTTGATTGCACTTTTATTTACCATTGTTGTAATGTTCTCACTCAAAGGAGAGTATATTGTAAAAATTCCGGTTGATGTAATCCGGGTTGCAGTTCCTCTGTTGTTTTATTTTGTGCTGATGTTTTTTCTTTCGTTCTTCTTATCTAAAAAGGCAGGAGCGGATTATCCGAAATCGGCAACACTTTCTTTTACTGCTGCGAGCAACAACTTTGAACTTGCGATTGCAGTTGCCATTGCAGTATTCGGAATAAATTCAGGTGAAGCTTTTGCAGCAGTAATAGGTCCGCTTGTCGAAGTCCCTGTTTTAATTGGTCTTGTTAATGTTGCGTTATGGTTTCAAAGAAAATATTTTACTAAAAATATGGTTATGCCATAAAGAATGTTTTTTAGAATAAAAATTTCAGGGGAAATTAATGAAACTAAAATATTGTCTTGTCCTATTATCGGTACTGTTTTACCAGGCCCTCCTTTTTTCTCAGCAATTAAATGAAATTGAGAATAAAGCTGAAAACATAATACTATCACTTTCGGTTGATAAAATATTTCCTGAAAAAGAGTTCAGTGATCTGAAAAACCTTTTATCAGAAAAAATTGATGACACAATTTTAGAGACAAAATATTATTCCACTCTTGCCTCATTTGACAGCCTGGAACAACATTTAAATGAATTTGAAATTGAAAAGTCAAATATAACCACAGATTCAGCTTTAACTTTATTTGTTGATTGGTATCTTCATATTCAGCGAACTTTTTACAGTTACAATAGACAAAACTTCTTTAATTCTCAAAAGACAAAATTTCTTTTCTTTAGTACCTCGATGTCGTGCCACTGTACACTTGAAATGTGTAAAAAACAACTCGTCGAAATTCTCAAATTAAAAAGTGAATTGAGTGATTCTTATTCTTTCCTGGTAGTGGATTCTTACTGGAACAACGATCTTCAACTGAAATACGAAACTTTTTTTGCGCCTTCAGTTTTAGTCTTTAACCAGACTAACGAATTGATTCTGAAAATAGAATACGAAGATAAAATGATAGAACAACTAGAAGTATTCTTATCCGGAAGAGAAAAAATATGAAGATAGATGTGGTAAGATTATATAAGAATAAATTTTTAATCCCGGTAATTCTGCTGCCGTTATGGTTCCTGTTATATCTTAATTTAGAAAGTCTAACAAGTCTTATAGTTGACAACTTTTTGAAATTACCGCAGGATAATCATCTTACATCAGCAATTAGCTTTTTCATCTTTGAAGTGCCTAAGGTTCTGCTGCTTTTAATATTAATTGTGTTTGCAGTAGGAGTTGTTCGTACATACTTTTCGCCGGAAAGAACAAGAAAAATTTTAGGTGGGAAAAAACTTTTTGCCGGTAATGTTTCTGCGAGTTTTTTGGGAATCGTTACTCCATTTTGCTCATGTTCTGCTATTCCACTATTCCTTGGATTTGTTGAAAGCGGGGTCCCGCTTGGCGTAACATTTTCATTTTTAATTGCAGCACCGATGATAAATGAAGTTGCGCTTGTTTTATTGTTCGGTTTATTCGGATGGAAAACTGCATTAATGTATGTGTCTACAGGGTTAATCATTGCAATGTTCTCAGGGTTTGTAATAGGTAAACTTGGGCTCGAAAAATATGTTGAAGACTGGGTTTATAAAACAAAAGCCGGGCATCTTGATATGGATGATTTAAAGATTCCTTTCGCTCAAAGAATCACTTCAGGCATAGATGCAGTAAAAGAAATAGTTGGTAAAGTGTGGATATACGTTGTG
This sequence comes from uncultured Ignavibacteriales bacterium, assembly GCA_963822905.1. Lineage (GTDB taxonomy): Bacteria > Bacteroidota > Ignavibacteria > Ignavibacteriales > Ignavibacteriaceae > CAWGJF01. Next base: position 845,632 of record CAWGJF010000001.1, read on the forward strand.
CTTGGAATTGCTGTTGGCGCCGGAATACATGGCTATGTACCGGAAAACTTTATGGCTTCATTGATGGGAAAATCTGCATGGTGGTCAGTACCGGCTGCAGTGGTCATTGGTATTCCAATGTACTCTAATGCTGCGGGAATAATTCCGATTGTTCAGGCATTGCTGGAAAAAGGAGCTTCACTCGGAACGGTGCTTGCTTTTATGATGAGCGTGATCGGTCTTTCGCTGCCGGAGACAATCATTCTGAAAAAAGTTCTTAAGATTCAACTCATAGCTGTGTTTATCGGCATTGTGGCTATAGGTATCATCATTGTAGGATATTTGTTCAATTTGATTTACTAAATATGTGATCGAAAAAACATTAACAAAATAATTTATTAAATAAAACAAATCAGGAGAGAAATAAAATGAAAGTAAAAATTTTGGGAACAGGTTGTAATAAATGTAAAACTCTCGAAGCAAAAGTCAGGGAAGTAGTTCAGCAAAATAATATAGATGCTGAAGTCGAAAAAGTAACGGATCTAAGTGCAATAATGAGCTATGGAATAATGATGACACCGGGATTGGTAATTGATGAAAAAGTTAAAAGCTTCGGAACAATTCCCAAAGACGAGCAGATTTTAAGCTGGTTGAAAGGAAACTAAGCTCAGATTGCTTATCTGTTAAATTGTTTTATTGCTTTTAACAATTTGACAATGCAGCAATTAAAAAATCAAGAGATTAATCAAAATCAGGAGAGTTTAAATGCAAATAAGATTTTTCATATCAACTCTACTTCTAATTTTACTAATGGGGTGTAGTTTATTCGCACAATCCAAAAATGTAAAACCAAAAGTAATTTTTATAGAACTCGGATCGGTGAATTGCATTCCGTGCAAGCAAATGCAGCCTGTGATGAAATCAATTGAAGAAAAGTACGGTGAACAGGTTAAAGTGATTTTTTATGATGTGTGGAAAGAGGAACAGAAAAAATACGCCCAGCAATACGGAGTCAGGTTAATACCAACCCAGGTTTTCCTTGATGAAAACGGGAAAGAATTTCACCGTCATGAAGGATTCTATCCTGATGCTGAAATAGAAAAGCTGCTCCAGGAAAAGGGAGTTAAACAGGATAAGAAAAAAGGTTAAAAATGATTGAGGGGATTTTTACTACTCTTTACGAAGCAATGACAGGAGCGGTATGGCTTGCAGTTCTTGCTTCTTTCGGATGGGGTGTTTTGTCAATTCTCCTTTCGCCGTGTCATTTATCAAGTATTCCGCTTGTTGTGGGATTTATAAGTTCGCAGGGAAAAATTTCTGTCGGGAGAACGTTCAACATCTCACTAATCTTTTCTCTTGGTATTTTAATAACGATTGCTTTAATCGGAATTATAACTGCATCACTCGGAAGATTGATGGGTGATATTGGAAGTGTTGGAAATTATCTTGTTGCAGGAATTTTCTTCCTTGTCGGGTTTTATCTTTTGGGCTTTATAAAATTTGATTGGAACAATGCTGGACTTAGACAAACAAAAACCAAAGGATTATTGGCTGCTTTAATTCTTGGATTGCTTTTCGGGTTAGCTCTCGGTCCCTGCACATTTGCTTATATGGCCCCGGTGCTTGGAGTAGTTTTTCAAACAGCACAGGCTGATTATTTTCTTGCTGTGATTTTTCTCCTGGCTTTTGGGATAGGACATTGCTCTGTTATTGTTGGTGCAGGAACTTTAACAGGCAAAGTTCAGAAATATCTTAACTGGAGCGAAGGATCTAAAACAGTTTTATGGATTAAAAGAGTTTGCGGCGTGCTTGTAATTCTTGGGGGTGTTTACCTGATTTATAATGTTAATTGATTAGTCTTATTAATGTGGCGTTCTGGTTTCAGAGGAGATATTTTCGTGATAAAATTGTTATTGATTAAAGTAAAGCCATTACGAATCATCTTTCAATTTTTTTCGTATTACCATTTCCTTAGTCAACCAATTTAAATGGTGTGATAATCCTGTAAGGTCTGGAAATATTGTTGACTGATTTATACCGTAGTCATTTAAGTGTTTTAGTATTTCTCGTTTAATTTTCTGAGGAATAAGTATACTATTTAAGTTTTTGAGATTATTCATGATAAAGTGATCCTTAATTTCAATCTCAGCATTCGCTGGGCTATGTAAGGAGAAAATACTTTGTTGAACAACTACACGTCTATCAATAGCTTCTGGAATATAACCATAACCCCTTGCCTCAGAATCTAACGATGTTTGTTCCGACACAAATAGTTCTGGCTCATAACAATATACCATTCCGTCATCTTCGAAGTTTTCACAAACTGCAAAATAAGTAGCAATTAGTGGATTATAAGTCCAATCTAGTAATCGAGTAGCCATTCCATAATGTTGTGCGATTGCCAGATTTTCCCAATCCAATGTTGACAATTTTATATATGCACGAGCTTTAGTTTTCCATTCTTTAAATCGACCTAAGTCTCTGTTGTTGGGTAAATTATATTCTTGACGACCAGCTTTTGGAATTAATTTCCAGTGACTATTTGCTTGTCCTCTAAACCACCACCCAAGAGGAGGATGAGCTCGGAATATAGAAAATATCTTGTGAATATCGATTACATCTTTAATTTCATATGTATTCATTTGTTTATTTATAGTTTTAATTGTTTTAGATTTTCAATCTATATATAATATAATTTATGTGAATTTATTATAAACTATTTCTCATCAACCTCCCCAATATCCTCATTCCACAACCCAGGGTTATTTTTAATAAATGTTTGCATTAGCTGGTAACATTCTTCACTATCCAAATTAACAAGTTGAACGCCACGGGATTTCAGGTAATCTTCCGGTCCGGAGAAAGTCCGGTTTTCTCCAATTACAACTTTGGGAATGCCGTAAAGCAGCACAGCACCACTGCACATATCGCAGGGCGAAAGTGTAGAGTAGAGCGTTGCGCGTTTATAATCTGCGGCTTTAATTCGTCCGGCATTTTCAAGGCAATCCATTTCTGCGTGAAGTACTGCGCTTCCTTTCTGTACTCGTTTGTTGTGTCCTCTTGCAACTATTTTATCATCAATAACAAGCACAGACCCGATAGGAATACCTCCTTCACCCATTCCTTTCTTTGCTTCATCAATTGCAGCCTCTAAAAATTTATCCATTGTTTATTCTTTTATAAGTTTTTTAAACTTAGGTATGTTTATCTAATTCTTCAAACAAATTTTCTCAAACAGAATTTAAAATTCATTTTGCATCGAAACTAACTGAAAAATAAAATTTAATTCTTCACAAGCAACTATTATTTCTAAAACTGCATTGATGTTTACAAAGGATTGGTAAATACAAATACATTCCAATCATTCAGCAGTTACTTTTATCAAGAATTACTTTCCTGAAGATTAGAAATGCTTCACAATTCACAATTAAAAAATAGCTAATAAAAAAATATTCTTGTTTAAAATTTTCCTGTTTTAGCTATTCAACTTTTCTCTTGCAACATATCCCTTTGGGCATAAGAGTTGAAACATTTCAATAGTTGAAATAAGTGAACTAATGCAAAATATCAACGACCATTCATTGTTTCTACTTTCGCTTAATCGTTTCTGTTATGATGTGGGGAGAGTAATATCAAAAAAATATCATCTCAGTGTGAATGAAAGAAATGCTCTCATTGTTCTTTCGGGTATAGATTTAAACTCTGTAAAAGAATTGTCCGGGTACTTAGCCATTTCTAAAACCAACACTTCAAAAGTTTTAAGCTCGCTCGAAAAGAAAAATTTAATAACCCGTGTATTTGATAAGAATGATAAAAGATTCATTCAACTATCATTAACTGAGCAGGGAAAGCTGACTACACAAATTGTTGCAGATGAAATTAATGAATTATTTAAAAAGCGGCTCTCAGAAATTCCTAATGAAATCGGGGAAAAACTTTTAAATCTTATTGATGAAAATCAGGAACTGGTAAATTATTATTCATTTAATTCCCAAATAAAATAACAGGAGAGACACATGGAAAAAAATCTTACAAGAAAAGATTTTTTAGTAAAATCTTCAAAAGCTGCAGTTGGCATTACAGCAATTGCAAGTGCTGCAAGTATTCTCACATCTGCAACAACAAAGGCACAAACAAAAATTACTCCATGGCCATGGCCCTATGCTACGCTGGATCCCGATGAAGTAAGAATACAAGCTCACTATCTTTACTATAATGGTATGGCTTGTTGTTCCGGTGTTTTTGGTTCTTTAGTCCAGGCTCTTACAACTGCAGTCGGTGATCCGTGGACAAATTTACCAATGGAAGTAATGTTATTTGGAGGAGGAGGTGGAAACGGCTGGGGAACATTATGTGGAACTTTAAACGGAGCTATGGCTTTAATTAGTACTGTTGTCCCAAAAGCTGATGCTGGTGCTATATTAACTGAAATTCAGGGCTGGTATACCCAGGAAGAATTGCCAACAGATGTTGCAAATGAGTTTGCAACAAACGGACAGTATCTAGTTCACAATTATGATGATGCACTCCCGCAGAATGTATCAGGAAGTCCACTTTGTCATGCTTCTGTAACTGAATGGTGTATTATGGCAGACAAAACAGTGGGTAGTACAGAAAGAAAAGAAAGATGTGCAAGAATAGCTGGTGATATTGCAGCAAAAACAGCTGAGTTTCTCAATAATTATTTTGCCGGTACATTTACTGCCACTTACCAGGATCCGCAAAATATAGTAGATTGTCTTGCTTGTCATGGTTCGGCCGGATTCAATAACGTAATGACAAAAATGGATTGCGAACCTTGTCATGGTGATCCTCATTCTCCTCAATCAGTTGAAACACTTCCGGGACATTCTTCAACTTTCAAACTGAGTCAGAATTATCCTAATCCATTTAACCCGAGTACAAAGATTCAATTTTCACTTCCACAAACAGAAAAAGTAAGAATGGAAGTTTATGATATCCAGGGAAAACTTGTTAAAACTTTAGTTGATTATGAACTTTATAACCAGGGCAAGTACGAAGTTATGTGGAATGGCCTGAACAACAAAGGAAACAGGGTTGCGAGTGGAGTTTACTTCGCAAAAATGCGTGCGGGTAAATTTGCACAGACGAAGAAAATGATAATGACAAAATAATCTCACGAACTATTTTATAGCTAAGTGCTGTTGAATGTTTTTCAGCAGCACTTTTTTATTCTAAAAGTGTAGAAGGTTTAATAATAATCAACTTTGCATCCGCAGCCACCCCACATTTTATCATAAAATTCCATCCTGTTATTAATAAAATCTTCTCCTTCTTTTTTTGATTTCATAATCCTGATTATTAATTCATCCTTGTTGCTTTTTTCCTGTATTAAAAATTCATTTCGATATTTTAGCAGTCGGATCTTATCTGAAATGAGTGTATCCCTTTCAATAATAATTTCTGAATTTGAAAGAAAATAGTTTAGTTCTTCTTTACTTATTACTGAATAATCTTTCTTTTTTACTTTATCAAGAATATTTTCAATCTTCATTTTAAATACCTGGTAATAAATTTTAATGGTTGGATGTGAAAAATGCGATTCCGTTTCCTTCATTATACTAAAATTTTAACTGCAATTTGTTTCATTCGAATTATTCAAATATCTTTTCTCTGAGACTAATTCATTCTTATTTATTTAATGAACAAAAAGAAACTTACATTTGAATTTGTGAACGAAGCGGTCATAGAGATAAAAGACGGACAGTCTATTCTTGAAGCTTCTTTATCTGCAGATATTCCTCATTATCATACCTGTGGGGGTAGAGCGGAATGCTCTACATGCAGAATACTTGTGTTAGAGGGAATGGGAAACCTAACTCCAATTAATGAAAAAGAAAATATTCTGCGGCAGAAGAAAAATTTTCCTGAAGATGTACGACTTGCGTGTCAGACAAAAATCTTGAAGGAAAATGTTAAGATAAGAAGAATTATTCGTGATGATGAAGATTTGCGTTTGTACGTAACAGGTGAAACAGCAATTGCACAACAAAGTTTGGGAGAAGAAAAAGAACTGGTATTATTTTTCCTGGATATAAGGAACTTTACTCCTTTTATCGAATCCAATTTACCTTTTGATGTAATTCACATTATGCGAAGACTTACTGTACTTTTTAACTCTGTAATTAATTCTTTCAATGGAAAAATTGTTGAGTCACCGGGTGATGGTATTTATGCGGTGTTCGGTCTAAAGGAAGATTTATCTTCCGCTGCAGTGAACGCATACAAAGCATCAAAAAAGATTTTTGAAGATTTATCTGTTTTAAACAAGAATTACATTTCAAAATTTTTTGACCACAATATTGAAATCGGAATTGGAATGCACGCTGGTAAAGTTTTAGTCGGCGATAAAGGGTATGGTGATCTCGGAAGTATGATGGTTATGGGATTTCCAGTTGTTATTGCTTCAAGACTTGAAGAAGCTACAAAAGATCTGAACAACAACCTTCTTGTTTCGGAATATTTTTATTCTTTGTTAAACTTTGAGAAAGAGGAAATGCCCAGTAAAAAAGCAAATCTTAAAGGTGTAAGTGCTCCAGTTTCAATCAGGCTGATGGGAGAGAAATTTAAATACATCTCAAAAACTATGTAGCTTAATTCAAACAGAAAAAGTTTTTCTCATTATGTTACTATATCTCTGACTCATGGGGAAAGGAGTAGAAATATTTTTAAGATAAACACTATAACTTCTGTTCCCGGTTTTTTCAATCCTATCTAAAAAAGTCATATTGACAATAGTTGCCCTGTGAATTCTCAAAAAATCTTTAGCCGGAAGAGTTTCTACCCAGTTTCTTATGGATTTTCTCACTACAATTTTACAATCATCATCGGTAATAATTTTTGAATATTCTTTCAAAGCAGTTATACATTCGATATGAGAAAATTCTATTAGTTTTAGCTTTTTGCCAATGTTAACGAGTATGTGATCAACTTTTTTCGACTCCCCGGTAAACGCATTTTCTGTGGAAACAATTTGATCAGTTAATTTCTCTTTTAAATTATCAATTTTATGAAGTCGTATTTTTATAGAGCGTAAAAGTGATTCGCTTTTAAAAGGTTTGATAAGAACATCATCGGCTCCTAATTCCATTGCTGCTCTTGTGTGGGCTGGCTGCGTTGTTGAAGTGATCAGTAAAAGCGGAATACATTCGGTTGCGGGATTTTCATTTAACATCTTTACAATTTTCAACTCTTTATCAAAATCATCAAGCTCACAAATTACAATATCTGCCGAATACCTGTTTGCAATTTTTAATCCATCGGATTCGCCTGCTGAGATATAAGTCCTGTAACCTGCAGATTCCAAATCTTCCAGGAATTCAGAATTCTGTTCATTGTTACTGTGTATTAATAAAATTTTCTTCAAATATAATAGCCGGGAATTTATTTAAAATCTTATTAATTATATCAAAATTAGTTTTATAATGAAGAGGAAACAACAATTGATCGGTTAAATCCCTGGATTGATGAACAAAATCCACTCGTTTACAGCATTATCGTTGCGCTTGTTGACGATTTACTTTAGTAATTATTTAATTATTTCTAAACTTTCTAGGTCATTCCAAAATTATAGGAGGATTTAATTATCAATAACCTGTTTTTATTCTTCGTAATTAAAATACTTTTCTAAAATATTTATAAGGGGAATATTTATGATCAAACACTTCAACAAAGCATTGTTTACTCTACTTGTGTTCTGTTCAGGATTTACTTTCTCTCAAAACCTGGAAGTAAATCTGGGGGCAGACATTGTAAGCCGATATATATGGCGTGGTTTAAATGTAAATGATGCAATTAATATTCAGCCAGCATTATCGCTAACAGTTTCTGGATTCAGTGCAGGATTTTGGGGATCATATAGCTTATCAAATAAAATTTTCGATAATGAATTTGATCAGGAAATAGATTCCAGGGTTGGTTATGAAATTGGGTTTGAAAATGGAATGAATATCAGCGTTGTCGTAACCGATTATTACTTTCCGTTAGCAGGAATCAAGTGGGGAAATTTTAATAACTATGATGATCCCAAAGGACCCGGTGCACATACAGTTGAAGCCGGTTTATCAATCGGCGGTCCGGAATCATTTCCAGTAACTCTTTCAGGGTTTATCAATGTTTATAATGATGCCGGAAGTAATACATATTTCCAGTTAGACTATTCTCCAACTGTTGCTGAAATTCCATTAAACTTTTTTATTGGTGCCGCAGGAGGAAGTACTGATAACCCCGGCTATTACGGTACGGCAAAATTCAATGTAATAAATGTAGGAGTTGGAGCTTCAAAATCCATTAAGATAACTGAAGATTTTTCTTTGCCTGTCAATGTAGCATTTATTGTAAATCCAAATGCTGAAATATCATATCTCGTATTTGGATTAACATTTTAATGAAACAATTTAATTCAACTTTAATATAGGAGTTCTTATGTTCGATACTGGTAGTACTGGTTTTATGCTTATCGCAACCAGTCTTGTAATGTTAATGACTCCCGGTCTTGCCTTTTTTTACGGCGGACTTGTGGGGAGGAAGAGTGTTCTAACTATTATGATCCAGAGTTTTGTTTCTCTCGGATGGACAACAATTCTTTGGTTTGTATTTGGTTACTCGCTTTGTTTCAGTGGGGGTCAGGGTGGGATAATTGGTAATTTTGATATGGCTTTCCTTGCCGGGACTAGTCTTAATTCTGTTTTTACCGGCAACAATCACATTCCTCTTTATGTTTTTGTAGCATATCAAATGATGTTTGCTATAATCACTCCTGCTTTAATAACGGGTGCATTCACTAACCGTGTAAAATTTCCGGCTTATATGATTTTCCTTACTGCCTGGTTAGTTTTGGTTTATTTTCCTTTAGTGCATATGGTTTGGGGCGGCGGTTTATTGGCTGAATGGGGTGTCCTTGATTTTGCAGGTGGTATCGTTGTTCATGCAAGTGCAGGTATGGCAGCACTCGCTTCTGTTTTCTATGTTGGGAAAAGAAATATTATTGAGAGAGGACCTCACAGCATTCCACTTGTTGCTCTTGGAACAGGATTATTGTGGTTTGGATGGTACGGGTTTAATGCCGGAAGTGAATTGCAGGTTGATTCAATAACTGCAACTGCATTTTTAAACACTGATGTTGCTGCATCATTTGCTGCAATAGTCTGGCTTTCCCTTGCATGGAAATTAGAAAAGAAACCTAAGTTTGTCGGTTTGCTGACTGGCGCTGTTGCAGGTCTTGCTACAATTACTCCTGCCGCAGGTTTTGTTACAGTTCAGCAAGCTGCGATTATAGGAATAGTTGCTGGAGTAGTTTGTTACTTTGCAGTTTCATTAAAAAATAAATTGCACTGGGATGATGCTCTTGATGTTTGGGGAGTTCACGGTGTTGGCGGATCTATCGGAGTAATACTTCTCGGTTTATTTGCCACAGGCGCAGTTAACCCGATGGTTACAACAAATGGTTTATTAGTCGGTGGAGGATTTGAATTCTTCTGGAAACAATTAATAACAGTTGTTGGTGTGTGCGTTTACGCGTTTATTTTTACTTATGTTATGTTGTGGTTAATAAACTTCATTACCCCTGTTAAAGTAACCAAGCTGGAAGAAGAAACCGGTTTGGATGATTCTTTGCATGGTGAAATGGCATACGAGCAAGATTAACAAATAATAAACACTTTATTAAGCCTCCATTTAAAACCTGGAGGCTTTTTTTATTCTTATAATTATATAACTAAATATTCATCCTTAATTCTTAAAATTCTTTCTGAGAATACCTTGTTAATAAAATCACAAATCCCGGTTTGATAGTATTTTTATTGAATTATATTTCGAGTCAAAGCTACGCTGAAAAATATTCAAGCAAGGAAGCCAGTGTATTTCAGAAATTAATTGAAAAGCTTCTGGGGAATATTCTAAAAGTAGTACCTCAGAATTATACTCTATTAACACAGGTTTCAGAATAATTCCATTTGCTTATTTGATTGTCCGACAAAATATTCGATTGATAGGTTATAAGGTCGTTTATTAAGACCGTATTTACTACAACTTATATCAAAAAGTTTTTTTATTGTTACAGCTAATTCTCCTTTACCTGAAAATCGTTCTCCTGGTTCTGAAGAATTAAGTTTTCCATCCCTTACACTCCTGATGCTGTTTAAAATCTTCCTTGCTCTATCTGGAAATTCCCTGTTAATCCAATTACTAAATAATTCTTTTACTGAATAGGGAAGCCGAAGCATAATGTATCCCGCATGAACAGCACCATTTTCACTTGCCATTTTAAGAATTTCAGGAATTTCTTTATCGTTCAATCCTGGAATAATCGGTGCAATGTTTGCACCAGCAGGAATATTATTTGTTGATAATTTTCTAATTGTATTTAACCTCATTTCAGGTGAAGAAGTTCGTGGTTCCATTTTGTGAGCCAGGTTTTTATCCATAGTCGTGATTGATAAAGTTACCGCTATAAGTTCTTTCTCAGCAAGTTCGGCAAGAATATCAATATCTCTTTCAATCAAAGAATTTTTTGTAATAATGCTTACAGGGTTTCTGAACTTTAAACAAACTTTCAACAGTTCCCTTGTAAGTTTTAATTTTCTTTCAATGGGCTGATAACAATCTGTGTTTCCGGAAAACATTAGAAGTTTCGGTACATAGCTTTTCTTTTAAATTCATGTTCAAGAAGCTTTGGTGCATCTTCTTTCACCATTATTTTTGATTCGAAATCTGTACCGGATGAAAAACCTAGGAATTCGTGAGTTGGTCTTGCATAACAATAAACGCAGCCATGTTCACAGCCCCGGTAGGGATTTATTGAATAATCAAATCCAACATCATCACTATCGTTTTTAGCAATTATCGATCTTGATTCGTCTTTGTAAAATATAGTTTGAACTTTTTTCGGCTGGCTGAATTCTTCTTCAGAAATAAATTGATCATATTCTGAATTCTCTACGTGAAGTTTTTCAAAACGATTTTTTGGGTTTTGTTGAGCACCTCTTCCTTTAATTTTCTGAGATAGCATAATCCATAAAATCTGATTTTTGTTGAAAATAATTATGCAGTTGCACCACCACAGCTTGAACCTGCACCAGCTGTACACCCATAACAATGCTGCCCGGTTACTATTCTTCTTTTTTCGAGAACAGAAAAATCAAAATTCTTAATGTGTTTAGGTGATCCATGATCTGTATTCAATTCAAGCATCTGGTTAAAATCACAATCGTAAAGTTGTCCATCCCACCCAACTGAAATTGTAAACTTGCACATAACATTTAAAGCCGCCGTTGGATTAAATGAATCAATAAGTTTTTGCATGTAGCTTTCATAATTTCCCGACTGAATCAGGTAATCAAGAAACCTGCTGATTGGCATATTGGTAATTGTGTAAAGATTATTAAAAACAATTTGGTGATTATTAAAGAGTTCCCGTTTGTAATCTTTTTCAAGCTGCTCCTGTGAAGCAGGAAGAAAAGCACCAACAGGATTATAAACAAGATTGAAAATCAACCCGCTGTTTTCTTTTCCATATCCCAAAGCGTTTAATTTTTTAATCGCAGAAATTGATTTTTCGAAAACACCTTCTCCGCGCTGTTTGTCTGTGAAAGATGCTTTGTAGTACGGAAGTGATGAAATCATTTCACATTTATGTTTTGCTATAAATTCTGCATAATCTTCAAATCCGTTTGATTCAAGAATAGTCAGGTTTGATCGAACCATTATGTGCCTATTAAGCTTTTTAATTTCTTCAACAAACCATTTAAAGTCCGGGTTTAATTCCGGTGCTCCACCTGTGAGGTCAACAGTTTGAATATCTGTTTTAGCTAATATATCAAGGCAATACTTCATCGTTTCTCTCGTCATAATTTCCTTTCTATCCGGTCCGGCATCAACGTGACAATGTTTACAAACCTGGTTACACATTTTCCCAACATTTACCTGGAAAATTTCCAGCCTGTCAGCTTGCAGGAATCCTTCACCTACAGTTCCAAACTTTTCATCAAACGAAGTAAACTTGTCTTCGGGGTTATTAATTATTTTTAATTGTTCATTCGCATTTGCAAGTTGTTCGCCAAATGCTTTCATACTTTTATGTCTAGCTTGCATAAAAATTCCCGAAATTATAAAATCGTGAGAGGTTACATTGTGATTTTTGTATTGACATTTTTCATTTGTACACCGTGAACTAACGATGCTCCTCCACGTATTGCACTTGCAACATGTACTGCTTCTGTCATTTGTTCAAGGTCGGCGCCTTTAGCAAGACTTTCCTGTGTATAAGCATCAATACAATAAGGGCATTGAACCGCATGAGCAACTGCCAAAGCGATCAAAGCTTTTTCTCTCTCCGATAAAGCTCCGGCTGCAAAAACGGCTCCATACCATTCACTGAATTTTTTCCATAATTCAGGAGCGCCTTCGCTCATTTCAGAAAATCTTGGCAGGTCCTGTGGTTTATAATAGGTCTCCATAAAATGTCCTTTCAATAGAATTGATGGGATTATAAACAGAAATAATTTTCTTCAGAATTTAGTCGAAATATTTTTACGCTTCAACAAGTATTTTTATAACAAAATTATTGTTTATTTAATTCCCAGTTATAAGGGAGAAATTTTATTTGAACTTCATTTTTATCCAGGAATTTTTTGTTGTTTACATTCATAAAAGATTTTACAGTATTAATTAACGAACCATATTCTGCTTCAAAATATTTTCTGAACCATTTGAATAGTTCCGAAAGATAAAAGATCATGTTTTGCTCGTCCAGTCTGTTCTGATTTTTATCATTTAAATAATATTTCGCATTTTCATTTAGTTTAGATAAAACCGTTATGCCTTCATAAGCATGACTTAAAAGCCTTGGGCAACTTTTTGCCGCACAAACCAATCCAAAATGCGAAAGAACAGAATTTATTTTCAGAACTTTTTGATTTTCTATCTCATCAAGTGATAATTCTTCACCTGCAATTCTGAATTTTTTCGTTTTAAAAAATCCGTCAAGATTCATTGGCGAATTAATTGGCAGGTTATCAATTACATTTTTAATTACACTTGCATTGTATGCGTTAATGTAAAAAGCTAGCTTTTCGTTTTCATCCAGGTTTGAAATATCTGCATTGCTGATTTTTTTTAGATATTCTTCAAACGATTTATTCTCTTTTATTTTTTGATAATCTACCAGGCCTTTATCATTCACTGCATTTTTTAATACTTCTGAAAACAATGAATGATCAAATAAAGAAGGCTGCGCACATAAATTTAGCAACAATATCAGGAACAAAAAACCTTTATACATTGAACTCCAAAATTTAAACTCAAAAATAAAAATAAGAGATCATGATTTCATCACGAAATCAGAAAAAGGATAAGAGAATAATTAAAATTACCGAACTGGTTGAGTTCCCGCTTTTGGTGCAAATGAATGTGAAGTTCCTTTTTTAACTACAAATACTCCGGCAAGAATAACGAAAGCAGCAATCACAATTTGGATTGTTAGTTTTTCATCTAGCACAAGCCATCCTAAAAATAAAGCAATAACCGGGTTTATATAAGCGTAGGTAGAAACGAGTGAAAGCGGGAGTTTTTTAATTGCATAAACATAGGATCCAAAACCAACAATTGAACCCATCACGGCAAGATAACCCAGGGCAATCATACTATTCCTTTCAAAGTAAAATTGAGAGGCTTCACCAAGCGATAATCCGATAGCAGTCTGAAGTACACCTGCAACTAACATTTGAACAGACGCACCCATTAACGGGTGAACATCAATTTTTTTATACTTCGAATAAACTGTTCCAAGTGCCCAGAAAAAGACTGCTGCCATTAGAGAAAGAACACCAAGCAGATTTTCTTTTACGAAAAGATATTTGAAATCATCTCCGAAAATTAAAACTACACCGGCAAGACCGAGTAGTAACCCGGCAAAAATTGTTTTGTTAATTTTAACTCCGGATGGAATTATTCCTTCAATCCCGACAATCCAGAATGGAACTGTAGTAATAAGCAATGCAGCTAAACCACTGGGAATCCACTGCTCGGCAACAACAACTAAACCGTTGCCGAGTCCAAGCATTAAAATACCGGGTATCGCAATTGGGATTAGCTCTTTTACTGATGGAAATGATTTTCCTGTTAATCTTAAATACAGGATAAAACCTGTGCCGGCAATAATCCATCTTAATCCTGCAAAAAGCATAGGAGGCATATGCTCAACACCAATCCGGATTGCGAGGTAGGTAGTTCCCCAGACAACACAGATATTGATCCAGGCAACTAAACCGCTTTTATCAGTTTTTTCAGGCATATAAAATTTTATTATTGAATCGGAGTTAAATATTGATTTATTATCACAGGTTTACAAATATACATCGTTCAAGTGTGTTTTATATCAAAAGAAATATCAAACTGCTTTACAATGATTCTTTCTTTTTCCTGAGGCTATAACTAATTTTGATAAGCGCAATTAATTTGATTTGGAAATTTGAAATAACGGAGAAAAAAATGACAACAATAATTGATGTTTTTGGTAGAGAAATATTGGATTCACGGGGAAACCCTACACTTGAAGTTGAAGTTACGCTAGAAAGTGGAATTATGGGAAGAGCTGCTGTTCCAAGCGGCGCATCAACTGGTGAACACGAAGCTGTTGAATTAAGAGATGGAGATAAGAGTCGATACTCGGGTAAAGGTGTTCAAAAAGCAGTTGCAAATGTAAATGATAAAATAGCTGATGAAATTATTGATTTTGATGCAACCGAACAGGTAGCAATTGATCAGTTTTTAATAAATCTTGATGGAACAGAAAATAAATCAGTTCTTGGAGCTAATGCTATTCTTGGAGTCTCACTTGCTTGTGCAAAAGCATCAGCGGAAACATTCGGATTACCACTGTACAGATACATAGGCGGAACAAACGCACGCACTTTACCTGTTCCAATGATGAATGTTTTGAACGGCGGAAAGCATGCTGACAACACGGTTGATTTCCAGGAATTTATGATAATGCCTGTTGGCGCACCAAGTTTTACCGAAGCTTTAAGAATGGGAGCGGAAACATTTCACGCACTAAAATCTGTTCTTTCAAAAAAAGGCTACAGCACTGCTGTTGGCGATGAAGGTGGTTTTGCACCGAACCTAAAATCAAATGAAGAAGCAATAGAATTAATTCTTGAAGCAATTACCAAAGCCGGATATAAAACCGGAACTGAAATTGCTGTCGCACTTGATCCAGCCTCAAGCGAGTTTTTCCTTAAAGAAAAAAATGCATACCATTTATTTAAATCTGCACCGAACAAAGAAATTCCAATTGAAAAAATGGTTGATTACTATGTAGACTGGGTAAATAAATATCCTATTGTTTCTCTTGAAGATGGTCTTGCTGAAGATGATTGGGAAGGCTGGAAGTTAATCACTGAAAAACTCGGCAGTAAAATTCAGCTTGTAGGAGATGATGTATTTGTTACGAATACAAAAAGACTTGCAAGAGGAATTGATGAAGGAGTAGCAAATTCAATTCTTATAAAAGTAAACCAGATTGGAACTTTATCTGAAACACTCGATGCAATTGAGATGGCAAAAAATGCAGGTTACACAAATGTAATTAGCCACAGATCAGGTGAAACAGAAGACACAACAATTGCAGATATTGCTGTTGCAACAAATGCTGGACAAATAAAGACTGGCTCACTTTCGCGGACTGACAGGATTGCAAAGTATAACCAGCTTTTACGAATTGAAGAAGAACTAGAAACAACAGCAGTTTTTCCGGGTATTAATGCTCTGAATTTTAACGGTTAATAAAATTATGCAGCCCGGTTTAATCACCGGGCTTTTTTGTCTTTATACATTTTGAATTCTTACAAAAGAGGGACACAATGGCTTCTTCACAAATCGTAAAATGCGAACAGTTAATTAAAAATAATAAAGTAGAATTTATCGATCTCAAAGCAATTGATTTAACAGGAAGATTACATCATATCTCGTTACCGGTTTATAATGGCATTCTTAAAAAGTTGGTTTCCGAAGGAGTTGGTTTTGATGGTTCAAGTTATGGGTTTAGAAAAGTTGAAAACAGCGATATGATTTTGATTCCTGATTTAGATACAGCAACAATGGATCCGTTTCGTGAGTCACCAACTTTAAGTTTTTATTCGAATGTATTTTTAACAGATGATAAGAGAACGCCATTTAACCAGGATGGAAGATATCTTGCAAAAAAGGCTAAAGAACTTCTTAAAAAAGTTACTAGTGCAGATACAAGTTGGTGGGGTCCTGAATTTGAATTTTATATTTTTTCAAATGTTGAATATGATACGAGGACTTCCACCTCATATTACAAAGTTGAACACGCAGAAGAATTTTTTAAAAAAGCTTATCATGCTGCCAATCCATTCGATGAGTATGATGACTTCCGGGATGAAGCATCAAAACTATTTAAGAAACAGGGAATAGAAGTTAAGTATCATCATCATGAAGTTGGTGAAAGAGGACAGCAGGAAATTGAAACATATTTTTCTGATCTTTTAACAACGGCAGACAACATTGTAACAGCAAAATATATTCTTTTCAACTTTGCAGAACAGCAAGGACTTCATGTTACTTTTATGCCGAAGCCAATGTATCATCAGTCGGGGAACGGTTTGCATTTGCATACGTATTTGACCAAAAACGGAAAAAACCTTTTTTACAAAAAAGGTGAGTATGCAAACCTTAGTGATACTGGTAGATATTTTATAGGCGGATTACTTCAGCACGGACCTGCACTTTCTGCATTTGCAAACCCAAGTACAAATTCATACAAAAGGCTTGTCCCGGGTTTTGAAGCTCCTGTAGCTTTAACTTATGGAAGAGGGAACAGGGCATCGGCAATCAGGATTCCCAAATATATTTCTAATCCGAATGAAACAAGAATCGAATACCGTCCACCAGATGCAACTATGAATCCATATTTGGGATTGATTTCAATTCTGCTTGCAGGGATTGATGGGATAGTAAATAAAATTGATCCGGTTAAAGAAGGCTTTGGTCCTTATGATAAAAATTTTCTTGAAGATGATGATGTAAAAAATAATATTAAATTCCTGCCGAGGAATCTTGCCGAAGCTTTAGATGCGTTGGAAGTTGATAATGAATTCCTGAAACGTGGAAACATTTTTTCTGATGAATTGATTGAACAATGGATAAAAATTAAACAGGAAGAAATTCATTCAATCGGTACAATGCCTCACCCGTTTGAATATAAAATGTATTTTAATTTGTAGTAGCGATACGTTAAACAAACAGAACCTTTTCCTCATTCAATTTTCATTAATAAAACAAAATGAATTTTATCGGAGAAATCAGCGCACTATTAACGGCGCTTTGTTGGTCATTTACTGCCTATGCATTTACCGATGCTTCCAGGAGAGTCGGATCTATCCAGGTAAATATTGACAGGATGGTACTTGCAAGTATTTTTCTCTTTATAATTATTTCACTTTTTGGAATCAGTCTTGACCTGTCTTTCAATCAAATTAAAAACCTTGTTTTAAGCGGGTTTGTTGGGTTGGTTTTAGGGGACTCGTTTCTTTTCAAATGTTTCCAGATGATTGGTGCCCGGCTCGGAATAATTTTGATGGCTCTTGTTCCGGTGATGAGCACATTACTTGCTCTTTTTTTTCTTGATGAACTAATTGCATTTACAGGGTTATTAGGAATGTTTCTTACTATCGCCGGTATATTACTTGTAGTTTTCGAAAGAAACCATGGAGGGAAAAATAATTTATCATCAAATAAACTTGGAATACTTTACGGAATCCTTGGTGCGTTGGGGCAGGCAAGCGGATTAATTTTTGCAAAATTTGCATTCCAGGAGGGCGAGTTAAACGGCTTCTCTGCAAGTTTCTTCAGGTTATCATCTGCTACGATTATTTTGTTCCCGGTTATTCTAATTTTCAGAAGATATAAAAATCCATTTAAAGTGTATTCAGTAAATCCAAAGGCAATTAAATCTGTTTTGATTGGAACTACATTCGGACCAGTTGCAGGAATAACTTTAAGTCTTATAGCAATTGCAAACACAAAAATTGGAATAGCGTCAACACTTATGGCGATGATGCCTGTAATTATGCTGCCTATTTCAAAATATTATTTTAAAGAAAGTATTAGCTGGAAAGCAGTGATCGGTGCATTTGTAGCTGTTACAGGAGCGGCGATAATCTTTTTGAGATAGTTAGTTTTCTTCTAAGACTGAATTATAAACTTCCGTAGTTCGTTCATCAAAACAGACAAAAATTACTTTTTCTATTATATCATTTTTTGCAAGAAAGTCTTTTACTACTCTAACGGCAATTCTTGTTGCTCTTTCAAGTGGGAAATGATAAACTCCAGTACTGATTCCAGGGAATGCAATTGTTTTTATTTTATTTTCTACTGCAAGCTTGAGTGAATTTCTGTAACAGCTTGCAAGTAATTCATCTTCATTATTTTTCCCGCCATTCCACACAGGACCAACAGTGTGAATAATAAATTTTGCTTTTAGTTTGAAGCCGGGCGAAATTTTTGCTTCCCCGGTTTTACAGCCTCCAAGCTTTTTATTGAATTCAAGAAGTTCCGGTCCGGCAGCCCTGTGAATTGCTCCGTCAACACCACCTCCACCAAGCAGGGAAGTGTTTGCGGCATTCACAATTGCATCCACATCAAGAAGTGTGATGTCACCTTTTTCAATAAAAATTTTTGTATTCATATTAACTCCCGAATGAATAATAGAAAAATATAATTAAATAATAAAATCTGAGTTATCATAGTATTTAGAAAGATGAAATCAATTGCATCTAAAGACTAATTTGTGGAATTTTCGATATGAATTAAGAACAGATGAGTAAAAATTGGGGATTATATTCGATATAAAAAAATTTGCACTTCACGATGGACCGGGAATCCGCACAACGGTATTCTTTAAAGGTTGTCCGCTTAGATGCTGGTGGTGCCAAAACCCTGAAAGCATCCGGACTCTTCCTGAAAAAATCAAATTAGCTGCAGAGAATGTTTCATATAATAAATTATGCGAAGAAGAAATTTTTGGGAGGGATTATTCTGTTGAGGAAGTAATGTGGGAAGTCCTGAAAGACAGAATATTTTATGATGAATCCGGCGGCGGAGTGACTTTTTCAGGCGGCGAACCTATGATGCAGAATATTTTTCTGAAACAGTTATTAATAAGTTGCAAAGAAAATGGAATTCAAACCGCAATCGACACCTCGGGTTATTACCCCTCACGATTTACAAATGAAGTTTATAATTACACCGACCTTTTTCTTTTCGATTTAAAATTAATCGATGACGAACTACATAAAAAATTTACTGATGTTTCAAATCAGTTAATTCTGAAAAATCTCGAACGACTGACCAGTTTAGGCAAAAAAGTTATTTTAAGAATTCCTTTAATTCCGGGAATCACTGATACAGAGGAAAACCTGGTTGCGATTTCATCAATTACTTCAACATTAAAAAACATTAAACGAATAGATCTGCTTCCTTATAACGAAATCGCCGAATCAAAATACAAAAGGTTTAACAAGCCGTCTTCTTTAGATAAATTAAAATCACAGTCAGAAGAAGAATTAATTAACATAAAATCTGTTTTTAATAATTTGGATATAGAAATTTTAATAAGGGGATAAAATGAACGAGCGGATTAAAAAACTTCGCGAGCAAACTTTAAATACACATCCCTCTCTTTCGCTGGAAAGAGCCAGACTCATTACTGATTTTTATTTAAGCGGACAGGCTGAAAAAGTTTCTGTACCTGTTTCACGGTCGCTTGCATTCAAATTTATTCTTGAGAACAAATCGCTTTGTGTAAATGCGGGAGAACTGATTCTTGGTGAAAGAGGTCCCGCACCACAAGCGACCCCAACTTACCCGGAAATCTGTACACACTCCCTTGAAGATTTCCAAATATTAAATAACAGGGAAAAAATTTCGTTCTCTGTCGATGATGAAACAAGGAAATACCAGCTTGAAGAAATAATTCCTTTCTGGCAGGGGAGGTCAATACGTGATCGAATTTTTGAATCAGTTGACCAGGAATGGAAAAATGCTTACGAAGCTGGAATCTTTACAGAATTTATGGAACAAAGAGCTCCCGGTCATACAGTTCTTGATGATAAAATTTATAAAAAAGGATTTAAGGATTTTATAGTTGATATCGAAAACTCTTTAAGCTCGCTTGATTTTTCAAATGACAAAGAAGCATTTGATAAAAGAGAAGAATTAAAAGCAATGAAAATTGCTGCCAAAGCTTTAATTGGATTTGCAAAGAGATATAGTATTCTCTTAAATGATTATGCTGAACAGGAAACAGACGCAGAAAGAAAAGCTGAGCTTGAAACCATGGCAGGCATTTGCAACCGCGTCCCGGAAAATGTACCAAAAACTTTTTGGGAAGCTTTGCAGTATTACTGGTTTGTACACATTGGGGTTATAACCGAGCTCAATACCTGGGATTCATTCAACCCGGGAAGGCTTGACCAGCACCTCTATCCTTTTTACAAAAGAGATATTGAAACCGGACTTCTCACAAAAGAAAAAGCAAAGGAGCTGCTTCAATCATTCTGGATAAAATTCCACAACCAGCCTGCACCTCCTAAAGTCGGGGTGACTGCACAGGAAAGTAACACTTACACGGATTTCTGTTTGATAAATCTCGGGGGTGTTAAAGAAAATGGTGAAGATGCAGTAAATGAATTAACGTATTTAATTCTTGATGTGATTGAAGAGATGAGATTGCTTCAGCCGAGCTCGATGGTTCAGGTAAGCAAAAAAAATCCTGACCAGTTTTTAAGAAGAGCGTTAAAAATTATTAAAACCGGTTTTGGTCAGCCTTCAGTTTTTAATACGGATGCAATTATCCAGGAAATGTTAAGACAGGGAAAATCAATCTTTGATGCACGTAATGGTGGTGCGAGTGGTTGTGTTGAAACAGGGGCATTCGGAAAAGAGAGCTACATACTTACCGGGTATTTTAACATTCCAAAAATTTTTGAAATTACTTTGTACAATGGAATTGACACAAGATCCGGAAAGAAAATCGGATTGGAAACAGGTGATCCGATTTTATTTCAAACTTATGCTGAAGTGTTCGATGCATTTAAGAAACAACTAAATTATTTTATTGATATTAAAATTAACGGTAGTCTAATAATTGAAAAGCTATGGGCAGAAATTCTTCCCGCACCGTTTCTTTCAATCCTTGTTGATGATTGCGTTAAAAACGGAAAAGATTATAATGCAGGTGGCGCAAGGTATAACACATCCTACATCCAGGGCGTTGGAATGGGAACAATTACTGATTGTCTTTCATCAATCAAGTATAATGTTTTCGATCAGAAAAGATTCACGATGAATAAATTGTTTGAAACATTAAACCATAATTTTGAAGGATTTGACCAGATTAGAAAAACTGTAATGGATGAAACTCCTAAATACGGAAATGATGATGACTCTGCTGATGATATTTTGAAAGAAGTGTTTGAATTATATTTCTCCGCTATTGACGGAAGAGCAAATACAAAAGGCGGGCATTTCAGGATTAATCTTCTGCCAACAACCTGTCACGTTTATTTCGGAAGTGTAATTGGTGCAACTCCGGATGGAAGACTTGCAAACAAACCTCTTTCGGAAGGAATTTCTCCAGTCCAGGGAGCAGACAGGAAAGGACCGACTGCAGTGATTAAATCTGCTTCCAAAATTGATCACATCAGAACTGGTGGAACTTTGCTGAATCAGAAATTTACTCCTGCAATTCTTGCAGATGATACAGGAATCGAGCAGGTGCTTCATCTAGTCCGGGCTTACTTTAAAATGGATGGGCATCATATTCAATTTAATGTTGTGAATGCAGAAACTTTGCGTAAAGCGCAGAGAGAACCTGAAAACTACCGTGACTTAATTGTACGTGTGGCTGGTTACAGTGATTATTTTGTAAACCTCGGTCTGGATTTACAGGAGGAAATCATTCAGAGAACTGAACACCAGGGATATTAATTTTGAAAAATATTTAATCTAAATTCCCATTTCCTTTTTGACTTCAGAAAATTTCTCTACTGCAAAATCAAGATCTTCTTTTGAATGTCCAGCAGAAATCTGTACTCTTATTCTTGCCGTACCTTTCGGAACAACAGGATAAAAGAAACCTATAACGTAAATACCTTTTTCTAAAAGTCTTGCAGCCATTTTTTGTGAAAGAACTGCATCACCCAGCATAATAGGAACGATTGGATGAACGCCATCTTTAATTTCAAAACCTGCGGCTTTTATTTTTTCACGGAAGTATTTGGTGTTCTCTTCAAGTTTGTCTCTCAGGTGAGTTGTTGAACTTAACATTTCAAGAACTTTTATCGATGCTGCAACAATTGAAGGAGCAACTGTGTTTGAAAAAAGATATGGACGTGAACGCTGTCTAAGTAAATCAACAATTTCTTTTCTTGCGGAAGTGTAACCGCCGCTTGCCCCGCCGAGTGCTTTACCTAAAGTTCCTGTAATAATATCTATTCTTCCTAAAACTCCGTTGTGTTCGTGTGTGCCTTTTCCGTGTTTTCCCATGAATCCGACAGCATGTGAATCATCAACCATAACCATTGCACCATATTTATCTGCAAGATCACAGATGTCTTTTAGTTTTGCAATGTAACCGTCCATTGAAAAGACACCATCTGTAGCAATTAAAATCTGTTGTGCTTTATTTGCTTTCGCTTCTTTAAGTTTTTCTTCGAGATCATTCATATCGCTGTTTTTATATCGGTATCGTTGAGCTTTGCACAATCTTATTCCATCAATAATGCTTGCGTGGTTTAGTTCATCGCTAACTATTGCATCATTTTCTCCAAGTATAGTTTCAAAGAGTCCGCCGTTTGCATCAAAGCAGGAAGTGTAAAGTATTGTATCTTCCGTTTCTAAAAAGTCTGAAATCTTTTTTTCGAGTTCTTTGTGAATTTCCTGTGTCCCACAAATGAATCTAACTGATGAAAGTCCGTAACCCCATTTATCAAAACTTTCTTTTGCGGCTTTTATTATTTCAGGATTGTTAGCCAGTCCGAGATAATTATTTGCACACATATTCAGAACCTGCTGTCCACTGGTTACTTTTATGTTCGCACTTTGAGGTGATGTAATCACTCGTTCCGATTTGAACAAGCCATCGGTTTTAATCTGTTCGATAGTGTTCTCGTAATGAGTTTTAGCATTTGTAAACATTTTAACTCCTTATAATTGCAAGATTACAAAATTCCAATATTACAAGATTTAAAAATTAATCCTTCAATTTTGTCCCGCCTTTTGCTGGAACCCGCAGAAGCGGAACTATCTTTAAATTTTATAATTAATTATTCTTCCCAATTTAAAATCACTTTGCCGGAATTACCCGACTTCATTATTTCGAATCCCTCTAAATAATCATCAACCTTAAACCTGTGTGTAATTATTGGTGTGATATCCAGTCCACTTTGAACCATTGCTTGCATCTTATACCAGGTTTCGAACATTTTTCTTCCGTAAATACCGCGGATTGTTATGCCGTTAAAAATTATTTTGTTCCAGTCAACTGCAGTATTTGAAGGTAGCAGGCCAAGCAAAGCAATATTTCCACCATGGTACATAACTTCAATCATATCGTTTAATGCTTTTATACTTCCACTCATCTCAAGTCCGACATCAAATCCGCCAACCATATCGAGTTCTTTAATAACTTCGTGAAGTTTTTCTTTTGTTACATTAACAGCCCGTGTTACACCTAACTTTTTTGCAAGCTCCAGCCTGTAAGTATTCATATCTGTAATAACTATATTTCTTGCACCAGCATGTTTAACAACCGCAGCAGCCATAATTCCGATTGGTCCGGCACCGGTTATTAAAACATCTTCTCCCAAAACATCAAAACTTAAAGCGGTATGAACTGCGTTACCGAACGGATCAAAAACTGAAAATATGTCTGTATCAATTTTAGGATCGCAGTGCCAGATGTTTGAAACCGGAATAACAAGATATTCCGCAAAAGCGCCGGGACGATTAACTCCAACTCCTTTGGTATTCGGGCAAAGATGTCCACGACCCGCCCGGCAGTTTCTGCAATGCCCGCAAACAATGTGTCCTTCACCGCTTACTAACTCGCCAACTTTAACATCCTGAACATTTTCCCCAAACGCTTCGATTCTTCCAACATACTCATGTCCAACATGCATTGGAACTGGAATAGTTTTCTGTGCCCATTCATCCCAATTGTAAATGTGAATGTCTGTTCCGCAGATGGAAGTTTTAATAATTTTTATTAATACATCATTCGGACCGTATTCCGGAACAGGAACTTCATCCATCCAGATTCCGGGCTTAGCATATTTTTTTACCAGGGCTTTCATTTTTTTCATGATAAATTCCTTATCGAAAAGTAACTTTGCGGCACATTTTTGTGTGTAATTATTTTAAAATGGTGTGTAAAATTAGATATAAGGTAAGACAACAACAATAAAAAAACAGACTTAGAAAATGCTATAAACCCGCTTACAAAATCGTGTAAAGCGCTAATTCAAGATTACCAATTAAATGTGGTTTTGATTTCAACTCATCAAGTTTTTTATGGACCCATTCAGGAGAAATTCCATTGGTAACCGCAACAGTGATAATCCATTCCAATTCTGTATCGCCGATTTTATCATCCGAAAGTGCAAGCCTTAAAGCGTCGGTTACAAAAGAATGTGAAATTTTATTATTAGAAAATCTTGGGGGTTCTTCAGAAATGTATTTATTGGCAAGTAATGTTGTTATAGTTTCTTCCAAAAATTCACTGGAAAAACCTAATCGTTTAGATATTATTTTAAGTATTTCTTTTTCTGATTCTGCAAGTTGTTCATCTTTTCTTGCGGTGATTAGAAGCCCTTTTAGGTAGTTGCTGCGATCGATTTGAGGTATTTCCATTTTCACCCGAATTTTTATTGATTATTAACAATTAAAGAACAATCCGGAACAGTTTCCCACACATTATCGAAATTATTCTTCACAAATTTAGTGCCGTTAGACAGGTAATAAAACTAATTTGTGATATATGGATAATTAACAATATAAACGTAATTGTAAAAAGAAGATTAGTCAATCCTATTCGTAGTGGACAATTTTAAGATAATGTTATCATTTTGATCAAAGTCCAATTTCACCGGCTTTTTTTCCGAAATGAAAGTAAAATTTTCACCACTTTTATTACTCATTACTTTAAAATCCTCAAAAGTGTCGTCTGCATATTCTATCCTGATTGGAAGAATCATTCTGAAAAATCCTGAATTATTCTGAACTTGGCATACTGTAAATTCTGTTATCCATCCATCATTATTTTTATTGATTGAATATTCATTCCTGTAAACCGGATGGTTTGGCTGATAAAGCCAATCTTCAAAAAACCATGAGTAATCTTTTTTACAATAATCATTAATTAATTGAATAAAATTTTCAGTCGAAATATTTCCGTATTTATATTTTTTATTTGTGATATAATATTTGATCGCCCCGAAAAATAAACTATCACCTAAAACATTACGCAGCATATATACAATACATGCACCCTTGGCATAAATAATTGCGCCATTGTAAAGCTGACTAATTGGCGGAGTTTCATTTTTCCAATCCGGATTTACAATTGGAAAACCCGGATTTGTTTGAAAATATCTTGATGCTTCTTTTTGAATTATTACGCCGTAAGCTTTTTCACCTTTCGTATGTTCAGTCCAAAGTGATTCACAATATTCTGCAAAACTTTCATTAAGCCAGATATCTGCCCAGCTTTCACATGTGATCAAATCACCAAACCACTGATGCGAAAACTCGTGAACAATGAGATCTTCTCTCCAGCAATCAGGACATAAACTTATTAATGTCTGGTTTTCCATTCCGCCATAAAAGAAAAGATCATTCATCGTTGAAAAGCCAATTTTTTTAAAAGGATATTCTCCAAATAAAGATGAAAAATAATTAAATATTTCCGGAGTGATTTCTTCAATATGCTTAAGATTGAAAATATTTTCTCCTTCGTTCCAGTAGAATCTTACTTCAACAGAATCATTTTCTTTGAATGGATTATTCCAGTAATATTTATCAAGATTATAATTTCGTTTGGCTGAAATCACCATTAAATAAGTTGCTATCGGGTAATCACTTTTCCATTGATAGTAAATTGTGTCATTCGCTGAAACTGAATCGATGAGTATCCCGTTTGATCCAAGCAAAACATCTTTTGGGGTGCTTGCTGATAATTCAAAAGTTGCTTTGTCTGATGGATGATCAAAACACGGGAACCAGTTTCTTGCACCTTCAGGAGCGTTATTTGTGAAGACCATTCCGTCTTTTACAAAATATGCATCATCTTCAACATTTTTATGTTTATAATAAATTAAACAGGAAAAATTTTCATCCGGGTTGTAAACACTATTTAAAAATAATGTAAGCGTATCTGCATAATGTGAAAATCCTCTTGCATCTCCAGAAACAGAATCGATCTCAATAGAACTGTTTGAGGCATTCAGTTTTATAAAAGTTATTTTGTCAGTTGCATTAATATTTATTTTTTCAATTCCATTAAAAGAATGTGGATAAGGATCATTGAAACAATCATATAAGTTCAAACTAAGATTGTAATGCAGAACGTCAAACTTCTTTTGGTCAGTAAAATAATTTTGAGGTAAGAGAGTATTTGCGAAAACAGCAAGCAACAGGAATAGAATTTTCTTCATCGCTAAAAATTTAATTCTGATTACATTAAATTTACAACAAAAATAAATTCAATCAGTTCTCATTTAAATAAAAACATAATATGAAGAAAGTATTATTAATATTTATTTTTTGTTTTAGTACGCTTTTATTTTCGCAGGTAAATACTGAGCAGTACAGAAAAGATTCAGTTAAAATAGGATTTACCGGTAACCTGAAATTAGAAGCTGTTGCAGTTACAGGCAATACTGATTTTCAGATGCTTGATATTGGCGGCAGATTAAACTACAACTATGGAAGTGATTACACTTTTCTCGTTCTTGATGCAGGCTATGGCTGGGAGAGTGGTGATCCGTTTGTGGGTCAAATTTTCGCACACCTCAGACATGTAATTACTCCAGCACAATTTTACCAGGTTGAACTGTTCACACAATACGATAATAATAAAAAGAGATTACTTCTAAGCCGGGAACTTATCGGCGGCGGAATAAGATTGAGGTTATTAACGGAAGATAATTTTAAACTCCGGGTCGGTGTTGCTTATATGTTCGAAGCAGAAGATTATGACTTACCTGCTTTATCAATTCATGGGAGTTCTACAAAGGCTAACAGGATGAGCAGCTATATTACTTTTAATTACGATATTGAAGAGAACCTGTCTTTTGTTTCAGTAACTTATTATCAGCCAAAGCTCGATGAATGGAATGATTATAAGATTGTTTTCGAAAATGCATTTGTTGTTGACCCCGGAGGGTTTATTGATTTATATTTAAAGTTTAATTTAAGGTATGATTCATTTCCTCCTGATGGAATTAAAAAAACAGATACAGTTACTAAAATGGGAATATCATTTAAGTTTTAAATCATCCGGAGCTTCATATTTTTATATTCAATCAGATATATCTAAATTCAATTTAAACCTGTCAAATTTTTAAAACCCGTTTGAACAAAATCGTCTGTATATTTTTATTTGGTTTATCATTATTCCTGCCACTGTCGGTTTTCGGACAGGATATAAATCCCACTTTTTATCAGTTAACTGTTGATGAAGGACTTTCACAAAATTCAATAAATTCAATTACTCAGGATAGCAAAGGATTTATATGGATTTGTACACAGGACGGATTAAACAGGTATGACGGTTATGAATTTAAAATATTCAGACATGAACCTGGTAACGATAACTCATTGAGCAACAATTATGTGTGGTCATTATATGAAGACAGCGACGGAATTTTTTGGATATGTACTTTCGGGGGCGGCTTAACGAGGTTTGACCCGGCTACGGAAAAGTTCAAACATTTTAAAAACAATGCTGGTGATTCAACCAGTATTTCAAACGATTTTACTTTCCAGGTTGTTGAATTCCCGGAAGGTACTCTTTGGGTTGCAACAGACGGCGGATTAAATTCTCTTGATAAAAAATCCGGGAAGTTTCAGAGGTTTACTCAAACTACTAACAGCGCACGCAAGCTGGAGAATAATCATATAGCATCACTTACATTTCAAGGGAAAGATAAGTTATGGTTTCTCAGTGATTTAGGGTTATCGCAAATAAATGTTAATACTAAAGAGTTGAAGCATTTCACCAACGATCCTTTTAAAAATGAAGTTTTTCTTGGCTCAATCAACTTCATCTTAAAAGAACGTAACAATCTTATACTGCTATCCGAAAAAGGAGTAATGAAGCTTGATTTTGTGAACAATAAAACTGAAATGCTTCTTGAGAATGCAGGTGTTAGTAAGAGTTCCACTCAAATCAATTTTCAAACAATTATTCCTGATAGGAGAGGATATTATTGGATTGGTACTAATGATGGTCTCCTACTTTTTGAAAAATCAACCGGCAGGTTATTTAGTTATGTAAATGAAGTTACTGGAAATAGTATTAGTAATAATAATATCATTTCACTTTTCCAGTCAATTGATAATACTATTTGGATTGGCACACGTAATGGTCTGAACAAAGTTTACCGGCTTAAAAGTGATTTTAAAGTATTTAAAGACGACCCGGAAAATAAAAACTCATTAAGTTCTAAAAATGTGAGCCAGGTTTTAAAAGATTCGCGTGGTTTGATTTGGATAGGTTCAACAGAGGGGGTAAATGTTATGAATGATCAGGGAGATGAAGTTATTGTCTTTAAAAATAATACTGGTGACGATAATTCCATAAGCTCTAATTATATTCTTTCTCTTTCGGAAGACAAAAGTGGAGATATCTGGGTTGGGACGCGCACAGGCGGAGTGAATCTGATTAAAGTCTTAAATGAAAATTTTCCGCCTAAAATTCAGGTTAAACGATATTCAAAAACGAGTGGTTTATCTTCAAATACAATTCAATTTATTTGTGAAGACAGAAATGGAATATTCTGGATTGGAACAGGCGGTGGAGGATTAAATAAGCTTGACCCTCTTACAGGAAAAATAAAAGTTTACAGGGAAAATAAAGATGGCAGCGGTCCGGGGCACCCTTATGTGTTTAATATTTTTGAAGACAGTTTTAATAATTTATGGATCGGTACTGCAACCGGCGGAATAAATTTGTTTGATCCGGTAAAAGAAAAATTTATTTATTTGAAAAACAACACTTCAAATCCCAATAGTATTAGCAATGATATTATCCTTTCAATTTATGAAGATAAAAATCATAATCTCTGGATTGGTACAGCAGGTGGATTGAATAAACTACTGATTCCGTTAGAAAAAAATCTCTTTGATTATTTTGAAGAAAATGTAGATATGTGGAATGATTCACTGTTCAGGCAATATGGTAGAGCCGATGGGTTTCCTAATGATGTAATTTATGGAATCCTTGAAGATGATCATGGATTTCTTTGGCTGAGTACAAACAAAGGAATAGTGAAATTTAATCCTAATGCATCTGATCCCGTAGCTAAAATATTTGATATTAGTGATGGACTTCAGAATAATGAGTTTAACCAGAATTCATATTTCAAAGATGAAAACGGATGGATGTACTTTGGCGGAGTAGGCGGTTTAAATATTTTTCACCCGGACAGCATAAAACAAAATAAATTCATCCCGCCTGTTTATTTTACAAATTTCAAACTGTTTAACGAATCTGTTTTAATAAATCAAAATGATAAATCAAAAATATTTCAGCTTGAGAAAAGTATAACATATACGTGCAGTTTAAACCTTGAATACTGGCATGATGTTATATCCTTTGATTTTGCAGCGTTAAATTTTATTCAGCCCGGGAAAAACCGGTATGCTTATATGCTGGAAGGGTTTGATGAAGACTGGATTTTTGCAGGCGATAAAAGATCTGTTACATACACAAATCTTGATCCGGGAGATTACAATCTCTTGGTTAAAGCAAGCAATAATGCCGGCTTGTGGAATGAAATGCCTGCTTCGATTAAAATCTACATTCCGCCGCCGCCATGGTTAAGCTGGTATGCATATCTTTTTTATATAATTATTTTTTCAGGCGGTGTATTTCTTTTTATTAGGTACAGGATAAAAGCTGCAAAGCATGAGCTTGAAACACAGGCTAAAATAGAAAAAGCAAAGCTTGAAGAAAGAGAGGAAGTAAGAAGAAAAAGTTCGGCAGACTTTCATGATGAAGCAGGTAACAAGCTGACAAAAATTTCCTTGTTTACCCAACTTGCCAAAAGCGTATCAGAGGAAAATCCTTCTGTGGTTGAATACCTTGAAAAAATAGAAGAGAACACAAAAGAAATTTCAAGCGGGATGAGGGATTTTATCTGGGTGCTCGACCCGGAAAAAGATTCATTGACAGATACTATCAATCGTCTAAAAGATTTCGGTTATTCTATGTTCGGCTATACTGATACGAATTTTGTTGTAAAAGGATTAACTGAGGATGTTTCCAAAATTAATTTGTCAATGGAATGCAGACGTTCAATATTACTGATCTTTAAAGAAGCAATAAATAATTGCATGAAATATTCCGAAGCGAAAAATGTGGAATTTGAAGTCCGGCTAAATAAAAATCATCTGGAATTGATCCTTACCGATGATGGAAAAGGTTTTGATTTTGATAAGAAATCTGATGGATATGGCTTTAATAATATGAATCAGCGTGCTGTGAAAGCAGGTGGAAATATTTCAATTAATTCAGAACCGGGGAAAGGCACTAAAATTGTTTTTAATTTGAATATAACACAGATGGGTAATTGATATGTTTTGGAAATATGCAATTCTTTACTTAACGAATTTCAAAAAGAAATATGTCCGAAGATAAAAAAAACATAGAAGTAGCAATAGTTGAAGATGATGAAGAGATAAGAAAAATGCTTTCTTTAATAATTGACCGTTCGCCAGGCTACTCTTGTAAAAATTCTTTCAGCAATTGTGAAGATTCGATTGAGGGAATTAAAAAAAGTCTGCCTGATGTTGTGTTAATGGATATTCAACTTCCGGAAATGAGCGGGATTGAATGTGTACAGTTGCTTAAAGAAAAACTTCCCGAAACAAATTTTATTATGCTTACAGTTCAGGAAGATGATGACTCGGTTTTCAATTCACTTTGTGCAGGTGCAACAGGTTACCTGCTTAAAGATACTCCACCGGTTGAGCTATTGAATGCCATTAAAGAAGTAAGAGAAGGCGGTTCACCTATGAGCCCGAGTATTGCAAGACGAATAATTTCAACTTTTCGACCGGTTTCGGATTCTCCTCTTTCAAAACGCGAGCAGGAAATTCTTGAAAAGCTTTGCAATGGTGAAAACTATATAACTATTGCCAATTCATTATTCATCAGTGGACATACTGTGCGTGCTCATATAAAAAACATCTATAAAAAACTTCAGGTTAACTCACGTGCGGAAGCTGTAAGTAAAGCTATTAAGGATAGGCTGTTATAATTTCTTCATTTTTACATTTCCATTCTCAATCACACAAAATCTTTTTGTTAAATTACCCCATATGGGTAATTGTCTTCGCTTTTTTCCCTCTTTAGTTTTCAAACCACAATAATCAATTCATATAAACAATTGAGGGCATTTAAATGGAACGAGTTTTACATTTTTCTTTACTTTGCACAATTCATCTTTTACTTTATGTTTTAACCATGTTTGCTCAACAGAATCCAATTCCTAATCAAAGCTTTGAATTATGGAGTGGTAATAATCCGGTTGGTTGGACAGCCTCTTCAAACATTCCCGGTTTTGAAAATGTAACTAAATCAACAGACGCATATAGCGGATCTTTTTCTGTACATGGTGAAGTAACCAGTATTGCAGGTAACCCGTTACCCCCAGTAATTTTCACAGGCTCAATAACCGATCAGAATTTTCCTGTATCTGAACGTCATCAGACCTTCACTTGCAGATATAAATTTCATGCTGAAAGCGGCGACGGATTGTACATTGAAGTGGTCCTGGCAAATACAATTGAAGGTGGTGCAGCTGAAGGACATGAAGTAATAACTTCTGATGTTTCCTCATTTACAGAAGTTGAAATACAAATAATTTATGATCCAGGTTTACCAGCCGGCTGGGTTCCAAATATTGGTAACATTACAGTAACCATATTACCACCACAAAATGAAATTCCGCATATCGGTACATCGTACAATTTGGATCACTTAAGCTTTGATGGTTATCCTGTCGGCGTTAATGAAACAGGGGAAGTTAAAGTTCCGGATCAATATCGACTTGAACAAAATTATCCTAACCCGTTTAACCCTTCCACGAAAATCAATTTCAGCATTCCAGAAGAATCTTTTGTTACGCTGAAAATATTTAACATCCAGGGAGAAGAAATTACTACGCTTATAAATAAAGATATTTCTGCTGGCAGTTATAATATTGAATGGTATGCAGGGAATATCCCGAGCGGTATATATTTTTATACTTTAAATGCCGGAAGCACAATGCTTTCCCGCAAAATGATTCTCATGAAATAATACATTTTTATCATCCCGGGAAATCAATTTATTAAATTATCAAGGATCTTTTTTCAGCACAAAAAAACTTTTAAAGGATCAAAAATGAAAATCACAACTGGAATAATTCTATCAATACTTTTTCTTTCAGCATCTTTGTTTGCACAAAAAGATGTTGAAGGCAGTAAAGATCATCCATTGATCAGCCGTTATCCCGGATCTTCAATTGTTTATTATGATGAACAGGAGTACAACAACTATTCAATTGCAACCGGACCGGTTACCGGTTATAGAACCATAAGTGAATGGATGGATGTGGAAGGCAAGTTTACAAGACTTTACTATGAGTTGCCTGGTGACATAACTATCGCTCAAATTTTTGCCAATTATAAAAATGCGATGGAGAAAGCCGGCTTTGAAATTCTTGCCAAGGGAATGCACAAAGACAGGAATGTTTCGAAAGAAATCGGGGGTGGATCCTGGCTTGGGACTTTTTATGCAAAAAATAATTATCCCACAAATTCAGATATTCTTATGGGCGCAGGTTCTTCAACTTCCGGCGGGACGTGTTACATTGCAGGTAAACTGGGTAAAAATAACGGAACAGCTTATGTTATTATCGCCGGGAAAGAATACAGTAATGAAAAGAAAATTTATATGATCGATATAATTGAAGAAGCAAAATTGGAAGATGATCTTATTGCTATTAATGCTGATGCAATGTTAAAAGGAATAAAAGCCGATGGAAAAATTGCACTCTATGGAATCTACTTTGAATTTGATAAAGCAGATCTAAAGCCAGAATCAGCACCAACACTTCAGGAAATCGCAAACTTATTAAGTAATGATTCTTCCTTGAAGTTGTATGTGGTCGGTCATACTGATATGAAAGGTAAGCTTGATTACAATATTAGTCTTTCCAAAAAAAGAGCTGAAGCTGTTGTAAAAGAATTAACAACAAATTACGGAGTCAAATCAAACCGGTTGACTGCAGACGGAGTTGGTCCGCTTGCTCCTGTTTCAACAAATGAAACCGAAGATGGCAGAAAGTTTAACAGAAGAGTTGAACTGGTTGCTAAATAGGAGGCTGGTAAAAGCAAGTTGTCTCAGAAGAAAGAATTATTTTCAAACTAACATCTTTTGGGACAACTTTTATAATATCTTCATCTATATAAAAAATCCTTCCCTGAACTTCCAAAATATTTCTAAATTAGACGGAGTAATTCTGTAATTTAAATCCAATTGAAATAATTAGCTAATATAATCCCAAAACTTTCTTCACAAATAGATGCAAATCATAACAGAACAAAAAGGTGATTTTATAATCACCACAGACAAATCTAAATTAGATTTGAAAGCAATACACAACTTCCTCGCAAATGAATCTTACTGGAGTCAAGATATTCCATTTGAAGTTGTTAAGGCTGCAGTAGATAATTCCCTTAACTTTGGATTGTTTTATAAAGACAAACAAATTGGATATGCAAGAGTTGTAACAGACAACACAACTATCGCTTACCTTGGAGATGTATTTGTATTGAAAGAGTTTCGTGGACAGGGGTTTTCGAAATGGTTGATAGAAAAAGTAATGACACATCCGGATTTGCAAGGATTAAGGCGATGGATACTTTTAACACAGGACGCACACGAGCTTTACAAAAAATATGGATGGACATCTATCGCAAAACCGGAAAGATGGATGGAAAAGCATAACCCGAAAGTTTATTCAAAGACTTAAAAATATTTTTCATTTTGAATCTGTCAATTTCGTTCTATTTATATTACTAATAAAATTTTAGTATGTCTTTAGCAAAAAGGTTCTTTAAAATACATTCACACAATGCATTCTTTAAAGCTCTTGCAGGTTTTGGAATTTCTTTAAACAGATATTATGAAAACAGGAACCACGACATTCGTAGTAATGGTGAGTTAACTGTATTAAAGAAAATTTCAAAATATCATCCTTTAGTTATTGTTGATGGTGGAGCAAACGTTGGCAAGTTTTCATTACTGGTTAGTCAATTAAATCCTGAATGCAGGATATACGCTTTTGAACCAGTTGAAAATACTTTTAATGCCTTGAAAGAAAACGTAAAATTAAGTCAAAATATTATTCCGATTAATAAAGGACTATTTAATGATAACAGTTCGAAAGAAATTAACCTGTTTAGTTCAAACACGCATTCATCTTTGTACGACATTAAAGGATTATCATATAAACCGAATGAAAAAACAGTGGTAAAACTAATTCGTGGAGATGATTTTATTATTGAAAATAAAATTGATCGGGTGGATTTTTTAAAGCTGGATATTGAAGGTGCAGAGTTTGATGCAATAAACGGGTTTTCAGAAAGTTTAAAAAATGGAAAAATAAAAGCTGTCCAATTCGAATATGGGTACATAAATATTACCACGAAAAAATTACTCATCGACTTTTATAATTTTTTTGAAGCAAACGGATATGTTGTT
Source organism: uncultured Ignavibacteriales bacterium (assembly GCA_963822905.1). Classification (GTDB taxonomy): domain Bacteria; phylum Bacteroidota; class Ignavibacteria; order Ignavibacteriales; family Ignavibacteriaceae; genus CAWGJF01. The sequence continues at coordinate 880,688 of CAWGJF010000001.1, forward strand.
GGAAAAATTTTTCCGAAGTTAGTTGAATTTCGTAAGTATGCTTTCAAATATGAAGATTTTATCGGTCCTAATTTTATTGCTGTTAAAAAATCGGAAAAAGATTTGATAAACTTGCTTACCCAAAAATAACCCTCTCAATGTTTTTATTGAATTAACAAAAAGTGTAACGAAAGATAAGAGTTAAATAGTAAGTGTGAACACTTAACAGGCACTTGCGGATATTTCAACGTAAAATAAATTACCGAAAATTAATGCCACTAAATTTATAAAAGGAACAAATGGGAAACTCTGTGCCTTTATTTTATTTACCATTCTTTAAAATATTTTCCCATCTTTCTCGTCTTTACTAAAGGGAAGAAGTTATTTATATAAAAGTATAAAAGCAGATGAAGAAGGAGATGCCAAATGGGAATAAAACAGAATCTACTTAAGCAATTCCATAAACCTACCGGGGTTCTAGGAAGTCTTGTCGGCAGGGTGATGTCGATTAATAATAGAGAAAGATCAAATTGGACAATAGAAAAGCTGAATTCAAAACCATCAGACTATATTCTTGAAATAGGTTTCGGGTCCAGCTCGACTTTTATGAGAATTGCTGAAAAATTAACAACAGGTTTTATTGGTGGAATTGATCATTCGGAAGTTATGCTTAGGCAAGCGGAAAGTAAAAATCAAAAATATATTTATGAAAATAGAGCCAAGATGGAATGCGGAACAGTCTATGATTTAAATTATCCTGAAAATTATTTTGATATTATTTTTGGAAGCAATGTGCATTTTTTCTGGAAAAATCCTGTCGAAGAATTTGTTGAACTTTATTCTTTACTTAAACCTGGTGGAAGATTGGTAATGGTTTTTCAACCTCGTTGGGTAAAATCGGAAGATCAGGTAAAAGAAGTAGCTGAACAGACAAAGAAACAATTCAAGGAAGCTGGATTAAAAAATATTGAAATTGACTTAAAAACAATGAAGCCTGTAAGCTGCATTTTTGCTGCAGGACAGAAATAAAACTATTCCAATATTTCTTTATCGGGAAAAATGATTTAGTAATAAATTTCATTTAGTTTAAACCATTGATTAGTAATAATTATTAATTCAGGGAGATTAAAATGGAATTCAGAATTGAAACCGATACCATGGGACAGATGCAGGTTCCAAAAGATAAATATTATGGAGCACAAACTGCACGTTCATTAATGAATTTTAAAATCGGGGGTGACAAATTTCCGCGTGAACTAATTCGTTCACTTGGTATCCTGAAAAAGGCAGCAGCACTTACAAATCTTGAACTTGGAACATTGCCAGAAGAAAAAGCAGATTTAATTGTTAAAGCCGCCGACGAAGTTATTGAAGGTAAGCTCGATGAACATTTCCCATTAGTTGTCTGGCAAACAGGCAGCGGAACACAGACAAATATGAATGCCAATGAAGTAATTTCAAACCGGGCAATCGAATTAGCTGGTGGAGTAGTTGGCAGTAAAAAACCAATCCATCCAAACGATGATGTTAACAAAGCACAATCTTCAAATGATACTTTTCCTACAGCAATGCACATTGCAGCGGTTGAAGAAATTCACAGAAGATTAATTCCAATGGTTACAAAATTAAGAGATGCTCTTCAGAAGAAATCCGAAGAGTTCAGGATAATTATTAAAATCGGAAGAACACATTTGATGGATGCTGTACCTTTAACTTTAGGACAGGAATTTTCAGGTTACACTCAGCAGTTAACAAACGGACTTGAAAGAATTAACGCAGCATTGCCAAGAATGTATGAACTTGCACTTGGCGGAACAGCAGTCGGAACGGGTTTAAATACACATCACGAGTTTGCTGAAAAATCTGCACAGAAGATTGCTGAGCTTACCGGCAAACCGTTTATTACCGGGAGAAATAAATTTGAAGGACTTGCTACTCACGATGCAATGGTTGAATTCTCAGGTGTACTTAAAACACTTGCAGCTTCCTTAATGAAAATTGCAAATGATATTAGGCTGCTTGGTTCTGGTCCACGCTGTGGAATTGGTGAACTTAGTCTTCCTGCAAATGAACCGGGATCTTCGATAATGCCTGGCAAAGTAAATCCGACACAATCAGAAGCAATGACAATGGTTTGTGCACAGGTTTTTGGAAATGATGTCGCTGTAAATATTGGCGGCGCAACAGGACATTTTGAACTTAATGTATTTAAACCTTTAATCATTTTCAATGTGCTTAATTCAATTAGATTAATTTCAGATGCCTGCGAAAGCTTTACAGATCATTGTGTTGTTGGAATTGAAGCAAATAAAAATAACATACAAAAGCATCTTGAAAATTCGCTGATGCTGGTAACAGCACTGAATCCTCATATCGGTTATGACAACGCTGCAAAAGTTGCAAAGAAAGCTCACGCAGAAAATAAAACCCTTAAAGAAGCAGCAGTTGAGCTTGGATTGCTTACTGTAGAAAAGTTTGATGAAGTTGTCAGACCGGAAAATATGATAGGGCCAAAAGTATAAGAGGAAATTGTCGTTTCGATTCCCGATTTATCGGGATGTAGAAAGCTCATAATAATTTTATAGATTACTTCGTCGCTATGCTCCTCGCAATGACATTTCAGGAATAAAGTATGAACTGGAACGGAATAGTTTCTCTTCTGCTTGCCTGTATTGAAGTTATCCTGCTTGTAAATGTTTTTGTGTTTACCAAAGCAGGTAAATTCAGAAACATTGCAGTTGTTATGATTGCTTTGCTTGCCGGTTACCAGTTTCTGGAATTTTTAATGTGCGGTGTTGAATTGCAAGAACCAATTTTCCCATTCTTTGCATTTATTGATATAAGTTTTCTGCCACCTTTAAATTTACTTCTCGTTCTCACACTCACATCCGACAGGGCTTCGACGAACAAGCTCAAATATTTATTTTTCATTTCCGCACTATTTTTTCTTATATACTACTCTTTTATCGTACCGGAGTTTCAAGTAACAAGCTGCACAGTTTTATATGCAACATATCATTATCCGATTGGTGATCTTTTTGGTGTGTTTTATTATTTACCGATTCTGGTTTCAATTGTTCTGCTCATCTTATTCATTAAAAAAGAGAGCGATGAAAAACCAAAATTAATTGCGAAAGTTTTACTCTTTGGTGGGATAATGATTAGTTTACCAGTTCTGCTTGCATTTTCATTAATGTTTTCCGGATCTTATTCTATTATCTCTGCAATCGAAAGTATAATGTGCAAGTTTGCATTTGTGTATGCGGTCTGCCTAAGTTTTGTTTGTATTTATAACTCAAGAAAGGAAAATGGGAGAGACAATCCTGAACGTATATCTGGTGATTAATAACAACTTTGTGGAAGAATTCCGTGCAGTTGCATATGGAAGTGATGAAGGTGACCAGGCAAAAATAAAATTTTTAAAGAGCAAAGCCAGGGCAGATTTTGAAAAAGCATATCACTTTGATGCGCCTACAGACAAAGAAGGGAAGTTTATGAATTATAATAGATTTCATAAACTCGAAAAGCGAGGAATGCACTTTGAACTGTTCGAGGGAATTTTTACAAAATTCAATGTGCCTGAGCATCCTTTAATATGTGTAACCCCGGTTGTAGATGGAGAGATTTATGCAAGTGAATAGCATTAACCCGAGACAAAATTCATTTTGGAATGAATTAAAACCAATTATCTGGCAGGGGAATTGATGAACCCAAAAGTATTTATTTATACAATTATAATACTCACAATTATGGCAACCATGAGCAAAGATTTTTACACTCCGGCAAAAACCAAACCTGGTTTAACAGATAAACAAACCCGCTTGACGGATGGGCAGGTTGAATTTCTTAAAAGAAATGATAAACTGAATAAAATTTATTCGGATAAAAAACTTGGCTCGTTTGTGGAAAACGGAAAAACTTTTTTTCGATTGTTTACACCGAATGCCGAAATGGTAATCCTTGTTACAAAGAACTCTCCTGAAGATCCTAATCAAAAAGAATATGAAATGCAGCGTGATGAAAATGGAATATGGGAAGCTTCTCTTGATGGCGAGCATTACGGATTATTCTATGGATACAAAGTAAAACATTCCAATGATCTGGAATCAGGAAAAGTAATTTGTGTTGATCCTTATGCAAAAGCTGTTGCCAGCTTCAATACTTATTTTAACCCGAGATTAGCAATTGTAGTCAAAGAAAATAATTACAACTGGGAAGGCGACAACTGGATTCAACGTGACTGGCGTGATTTAATTATATATGAAATGCACATTCGCGATATGACAGAACACGAAAGCTCAGGTGTGAGAGAAAGAGGAACGTATAAAGGCTTAATAGAAAAAAGAAAACGCGGCGGATTAGATTACATAAAATCACTCGGAGTAAATACTATAGAGCTGTTACCGGCTCAAGAATTTGGAAATGTTGAAGCACCGTTTAAAGATTCTTCAAATGGAAAGTTCAACTCATGGAATCCCTATGAAAGGAATCATTGGGGCTATATGACCGGAGCTTACTTTGCACCTGAAACTTATTATGCAGAGAACACAAGAAAGTTTGAATTTAACAAATGGAGCGGAACAGATGCTAAAGCTGTGAATGATTTTAAAGATATGGTAAAATCATTTCCACCATGAAGGAATCGGTGTGATAATGGACGTGGTTTACAATCATCTTTCAGAATATGAAATTGGAAATTTAAAGCAGATTGATAAAGAATATTATTTCAGACTTGATGAGAACGGAAATTATATTACATCAAAGTTATTGCGGTAATGATCTGAAAACCGAACGACCAATGGTAAGAAGATTAATTGTTGAAAGCATTCTTTACTGGATGAAAGAATATCACGTTGACGGATTCCGTTTTGATCTTGGGAAACTCATCGATTGGGAAACAATAGAAAAAATAATTTATGAAGCAAAGAAAATAAATCCTTATGTTGTTTTTGTTTGTGAGCCGTGGGGTGGTGGTTATGATCCTGCCGGTTTTTCCGTCCGCGGATGGGGTGCATGGAATGATCAGATCCGTAATGGAATAAAAGGTGAGAATCCATTTAACGGTTTAGGATGGATATTCGGAGACTGGTACGGCAATAACAATCCCGAAAGAATAAAATCTTATGTGAACGGAACTTTATTAAAAGATACTTTAGGATTATTCAAAGATCCGCAAACTACTGTTAATTATTTAGAATCGCACGACGGTTATACAATCGGAGATTTTATCCGCCTTGGTTTGGGAGATGTTAAAAAAGATGAAGTGATAACGGATGTGGATAAAATGGTAAAGCTTACTCCGCTTCAATTGAAATTGAATAAGCTGGCGGCTTTGTTTCTGTTCACATCCCGGGGAATTACAATGATTCATTCGGGACAGGAGTTTGCAAGAACAAAAGTGATACCTGAAAATATCAGGGTCGATGATTCACGTAAAGGAATGATTGACGATAATAGCTACGACAAGGATAACGAGACGAATTATATTAATTATAATCACGCTGAAATCAATTTTGAACTTTTAAATTATTACCTGGGATTAATAAAAATTAGAAAAGAGTTTGATGCATTCCGTAGAGCAAGTTATGGTGATGTTCAATTCTTTCAAATAAAAGATAATCCGTTCGCAATTGGTTATAGACTAAAATATAAAAATGGAGAGTTTCTGGTTTTGATGAATTCTGATAGAAAAAAATCAGAAGAGTTTATTTTGCCGGATGGAAACTGGTCAGTTATTGTAAATGGCACTTCCGCAGGAACTGATGAGATTAATGTTGTAAACTCAAAACTGAATGTTGAACCGACTACTGGTTATGTACTTTTAAAAAAATAGAACTATGAAAATATTTTTATTACTTTTCATTACAATTCCTGTCTTACTTTTTGCGCAACCAGGAATAAATCCTGATAAACTGGTTGAGAAATATTTCAAAGACAATTCATTTCCCGGTAAAGAAAAATACCTGGCCGATGAAATGGCTGCTCAAGCTAAAGCCTCCTCAATCGGCGAAGAATTGGCTGGATCAGCAGAAGTAAATTTTTATCCGTTGCAATCGACAAAAGAAGGAGCAGTCTATAATATTAATATTAAAAAAGAAGGAACCAGCGCAAATTTTTATTGCTATTTAGTTAATGATAGCGGATGGAAGATTTCTGCAATAAGAAAATTCATTTTGCCTGGTTATATCTATTCCGTGCGGGATTCATTGGCAGGATTAAAAAATTCTAAAGTGGAAGAGGAAACTCTTTTAAAAACTCTAAAACTAATGACGAGTGATGATCAAACTTTGAAAGATCATCTAAATGAAAATTTATCCGGTTATTCAAAATTAATTCAATTCTATAAATCTTCTGAAAAAGAAAAAGCAGATAAGCTGCTTCATAAATTTGGACTGAAAGGAATCTTTGAAGAACAGAGTTTACCCGGGAGTATTTTTATCCCAATTGGTTCTGTCGGAAATAGTGAAGTTGGATATATCTTTTCTGAAAGTGGTACTTTACCTTTGATCTCACCCAATGATTTTATCTACATTGAGCAAATTGTCAAAAACTGGTATGTATACAGGATAATTTAAACTACCGTTGAATACTCATTCCTTTGCGAAGAGCTTTTTCTACAGATTGTTTAAAGTTTCGAAGATCAACCGGTTTTTGAAATATATACTCAATTCCCAAATCTGCATAATCAGCAGTAGAATTTCTATCGATGCTGCTGCTTAATACAATAACTGGTGAAGTTTTAATTGCCTCACTTTTAATCAATTCTTTTACAAAATCGTAACCATTCATTTCGGGCATTATATGTTCTGTTATGATTAATGCTGGAGGAGAAGATGATATTTTTTCCAGAGCCTCTTTCCCGTTGGATGCAATATCAATTGAATAATCCGGAGTTATATTTTTTAGAATTTTTGAATAAAGAATCCTGTCAGTTTTATTCGAATCTACAATTAAAATATTTTCTGAGGCTATTGGAAGTGTAAATGCGAATTCTGAACCTTCTCCATATTTTGATTTAACACTTACCTTTCCTCCATGTTTCTCAATAATTTCTTTTACAAGTGATAAACCTAAACCACTTCCACGTTCACCAGCAGTTCCCTCGGAGGAGTATTTTGAATCCAGGTTAAAAAGTTTCTCAAGGTTTTCTGGCTTTATTCCACGCCCGGTATCTTTTACTGTAAATTCAAGAAATCTAATTGAAGATGATGGTTTTACTGAGACAGTTATTAATCCACCCTTGTCGGTAAATTTAATTGCATTAGAAATTAAATTATTGAAAACCTGGTGAATCAGGTTTTTATCAACAAAAACAGAAAATTCATCACCAACAGTAGATAAGATTTTTATTCCTTTTTGAAATGCAGTTCCAGAGATTGTGTTGATTGATTTTTCCACAAGTATTTTTGCTTCAATTTTTTGCGGCTCAAATTTTATTCTGCCTGTCTGTAATCTTGTCCAATCCAACAACGAATTAACAAGAGCAAGCATAGACTTTGAAGATTCCTGGATATATTTTACATATTGTTTACGTTCTTCATCACTTAATGATTCATCACTTGAAAGCAAATCAGTAAAACCCAAAATTGAACTGAATGGAGTTCTTAAGTCGTGCGAAACAATAGAAATAAACCTGTCTTTTGTTTCATTTAATTTTTTAAGGTTTTCTGCAGATTGTTTTAGATCTTCTTCTGCACGCTTTTTTAAAGTTATATCGCTTACAAGTCCATAGACTTTTTGTATGCCGCCTGAAGAGTTCCGTATGAGGTTAATTTTATTCCTGATCCAGACAATATTACCCTGTTTATTAATTATCCTGAATTCAAATTCATTCGATGACTGGTAACGATTTTTCATGAATGCGCTTACTCTTTTTTTCAATAATGTAAAATCGTCCGGGTGAATAACTTTCAAAAATAATTTAGTGTCGCTAAGAAAATCAGACTGTGAATATCCTGTAATTTTTTCAACAGCAACGGTATAAAACAATGGTCTTAAATTTCTGCCAACTCTTTCAAATGTGAAAAGAAAATCATCTATGTTTTCAGTAATGTTCCTGTATTTTTCTTCAGACTCTTTTATTGCTCGCTGCGAACGCTTTCTTTCGGTTACATCCCTTGTCAATATTGACAGATAAGTTTTTTCTTCCTGCTGAAATGTTGAAATTGTAAGTTCACAATAAAACAACGAATTATCTCTTTTCTTTGCAAGAAAATCAAATCTATCCGGAGCAAATTTGTTCCGTTCCTTAAGTCTGAAAAATTCGGCTACTCTTAGAATGTCGTCGTTTGAAACAAAATCTAACAGATCTTTATTCTCTAGATCCGAATTTGTGTCATAACCAAATGTTGAAGTAAAATTATGATTTGCAACTAATATTTTCCCATCAACTGCAACAGCAATTCCATCCAGGGAAGACTCGAATAAAGAAGAGTAAAATGATCCTTCAGACTGAGTGTATTTCCTTTCTTTAATTTCGTTGAAGTAACCGATATGTTTTCTACTGAATGATTTCTCATCACTTACCGACTTAAATTTCCCACGTAATTCAATAACTTCACCTGATTTTTTCAGGATGGAAATTTTGGTTTCTTCTTTTTCATTGTTTAACAATTCATCAAGTACTAAAACCCGGTTATACTTGTATGTTTCAGGTGATAGTATGTCATCAAGGTGAATTTCTTTTAGTTCTTCTTCAGTAAGTTCCAGAAGATTTAACAACTGTTTATTCATATATTCAAGATGACCTGAAGAATCAGTAATAAAAATCAATTCATCAGTATTAGTAATAACTTGCTGCAAAAAACTTTCTGATTTTATTATCTCATCTTTTTCTTTCAGAATATCTGTTATTTCAACGCATTGAATTATTATTTCTTCACCTTCCGAAATGGCAGGGACAAACCTGAATTCATAAGATCGTTTCTGGTGATCATCATCAAAAAAGTTGACATTAACTTTATGATAATCAATCAGACCGATATCTGTTCGTAATGTTGTAAAGTAATCTTTAGTGAATGCTTCAAAAACTTCCCCAATAAACTTGCCGAGAACATGCTCTGAAGATAATCCAAAAATTTGTTCGGATCTTTTATCCCAGTATACAATATTGCCATCGTTATTAAGAGTTATTAATGCCTGGTTCAGTTTTTCGCTGGCAGTTTTATAATAGGCATAATTTATTACCTGTTCCCTGAGAGTAGAGCTTTGTGATATCTCACTGGTCTTGTCATTAAAAAATAAATATAAATATCTTACCTGTTCATAACTGTTTAACATCGGTTCAATTCTGCATTCAAAAATTCTGTGTTCGGTATTATAGTCTATTTTTAATTTTTCAAACACATGATTTTTTGTCTCGATAACTTTTTTAATGTTATCCTTAATAGCAGCATCTGTTTGTTCACTAAAAACCTGAGAAGTATTCTTCCCTGAAATATCATTATGTCTTAATCCTGTCTTTTCAAAAATATTTCCTGTAGAATACCTTATATCTCCTTCGTGGTTGACGACAATTAAAAAGTCATTGGCTTTTTCTATAGCCTTTTCAATGTATTCGGTTTTAAACTGTACTGATTGTCTTGAAGTAATAAGAACTTTTATATCTTCAATTAATAAAATTCCACCAAGTATATTTTCATTATCGGAGAATGGGGATCCCTTAACTATCAGAGTAATCTCTCTGCCATCCTTTGTATGAATGTGTTTTAATTCCTTTTCGAACGGAAAACCTTTTGTAAGTTCCTGAAGCTCATTGGTTAACTGAGTAGAAGGGAAAATATCTATATTAAAAATATTTTTACCAAGGAGTGGTGTTGTTTCAAGTTCATAGAGAATTGAAAAATCACGGAAATTCTGGTTGACATAATCAATAATACCTTCTTTTGAAAAAGTAATTATGCCTACCGGTGCCTGTTCTATAAATTTAGATAGCTTCTCTTCCATAAATTGTGTCTGGAAGGGAGCCCCCAATGTTTTCATTTTTATCCCTTCTGGTTTCGCCCACTAATTAATTTTAGTTATTTACATCAATAATAATGCAATATTAATACTATAAAGCTCGACATTATCAGGTTATATTTTGATTTAAATAAGTGTCAATTCATAGTACAATTTGAATTTAAAACTTTATAAAACTCAAAAATATTAAGCTTTTTAAGAGGTGGAAAAATAAATAGCTATTTTTTAAGGAATGATTTTTTTCTGACGACAATTTTTGGATAATTTTTTTTTGTCTCAATATGATGCCTAACAATTAATAAATATGATTTTTTGGTACACTATTCATAAATCAGAATAACAACTTATGCATCGAAATTTGTAAATTAAGGTTGAAATTTATACGATTTAAATAAAAAGATATGGCAAACTTTTTACAGTGGTTTGGATCAGTTGTTCTTTCATTTTTAAGAGAGTTCGGACAAATTTCAATTCTTTTTTTCCGGATAATTAATAATCTTAAAAATCTGATCCGGACAAGAAGACAGGTTTTTTTCCAGATGGAACACATTGGTGTTGATTCGCTTCCACTGGTTTTAATCATTGCAATTTTCACTGGAGCAGTGGCTGCATGGCAGGCTGCTTATCAACTAAAAGGAATGGCTCCTTTATCATTTTTAGGTGCAACAACAAGCAGAGCAATAATAACGGAATTAGCTCCGGTTCTAACTGGAATTGTAATTGCCGGTCGTGTTGGTGCTTCAATTGCAGCCGAACTTGGAACAATGAAAGTTACAGAACAAATTGATGCACTTGAAATTATGGCAATTGATCCGGTGAGATATCTTGCAATGCCAAGGGTACTTGCTTCGGTTTTAATGATGCCAATACTGGTTCTCTTTGCAAATTTTATTGCAATTCTTGGAGCATATATAGTTGCAAATTATTTTCTTGGCGTTTCATTCGATGTTTTTTTCGGATCAGTAAAGCAGTTTTTTGTATTTTCTGATATGACTGCCGGTCTCATTAAAACAATAACATTTGGATGTGTTACAGCACTGCTCGGTTGTCATATTGGATTTCAAACGACAGGCGGAGCGGAAGGCGTTGGTCAGTCAACAATTCGTTCATTTGTATTATCTGCTGCTATGATTTTAATTCTTGATTACGTTCTCTGGATGGCTTTATTCTGATTTTGTGAATGAAATTATTGTTAAGTATTAATAATTAAATTTTTAAGGATTTTTTTTCTCAAATTTTCTTTTAAATTCATATTAACGATTGGGGAAATTTTGCACTTCATAATAAAATATAGGTCTCATCATGGAAAAAATTAAATATATCCTGAAAGAAAAAAATAATAATGTAATTCTTCCTGAAACCCTTGGTTTTGGAAAAATATTTACTGATCATTTATTTATGATGGATTACACTCCTGATAAGGGATGGCACGACCCTGTAATAAAACCCGTTGAACAAATTGGGATTCATCCCGCTACTATGTTTATCCATTATGGTCAGGCAGTATTTGAAGGGATGAAAGCTTTCCATCAGCAAAACGGTGAGATTGTTTTGTTCAGACCGGACAAACATTTTGAAAGGACTCAATAATTCATCCAGAAGAATTTGTATTCCTGAAGTTGATGTTGATTTTGTTATTGAAGCATTGAGGGAATTAGTATCAATTGAGAAAGACTGGATTCCATCAAAGAAAGGCGAATCATTATATATCAGACCATTTATTTTTGGCGCTGATCCTTTCCTTGGAGTTAGACCATCACAAAATTATAAGTTTATAATTCTGCTTTCCCCGGTTGGAACATATTATGCTTCAGGATTTAAGCCTGTTAAGATTCTTGTGCAGGATAAATTTGTTCGTGCCGTAAGAAAAGGTTTGGGCGAATGCAAAACTCCGGCAAACTATGCTGCAAGTTTACTTGCCAGTGAAGAAGCAATGAAAAAAGGATTTACACAAGTACTCTGGCTTGATGCAATAAATTTGAAAGAACATTGAAGAAGTCGGAACAATGAACATCTTTATTAATATGAAAGATGAAATCGTAACGCCGAAACTTAATGGCAGTATTTTACCGGGAATTACAAGACGATCAGTTATAGAGATTTTAAAAGAATGGAATATGAATATTGTAGAAAGAGATATTTCAATTGATGAAATTAGTTGAAGCTCACAAAAAAGGAAACTTATTAAGTGTTTTCGGAACCGGTACAGCTGCAATAATTTCTTCTGTCGGCTGGCTGACTTATAATGATAAAACAATGGAAATTAATGGTGGCGAACCTGCAGATCTCGATCTGAAATTGTTTGAAGAAATCACTTCCATTCATTATGGATTAAAAGAAGATATCCACAATTGGCTGATGACTGTTGAAAAGAAGGGAGTTGAAGTTTCTTGAGGTTGTTCAGGTTATTCCTGATTCTCTCTTTTTTCATTTTTATTAATTTTAGTGCTGGTGCAGCGAATAAACCTAAAAACGTCATCATTTTGATTGGTGATGGAATGGGAATTAATTACATCAGCACTTCTCTTCTTTCGGATCCTTTAAGTCCGTTCTACTCATTTAAGACAATCGGTTTTTCAATTACCAAATCCGCAAATCAATTAGTTACCGATTCTGCTGCAGGTGCAACAGCAATAGCAACAGGCTACAGGACAAACAATAAAATGGATGCAGTTACTCCTGATGAAAAACCTCTCAATACAATTTTTGAATTTGCAAGAAACCTGGGACTCTCGACCGGTGTTGTTGTCACAAGTGATGTTACCGATGCAACTCCTTCTTGTTTTATTGCACACGATAAAAGCAGGTATGATAAAGATAAAATTGCTTACCAGTTTACGCAATCCGGAACCGACCTGGTTATTGGCGGTGGTTTGGATTTTTTCCTTCCTGAAAATGCAGGCGGCAAAAGAAAAGATAATAATAACCTGGTAGAACAGCTTAAATCAGATTCGTATGAGTTTTATAATAATTTTGATGAATTGCAGAAAAGTAATACACATAAAAAATTTTATGCACTTTTTGCACCTGTAGGATTGCCAAAAGCTCCAGAACGAAATTATTCTTTAGGGCAATTGGCAAATATCGCACTCAAAAATCTTTCGCAGGATCCTGATGGATTTGTGTTGATGGTTGAAGGCTCGCAAATTGACTGGGCCGGACACGATGACGATGCAGATTATCTTTTAAGTGAAGTAAAAGATTTTACAACTGCTGTAAAAGCCGCACTCGATTTTGCTGAAAAAGACGGCAACACTCTTATTATTATAACTGCAGATCACGAAACAGGCGGAATGGCGATTACTGGTGGTGATCTCGATGGAAGTAACCTCGATTTAAAGTTTGTTTCCAAAGATCACACCGCAGGAGTTGTTGCTGTGCTTGCAAAAGGTCCCGGCGAGGAAAACTTCTCAGGAATTTATGGCAACTACGAGATTGGAAGAAAACTTTTTCATTTGTTTGATCCTGCCTATAAGTTTTCTGAAGTGAAATAAAAAACATTATGCCTATTTCCCTTTCCAATTTCTTTCTAAATTCCTTTATGGAAATACAGTTCTTATTCTTCTCCGGAAATGAGTTTTCTAAATTCAATTTCAAGTTCTCTGAATATTGGTTCCGCTTGTTTTTCAATTGTTACAATTGCTGATTTCCAGCTTTCAGAACGATCTGAACTGCCTTTTTCATACATTTGAGCAACATCATAATCAATTAGTGAATTTCTAATTGCGAAAAATAATGATTCTAATCTTACCTGCATTGGATCATCAAAATAAATTCTCTTTTTAGCAAAATAATTCTGAGCCTTAACAATAGATTCTGAAGTCTGAGTTTTTCTTTGTTCTAGAGAAATACGATCTGCATATTTCAAAGGAGTGATTAAATTATTAAGATAAGAAATACTTTCATTTAGATATGAATAAAGTTTATCTATTACTTGTATACGCTTCTGTCTATTACTTGTATACGCTTCTGATGATATAATGAATATCGAATCTTTTCTTTTTCAAATAACGATTTAATTGATTCTACTTTCGTTGTAAGCTCATCCAAACGCTGAATCTTTGCGGAAAGTGTTCCCATCTCTTGAAAATAGCTTCTATAAAAAATAGATCCAATTGATATTAGTGTAAGTACAACAATATTAACAATTTGAAGTATTTCCATTTTATCTCCTCCGATTTAATCTTAATAATCAAAATTAAATAATTCAAATCGTATATTTTTCATTCCCCTCTTGACAAGTGCTCATCCGTTCACTATATTTGCAGTGAACAAATGAGCACTACTTAAATGAACAAAATAAACTTCAATTCGGCAGAAAAAAAACAATTAACCGAACGCCAGGAGCAAATTTTAGGATTTATCCAGGATTTTATACAGGAATCCGGATATCCGCCAACTTTGCGGGAAATAGCAAAAGAGTTTGAGCTTTCCTCAACTTTTGGTGTAAAAAGGCATCTTGAAGCATTGGAGAAAAAAGGATATCTCTCAGTTGAAAGCAATGCAAGTCGCGGAATTTGCCTGACCAAAAATCAGGATGAATCAACAATCCAGGTTAACAGCTCTGTTATTTCGGTTCCCATTGTTGGTAGAGTTGCTGCCGGCTCTCCGATTCTTGCAATAGAAAATATTGAAGGTTCGCTTATTCTCGATCCTTCAATGATCAAAAATTCGAAAGATGCATTCGCTTTAAAAGTCCGTGGAGATAGTATGATCGATGAAGGAATTTTTGACGGGGATATTGTAATTGTTTCACCTTCGGAAAAAGGAATTAATGGTGATATTGTTGTTGCGCTATTAGAAGATGAAGCAACAGTTAAAAAATTAGAAATCATAAAAAATAAAATCAGGCTTATTCCTGCAAATGAAAAATACGAGCCAATCGAAGTAACGAACCTGAGTGATTTTTCAGTTGCCGGAAAAGTAAAAAGCGTTGTCAGAATTTTTAATTAGAAAGGAGCCCGTTATGAAGTCAAATATTTTTCTTGATGCAATTCGTAAAAGAAATTATTTGAAGTTTCTTTATGGTCTGGAAGAGACATTCATCGAACCGTATTACATCACTTACAATAAAGACGGCAAAAAAGTCATTTACGGAAAAGTTAGTCAGACAAACGAGATCAGGAAATTTGATTTCGCAAAAATCGCAAATATTAAAATTATTAATACAACAAAATTTTCACCTGTGATACCGATAATTCCACAGGCAGTTTAATAAGAAGAAAGAAAATGGAAACGCACGAAAGAAGAAATATTGATTTATTGGTAAACCGTTTCTGGAAGCATGGCTTCTTTACGGTTTACAGGAAATACGGTACTTATTTACCCGAGCCGACAAAAGTAGGTAAATTCGATATTGATGTTGTAGCGAGATTAAAAAATAAGTACGCAATCGGAATAACTATTAATAAAAATGATTTAATTAATAATAACCTGCAGGAAAAGATTTTATATCTTGCAACCCGCCACACACGAAAAACAAACGAACCGGTTCAGCTCTTTATTGGTGTTCCAAATTTATTCGTTAAACAGGTAAAAATTGTTATTAACTCGCTACCTGTTGAAGTTCAAAAAAATATTAAGTTTATCCAGATCCCTATGGAAGACAACTTTCCTCTGAAACGAAAAAGAAGAAAAGAAAAAATTCTCTTTGCCTGACCAATCCTTTTGTACTTAAAGCCTCTAATTTTGCAGGAATAGTTCTTATTCTTATTTAGGCACTAAACTTTTGCACGTATACCTACCTTGATTTTATTTTAATGTACACATAACTTTACACGCTTAATGAAGATTTAATAAAGCGTTGGGTAAAAAAGAGTCAATAACAGATAAATTACAGCAAGAAGAACTGAAGAAGTCAGGGGATATTCCTTCCCACATTGCTATAATAATGGACGGTAACGGTAGGTGGGCAAAAAGAAGAGGGCTACCCAGAGTTGCCGGGCATAAAAGAGGTGTTGAAACTGTCCGTGATATTGTTGAAGCTTGTGCGCAAATTGGAGTGAAGTATCTTACCCTTTATACTTTCTCAACTGAAAACTGGAAAAGACCTAAAGAGGAAGTTTCTACATTAATGCGCTTGCTGTTGAAAAGCTTGAAAGACCGCGTTGATGAATTAAATGATAATGATATTAAATTAACGTGCATCGGTGATTTGGAATCATTACCAAATGAAGTTCAAAAACAATTGTTTGATGATATTGAACGAACAAAGAACAATAAGAAGATGGTCTTAAATCTTGCTTTAAGTTACAGTGGAAGGTGGGAACTTGTGAAGGCTATCAGGAGTATATCACACCTTGTTGCTGATAAAAAAATTGAACCCGAAGAGATAACAGAAAATCTTGTTGATAATTTTTTAACAACCAATAATATACCCGATCCCGATTTGGTTATAAGAACAAGCGGCGAATTCAGAGTGAGCAATTTTTTGTTGTGGCAAATTGCATATTCTGAATTTATTATACTTGATGTTTACTGGCCGGCTTTTTCAAGAAATCATTTATACGAAACGATAAAAACATTTCAGCAAAGAGAACGTAGATTTGGAAAAGTCAGCGAGCAAATAATGAAGAATAAAAAAGGTCAAAAGAATGCCCAGAACCTCCCCAGTGAAATTGTTTAAGCTTTTAGTACTAACAATATTGTGTCTATCATCTTTTGCCGGTCTTGCACAGGAAAATCAGAAGACCTATAAAATACTTGGTGTTTCAGTCGAAGGTAATAAAGAAACTGACCCCTCAACAGTTATTGCTCAATCCGGTTTAAAGATAGGAGATGAAATCCAGGTGCCTGGTGATCAGACTTTGAATGCTATCCGCAAACTTTGGACACTCGGGATTTTTTCAGATATACAAATTTTAATTGACAGGGAAATTACTGAGGGAGTTTTTCTGTTAATCAAAGTTAAAGAATACCCTCGTTTGGAAAGAGTTGTAATTGAAGGAAATGATGAAATTGATACAGATGATATACAGGAAAAAGTTACGTTTCTTCGCGGCACAGTAATTACCCCGCAGGCAATTGCTAAACTCAAGCAACGTGTTAAAGACCTTTATACCAAAGAAGGTTATTTGAATGCAGTAATTAAATCTTCACTCTATAACTTTGTTTTTTCAGATACTCTTGAAGATGAAATTAATGTTACATGGCGAAACCAGGATGACCCAACAGATGATTATATTTTGAATTATCAAAAAGATGATATCGTCTATTCAAATCTTGTTGCAAGAATTAAAGATAGGGTACTGTTAAAACTTAACATTGAAGAAGGTAACGAAGTAGTTGTAAGAGAAATTAAATTTAATGGTAACAAAGCTTTTGATGATGGTGATCTTGCCGGAGAAATGGATGAGACAAGTATAGCTCATTGGTGGAAGTTCTGGTCCAGTGCTCAATTCAAACCAAATGATTATAAAAAAGATAAACAACTGATCGTAGATTTTTATCGTAAAAATGGTTACAGGGATGCAGAAATTCTTGATGATTCTCTGATATATTATAATGACAATCAGGATCTCAAAATCGTTATGGATGTTTTTGAGGGTCCGCAATATAAAATAAGGAATATTTCCTGGTCAGGAAATACAGTTTACCCGGATGCTGTTTTAACTCAGCGATTAAATTTTGCCAAAGGTGATATTTATGATTACGATAAATTTCAGAAAAATCTTCACGGTAATGAATCTCAAACAGATGTTTCTGCCTTATACCTGGACAATGGGTATCTGACTTTTAATCTTCAGGCAGATGAAAAAAGAATTGATGATGATTCAATAGATGTTGATATAAGAGTTGAGGAAAGAAATCAATTCAGGATTTCTCATGTTAATATTGAAGGAAATGATAAAACAATGGATAAAGTAATCAGGCGAGAACTATATACTGTTCCGGGTGATTACTTCAACCGTGCGTTATTATTCAGAAGTATTCAACAACTTGCGAACTTACAGTATTTTAATGTAGAAAAACTTTATGGCCCAAGCGGAATAGACACAAAGCTGGAAAATGACAGTTCTGTAGCTGTCACTTTTAATGTTGAAGAAAAATCAAGTGACTATCTGAATGCATCAGTCGGTTATAGTGGAAGTTTCGGATTTAGTGGTGCAATTGGAGTTACATTAACAAATTTTTCAATTGCTAATCCTTTCACACTTGGTGGCGGACAGGTATTAAACCTGAACTGGCAATTTGGCGTTGGAAATATATACAGAACTTTTACTATTGGATTTACCGAACCGTGGATGTTTGATACACCAACATCAGTTGGATTAGAACTTTTTGATACACGGCAGCAATATGTATATGATTTAAGTCAAAGGGGAGGAACTTTAAGGGTTGGGAGAAGACTAAAATGGCCAGATGATTTTTTCTATGCTCAAGGTAGATTGAAATATCAATATAATAATGTTATTAACGGTCAAAATTATTACAGGGAAGGAACAACAAACCAGTTTACTCTTGGAGCTAATTTAAGCAGACGTGATATTGATAATCCTATTTTTCCTTCAACAGGTTCAAGTATCAGCCTTGATATGGAATTATCCGGTGGTCCAATTCTTCCTGGAGATGTTGATTACTTTAAATCCGAATTTAAAGCCGAATGGTACAAAAGACTTTTCAACACTAACCGGGTTGCATTTTATACAATTGCTAATTTTGGTTACATTGATGAAATTGTAAAAGGTACACCAATTCAACCTTTCGAATATTTTTATATGGGTGGAAACGGTTTGGTCATTGCTACTGTTCCCTTACGGGGTTATGATGATCGTACCGTTGGCCCAAAGAACGCTGCAGGTGATGTTATTGGTGGAAAAGTATTCGCTAAAATCGGTGCGGAATTAAGATTTGCTGTAACTTTAGAGCCTATTCCATTGTACCTTCTGACATTTGCCGAAGCCGGAAATGTTTTTGAAAGTTTTGATAAAACCGATATTTTTAGGATGAGAAGATCAGTCGGTTTTGGAGCCAGACTGCTTATTAACCCAATTGGTCTTATTGGGTTTGATCTCGGGTATGGGTTTGACCGGATGGAAGTTGACGGAAAAAAACCCGGCTGGTTGTTTCACTTCCAATTTGGTCGAGGATTTTAATTACAAAAATTGTAAACAAAAAAAGGATCTTTGTTGTGAAAAAATATCTTATCATTATACTTTTTCTTTTGTCGGGATTAATTCTTTCGTTTGGACAATCTCAAAAACTGGGCTATGTTGACTCACAGGTAATACTTAACCAACTTCCTGAAGCCATTAAAGCACAAAGCGATCTTGATGCTCTTACTAATTTATGGACATCACAACTTGATTCAATGAAACAAGCATATCAACAAGCAATTGCAAATTATCAAAAGCAACAAGGAACTATGACTGAAGAGCAAAAAGCTGCAAGACAAAAAGATGTTGTTGCAATGGAACAGACTATTTATGACTTCCAGCAAAAAAAGTTTGGACAGCAAAATGGAGAAATCTACCAGAAGCAGGAAGCAATTTTTAATCCTGTTAAGCAAAAAATCTATGCTGCAATCGGTGAAGTTGCCAAGGAAGAAGGAATGCAATTTATATTTGATAAAAGCGGGGACATTATTCTTCTTTATGCTGACGCAGCTTTTGACATTACATATAAAGTTCTTGATAAGCTTAAAAGAGGAAAATAGTTCCATACTTTTAAATTGTTTTTAATAAAAGGTTCTTTCATCTTTTGGAAGAACCTTTAATTATTTAAATTATTTCTCTCTCCGGAGTTTTTATGAAAAAACATTTGATCTCTCTAATTGCTCTTTTCACATTGCTACCCACATTAACCTGGTCTCAATTAAAAATCGGGTATGTAGATTCAGACACAATAATGGATAATCTTCCCGATGTTAAGGATGCAAGACAAAAACTTGATGCGCTTATTCAAGACTGGCAAAATGAATTAAAAAAAATGGAAGCAGAATGGAAGGCGAAATATGATGATTATGAAAAACGTAAACTTATTATGACAGAGCAAACAAGAGCGGAAGTTGAAGCAGAACTAGTTACACTCGAAAATAAAACATCAGATTTCAGGGAAAAAAAATTCGGGTCAAATGGAGAGCTTTTTCAGAAGCAGGATGAATTAATGAAGCCAATACAAAATAAAATTTTTAATGTAATTCAACAGATTGCTGCTGATGAAGATCTTGATTTTGTTTTTGATCGAAGTGGTGATGTTATGATGCTTTACGCAAAAGAAGAATACGACCTTACTTCGAAAGTGCTTGAACAGTTGAAATTGGAATAAATTTTGTCTGAGATTAAAGTTAGAGACATAGCGAATTTTGTAAGTGGAACTGTAACAGGTAATGAACAGGAAAAAATAAATTCCATTTCTAAAATTCAGGAAGCTGCCTCTGGCAGTATTACATTTCTATACTTACCTGCTTATCAAAAATATTTTATTAATACAAAAGCCAGTGCCATTCTTGTAAAAAAAGATTTTAATAAAACCCGCAATGATATAACCTATATTGAAGTGGACCAGCCAGAAAAAGCATTTGCCAGGATCGCAATGCATTTCTTTAAACCTGAAATTTTACTCTCTGGAATTGATAAAACTTCATTCGTACATGAAACTGCTTCAATTGGAAAAAATGTTGCGCTGGGAAAAAATGTTGTAATTTCGGCAGGTTGTAAAATAGGTAACAATGTTAAAGTTTTTCACAACTCGGTTCTGTTGGAAAATGTTGAGATAGGTGATGATTCAGTGATTTATCAAAATGTAAGTATCCGCGAGAATTGCAAATTAGGTAAAAGAGTAATTTTGCATTGCGGAGCTGTTGTTGGTTCCGATGGTTTTGGTTATAGTACTGATAATAATGGAGTCTATCATAAAATACCACAGATAGGAAATGTTGTTTTGGAAGATGATGTAGAAATTGGTGCGAACACTACTATTGATCGGGCAGCAATGGGTTCAACAATTATCAGAAGTGGGGTTAAAATAGATAACCTTGTCCAAGTTGCTCATAATGTGTCTGTGGGAAAAAACACTGTGATGTCAGCTCAGGTGGGAATTTCTGGAAGCACTAATGTTGGTAACAATTGCATTCTTGCGGGTCAGGTTGGTTTATCAGGTCATATTGATCTTGGAGACGGAGTTGTATTAATTGCACAATCTGGTGTATCTAAATCTATCCCGAAAGCAGGATATTATTTTGGAAGCCCTGCAAAGGAATTCGGAAAAGCAAAAAGAATAGAGGCACATATCAGGAATCTTCCCGAATACAATGAAAAAATTAAAAATCTTGAAACTGAAATAGTAAAGCTGAAAGAACAGCTTTCAAAAATTAATCCTTAATTTACATCCGCGAAATATTTTGTTCTTAAATGTCATCTTACTAATTTTTCTGCATTCCCTAAATCTTTAAATAGTATTAACTAAATCAGGAACCCGAATGTTAGAATTGCAAAGAACTATTTCCAAACCTGTCTCATTATCCGGCGTTGGATTGCATACCGGAACAACATGTTATATGACATTTAAACCGGCTCCGGAAAATCACGGAATTAAATTTGTCCGTGCTGATTTGGGTGGAAATCCCGAAATAACGGCAACTGCTGATAATGTTGTGGATATTTCCCGTGGAACAACTTTGGGGGTTGGTGAAGTTAAGGTTCATACAGTAGAGCACGTTCTCGCTGCAATTGTCGGTTTGCAGATTGATAATATAATTATTGAACTTGATGGAATAGAACCTCCGGTAATCGATGGCAGTGCATTACCATATGTTGAAGCTCTGCGTGAAGCTGGTTTTGAGCAGCAGGATGCACCAAAAGATTATTTAATAATTGATCAAACAATAATGTATCACGATGATGAAAAACAAATTGATATTGTTGCTTTGCCGATGGATGACTATAGAGTAAGTGTAATGGTTGATTATCAAAACCCTGCTTTGGGTAGTCAGCACACAGGATTGTTCGATCTTGAAAAAGAATTTGCTGATGAGTTTGCACCTGCAAGAACATTTTGTTTTTTAAGTGAAGTTGAAATGTTGGCTGAACAGGGATTAATTAAAGGTGGTGATTTGAACAACGCCGTTGTAATAGTTGACCGCAAACTTGATGATAAACAATTGAATGAACTTCAGACAAAATTAAAAATTCAGGAGAAAATTACTTTAGGTGATAACGGAATATTAAACAGCAAAATATTAAGATTTAAAAATGAACCTGTTCGTCATAAGCTTCTTGATTTAATGGGAGATCTTGCATTGATTGGTGCTCCTATTAAAGCACAAATTTTAGCAGCCAGGCCCGGACATGCTGCGAATGTTCAATTTGCAAAACAAGTACGCAAACTATATCAGCAAAAGAAACTTGTAAAAAAATATCAATTTGTTAAAAAAGAAGGTGTGATATTCGATTCCACTGCCCTGGAAAGAATTTTACCACACCGTTACCCTTTTCTTTTAGTTGATAAAATAGTTGATCTTGAATTTGAAAAAAGAGTTGTAGGTGTAAAATCAGTTACTTATAACGAACCTTTCTTCCCTGGGCATTTTCCAGGTAATCCTGTAATGCCGGGTGTTTTAATTGTTGAAGCAATGGCACAAACTGGTGGAGTTCTTCTTTTAAATTCAATTCCTGACCTGGAACAAAAACTTGTTTACTTCATGCAGATCAATAATGTGAAATTCAGAAAAACTGTTGTACCTGGTGACCAGATTTTTATGGAAGTTGAATTAATAAATAAAAGAAGTAAAGTTGCCACAATGCAGGGTAAAGCTTACGTAAATGATAACCTTGTTGCTGAAGCAGAATTTATGGCTGGAGTTGTCGATAAACCAAGCAAAGAAACTAAATAAACTCTTCCAAAATATGAGTACTATTCATCCCGCCGCTATAGTTAGTAAAAAAGCTTCAATAGCTGAAAATGTAACTATTGGACCGTTTGCGATTATTGAAGATGATGTAGTCGTTGGTGATGGTTGTGAAATTGGACCGCATGCTGTTTTGTATAACGGAGCCAGACTTGGGAATCGTGTAAAGATTAAACAAGGTGTGTCTGTAGCTCATGTTCCTCAGGATTTGAAATTTGGGTATGAAGAATCGGTATTTATCATAGGAGACGATACAGTTATTCACGAATTTGTAACTTTACATCGTGGCACAAAAGAAACCGGCAAATCTGAAATTGGAAAAAATTGTTTGCTAATGGCTTATACTCATATAGCACACGATTGTTATGTTGGTGACAATTGCATAATTGCAAATGGTGTACAATTAGGAGGGCATACACATATAGAACAGCAAGTGACAGTTGGTGGATTAGTCGGTATTCACCAGTTTTGCCGTATTGGAAGAAATGTTATGTTAGCGACGAATATGAGAATAACTCAGGATGTTCCGCCGTTTATTCTTGCTGCTGAAATGCCTGCGCGTTATCTTGGTTTGAATGTTATAGGATTAAAGAGACGCGGATTTTCATCCGGGGATATTTCGTTACTAAAAAAAGCTTATGATATTCTTTATAATAAATCATATAATGTTTCCCAGGCTAAAGAAAAAATCAAAAATGAAATTCCACAAAGCAAGTATATAGAACATTTACTTCAATTTTTAGAGGAAGGCAAAAGAGGAATTATCGGTAAATGAAGTGGCGATTCATAAACTCGGGATTTAATACCGGAGAAATAAATATGCAATTTGATATTGCATTAGCTAAATCTCTATCTAATGATGAAGTTGTTCTCAGGTTGTACCTCTGGAAACCATCGTGTATCTCATTAGGGGCAAATCAGGGCTTCGAAATTATTAATAAGAATAAAGCAATTGCTGATGGATTTGATATTGTGAAAAGACCTACTGGTGGAAGAGCAATTTTTCATGCTGAAGAATTAACCTATTCAGTTGCATACCCTGTTGTGGGAGGTTTATCATCCAAACAACTTTATTCAGAAATCAATAAGGCAATAAAAAAAGGTCTGGTATTTTTCAATTCTGATTTATCCGATGTTGAAATGGAGAATGAGCAGCCACATTTCCCATCGTTCTATAAAGATGAAAAAAGTGCATTATGCTTTGCAGCTACAGCTAAAAACGAATTGAATTTTAATAAGAAAAAACTTGTCGGAAGCGCACAAAGAAAAATGAATAAGTCTTTGCTTCAGCATGGCTCCATACTTTGTGGAAATAAACATCTAGAAATTGTTAACTATTTAAATCTTCCGGCAGATGTTTTGAATAGTCTAAAACTTGAAATTGAAAACACTACGATTGATATTAAATCAATAACAGGAACTAAAGTCGATTATGAATTTTTATCAGAAGCAATTAAAACTGGATTTGAAGAACATTTCAATATCAGATTTGAAAGCTCCACTGCTTCAAGAAAAAATGATTTAACAATTCCGGGTTAATGTAATAATGTCAACTGAATCACAGATAAAAAAAATAACCACGAAAGCACTCTCGGCTTTAAAAGAAAATAAGATCAAAATTACTGCACTCACTGCTTATGATTTCATTACAGCAAAATTGTTGGATCAAGCCGGGATTGATATCCTTCTCGTTGGAGATTCACTAAGCAATGTTTTCCAGGGAAATGAAACAACCCTGCCCGTAACTATGGATGAAATGATTTATCATACAAAATCAGTTACTAAAGGTGTCAGCCGGGCAATGGTTGTTGTTGATATGCCTTTTATGTCTTATCAGCCCGGAAGTGATGAAGGATTCAGAAACGCCGGAAGAATTATGAAGGAAACACATGCTGGTGCTGTAAAGCTTGAAGGTGGAAAGCGAATTGCCGGGACAATTAGAAAAATTACTGAGAATGGAATCCCGGTTATGGGACATATAGGTTTGACACCCCAAAGCATTCACCAGTTTGGAGGATATAAAGAAAGAGGTAAAGAAAAAGGGGAAGCTGATGAAATTTTTAATGATGCAAAGGTGATAGAAGAGGCAGGTGCTTTTGCGTTAGTATTGGAAAAAATTCCTGCAAAGCTTGCAAAAAAAATAACAAGTTCACTTCAAATACCAACCATTGGAATTGGAGCGGGAATTCATTGTGACGGACAAATACTCGTCACTCCTGATATGCTTGCGCTTAATGTAGACTTCAACCCGAGATTTGTGCGAAGATATGCAAATCTTGCTAATGAGATTAGTAAAGCTGTTAAAGAATATATTTCGGATATCCGGAAGGGTACCTTTCCCTCGGAAGAAGAAAGCTATTAATTATTTTATACAACGATTGAATATTTTGAACTTTCCATTTTTCAAATCGATCTTTTTAGCCATTCTGTTTTTTACTTTTATTTCAGCACAAACAATTGATTCAGAAATATTTTTAAAAGGTGCTTCCGTAACAGGAATATCAAAAGATGATGGTTCTTTGTGGGTTTCAACATACGGACAGGGAATTTATCGTTATTCATTCGAAGAAAGTAAATGGACAAACTTTTCAACTAAAAATGCTAATCTCGATAATGATTTTTTTTACACAGTTGAAGTAAGTAAAAATTATGTGTGGGCTGGGGCAGCAGACGGATTATTTATTTATAATAAACTTACGAAACATTGGAGTACCAGGAAGTTTGCTAAAGGCGGACAATTCGGAAACTGGATACGTTCATTAAAATATGATCCCGGGAAAAATGTTTTATGGATCGGACGATTCAGATTTGTAACACGTTATGATTTAAAAGCAAGAAACTATTCAGATATAGACAGGATGCAGGGGAACGATCAAAAATCAAATAACATAAAATCTATTAGTTTGGATGGGGACAGTCTTATATGGTTCGGCACAGAATCGGGTGTCCATATTTATAATAAAAAGAAAAAATTTACAGATGCTGCCGCCTGGAAATATCTAACCAATAAAAACCGTGGATTCAATGAAGAAGGTGAAGCAGTTTCTGTCTCAGATATTTTACCTGAAGCAGATAGAGTTTGGTTTGGCACTGATGAATTTGTAACTGCTGAGCAACCTGTATTCAATGTAGGTGGAATTTATTCTTATGACAGAAAATTTTTCTGGAACAGAATCTCTAAAGTCGATGGGCTTGACGCAAACGGAATTTATGCTCTTGGTAAAACAGGCAATTATATTTGGGCAGGTATTTATGAGTTTGATAAAATTGAAAAACAAGAATATGGCAAAGGTTTGTTTCTTGTTAACAGGTTAACTGGCAGGCTTAAAAAAGTAGATTTAAACCAGCTCGATATATCTTCCTCAAGCATCTTATGTTTTTTATTTGATGGGGAAAGTATGTGGGTCGGAACCGGGGAAGGATTAATAAAAATCAGAATTGAAAATCGACTTGCTGAGTGGTCTATAACAAAAAATAAAAAGTTGCCTAAAGACAAATAAATATTGATCCCAAACAAGCTGAATAATTTTATCTCACTTTTTCCCTAATACATTTCTTTACAAATTTTATTAAAGCAAATAAAGAGACATTTATTACTTTAACAGTGGAGATTATTTCTTTACCTTGCTCTTAATTGATTTTTTCCAAAAAAAATGGTATTGCTTAAATAAGATTTTATTTATTTCGCAATTACAACCCCTTGCCTTTAAAGCCCTGTAAAACAGGGCTTTAACTACATTCAATTTATACTTATTTTGAAATCTACATTTCTAAATTTACTGGATAAATATGGTTGATATTTCAAATGAACGCCTTCTTTCTCTAAAAAAACATTTTGATGGAAAGAAAATAGCTGTTATAGGTGATATGATGCTGGATGGATATTATTGGGGTGATGTTAAAAGAATCTCTCCTGAGGCTCCGGTTCCGGTGCTTGAAGTAGAAAATGAATTCTTCCGTTTCGGTGGAGCAGCAAATTGCGCATTAAATTTATTAAAACTTGGAGCGGTGGCTGTTCCAATTGGGATAATCGGTTATGATAGTAACGGTTCTATTTTTAAATCATTATTGCAAGAAAATGGCATTGAGGATGATGGAATTATCACAGATGATGAAAGACCAACAACTACTAAAACAAGAGTAATAGCAAACAGCCAGCATGTTGTTAGAATTGATAAGGAAAGTAAAAATTATCTTGGTAAAGCTACTGAAAATAAAATTCTGGATTTCCTGAAAAGTAAATCAAAAGAATTAAACGGGATAATATTACAAGACTATAATAAAGGAGTGTTAACTCCATCCCTTATTTATAATATCATTGAATTTGCAAATAAAAATAATATCCTTATAACTGTTGATCCTAAGTTTGATAATTTTTTTATGTACAAAAATGTTAACGTATTTAAACCAAACAGGAAAGAAACAGAAAATGTTTTTGGCATTCGGATTCGTTCTGAAGAAGAAGTTATTTTAGCAGGAGAAAGCCTACTGGAAAAATTGAAAGCAAAACATATTCTTCTAACTTTAGGTGAGGATGGACTTGCAGTTTTTTCAAAGGAAGAAAAAATAAAAAGAATGCCAACCAAAGCAAGAAAAGTTGCAGATGTTTCAGGAGCGGGAGACACAGTTATTTCAACTTTAACACTGGCTATGGCTGCCGGAGCAAATATTTATGAAGCTTGTTATCTTTCAAATTATGCAGCAGGAATCGTGTGTGGTGAAGTGGGAATTGTCCCAATTGAAAAAGAGTTATTGTTCGAAACAATCTTAAAAGATAAAAAATGAATTCACATGTCAGTATGGATGAATTAAAAAAAATCAGGGAAGAATTAAAGTCCGAAGGTAAAAAAGTAGTGTTTACAAATGGAGTATTTGATCTTATTCATTCCGGACATGTTGACTATCTGATAAAAGCTAAACGATTGGGAGATATTCTTATTGTAGGATTAAATTCGGATAGTTCTGTAAAGCGGATTAAAGGAGACAAGAGACCAATTTTAAAAGAAGATGAAAGAGCATTCATAATCTCAAATATTAAACCGGTTGATTATGTTCTCTTTTTTGATGAAGACACTCCTGAAAAATTAATCAATGAAATTCTTCCTGATGTCCTGGTGAAAGGAGCAGACTGGGCCATTGAAAATATTGTCGGTAAAGATATTGTTGAGAAAAATGGTGGCGAAGTAAAAGCAATTGAATTTATAAATCACCAGTCTACCTCCAAAATCATTGAGCTCATTTCAAAAAGATATTCCAACTAAGCGGAAAAGAAACACATGCTATTTAAGCGGGATAAAGATGCAAAAAGATCGCTTTTTAGAAAAACTGTAAATGGTTTTATCTATGCCGGAGTATCATTCGTTGGTTTATTCATTATTCTTTTTGGAATTTCACAAACTTCAACATTCAGAAATTGGCTCCGGGATAAGATTGTTGAGGAATTTAATAATGCTTCCGACGGGAAACTTTATATTGAGAAAATAGATGGGACATTACTCACTTCCTTAACATTGAACAATTCGAACCTTACTCTCGATTCTGATACATTGTTTACTGCAGAAAAGATCGAAATAAAGACCAGCCCACTTAAAATATTATTTAAGCTTATTTATTTAAGAAATGTTGAGATAAAAAATTGTAATATTTCATTGTTAAAGGATGAAAAAGGGGAACTAAACATTTCAAGACTCTTTCCGCCATCCGAAGAACCGGAAGATACAACTTCTTCAACATTCAACTGGAAAATCCAGGTAGCTGATTTGGCATTAAATGATATTAATTTCAAACTTCAGTCAATTAGAAACAAAAACAGTAATAAAATATATTCGCAACCAAATTTTGATGATTTGAGGATAAATAATCTTAACCTTTCACTGGCTGGTTTTGTTGATTTATCTGAAAATGAATTTCATCTTTCTATTGCAAATCTGAGTATGATACCGAATTTAAATGGATTTAATCTGAGACACTTTTCCGCAAATATTAATTTGGTTGGAGATAGAACAGAAATCAACAACTTAAATTTAGTTACTGATAGATCTAATGTTTCAATAAATGCGTCTGTGAATGACTTTGCATTTCTTGATTCTAAGGAAACCAGAAAATTCGAAACTGCTGTACTTGACCTGAAACTTGAAGCGAACAAATTCGATTTCGATGATCTTTCTAATTGGATTTCCGGAACTCAGCTTTTAAATGGTAAAGTTAGAACTAATATTGATATTTCTGGGACATTTACAGAATTATACCTGAATAATCTCAATATTAATTATAATGAAGAAACAATTCTTAAAGGAAAAGGTGAGTTGAAAAACATTTTAGCCGGCACAGGAATGCAAATTAAAATGCTATTTACAAAATCGCAGGTAAACCAAACCGATGTTAATGATCTTTTAAGAGATATAGATATCCCGGTATATTCCGAATACGGGTTACTTAAACTGGATACACTTTCTTATTCGGGAAAACCACTTGCTTTTACTTCCCACGCAATATTAACTACTGACAAAGGAAGCGTTAATCTTAATGCAACTTTAAATCTTGAAAACCAGGATATGGAATATGATATCAGTTTTAAAACCCGGGACCTGGATATTCAGCCGGCAACAGGGCTTCACACGAATCTTAATAGTGTTGGCTCATTAAAAGGAAAAGGAACGGACATTAAAACATTACAATCAAATATTAAGATCAAAAATTCCAACTCAACAATAAGTGAATATTATCTAAATGATTTTTCTGTGGCGTGTAATGCAGAAGGGGGAAAAATAAATTTAAATTTAAATCTTGTCTCAGACAGTTTAAAAGGATCAGTTAAAGCTAACCTGGATTTTAATAATCCGGAATCACCTGTTTATAATTTTACCGCAAATATCAGGCAACTAAATCTATCAAAATTTCTTTATTCTGATGATTTTAATACAAAGCTAAATTTTAAAATTGATGGTGAGGGCTCAGGATTTGATCTTGACGAGATGAACTTATTTTTCAGCTTAAAGGTTGATAGTTCTTACTTAAACGATATATACATAAACGGAACCAGAACAATTGTCGATCTAAGAAAGGATGAAGATGGCCGCATAATAAACTTGATTTCTGATCTTGCGGACATAACAATTGAAGGAAACTATAATAGTATGGATTTGATTAATCTCATTTCGCATAAATCAGACTTAATTGTAAAATCCGTTACTAAAAAACTGAAGTCATTCGTTCATACAGACGAGTCTTTCCAGAATTCGAACAACTTTACTGATTCTGTTCTGATCGCTGAAGGTAGTTGGGATAAACCAATAAATAATATCAATGCAAAGTATTTGGTTGAGTTTAAAGATTTTGAATTGCTTTCACTTTTTCTAGGTAATGCTGACCTTGAAGTGGATGGCGAAATTAGTGGAGAGATAAATTCTGTAAATGATAATCTTGATATGTCAATGAATACAAAAATAGACTATTTTAAATACTGGGATGGAAATAATCTGTTTTTTACATCAGGAACGAACCTGGATTTTGAAATTCACGATAAAACTTTAACAACAAATCTTGATAGTCTGTTTTCCAATTTACATATAGACTCGAAGAGGATGTTTGTCGGTGTAGAATTAAATAATCTAAACTTTGATTTGAATTTAAAAAATGAAGGAGCCCAATTCGGTATCAGTACAGAATATGAAAATATAGCTTCTGTAAATTGCAATGGTAATATTAAATTTGAATCTGATGATCTTCGTATGCAATTGGATAATTTATCTTTTAACTATAAAGACTATAATTTTCAAAATAAATCCGATATTGATATTGCTTATAAATCTGACCAGATAGTTTTTAACAGTTTTGAATTAGTCCACAATTCCGGAATTATTGACATGCTCGGGTCATTATCACTCTCAGGTAAACAAAATTTAAAACTTAATGCTTCGGGATTTGAAGCAAAAGAAATATGCACAATGCTATTAGGGTTGTCAAAGGAAAAAAGTCCGGATGCAATTATTGGTTTTGATGCCTCTCTTTTTGGAACCGCAGCGTCTCCTGAATTGAATGCTGAATTGTCAATAGATAGTGTCAGTTTTGGAAAAACGAGTTTCGGCAATTTTAATGGTATGGCTAAATATTCGGACAAACTATTTGAAGCAGAATTTGACTTCCAGGAATTTGTTGATCAGGTAACAGAACGTAAATTGTATATAACTGCAGATGTACCGGTAAACCTCTCATTTACAGATAAAAAAGAAATTGCAGATAAAAATATTGTTGCTCATGTAAAAGCTGATGATTTCAACCTGGAAGCCATAGGAAATATTGTTCCAATGGTTAGTAAACTTCAAGGATTATTGAATGCCGATATTAGTATTATGGAATCAAATGAAAAATCAAACATTTCCGGTAATTTAAATCTCGAGGGAATTAGTTTCGTTAGTGATGTAAATAATCTTGAATATCAATTATCATTGGAGACTGAAATCAAAAACAACAGGATTGATATTAATTCTCTTACGTTAAATAATTCTCATTCAACACCAAATGGAGGTACTTTAACCGGAGGAGGTTTTATAACACTTAAGGGCTTTTCGCCTGATCATATTGAAGCTTTTATGAATGGAGAACTCTTACTACTAAATAAAAATTCTCGTGCTGTTTCACCAAACATATATGGCGATGTGAAAATTAGGACAAATGGAAATGTTGATTTTAAACTTAATGGAGAAAAAAGCAGCCTTGATGCGGGTATCATTTTAACACATGGTACCAATATAAACATAGTTCCATTCCAGGGTGCATTTTCAAATCAGTCAGATCAGTTTAAATACAGGTTCATAGATATGTCTGGTAACAGCAAGTTAAGAGATACAGAACTTGATAGTTTAATGGTACTGGCTGAATCCAAAAACAAAGATTCAAATGCTGCATCTTCTACACCGATGGATTTGAATGTGAAAATAGAAGTTGAAGATGAAGCAAAAATGATATTGGTTTTGTCAAGGGAGTTTAATCAGAATCTAACAGCCTATCTTGGTGGTAATTTCCAGTATACAACGATTAATAAAACTCCGCAAGCAAGTGGAGAGTTAAAACTATTGGAGGGCTCCAAACTTGAATTTATTAAAACATTTGATGCTGAAGGTTCAATAAAATTTTTCAATGATTTGGATAATCCTTTTCTTGATGTAACAGCATCATACACTAATTATTATTCACCTTTATCAGATTCTTCCCAGGGTAGTTCAACCGAAGAAGAAGTATTAATCCAAATTAAACTTGAAGGTCCATTAAAGAGTTTAAATACAAACCTAATGAAAAATGAAAGTAATATTTCAGTTTACAAAAGAGCTTCAAACAGGGGGCAGTTCGAACTTGATGAAACAAAAACCGTTTCAGACGCGATGATGTTCATTATTGTTGGTAAGTTTTCTAATGAAGCAACTGCACAGGAGACGAATCTAGCTGCGTCCACTGCAATATCCATGGCAGGATCAGTAGTTGGTGGAGTATTAAATAATGCTTTTGGAGATATTGTGAGAGGATTTCAGTTAAGACAAGTGGGTCAAACAACTAAATTCAGTTTGATAGGGAAAGTAAATACAGCAATTGGTGATTTCAGGTACGAAGTCGGAGGTACTTCACAGGTATTCCAGGATTTAAGTCGAGCTAATGTAAAAATAGAATATCCTACAGGTTTCCTTCCAAGATTAATTCTCAGGTTAGAAAGACGTGAGCCGATATACGAGTCGAGTACATATGGCGAAATGATTAATGAAGTTGGTGTAAAATATAGTTTTGAGTTCTAATGAAGAAAAAAATAAAAAATTTTTTCAGGCGAAACCCTGACAGATCATTTAAGAGTAAAGAAATATTCAAACATCTGAAGTTAAAATCAGATCTGGAATATTCAGAACTAAAACAAAATCTTTACCAGTTGGTAGCAACCAATTTTTTATCAAGAGTAGGTAATAAATTTAAGCTGAACGTTTTGCCTGATTCAAATAAAATAATTGGGAATTTTCAATTTCATAAAAATGGTTTTGGTTTTGTCGTTCCAAAAAATAAACAACTTGAGGATATTTTTATCTCCGGCAGAAATATTGGTGCTGCCTTCAACGGGGATAAAGTTGAGGTGATTTTATTTGCAAAACAGAAAGGTAAAAATATTGAGGGACAAATTGTAAATGTAATCAGGAGAAAAAGAAAGGAATTTGCAGGGGTACTGAAAAAATCCAATTCATTTTATTTCGTAACCCCGGATGGAGCAGATATTCACAGGGACATTTATGTTGATAAAAATAAATTGAGTGGAGCAAAGAGTGGTGACAGAGTTGTAATTGGAGATATTATCTGGGAGAGAGGAATGCTAAATCCTGAAGGAAGAATTATCGAAGTTCTTGGTGATGAATTTAACCCGGTCGCAGAAATGTTGTCAATTGCCAGGGAATTTAATCTAAAAACAATTTTCCCGGAGCAAGTTAATAAGGAAGCAGAAAGTATTTCAGTTGATATTTCTGAAAAGGAAATTAAGAATAGAACTGACCTGAGAGAAAAAATTATAATAACAATTGATCCTGCGGATGCTAAAGATTTTGATGATGCTCTTTCAATTGAAAAAAATGATTTGGGTAATTTTATTGTAGGGGTGCATATTGCTGATGTTTCATACTATGTAAAAGAAAACTCAGCATTAAGTTCTGAAGCATTTGAAAGGGGGAATAGTGTATATTTTGTTGGCAGAGCAATTCCAATGCTTCCGGAAAAATTATCAAACGAAATTTGTTCCCTTAAACCGGGTGTGGATAGATTAACCTATTCAGTTTTTTTTGAATTAAATGTACACGCAAAAATTGTAAAACATGAAATCAAAAAAACTATTATTAAGAGTAAAAGAAGATTTACGTATGAAGAAGTACAAGATATTATTGAAAGTGAAAACGGGGAATTTAAACAGGAGATTTTACAACTTAACAATCTTGCTAAATTACTAAGACAAAAAAGAGTCAAAGAGGGTAGTATTGAATTTTTTACTTCGGAAGTGAAATTTGAACTTGATGCTAATGGCAAACCAGTTTCAATTCTTAAAAAACAGATGAAAGAAAGCAATATGCTCGTTGAAGAATTTATGCTGCTGGCTAATAAGACTATTGCAAAAGAAATAATTGATCTGAATAAACCATTTATTTATCGTATACACGATTACCCGGATGAAGAAAAAATAAAAGAATTTTCAAGATTTGTTCATTCGCTTGGATATACATTTAATCCAGATACAAGAAAAGCTTCCGGACAGTTTCATAAATTAATGGAACAAGTGAAAGGCAAAGAAGAAGAATCAATTGTAAACGAACTCGCAATTCGTTCAATGGCTAAGGCTGTTTATTCTCCAAACAATATAGGTCACTACGGATTGGGATTTAAATTTTATACCCATTTTACTTCCCCGATAAGAAGGTATGCTGATTTGGTTGTGCACAGACTTTTATCTAAGTATAAATCAAATGAAAAAAAACCACATTATTCCCTTGAAGAATTGGATGAAATTTGCGAGCATATTTCTGCTACTGAAAGAAATTCTGTAGAAGCAGAACGACAATCCGTTAAGCTAAAACAGGTGCAATATTTAAGGGAAAAGGTTGGAGAGAAATTTCAGGCAGTTATTAGTGGAGTTGCAAGTTTTGGAATATTTGTTGAATTAACCGAATTTTTAGCCGAAGGTTTGATTAAAATGAGAGATTTAGAGGGCGATTTTTATGTTTTTGATGAAAAAAAATATTCATTAATTGGTAGGAAAACAAAAAAACAATTCAGGCTGGGCGATAAAATTATTGTTAAATTAATTCGCGCAGATGAAATTAA
This sequence comes from uncultured Ignavibacteriales bacterium, assembly GCA_963822905.1. Classification (GTDB taxonomy): domain Bacteria; phylum Bacteroidota; class Ignavibacteria; order Ignavibacteriales; family Ignavibacteriaceae; genus CAWGJF01. The sequence continues at coordinate 915,312 of CAWGJF010000001.1, forward strand.
AATGGAACTTGATTTTATTGTCATTGATTAAAACAGGTGAGATATGATTCTTAAAAAATTATTTCTATTAACAATCTTTATATTTTTAATTCAAACAATAGCATTTGGGCAGTTTGGTAAAAATAAAGTTCAATACAAGTATTTTGATTGGTATTATATCCAGACAAAACACTTTGATATTTATTTTACAAACGGTGGCGAAACACTAGCTGAATTTGCCTCTCAGGTAGCTGAAGAATCATTAACTTCAATTCAGAAAAGCTTTAATTATACTATTAATAACAGGGTAACCGTAATTGTTTACAATTCACAAAACGATTTCCAGGAAACCAATATAACTGATTCGGATTTAAGTGAAGGTATTGAAGGATTTACAGAACTATTTAAGAACAGGGTTGTGGTTCAGTTCCACGGAGGATACCCTCAATTTGAACATCTTATTCACCACGAACTTGTACACGCAGTAATGAATGATATGTTTTATGGTGGATCAATTCAAAACATAATTGCAAACAACATCAGCATTCAGATTCCAATATGGTTTAACGAAGGAATGGCTGAATACCAGGCGTTGGGTTGGGATGTTGATACAGACATGTTTTTGAGAGATGCTTCAATAAATGAATATTTACCAGATGTACAGAATTTAAGTGGCTACTTTGCTTATCGTGGCGGGCAGGCAGTTTTTTATTACATAGCTAAAAAATACGGTGAACAAAAGGTTGGAGAGGTTATAAATTCGCTTCGCTCGACGGGAAATGTTAATGATGCTTTTAAACAAACTCTCGGGCTTACTTTAAAAGAGTTTAATGAAAGATGGAAGAAAGATATTAAGCGTGTTTACTGGCCGGATATTGAAGTTACACAAGACCCTGATGAATTCGCTAAGAGATTGACAAACCCCGAAAATGATGACGGTTTCTATAATACAAGTCCGGCTCTATCACCGCAAGGAGATAAGATAGCATTCATTACAAGCAGGGATTATTTCTTTAGTCTTTATTTAATGGATGCAAATTCAGGTAAAGTGATTAAAAAATTATTGGAAGGAAATTCTTCGCCAAATTTCGAGGAACTTAATATTCTAACTCCTGGACTTACCTGGTCACCAGATGGAAAAAAACTTGCATTTGCTGCCTTAAGTCATGGATATGACGTTCTTTATATAATTGATGTTGAATCTGAAGATTATCAAACACTTCCGATTAAGCTGGATGCAATTCATAGCGTATCCTGGTCATGGGATTCAAAACAGCTTGCTTTTATTGGTCAAACTTCAAGGGAATCTGACATTTATATATATAATTTTGATACGAAAGAGTACAAAGATTTAACCGATGATTTATTTATCGAAAAAGACCCATGTTGGTCTCATGATGGAAAAACAATTTATTTTGCCTCTGATCAAAATACAAATCTGGATCAGCAAAAATTATCTGCAAAATTTGAAGCATATAGACTTAATTCATCACAAACAGATATCTATGCATATAATGTTGATAATGGAGTTATCACCCAGATTACTGATATGCCAAACAGCAATGAAACTTCACCTGTTGTGAGTGAGGATGATAAAAAGTTGTTGTTTATTTCTGATTTAAATGGGATTAATAATATTTATAAGAAAAGTCTTGTTTTTACCGGAGAAGACGAAAACATTAATTCAATAAAGGATATTGAAGCAATTCCAATTACGAATTCACAGTCAGGGTTATATCAACTTTCAATATCAAAGGATGCTAAAAAACTTGCTTTCGCGAGTTTGTATGAATCCAGTTTTAATATTTTTGTACTAAGTAACCCGTTGGAAATAGATTTAGGTCTAAAGAAACTTCCACTTACCAAGTATCGCAAAGGTATGCTTGATATCGACATCCGGCCGAATGAGATTGTTAAACATAATCAGGGTAACAACAATAATATATTTGACGAAGATTCAACCGATACCACTAACTTGGTTTATTTTACAAAAAGTGAAAATGATTCTTCAAGAATATACGGTGATTCTGTACAGATTGACTTTGGAAATTATGTGTTTGGGGAAGATAACGTAGCTGCTAATGAACCGGAAAAAGAGCAAGAAAAGGAAAAAGAATTATTTAATCCATCGAATAATCTTGATGAAAACGGCAACTATAAGGTTCATCAGTATAAAATTAATTTTGCTCCTGATCTTGTATTTGCAAATGCCGGCTATAGTACATTATATGGTTTTGTAGGAACAACTCTAATATCTTTTAGTGATGTACTTGGCAATCACCAGCTCGTTGGAGTTACAGGGCTTCAGATAGATTTAAAGAATAGTGACTATGGTTTAGCATATTACTACCTTGGTCAGCGAACAAATTTAGGTATCCAGGGTTTTCATACCGCTCGTTTTGTAAGATTGGCAAGAACAACACAAACAGGCCAATTGGTTGGAGATTTGTTCCGTTTCAGAAATTTCGGACTGGTTGGTTCTGCCAGTTATCCGTTAAATCGATTTTATAGATTAGATTTTGGATTTAGTGTTTTAAATGTAAAAAGTGAAAACCTGGATGACATTTCCGAACCCACTGAAGATGTTTTCTTTTATGTGCCGTCAATTGGATTTGTTCACGACAATGTTCTTTGGGGTTATACATCTCCGATAGAAGGAACTCGATACAGATTTGATGTATTTGGAAATGTTGGAATTAGTCAGAGTAACCAGCGATTCATATCTTTCACTGGTGATTATAGAACATATCTAAGATTTTTTACCGATCACTCATTTGCAATAAGATTTTCCGGAGGTGTTTCAGAAGGTCCAAGACCACAAAGATTTTTTATAGGTGGAATAGAAAACTGGATTAACCGATCATTTGCAACAACTGAAGTACCAATTGAGTCCGCTGCTGACTATGCATTTTTAACTGCCGCATTACCTTTAAGAGGCTATAATTATTCTGAAGAAATAGGTACAAAATATTTTTTAACAAATTTTGAATTAAGATTTCCATTAATACGATATTTACTTACAGGAGGAATACCCCTGCTATTCAGTAACATTATTGGAACGGTGTTCTTTGATGCAGGAACTGCCTGGACAAAAAACTCTGACCTTAGGTTGTTTAAAAAGATATTAACGGCAACCTGGTATCTGATGATCTTTTAATGGGAACAGGTGTTGGTGCAAGGGTCTACTTTCTGTATTTCCTACTCAGGTTTGATGTTGCTTGGGCTTATAACATTGATGGTTTTGCAAGACCCAAATTCTATTTTTCTTTAGGTGCTGATTTTTAGTAACGCGTTGCCTGAATAAATATTAATTATTCATTTTGTTTGGCGGATGAATCTGTCTTTTTAGATTCAGGTTTTGATGTACTGGTTTCTGAAGTTGATGATTGCTTTCCTGAATTTTTATAATCTGTCTGATAAAATCCACTTCCTTTAAATATTGTACCCGCTCCAGCACTGATTAATCTTTTAACCTCGCCTTTACATTCCGGGCATTCTGTTATTGGATTATCTGTAATTTTCTGGAACAATTCAAATTTCAGATTACAATTCAAACATTTATACTCATAGGTTGGCATTTCGTTGATCTCCATAATAATAAATTGATGCGAAACTAATGAAAAAAAACTAAATTTTCTATAAATTTGATTCCCATTAAACAAGAAAGATTCTAGAAAGAATTAAGTTATTGAATCTAATCATTAGAAATGGAACAATGTGAGTAAATTTTTCTGTGCTCTTATCCCGCTTCTGTTTCTTTCCGGTTGCCTGAACTATTATCAGGAAACTAAGTTATACCCGGATGGATCCGGTTATATGAAAATAGATTATTGGATGATATTACCGGATAAGGAAAGTATTGATTTTATAGATAAACTAGGAATTTTTAATCCTGATACAATTCGTAATCAATTTGCAACACCATTCAGTACAATCGAGAATGTTGAAGTATATAAAGATACTACTGATAGCACAACACATGCGATAATTGAATTTTCATTTACTAATATAGATTCGTTAAATAAGTCAAAAACATTTTCGGATTATCATTTTACGTTTGCGAAAAATGCTGGCGGGTTAATTAATTTTACCCAGTTTGTTCCACCGGTAGCAACTGGTTTTGGAATTGACGCAAATGAATACTCGGTTTCTTACAAATACACTTTTTCCGGGGATATTATAACGCATAATGCTCAGGAAGTATCCGGTAGAACTTTAATATGGAAATATAAACTTTCCGAAATAGGTGGTGGAAAAACCATTTCAGTTACATTCAGACCTTTCAAATTGAAAGAAACTCCAATATGGATTTACCTGCTTTCCGGATTTGTTTTGGTAGTAGTTATTTACTTTTTAATCAGAAAACGAAAAAACTAGCCATTTTGAATTAACAGGATTCATAATTCCGTATAAGAACTTAATTTGACATAACTTAGCTCTTTACATATATTTGGCGACTGTTTTTGAATATTATTTTCGTCAAATCCTAAATTATGATTTCGAATGATTATATGATATTTGCAGGTGGATCAAACATTCCACTTGCAAAAAAAATAGCTGAAAGACTTGGAAAAAATCTCGGATTGCTAGAATTAAAAAGATTTAGTGACGGTGAAATTTGGGTAAAGTACGGAGAGAATATTCGTGGTCAGGATGTATTTTTAATACAAACTACAAATCCACCTGCTGATAATTTAATGGAATTGCTGATTATGATTGACGCAGCACGCAGAGCTTCGGCAAGAATGATAACAGCAGTTATGCCTTATTTTGGATATGCAAGACAGGACAGAAAAGATCAACCAAGAGTTGCAATTACTGCTAAATTAATAGCAAACCTTCTTACGACTGCTGGGACAGATCGAGTCATAACAATGGATCTTCATGCTGCTCAGATCCAGGGATTTTTTGATATTCCATTTGATCATTTATACGGTTCCTCCGTATTTAAATCTCACCTGGATATTGATAGAGAAAACCTTGTTGTAGTTTCCCCCGATGTTGGAGGAATAAAAATTGCAAGAGCTTATGCCAAATTACTTAATTGCGGTCTTGTTGTCATAGACAAAAGAAGGCCTAAACAAAATCTGGCGGAGGTTGTCCATATTATTGGTGAAGTTGAAAATAAGGATGTTCTTATTGTGGATGATCTTATTGATACTGCAGGGACGTTTATTGGTGCAATCGAAGCACTCAAAGCAAAAGGTGCAAAAAAAATATATGGGGCTGTTACCCATCCTGTTCTTTCAGGGGAAGCAATGGAAAGAATAGCAAAAGCGCAGATAGATAAACTTTTTGTAAGTGATACAATTAATTTCGAAGTTTCTGATTCAGCTAAAATAAAAATTATATCAGCCTCAGAAATTTTTGCTGAAGCTATAAACAGAACTTTTAATAACGAATCAATCAGTTCACTTTTTAATATTGATAAAGGTTAATTTAGTCTCGGAGACAAAATGGAAATAGTAACATTAGAAGCAAACGAACGTAAAGCGATTTCAAAATCTTCAAGAAGCTCTTTAAGGAAAAATGGAAGAGTGCCCGGCATTTTTTATTCCAAACATTCAAACCCAATTGCAATTGATGTTTTGGAACGAACAATGAATCCATTGGTGTTTACATCAAAAACAAATCTTATTTCTCTTAAGCTTGATGGACATGATGAATTAGAATGTATTATTCGTGATATTCAATTTGATCCTGTAACAGACAGAATAATTCATTTTGATCTTTTAGGTTTGACAAAAGGAGAGAAACTGCAATTGGAAATTCCAGTGCAATTGAATGGCACCGCAGCGGGGATTAAAGAAGGTGGTGTACTTCAACACTTCCTTCACAAGCTTGATATAGAATGTTTACCTGTGAATATACCTGCGCATATTGAAGTCGATATTTCAGGATTGCAAATAGGCGATTCAATTCATGTAAAAGATATTTTATTGCCCGATATAGAAATTCTTAATCCTGAAGATTCAATGATCGTAATGGTTAGTCATCAGAAAGTAAAAGAAGAAGCAACTGTTATTGAAGAGGGTGTTGAAGAGGCTACTGAGCCGGAAGTTATCAGTAAGGGTAAAGCTGATGAAGAAGAAGAAAAAGACTAACTAAAATTGTGCGGGTTATTTTTGGGATAGGAAATCCTGGATCCAGTTATCAGTTTAATCGTCATAATGCCGGGTTTCTTTTTCTGGATAAATTTGCAGAAGATAAGAAAATATTATTTCAAGCTTCAAAAGCTGACTATTTTTTTGCACCGGGTAAATTTCAGGGGTTTGATTTTATCTTGGTGAAACCGACTACCTTTGTAAACAGATCTGGTATTGCTGCTGAACAAATTAAAAACGAATTTGATTTGGAGTTGAATGAATTCCTGGTCATCAGTGATGATATTAATCTTTTATCGGGAGAATTCAGAATTAGGTTAGCTGGTACGGACGGAGGACACAATGGACTTAAATCAATTATCTATAACTTAGGATCGGATTTATTTCCAAGAATCAGAATTGGTATAAGTAATAAACCGGATGATATGGAACTTTCTGAGTATGTGTTGGAAAATTTTACTAGTGATGAATCAAATAATCTAAAAATAGCTTTTCAGAATATTTCTTTACTTGTTGATGAATTCATAACAGGAGGCGTACAAAAAATGTTGAATTTAAACAGCAAACTAAAAAGCCCTCCTGCTGTTAATGATTTTTAAATTAAATTAATTCCTTAGTTCAGGAGATCAATCTTATGCATCCCCTTTTTTATATTATACCCGTTTTTGGAATTTTGGCTCTTATTTATACTTGGATAAAATCATCTCAGATTTCCAGGAAAGATGCCGGTACAGATAAAATGAAAAAAATAGCCGGTCACATTTCCGAAGGTGCAATGGCATTTTTAAAAGCCGAATATAAAGTCCTTGGTATTTTTGTTGTTAGTGTTGCAATTTTATTAGCGGTTTCTGCTAACCCGGTGGATTCATCACCAATCATTGCTGTTTCGTTTTTTGTCGGTGCATTTTGTTCAGCATTAGCAGGCTTTATTGGAATGAAGGTTGCAACTAAGGCCAACGTAAGAACTACAAATGCCGCACGCGGAAGTTTGGGCAAAGCATTGGAAATTGCATTTGCTGGCGGGTCAGTGATGGGCTTGGCAGTTGTTGGTTTAGGTGTTCTTGGATTAGGAGTATTGTTGATCATTTATAGCAATCTCTTTGGAATTAACGCAGCTCACGATTTGAATCGTGTATTAACTGTAATTACCGGATTTTCATTTGGTGCTTCTTCAATCGCATTGTTTGCAAGAGTTGGTGGAGGAATTTATACAAAAGCAGCTGATGTTGGTGCTGATCTAGTCGGTAAAGTTGAAGCAGGTATCCCGGAAGATCATCCTTTGAATCCGGCTACCATTGCGGATAATGTTGGCGATAATGTTGGTGATGTTGCAGGTATGGGTGCCGACTTATTTGAATCCTATGTAGGTTCAATTGTTGGTACGATGGTTTTAGGCGCGGCTTTTTTCGGTTCACCAGAGTTTACAGATTTTAATGGTTTGGGTGCAGTTCTATTGCCACTTATCATAGCTGGTGTAGGAATCCTGATGTCAATTTTCGGAACATTTTTCGTTAGAGTTAAAGAAGGTGGAGACCCTCAAAAAGCCTTGAACATAGGCGAGTTCGGATCATCATTTTTAATGATAATTGCACTTTATTTTATTATTGATTGGATGCTGCCTAAAAGCTGGGTTTATAATGATCTGCTTTACGGAAACACCTATACAATTACATCATTGAATATATTTTTTGCAACAGTAATTGGATTAGTTGCCGGAGTTTTGATAGGTGTTATAACTGAATATTTTACTGGCTTCGGAAAGAAACCGGTAATTGCAATTGCAAGACAATCACTAACCGGAACTGCAACAAATATTATTGCAGGCATCAGCACAGGACTAATTTCAACAGCTTTACCGGTTATTGTTATTGCTGCTTCAATCCTTGGAGCATTTTATATGGGAGGTTTATACGGAATTGCCATTGCTGCAGTTGGTATGCTTTCCAATACAGGAATTCAACTTGCGGTGGATGCTTATGGTCCTATTTCAGACAACGCTGGTGGAATTGCTGAAATGTCAGAACTTCCAAAAGAAGTAAGGCAAAGAACTGACAGACTTGATGCTGTTGGCAACACAACCGCAGCTATAGGAAAAGGATTTGCAATAGGTTCTGCAGCACTTACTGCTTTGGCTTTGTTTGGTGCTTTTATGACCTCTGCAAATATTAAATCAATTGATATTTCCAAAGCGCCGGTTATGGCTGGTTTATTCCTTGGTGCAATGCTTCCATTCCTGTTTTCTGCCTTAGCTATGAGTGCGGTCGGCAGAGCGGCTATGTCAATGATTGAAGAAGTAAGACGTCAATTTTCAACAATCCTTCCTCTAAAAAATGCTTTGGCAGCAATGAAAAGGAATCAAGATAAAGAAATGAGTGAATGGTCAGGTGAAGATAAAAAAATATTTGAACTTGCTGATGGTACTGCTGAATATGGCAAGTGTGTTGAAATATCTACCAAAGCTGCAATAAGGAAAATGATAGTACCTGGCTTGCTCGCAGTACTTTCTCCAATTGCAATAGGATTAGCCGGTGGGCCCGAGATGCTTGGTGGATTATTAGCCGGTGTAACAGTTACGGGTGTATTAATGGCAATTTTCCAGGCAAATGCCGGAGGTGCCTGGGATAATGCAAAAAAAATGTTTGAAGATGGAATTGAGTTTGACGGTAAAAAGTATTTCAAAGGCTCAGACCCGCATAAAGCGGCAGTTGTTGGAGACACAGTTGGTGATCCTTTTAAGGACACCTCAGGTCCATCTTTGAATATTTTAATAAAATTAATGGCAGTAATAGCGCTTGTAATTGCGCCTATTATTAAATAAATTTGCCGCTCAATTAAGACATATTTAAAAACCCTGTTTCCTTTCAATTGAAGGAAGCCTTAAGTCCATAGGGAGGTCCGTTACAAATGAGCAACCGTGCATATGAAAGTGCTGTTCTTATAAATGCAACTCTTGAAGATGATCAGATTGAATCCATTCTAAAAAGAATTGAAGAATCAATTACTACTTTAGGTGGTACTATCAGGGAGATTGAAAATTGGGGAAGGAAAAGATTAGCGTACTTGGTTAAGAAAAGTAAAATTGGTTACTACGCAATATACAGATACGATGCCCCGCCTGATATAATTTCCAAACTTGACAGACAATTCCAGCTTGACGAAAATATTTTGCGCTATCTTAATATCAAACTATCCAGTGAGGCTCTGGAACAGATTGAAAAAGATAAAAAAGAAGCTACTGAAATTGTAGAAATTGAAGAGAAAGTTGCTTCTTCTGTTAGTTCTGGTGAAGTTAAGACAGAAGACGAGACCGATAATAATAAATAACCAATGATAGTATGGAGGATTGAATCATGGCCGATTTGAAAATGCCGGAAATTAACTATGTGATTGTTGCTGGAAATCTAACAAAAGATCCAGTGTTTAGGCAAACAACAAACCAAACTCCGGTTGTTAATTTCTCTCTTGCATCAAACAGAAAGTACAAAGATAGTTCCAACCAATGGCAAGAGGATGTTTGTTATGTAGGAATTGTCGCTTGGAACAAACTTGCTGAAAGCTGCAGAGACAGGCTTAAAAAAGGTTCGGCTGTTTTAGTTGATGGTGAATTACAAAGCAGAACCTGGAAAACTGATGATGGACATAACAGAAGTATTGTTGAAATTAAAGCTCGCAGAATTCAGTTTTTAAATAAAAGAGGTAAATTAGTCGAAGAAGACAATCATTCAAACGGTGAAGAAAGTGATGATTCTGTTGCTGAAGAATCTTCCGCTGATTATACTGAAGACTCTTTTGATAAATTCTTATCCACAGAGGAGTCGGATTTAATAAACGAAAACGGAACTAAAAAAGAATGAAAAAAGAAATTAAAGCTAAAAAAGTCTGCAGATTTACTCAGCAGGGTATTAAGTACATAGATTATAAAAACGTTAAACTTCTGCAAAAATTTGTAACTGAACAGGGAAGAATAATTCCGAAGAGAATAACAGGTACAAGTTCAAAGTATCAAAGACAGCTTGCACTGGCTGTTAAACGTGCAAGACATATGGCTCTTCTGCCTTTTGTGTCGGATACAGTAAGATAGTTTATAATCAGGAGAAATTATGAAAGTAATTTTAAGACAAAATTATGAACCACTGGGGAAAATCGGGGATTTAGTTGAAGTTAAAGATGGTTATGCCAGGAATTATCTTTTACCTCAAAGAATAGCCTATACCGCACTCAAAGGTAATATTCGGGCATTGGAAGAAGAAAAGAAACTTGTTGCTAAAAAAACGCACCAGGAGCTAAAAGTTGCCGAAGAACTGGCAACCGAACTTGAGAAAGTTTCTGTTACTATTCCTGTGCAGGTAGGTGAAGAAGATAAAATATTCGGTTCAGTAACAACACAGATGATTGCTGATGCACTCAAAGAAAAGAGTTATGATATCGATAAGAGAAAAATTGATATTGAGGAAGCAATTAAAACTTTAGGCATTTACAGTGTGAATATTAAACTACACGCAAATGTTAATGCTAAAATAAAAGCCTGGGTTGTCAGGGAATAAAATTTCAATTTAAAACTAAAAAAGGAAGCAACTTTAGCTTCCTTTTTTAGTTTTAAAACCTATCAAAGTTTCAATTAACCCCGTACACTAATTTCGCCATTCTGTATTCTCTTTGCTATTTCAGAAGTACCGCTTTTATTTATGTTTTTAATCGCACTTGTAGTAAGTTTTAATGTTACAAAACGATTTAATTCCTGAACCCAAATTCTCTTTTTTTGAAGGTTTGGTAAAAATCTTCTTTTAGATTTATTGTGCGCATGCGAAATGCTATTGCCGGCTCTTGGTCCGACACCTGTTACCTGGCATTTTCGTGCCATATTATCTCCTGTATAAAGTCAATATCTTATTAAAGTTGAGCAACAAATATACAAAATTCATTTAAAAATAAAAGAGTTCCTTGAAAACAACATATTGGTCTTTCAAATAAAATAACTCTATTTCCAAATAATTTCAGTTGATAAAGAATGAATAATTCCTATTTTTCGGTTGAAACTTGTTAGTAACAATAAATAGCACTTTAAAAAGTAACAGGCAATTCAATGGAATACTATGAATTACACCCTGACAATCCTCAGATCAGGTTCATTAGAAAAGCAGTCGATGTCTTAAAAGATGGCGGAGTTATAATTTATCCGACTGATACTGTTTATGGAATTGGGTGTGATATTTTTAACAAAGAAGCTATTGCAAGAGTTCAATCAATCAAAAGCAACCCAGACATTAAATTATTAAGTTTTATTATTCCTGACTTTAAGGAAATCTCCAACTATGCAAAAGTTTCTGATTATGCTTACCGAACAATGAAACATTTATTGCCAGGACCTTACACGTTTATTTTACCGGCTTCGAAATTGGTTCCAAAAAAATTATGGACAAAAAGAAAAACGGTCGGCATAAGGATTCCGCAGCATAATGTTGCATTAAAAATAGTTGAAGAACTCGGTCATCCAATTATAAGTACAAGTACAACTAGTCGAAAAGGTGACGTGTTGATTGATCCGAATGAAATTAAAAATATATTCAATTCGCAAGTTGACTTGATGCTTGCTTCCGGTAACTTAGCTGGAAAATCATCCAGCGTAATTGATCTTAGTTCTGAAATTCCGGTTATCGTTCGGGAAGGAGCGGGGGACATAAGTTTGTTTGTCTAAATATTTATTCCTCTTTCCTGATCACCTGGGTAGAAGATGCCTGGTATTTCGGTGTTAAAACAATTTCATTTATGTTTACATTTTCAGGTCTTGAAATACAAAACAAGACTGCTTCAGCAACATCTTTTGCGTCAAGTGGCTTAATTCCTTTATAAACATTTTTTGCTTTTTCTTCATCACCCGAAAACCGAACAAGACTAAATTCGGTTCCCACCATTCCAGGATCCACGCTGCTGACTTTAATACCAGAATCCAGGACATCTAAACGAATTGATTTTGTCAATGATTTTACCGCAAATTTTGTTGCAGCATAGACATTTCCCATAGGATAAACTTCGTGTCCAGCGGTTGAACCAATATTTACAATGTGTCCTGATTTTCTTTTTACCATTAAGGGAAGAAGCACCCGAGTTACGAAAATTAATCCTTTAATGTTAGTATCAATCATTTCATTCCAGTGCGATAAATTGCCTTCTTGAATTTTTGAAAATCCTTTTGCGAGTCCTGCATTGTTAATTAGGAAATCAATTGTTTTCATTTTCGATGGTAATAAGGAAATTGCTTTTTCAATTTCTTCAAAATTTCTGATGTCCAGTTTCAAAGCTACTGCCTTTATTCCATACTTTTTTTCAAGTGTGGATGCAAGTAATTTTATACGATCGATTCTTCTTGCAGTTAAAATTAATTCTATTCCATTTTCAGCAAATAATTCGGCACAGGCTTTTCCAATTCCTGCCGATGCTCCGGTTATAAAAGCAATTTTTCCTTTTAAATTTTCCATTTATTCAGTCCGATTAGTTTGATTTGAAATTAGATAAAGTAACCGGGAATACTTTGTCCGCAATGAAAACATTCATTCCCGTTAAGTTTATTTGCTATGACAGAATGCCAGTTTCTTCTAATTAATTGTTTGTTGCAGGTTGGGCAATAAGTTGTTTGCCCTTCGAGGTTATATACATTTCCAACATAACAAAATTTGATCCCTAATTTTAGTGCAATATTTCTTGCTTTCGTTAAAGTTACTTCAGGTGTTCTTTCTTTATTTATCATTTTAAAATCTGGATGAAATGCAGTAAAGTGAAGAGGTATTGAATCACCCAGGTTTTTAAGTATCCAATCACATTCATTTTTTATTTCCTCCCCAGAGTCATTTTCATCCGGGATAAGCAGAGTTGTTATTTCAAACCAGACGTCAGTTTCATTTTTTAACCAGATTAATGTATTAAGGACATCATAAAGATGTGAGAATGTTAGCTTGTGGTAAAATCTTTCAGTAAATCCCTTTAGATCAACATTCGCTGCATCAATATTTTTGTAAACATCTTTGCGGGCCTCTTTATCAATGTATCCTGCTGTAACCATTACAGATTTTATTCCTTCCTCCCTTGCTATTTTAGAAATATCAATGACATATTCACCAAAAATTGTAGGATCATTATATGTGAAAGCAATTGAAGGAGTGTTGTAATGTTTTGCAAGATTTACAACTTCTTCCGGTGAAGCTGTTAATGAATTCAATTCATCAAGCTTTGCTTTACTGATAGACCAGTTCTGGCAGAATTTACATCCAAGGTTGCAGCCAGCTGTTCCGAAACTTAAAACAGACGTTCCTGGAAGAAAATGATTCAATGGTTTTTTCTCAATTGGATCAATTGCAAAACCTGTTGGTTTGCCATAGCCGGTTGTATATAATTCTCCTCCATGGTTTTGTCTGATGTAACAAAAGCCCGGTTTCCCATCACCAATTTTGCAATAACGTGGACAAAGTGTGCAAAGAATTTTATCTCCCTCAGGTTTCCACCATTGGGCTAATTTCATTTTTTCTTTTCCTATTACCTCCAGACTCATTTATATTACCTCAAATCTTAACCAGTCTGTTCTGCTTTTTTCTGTTTGTGGTGCGCGTGACATAAAAATAACAATATCATCTTTTTTTACAAGTCCGGCATCCAGTATAAGTTTTTTAGCTTCATCAATTGCCACGTGATCCTTTTCAATTTTTTCCATAAATAATGATTTAACTCCCCACCTTAAGCACAGACGATTCATTGTGTCAAATTCATTCGAGATAGCTATGATCTGAGAAGCGGGTCTGTATTTAGCGATACCCCTCGCAGCTCTTCCTTTGAATGTAAACACAACAATTGCTTTTGCTTTAACCTGATCCGCGATAATAGATATACCACGACAACCGGAATCAAAAATATTTTCCTCAAAATCCCTTGGGATTTCGAAATTAATATTCTTTGTTGCAATATGATGTTCTTCGGCTTTGCATATTATTTCATTCATAATCTTTACAGTATCAATCGGGAATTTACCGACTGAAGTTTCCCCACTCAACATAACTACATCTGTACCATCCCAAACTGCATTTGCAACATCAGAAGCCTCGGCACGTGTGGGTATTTGTGAATGAATCATTGACTCAAGCATTTGCGTTGCGGTGATAACAAGTTTACCCAACTCATTACATCGTTTTATTATATCTTTTTGAATCACAGGAACATCCTGTGGGGACAATTCAACTCCTAAATCTCCTCTTGCAATCATTATTCCATCTGCAGCTTCAATTATAGATTCAAGATCGTGCACAGCTTCTTTCTTTTCGATTTTTGCAATCACAGGTTTTAAGTGATTCCGTTCCTTTAACCAATCTTTTAATTTAAGAATATCACTGGCACTTCGTACGAATGATAATGCGATGTAATCTACTCTGTATTTTAAAACAAATTCCAAATCAGAAAAATCTTTTTCCGTTACTGAAGGAGTTGATAATTTTATTCCCGGGAGATTTAATCCTTTTCTTGGCGTTAAAATTCCACCTTCTTCAATTAAACAAATAAGCCGTTCATTCTTTTTCTCTGTTATTTTTAACCGAATTAATCCATCATTTATTAAAATATTTTTTCCAACTTCAGCATCATCAATTAATTCAGCATAATTTGTTGAAAGAACTTTTTCATTTCCTTTGACTTCTTCATTGGTTATTTCAATTGTTTTTCCTGTCTGAATTTCAATCTTGTCGTTTTCAAGCTCTCCGATTCTTATTTTAGGGCCTTGCAAATCTACAAGAATAGCAAGCGGAGACTCTTCATCAATACAAGCCTGGTGAATATTGTTAAAAACACCTGTAAAAAAGTCATAGTCACCGTGAGACATATTGAAACGAATGCCGTCTGCCCCGGAAAGAATTAATTTCTTTATTTCAGAAATACTAGTAGTTGCCGGACCAATCGTTGCTAATATTTTTGTTCGAGTATTTACAATTGCGTTCATGTTATAAATAGTTTATTTTTTTCTGCGGGTCGGTTTCTTTTCATCCTGGATTGCTCTTGATTTTTTATACATCTCTTTCAGCTTTTTCTCAACTGAATAAAAAACAGAATCCAGTTCATAACCTTTTGCCGTTTTATTTCCTGACTTGATACCAGTTAATATTTCAATACCTTCTTCAACCCGTGATATGGGATAAATATGAAAATTTTTATTCCGAACTGCTTCAATTACTTCTTCTTTCAACATTAGTTCATTAACATTTATTTCGGGAATGACTACTCCTTGTTTACCTGTAAGTCCTTTCATTTTACAAATTTCAAAAAATCCTTCTACTTTTTCATTTACACCACCAATTGGCTGCACATCGCCTTTTTGATTTAAAGAACCTGTTACAGCAATATATTGCTTAATCGGTAAACCTGATAAAGTTGAAAGTATTGCAAAAATTTCAGCACAGGAGGCGCTATCTCCATCAACTGTTCCGTATGACTGTTCGAATACAAGATTTGCATTAAAAGTTAGTGGAAAATCCTGTCCGAAAGTTTCTTTAAAATATCCTGAAATAATTAACACACCTTTATTATAATGTCTGCCGCTCATACCAGCTTCACGTTCAACATTAATTATATTTCCACTGCCTAAGGAAACGGTTGCTGTTATTCTTGTTGGTCGTCCAAAGGAATAAAATTCAGCCGAGTAAACTGCTAACCCGTTTATTTGTCCGACTCTTTCACCTTCAGTATCCATTAAAAAAGTTCCTTCTGCATACATATCGGTAATTTTGGATTCGAGCATGCCATGTCGGTCAACTGCATTAGCATAAGCTTTTTCAACATGCGCAGAAGAAACGGTATTAAATCCATCATCTTTTGCCCAGAAGCTAGCCTCACGGGCAACATCTGCAATCCGGGAAAACCGGGTTGTTAACTTATTCTGGCTTCCGGCGAACACAGCTCCGATTTCTATAAGGTTTGCTATCGCAGATTTATCGAACTCCATCAGGTTTTCACTTTTTATTAATTTCTTAATAACTCTTGCATATTCCTTTAATACCTTGTCAGATCTTTTTATTTCATAATCGAAATCAGCTTTTACTTTGAACATTTTTTTAAAGTCATATTCATATTCAGATAAAAGAGAATAAATGTGCTGACTACCTAATAAAATAACTTTTAATTCCAGATCAATTGACTCTGGTTTTAGTGTGGAAGTTGAGACTTGTAGAACACTGGGGATGTCCTGGATTTCAATTTTTTGATATGTCAGAATACGTTTTAAATTTTTCCAAACTCCAATTTCTTCAAACAGATGAAGAACATTAAGTACAATATAACCACCATTTGCTCTTAGCAGCGACCCAGCTTTGATATTTGTAAAATCACTATAGAAATTTCCTCTCCCATCACCTACACGTTCGATTGCACCAAATAGATTTGAATATGATGGAGATGTCTCAACAATTATTGGGCACTCAGTCGTATGGCTGTTATCAAGAATAATATTCACGTCATATTCTTTAAAGTAATCTATTATAAATCCATCGCCGGAAGTTTCACCCAAAGGTTTTCCACCTTTGAATGCCTGGATATTTTCCATTACATTGTGCTGAACCTCTTTAAGATAGTCGAGTATTTTCGGTGTGTCATATTTTTCTTTTACATTTTCCATTATAGCTGAAACCACGCTTGATATGGAATCTTTTTCAAGCTGAAGTAATTTTTCCTGAATTTCCTGACTAATTTTCAATCCTTTTTTAAATAAAACCTGAAGCTCGCTTTGATGTTCATTATATTTTTTTATAATCTCTTCAGCCTGTTGTTTATTTAATTTGCCTTCTTTTATTTTTTCCTCAAGCTGAAAAACCGGAATGGGCTGATTTTCAATTAATGGCATAATATCAGGTCTGATTGCTTCACCAATCTTTACCTGGCCGAGAGTAAAACCCTTCTCTTTAAGTTTTGTATCAAAGTCATTTGTTAACTGCTGTTCTTTTTGATTGTATTCAGCAATAATTTTTTTCTTTTTCTCAATGTAATAGTCACTCTCAAGTACCTGGGGAATTCTGTTTTTTAATAGCTCAATAGCGCGGGATAAAGTCCTTTTAAAAACCTTTGCAGTTCCCTTTGGAAAAACCAGCAGAATTGGCCGGTCTGGATCTTTAAAATTATTTACATAAGCATAATCAAAAACGGGAGGACAATCAGCGGTAATCGTTTCGAGCATATTTTTTACCGTTGTTGCTTTACCCGAACCTGAGAGACCGGCGATATATATATTATATCCGGGTGAACGTAATTCAACCCCCATCTTTAATGCTTTTAGAGCCCGTTCTTGTCCAATAATTCCTTCAATTGGCTCAAGTTCATTGGATGAAGTGAATTCAAAAATATCGGGATTACATTTCCATCTTAATTCTTTAGTAGTAAGTTCTCTGGGTTTCTTTTGTCTATTGGTGCTGGATTTGGATTTCATTGAATAGCTCTGCAGTTAAAGTTATTAGAATAATTCTTTGTAAAATTGTAAAATAAAATCTAAATATTATCATTGCTAATATCAAAGAATACCGGAATGATCAACATCATAATCACAATGAAAGATTAAATAAATGATTGTGCTTGATTCAAATAAAATCGTTGAAGATTTCCCTCACCTGAAAAGTGACCATATTTATTTTAATCATGCGTCATGTGCGCCGATGAATAATTCAGTTAAGACTGTTTTGAAAGATTTAATCAGGAAGAAAACCAGTAATGTTATAAATGACTATCCCACGCTTGTTACAATCTCAGCAGAAACAAAAAAATTAATTGCGGAATTAATTAATTGCACGTCAGATAGAATTGCTTTCACAGATAATACGACAAACGGATTAAATATTCTTGCTCAAAGTATGAATTGGAAAAAAGGTGATAGAGTTCTTCTTAACGATGCTGAATTTCCGGCAAATGTTTATCCATTTTTAAATCTTAGGAGAAATGGTATTGAGGTTGATTTTATTAATTCTAAAGATTGTATAGTAACTGCGGAAGATATTATAAATTCAATTAAACCAGGGACTAAGTTAATTTCTGTAAGCCAGGTACAATTTTTATCGGGATACAGGGTGGATTTGGAAACCGTTGGAAAATACTGTAGCAAAAATGATATTATATTTTCAGTAGATTCAGCACAAGGTCTGGGTGCAGTTACTCTTGATGTTGAAAAATTTAATATAGATTTTTTATCTTGCGGAACACAGAAATGGCTTCTTGGTTTAGAGGGGTTTGCTTTCATTTATGTGAATAAAAAACTTCAGGACAAAATGAATGTCGCGAACGCCGGGTGGCTTGCAGTAAAGGATGCATGGAACTTACTGGATTATAATCTTGAATTCAGAAATAGTGCAAGCCGTTTCCAGGGAGGGACCATAAACACTTTTGGTGTTTACGCTTTACATGCGTCTCTTAATCTAATTAAAAAATATGGATTTAAGGAGATTGAAGGATATGTCATTTTAAACTCTGAGTATTTTATAAATTGTCTAAAAGATTTAGGATTCGAACCAATCCTGAAAAATACAGACAAAAAATATTTATCGGGGATTGTAAGCTTTAAATCACAGAATGGGGAAGAAATATTTAACTATCTTTCTGTAAAGAATATTGTTTGTTCATTAAGAGAAAATCATATCAGGTTTTCTCCACATTTTTACAATACAAAACAAGAGATAGAAATAGTTGTTGATGAACTGAAAAAAAATATCAATCTTAGTTAGATTTTTAGAAACAGACGAGAATACAATGAAATTAAAATTCAGTCCAAACAAGTTAACACTTAGTTGTTTTATTTTATTAATTAGTAGCGGGTTTTTATTTGCACAGGCGGAGGGCGAGGTAAGAATCAGCCCAAAAGCTAAAGTTGAGCAGGTGGTTGGATTCACTACTGTAACAATTGATTATAGCAGACCGGGAGTAAAAGGCAGAGAGATTTGGGGTGGCTTGGTTCCTTATAATGTTGTCTGGAGAGCAGGCGCCAACGAAGCAACAAAAATTATTTTCAGCAATGACGTTACTATAAACGGTAAAAAATTGAAAGCTGGAAGCTATGGGTTTTTCACTATCCCAACAAAAGATAAATGGACAATAATTTTTAACCGTGTTGCAGACCAGTGGGGAGCATTCGAGTATAATGAAGAAGAAGATGTATTGCGATTACAGGTGAATCCTGAAACCAAATCCGAATGCTGGCAGGAATGGCTGGCCTATACAATAACAAAAACATCTGACAAATCTGCTATTGTCAGGCTTGAATGGGAAAAATTAAAAATACCTTTTACGGTTGAAGTCTCAATTAATTGATTGAGCTTCAGTAAATTAGTCTCTAATTAGTTTAAGAAGTTCATTAGTTTTTTCTTTCATCAGCTTTTTATCTTCTCTGCTTTCCACATTCAGCCGGATGATAGGCTCCGTATTTGACAATCTTAAATTAAATCTCCATTCGGGATATTCGATTGATACTCCATCAAGATGATCAATCTTACCGTCTGAGTACTTCTTCTCTATTTCTTTTAACTTTTCTTCTGGTTTATCGATTGTTGAATTTATTTCACCTGAACAAGGATATTCTTTTATCATTTCGTTAACAAGTTCTGAAAGTTTTTTATTCTCTGTGGACATTAATTGAAGAACTAAAAGGAATGGAATCATACCACTATCTGAATATGCATTTTCCCTAAAATAATGATGAGCAGACATTTCACCACCGTATACAGCGTTAACCTCCCGCATTTTTTCTTTAATATATGCGTGACCACTTTTTGAAACAACAGGTTTACCTCCATGTCGTTTAACGATTTCTTCTGTATTCCAGATTAGTCTTGGATCGTGGACAATATTCTCGCCCGGATGATTTTTTAAAATTGATTTTGCAAGCAACCCAACTATATAATAACCCTCAATAAAATTTCCGTGCTCATCGAAAAAGAAACAACGGTCATAATCACCATCCCAGGCAACACCCAGATCTGCTTTTTGTTTTTTGATATCTTCAATTGTGGATTTCCTGTTATCCTCAAGCATTGGATTCGGGACACCGTTTGGAAATGAACCATCAGGGTCGTTAAATAATTTTATCATATGGACAGGCAATTTTGATTCAAGTTGATCAAGAGACAATCCTGCACAGCCGTTACCTGCATTTACAACAACTTTTAGATCCTTTATTTTTTTTGGATCATAAAATCTTTTTAAGTTATCAATAAAAGCAGTCATCACATCAACTGATTCAACTTTACCTTTTTCTGTAGTTTCTACATCCAAATCATTCGAAAGGATTAATTCTTCAACTTTATTTAAACCTGAATCATATCCGACAGGAACTGAATCTTTACGGACAAATTTCATCCCGTTATATTCTGGGGGATTGTGACTTGCAGTTATCATAATTCCACCATCAGCATTAAAATGTGGAGTGGAGAAGTAAACCATTTCAGTTCCGCACAATCCAATATCAACTACCGAGGCACCATTTTCGGTTAAGCCTTTGATGAGGGAATCGGCAAGTTCCTTGGAAGAATACCTGATATCTCTTCCAACAACTACTTTTTTTGCATCTGTAAACTTTGAAAATGCCTTCCCTATCTTATAAGCCATTTCCGGGTTTAATTCGGATGGTACTTTTCCCCTTATATCATAAGCCTTAAATCCGTTAATTTTTGCCATTAATTTCTCCTGGACTAACTTTTAGTTGAAAATTTTTCCGGTACAAAGATATGTATTTTTTTGAACGTATTATTGCCTGATATTTGTCTTCTAAGTTTTATGATACTAACAATACCTCCTGGAAAAAATATTTTTCGGAGAGCAATTTTTCAATAGACTTTTTATATAATAGTGTTTACATTTCAAACATCAAAAATTGTGGAGAGCGATATCGAAACTACGGATACTATTAAATGGCACTTCGCTAAATGCAACAACTCTAAATGTAATTCTTTATTCCTGGTAAATCCGAATGAAGGTCCGGGGGAATTAGGGTATCTGTGTCCTGATTGCAGTGCGAAAACAACTACTTCCCATGCCGTGCAATGCTCAAGTTGCAAAACCATCCTTAACTTTGTGAGAGCGACACCAAGTGAGGAAAAGGTAGTTTTCAACGTTCCAAAATGTTCCCATTGCTATGGAACAATTGAGGATGAATGGGAAATTGAACCACTGTATCAGCCGGATTCATATATTTAGGGTTATTAACCAGCAACAATACTTTTCAACCTTTTGATGAAGGGTAAAATTTTACCAGCATCATGCAGCCAATAAATACATCTTTTTTTGCTTGTCAGGATTTTATTCCTCTAAAATTTTCAACTACTAAATATTGTGTTGAAGAATTATCATTAATTATTTCTCTTTCAATTAAGAATAAATTTGAGTCTAACTTTATTAAGTAATATGAAAACAACTTTTAGCAAAATTATTGAACTCACAATCCTCTTAATATTTCTTTCCGGAAATTTTATCTATTCCCAGGATTCTATCAAAAATGTCAGTCCCGATACGATAAAAGCCGGCAGATTTGATACCGGGAAAATGTGGACTTTTGAATATCCGCCGACAGATTATTTTGAACAGGAATATAATTTTACACCTGATCAGGACTGGCTTGAACACGTTCAAAAATCCGCATTGAAATTTGCAACATATTGTTCAGCTTCATTTGTTTCTGCCGATGGGTTGATAATGACAAACCATCATTGCGCCAGAGAGAGTGTTACACAGGTTGAGAAGGACGGTGAAAATCTTCATGAAAATGGGTTTATTGCAAACTCGCTTGATGACGAAAGACCCGTACCTGGTTTATTTGTTGATCAACTTGTTCTAATTCGTGATATAACGGATGAGATTCAGGATGCAATCGAAGGTGTCCCCTCTTCAAAAAAAATTGAAACCGAAAATAAAAAGATTAGTGAAATTGAAGATAAAGAATCAGAAGAAACCGGGCTCAGAATAAAAGTTGTTCCACTTTATAATGGCGGAAGATATTCGCTTTACGGTTATAAGAGATATAATGATGTTCGTCTTGTTTTTGCTCCTGAAGATCAAGCTGGTTCATTTGGAGGAGACTTTGATAATTTTACTTATCCGCGCTATGATCTTGATTGTTCTTTCTTCAGAGTTTATGATGAAAATGATTCCCCTTTAAAGACAGAAGATTTTTAAAGTGGAGTGATGAAGGAATTAAAGCGGGTGATCCGGTTTTTGTTGCTGGCAATCCGGCTTCAACCGACAGATTAAATACAGTTGCTCAACTTGAATATAAAAGGGATGTTTTGTATCCAAGAATTATTCCTCTGCTTAAAAACCTGATTGAAACTTACAAGACTTTAATTGAGAAAAATCCCGACCACGCTGACCAATTAAATGACCGACTTGTTAGTTATCAGAATTCAATAAAAGCTTACAGTGGAATGTTAAAAGGATTACAGGATCCAGTATTGATGCAAAGAAAAATTGATTTTGAAAACAACTTTAAAAAAGCTGTTCAGGAAAATCCTGAGTTGAATGATAAATACGGAGATACATGGGATAAGATAAGTGAATCGAGAAAGAAAATAACAGAAAAATCAAATAAGAGCTTTGTGCTGAGTCTGAACCAGTTCTCAACAGCAGAATATTTTTACATTGCGGATGATGTAATTGAGCTTGCAAAGGAATTAGCTCTTCCTGATTCTGAAAGAAGCAGTCAGTATGTAGGTGATGGACTTGAAACTACAATTGATAATTTGTTCCCAGAAAATTTTGATTATGCAGTAAATGATTCATTACTAAAAGTAAAAGTGGATAAACTATATAAATACTTCAACAGGGATGACGAAATTGTAAAAACATTTACCGGCGACAAAGAAGGCGACGATGCTGTAGAATATATTTTAGCAAAATCCTATCTGACAAGTGAAGAAAAGTTAAAAGAACTAGTCAATAAAGGAGCTGATTCTATATTAAGTGGTAGTGATCCTTTTATTTATTTTGTCTTGAATGCAGAACCATTGGCTAATCAGTTTGAAAACGAAATTAATGAACTGGAAGATACAGAAGAAGTATATAACCAGGTTTTGGGTAAAGCTTTGTTTGAGGTTTACGGGACTTCAATTCCACCTGACGCAACATTCACTTTAAGAATTTCTGATGGTGTTGTGAAAGGATTTCCTTTCAATGGAACAATTGCTCCGGTGTTTACAACATTTTACGGAATGTATGACAGGTATTTTTCTTTTGATAAAAAATTTCCGTGGAGCTTGAATGAACGGTGGTTAGATGCAATGGATGATCTTAATCTTTCAACACCATTAAATTTTGTTGCAACGAATGATATTAGTGGCGGTAATTCCGGAAGTCCTGTAATAAACAAGAATACCGAAATTGTTGGAGTGGCATTTGATGGAAATATTCAGAGTCTGCCGGGAAGTTTTATTTTCCGAACAGAAGAAAACAGAATGGTTGCAGTAGACGCTAAAGGAATAATTGAAGCACTAAAAAATGTTTACAAGATTGACAGGTTAGTCGAAGAATTAGAAAACGGACATCTGCCGGATTAATCTAAATAGAATAATTCAAATAGAAATGAAAAGTTGAATATTGTGGCAGAGATTTATTAAAGGTGATTCCATAATCTGCTCCGGCACCAATTCGAAATCCGTCGAGATCAAAACCGCGTAAATCCCAGCCTCCGGCAATTGATAACACAATTCCGTAAGCCCACAAGTTAGTGTCACTGAAAGTTCTGTCATTCAAGGCAAGCAAGCCAACTCCTTCTTCCAAAAAAATACTTCCTGCAAAATACTGTGTTGTGATTCCTTTAAAAGAAATACCCTGCATATATGGATAATATGCTTTTCTTGAATTTGGTATAATCGTGTTAAAATCTTTTCCAAATAAAAAACTTAGTCGCGGAGTAACCTCAGCAAAAAGAACAGTATTAGTTTCTATAAATACTGAAGCGTTAAAACTGCCGACGGATGGCGATTCACCTTTTATTGATCCGCCGCCAACGTAACCACCGACATTAATTCTCAACTGGGCATTTAAGGAAAAAGTTGCTAAAAGTAGTATGACGAAAAAATTTATTCTGATCATATTTTTATTAAATCATTTTATTTTTCTAAATTCGATTCAGCAATTTAACGAACACGATTGAAAGGAAAAAAGATGAAATTACCACTTTATCACTATAAAGCAATTGTAACATCTGTTTATGATGGTGATACCTGCACAGTGGATATTGATCTTGGTTTGCACACCTGGTTAAAGGATGAGAAACTAAGACTAAACCGGATAAATGCTCCCGAAATGAGGGGGCCTGAAAAAGAGAAAGGAAAATTATCCAGGGATTTTCTTCGTGAGAAGATTTTAAATAAAGAAATTGCTTTGGAAACAATTAAAGATAAAAAAGGGAAGTATGGTCGTTATCTTGCGGAAGTATGGTTACTAAAAAGTGGTGAGAATTATGAGAACATAAATGATCAGCTTGTTAAAAAAGGCTTTGCCGAATATCATAAGTATTAAAATTTAATCACAATAAAATATCTTTTTATGAAAGAATCTAAAATCACGATTACTGTTTCACTTGATGATAATAATGTTCCTGAAAAAATTAATTGGGAAGCAACTGAAGCAGAAATCAAAGGAAAGAAAAATTCACAAACACTTATTCTTGGTTTGTGGGATAAAGATGAAGCCATGACTTACGCAATAGATTTGTGGACAAAAGATTTGACCGTTGATGATATGAATCTGCATTTTCATCAGCTATTTCTTAAAATGGCTGAAACATTTGAACGATCTACCAAAAACAGTGAAGTTGGCGGAATGATCAGGGACTTCAGCAGTAAATTTGCAGATAAGTTGAAATTGAAACCTGACGCAGAAAAATCATGATTTAAATCATAGACGAATTCAATTCACTTTTTAACCGTAAGGCATTTTAATAAGTTTGATAAACAATTTTTCAACTTGTTGATGACAATTTAATGGATGCTGAAATTTTAGCGCGGCTTCAATTTGCTTTTACTATTGCCTTTCACTACATCTATCCTCCACTAAGTATTGGTCTTGGTGTTGTAATGGTTTTGATGGAAGGACTCTATCTTAAAACTAAAAATCCGCTTTATGAAAGAATGACGAGATTCTGGGTAAAAGTTTTTGCTCTAACTTTTGCAATCGGAGTGGCTACAGGAATCGTGATGGAATTTGAATTCGGAACAAATTGGGCAACTTATTCAAGATATGTTGGTGATGTTTTTGGAAGTGCACTTGCTGCGGAAGGAATTTTTGCTTTCTTCCTTGAATCCGGTTTTCTTGCAATACTTGTTTTTGGATGGGATAAAGTTAGTCCAAAAATTCATTTCCTTTCAACAATAATGGTTTCATTAGGCGCAATGTTCAGTGCAGTCTGGATCGTTGTTGCAAATTCCTGGCAGCAGACTCCAGCTGGTTTTCACATTGTTGGCGAAGGTATAAATGCGCGAGCTGAAATAACAGATTTTTGGGCAATGGTTTTCAGTCCGTCTTCTGTTGATAGATTACTACATGTACTCTCTGGTGCCTGGCTTGCTGGATCTTTTTTAGTGATAAGTGTTGGGGCTTATTATCTAATTAAAAAAAGACATATAGATTTTTCAAAAGCATCAATCAAGATTGCATTGTGTGTAGCTTTATTTGCATCATTGTTTCAACTGTTTACAGGTCACAGCAGTGCAGTTGGAATTCATAAAAATCAACCTGCAAAGCTTGCAGCTATGGAAGCGGTTTTTAATGATCAAACAAATGTACAGCTTTATTTATTCGGCTGGGTAAATGAAGATAACCAGCAAGTAAATTTCAGCATAGCAATCCCGGGAATGTTGAGCTACTTAATCAGCGGTAATACAAATACAAAAGTTACAGGACTAAATTCATTTCCTAAAGATGAGAGACCTCCGGTTAACATTGTTTTTCAGTCTTACCACATGATGGTTGCTATCGGGTTTACATTAATTGCAATCAGCTTTATTAGTGTATTCTTCTGGTGGAGGAAAAAATTGTTTGAAAAGAAATGGCTGCTCTGGATTTTAGTCTTTTCGGTTTTGCTGCCGCAGATTGCGAATCAGCTTGGCTGGATAACGGCTGAAGTTGGCAGGCAGCCATGGATTGTTTATGGATTACTGAAAACTTCAGAAGGTTTATCAAAAGCAGTTGAAGCAGGGCAGATCTGGTTTTCGTCTGATCCTGTTTACAATAATTTACTCTTTCCTGTTTGTTCTTTTTATTTATTTGTTAAATGAAAAAATTCAGCACGGGCCGGATGAACCAGAAACTTTATCTTCTGAATATGAGCATCAGAAAGCAATTTTTGAACGAAACGAATAATAAATAATAAAATGGAATTCACATTTGATTTAAATACAATCTGGTTTTTCCTGATAGGAGCATTACTTGCTGGTTATGCAATTCTCGATGGTTTCGATCTTGGAGTTGGAATGCTCCATCTGCTGGTAAAAGATGATAAGGAAAGAAGAATAATGATCAACTCAATCGGACCAGTGTGGGATGGGAACGAAGTCTGGCTTGTTACCGGTGGTGGAGCTTTATTCGCGGCTTTCCCTCACGTTTATGCAACAGTTTTTTCAGGTTTTTATTCTGCTTTTATGCTGCTTCTTTTTATGCTCATCTTCCGTGCAGTTGCAATTGAATTCAGAAGCAAAAGACCAATGCATTGGTGGAAAAAAATGTGGGATGTTTCTTTCAGCATTGCCAGCTTTTTAATTGCTTTACTGATGGGAGTTGCACTTGGAAATATTATTACCGGCATTCCAATCGGGGCAGATAAAGAATTTATCGGTTCATCCTGGAGTTTAATTAATCCGTACACCTTGCTTGTTGGAATTACGACTGTCGCACTTTTTATGATGCATGGTTCAATCTACAGTGTAATGAAAACCGAAGGTGAATTACAAAACAGGCTGAAAGGCCGGGTGAATAATACAATCATTTTTTTCGTTATTTGTTATGTAACCACTACAATGGCAACGCTTATTTATTACCCGAACATGAT
Source organism: uncultured Ignavibacteriales bacterium (assembly GCA_963822905.1). Classification (GTDB taxonomy): domain Bacteria; phylum Bacteroidota; class Ignavibacteria; order Ignavibacteriales; family Ignavibacteriaceae; genus CAWGJF01. Next base: position 942,432 of record CAWGJF010000001.1, read on the forward strand.
CCAACATTTTAAAGATGTTCCTTATCTTTTTGTGGTTGCATTATTAAATATGTTGGCAATTGCAAACATTCCAAGAGAAATTTCGCGAGGCAAAGAGTTCAATGCTTTTCTTTCATCCTGTGCTTCAATATTTGCTCTGCTAGGTTTGTTTGCTATCGGGATTTTCCCAAACATAGTTTTAGCAAGCAACAATCCTGAATTTAGCTTGAACATTTACAACGCAGCAAGTTCTTCAACTACTCTTGAAATAATGCTGATAATTGCCTGCATTGGAATTCCGTTTGTCTTTGCCTACACATTTGCTATTTACTGGATCTTCCGAGGAAAAGTTAAGCTGAATGAAATGAGTTACTAATAATTACTTTGAATTGGGGAACTTTAAAAAATGAAAAAACTAATTATACTTTTATTACTGGTAGCATCATCAAAAAATAATTTTTCACAAGACTCTACTTCTATATTTAATTATGTGGATGAAGGGTTTAGCATTGTTTTATCAAACAACTATAAAATAGTAAAATCAAATGATTCTAATGTCAGTAAAATTCTCGCAGAAAATGGAAATATTTTTGCTTTCATTTATTTACTTCACTTAAGTGATTTTGTCCAAAAAAGAGAATTGAAGTATGTAACAAATTATTTTTTGGTAATTCCAAAGAGCAATGACAGCATAATTTTACTTTTTGAGTATGTACATAAAGAATTCAACAAAAAAGAGTTTATCTTAAATGAAAATAAGCAACGGTTAATGCTGAATATTATTAATTCAGTTCAATTAATGGATAAATAATTTCTTCATTGCAATTACAACCCCATATCAAACTGAAGCATCGGAACGACAAAAACTCCTTTTGATAAATCCTCAATTTCAGAAACAAAATAAATTCTGCTTCCAAGCAAAATCCTGATGTTTGGTGTAAAATTAAAATAGATTCCGGGAGAAACATTAAACACATTTGCATTTGCTTCACCACGCAGATCTTCAGTTATAACAGGATTAAACGGAAAAGGAATTAAAGGATAAAAAGGGTAGTGGTATTCATCATAATCTCCTGGCTTAAAATCTACAAGATTAAGATTCTGATAACCGGCTGTTAAAAACCAGTTGACCGGCCATTCAGGATGAATTGAGTTCACTGTTAGAGATAAATAATAATTTAAATTTGCTTCTTTGTCTATATCGCGGTAAAAAATTACTTCATTTTCATTTGGAAATCCAAGTCTTTCTTTAATAACAATTGTAGAAGCATTATATGCAACCTGCTGCCAGATAAGACCTGCATCAAATCTTAATCCTATCTCAGCACCGCTTCCAAAAATTCCCATTCCGGCTCTTCCGGTTGTGAGTGATTTACTTTTTGTTTGTGAGAATGCAAATCCACCGGACAATGCAACATTATTAAAAGCTTTTATATCAGCATCGAGACCGATAACAAAATCAGGGATATTCCATTTAAGATTTTCACCGCTGGTATTCATAAATATTTGCTCCTTGTGTTTCAGTAGTATGTCCAACCTCCGGACTGATTGAAAATCGTATCAACCTGAAATACGCCGGAAGCATTTACAGGAGTATGTCCACTTATCATTCCACTTACAGAATTTGTTGTCCCGATTGAAAATCTTGGAGAAAGAATAAGAGTTTTGTTTTCCTGTTCTGTAATGTTAATTGGAGTCGGGCTTACAGGCGAATTGACTTCAATACCCTGAAGATAAATTGTTTCTTTAACAGTCGTGCAATTTGTTAAAAGCAGAGAAAGGAAAATAACAACAAAAAATAATCCAATGGATTTAAAAGAGTTTGGTATTCTTGTTAAGTAAAAAACTGATTTCATATTTTCCCCTTTAATTTTATTAATGAAAACTGAAACCAAAAAAAATCGTGTTGTTTACGATTAAAAATTAATTTTATGACCTAAATATAACAGAAGATTGGAACGAATGAAGTGTGGCATTAATTTTTGGTCTAATCTACTTCTTTAACCAGGCTGATTATTGTGTCACCTTCTTCAGGTTTTGGCTCATTTTCCGGTGTAATAACTTCAAGCTTTTTATTTTCGGAAATAATGAACAATGGAATAGCATCAGAAGAGTATTTTTCTTTGAACTTTGCAAATGTAAATGTATCTGTAATATTATTGGATTTTAATTTCAGCCCGAGAGAAAATAATTGATTTAATTTTTCATAGTGAAGATCACTGCCAAACAATATTCTTCCTCTGAGTGGTTTTGCTACAGATTCTTTCCTGGCTGAATCCTGTTTGTATGGAGCAAGCTGATAAACTTTTGAACGTCCTAAAATTTCAGTCAGGTGAAGAGATGCGAGTGAGTTGACTTCATCATTTGGTGTTAATGCAAGCAAGCTGCCGTATTTTCCTAAATCGATTTCATCAACTAAATATTCGGAAATAACGCTGCCGTAAATTGTATTTATTCCCGACATTCTTGCTTCATTAATATTTTCGCGGTTTGTATCAACCATAAGCACATCAAAGCCTTTTGATTTAAGAATACTTCCGATTTCTCTTGCCCAAAAATGTGAGCCTGCGATTATAACTCCCTGTGGATTCGGACTTGCCAATCCAAGCCATTTGCCAAGAGGAACTGCGAGTAATCCGTAAAACGTAACTGTTCCAACAATAATTGAAAAAATTTCCGGTACCATAAAACGAGCTTGCTCGAATCCACCTTCGGAAATTAATTTTACTGCAAAGATTGACGTAACTGCCGCAGCCACAATCCCGCGGGGAGCCATCATCGAAAGAAAAACTTTTTCCTTCCAGCTTAAATCTGATTTAATTGTTGAGAAAAATATTGAGGCAGGTCGGACTACAACTATTAAAATAATAAGGAAAGAAAGACTATGAAGTCCCAGGTCAGCAAGATTTTCAATCTTAAGTCTTGCGGCAAGTATTATAAATAAAGACGATATTAATAATATCCCAAGGTTTTCTTTGAACTCAATAATATGTTTAAGATTTGCCTGCTTCTGGTTTGCCATCAGGATACCCATAATTGTAACAGACAATAAGCCGGATTCAGATTGTATAAGGTTTGAAGCTGTAAATATTCCAACAACAATCATTAGTGTTATACTACTGTGAAGATATCCCGGGATCCAATGACGCTTTAAGAGTTGTATCAATATTAATGCTCCAATTCCGCCAAGTGCAGCAGATATTAGAATAGTAACAATAATACTTGTAATGATTGTAAAAATTGTTTCAGCAAAGCTGCCAATAAGAATTGCTTCAAGAACCAGGACAGCTAATATTGCACCTATAGGGTCATTCACAATTCCTTCCCACTTTACTATTGAGCCTACTCTTCCGGTTACACGGACATGTCGAAGTAAAGGAATGATAACAGTCGGACCCGTAACTACAAGTATTGCTCCCAGAAGCAAAGCAATGGGAAATTTAAAATCAAGAATAAAATAGGCAGCAAGCGAACTTAAAATCCACGTAACAAAAGCCCCTATTGAAATCAGGTTTCGGACAACATTTCCTGATTTTCTGAGATCTTTAAATTTTAAACTTAGTCCTCCTTCAAAAAGAATAATTGCAACTGAAATAGATACGATCGGGAAAAGCGAATCACCAAGAAGCTTGTCGGGATTAATAAATCCGGTTAAAGGTCCGGCAATAAATCCAAAAACAAGCAGAAGAAGAATCGAAGGAATTGCGATCCGCCAGGCTAACCATTGGGCGGCTATTCCTATTACAATTATACTTCCAAGTCCTAAAAGGATTTCGTGATTCATTTAATTTGTACAATTATTTTGCTGAAGGAATATAAAGAGAATTGAAGTGTGATTAAAAAATCTATTTAAATTTTTCCAAAGTGGGATTCAGATTATATTCTTCTGATTTTCCTTTTGGAATTGATAGTGTTTTCCAGTTTTTCCCAAGAATAATCTTGCTGATTGTGATTATTTGTCCAACATGATAGCTCGTATGAGCAAGTGATCTTGTCAGCGCTTCTATCACTTTTAGTGGTTTTTGGCGAATTGTAACTGATTTGTTTAAGCCATCATCAGTTAGTGAATCGAGAGTGTCTGTTAAAACTTTCCATCCGGAATCAATCTGTTTTAAAATTTCAGATTTGGAAAGTTTGCTATCTTCAAATTCGTTGTCTCTGTGCCTCCATTCTTTTTCGCCATCGGAAGAAAGAAAATCTGTAAATCTTGATTTTAAATTTCCTGAAATGTGACCTGCAATTATTGCAACGGAATTATTTTCATCACCAATAACTTTGTGCAAATCATCTTCTGATAATTGGTCAATTGCTCTTTCAGCTAATTTTTTATAACGAATATATTCATCTTTGAAAGCTATAATTATCATTTAATAAATCCTTTCAACTAATTATTCCCATAACTGATTCTGTAAATCACACCAGTATAATCATCCGAAACGAGTAATGAACCGTCGGGCATTTGCTGGATGTCCACAGGTCTGCCAGAAACAGATTGACCCTGCAGCCAGCCTTCGGCAAATGGTTCATAAGAAACTGCATTATTACCATTTAGTTTAACCAGAGTAACTCTGTAACCAATTTTTGATGATCTGTTCCAGGAGCCGTGTTCAGCAATAAAAACCTGGTTTTTATATTCTGAAGGGAACATATTCCCGGTGTAAAATCTCATTCCAAGTGAAGCAACGTGAGGCCCGAGTTTCTGAACTGGTGGGGTATAATCTGCAGGATCTTTTCCATTACCATATTCAGGATCAAGAATATCACCACCATGAATAAAAGGATAGCCAAAATGCATTCCGATCTGCGGCGCATGATTTAATTCATCGGGAGGAATATTATCACCCAACAAATCTCTGCCGTTATCTGTAAACCATAAAGTTGAGTCAACGGGATTCCAGTCGAATCCCACAGTGTTTCTTATGCCGTGTGCAAAAACTTCAAGATCACTTCCATCCGGGTTCATTCGCATAATACTTGCATATCGTTCATCCTGTGAAAGACAAATATTGCAGGGAGCTCCTACCGGAATATAAAGTTTCCCATCAGGTCCGAACTTTATAAACTTCCATCCGTGGTGTGTATCTGTTGGAAAATCATCCCGGATAATTTCGGGAACTGGATTAGATCTGAATGTATTCTCGATGTCTGTGAATTTTAAAATCCTGCTAACTTCTGCAACGTAAAGATCGCCATTAAGAATAGCCACTCCGTTAGGCATATTTAAACCGGAAGCAACTACAACAACATCGTCGGCTTTGTAGTCGCCATTGTTATCTACAACTGCATAAACATTGCCTCCTCTATCACGGGTTCCTACAAATAAAATTCCGTTCTCGCTCAAAGCCATCGATCTTGCACCGGGAACATTAGATGAGAAAATACCAATTTTAAAACCAGCTGGAAGCGTTATGTTGGATATCCCTGAGCCAATTCCATTTTCTGAATTACAAGAAGCAAAGAAAAAGAATGAAACAAGTGTTGTTACAATAAATCTTGATAAAATTATTTTCATTGTTTATCTGAAGTATTTAATTCATTAAAAACTTTAGCATTTAAGTCATTGATAAAATCAGCAAACCTCTGATTTGGCTGATTCTGAATCGTTGAAGTTGTGAGTAAAAGTAAGAAAGATTTGTGAAGCTTATCAATCCAAAGAGAATTACCCCTTGTATCTATAAACGTAATCGTTTGTACTATTCCGGAATTATCTTTGGAAATGTTTACCTGGAATTCTCCGGAAGAAATATTTTTAATTTCTTTTAGCCAGTCATAAAAAGACTGACAGTTTACAATTTGAAACCTGTCATAATATCCATTCTGAATAAACAACTGAGCGATCTTTGACAAATCCATTGTTGTTGAATTTAATTCCTCATAACCGGAAACATCTTTTAGTAAATTTTTTAACGAATCATTTCCTGGTTTTGTCCAGTTATAAAATTTTGAGTTATTATTAATTTGAATAAACCCGTTGTCCTTCTTGAAGTTCGTATTTTCCATTTCCAGTAATGATGTTATACATTCGTGAGTGAATTCATTTAATTTTTTGCCGGATACTTTTTCAATTATTTCCTTTAACAGAATAAGATTTAATTCGCTATAAAGTGTTTGGGAATCAGGAGTATATTCAAGAGGTTGATTCAAAATAACTGTGTAAAGTTCCCGTTTATTAGAATCCGAATCAGCATGATTAATTTCCTCACTGAATCCTGAATTATGCAATAATAAATTTTTTATTGTGATGTTTTGTTTATCAACTGGTATATCCGAAAAATAATTATTAAGTGGATCATCCAATTTTAATTTATTTTGATCAGCCAGATGAAGGACCGGAAGATCAATTGTTAGAATTTGTGTTAAAGAATGTAGACCAAAAAGAAAGTTTTCAGGAATTTCATTTGAATTTTCAGAGAAGTCGATTCTCCCAAGATTTTCTTTGTATTTAATAATGCCATCCTGACAAAAAACAACAGAAGCACCAGGAAATATATTCTCACTAATTGCCCTGTTTATTGAATATTCAATTGTTGGGGAATAAACATTTCGTTCACTTGTAATCAAGTTTGTGTTAACAGTTTTAGAAATGCTTAAGCCGCTATCAAAAATGTAATTTGTTTTTGGAATTGAAACAGGCTGTGTGCCTGAAACATCAGTCTCACCTAAAATTGCCTGCATCATCGCGTGTTGGGAAGCAGGGGAATGACTGAAGGAATTCAGATAAGTTGTTGCTTCAGGAAATAGTGAGATGAGATACGGATTTTTAAAACTGATTAATATTGTTGGTTTTTTAAGTTTTAAAATTTTTGCTATAAGATCAGTCTGATCAACAGATAAATTAATTGGACCCTGGTAAGCTTTTATATCAATAAATGTCGAGAGTAAAACAAGATCGGCATTCCTGACTTCATTTAATGCCTTCCTGTAATCATTTTTTTTACTGTTCTTTGCCAGAGTGAACGTTTTTAATTCACCAATCCGATTCTGTAAAATTTTGCTGAAGTATGTCGCCCTGTCAGAACCATTCCCATCTGTTATATTAATGCAATAAATGTTCTTATAATTTTCCGGATGGAGTGGAATAAGATCAATATCATCTTTTAGTAAAGTAATTGATTTGACTGCAATTTTGTTTGCCAAATCAGAATGTACCTTTTCTCTCTGAACAAAAGGAAGGTCTTCGGGATTGTTTAACTTATTTTGATAGAGCTTCAACCACCTTTTAGCCGAAAGTACTCTTCTGACACTTTGTTCAATTCTTTCAGTTGAAAGTTTCCCTGTATTCACCGCATCCACCAAAGAATGTATGGCAACAATAGGATCAACAGGCATTAAAACAATATCACTTCCTGCATTGATTGAAAGATAAGCAGCTTCATTAACTGAATAGTACTTTGTTATTGCTTCCATGTTCAATGCATCAGTAATAACCAGTCCATCGAAACCAAGCTGCTCTCTCAAAAGAAAAGTAACAATCGGTTTTGAAAGGGAGGCGGGAGTTCCGGGAATTGGATCAAAAGCAGGTACTTCCAGATGTCCAACCATAACTGCACGTATTCCTGAGTTTATTGATTTCTCAAACGGAAGGAGTTCATTTGCCTCCAGCGATTTTTCACTTCCTGAAATTCTTGGAAGCTCCCAGTGCGAATCTATTGAAGTATTCCCGTGGCCGGGAAAATGTTTTACTGCAAGAATAATTCTTTTATCTTCTGAACCTTTAATAAACTGTTCAACAAACTTTGATACATATTTTTCTCTTTCAGAAAAAGAGCGGATGTTGATAACCGGATTTTCTGAATTGTCATTAATATCAGCAACCGGGGCAAAATTTAAATTCACACCTAGTTTTATACTTTCGTCACTTGTTGCGCTGCTGATCATTTTTGCAAACTCAAACTGTTGGGTTGCTCCAAGTGCCATTGCATGAGGAAACTCGACCGCATCATCAATTCGTGTTCCCACACCCCGTTCATAATCGGAGGCAATTAAAAGAGGAATATCGGATAAACTCTGCATTCTATTAATTAAATCAGCTTCAGATTTTAAATCACCCTGGAAAAGAATTAATCCTCCAACTTTGTAATAACTGACAAGCGAATCAATCTTATTGTATCCTGCCGTTCCGGGTACAAACTGTTCTCTATAAACAGGCGGCATAATTAATTGCGCACACTTTTCTTCAAGATTCATTTTGCTGATTGTGGATTCAATCCAATCAATATCTTCGGCAGTTAAAGGAAATACTTTTGGGTAAGTAGGATTTTCACTTAGAATTTTTTCGAAGGAAGTGGTTCTATCGGGTGTAAGAATCAAGATGATTATTACCAGAATGATTGCAGAAAGCCAACGGAACTTTTTAATTAATTTCATACCTGGAAAAGTCATAGATTAGCAGAACGAACACCCTCAATCGATTGCACGAATTATAGCGTCATGCAATACAGGTCTGATTGATAAAAGTTTTTTATTTTCTCTCGAAGGATAAACCCTGTTAGTCAAAAATACAACGAACAAATTCCGGTCTGGATCTACCCAGATTGATGTTCCTGTAAAACCGGTATGACCAAATGAATTTTCGCCAAATAAATTTCCTGCTGATGAACCGGTCTCAGATTTTGTATCCCAACCTAAAGCTCTTGAACTTACTTTTGATTGTCTTTTGGTGAAAAGCTCAACAGTTTCGGAGTTAATTATTCTTTGATTTTTATAATCGCCATCATTTAACATCATCGTTAAAAAGTTTTCAATATCTTCTACATCAGAGAACAACCCTGCGTGACCGGAAACTCCGCCAAGAAGTGAAGCTGTTTCATCGTGCACTTCTCCTTTGATTAACCTGTTTCGCCAGTAGTTATCATTTTCTGTTGGAGGAATTCTATATTTAACAGAATCAGCAGGATTGAAAAAAGTATCATTCATTCCAAGAGTTTTGAAGATTTCCTTTTCACAAAATTTATCCAGAGTTGTATCCGTAATCTTTTCAATAACTTTTCCGAGAACGATTATCCCGAGATCGGAGTAAACAGTTTCACTTCCTGTTTCGTATTCTAATTTGGATGAATAAATTTCTGAGAGTATTTGTCCCTTTGTTAAACCTTTATCATAAAATTTCTTCCATGCAGGTAATCCGCTGTTGTGCAAAAGTAAATTCCGGATTGTAATATTCTCTTTCCCATTCGAACCAAATTCCGGGATATATTTTTCAACATTATCATTAAGAGTGAAAAGGTTTCTATCAATACAAATCATTGCAGCAGTTGTGGTTGCAATTACTTTTGTGAGAGAGGCAAGATCATAAATTGTTGAAGTTTTTACATCAGGAGAATCAACATCATAAGTAAATTTTCCAAATCCTTTTTTGTAAATGGTTTTCCCATTCATATTTATTAATAAAGAAGCCCCGGGAAATGCTCTTTGTTGAATTCCTTCATTAATTATTGAATCAACTTCAGTGAAATCAAATTTTTTATTCTCAGATTTTTGCTGTGCACATCCTGCAGAAATAAAAACAGGAAAGAATATAAGTATCAGACTTTTCTTACTCTTCAATCGCATTTGTTTTCTTCCCGAATTCAGGATCGATCTTTAAAAATTTTGTAATTATAAATGCAGGAACAGTTGAAATACAAACCCAGATAAAAAAGTTTTGATAGCCAATACTTTCCTGAATTATTCCACTTATCATTCCAGGAACCATCATTCCGAGAGCCATAATTCCTGTTGCAATTGCATAGTGAGCGGTTTTGTACTTACCGTCGGAAATGTAAATCAAAACCATCATAAAAGCTGTGAAACCAAATCCATAACCAAACTGTTCGATTGCAATCATTGCATTAATTATAAAAATATTTTCCGGTTTAACAATAGAAAGATAAACATAAACAAGGTCAGGAAGGTTAATTGCAATAAGCATCCACCATATCCAGAACTTTAATCCTTTTTTTGCACAAAGAAATCCACCGAGAATTCCGCCAAGCATCAGAGCAATAATTCCAACTGTTCCATAAGCGAAACCAACTGCTTCATTATCTAGTGCCAATCCGCCTGCAGATTTTGGACCGAGTAAAAAAAGTGGAGCTATTTTAGCAAGCTGTCCTTCACCTAATCTATACAATAAAATGAATACAATGAAAATGATAACTTGTTTCTTCTTTAAAAACGAAATGAAAGTATCAACAAAACTTATCTTGATTTCAGAAATATTTTTTTTGATTCGTATTTCATCACTTGCAGGAAAAGGTAAAATAATTTTATGGTAGATTGTAAACCCGATAAATGTCAATGCAGTAATGGATATTGTTAAAACCCAGGCGAAAGAGAAATCATCATATTCTTTTTGAAAATATCCGGCAAGAATAACAAGTCCTCCCTGGCAAAAAATCATTGCGAGTCTGTAGAAGGTACTTCTAATTCCTACGAACAATGATTGATCATGTTGATTCAACGCGAGCATATAAAACCCATCTGCTGCTATATCGTGCGTAGCAGATGAGAAAGCTATAATATAAAAAAAGACAAGAGTGAGTAAAAAAAATGATGATGAATTTAGTGAGAGAGCTATGCCAATAAGTCCAATAAATATTGTCGATTGCATAACTACAACCCAGAACCTTTTTGTTTTAATGTTATCTACAAAAGGGCTCCAGAATGGTTTTATTACCCATGGAAGATAGAGCAGGCTGGTATATAAGGCAATATCAGCATTTGAAATACCGAGGTTTTGGTACATTATTGTTGAGACTGACATTGCAAGAACATAGGGAATTCCTTCGGCAAGATAGAGTGAAGGAACCCAGAGCCACCCATTCTGATATTGAACTTTGTCGATTTTCATTTGTTTTGACTGACTAATTTTTTAGCAATCAGAATTCCTCCTTCGACCGGTGTGAATTGTGGTTGAACAAATTCAACAGATGGAATGACTTCTTTTATTTTTTCTCTAAGTAGATTCGAATAAATATTCTCCTTCTCAATAAGACTTCCGATGAAAACAATATTATGAGGTTTGGAATCTAATTTATCACAAACCATTTTGGTCTGATTTACAAGCAGTTCCGCTTCTTCATTTAAAATCTTTTTACAGTGAACATCATTTTCTGCAGCCTGCAAAATTGTTGGTGCAACAGACGCGACATCAAAATTATTTTTGTACACAAATTCAAGCAAGCTGTCTTTACTATTGATCTTATAAAGATTTTTGACGATAGAAATCAATTGAGAATTTTCAATCGATCCATCAAAATATTTTGCAATGACGTTTAATCCTTTTTTAGCAATTGAGAACCCGCTGCCTTCATCACCAATTAATCTTCCGTAACCACCTGAGCGAAATATGTTACCTGATTTATCTTTTCCAAAAACTGCAGAACCTGTTCCTGAAATTACTATTACCCCGGGTGACCCTGCGAATGCACCTTCCAAAGAAATTTCTGCATCACTCGTAACAAAGATTTTAGTCTTTTCAGATAGTGATTCGGAAATAGCTTTCTGGATTTGCTCAGCAGTTTTTGGGTTGCCGGCACCTGCAGTACCGATAACAATAACTTCCACATCTTTTTTTTCAGTCCATGCTTTGGTCGTACAATCAAAAATATTTTTAAGCAGGTTTTTTATAGCGGAATCAAAACCTACGGAATTAGGATTAGTGGCTTTTCCTTCAATCTCAAACATATATTTATCTTCCAAATCCTGAATTACTGCTTTGGACTTTGTTCCACCGCCTTCAATGCTAATTATGTATTTCATTTTTTAATTTATTTTAAGTTTGCAAAAAATAATCAAATTATGCACTTTGTCGAAACTGCTTCTTAATCAAAAATAATTATTAATATCATGAATAGTAATTGTTATGTTTTCCTCCTGACAAATTATTATATTTTACTATTGATTAACTCAAGAAAGAGTAATTTTAAATATGAACCTTGAAGAATATTTTTCTCCATTTAAAGAAAGCACAATAGGTAATGACTATACGTTTGAAGGACCATACGGAGAAAAGAAAATAATTTATGCTGACTGGATAGCAAGCGGCAGATTGTATAGACCGATTGAAGAAAAAATGCTTTCAGATTTTTATCCGCTGGTAGGAAACACACACTCCGAATCCAGTATTACCGGAACAACAATGACCCTTGCATATCATGAAGCTCACGAAATAATTAAAAAACATTGCAATGCAAATAAAGATGATGTGATAATTACAGCCGGGTCAGGAATGACAGGAATGATTTGCAAATTTCAGAGACTGCTGGGAATAAAAGTGCCCGAACAACTGAAGGATTATGTAAAACTTCCTGAAGAACTTAGACCACTTGTAATAGTTACGCATATGGAACATCATTCTAATCAAACAAGCTGGCTGGAAACAATTGCAGACGTAATTGTTCTTGCACCAAATAGTGATGGTTTAGTTGATCTTAATGATCTGGAAGAAGAATTGAAGAAACATAAAAACAGAAGGTTAAAAATAGGTGCGTTCACAGCTTGTTCAAATGTTACTGGGGTTGAAACTCCTTACCATGAAATGGCCAAGATAATGCATGAACACGGTGGTTATTGTTTCCTTGATTTTGCATGTTCAGCTCCGTATTCAAACATCGATATGCATCCTGAAAATGAAATGATGAAGATTGATGCCATATTCTTTTCTCCTCACAAATTTCTTGGTGGTCCCGGATCATCTGGTGTTATGATTTTTGATTCACAACTTTATTCAAATAAAGTTCCGGATCAACCTGGCGGTGGAACTGTTGACTGGACAAATCCATGGGGACAACATAAATTTGTTTCAAATATTGAAGCCCGCGAAGATGGCGGTACGCCTGCTTTTCTACAGGCAATCCGTGCTGCACTATGCATAAGCTTAAAAGAAGAAATGGGTGTGGAAAATATGAGAAGCCGGGAAGAGAAATTAATTGAGATAGTTTTTAGAGAATTTCCTAAAATTCCAGGAGTTCACATTCTTGCCGATAATGTTCAAAAACGTTTGGGTGCAATTTCATTTTATGTAGATAATATTCATTATAATCTTATTGTTAAACTTTTGAATGATCGTTATGGTGTTCAGGTTAGAGGCGGCTGTTCCTGTGCAGGAACTTACGGACATTATTTGCTTCATGTAGATCCGGTACTTTCGAAAAGTATAACTGATAAAATAGATTCAGGTGATCTGTCAGGAAAACCCGGCTGGGTGAGAATGTCAATTCATCCAACAATGACAAACCTGGAACTGTATTTTATTATTGATGCGATAAAAGAAATTGTTCAGAACATTAATAAATGGAAAGACGAATACAGGTATGTTGCTTCAAAGAATGAGTTCTTTCATAATTCATCGAATTCTCATGAAAAGGAAAAAATTAAATCCAGCTTCAACCTAACGAATCTCCATTCAATTAAATCTACCTGATTATTCAAGAATTGACAATTATTTAAAATCATTTATATTATTAATTGTTGAGTTCAGTCTTCTTGATAAATATAATTATTCATTTTATATCAGGCTTATTCATTAACTATTATTGGAGTTAAAATGGTTGTAGGCGCATACGAAAAATGCAAACAATATATAGAGTCACATTATGGGGAAGAATTTGCATCTTTACAAAGAAAACACAAAGAATATCCTTGTATCACAATTTCAAGGGAAACAGGGTCGGGTTCCCAGATTGTTTGTGACAAATTAATTGAAATACTTGATGACTATTCAACACCTGAAAATATTAAATGGACTTATTTTGATCGACAATTAATTGAAAAAATACTGGAAGATCATAACCTGCCGGAACAAATCAAAAATTATATGCTCGAAGGAAAATATCATTACATAGGTTCTACAGTTTATGAGCTTTTGGGACTTGCTCCTTCTCAATGGACAATTATTCATAAAACAACAGATACAATTTTACAATTAGCAAGAATGGGCGGTTCGGTGATAGTTGGAAGAGGAGCAAATGTTATTACAGCAAAACTGAAAAATACATTTCATGTAAGATTAGTAGCACCGCTTGATAAAAGGATTCAACATATATGTGAAATTACAGGAATGAAAGAGAAGGAATCAATTGCACATATTAAAAAACAAGATCAGAACCGTTCAGATTATATAAAATCGTATTTCGGTAAAAACATTTATGACCCGCTTCTTTATCATATGACGTTAAATACTGGTTATCTGGGACACGAAACAGCAGCAAAGGTAATAGCTGAATCTGTGATCAGCAATCATTCAGTACTGTTTCCGCAGTTTGTCTGACTTATCTAAAGTCGCTGATAATTTTATCAACCTCAGTCTCTGTCATTCCATTCCCAAGAATTTTTGGCTTTAGATCTTTAGCAGTTTCTGGTGTTGCTTTATCTACTCTCAAATATTGGTATGTATCTTTTAATGGAAGATTACCGGCTCTGGCTTTCAATCTTTCTTCAATCTCTTTCATGAACCAATCTGATTTGCCTTTGTATTTTTGAATATCAAATCCAGCTATGCTTTTTCCATGATTGACCGGGTTTGTTTCAAAGGCAAGACTTTTAACATTTATTAAATGTTTAGCAGAAACATTATCTGAAATTATTGATCCTCCCCACGTGCCCGGTCCAAGTGTCATCGATGGTTCAAGTGAAGTTGTGTAACCTACAGCACCAACTGCTGCTACAGTGTTGACCAAAATTCTGAATGCAGGTTTTTCAAGAGCAAACTTCATAATTATCGGTTGATCATTTGAATGAATTACCATTGTGTGTCCGATTCCACCAAACTTCAATAGTTCAATACATCTGTGACATCCTTCCAGCCAACCATCAACTTTGTAAAATGCAAGAATTGGTGAAAGTTTTTCCATTGATAAAGGTTCTTTCTTTCCAACCTCGTAACAATTTGCTATTAAAACTTTTGTGTTTTCGGGAACAGAAAAACCTGCGTACTTTGCTATGAACAATGCCGACTTACCTACTATATCAGGATTGATTCTGAAATTTTGCTGAATTGCTTTTGAAAGTTTTTCTTTTTCTTCTGCATTCAAAAAATAGCAACCTTGAATTTTTGTTTCTTCAATAACAAAATCAGCAATTGAATCATCAACAATCATCGCCTGTTCAGAAGAGCACAATGTTCCGTTGTCAAAAGTAGTTCCGTAAACAATATCTGCAACAGCTTTTTTCCAGTTTGCAGTTCTTTCGATAAATGCCGGAACATTTCCTGAACCAACTCCATAAGCAGGTTTGCCAACACTGTAAGCTGCTTTGACCATCGGGTTGCTTCCGGTTGCAAGAATGATATCTACATTTTTGTCCTTCATTAAAGCTTCTGTTCCTTCGAGAGAAACTTCTGTAAGACATTGGATTAAACCTTCAGGAGCGCCAGCTTTAACTGCTGCTTCATTAAGTATTTTTAGTGATTCTGCTGTACAGTTTTTTGTTCTTGGATGTGGAGAAACAACAATTCCATTTCTTGCTTTTAGAGATATGAGTGCTTTAAACATTGCAGTTGAAGTTGGATTTGTAGACGGGACAAGTGCACAAACAACTCCCATCGGTGCTGCAATCTTTAAAATCTTTCCATCTTTTTCATCTCCTATAATGCCAACTGTTTTTAAATCTTTAATAGATTCCCAAACATTTTTTGTAGCAAATTGATTCTTGATGATTTTGTGTTCAACTCTGCCAAAACCGCTTTCATCACAAGCCATCTTTGCAAGTTTTTCAGAGGCTTCATAACCGGATTTTGCCATTGCTTCAACAATTTTATCAACCTGTTTCTGACCAAAGAATTGATATTCTTTTTGTGCAGCCTTTGCTTTTGCAGCAATTTCTCTTGCCTGCTGGATGGAAAGGAGATCGTTGTCCAAAATCATTTAATCCTCTTGGATAGTTGAACCAAATATATTTAATGATCAACAGAGATTCAATTTAAATCAGGAAGAAAGATCAGAGTGTGTTTTTAAGTTTGTTCAAACCTGTTTTACTAACGGGGAATTGTTTGCCGTTTTTTAATATAATTTGGTAAGATTCTTTACCGGTTTGTTCGAGATGCTGTATGAAATCAACATTAATTATATAAGATCTGTGGATCCTGATAAATGCATTTTCGTCAAGATGGTTTTCAAAATATTTCATCGTTTTTTGTTTTAGAAATCTCCCAAGATCGCTGTTAATCATAACATAATCATCCTGTGCTTCAATCCATTTTATAGTCTCGACAGGAACTATGGAAATTTTTGGACCATCTTTTATAACGACTCTTTCAAGAAATTCTATTTTTTTGTCATTCTCATCAACAATATTTTTTATTGTTGAATCATATTCAAATCTGTCCTGCAAATAAGTAAATGCTTTTTTGACGGCTTCATTAAATCGTTCTGCAGAAAATGGTTTTAAGAGATAATCAACTGCACTGACCTCAAAAGCTTTTATTGCATATTGATCATATGCTGTTGTAAAAATAACTATCGGTGGTTGTTCAAGAAGCTCGAGCATTTCAAAGCCTGAAATTTTTGGCATCTGGATATCAAGAAAAACAATATCTGGTTTTAATTCATTTATTTTTTTTATTGCATCAAAACCGTTTGCACATTCACACAAAATTTCTACATCGGGAAACTCTGACAAATAACCTTTTGTAATTTCGCGTGCCAGTTTCTCATCATCAACAATAATTGTTGTTATGTTTTTCTTACTCATTTATTTATTAATATTAAATTGGAATGAACAATGACACTCTAAAAATACCATTTCCTTTATTAACTTTCATCAGGTTAGTTTCACGGTAAATAAGTTGGAGCCTTTCTTCAATATTTCTAAGCCCAACACCGGTACCTTTGTTTGGTGTAGAACTTTCGTCATAATTATTTTCGAGGACTAAACTTAGATAATTATTCTCAATTTTAGCTTTTAAACACAGCGTAACAATGTCAAGAGTTTCATAAACAGCATGCTTGATTGCATTTTCAAAAATGGGCTGCAGAATCATACTCGGTATTTCAACCGACCAGCATTTATCCCCAATTTCTTCATCATACGCAAACTTTTCCTCAAACCTGACTTTTTCTATTTCAAGATAAAGCTTTATGTTTTTTAATTCTTCTTTTAATGAATTTTTTTCTTTTTCGTTTGTTGCAAGAATAAACCGCAGAAATTCCGCAAGTTTTAAAATCATACTCCTTGCGCGTTTTGGATCGATTTCTGTTAGCGCACTCATTGAATTCAAACTATTAAAAATAAAATGCGGATTGATCTGGAATTTTAATGAACGAAGTTCTGCTTCTGTAACCAGGTTTTTTAATTCCGATTCTTTTATTGCTCTTTCCTGGAAACCTGTGTAATATATAATCATATAATAAAATGAAGTAACCAGCGCATAAAAAAGTATCCCGATAAAAAATCTCCATGGCAGAGTATTATAGATAAAGTTTTCATATTTGACAGTGAAAGTCAGAAAAGTGTTCATCAGGTAGTACCCAATTGAGAGCCAGATTAATGTGGTAACAATTGCTCCAATTATATGTGTACCAATAAGTTTTGAAGTTGAAGTTTTTTCAGGATGAATGTACCTGGCAGGATACCAGAGGCTTAATCCTAATCCGGCAAGAACTAAAGTATAAATAATACTGTCAAAAATTGAAATTTTTAATCCGACTTCAGTGCTAAAAAAAAGAAGTGAAAAGTTGAGTAAAACTAAAATGAACCAGCAAAGCAGGTATACTAAAAAGTTGCGGAAGTTTTTAAGTATCGGGTTAGTGTACATTATTCAGGTTAGCTCAGAGATACGTTTTAACTTCGCCGCCGCCAAACAAAGTAAGGCCTTTGATTACCAATGTTCTTGACTGGTCTATGACAAGATTCGGATTGCGTATACTTTTATTAGAAAATCCGCCGAGTATTGAAGTAACATTTATAACAATATTCCATTCTTTCGGAATAATTACAGTAGTTCCGCCAAAAACCATTAGTACATCAAGAACGTTTTCACCTTCAGCAAGTTTGCAGCTCATTAAATTAATTTCTGATCCGCCGAAAATTGCAGTAATATTTCCGCCTTTAAAATTATCAGAATAAACAATTTTTGAACCGCCGCCAAAAACTGCCACATCATCGATCATATCTTTTTTTACTGAGCCATCATTTCTTAAATTTTCATTTTTTTGTTTCATCCGGTTAAGAAGAATATATAACCCAAAGGCAATAAGTATTACAGGAAATACTACCGAGCCGTTAAAATATAAATCGGGGAAAATTTTTGGAAGTAATAAAAATGCCCCAACTCCGGATAAAATACCACCGAGAACTTTTTTAGATGTATTTGCAAGAATAAATGCGCCTATGATCATCAGAAAAAATGGCCAGGAAAAAATTATTCTCGAAAACCTGAAGTCAATTATTGAAAGTGAATTGAGTAAAAATAATCCACCGATTCCAATTAAAATTGATCCGAATATTACTCTTTTGTCTATTTGATTTCTGTCCTCTGGCATAGCCGGATTCCTTTCATTTCTTTATTTTCTGATGGAAACCTATGCAATTTAGACAAGTTCTGAAAGAAAAATTCGGCGAATTGTGGAAAATATCCGGTAGGTATCGAAGTTTCGGGTTGGTTAAAATATCATCTCATTTTACGGTTCTAGTACTTACAGGGAGTTTTCCATAAAGATAAAAATTTAATAGCTCTGTATAATGAGATAGTTGTTCGAAATGAGGGTCTAATGTTCTTACGATATTAAAATCCCATTCTGCAGCATAATAATCTGTGTTCTTAAAATCTGATTCCCGATTTATATAAGCTACACCCCTTAAGAAATGTAATTCAATATAAAAAGAACCATATTCTATTTTTTGAGTTAGTAGTTTGATAGCTCCATCTAAATCCTCCACTTCGAATTTTAGCATAACTTCTTCAATACCCGGAACTTTATAAACCCTATCTGGGATAGAGTACTTAGGTGGATAGTTTTCTACACAGTCTCCATCAAGATTTGGTGTAGGTTTAATAAAAGATTGTGATTCAGGAATTGGTTGCTCATATACAAGTTTAGGTTTATGAATAATTATTCTCTGTTGTGGTACTAAACCTTTGGTATTTCTGTGTTTTTCTAACCTTTCAATTCAGTTAGGATCATTACCCCCACTGCCTTTAGTTTTATTTCTTTGCGAAAATAAGAATGTTGTTGGTATGAATATTATGAGCAATATTGTTAAAATTATTAATCTCATAAAACATATCTCCCAATTTTATTAAGAATAAATAGGCTAATTTTATGCCATACATTATACAATAATAAAAGGAGTATGACTTCTCAAAAAAAATCGAAAAGAGGATTATCTAAACTGATTCAGAAATGAGCTTTACTTCTTTAACTTTTTCTAAAGCCTGCTGAAGATCAAAAATCAGATCATCAACATTTTCAATTCCGACAGATAATCGAACAAGTCCATCTGTTATATTTCCAGCTTCCCGGGCTTCTTTTCCCATTGAAAAATGAGTCATGCTTGCAGGGTGTTGAATCAAAGTTTCAACCCCACCAAGGCTCACAGCTAGTTGGCAAAGTTTTACTGAATTCATCATAATTTTTCCAGCTTCTAATCCACCATCAAGTTCGAAAGTAATCATTCCACCGTGACCTTTGTGCTGTTTTAATCCTGTTTTATATTGTGGATGGGATTTTAAACCAGGATATCTAATTGATTTTATTGCGGGATGTTTCTCTAAAAACTCTGCGACCTTTAAAGAACTTTCACAATGTCTTTCCATTCTGATTGAAAGCGTTTTTAAACCACGATGTACAAGAAACGAATTGAATGGATCAATAACTCCACCGGTCTGGTTTAAAGTTTTACGGAATTTGGTATATGTTGATTCATCTTTTACAACAACTACACCGCCAACTACATCTGCATGACCATTTAAGAATTTTGTTAAACTGTGCATTACTACATCAGCACCAAGCAAAAGAGGATTCTGAAGAGCAGGACTCATAAAAGTATTATCAACAACTAATACAGCGTTTTTCTTGTGTGTAACTTTTGAAATCTCTTCGATATCAGAAATACAAAGCGTTGGATTGCCGGGTGTTTCTATGAAAACAATTTTAGTGTTAGGTTTGATCGCATCAACAACATTCTGAACAATTGAAGTATCAACAAACGTAGTATCAACTCCAAACTTTTTCATTATTGTGTTTAGTAACGTTGTTGTCGGTCCATAAACAGCAGTAGAACAAACAACATGATCACCAGCTGAAAGTATACTTGCAAAAATAGTATGTGATGCAGCCATTCCGCTTGAACAGCCTATAGCTTTGTATCCGCCCTCGAGTTCAGAAATTGCATTTTCCATTGCTTCAACTGTTGGGTTTGCCATTCTTGTATAAATGTATCCTTTTTCCTCACCGGCAAAAAGAGAAGCTCCGTGTTGAGCGGATTTAAATTTAAAAGTTGAGGTTTGATATATCGGCGGAACTACTGAACCGAATTCATATTCGTCAATTCCGGAATGAACACACTTGGTTTGAAAATCTAATTTGGAATGATCTTTTGATTCTTTTTTGGACATGTTATTTCTCCCTTTAATTTCCCCTAAAACCGGGCAGGTTATATTTCTAATTTATTAAATAATCGATAATAACTAATAATTGTTAATGTAAAATTAAGGAAATTCTAAGAAAGTTTAATAGATATAGTGATAATCTCCCCAATTCTTAATTTCCTTCCGAAATTCTTTATATTTCAATATAAAATTTTCAGAATTCAATCAAAGCACTTAAAACTTGAGCAAAGAAAAAATAATCGTTACCTCGGCTTTGCCTTATGCAAACGGACCAATTCATCTGGGTCACCTGAGTGGCGCATATCTTCCGGCTGATATTTATGTCAGGTATAAAAGATTAACTGGTGCGGATATTGTCTATATCTCTGGATCTGATGAGCACGGTGTTCCAATAACAATTTCTGCTGATAAAGAAAAAGTAAACCCACAGGTAATTGTTGATCGCTTCCATAATATCAACAAAAAAGCCTTTGAACGATTCGGGATGAGTTTTGATAATTATTCCCGCACAAGTCTGCCAATTCATCACGAAACAGCAAAAGAATTTTTCCTTGAGTTTTACAATCGCGGTTTGTTTGTTGAAAAAAAATCAAACCAGTTTTATGACGAAAAAGCAAAAATGTTTTTACCCGACAGGTACGTAGAAGGAACCTGTCCACGCTGCGGTTACGAAGAAGCAAGAAGTGATGAATGTGAAAATTGCGGTTCACTTTATGATCCATCTGAATTAATAAATCCGAAAAGTAAAATAACTGGTGAAACTCCTTCATTAAAAGAAACAACACATTACTATTTCCCACTTGGAAAATATCAGTCCGAGCTTGAAAAATATGTAGAGGAAATGAATAAGAAATATGGTTGGAAAGATAATGTTTTGCAGTATTGTCGTGGCTGGTTTAAAGAAGGATTAAAAGATCGTGCAATTACAAGAGATATGGATTGGGGAATAAAAGTTCCTGTTGAATCGGCAGTTGGAAAAGTAATTTACGTTTGGTTTGAGGCAGTGCTCGGATATATTTCTTCTACTAAAGAATATTCGCAAATTAAAAATGATCCTGATCTCTGGAAAAAATACTGGCAGGATCCTGAAACAAAATACATTGCTTTTATAGGGAAGGATAATATTGTATTTCATACAATAATTTTTCCTGCAATCCTGATGGCATGGAATGAAGGTGAAAAAGAAAAGTATTGTCTTCCTCAAAACGTACCTGCAAATGAATTTTTGAATTTTGAAGGGAAAAAATTTTCCAAGAGTCGGAATTGGGGAATTGATGTTGATGAATTCCTGGATATTTTTCCACCGGATCCACTCCGATTTACTTTGGCTGCAAACCTGCCGGAAAACAGGGACACGGATTTTTACTGGAAAGAATTTCAGCTCAGGAATAATTCCGAGCTGGCGGATATTCTTGGCAATTTTATCAACAGGACTTTTACATTTGTATTCAAACATTTTGAGGGAAAAGTTCCTCCGGTTGGGAAGTTGGAAAAGATTGACGAAGAAATGCTAAAGACAATTTCAGAATATCCAAAAAAAGTTTCTGAACTTTTCGAAAGATATAAAATCAAAGATGGTGTGCTTGAAATAATGAATCTTGCCCGCGATGGCAATAAATATTTTAACGATTCTGAACCTTGGAAAACTATCAAATCAGATAAAGAAAAATGTGGAACAACTTTGAATATTTGTTTACAAGGAATCTTCACACTTGCTGAATTATTTTCTCCGGTAATTCCATTCACTTCCGAAAAAATACTTAGGATGCTTAATTCAAAATTTGTAGATTGGCTCAAATCAGGGAATACTAATTTGAATGAAAACTTAGAACTAAATAAAGCCGAGATTTTGTTCCCTAAAATCGATGATAAGATGATAGACACTCAAATGCAGAAACTCAAAAAAGAGGAAGATAATAATTTAATTTCTGATGAAATGATTTCGTATGATGATTTTATGAAAACAAAATTAAAAGTTGCAGAAATTATTGGTGCTGACAAAATTAAAAAAAGTGATAAATTATTGAGACTTAGAGTAAGAATTGGAGAAGATGAAAAACAGGTTATTGCAGGAATTGCAAAAAGTTATAACCCGGAAGATTTGTTAGGTAAAAAAGTGGTTGTTGTTGCAAACCTACTACCTGCAAAGCTTATGGGTGAAGAATCACATGGTATGATTTTGGCGGTTGAGGATGAGATCGGTGGACTAAATATTCTTTCAGTTGATGAGAAAGTAAAAACGGGAACAAGAGTTAAATAATTAATCTAAAATAATTAAAGGGTTATGATGAGGAAATATTTTATTATTTGTACTATTCTTTTGATCTCTGGTACATTTGCGCAGTCACCAGTTGATAAAATATCAGCAAAACTTAAAAGTGCAATTGATATTTCACAACCAGGAGAGAAAACACTTATCTGGGTATTCTTTAACGATAAAGGAAATAACCTTGATCGGTATTACAACCAGCCTTCACTTGTTGTTAGTGAAAAATCTTTAAAACGCAGAGCTAAAGTTTTAGAAGAAGGATCATTGATTAAATTTACAGATTTACCAGTGAATGAAAATTATATTGATCAACTTAAATCACTTGGATTTGTTGTTAAACAAAAATCAAGGTGGTTTAATGCAGTAAGTGGTTATGCAACAAAAGATTTGATCAACCAATTAAGTACACTTGAGAGTATTAAGAAACTTGATGCAGTAGTCAAATTCCGGGATGAAAATCTAAATCCTGAAGAAGGAACAGAAATCAATCCGAATGATCAGGGACAGAAACTAAATAAAAGTAATGAAGTACATTCATTTAATTACGGGCAGTCTTTTACCCAACTAAATCAAATAAATGTTCCTGCTGTACATGATTTAGGTTACCACGGTGAAGGAATAACAATATGTATGATGGATGCAGGTTTTGATCGATTGTCTACCCATCAAGCATTCAGTTCATTGAATGTTATAGCAACCTGGGATTTTGTTAATGGAGATCCAAATGTAGAAAATCAGGGTGATATGGGCGATGGTTCTCATGGAACTTCTACTCTATCATTAATTGGCGGATTTGATGAAGGACAACTTATTGGACCTGCCTTTGCAGCAGATTTCATTTTAACCAAAACAGAAAATACAGATAGCGAAACACCAATTGAAGAAGATAATTGGATTGCTGCTCTTGAATGGGCTGATAGTATCGGCGTAGATATTACTTCAACATCTTTGAGTTATTTAGATTATGATCCTCCGTATACAAGCTATACATGGGAAGATATGGATGGAAATACCGCGTTAATCACAAAGGCTGCAGACCTTGCTGTAGGTTTGGGAATTTTTGTAGTTAATGCAGCTTCAAATAGTGGTTACAATGCTAATCATAATACTTTAGGAGCCCCCGCTGATGGTGATAGTGTTGTAACAATTGGATCAGTTACGAGTAGTGGAACCAGATCTGGTTTTAGTAGCGTTGGTCCAACTGTAGATGGAAGAATTAAACCCGATTTAATGGCAATGGGTTCAAATGATTGGGTTGCTTGTAATGGGTCTAATACATGTTATAGTAATTTTGGCAGTGGAACATCATGGAGTACTCCTCTTTCGGCAGGTGCATCAGCTTTGTTGCTACAGGCAAACCCTTCTTTAACTCCAATGGAAATGTTGGATATTTTTCGTAATACTGCCTCACAAAGCTCAAACCCCGATAATTTGATGGGGTGGGGAATAATTGATTTATTGGCAGCTGTTCAATTAACAACAACGCCAGTTGAGTTTACTACTCTTAGTGTCAGCGTTTCTGGGAATCTGGTTAACTTAATTTGGCAAACTGCTACGGAAACTAATAACCAGGGATTTTTTATTGAGAGAAAAGATTTTGGTTCATGGGAAACAAGAGGTTATGTAAGCGGAAGAGGAACTTCAACTGAATATCATTCATATAATTTCAAAGATGAGGTTGATGAACAAGGAAGTTTTCAATATCGTTTGAAACAAGTAGATTTAAATGGCACATACAACTATTCTGAAACAGTTCAGGTAGTAGTTGGATCTCCTCAGGATTTTTATTTATCACAAAATTATCCTAACCCGTTTAATCCTTCAACAAAAATTGAGTTTCAGATTCCTGTTCAATCAAATGTAATAATAACGCTCCACAATATTTTAGGAGAAGAAATTGCTGTCTTATATTCAGGTGAGACTTCACCTGGTAAACATGTAATAAATCTCGATGGCAGCGATCTATCAAGTGGGATATATCTTGTTAGAATGAAAGCTGAAAATGTTGTAAAATTAGTTAAAATTACGCTTCTTAAATAATTGGCTTTACTCCGGCTACTAAAAAAAGTAGCCGGATCATTTTTTATCTACCTTGATTT
Source organism: uncultured Ignavibacteriales bacterium (assembly GCA_963822905.1). Taxonomy (GTDB): domain Bacteria; phylum Bacteroidota; class Ignavibacteria; order Ignavibacteriales; family Ignavibacteriaceae; genus CAWGJF01. Next base: position 967,309 of record CAWGJF010000001.1, read on the forward strand.
TCAAGGCGCCTATCCATAAAATTCTAAGCTAAATTCTCAAATTATTGTAGGAGATTGAAAAAATGTCATTTCGTGTCATTTCTGCTATTGCTATTTCTATTCTTTTATTCTATTCATGTTCAACGAATGTTTCTGATGAAGTGGTTGCAAAGTTTAATGATTCCCAAATTACTTTAAGCGAATTTGAAAATGCTTATGCTAAAAATGTAGGGAGTTGGGAAAAAGCGTCTCAGGATAGTATTTCAGATTATAAAAATTTTCTTGATCTGTATGTTAAATTTAAAATGAAATTACGAGATGCTGAAGTAAGGGGTTATCCTCAGGATAGTTCGTTAATGAATGAACTGACTGATTACCAAAAACAAGTTGGGGTATCTTATATAACAGAGAAAAAAATTGTTGAACCGGGTGTTCATCAATTATATGACAGACGAAAAGAAGAACTTCGTGTAAGTCATATTATGATAAGACCGGATTCAAGTGGTGATGAAGCAGCAAAACAGCTTGCACAGTCCATTCTTGATAGTATAAAAAATGGTGCTAGTTATGAAGAGATGGCAAAAAAATATTCAGCCGATAAGTTTTCTGCAGCATCAGGCGGAGATATTTATTTTGTTACAGCAGGACTTCTTCCAATTGAATTTGAAGATGCTATGTATGCAACACCTGAAGATTCTGTTTATCCCCAGGTTGTTCACACGAGGTATGGTTATCATATTATTAAAGTAACCAAAAGACAAGCTAGAATTCCCAAAATAAGAGCTAGTCATATACTGGTTAGTTATATTGATAAAAATAATAAGCCTGATACTGCTAAGGCCAAGGCTACTATTGATAGTGTTGCAGATATGTTAAAAGCTGGTGGAAATTTTGAAGAACTTGCCGCAAAATATTCAAGTGATACAGGCACAAAAGATAAAGGAGGAGACCTTGGCTTTTTTGCCAGAAGACAAATGGTGAAAGAATTTGATGAAAAAGCATTCAATATGAATGTTGGTGATATCTCAGAACCGGTTCAATCAAACTTCGGATTTCATATTATAAAGTTGACAGATAAAATGGCATATCCTTCTTATGCTGATGATGAAAAGGAGTTGAAAGATTTATTCCAAAAACAACGATACCAGATTGAATACCAGGCCCTGATAGATACATTAAGAAAAAAATATAATTATGTTTTAAATGATAGCATTGTTGATTTGATAGTTGAGAACTGTGATTCAGCGAGGTTTGGAATGGAATACAAAAACCTTGATGCAATAAAGGGAAAAACTTTATTTAGTTATGATGGAAAAAATGTTACCGCAAATGAATTCTTAAAAAAAGCTAATGAGAGCGGAAGTTATACGGGTAAGCCCATTTTTAATAAAGATGAAGTCTTAAAAGCAATAAATAAAATTTCAGAAAATCTTGTTTTAGAAGAAGAGGCATTAAATCTGCCAAAAACAGATCCTGAATTTGCAGCGTTGATGGATGATTATAAAAACGGAATTTTCATATTCAAACTTCAGGAAGAAGAAGTCTGGGATAAAGTAAAATACGATAGTATGGCAGTGTACAATTATTGGGATGCACATAAGCAAGACTATATGTGGCCTGACAGAGTAGCCTTTAGTGAAATATTTTCTGTTAAAGATTCTTTAATTCAGAAATACTATAAAATGCTGAAGGCTGGTGCTGATTTCGATTCAATAGCTGCTCTTTATACTGAAAGACCGGGAAAGAAAAAAGATAAAGGTGAGTATCCCCTGCAGGATGTTGAATTTTCAGATTTTTCAAAACAGGCAAATAAAATTCAAAATGTTGGTGAATACACTGAACCTGTTCCATTCTCCGGTGGGTATTCAATTTTCAAGTTAAATGACAGGCAACCAGCAAGAATAAAAACATATGAGGAAGCAAAAGCAGAAGTTTCAAGTGGATTCCAGGAAATGCAGAGTAAAAAACTTGAGCAGGATTATTTGTCATCACTTGAAAAAAGATATAATCCTGTTATACATTACGAAGCATTAAATGATGCCTATAAATCGCATTAGTTATTTTTTAATAAGCACGATTGCTGTTTCAATTTTAATCAGTTGCACAAAGAAAACTGAGAAAATAGATTATGTAGCTAAAGTCAACAATACTTACCTGACAAAAAATGATCTTGCGATGTTAGCTGATACTACAGAACTTAAGACTCGCAAAGAAGAAGTTATTAGAAACTGGATTCTAAAAGAAATGTTGTATCAGGAAGCAAAGAAAGAGGGGATTGTTGACTCCCGTGCATTTAAAAATAATATAGAAAATTCAAGTAAAGAGTTGGCAGGATCTATACTTCTTAAAAATTATTCGAAGGCTCAAAAAATAAATGTTTCCGAAAGAGCACTTCGAGAGTATTATGAAGCTAACAATCTGGAGTTTAAACTTTCCTTTGATGCATACTACCTGAATATTATACGATTTGATAATTATGACAGGGCAGTTCAGTTCAGATCATTTTTACTTGAGAATGGTTGGGAAAGTGCAGTTGCTGAATTCAGAAATGATCCTTCAGTTGTGAGGATAAGGACCACTGTTACAATTAACGAGCAGGATTTATACCCGGTTAAACTTTCAAGGCTTGTCCAGGTTTTACAACCACTTGAAATTAGTATTGTTATTTCTGAGGACTCTGGATATCATACTGTTGTTCAGGTTCTTGCTAAATTTCCAAAAGAAACAATTCCTCCATTTGAAGCGATAAAAAACAAAGTGGAAGAGAGATACAAGGCGGATCATCTGAAAGAATTAATTAATAAATATATTGATGATTTATACGTCAAAAACCATGTTGACATAAATTTTTAGGGTTTAAATGAAAAAGTTAATTCTCATTTTCCTTTTTTTAATCACTGCCGGCATACAGGCACAAGAAGTGATTGATAAAATTGTTGCTGTTGTAGATAATGAAATTATTTTGATGAGCGAACTTAATTTTCAAGTCTCTCTTTATGCATCTCAAAGAGGCGCTGATCCAAACTCACCGGACTTAAAAAAGCAAATTCTTAATTCATTAATTGATGAGAAACTTGTTTATGCTCAAGCTGAACTAGATTCAATCCAGGTAACCGAAAATGAAGTTTCACAGAGAATCGAATACCAGATTCAGGTACTTCAACAACAATATGGTTCTATTAAGAACATCGAAAAATTATACGGTATGAGCATCGAAAGGATAAAACGGGAGCTTAGAGATGATGTTAAGAAAAATCTTATGGTACAGAGATTGAGAGAGAAAAATTTTGCATCTCTTGAAGCCTCTAGACGAGAGGTTGAAGAGTTTTACGAAAATTACAAAGACAGTATTGGTATGATTCCAGAGAAGTTGAAAATATATCACATCTTTGTAAATCCCAAGACTAATAGTACATTGAAGAAAAAGTACAGAGACTTTGCGCAGGCAATACTTGATTCAATTAAAGCAGGTGCAAGTTTTGAAGATATGGCAAAAAAATATTCCGAAGATCCCGGTAGTGCTCAGTACGGCGGAGATCTTGGTTTTGTAAAACGAGGCGTGTTCTATCCTGAATTTGAATCTGTCGCATTTGCAATGAAAGATGGTGAAATTTCTGATGTTGTTGAATCACCTGCCGGGTTCCATATAATTCAGCTCATTGAACGAAGAGGCGAGTCAATCCATACAAGACATATTCTAATTAAAATTAAAGCGGATGAAAATGCTGACCTGGATGCGATTGAATTTTTAAATAATCTGCGGGATAGTGTAGTTAATAATAAGGGTACTTTTCAACAATTTGCAAAAAAATACAGCGAGGATAAAGACACTGCTCCATTCGATGGGGAACTTGGAACATTCTATGTTAACCAGCTTGATAAACATTTATCGGATGTAGTTTCAAAAATGAAAGCGGGTGAAATTAGCTTCCCGAGAAGAATTGAATATGGGCAAGGAATTTATGGTTATCACATTGTTTACCTGGAATCCCGGGTTCCTCAACACCCGGCAAGTATGGAGGAAGATTATACTGAGATAAAAAAACTTGCTGATGAATATAAAAAGCAGAATGAATATGATAAATGGATTGAAGGGCTAAAAGATAAAATATATTGGAATGTGAGACTATAATTTAAAAAAATCATAAGGAAAAATTAAATAGTTATAGCTATTATCCGGCATCAAGAAAAGAAGGAAAAAGTTTGAAAGAAAATTTAGCTGAAGTTCAGGATGTAGACCTGGTTGAAAAACTAAGTGAAAAAATAAAAAGTGTAAAATCAGAAATTGCAAAGGTAATTGTTGGTCAGGAAAAAATAATTGATCAGCTTCTTGTCTCACTTTTTTCTAAAGGACATTGCTTGCTTGTTGGTGTTCCGGGTTTAGCAAAAACACTCCTTATAAAAACTGTTGCTGAAGTTATGGATCTTAAATTCAGCCGGATACAGTTTACTCCTGACTTAATGCCGAGTGACATAACCGGAACTGAAATTATCGAGGAAGATTCCGTTACAAAAAAAGAGATTTTAAATTTATTTCCGGACCTATATTTGCAAATATCATTCTTGCTGATGAAATAAACAGAACACCTCCTAAAACGCAGGCTGCATTACTTGAAGCTATGCAGGAACACAAAGTTACGGCAGCAGGAAACACATACAAACTACCGGAACCTTTCTTTGTTCTTGCAACACAAAACCCTATTGAACAGGAGGGGACTTATCCTTTACCCGAAGCACAAGTTGACAGGTTTATGTTTAATCTGTGGCTGGACTATCCTTCATTTGAAGAAGAAAAGAAAATAGTTGAAACAACTACGAGCCAATATGAAGCAAAGCTTGAAAAAATATTAAGTGCGGAAGAAATTATGTATTTCCAAAATCTTGTAAGGAAAGTACCTGTTGCGGACAACGTAATTGAGTTTGCAGTTAAAGTTGCGAATCTTACAAGACCAAACAGCAACGGCTCACCACAGTTCATTAAAGAATGGATAACCTGGGGTGCGGGTCCAAGAGCTTCGCAGTATATGATTCTTGCCGCAAAAACCAAATCAATAATAGAAGGCAGGTATTCACCAAACATTGATGATGTTCGTTTTGCAATGCTTCCGGTTTTACGTCATAGGATAATCACAAACTTCAGTGCAGAAGCTGAAGGAGTTAAATCTGTTGATGTAATTGAGCGACTTGGTAAAGAAATTTGATGCTTAGTCTGATGGATGGTATTGGTAAAATAATTTGATTAATTTCAGTGGTGTATTAAAAGGGAGTTCCTTTTTACCCTTCTAATAGTTAATCCGGAGACCACTATGAAAAAAAGATTACTTCTAGCAGTTTTAATTTTCACTTTTGTTTTTAGTTTTCAAATCTTTGCACAATATTCTCCGACTTCACCTTATCTTCAAAATCCAGAATTGGCAATCGGTTATGTAGATAGTTGTGCTCAATTCTGGCTTCAAACCTGGGATAATCAGATTGGAGGATTTTATACAAACATAGATAAGAATGGTAATTTAATTACAAGTTGGGGAACAAATAAAAATATGCTCACCCAGGCAAGAAATGCTTATGGATTAAGCAGGGCATATATGCTTACCGGGGACACAACTTACCTTGGTTTTGCAAAGAGAGCCTTAAACTGGATGTTTAACCATGCCTGGGATCCGACTTACGGTGGATGGTATCAGGACCTGGATATCAACGGAAACCCAATTAATCCAACTGGTGAAAAAACAGCTTTTTACCAGCATTATGCTTTGCTCGGAATGGCTGCCTACTATGAAGCAACTAAAGATACTACTGCCTGGAATTGGTTAATGAAAGGATATCAGCATCTTGAAAATTATTTCTGGGATGACAGAGTTTCCTACTCTGGTTACTATGATATTACAGATTACACAGCTCAAAACCCTCAGAATAAAAGTTTTAATGCAACAGTTGATGCAATAACAACTCATCTGTTATATCTTTATTTGATGACTAAAGATAATTCTTATAAAGAACGTTTGCAGGAAATGGCAGAAGAAATTAAGCTTCACCTTGTTTCCAGCATGCCACAGCAAACAATTGGTTTCGTTGAATCATATGATTCAGACTGGAACTGGGATAATACAGTAATGATGACAATAATGGGCCATGTTTTAAAAACAGGTTGGTGTTTGGCAAGAATTAACCAGTTGTTTCCTGATACAAGTTATATGAATGCTGCTCAATATTTAATTAACGATGTCTGGCAGAATGGGTATGATCATGATTTTGGAGGACCATATAAAGATTTTAACAGAGTAACCGGAGAAATGCTTTTGTGGGGACTTCAGGATTCTACAAAAGCATGGTGGCAAATGGAACAGGCAATTGTCGCCGGGTTGGAAATGTACTATCAGACAGGCGAAAAATGGTACTTACAAATGGCCGATGAGACTATCAATTTTTTCATGACATATTTCGTTGATTATGTTAATGGTGAAATTTATTCTGACCGTACACGCTATGGAGGATTTGCATGGAATGAAGCTAAGGGAAGTTCAGGAAAAGCCGGCTATCATTCTATTGAGACCGGTTATTATACTTATCTTTATGGAAATCTTTTTTATTGGCGACATGCTATAGTTTTGCATTATGATTTTGAACCACAACAGTCATATAGAGAAATTTTGTTGACACCTTTAGCAATAAAGGATTCCAATCTTGTTATCTCCCAGGTACTTCTGGATGGACAGGCTTATTCAAATTATGATCCTCACAACCGTGTTTTAAATCTTCCTTCCGGCACAGGCGGTCATTTTGAAATTACTTATGAACCACTAAATGTTAACGATGTCTCGGAACAAGTAGCTTCGATAAAGAATTTTGAGTTATATCAGAACTATCCGAATCCTTTTAATCCAAGTACAAAGATAAGTTGGCAAACATCTTATGGAAGCTGGCAAACTTTAAAGGTTTATAATGACATAGGACAAGAAGTCGCAACATTAGTCAATGAATATAAACCTGCGGGTAAATATGAAATTGAGTTTAATGCGGTTACTATTTCCAGTGGAATTTATTTTTACAGATTGACAACCGGAAATTTAGTTGAAACGAAGAAGATGATTTTAATTAAGTAATCGTCTTTCAATCCCTGGTTTGAAATCGATTAATTGAATTTTGTAAGTTCTGTTTCAATTATTGCAATAATAAATCATTCATAACTCATTTCTTCAAGATAAAATGAAGGTGAGTCGTGTAAGAGCATTATGCTTTGAGTTGAAAAATTTTTCACTTCTCCCGGATCAAGCTGATCTATTCTTGCTTCAGTCGGTTTAGTATCAAATTTATACTTCAATACTATATTCGTAACTGATCTATCACTAATATTTTTTATTGTTCCCTGAATCGTCCCGGTTTTTGTCGATGATAAGGCTGGTGCATTTATATCCGCTGAATAACTGGCTGAAATAGATTTATTGGCATTAATTTCCAGTACTTTTTTTTCTTTAATAAAATGATCATATCCGAAATATCCACCTACAACAATTAAAACTAACAACAAAAATTTTTTCATATTCCGATCCTTAATTTTTTTTAATTTCTATACACTCAAAATCTTAGCCAGAATATATTTATACAAATCGGTTAAAAATCCAATTTTAATTTGAACAAGCAGGATAATAAATAATTTTAGTCGGAAAGTTCTACAAAATTACCTGGAGTATATTTATGAAGTCAGGAAAGAACAGGTTTCCTTCTTTGTCAATTCTTCAATAATTACTTATGTAAAAAAGATAATACTAATTTTATTGGGTAATAGCTTCAACATATTTAAGTTTGAATAAATAGTTTACAATTAGATTGGATTTAAGATGTTTCAATACTCAAACAAAAATACAATCTTTTCAAAAAGAAAAATTTTTGTCCCGGTAATTGTCCTGTTATCTTTTATATTTCTTGGTTGGGGTCACGTTGGGCACTATATCATTAGTTATAATACTATACTGTCTGCACTACCTGAAATGAATTTTTTTGAATATTGGGCAGATTCACTTGCTGCGCATGCTTCAGATGCTGATATAAGAAAATCTGTTGATCCTAACGAAGCACCTAAACATTATATCGATATAGATAATTATCCTGAGTTTTTAGCAACGGGAACAATTCCACAGAATTTTGATTCAATAGTGGCGATTCACGGTTATTCATTTGTGATTGATCAGGGTATTCTTCCCTGGGCGATTTTGTGGGTTACTGATTCGCTTCAAACAGCATTTGAAAATAATGATTGGAACAAGGCAATGTTGTTAGCTTCTGATCTTGGTCATTATATTGCAGATGCTCATATGCCCCTTCATATTACGAAAAATTATAATGGACAGTATACAAATCAGAATGGAGTTCATTCACGATATGAATCAAATTTGATCGGGGATTTTCAAGGACAGATACAATATGACGGAGACAGCTTGGTTTATATTGATAATTTGTCTGACTATGTTTTCAATATGCTCTATGAAAACTATCAGTGTGTGGATTCAGTTTTATATGCAGATTCTGTTGCACATGCTTATGCGGGGAACACCCAGGACACAGCATATTATAATAAGTTTTGGGAGTTAACAAAAAATTTTACAATCGGACTTTTTAAGAATGCTTCATATAGAATTACGTGTGTAATTTATACTGCCTGGATAAATGCTGGTGGCGGGGTTACCAGGATAACTGAATCACAAATAAACCAACCATCTGAATTTAAATTATTTCAAAATTATCCCAATCCTTTTAATCCTACTACTAATATAAAATGGTATTCAGCGGTTGATGGATGGCAAACTCTTAAAGTTTATAATGGGTTAGGAAAAGAAGTGACAACACTAATTAATGAATATGAAACTTCGGGTGATCATGAAATAAACTGGAACGCGGAAAACTTAACAAGTGGCGTTTATTTTTATCAATTAAAAGTCGGAAGTTTTGTTGAAACGAAAAAGATGTTATTGATAAAGTAAATTTTTAATTTGTTATGACAGATTTATAAAATCTGTCATTTCTCTTTCAAAAGTCACACCCGGGCAATTTTATAATTTTTTAGAGCGAAGTAAATTTCTTTTGCAAAAGTTTTCACAACCGTTGCAAGTGGAATAGCAAGAAGCATTCCTACCAATCCAAATAATTGTCCGCCTGCAATTATTAAAAGTATAATAGCTATTGGGTGCATATCAACACTTTTTCCGAAAATAAAAGGCTGCACAAATCCATTATCTAAAGTGTAAGTGAGAGCAACGATTAAAATAATGAGCGGAACCTGTGAAAGATTACCATACTGAATAAATGAAACAATGATTGCAGGAACACCGCCAATTATTGGACCGAAATAAGGAATTAAATGTCCCAATCCTGCTGCAACTCCAAGGGGCAGGGCATTCGGAATACCTATCGAATAAAATCCTAGTCCAACAACTATTCCCACAAAGGTAGCGTCAAAAATCCATGCGCGAACAAACAAACCAAGACGAATACTAACTTTCTTTAAAATCCAGTATGACATTTCAAAATATTTGTTAGGCATTAAGTGAAGAATTCCAATAAGTATTCTTCGGTAGTCTTTTAATAAAAAGAATGTGACAAACGGGACTATTACAAGGATTGCAATTACAGAAACTACGCTTGATAAAACCTGTGAAAGTATTTCAAAGAAATCCAGAACCTGGGTTGAAATAAAACTCTCTGCTTTTCCTGTTATATCTCCAGGTTGAAGAAAAGGAATATATTTGATTATACCGGCTTCAAAAGATTTCATTTCTTCATCAATTGAAAAATCTTTTAATGCAGTTATTAATTGATCCATCTGGTAAACCAGTTTCGGAATAAAAACTGACAGACCCAGATAAAGAACGAATCCAAAAACTGCAAATACAATTAAAGTAGCAGGCAGGCGGTTTATTCCTCTTGCTTCAAGCAATCCAACAAAAGGTGCGAAAATAAAAGAAAGAAGAATAGAAATTGCTAAGATGATAATTATATCAATCAGAAGATAAAGGATGTAGAGAATTATTACAGCAGCAATAACCAGAAAAAAAGTTTTTATAACTCTGTTATAGTTTGATTCAGACATTTTAAAATTTTTTCAGCTAACTGATTCAATTCGTTTAATTCCCGGAACCTGTCTCATTAGGGATCTTTCAATGCCGGCACGTAAAGTCATAACTGACATCGGGCAATCCCTGCATTCACCTGTTAGGCGTACTTTAACAATTCCATCTTCGCTGACTTCAACCAGTTCAACGTCTCCGTTATCTGATTGGAGAAACGGTCTTATCGATTCCAATGCTTTAAGAATTTCTTCTTTCATAATAACTTAATAATGAGTTATATAAATATCGCTTGTCAAAATGATTTAATCAATCATCTTCGTCTAAAGATATTTCAATTTTTCCTCTTGATTTTGAATTTCTGATATTTACCTGTTCAGTAAGATTTTGAGAAATTTTCATAATCATTTTTGAATGTTCAGATTCCGGCAAGCTTTCGATAATAGGAATACCGCTGTCGCCGCCTTCCCGAATTTTCGGATCAATAGGAATACCGCCAAGAAACGGGATGTTTAATTCTTGCGAAGTTTTTTCTCCGCCGCCAGTACCAAAAAGATCATATTTTCTCCCTGTATCAGGTGCAATGAAGTAACTCATATTTTCAACTATTCCAAGTACCGGGACATTAACACGCTGAAACATCTTTAAAGCTTTTCGTGCATCGATAAGAGAAACTTCCTGAGGTGTAGTAACAATCACTCCGCCAGTAAGGGGAATTGTTTGAACAAGAGTTAACTGAATATCTCCTGTCCCGGGAGGAAGATCAAAAATAAGATAATCAAGCTCTTCCCATTCAACGTCAGTCATAAATTGCTTTATCGCCCCACTTGCCATTGGTCCACGCCAGATTACCGGTGCTCCATCGTCCACAAGTAATCCTATTGAAATGACTTTAACTCCGAATTTTTCGAGCGGTAAAATTTTAACACCGTTTTTTGTCTGCTGTATTTTTGGTTTTTCAGTAAGTCCAAGCATTAATGGGATGCTTGGTCCATAAATATCCGCATCCAGTAAGCCAACTTTTGCTCCACTCTTTGCAAGTGCAACCGAAAGATTTACAGCAACTGTGCTTTTTCCAACTCCGCCTTTTCCACTAGCAACTGCAATTGTATTTTTAACACCCGGAAGGATCGAATCTTTTTTGGGATCTTGATGAGTAGAAACCGAAGGTGTTTTTGATTGAATGTTTAAATGAATCTCTTTCAATTCAGGATGATTTTCTTTTATTGCATCTGCAATTTTTTCTTCTAATGATCCATTGCTTTCAACAGGTAAAACTAACTCGGCTGTTAATTCAATTTCGGATGATTCAATTTTTTTTATAGAGTTTAATGTTAAATGGTTGGCATCTATTCCATCTATTTTTTTAAGAATATTAACAAGATCACTTTTCGTTAAACCGGGCATAATAAAAATTTTCCTTTCAGTTTTTTAGAATGTTTACAGATAAAAAATTTGAAGGGGTAAATCAATGAATTAATAAATAAAAAAATCTTTAACCAGCACCCAAAATCAAATTACGTAGTTTTAATAAACTCGCCTTTTTGTTTTATAGCATGCTTCATCAACCATTCCTGGCTGACTATTCTTTTCTCACCATTATTCGGTATTTCAATTTTATATGACATATCACTTTTTAAAATTCTCGCTTTTGTATTATCCTTAAGTGAAATTTTCAGAATTGTTCTTAGTATTTCAGCTTTTAATTTTTCATCCTGAACCGGGAAAGTAACTTCAACTCGCCGGTCAATATTTCGTTGCATCATATCTGCACTACTTAAATAAATTTCTTCATTCCCGTTATTATAAAAATAATAGATCCTGCTGTGTTCAAGATATCTTCCAACAATGCTTCTTACGCAAATATTCTCACTTAAATTTTTAACCCCCGGAATTAAACAACAAATCCCCCGGACAATTAACTGGATTTCAACTCCCTGGTTTGATGCTTCATATAAAGCTGAAATAACTACCGGGTCAACAAGTGAGTTAAGTTTCCAGATTATTTTACCATTTCCCTTTTGTTTCACATTTTCGATTTCTCTTTCAATCATCTCCAGAGTTTTTTCTCTCATATTGATTGGAGAAACAATCAGTTTTTTAAAATTTACCTGCTTTGAATAACCTGTTAGATAATTGAAAATATCTGACACATCAGTACAGATATCAGGATCGCATGTGAAAAGCCCCAGGTCAGTGTAAAGTTTTGCAGTAGTTGCATTGTAATTGCCGGTTGCAATATGTACATACCTTTTAAGTCCGTCAAATTCTTTCCTTACTACCAGGGTCATCTTTGCATGGGTTTTTAATCCGACTAAACCATAAACTACATGTGCCCCAACTTTTTCAAGCTCACGCGCCCAGAAAATATTATTTTCTTCATCAAACCGGGCTTTGAGTTCAACCAGCACTGCTACCTGTTTGCCTCTTTCGGCTGCTTCAATTAATGCCCGAACAATTGGAGAATCAGAACCGACTCTGTAGAGAGTCTGTTTAATTGCAAGTACATCGGGATCGCGAGCAGCTTTTTTTATAAAATCAATTACTGGAGTAAATGCGTGGTAAGGATGGTGTAGTAATATTTCTTTTTGTTTTATAGCAGAGAAAATATCTTCTTCTTCTTCAAAAGTTTTTGGAATTACAGGATAGAAAGGCTTTTCTTTTAAATGATGAAGTGGCTGTTTATAAAGTGTCATTACATCACTTAAACCAATTGGTCCACTTACAACCTGGGTATCATTTTTTGAAACACGCAAATTTTCTATTAATGTTTCAAGCATATATTCCGGCATCTGGCTGTCAACTTCAAGACGTACAACTTGTCCGAATCTTCTTTGTCTAATATTTTCTTCAATCACACTCAAGAGATCATCGGCTTCATCTTCCTGTAGTTCAATATCGGTATCACGTGTTACCCTGAACCTGTGTGCTTCAAGAACTTCAAGTCCGGGAAAAAGGTCATCAAGATTTGCAATAATTAGATCACCAAGCCAAATAAATTTTGCATGAAAAGAACCGTTTGTTCCGTTATTTTTTTTACTTTCAATAATTTCATCAACCTGCAACAGCCTTGGAAAAATGCTGGGAACCTTTAATCTTGCAAAATGAGTTTCACCATTCGGTTTTTTAATTAGAATAGCAAGACTCAAACTTAAATTGGATATGTAAGGAAATGGTCTTCCCGGATCGAATGCAAGAGGTGTAAGTACTGGATAAATTTCTTTCTTAAAATATTCGCGAAGTTTTTCCTGTTCAACTTTGCTGAACTCATCATAATTCAATAAATGAATATTTTCTATTTTAAGTGCCGGGACAATTTCATTTTGCCATAAATTCATTAGCCGGTCATTCATAGGCTGAATAATTTTTTCAATCTTTTGTACCTGTTCAAGAGGAGTAAGCCCATCGATTGTCGGTTCTTCGATATTTGCAGCAATCTGTTCTTTAAGACCTGAAACCCTGATCATATAAAATTCATCGAGGTTTGAAGAATAGATTGAAACGAATTTTACTTTTTCAAGAAGCGGAAGTTCAGGATCGAGAGCTTCTTCCAGAACTCTGCGGTTAAATTCAACCCAGCTTAAATCCCGGTTAAAAAAGTTTTCAGGGTGATTGTATTTTTTTAATATTTCTTTTGGATTCATAGTATTATTGTCAAAAAGCAAGCAAATATAACATATTCTAAGTTTAGAATCTGTGGCAAATGTCATTCCACGCTTAATTATGAGGGAAGTTTCAATTCTATTTGAAAAACAGGTGAGAAAACTTTAGACTTTCCAGAACTCAGCGGAAAAAATGATGAGGATAGTAAATAATTCCAGTCAAACTTATTTTTTCCAGAATGCTGGAGAAAATAGAATTAACACAGTATACAATTCTAATCTTCCAAGCAGCATCCCTATGCTTAATACCCATTTGCCTGCTACAGGTACTGAGGCATAATTCGTAGCAGGTCCGGTTGTTCCAAGTCCGGGTCCAATGTTAGCTAAACAAGCTGCAACAGCTCCCATTGCCGAATGAAAATCCACACCAAAAATTGCAAGAAGTATGGTATTGAACATAAAAATGAAAATATATAATCCCACAAAGGCTGCAATTTTAGAAATGATATCTGATGGAACTGCTGCTCCGTTTTGTCTTACAGGAATAATAGCCTGCGGATGCACTAATCGCTTTAATTCATTTAAACTGTTTTTAAGTAATATCTGGTAACGGATAATTTTTATACCACCGCTCGTTGAACCTGCACAGGCTCCCATCAATAAAAGCAAAAGAAATATCAACGGAAAGAATGGTGCCCATTTTTCATAATCAACTGTTACAAAACCAGTTGAGCTCAAAACAGATATTACGCTAAAAGCTGAATCCCTGAATGATGATTCCAATGCCTGATGATTAACGAAGTTCAGATATAGAGTGGCTCCACCAACTATCAATAAAATAAAACCCAGATAAAATTTAAATTCGCTGTCTTTAAAATCGTTTAAAGGATTTCCTTTGAGTGCGAAATAGTGGAGGGTGAAATTCGTTCCTGCCAGAAACATAAAAATAATGATTACATATTCAATGAATGGCGAATGATAATAAGCAACACTTGCATCTTTTGTTGAAAATCCACCAGTTGCTAAAGTTGCAAACGAATGACAAAGCGCATCGAAGAGATTCATTCCTCCAAACATTAATAAAATAACTTCAGCGCCAGTTAAGACTACATAAATTCCCCATAGTCTTTTAGCTGTTTCGGCAACACGCGGATGAATTTTTTCTTTACTTGGTCCTGCAACTTCTGCCTGGTAAAGCTGCATCCCTCCGATTCCGAGAATAGGTAATATTGCCAATGATAGAACGATAATTCCCATTCCACCTAACCAGTGGGTCATGCTTCTCCAAAATAAAAGTCCCGCCGGGATACCTTCAATGTGTGTGAGTATTGTTGAACCAGTTGTTGTAAAACCGGACATCATTTCAAAGAATGCGTCTGTAAAGGAAGAGATTGAACCATGAATTATAAAAGGGATAGTCGCAAAAATTGTACAGGCAACCCAGCCAAGCGAAACGATCATGTAACCGTCACGTTTACTGATATCTGTCTTTCCACCAGTTTTTATCGAAAACCATAAAATAGCTCCAATCAAAGAAGTACCGATTCCTGAAATCAGCAAAGCCGGTATATCATCACCGTGATAATAAATAGAAAATGGAATTCCGGTGAGCATGAAAAGTCCAATCAGGATAAGCAGAAATCCTATTATTTTTGCAACAATTTTAAAATTCATATTCTATTTGAAAAATTTTTCAATTTTTTTAATGCCACCAGGAAGTGTAAAAATCACAATTTTGTCTCCCTGGTGAATTTGCGTATCACCAACAACTATCTGAACTTCATTACCGCGAATCAATCCACCGATCATAGACTCTTTCGGGAAGCTTAAATCTTTCACAGCTTTTTTTGTTATTGCTGAACCCGGTTGAGCGACATACTCAAGAACTTCAGCATCTATACCTTCAAGTGTAGTTAATGAAACAACTCCGCCTTTACGTATAAATCTTGAAATATTATTTGCAGCAATCAGTTTTTTATTAATAAGTGAATCAAGACCGATAGTCTGTGTAAGCGGGATGTAATCAACTTTATCAACGAGTGCAATCACTTTTTTTACACCGAGGTGTTTTGCCAAAAGACAAGAAATGATATTTGTTTCAGCATCATCAGTAACAGCGACGTATGCATCAACATCAACAATTCCTTCTTGTGCAAGTAAATCAATATCTCTGCCATCACCTTTAATAACTAAAGTATCTGAAAGTTCATCAGCAATCTCTTCGCTTTTTTCCTGGTCGGATTCGATAAGTTTTACAGTCATTTTATCTTCCAGAAGTTTTGCAACTCTTCTGCCTATCTTGCTTCCACCGAGGATCATAATTTTTTCGAAGTTTATATTTTCCTTACCTGCCAGCTTCATTATCATTTCATTACCTTCAGGTTTCGTAATTAAAAAAACCTGGTCATTAGGGAGAAATCGATCATTTCCCTTTGGAATAATTGTTCTGAAATTTCTGTGGAGAGCAGCAATTCTGAAATCAATGTTTGGAAATTCTGTGCTGATTTCTTTCAATGTTTTCCTGACTACCGGTGCATCTTTATCAAGACGAATTCCGATTACCGAAAGTTTCCCGCCTTCAAACTCCAAAACATCTGTTGCAGCTGAACGATTAATAAGATTTACAGTTTCCAAAGCAGCAAGCTCTTCCGGATATATCATAAAATCTATTCCAAGATCGGTGAAGACTTTTGCCAATTCCGGTTGAAGATATTCTGCGTTTGAAACTCGCGCGATTGTTTTTTTTGCACCAAGTTTTTTTGCCAGGATTGAACTGGTAACATTAGCGTCCTCGGACGAAGTGACAGCAACAAAGAGATCTGCTTTTTCAACTTTTGCAGCTTTCAAAGTTTGGATAGAAGTTGCAGATCCATTTAACGTAAGAATATCAGCCATCGAATCTGTATAAGATAGCCTTGCTGTATCTTTGTCTATAGCTATTATATCGTGTGATTCAATTGATAAATCTTTTGCAAGCTGGTAGCCGACGTCTCCCATCCCGGCTATAATTATCTTCATTTATTGTAACTTCCTTTTCATTCTCAGATATTTAACAAGTAAAATTTAGCTATTATTATTCCAAATGCAATTTGCAGGTGGAATGATAATTTTATAACACAAAAATAAACTAAATAAGAGTAACTTTTGTCAACTCCGGACAACCAGGTAAAAGTTAGTTGTGTAATCATCACTTTTAATGAAGAAGAAAACCTTGTTGAATGTCTTAAATCAGTAAGTTGGTGTGATGAAATAACATTAGTCGATTCCGGCAGCACAGACAACACGATAAAAATTGCTGAAAAATACGGAGCCAAAATTTATAAAAGAGATTTTCCCGGTTATGGTGAACAAAAGCAATACGCAGTTTCACTTGCATCCAATGATTGGATTTTAAGCATTGACGCTGATGAAATTATAACGAAAGAATTGCAAGAAAGTATTTTAAAAAGATTTTCCTCATCTGATTTACCGGAAGGTTTTCTAATTCACAGGAGATTATTTTTTTTAGAAAAAGAATTTAAGTATGGCAGAGAAAGCAAGGAATTGATATTAAGATTGTTTAATAGAAAGTTTGGAAATTTCAATTCGGCAAAAGTTCATGAAACAATTGAACTGAAGGGAAGCGTTGAAAAGCTTTCCGGGTTGCTTCTTCACAACAGCTATAAATCTCTCGATCAATATTTTGAGAAGTTTAATCATTATACAACAAAGGCAGCAAAAGAGTTATTTGAAAAAAGGTAAACGAAGAAATCTCGTTTTAACTTATTTGTTATTCCCTTTTTATTTCTTAAAAAATTACTTTTTAAATGGAAACTTTATGAATGGAAAAGAAGGACTAGTTTGGGCATTCTTTTCTTCTTGTTACCCGGTTGTTAAATATTCCAAGCTTTCGAAACTTTATAGAAATAAAAATAAAAAAGTCGCATCAGAATAATTGATACGACTAATTTAATAGAAAAATTTTTTCTCAATCACTTGCTTAGTTCAGCTTTTTCAACTGAATAAAGTTTCTGAAACTCTTTTGCTTTCCTTTGCTTCCAGCTTCCTTTGTGATAAGCATAACCTGCAATAAGAGGCAATGCAATTGTTGCTTCAGCATATACCATTTGTTCATAGCTTGTTGAAACTTTTCCCCACGAACTTGCTTCTTTTAAAGTGGATCCTGAAAGTGCACCATCTCTTTCATCAGCAACTGTTATTTGAATTGCGTATTTGTGCATCGGTGCATCTTCCTGAAGTATATCGGCTGCAACAACTATATCCTGGGTGAAATTCTTCGGCACTCCGCCACCGAGCATAAAAATACCAGTTTCTTTTGAGTTTAATTTTATCTTTGTTAACTCCAAAAAATCTTTTGCGGAATCGATAGAAACATGCTTATCCGGGTTGTTAGTCTGATGAGTTATAAATCCAAATCCTGCTGAGCAATCTGAAAAGGCAGGAACAAAAATCGGGAACATTCTTTTTATAAGCTGCCCAGATAACCGAGTCGTTTACTTTTGGTCCACCGTTATTTTCAAGATACTTTCCAAACTCGTATAAAAATTCTCTTGATGAATATGGCTTTGGTTCCATACTGTCAAAAATCTTTCCGCAGGTTTCATCACAAACTCTGAGTTCATCTTCATCGATGTATGTATCATAAATTCTGTCGATGTGCAAATCTCTCAATTCATTGTCATCAACGAATTTTGTTCCCCGGTAATGTTTAAATCCAAGCGCTTCAAAAAAATCCTGATCAACCATTATCGCACCGGTTGAAACAATTGCATCAACCATGTTATTCATTACCAGATCGAAAACGACTCTTTTTAATCCGGCACTGAAAAGACTTCCGGCAAGAGTCAGAATTACTGCACAATCTTTGTCATTTATCATCCGGTCAAATATGCTGGCAGCACGGTTCAAGTCCCTTGCAGTGAATGCCATTTTCCCCATTGCATCAACCATAGCCACAACATTGTGTTCTTTAATATCAATATGATGAACTATTTCTTTCAAGTAGTCTTTTTTATCAGCCATTTCAATCCCTCCGGGGAAATTTTTATTGATTCAAATTTTGATTAAGATAAAAATAATCAAAACATTTTAAAAGAAAATTTTGGCGATACGCAGAATCCCTTGTTTCCATGGAACTCGATGTGATATTCCTGATGTATTTTTAAACTTGTCAAAGTTTTCGACATACCATTTATAATTCCGTACGAGTGCATCTTTGTTAGAATACTTCGGTTTGTATCCTAATATCTTTTCAGCTTTCTCAATTGAAACAAATGAATCTTTCGAAGCAGTTTCATAAACCCATTTGTAAAGTGGAGAAAGTTTTAATGCTTCAAGAAATCTTAATGTCCATATTATTGGTTTTTCCGGTAAACCTTTAATCTTTTTCCCGTGTCCCGTATAATCCAAAACTGCCTGGTAATCTTCACGCATTGTAGTGAATTCTTTTGCCCCGATATTAAAAGTATCATTAACTTTTTCTTCCGGAAGTGTGCAGCATAGATAAATCGCGTCACATAAATCTTCAACATCCAGAAGCTGGTATCGGTTTTTTCCATTTCCAATCATCGGGAAACTGTGACCATCTTTTGCCCAGTCATAAAGCAAATCGAAAACTCCCAGCCTTTCAGGGCCGATAAAAGACTTCGGTCTGATTATAGGGACACACATTCCTTTTTCTCTATACTTAATACATTCTTCTTCAGCCTGAATTTTTGATTTTCCGTAAGGACCGACTCCATCAAGTTTATCATCTTCAAAAAGCGGATGATGATCAGGGATTCCGTAAACAGCGGTGGAAGAAATCTGGATGAATCTTTTTATCCCGAATTTTTCAGAGGCTTCAAGAACATTTTTTGTTCCATCAATATCTGTAGAAAAAATATCTTCAGGTTTGTAAAGAGGTAAGGCTGCAGCAGTATGAATTACAATGTCGTTTTCTTTAACACTTTCTTCAACTTTATTTTTATCTCTAATGTCTCCGGTTATAATTTTTATTTTGTTGTTCATATCCGGATAATCGAACTTAACAATATCCAGGGATGTAATTTCGTGGTTTCTTTGAACTAAATATCTTACCAGATTAATTCCAAGAAAGCCGGCTCCACCTGTTATTAAAATTTTCATTTTATCTTTCCGATCCAATAAAGTTTTCTAAAAAAAGAATAACAAAATTACAAAATTCACTGAGCGCTTCAAACGATTTTTATGTGCTGAAAATAGTTGACCATTTTATAATTATGTTAATGAAAAAAATAGTCAATTTATTCTAGTGATTATTGGAAAAAGTTTTGTGTAAGTTTACAACTCGACTTTAATTATCGACTAAAAAAATATATATTTTAATAATCAAAAAAATCAGGAGTCAAAATGATTCGTAACATTCTAAGAACATCACTTTTCTTAGTGCTGACGATATTATCGCTGCAAATTAATTGTTTTGGACAGGCTCACTTCCAGGGTAAAGTCGATTTCCAGGTTACCGAGGGAGGTAAAAGCTCATCATTAAATTATTTTGTGAAAGATAAGAAATTCAGAATGGAAAGCCCGAATGATAAAGGTGCATTTATTTTTGATGCAAGCACGAACAAAATGCTTATCATGATGGATGAGCAGAAAATGTATATGGAGATGCCGATGGATATGAATAAGATGATGAAGGAATCTACTGAAAAAGCAAATGGTGATTTTAAAGCAACTGGTCAGACTAAAGATATTCTTGGCTATAATTGTGAAAAATTTGTTTACCAGGATGAAAACAGTAAAAATGAAATGTGGTTAACAAAAGAACTTGGCGGGTTTATGTTCTTTAATGATCCTAAGCAAATGGAAGGTAGCGCAAATGATTGGCAGACCAAATTACTTACTGAAGGTTATTTCCCAATGGTTGTAAACGAACTAAACAATGATGGTTCCGTAAAAAGCACTTTCGAAGTAAAAAGCCTGCAAAAAATGGAATTAGATAATTCACTTTTTTCCCCGCCAGCTGGTTATAAAAAGTTTTCTATGCCAAATATGAATTTGGATAAATAAATCGGCTTCTTTGATTTCTGAATCTATTAGAACATTTAATTGATAATGTCCTCGAAATGAGGGCATTTCTTTTATATCAAATGAATTCTTGACTTTTTAGACACTGTAGCTTATTTTTCGAAGCTCTAAATTCAAAGAATAAAGAACGTTACGACCCGGAGGATTTTTTAATTGAAACAAGAAAAGCTCACTAAATTTATCAAGACTGAAGACGCTGATCGTAAGTGGTATATTGTTGATGCAAGCGATCAGGTTTTAGGACGCTTAGCTTCTGGAGTTGCTAGAGTAATTCGTGGTAAACATAAACCAATTTTTACTCCCAACACTGATACAGGTGATTTTGTTATCATTTTAAATGCTGACAAAATAAAAGTCACTGGTAAAAGAGGAACTTTGAAGGAATATAAGTGGCATAGTGGTTATCCAGGTGGACAAAAAATTACTGCCTTCCAGGATATGATGGAGAGAAATCCTACCTTTGCGGTACACAATGCAGTTAAAGGAATGCTTCCTAAAAACAGGTTAGGAAGACAATTAATTAAAAAACTAAAAGTTTATGCTGGTGAAAATCATCCTCACCAGGCACAGAAACCTGAAGTATTAAGCATCTCGGAGAATTGATGGCTGATAAAATTTATATTGGAAGAAGAAAAACTTCCGTTGCACGTGTAATACTTAGAAACGGGAATGGTAAAATAACTATTAATGGTCATGAGTTTGAAAAAGCTTTTCCATTGTTAACCAGCAGACAGGATATTCTAAATCCTTTCACTGTTACAGAAACTTCCGGCAAATATGATATCTTCGTTAATGTCAACGGCGGGGGAACAACCGGGCAGGCAGAAGCTATCAGGTTGAGCATTGCAAGAGCTTTGATTGACATAAATCCGGAATTCAGACCCGCACTTAAAAGTGAGGGTTATTTAACAAGAGATCCTAGAATGGTGGAACGTAAGAAATACGGTCAGCCAAAAGCAAGAAAGAAATTTCAGTTTTCTAAAAGATAATTTATTATATCCCGGATTTACGGGATTATTTAATCATACATACTTTCTGATTTACCGCCTGTGTCCCGCTTAAAGCGTGATGGAAGGTAAAGTTGATGGAAGTAGAAGACAACAACAGGAGATACTAAATGCAAAAAGTTGAATTAACTCAGCTTATTGAAGCTGGGGCGCACTTCGGACATCTTACACGCCGCTGGAATCCCAAAATGAAGCCTTATATCTTCATGGAAAAAAACGGGATTCATATCATTGATCTGAAAAAAACTCTGAGTCATATAATTGCTTCAGCTGAAGATCTTGCAAATATTGTTGCTGAAGGAAAAACTATTTTGTTTGTTGGTACAAAAAAACAAGCAAAAAATGTAATCGAATCTGAAGCAAAAAGATGTGGAATGAACTGGGTAAGTGAACGTTGGCTCGGCGGTATGCTTACTAATTATGCAACCATCAGGAAAAGTATAAAAAGGCTTCACAATATTGAAAAACAGGAATCTGATGGAACTTTTGAAAAAATAACAAAGAAAGAAAGACTATTTCTTTCACGAGAAAGAGATAAGCTTAAAAAAGTTCTGGAAGGTGTTGAAACATTAAATAAACTTCCGGGTGCTTTGTTTATTGTTGATATTAAGAAAGAATCAATTGCAGTTAAAGAAGCAAAGAAACTTCATATACCTGTTTTTGCAATTGTTGATACTAACTGTGATCCGGACGAAATAGATTACCTGATTCCTGCTAATGATGATGCAGTTAAAACAGTTGAACTTATAATTAAGCATATGGCTGATGCAGTTATGGAAGGACAGGCAAAGCTTAAAGAAGTGAAAGCTGAAGAAGCTGCTGAACGAGAAAGAATTAAAAAGGAACGTGAAAAAGAAAGAGAATCCGATAGTGATGAAAAGAAAACTGAAGCATCAGAAAAACCGGATAGGAAAGTAACACGTAGAAAAAAACCTATTGAAAAGAAACCTGAAGATGAATCAACTCCGAAACAGGAAGATGCTGATAAATCTGAAGAAAAAAGTAATTGAAAGGAAAGAATTAAAATGGCTGTTACTGCAGAACAAGTAAACCAGTTAAGGAAGAAAACCGGTGCAGGAATGATGGACTGCAAGAAAGCGCTGGTTGAAGCAAATGGTGATATGAATAAAGCCATAGAAATTTTAAGAAAAAAAGGTGCGCAAGTTGCTGCTAAAAGAGCTGAAAAAGCTGCTAATGAAGGACTTATTGTTACAAAGATTTCGGATGATAAATCAACCGGGACTATACTTGAAATTAATTGTGAAACAGATTTTGTTGCAAACAGTGATGACTTTGTTAACCTGGCAAATACTGTTTTAGAAGCTGCTTATAATAAAAAGCCGGCTTCAGTTAGCGAACTTGTTGAATCAGATTCTGATTTAAAAAATAAAATTAATGATGTACTGGGAAAAGTTGGTGAAAAGATTGAAGTTTCACGATTTGTAAATGAAACAGCTTCAAACGGAATAGTTGTTGGATATATTCATCTGGGATCGAAACTAGGTGTGATGGCAAGGTTTGATGATGTTGCTGATAAAAAGAATGATTTCGATGAAATCTCAAAAGACATTGCAATGCAAATTGCTGCAATGAACCCGTTATGTATAAATCGTGATGATGTTCCAAAAGAAACTGTAGAAAAGGAAATTGAGATTTATAAAGAACTTGCTAAAAAAGAAGGGAAGCCGGAACAAATACTTGATAAAATTGCAACCGGAAGATTAAACAAATTTTACCAGGAAAATGTTCTTCTTGAGCAGGCATTTATTAAAGATAATTCCAAATCAGTTGGCGACTTGCTTAAAGAATTTAATACCAAGAACGGAACTAATATTAAGATCGCTCTTTTCCATCGCTATCATCTTGGTGATGAAAAGAAATAATTCTACTTAAAGGCCTTAATTATTTTAAGGCTTTTTTTTTATATTTAAATAATAATTTAACTCAAATCTGAAATAATCCTGATGGCAAAATTAAAATACAAAAGAGTACTGCTTAAGTTAAGCGGTGAATCATTAATTGGCGATAAAGAATTTGGCATCGATCATAAAGTACTTGAGTTTTTTGCAGAGGAAGTAAAAAAAGTTCATGCGGAAGGTGTCCAGCTCGGAATTGTTATAGGTGGCGGAAATATTTATCGTGGATTGAGTGCAAGCTCACAGGGAATTGATCGTGCAACCGGCGACCAGATGGGAATGCTTGCAACAATGATAAACTCTTTGGCTTTGCAAAATGCAGTCGAGAAAGTCGGAATTACAACCAGGCTTATGAGTGCAATCAGGATGGAAGTGATTGCAGAGCCGCATATAACAAGAAGAGCAATAAGACATTTCGAGAAAGGAAGAATAGTGATTTTTGGATCCGGTACCGGTCATCCTTTTTTCTCAACAGATACTGCTGCTTCACTTCGTGCAGTTGAATTAAATGCAGATGTAATTGTAAAAGGTACCAGGGTGGATGGCGTGTTTGATAGTGATCCGGAAAAAAATCCTGGTGCTGTAAAATTTGATTCTATCTCCTATCTCGATGTTTTAAATAAGAATTTAAGAATAATGGATTTAACAGCGATAAGTCTCTGCCAGGAAAATGATTTGCCGATAGTCGTTTTTAATATGGATGTACCCGGTAACCTGCTAAGATTAGTTAGAGGGGAAGAAGTGGGAACAACAATTATAAAAGAACAGAAAACAACAGAAAAAGTTTAACAAATTACAGAGGGTCAAATGAACACCCGAATTTCTGATGCAAAATCAAGAATGGATAAATCAATAGAAGCTCTTAGACAGGAGCTTACAAAAATAAGATCCGGGAAAGCAACAACTGCTTTACTGGATGGAATCAAAGTGGAATATTATGGGAACCATGTACCATTGAACCAGGTTGGAAATGTATCCGTAATGGATGCTCACACTCTTTCAATTACTCCCTGGGAAAAACAAATGGTGCAGATAATTGATAAGGCAATTCTTGAAGCAAATCTTGGATTGAATCCTATAGCCGATGGTACAAATCTTAAAATTCCTATTCCTCCATTAAATGAAGAAAGAAGAAAAGAGCTTGTAAAGCTCACAAAAAAATTTGGTGAAGATTGTAAAGTTGCAATCAGGAATGTAAGACGGGATGCAAATGATCATCTTAAAAGAGATGAAAAAGATAAAAAACTTTCCGAGGATCAGTTGAAAGATGCTGAAGATGAAATTCAGAAATTAACAGATGAACATATCAAATTTGTTGATGATATTCTGAAACACAAAGAAGTAGAGATAATGGAAGTTTGATTTTTTTTATTTAGTAAATTTATTATGCCCGACATTTAAATGCCGGGCTTTTTTGTTTTACATAACTTGCCACCTATCATCACTTGCCTTGGGTTGTCTCTTAATAAAACAATTATTTGAAACATCGTAAAAATAATTTACCACAATTACCCCGGCATTATTTTTAGTAAAGAATAATTAATAAAAAAAACATTTTAATTGCTTGACAATTACCCCCCCCCTGATATTATATTACAGCAGTAAAAAGATAATTTAAGATTAACCTGCTATTAAAGCAGAGCAAACATAAATAGGGGTTTGTATGAAACGTACTGCTATCCTTCTATTAGTTGGATTCTTTTCTTATATAATATTCCCACAAACAAAAATAGAAGAACGTGTTGAGATAAATCCGCAAAAGATAGTTGCTAATTATCCTGCGCCTCAGTACACACCTTGCGGGCCATATCCCGGGCTTCTTGATACACATAATTTCAGACAGGCTGTGTGGAACGGAAGTTCATTCTGGCTTGATCCATACCAGCAGTTATTTATCTTCGAACAGTCCGGAGGTTATTCATTAAACCCGGATCACTATTATAATATTGAAACGACAGCCGGGGGAGATTACTTTTCAATAACAAAGCTTGGCGGGATTGATCCGATAACCGGGGAATATATAGAACCTGAAGAAATAGGTAACACATTAAATAATGTATTGGGAGAAAAATTAATTGGAACAGGTAATTGGCAAATTACTCCTTGCGGTACCTGGGAAAAAGATAGCACCCACTATTACCAGTGTCATTTTTCAAAAGATGCACCACAGGGGACAGAAGTTATAGTTATGATAACAGATTTAACCCAGGGGGGTTCGCCATGATTATTTCCATACATTTATAGAAATTCCACCAATGATAGTGGATGATGGTTAACACTTAATATGCAGCATTATTACAGCGAGGATATTAGATATGTGGGCTTATTATCCGGGCAATTGTACAAGAGGATGCGGAGGGCATACTGCCTTCGTGGGTAACATTTACAGTAGAGATTGTCCAGGGACAGGAGTACGGAAGTATTCACA
The DNA here is from genome assembly GCA_963822905.1 of uncultured Ignavibacteriales bacterium. Taxonomy (GTDB): domain Bacteria; phylum Bacteroidota; class Ignavibacteria; order Ignavibacteriales; family Ignavibacteriaceae; genus CAWGJF01. The sequence continues at coordinate 993,352 of CAWGJF010000001.1, forward strand.
ATTTGATAACGGATGAATCGGCAGATATATTTACAAATATAGAAACAGAAGTATCCTGGCCGGGAGAATCAACAATAAACTGGTTTGAATTTGTTGCAGACGGAGTACAGCCGGATACATCATCACCGGCTCACGTAGTTGTTAGATATACACCATCGGATGCAAATGTTGGTACAGCCGAGTTTAATTTTTATGTAGAGTATAATGATATAGTGCCCGTTGAAGAAGGAATTTTAGTTGAGTTTGCAGATTCAGTACTTGCACCGGGAGACACAACACAAATAATTTTAAGAAGACAAAATTCTGACGGAACAATTGAAAATTTCTCACCGTATGACGGCTTTGAAATTGGAATGATAGAAGGCTGCGAAGCCGGGCAGATATTAACAGGAGGAGTATTAGCACCATATTTTGAAGAAGCATACCAGCCAATATATTTTGTAGCAGATGGTAATTTAACGGAAACGGATACGGTAAAAATAAGAGTAGGATTGATAGAAGGAATAATAGGCAGCAGCAACCCAATAGTTTCGGGAGGAGATAAAACAGAAAGTAAAGCAATTGATAGTAAAAATAAAATTACTAAAAGAAAATTTGATAAAAACATAAAAGAGCCTGAACCGCCCAAAATGAATCCGGGTACATATTGTTTTTTGGAAAGTCTTTGGACATTAAACTCTCTGGAGAGTTTTGGTTTTGTCGTTGTGGGGGATGGGTGTGATTTTGAAAATTGTGATTGGAATTATGAAGATGTAGTTGTTATTCTTGAAAGGCAATTTAATAATTACGAACAACAACCAAATTCATTTGAACAAGTATGTTTGACAGAAAACGACCCTAGTAATCCTAATGAGACACATCTAGCTCAATCTCATCCACTCGATTATTTTAGACAACGTAAAAATTCGTCAGGGATATGGGAAAATAGTTGGGAAGTAAGACCCTGTCTGGATAATGACGGGAATGTTCGATTCAAGATTTTAACTCACGACCTTACACAACCTGCTAATATTTATGTTGACTTTATTTCTGATATTTGTTACAACTTTATTAATCCTGATCCGGATGATGATAATTTATTAACCTCTCATACACAACTTGCAAGTATTTCGAATCCGAATCAAGTCATGGATGACTTATGTGGGCATTATGAATATCCTCAGAGGCTTTCTAAGGGCGCAAAAATTATAAAGAGCGTGCTGGAGAGGCATGAAGATATTCATAAGGAAGCGTATCAAGCCATTGTTGATCGAAGAATAATTAATTTTCTAATCCCTAAATTAAACGAGCAAATTTATGCATGTGAAGTTTATAAAGTGGTTTTCACAAAATCTGAAGATATTGAACGTGAAATTTTTAGTGCGATAAGACAATTCGTATTAGAATGTAAGGACGATTATGAAAGAGAATCATTTGTAGGAGACTATTATGATGAAACAGAGCACTATAATTACGAAGAAAACATACAATGTGATGATTCAATTACAGATATTATTGAAGAATATATTACATGGCTTAATAGGTATCAACATATTACCATCCCTACTTTTTGTAATACTTGTTTAAACTAATTTTTTGGGAGAGAACAATATGATAAATTTTAAAAACATAATGATTTTAATTTTGTTAGGTCTGTTTACAATACCATATTATAGTCAAGATCTAACTCAAGAAGAAAAGGAAATGATTATTAATAATCTTGATAGTACCAATCATTCGATTCGTTTAAGTGCGATTCTAGATATATACCAATTTGACATAGTTGAATCTCTAAATAAGTTGGAAAATACTATATTTCAGCAAGAGCAAGATATTGCATTTTGGTTTTTGAAATCTATTGGCAAATTTGGTTCTCAAAAAATTGTAAGTATCTCTCATAAATTTATTGATACAATTGCATATTTACCTCGTTATGAAAATTATGGTGACAGCGGAATAAGTATTAATAAATATAAAATTGAAGCTGTTTATTGGCTATTTAAAAATGGTGACTACTCAACAGCATCTACTATATTTGATTATATTAATGAAATAACTCCTGCAATTGAATCAACATCGTTTTTATTACTTGGAAAAGTCATTGAATATGTACCAGAATTTGAGTTCCAGGCTAAACAGGAACTACTTAGAATAATAAGAATTCCAAGTGAAAATCACTATTCTCCAAAGGCAATTCAAATTTTGGCAGATCAATATGATTCAGAGATTATTCCAGAGTTAATTAACGTTTTTGATAATAATTCTTATTACATGGCTAGACTTAATGCGCTAAGATATTTAGATAGATTGGATTACTTCGAATTGGAAAATTTTTTAATTTCAAGATATACTACAGATTCAACTGTAGCTGGGATAATAGTCAGTAAGATATTGCAAAAGTATTGCACTCCAATTAATTATAACTTTATTATTAGTAACTTAAATACATCTTTAAAACAAGCTGATTTGGAATACTATTCTCTTGTACTTAAGTATATTGAACCAACGCCGCCAAAAACACTATTAACATGTTTAGAATATATTGATTATACAAATTCACTTTGCGATACGTTGCAATTATATAATTGGCTTGGAAATACGGATTTTGCTTCTGAACTTCAATCCCTCCTCCAATCAGCAAAAACAAATTTACAGAACGGAGACTCACTCGCTTGCAGAGAAGAAGTTAAATCATTTCAGGACAGTGTGAATTATGTTTATGCAGACTCACTCAACCCGGACCCACGCTTTGTAACTCTTGAGGGCTGGAAATTCCTTTACTGGAATGCACAATATATTTTAGACAGACTGCCGGAACCACCTGCAAACCCAAACCTATTAGTAACCCTAACCAACAGTCAGGGAACACAAATAACTGCAAGCAATGTAAAGTATTACGACACAAGCTGGAAAGATGCAACAGACAACGGAGATGGAACGTTTACTGTAATAACAACAAAACCAACAGTTAGTGTAAGAGTGTTTTATGAAGGAGCGAATCAAACAGTTAATAATGTACCTGCACAAAATAACACTTATACTTTTCAAACTGTAAACGCCGCAGTTCAGTTACAAAACAGTATGGGAAGTTTAATAGACGAAGGCACAGTCCAATACTATGCGGGTTCCTGGAGAAGCTTTGGCACAACAGTAAATGGAGTCGCAAACAAAGAGCTTCTTCCCATCAACTACAGCTTCAGAATGACTTATGAATATGGAAGCATAGATAAACAGCAGGATATTTCAATAGATCCAACTGTGGTTTTCCAAACTGTTAATACAGCAGTTCAATTGCAAAACAGCTTAGGAAATTTAATAGATGAAGGGATGGTTCAATATTATGCAGGTGCGTGGAGAAGTTTTGGTACAACTGTAAACGGAGTAGCTTATAAAGAACTTCTGCCTAAGAACTACAGCTTCAGAATGACTTATGAATATGTTTCAAATGACAAGCAGCGGGATTTAAGCACAAATAGCACGGTATCATTCTCAACAGTTTTATGTACGCTAAAAGTAACTAATGCAAACAATCAACCGTTAGAAGGAGCAGACACAAAATATTACTCAGGAGCGTGGAGAGATATTGGTCTAACAAATGCAAATGGAGAAATAACAAAAGAGTTGCTTCCAAAGAACTTAAGCTTCAGAGCAAGCTATGGAACAGTTCACCAGGATAAGCAGCAGGATGTTGGAGTTAATGGTTTAGTAGAGATTCAGTTAAACACACAGTAATTCAGTAGGCAGTAAACAATAGGCAGTAAGTAGTAGGCAATAGGCAAGATTGATGGAAGATGAAAAAATCAGAGTAAATCAGTTAGATCAGTTTAATCTGCGTTCTATTAAGGGCCGAGGAATTTAAAGATTACAAAATTGAAAGATTAAAAGATTGTCTTAGCAACAATTTAAAAGTTTAACAATTAAAAGAGATTAAAAATGAATACAATAAAAATCTTACTCGTAATCTTTCTCTTATTCTTAATCGGTGAAAGCTTTGCACAAACAGTCTATGAGCTAAAACCCGGCACAAAAGGCAATGAGATAACGCTGACGGTTGCAAATGTTTCGGAAGAGAATGATGCAACTAATGTAAATGTTGTACTCACAAGAAAATCAACTGCTTTGAATTTTAAAGAAGAAACAAAAACAATTGATTTGGTTGATGCAAAGGCAGAGGCAAAGGCAACTTTTACATTTGATGTAAATAGAAACGCTTCTGTAAGTAAAAATGATACAATTGATTTTATGATATCGAGCAATGAAGGAATAATGATGTTGAAATCGTTTATCTTCAATTATTCAGCTCCAAAAGAATTTAAGCTTGAACAGAATTTTCCAAATCCATTTAATCCAGCGACGACAATACAATACCAGCTTCCGGCAGATGCAAAGGTGACATTAAAGATCTATGATGTACTTGGCAGTGAGGTCACAACTCTGGTAAATGAAGAGCAGGAAGCAGGTTATAAAGAAGTGAAATTTAATGCTTCAAACCTTGCAAGCGGAATGTACATATATAGATTGCAGGCGGGCAAATATTTATCAATGAAAAAGATGATGGTTGTGAAGTAAAAAATAAAGGGTAAATAAAACCGCAGCAAAGCTCAGTTAAAAAGACTGGGCTTTTTTATTTTGCACGAAAGTTGAATAGAATATTAGCGTATTAGAAAGATAAAAGTCCTGACGGTATTATCGAAGATTTTTCACCGTATGAAAGCTTTGAAATTGGAATGATAGAAGGCTGCGAAGCCGGGCAGATATTAACAGGAGGAGTATTAGCACCATATTTTGAAGAAGCATACCAGCCAATATATTTTGTAGCAGACGGCAATTTAACAGAAACAGATACAGTAAAAGTAAGAGTAGGATTGATAGAAGGAATAATCGGCAGCAGCAACCCGATAGTTTCCGGCGGAGAGCAAACTGAAAGTAAAGCCGTTGGTAATAAAAGAAATGTTACAATGGAAAAATTAATTAAAAAGACAAAAGAACCAGAACCCCATCCAATGAATCCTGGTACATTTTGTTTCCCGGAATTTCTTTGGTCACTTCTTGATTTGCAAGGAGAAGGTAGTGGTGTAATTAAAGACAAATCAACAGAAATAATGCTTGGTGAAACAAAGTATTTTGCGGTAAAGAAGAAAGACACTGAATATAAAATAGAGGAAATCCAAACTAACTTTGGCGAGGAACCAATGTTTCCGGCAGATTTAGGCGGGTGGGTCTGGCAAAAAACTGATGTCTGGGGAAGTGACCCAATAGAAAAACTTGGAACAAAATCAGGAGTTTATTGGGAAAAGAAATGGTATAAAAGTACAGATTATTCAAATCAAGATTTGGATAATGGAATGATTAGGTTAGTTGGGCACTTTTGGGAAGAAGGAAAGGAAGACAGCTTTAAAGTTAATCTAATAGCACCTGGGTTAGGCAGTATTGAAATAAGCGTTGTAAAACCTGATACTCTTTTATCTGATGGACAAACTGATAATTATATTAAAGCAAAAGATGTTTTTGATAACGAATACAATATTGATTCATTATGCCTCTATTATGGTGGTAAATTTGGTATTCCCCCTCAGATGTTAAAAGGACAAATGTTCACCGAATCAGCTAAAAAAAATTTTGGAGGTAATGTTGGAAATGGTTTTGCCCCTTCATACAGATATGAAGCATATACGGTTCAATTTTGGGACGTTGTGAAAGATATAATTAAAGCAAATACTAATCCTTTTATTGTAGATAGCATGGTAATGGGTAAAACAGGGGCCGCAAATGTACCAACAACAACCGAGCACAAGCACGTACTATTTTATCACTATTTTGAATACCCGCCAAAAACAGTTTGGGAAATAATTGAAGAAAATTCAAGCTTGGTTGATGTCAACAACACTATAACAATTTATGGATTTCAATATAAAGGGACTGGCGCTGATACTTTAAAAAAAGGACAGGTAAAATCGGGCGTTTACTCGGCTGTAGACAATAACTATCTGAATTTTTTGAGGGGTCCAAAAGATAAGAAAGGAAATAGAAGTGGTGGTTATGAAGATTATATACGAACTAAATATAAGTTGAAACCAGATGAGAAACTCTCATTAGCCCAACAAACAGAAGCAAATGATTCTGCAAGGATAGCACTGATTGATTTTCTAAAGAATGATTTTAATGGAAAGCTGGATAGTATTCCTGCACAAACAAGAATAGCTTCATCTTATGGATTACTACAAATACTCTATACTACAGCCTTGAAAGAACACAATTATCCTACATCAGATTCTTCAAGACCTGAAAACTTAAATGAAGTAAAAATAAGTATGGATTATGCTATACAACACCTTAAGAAGTTATTTAATAGATGGAATGGTTTTTCTACAGATTCAAGTAGTAATTGGGCTTCAAATTATCAAGGGAATGATGAAAATGATGACGGTTATGATTTTCCGAAACCTTCACCTGGTTTTGAAGAAACTTTAGCCGTTATGCACCACTTCTGGAACCCGGGAGAACATGTAGGGACTAATGCTACTTACCATGAAAAAGTTCTGAATAATTCAAAAAAGTTTTTACCAAGGAGCAAGTAAAGATGAAAAAAATATTTTTAATTATTAGCCTGCTAATTATACAAACAAATTTATTAGCCCAAAAAAGTTATGTCTCTGCATCCGATATGGCAGAAATCGACCAGCAATTAGATTCACATTTTGGAGTTGATTATGAAATTGGTGATGCAATTTTTGTCGACAGTTTGGAAAATCATTATGATTTGAATCGAAGCGGAATAGATGATGAGTATGGAACCTTGGATAACTGCATCGTATTTACAGCATCACAATATGAAGGATATAGAAGTATCAATCGTACTATAGGGGTTTATCGAGCAAATCAAGTTATATGGTATTCTGAAAATATCGTTGATGAAGATATTTTGGGTGGGGGATTTATTGATATGATTGAGGATATAAATAATGATGGGAAAGTAGAAATATTGACTATATGGGAATCTGAAGGCGGAGCTAATTATCATACCAAAAAATTGTATGTACATTCTTGGGATGGAACACAGGGCATTTTGGCAGTCGATGTTTCTGGAGGTGGTTCACATATATCCTGCCACGAAAATAAGTTGTTTAAATATATTGATGTAAATGGAGATGGCAAGTTCGAGATTATTAGTTTTGCTTATACTGACAACTTTCCCACTGTATTTGAGTGGGATGGTACAAAATACACGTACTCTGAAACTGAGCAGCTTGATTCAACAGAAATGTTTTTCCCCCGAAATAATTTTATACCTATAGTTAGTACAAGAGTAGGAAAGTCAGAGGACAAATTTATTTATAATTACAAAGTAGAGAACTCAAGTGGCAGCGCACAGTCAATAAATGAATTTGATGTCTATGGATTTGATATAGATTATAACATATCTAATAATTATTATTTTAATGTATTATCGCCATTAAAATGGCAAGGTGATGATAGACGGAATTGTGCAACTTGGGTGGGCTATCCGATTAAACCAAGTAATAATCTAAGTGGTTTTTCATACAATGCTAATGGGTTGCCACATATTGGTTATGCTTATTTGCGGGCATATAATTATCAATGGACGGGAGATTATCGGGAAAACACATCCGTTAAGGATTATTTAAATAATTCGGTCATTATAAAAACAGTAGCTGCAAAATTACCTCCTTCACCATTTAGCCCACAGGAATTTTTGGATAGTTTAATAAATTATAATAACCAATCCTATCAACTCGGTTGGATAGCAAACCAAGCCACAGCAGATAAATACGACAGCTTATTTAATGTAGCAAAAACTCAATTCCAGCAGAACAACAACAATGCTGCAAGAACAACCCTGCAGACGGTACTTCAGGAAGTAGATATTGACAGCACAGCCAATTTGACAAGTGAAGCTTATGCTTTACTTCGTTACAACACAGAATATTTGTTGGAGCAGATACCACAATCTTCACCAAACCTATTAGTAACCCTAACCAACAGCCAGGGAACACGAATACCTGCAAGTAATGTAAATTATTACGACACAAGCTGGCAAGATGCAATAGATAACGGAGACGGAACGTTTACTGTAATAACAACAAAACCAACAGTAAGTGTAAGAATGTTTTATGAAGGAGCAAATCAAACAGTTAATAATGTGCCTGCACAAAACAATACCTATACTTTCCAAACAATAAATGTAGCAGTTCAATTGCAAAACAGTATGGGAAGTTTAATAGACGAAGGCACAGTCCAATACTATGCGGGTGCGTGGAGAAGTTTTGGTACAACAGTAAACGGAGTAGCTAATAAAGAACTCCTGCCTAAGAACTACAGCTTCAGAATGACTTATGAATATGGAAGCATAGATAAACAGCAGGATATTTCAGTTGACCCAACTGTAGTTTTCCAAACTGTAAATGCTGCAGTAGAGTTAAGAAATAGCTCAGGAAATTTAATAGATGAAGGCACAGTTCAATATTATGCAGGAGCGTGGAGAGAATTTGGTACAACAATAAACGGAGTAGCAAACAAAGAACTTCTTCCAAAAAATTACAGCTTTAGAATGACTTATGAATATGTATCAAATGATAAGCAACAGGATTTAAGCACAAACAGTACAGTAACATTCTCAACAGTCTTATGCACATTGAAAGTAACTAATGCAAACAATCAACCATTGGAAGGTGCAGATACAAAATATTACTCAGGAGCGTGGAGAGATATTGGGTTAACAAACGCAAACGGAGAAATAACAAAAGAACTGCTTCCTAAGAACTTAAGCTTCAGAGCAATATATGGAAGTGTAAGTCAGGATAAGCAGCAGGATATTGGAGTTAATGGTTTAGTAGAGATTCAGTTAAACACTCAGTGAATCAGTAGGCAGTAACAATAGGCAGTGATGGAAGATGGTTGATGGAAGATGAGAAAATCAGAGTAAATCAGTTAGATCAGTTTAATCTGCGTTCTATTAAGGGACGATGAATTTAAAGATTACAAAATTGAAAGATTAAAAGATTGATTTAGCAACAATTTAAAAGTTTAACAATTAAAAGAGATTTAAAATGAATACAATAAAAATCTTACTCGTAATCTTTCTCTTATTCTTAATCGGTGAAAGTTTCGCGCAAACAGTTTACGAAGTAACACCGGGCACAAAAGACAATGAGATAACCCTGACAGTGGCAAATGTTTCGGAAGAGAATCCTGCGACTAATGTAAATGTTGTACTCACAAGAAAATCGACTGCTTTGAATTTTAAAGAAGAAACAAAAACAATTGATTTGGTAGAGGCTAAGGCAGAGGCAAAGGCAACTTTTACATTTGATGTAAACAGAAACGCTATCAGTGTAAGTAAAAAAGATACAATTGATTTTATGATATCAAGCAATGAAGGAATAATGATGTTGAAATCATTCATCTTCAACTATTCAGCACCAAAAGAATTTAAGCTTGAACAGAACTATCCGAACCCATTCAACCCGACAACAACAATACAGTACCAGCTTCCGGCAGATGCAAAAGTGACATTAAAGATCTATGATGTACTTGGCAGTGAGGTCACAACTCTGGTAAATGAAGAGCAGGAAGCAGGTTACAAAGAAGTGAAATTTAACGCTTCAAACCTTGCAAGTGGAATGTACATTTATCGGCTGACAGCAAATAAATATGTTTCTACCAAGAAAATGATGGTGCTTAAGTAAAAAGAGATAATAGAAGTTTGAATTTATTTTATTAAGTAAATTTAATATGTCCGGTTTTAAATGCCGGGCTTTTTTAATTCTGGAACTTCAACTTTTCTAATATTTCCCCTTACATTTTTATCAGGATATTTATTAACTGTACATCCTGTGTAAAAAGATAAATGTTCTAAATGTCTGGAATCGGGAACTGTAAGGTACGAATTGAAAAAATAACCTGTTGAACTAAAAAATATTTTGGAGGTTTTCATATCTGATTCAGAAAGCTCTTTTATCAATTTTAATCCTTCGTTACTTTCATCATAAACAGGTATTCCACGATCAACCTGTCTTGTCGAAATAAATTTTCCTCTCAAAAAATTTCCGTTTATACTATCCAAGTCAACATCAAGTATTCCCGAAATTCCCGTTATACCTGAAATATTAATATTACCATAAGTCAAAAAGTTACCGAGCGAATATGCAATCAGTTTGTTCTTATAAATTTCAAATGCCCGCAAAACGTGAGGCCCGTGACCAATAACTAAGTCAGCTCCTGCATCAATTACAGTGTGAGCAAATGCAATTTCATTACCCCGGTTTTCACCAAGGTATGTTTCTGTGCTGTCAACTACATGAATTGCATCTTTTCCTTCAGCACCACCATGAAATGAAACAATAATTATGTTATAATATTGATTCAAATTTCGAATTATATTTTTTGCGTTATCAAGATCAGAGATGTTGAATGAATTGCCTGAATATCCAAATGCTGCAATGCAAACCGAATCATTTCTACCATATATAACTTCGTATTCTTTTTTACCAACTGCTGTAATTCCTAAACTGTCTAATTTTCTTTTAGTAAATTCATATCCTTCTTCGCCATAATCTTCCGAATGGTTATTATCCATATTCATTACATTAAATCCAATTTGAGGAAGTGAGATGGCAAGCTTTTCAGGCATTCCAAACTCATAGCAAGTTTTAGCTTCTCTTGATTTTTCTTTACACTTAACCGGTTCTAACGAATCGGTTATGATCGCCCCTTCAAGATTACCAAAAACTATATCTGCATCATTTAAATAATTAGAAATTGATTCAATAAATTCCTTCCCATCATTTGGAGGCAAAACTTTTTTCGGGGTTACAGAACCTAACATTACATCACCAACAGCTTTAATTCTAATTTGAGGATAACACATTTCCGCAGAAAAGAGTAGAAATGACACAAAAAGAAGTGAAATCGAAAGTTTCAATATAAACAACTAAACTGATTAGAAAATATTAGTGTAAAATTATTTAATTTTTAATGTTATAAAACAAAAATTCTCTATCAATCGAACAAAGCTAATAATCTTTTTGTGAAAATACTTGAACGTCTTAAATCGATTAATATTGGTCCTATAAAGTTTGCTGAATATTTAACTAAGGCAACTGTACGGAATATTATTTATATGACGATTGCAATTCTGCTCTTTATTTGCGGAGTTGTTGTTTATGGAATTGTATTAAACCTGCGCCAGGTTACCCTCACTGAAGCTATGCAGGAAAAAGGTTTTACTAAACTAACCAAAGTAAACCTTTTAATTGACAGAAGTACATACAAAATTAACTTGTACGAAGATTCAACTTTAATCAAAAGCTATCGTGCAAGTTTCGGAAAGACGTTACGAAAACAAAAAATGAGATCGGGTGACGGTGCAACCCCGGTTGGGGAATACAAAATTTGTGATATTGATACTGCATATAAATATTACAAATTATTTAAACTGAACTACCCGAATCTTGATGATGCAACTGATGCATTAAGAATGGGCTGGATTTCTCAAAAGCAATTTGACAATATTAAATTTCAGTTTTACTATCAGGGTTGTGTAGATTTTAATAATGTACTTGGGGGCAACATTGGAATTCATGGTATCGGTAAATTTAATTATATATTAAAAAATCTTCCTTTTGTTTATAATTGGACCGACGGCTCTATTGCCGTTTGTGATGAAGATCTGGATGAATTATATTCAGTAATAAAAATAGGGACTAAAGTTGTTATCAAGTAAATTAAAAATTTTATCTGTTTTTGGTTTTTTATTAATCACATTTGCCGGTTGTAAGAAATCCAATGAACCACCACCATACAAATTATTTGAAGATAAAAGCCAGGTTATCCAGGTTGCACGTGATGTGATGGGTACTGATGTTGCGTTTGCAAACTCAGGTTATTATCTCTCTGATAGTTTGAAGTCTATTGTCGCAGGTGTTGAAGTAAGCGAGAAAAATCAATTCGGAATTAAATTTCATTTAATAGATTGGGTTGATGGAGAGTTTAAAGAGGTATTTGTGACTGAGGTTATGGAAGGCTCATTTACGAAATGTCTTGTTGATAAAATAAAATTCTCTGATCTCCCGCACGAACTTCTATATTATAATTCGCAAGGATATTTTATGGGCTCAGGAGGAGGAGAAGTATATTCGCATGTCATAAACTTCCAGGCCAAAGAAACATATACAGCTCATCTTACAGTCGCTTCCAGAGGCGATATTTATCTTGAACTTTCAAACAATATCAAAATTCCTATGCTTAAAACTTTTTTTGTAAGCTATTTTAAGCGGGAATATCCGACTTTAATTGTAATTAATTCTGATTCCACACCAAACATTTAAAAAATATCTGCTTACCAATTACTTCCTAAGTTAGGTCAGTTGTTATTATCTTAATTATCTTTGCGATGCAGATTTGCATAAAATTAGTTGGAAAATCATCACCAATCTCCAGGTTATGTTCAGAGCTATTTTTTTTATTATATCAATTTTTCTGATTGTTAATTTTCAGATTCATTCCCAGGAAATAAAGTATGAACTGAAAACCATTAACTTTAATGGAAATGAATGGTTCTCAGATTCAGAATTGGAATCTGCAATTCAAAGTAAAGAAAACCCATGGTGGTTTTATCGTTTTATAAATTCGATATTTTCAGGACTTGGCTCACCTTCAGAATATTTTGATTCAACTTCAATCCCTATTGATTTAATTTCACTCAAATCATTCTATACCGTAAATGGATTTTTTGAATCGAAATTTGATTATGAATTTGTACTTGATTCTCTTAACAAGACTGCAGAATTAAATTTTAATATAAAAGAAAATGATTTCTGTAGTTATGGTGAAATAAACTTACACGGTCTGAGCACTTTATCAGAATATAACCAAGGACTGATCAAGCCCTATATAACATTTCAAGAGAATAATAGATACCAGCAGGATGAAGTGCAGGAAAAATTAAGCGGGTTAATTCACACTCTGAAAAATGTTGGTTTTATGTTTGCAAAATTTGACAGCACATTGATTAATATTGATACCATAAATAATAAAGCAAACATGGATTATTATTTTACTTTAGGCAACTTTTATACTTTCAATAAAATAGTAGTTGAAAAAATCGGCGAGGGTAAAGACCTGGTTAATGATGAATTGATAAAATACATTGCTGGCATTTCCGTTGGCGATACATACAAGGAAGACTACCTTGCTTCTAGCAGACTTCGCTTGGCAAGAACAGGTTTATTTAATTCAGTAAATGTGAAGGGAGATGAAAAAGACACTTTAAAAAATAAAGTCCCTCTTTTGATTTCAGGAAATATTGGTCCGATGTATGAATTGTCGCCTGAAGTTTTCGGTGATAATGAACTTAATACATTTAATGCAGGTATCGGTGCATCATTTATAAAAAAGAATTTCTTTGGCGATGCCCGAAAGCTCACTTTACGAACCAGGTTAAGAGTTAATGATATTACAAAAATTCGTCCATTTAAAATATTTTCCGGCTCTGAAAAAATTCAGACTGAAATTGATCTATCAATGATTTTAGAACAACCATATCTTTTCAGCAGACGACTATCCGGAAGACTTGAAACATATTACAAATCTTATAATATTTCTGATATTAACTATAACAATGCCGGTGCAATATTTTCCTCCTCACTGGACCTTCCTGCTTATACATTCATTAACCTGGTTAATCCTTATGTACGTATAGATAATCTTGACTGGAGAGTTACTCTCTCTGATAGTATTCCTCCTTATTCAATTGACATCAGAACATTAACATCATCATTAGGAGCGGAAGTTGGTTCGAACAATGTTGATGATATATTTTTTCCGAGGAACGGATATATTTCATCAATAATTGCTGAAATATCATCATCAAATGTATTTCAGGATTACCCCACTTTGTCTTTTAGTGAAGTCGGTTACTATTACAAATTGCAATTCGGTTTAGGTTATTTTATTTCACTTTCAAATGATAAGAACACCATTCTTGGGCTAAAATTTAAATCCGGTTATATTCAGATGATCAAAGGAGGGCAGGAACTTATTGCACCAAACCAAACATTTTTTGCGGGTGGAAGTAACTCAGTTAGAGGCTGGCGTGCCAGGGACCTGGTTCCGACCAACACAATTGATTATGTCGGTGTTAATCTTTCCCAAATAAATCAGTCTCAAAGTTTGCAGGGAGGAACATTTCTTACTGAAGGAAGCATTGAATATAGAAGAAGATTTAAAGAGACATTCGGAATTGTAGGGTTTATGGATTATGGCAATACATGGAATGGATATAAAAAGGTGCGGTTGGATCAGGTGGCTGTTGCTCTTGGTTTTGGTTTTAGATATTACTCATCAATTGCCCCGTTCAGACTGGATTTTGGATTTAAATTTTATGATCCTTATGACAAAGAATTTATTTTTAAGAAAAAAGTTATTAACAGCTTATCAATCCATTTTGGAATCGGTGAAGCATTCTAAATAAACTCTCAGAAAAACTGTGGAAACTCTATCTTTGGTTGAATCAAGTAATATATTTATTTTTCGAACCCTTTTATAAACGGAATTAAAATGATTCAAAGCATGACCGGGTACGGTGTTGGAAATGCCGTCCAAAAAAACCTCTCAGTTGACGTAGAAATCAAAAGCGTTAACAGTCGATATTACGAAGCATATTTAAAAATTCCTTCATCTCTAACTGCAAAAGAATATGAACTCAGAGAATTAATAAAACAAAAAATTCAAAGAGGAAAAATTAACTGTTTTATCCAGTTAAAAAACAATGGTGTTGAGAACGGCAACACACAGTTTGATCCGGAAAAACTGAGTAATTTTTTAAAGATGATAAACAAAATTCAAAAAACTGCTGGTTTAAAAGATCAGATAAAGCTGGAGCACATTCTTTCCAGTAAAGATATGATCACTTCTAAAGAAACAGAAATTACAGAATCGGATTTTGAACTTGTTAAAAAAGCCCTGAACAAAGCAACGGATCAATTATTAAAAATGCGGCGAAACGAAGGAAAAGAGCTTGCAAAAGATTTGAAAAACAGGATAAAATATATATCTAACAAAGTTGTCGAAATTGAAAATGAATTTTTAGCAGGCAAAAAAGATTATTATGAAAAACTTCAACAGAGAGTCAATGAATTAGTTGGCGACAAAGAAATTGATAAAGATCGGCTTAATGTTGAACTGGCTTTTATTGCTGACCGGGCAGATATTACTGAAGAGTGTGTGAGATTAAAAAGTCATCTTAAATTTTTCCTGAAAAGCCTTTCGGAACCTGAACCCGGAAGAAAATTAAATTTCCTTTGCCAGGAAATGAACAGGGAAACTAACACCATCTCTTCAAAATCTATTTCAACTTCAGTCACGCACATAACGGTTTTTATAAAAGAAGAAATTGAAAAGATCAGGGAACAAATTCAGAATTTAGAATAATATATGGCGGTAAAAAAAGGAGAGATAATAGCTGTATCAGCACCGAGTGGAACAGGTAAGACAACGATTGTAAAAAATATTTTAAAAAAATATCCGCAAATTGTTTTTTCAATTTCAGCTACAACCAGGCCTAAACGTTCTTCAGAAAAAAATGGTATTGAATATTTTTTTGTAAGCGAAGAAGAATTTTTAAAGAAGATTGAAAACAATGAATTTGTTGAGTGGGAAAAGTTTTATGATTATTATTATGGAACTTTCAAATCAACAATTGAGGAAAACATCAATTCCGGCAAATCAATTTTATTAGAAATTGACGTAAAAGGAGCGCTTTCTCTTAAAAGTATTTATCCTGAGTCGCATTTAATATATATTAAGCCCCCAAGTTTTGAGGAACTTGCAAAAAGGCTAAGTGAAAGACAAACTGAAAACGAAGCTGACTTTAAGAAAAGGATTGAGAGAGCAGAAATGGAATTGAACCATACAAATAGATTTGATTATGTTATCGTTAACGAAGATTTAAATAAAGCAATTGAAGAAACATCGGAATTAATAAAAAAAATATTAAACAAGGAGAAATGATTAATGGAAGCATCCCCGATTGATTTAAGAGAAATAGATAAAAAAGCGTCTAATGTTTATGAAGCAATTATTGTCTCTTCTAAACGAGCAAGACAGGTGAATGAGGAAAACCGTATCGAGTTTAATGCTTTACTAAGTACAATTCCTGAAGCAGTTGCGGATGAAGAAAGTGAAGATATTGATAACCCGGCTCAACTTAAAATTGCACTTGATATGGAAAAGAAAAGTAAACCACACCTGCAATCACTGCATGAACTTCTCGATGGCAAAATTGATTATCAGTATAAAGAGTAATTTTAACTTAAGTTTAGTTAATATAATCCGGCTTTATGCCGGATTTATTTTTTCCGGTAATTCTATTAATTATATTTTCACTATAAATGATTAAAGATCCGTTAAAAGGAAAAAAAATTCTAATTGGTGTAACCGGCTGCATTGCCGCTTACAAGTCTTCATTTATAATTAGAGAACTTATTAAAAGAGGCGCAGAAGTAAAAGTAGTAATGACGCCATCTGCAACTGAGTTTATAACTCCGCTTACACTTTCCACACTTTCACAAAATGAAGTTGTTGTTAATACATTCCCTGAATCACAAAAAAACGGATCTGCTTTAAATACCTGGCATATTACTTCTGCTGTTTGGGCTGATTTGATGCTGATAGCACCCTCAACTGTAAACACAATTGCAAAAATAGCTCATGGATTTGCAGATAATGCATTAACCACTTTAGTGTCTGCGTTACGCTCCCCACTAATTATTTCTCCTGCTGCTGATGTTGATATGTATATGAACAAGACAACGCAAGAAAATATTGAAAAGACTTGAGTCACTTGGACATTTTATTATTTATCCAGAAACCGGTGAACTTGCAAGCAGACTTGAAGGAGAGGGAAGACTTGCTTCAATAAATAAAATAATTGATGCGGTAGAGTTGAATCTTTCCGGATATAAGAAAGATCTTGTTGGTAAAAAAATTCTGGTAACTGCCGGACCAACTTTTGAAGATATCGATCCTGTTCGTTTTATCGGGAACAGGTCTTCAGGAAAAATGGGATATGCAATTTCTAAAGCAGCCTTCTTAAGAGGTGCAGATGTTACTTTAATTTCAGGACCTTCTTCAGAATCAAGCTATCCTGAAATTAAAATGGTGAAGGTAAGAAGTGCTGCTGAGATGGAAAAAGTTGTAAAATCTAAATTACCTGAAAATGAATTCCTGATAATGTCTGCTGCAGTTTCAGATTTCAAACCAGTTTCAGTTTCAAAAAATAAAATTAAAAAATCGCAAAAATTTGAAAACCTAAAATTGAAAGAAACTACTGATATTCTCGCTTCATTAAAAAAAGGGAAACAGAAAATCGTTGGTTTTGCTTTGGAGACTAATAACGTACTGGCAAATGCCCGTAAAAAACTTTCTGAAAAAAATCTTGATATGATTGTGTTGAATTCTGCAAATGAAAAAGGCAGCGGTTTCGAATATGATACAAACAAGGTTACCATTGTTAAAAGAAAAGGAAAACCGATGTCACTGCCTCTTCAATCTAAATTCCAGGTGGCAAATAGAATCCTGTCTGAGATTAAACTTCTTTCGTAAAATTATTCTTAATTAAACCCTTGAATAAAAAAGAAATCATCCGGCTATTAAATGATCAAAAAGAAATATTTGGTGACGATCTTTTCATTTCAAAAGAAGAATTACAAAAAAGTAAATCAACTTCTGTTGTTAAAGAAATCAATTCCGGATATAAAGTGGAAAAAATTGTGACTGAAAAACCAAAAAAGGAACCAGCTTTATTTTCTGAAAAAGAAGATGAGTGGGAACTTGCCGAATCACTTGGAAAATTAAACAATTCGATTTGCAACTGTACTAAGTGCGTACTTCATAAAGGAAGAAATAAATTTGTATTTGGCTCAGGGAATCCAAATGCTGATGTGCTTGTAATTGGCGAAGGTCCGGGTGCAGAAGAGGATAAGCAGGGATTACCGTTTGTTGGCAGAGCTGGAAAACTTTTAACCGATATGCTTAAAGCAATTAAGTTTGAAAGAGATGAAGTTTACATTGGTAATATTGTCAAATGTCGCCCGCCAGACAACCGCACACCATTGACGGAAGAAATGGAAACATGTCTGCCTTATCTAAAAAAACAGATTGAGTTAATAAAACCAAAACTTATTCTGTGTCTTGGATTAACTGCTGCTAAAGGTTTATTGAAGAAAAGAGAATCTCTAGCAAACCTTCGCGGAAATGTTTTCGAATATGAACACGCAAAAGTTGTTGTTACTTATCATCCTGCTGCGTTGCTTAGAAATCCAAACTGGAAAAAACCCGCCTGGGAAGATTTACAAATGTTCAGAAAGATGTACGACCAATTTTAATTTTCATTTTTTTAAAACCACTTCATAAAGATCCTGTCTTCTGTCATACCAGTTTAATGTACTTCCACTAGAGCGATGTCTTTTAAGAAGTTCCAGATCAACATCGTGAATTACAACTGTTTCAACATTCGGTGTACATTCTGCTGCAATTGCATCACGTGAAAACATAAAATCCGACGGGGTGAAAATTCCGGATTGTGCATACTGGATATCCATATTTTCCACAAAAGGAAGGTTGCCAACATTTCCTGCAATAACTGAAAAAACACCGTTTTCAATGCAGCGTGATTCAGCACATTTTCGGACCCTCAAATAACCATATCTTTCGTCAGTGCAGAATGGAACGAAAATTATTTCTGCACCTTTTGAAACCGCAATTCTGCTCAACTCTGGAAATTCAACATCATAGCAAATCTGGATATTTATTCTGCCAGCATCAGTCTCGAAGACTTCAATTTTTTCACCCGCCTTTACTCCCCACCATCTCCTTTCATTCGGAGTAATATGAATTTTATACTGTTTCTCTATTGTGCCGTCTCTTCTGAATAAGTATGCAATATTATAAAGATCGTCTCCTTCAAGAGTGAAGTGTGAGCCGCCGATAATATTCACATTATATTTTATTGCAAGGTTTGAAAATAGTTCAAGATAACGCGGAGTATATTCTGCAAGTTTTCTTACCGCAGTACCTGGTCTTTCATTCGGCATAAATGAGAGTAGCTGCAAAGTGAAAATTTCCGGGAACAAAACAAAATCTGATCTGTACCCTGAAGCGACATCAGTAAAGTATTCACATTGTTGTGCAAGATCTTCAAAACTATCAAGCTCACGCATCTGGTACTGAACCGCACAAATCCTGACTTTTTTTGAAGGAACAACTTTTTTGCCTTTTGGAGGTACATAATCAATATTTGACCATTCAAGTAATGTTGCGTTACCGCCTGATTCTTCATCTGTTCTAAGGTAGGCAGGAATTATTCGCTTCAGAACAAATCCATTAGCAAGCTGCGCAGTTAATACAAGATCATACAATTCTTTTTCCATAACTTTCTGAACATATTCCCGTGCAGTTAATTTTTTCTGATGTTTTTTATAGCCTGGAATTCTTCCGCCTATTACAATGTTTTTTAAATTCTTATCCCTCGCCAGTTCCTTGCGGGCACGGTAAAGTCTTCTTGAAAGTTTATAACCGCGGTAATCAGGATGAACCATAATCTCAATTCCATAAAGTGTTTCACCATCTGAGTCGTGATTTGTTATATAACCTGAATCGCTAAGTTTCTTCCAGTTGTCTGCTTCATCGTAAAGATCAAAATCAATAATTAAACTGCTTGAAGAAGCGACTAATTTTTTGTTCAATTCAATACATATCTGTCCCTCAGGGAAAATTTCAAGCTGACTTTCAAGATGTTCTTTTGTCCAGGTCGGCATTCCGGGAAAACATAATTCCTGTAATTTTACAAGATTAGAGTAATCTTCAATTTTTAATTGCCGAACCAGCAATTTTTTTCTCCAGAGTTTTCAGATCAATTTTTTTCATAAAATATTTTCCATTAAAGAAAGTTGGTTTTGATATATAATAGTAAAATTTAACTCATTCGCAAAATTCTTAATTACAGTAGATTATTATTTCACTTGAATGAATTTCTATTCTTTTACAATTTATCTATAGAATTAGGTATCAGAATCTATTGTCAGTTATTTTTTATTTAGGATTGAAAATGGAGGATATATGTTAAGATTAAGAATGATTACAGCTTTGGGATTTATATTGTTATTCAGTTTATCCTGTTCAATGGAAGAAGATTCATATAAAAGCAACGGAGTAATTACAGGTATCGATTTAAGCGAATGTGCCTGTTGCGGAGGTTATTTTATTGAAATTGACCGAGACACATACCGGTTTTTCAATTTACCACAAAACAGCAATCTAAATTTGAATAATCCTGTCTTTCCTATTCATGTCTTGCTTGACTGGAATCCTGACCCAAATGCATGTCTTGGCGATGAAATTATCGTTACCAGGATAGCAGAGCAGAAGTGATAATTTGAAAATTAATTAAAGATGATTGCCAGTAAATTAATATTTATCTTTAGCTTTCATTTAATCGGAGGGTAAATGTTAAAGATATTTTCATTTGTAATTATTTTATTAGCAGGAATAGTATCTTGTTCAGCGCAGAACAGTTTAAAAAGCAACGGAGTTATTACCGGTTATGATTTAAGGGAATGTGCATGCTGCGGTGGTTATTTCATTGAAATAGACAGTACAAAATACAGGTTTGATCAATTGCCTGATAGTACTGAGTTCACTATTCCCAACAATCCTGAATTTCCAATTAATGTAACACTCGATTGGCATCCTGATTCATCAGCATGTTTGGGTGATGAAATTATCGTTACTGCGATTAAAGAAAAAACAGAATAATATAATTTCTTTTGAAATTATTTTTAAAAGAGAACTATATGTCAAAATCATTTCAATGCGGCGTTTGCAGAAAAACAAAAAATAAAGAAGAATTAATTCCAGTCGGCATAATAAGAAACTCAATTACGGATCTGATCAAACAGGATCATCCTGAGTTTAATGATTCAGGTTACATCTGTACTGAAGATCTGAACCTATACCGGAATAGATACATTCAGCAAATGCTTACAGAAGAAAAAGGTGAGTTGACTGATCTGGAAGAATCTGTAATCCAGAGTATAAAAGATCACGATATATTATCAAAAAATGTTGATTCTGAATACGATGAAAAATTATCAAGAGGTGATAGAATTTCCGATAAGATGGCTGCGTACGGAGGCAGCTGGAAATTTATTATTACGTTCACAATCATTCTTGTAGTGTGGATAGCTCTTAATTCAATTGTTTTGCTCTCCAGACCTTTTGATCCATTTCCATTTATACTTTTAAATCTTGTGCTTTCTTGTCTCGCCGCTATCCAGGCGCCTGTTATAATGATGAGCCAAAACCGGCAGGAAGCAAAAGACAGGGCACGTTCCGAACACGATTACCAGGTAAACTTAAAAGCTGAAGTTGAAATACGTACGCTCCATCAGAAAATAGATCACCTGCTTACGCACCAGTGGGAAAGACTTGTACAAATCCAGCAAATTCAGCTTGAAATGATGCAGGAATTGAAGGCGCGTAAATAATTTTACTGAATTCAAATCTTTTCAACGGAATTTAAATATTTGTTGTTTTCTTAAATAATATTTTACAGATTAATTCAGGTTAACAAATAGTTTGGAAATGGGGTAACAAATGAAATCTTCAATACTAACCATAATTTTTATTCTCTTCATAATTCCATCAATAATATACTCCCAAAATGATTTAGATGATGAACAGGTTCTTCAATTCTCAACGGGAAAAGTTAAAATAACATTTAAAGTTGTTGATTCTGAAACTGGCGAACCACTTATCGGGGCAAGTATTTTTTCTTTTGGTCTTAAAAAAGAGATTGGGAAAACTGATATTGATGGAATTGTTAAAACCTCAAAAGGTTTAGAAGGAAATATTGAGGTGTCATATATTGGTTATCGGACTATTCATTTCAAACTAAATGATAATAAAGTTGACAGCATTTTTGTCAGATTAAAAAATGTACAATTGTATTTTATAACTCGAACTGAAGATAGAAGGCCAGAACAATTAGAAAAGAAAATTGACTCACTCAATATAACTGCAAAAAGTAAAACAAAATCTAATATCAAAAATAATGATGACCAGATAATTCAGCTTTCAACAGGAAAAGATAAATTAACATTTAATGTTGTTGATTATGATGATGGGAAACCATTAATAAGTGCTAAAATATATTCTTTCAATAAAAAGGATAATATTGCATTTACTGATATTAATGGAAACGCGGAAATTGAAAGGGGAATTTCTGGCAGTTTTGAAGTATCATTCATTGGGTATAAAAGTGCTTGCTTTAAAATTAAGGATGAAACAGTTGATAGCATTTCTGTTAAGTTAAAAATTGACGTTCATACAACCGATGAGCACATGCTTTATGATCCTGAATATGAACTTGCGTGCAAATCAGCCAGACAACTTGCAAAAAATGAAACAAGTAAGGGCGATATTTATCTTTATTATAAAAATGAACCAACGGATGAACAAAAAGAATTTGCAGATAGTTATTCATTTTATTTCAAACCCTGGAATGGGAAATTTGACGAAGCAATGGAAATATTTAATACAGAAGTAATTAATTATTTAAGTGAAAAATTTAAAGCTGATATCTGGCAGGAATTAAGAGCTGTTTGCTGGCGAAATGAATAAATAAAAATTTATTTTTCTATTTAATTGATACTTTAAAAAACTATTGCGATTTTCCGATTGAAATAATTTTAGTTCTAACAAGAACCCCCAAAATGATTGGGGGATTTTTTTCCTATTAAAT
The DNA here is from genome assembly GCA_963822905.1 of uncultured Ignavibacteriales bacterium. GTDB lineage: Bacteria > Bacteroidota > Ignavibacteria > Ignavibacteriales > Ignavibacteriaceae > CAWGJF01. The sequence continues at coordinate 1,016,150 of CAWGJF010000001.1, forward strand.
GTCAAAAACACAAACTAAGACCAACATCGAAATCAAACTCGATGTAGCAAAAATTATTTTTGCACTCACGGTTCTTTTTATGTTCTTGTTTAAATAGATATTTGGGTTAGCAGGAAATTCTGCTGACCTAAATTTCATAATTGCGTTTTAAGAAATTGATTTAGTTGATGTCAAAAACAAGAAAACCTACAAACGGATTTGGTGATTTAGTACCGGCAGACGTAAAGCCGCCTTCAGTGCCGGAGATTGAAGCAGCAGTACTCGGTGCAATGATGATTGAAAAAGAAGCAGTACCAAAAGCGCTCGAACTTCTTTCTCCACAAAGTTTTTATTTAAAATCCCATCAGCGTATTTATGATGCAATGGTTTCACTATTTGAATCCGGTGAACCGATTGATACTGTTACAATTTACGAAGAGTTAAAAAAACGAAACCAGCTTGATGAAGTCGGCGGAGCGGTTTACCTAAGCAAGCTTTCACAGAATATTTCATCAGCAGCAAATATTGAATATCATTCAAAAATAATTGTTGAAAAACAGATTTTACGCGGATTAATTACTGCCGCACACGACATTGCTAGAACTGCGTATGAAGGAGCTAATGATGCATTTGACATTCTTGATGACGCGGAAAGAAAAATATTTGAAATTACTGAAAGCCATCTTTCAAAATCATATTTGGGAATGGACAGGGCAGTGCGCGATGCTATGGAATACATCGAAACTATTCACAGTAATACAACCCAGAAGTTTGCTGTTCCAACCGGTTTTTACGAACTGGATGAAATACTCGGTGGGTTTCAGAAATCTGATTTGATAATTATTGCTGCAAGACCATCAATGGGAAAAACTGCACTTGCATTAACGCTTGCAAGAAACGCTGCCATTGAACATAAAGTGCCTGTTGGAATTTTTAGTCTTGAAATGGCAACGATGCAATTAATTATAAGAATGATTTGTTCTGAGGCAAGAATTAATGCACATCTTGTAAGAACAGGAAAGCTGCCGCATTCGGAAGCTCCAAAGTTAAGCCGGACAGTTCATCGGTTAACTGAAGCTCCGATTTATGTTGATGATACTCCATCTCAAACAGTTCTTGAAATACGTGCAAAAGCAAGAAGATTAAAAGCTGAAAAAAATGTTGGAATGATCATCATCGATTATCTTCAACTTATGCAGGGACCGGCAAAAGCCGAAAGTCGTGAAAGAGAAATTTCTCACATTTCCAGATCATTAAAATCACTTGCAAAAGAATTGAACATTCCTGTTATTGCTCTTGCACAGCTAAACCGTGCTGTTGAAGCCAGAACTGATAAAAGACCACAGCTTTCGGACCTTCGTGAATCCGGTTCAATAGAGCAGGATGCTGATGTTGTAATGTTTTTAAACAGACCCGAATATTACGGAATCGAAAAAGATGAGAATGGAGATTCACTCGAAGGTGTCGCTGAAGTGATTATTGGCAAACAAAGAAACGGTCCAACCGGAACTGTTAAACTTTCGTTCATAAAAGAATATGCGAGATTTGAAAATCTTGCCCACGCCCGCCAGATTGAAGAATATGCATCCCTGCCTGAGGATGAAGATATTATCTGATAATAATAAAGTGAAAAGTAAACCCGTCTGCCGGCCAGGCAGGACGATAAAAGTATTCTTCCTGTTTTCAATCCTATTATTTACTTCGTGTAATGCACAAAACCACAATCAGGATTATTCTGAACAGGATAAAAAAATATTCAAAGAAAAAATTCAGCTTGCCGAAGAAAAAGAATTATACAACAAACCAATTAATGAGGTCATTGTTGAAATCGGGAAGAGTTTTATTGGAACCGACTATAAGGGATTTGTTCTTGAAGAAGATGGTGAAGAACATCTTGTAGTAAATTTAAGAGAACTTGACTGTACAACATATCTTGAAAATGTTCTTGCTATTTCCCAATGCATCAAAAAGAAAAAAACTGATTTTGAAAATTTTCTTAATGAGTTAAAAACAATTCGTTACAGGGATGGAATAATAAACAAATATCCTTCCCGCCTTCATTATTTTACGGATTGGATTTACAACAACCAAAAGAAAAATATTGTTGAAGATATAACCAAGGAAATTGGTGGAGAACGTTTGGAACTTAATCTCAATTTTATGTCAACTCATCCTGACAGTTATAAACATTTAAAATCAATTTCCGATTTCATTTCGATTATTGAAAAACAGGAAAAAGAAATCAGTGAACGGGAATATTATTTTATACCAAAATCGAAAATTGAAGATGTAGAGTCAAAAATTGAAAGTGGAGATATGATCGCGTTTACTTCAAACATAAAAGGATTGGATGTAAATCATGTTGGAATTGCTGTAAGAATGGAAGACAATCGGATTCATATTCTTCATGCCCCTGAGCGAGGAACAAAAGTTCAAATAACTTCACTCGCACTTCCGGAATACATTTCAAAAATAAAACACGATACAGGGATAATTGTTTTTAGAGCGATTGGGCCATACCAGTAAAGAGACTATTCCAAATATCCTTGCAGCATTTCGTGAATGGATTCTTCGATTGATTTTTGCTTAACTCCCAGTGAACGAAGCTTTTCTGTATTCATTGAAACATCTTCGACTTTCGGAAGATCAGGAATATCATTCATCGATGATTTAATCAGCAAAGTTTTATCAAATTCAGCAATGTCACATAGAATTTCTCCAAGTTCAAACCTCGAAACTCTTTGAGTTCCGCCAAGATTAATTGTCCCTTTTGCTTCTTTTTTATCAATTAGTTCTGTTATAATTCGTGAAGTTTCTATTAAAGATATGGGCGTTCTGAATTGATCTGTAAAAAGCTTGGTCGGCATTTTTGAAAATAGAGATGTAAACATTTGCTGGAAATGACAGTCCGAGTGATTCAATCCGATTCCATACAATAGTGCGGTTCTCAAAATCAAATGTTCTTCAATAATCTTTCTTACTTTTACTTCCCCCATCAATTTTGTTTCAGCATACAGTGAAGCAGGAATTAATTTTGATTCTTCATTCAACATTGAACCCCGGTAGCCGGCATAAACAAGATCAGTAGAAATGTAGATTAATTTTGCACCAATTTCAGAACAAAGCTGTGCAATGTTTGAAGTTGCATTAACATTCGTTTGAAAATAATCTTTTGGAGATTTGTCAGGTTGAACAACTGGATTCGTAATTGCAGCAGAGTGAATAACAACATCAGGGTTAAATACTTTAAAAACTTTTTTTAATTCTTTTTCATTTCTTATATCAACTTTTGCCGAATTGAAATCCAGACAATTACCGGGATTATTATTGTATAGTGTTAGAGTGTCGAATATTTCATAAGTCCTGAGATTCAAATATTGACCGAGTAGACCGCTTCCGCCGGTTATAAGTAACTTTCTATGCAAGTTTAACATCCATTTTATGTATCAATTTCTGACTTAATAGGCGAACTCAATATAAATAATTTATAATATAATTTTAGATAGTTTTCCTTCCACTGTTTTTTTTGGAAATCCTTAGTGCCTTTGGTAAATTTATCAATTATTAAAGAAAAAATATGCTTTCGAAGTTTTTACTGTTATTAACTGTTGTATCGGTAATTAATCTCTATCCTCAGCAACAAAAATTTTTTGATGCTCCATTCGGTGGTGGAATTGGTTATGTGCCAGCCTGGTATATACCAGACTTTGGAGCCGTGAATACTGAACTAAAAAGTGCCGGAATGCCTGAGTTCTCTACTTCGGGATTTTATTCTTCGGGAATTTCTGGTTTTATTTATATCGGATTAGTAAAATTTTTACGCGTTGGTGGAATGGGTTTCGGAGGAAGCATATCAAAATCACAAAATATTAACGGATTAAACAGGCAAGTAAATTATAATTTAGGCGGCGGAGGATTAACAATCGAATATACCCTTCCGTTTGTTAAGGAAGTTGGGGTTTCAGTTGGTGCAACCATCGGACGAGGAAACTTAAAAATTGAACTTTATAGAAATTCATCTTCATACGACTGGAATGAGATCTGGAATGAGTTTGATGGGGATTCTACTTCAAACTACAGCAGAGTTTTGAATAATGATTTCTGGACTTTCACTCCCACTTTAAATATCGATTGGCCAATTTATCGTTTTGTTGTATTGAGGATCGGGGCTGGCTATCAGTTATCCGTTGGAAATGACTGGACGGCAGATAATAATCAAAGTTTATCAAATGTTCCTTCTGATTTAAATGGTAATTCCTTTTTTATCCAATCAGGTTTATTTATAGGATTTTTCTCTTTTTGACATGAAAAATATACTTGTAACAGGCGGTGCTGGTTTTATCGGCAGTAATTTTATTAATTATCTTTTGAAGGAAAATGAAAAATGTAACGTTATAAATATTGACAAGCTTACATATGCTGGCAATCTTGAAAATCTCAAATCATCCGAAGGAAAAAAGAATTACAATTTTATTAAAGGGGATATCTGCAATCACGAACTCATCTCATATATTTTTTCAAAATATAAAATAAATCATGTTGTTAATTTTGCTGCAGAATCTCACGTTGACAGAAGTATATTAGGATCAGAAGTTTTTTTTAGATCGAATGTTTTAGGTACAAATGTTTTACTGGAAGCGTCGCGAAAATTCAGTATAGAAAAATTCGTCCAGGTTTCTACTGATGAGGTTTATGGAAGTCTTGGAAGCGATGGATTGTTTACTGAGGAAACACAACTTCATCCAAATAGCCCTTATTCATCAAGTAAAGCAGCAGCTGACTTGATGGCTTTATCATTTCATCAAACCTTTGGATTGCCGGTTGTTATAACAAGATGTTCAAATAATTACGGACCTTATCAATTTCCTGAAAAATTGATTCCATTAATGATTATTAATGCTCTAAATAATAAAAAACTTCCTGTTTATGGAGATGGAATGAATGTGCGTGATTGGATTTATGTACTTGATCATAATAAAGCTATTAAACTAGTTATGGAAAATGGACGGCCAGGTGAAATTTATAACATCGGCTCAAGCAATGAAATGAAGAATATAGAAATTATTAAATTAGTACTTGCTTCTTTAAATAAATCTGAAGAATTGATTGAATTTGTTAAAGACAGGCCAGGTCATGATAAAAGATATTCAATAGATTCTTCTAAAATCCAAAAGGAACTCGGCTGGAAACCTGAAGTCAATTTTAAACATGCAATTTCAGACACAATAAAATGGTATCTTGAAAATAAAACCTGGTGGGAAAGAATAATATCGGGGGATTATCTCGAGTATTATAAATTACAATATAACAACTAAAATTTTTAAAGATGTTTAACTAATATTCAATCAAAATGAAATTAAAAATAATTTTGGCTCTTTTATTTATAAGTACACAGGTTTTACCTCAAATACTACAGGATCAGCTTAAGCAAAATCAATTACTTGATGCTGCGAGTGTTATTAATGTTACCATTGGTGGAAGTTTTCCAATTACCGGTACATACCCGGCATTAATGACTGAAAGAGTGGATGGGTTTGTAACTAGAATGTTTGGGGAAGCCTCAGATTTAATATTGAAATCTTACAATGATCCGGATTTGATAAGAAAAGCAAAATCTGAACTAACTAATTATTCATTACGCGGTATAATTTTAAAACGAAGTAATGGAGAGGAGATTCCAGTTGATTTGCAAAAGTTTAGAACATCTGGAAATTTTAAACATAATCCTTATTTGAAAAATGATGATGTAATAATTTTTCCGTCAAGTGACATAACGAATAACTTTTTTTCTGTTTCGGGCATTGTAAACAAACCGGGAACATTTTATTTTGTTGAAGGAGATAAACTAAGCGATGCGCTAGAATTAGCAAGGGGATTAAATCCGGCTTATGAAAAAATAGATAGTGTGGAAATTTCAAGATTATCATATGATGGTAATAGTCAGACAATAGAAATGATTCCAATAAAAAATGATATACTACTTCAAAGAGGTGACCGTTTAAGGTTTATTGCTCAAGAAAACCAGAGGAGAAATTTTACAGTTTCCGTTCTTGGAGAAGTAAACTCACCCGGGATAATCCCTATTACAAAAGAAAATACAACTCTGTATGAAGTTATTAAACTTGTTGGTGGATTTACACCCAATGCCTCATTAAATAGGTCGAGAGTATTTAAAAGAAGTAGTCTAGCTATACTGTTAGAACAGCAATACAATATAAATTTAGGTGAACAACCTGATTTAGAAAACCCCAGGTACAGGAGTACAATATTAAATTTAGAGTTTGCTTTAATGTATAGAATGTCGAATATCTACAGTGAAGATACAAATTATTTTAATCTTGAAAATCAGTTAAGAGTATTGACAGAGGGGAGCTCACTTGATTTTAATAAAATAGCAGATCCAAATTCGGATATATCAAAGTATATTGTTCAAAGTGGTGATATAATTGTAGTTCCACCAATAGATAATTCTGTTTATGTTTTCGGTCAGGTACTAAGACCCGGACATGTTACATTTGTAAGGGGGAAAGATTATCAATATTATGTAAATGAAGCAAGCGGTTTAGGTGAACTGGCAGAAGAAGATGATATTATGGTAATTAAAGGAGGTTCAAGAGCATGGATTTCACCATTAAGTGAACATGTTGAAATAGAAGAAGGAGATTATATTTATGTGCCCAAACAGAATTTAAGAACGTTCAGATCATATGTTGCTGAATATTCAGTTTACGTAAGTATCTTAGCAAGTGTGGCTGCTCTTTTACTTGCTGTTACAAAATTCTGATTAGCAAGTAAAAAAGATTTGCTTGCTTTTATATTTTAAACTCATATATTAGCATCGCTTTTTTGAATTATTAAAATCCTTTTTATAAAAAATAAATTTCGTTCGGGTCCGCAATCTGTTGACTTTAGCATAGAAAGGGTTTATTTTTAAAGCCCTTCATTTCTGAAGGTTTTATTTTGTTCTTTGATAGAGTGAGTGCGTTTAACCAATCAAGATTAAACGGTTTCAACTTAGTGATGACAAAGGTTTCAAACTTTACTACGGAGAGTTTGATCCTGGCTCAGGACGAACGCTGGCGGCGTGCTTAACACATGCAAGTCTACGAGAAAAAAGTAGCAATATTTTGAGTAAAGTGGCGCACGGGTGAGTAACACGTAAGTAATCTACCTTTAGGTCTGGAATAACTCCGAGAAATCGGGGCTAATACCGGATGATGCAGCGGATCCATAAGGATATGTTGTTAAAGTCTATATGACGCCTATAGATGAGCTTGCGTCTGATTAGCTAGTTGGTGAGGTAATGGCTCACCAAGGCAACGATCAGTAGCTGGTCTGAGAGGATGATCAGCCACACTGGAACTGAGACACGGTCCAGACTCCTACGGGAGGCAGCAGTGAGGAATATTGGGCAATGCCCGAAAGGGTGACCCAGCAACGCCGCGTGGAGGATGAAGGTCGTAAGATCGTAAACTCCTGTGAGAGGGGAAGAATAATCCCGATCGACTCGGGACTTGACTGTACCCTCAGAGGAAGCCCCGGCTAACTACGTGCCAGCAGCCGCGGTAATACGTAGGGGGCAAGCGTTGTCCGGATTTACTGGGTGTAAAGGGCGCGCAGGCGGGTATGCAAGTCAGTGGTGAAATCCTACAGCTTAACTGTAGAACTGCCATTGAGACTGCATATCTTGAGTACGGAAGAGAGAGACGGAATTCCAGGTGTAGTGGTGAAATACGTAGATATCTGGAAGAACACCAGTTGCGAAGGCGGTCTCTTGGTCCGATACTGACGCTGAGGCGCGAAAGCGTGGGGAGCAAACAGGATTAGATACCCTGGTAGTCCACGCTGTAAACGATGAATACTAGGTGTTGGGTCGCAAGACTCAGTGCCGCAGCTAACGCATTAAGTATTCCACCTGGGGAGTACGATCGCAAGGTTGAAACTCAAAGGAATTGACGGGGGCCCGCACAAGCAGTGGAGCATGTGGTTTAATTCGATGCAACGCGAAGAACCTTACCTAGGCTTGAAATGCAGTAGACCGGGTATGAAAGTACCCTTCCCTTCGGGGCTGCTGTACAGGTGCTGCATGGCTGTCGTCAGCTCGTGCCGTGAGGTGTTGGGTTAAGTCCCGCAACGAGCGCAACCCCTACCATTAGTTGCCATCAGGTAATGCTGAGCACTCTAATGGGACTGCCTACGCAAGTAGTGAGGAAGGTGGGGATGACGTCAAGTCCGCATGGCCCTTACGCCTAGGGCTACACACGTGCTACAATGGGTGCTACAGAGGGCAGCGAAGCCGCAAGGTGAAGCCAATCCCACAAAGGCATCCCCAGTTCGGATTGGAGTCTGCAACTCGACTCCATGAAGTTGGAATTGCTAGTAATCGCGGATCAGCACGCCGCGGTGAATACGTTCCCGGGCCTTGTACACACCGCCCGTCAAGCCATGGAAGCCGGGGGTACCCAAAGCCAGTGTCCTAACCGCAAGGAGGGAACTGTTTAAGGTAAAACCGGTGACTGGGGCTAAGTCGTAACAAGGTAGCCGTACCGGAAGGTGCGGCTGGATCACCTCCTTTCTAAGAGTTATCAGATGAAACTGTTTTCTGATTGGTCGCCTCGCTCTATCATTTTTTTGTTCTTATATCTATTGAAGCTCAGGTTAAAAATCATCTTAAAATTTTTAAGATGATTTTTTGTTGTCTTAGTTATGGGCCTGTAGCTCAGCTGGTTAGAGCGCACGCCTGATAAGCGTGAGGTCAGTAGTTCAAGTCTACTCAGGCCCACTGGTTTGGGTGATGTGCCATCAGCTAAGATAAATTGTGGTAGTAGCCCTTAAAAATTGTTTAAGGGGCTATAGCTCAATTGGGAGAGCGCCGCCCTTGCAAGGCGGAGGTTATCGGTTCGATCCCGATTAGCTCCACTAGGATTATAAATCCTAAAATTGTTCTTTGAAAGATTGGAAGAGTAATAACTTAATAATTCATTAATGGATTATGCGGTTTTACTGAGCCTGAAAATAGATAGAGGATCTATCTGTGTATAAAAATTTTCGGTTAAGTTATTAAGGGCACATGGTGGATGCCTTGGTATGGGAAGTTGATGAAGGACGTGACTACCTGCGATAAGCCGCGGATAGGTGGAAATAACCTAAGACCCGCGGATCTCCGAATGGGGCAACCCGGTACCGGTAATGCGGTATCATCTGCAGCTGAATTCATAGGCTGTCTGAAGACAACCCGGGGAACTGAAACATCTCAGTACCCGGAGGAATAGAAAACAATAGTGATTTCCTGAGTAGTGGCGAGCGAAAGGGAACAAGCCTAAACCTTCTAACGTGTTAAAGGAAGTAACCGTTGCGTTAGAGGTGTTGCGGGGCATATTTTGGCCGAATTACTAATAGGCCGAAGAGTAAAAAATTGTATTATTAACTGAATGTTCTGGAAAGTTCAACCATAGAGGGTGAAAGTCCTGTAAGTGAAAATAATATAACTCTTTGAAATATGTTTCCAAGTACCACGAAGTAAGTGAAATTTTGTGGGAATCTGCCAGAACCATCTGGTAAGGCTAAATACTCTCTCATAACCGATAGCGAACAAGTACCGTGAGGGAAAGGTGAAAAGTACTCCTTTTAGGAGAGTGAAATAGTACCTGAAACCATGTGCTTACAAGCAGTCGGAGTCCTGATTTATCAGGATGACGGCGTGCCTTCTGGATAATGAGCCAACGAGTTACTCGTCTGTTGCAAGGTTAAGCAGCTAAGCTGCGAAGCCATAGCGAAAGCAAGTCCTAATCGGGCGTTTGAAGTAACAGGCGGTAGACGCGAAACCGGGTGATCTACCCTTGTCCAGGATGAAGTGAGGGTAAAACCTCATGGAGGTCCGAACCAGTGTGGGTTGAAAACCGCTTGGATGAGGTGAGGGTAGGGGTGAAAGGCCAACCAAACTCGGAAATAGCTCGTATTCCTCGAAATAGCTTTAGGGCTAGCCTCGATTAAAAGTATGCGGGAGGTAGAGCACTGATTGGGCTAGGGCTGTCACAACGGTACCAAACCCAGACAAACTCCGAATTCCTGTCATATGTTTTTCGGGAGTCAGGCTACGGGGGATAAGCTTCGTGGCCAAAAGGGAAACAACCCAGATCACCAACTAAGGTCCCTAAATGGTAGTTAACAGAGAAAGGATGTTAAGTTGCTTTGACAACTAGGATGTTGGCTTAGAAGCAGCCATTCATTTAAAGAGTGCGTAATAGCTCACTAGTCAAGCGACTTGGCGTCGACAATACTCGGGACTTAAACTACCTACCGAAGTTGTGGGCTTCAATTTATTGGAGCGGTAGAGGAACATTCTATATGCGCCGAAGGTGTACTGCGAAGTATGCTGGAGCGTATAGAAAAGCAAATGTTGGCATTAGTAACGATAAGATCGATGAAAAATCGATCCACCGAAAGTCTAAGGTTTCCTGAGCAATGTTAGTCATCTCAGGGTTAGTCGGTACCTAAGCCGAGGCTGAAAGGCGTAGGCGATGGAAAACAGGTTAATATTCCTGTACCTGGTAAAATTTGTTTGACCGTAAGGAGGGACGCAGGAGTGAAAGTCAGCCACCTGTTGGATTAGGTGGTCTAAGCAAGTAGGCAGAAAGTGTAGGCAAATCCGCACTTTCATATGCCGAGATGCGAACGGGAGAGCCTAGCTCACAAACTGACTGTAAACATACTGCCGAGAAAAGCTTCGTACGGGAAAATTTTATCAGACCGTACCGCAAACCGACACAGGTAGACGAGATGAGTATTCTAAGGTGCTCGAGTGAGCCGTGGTTAAGGAACTCGGCAAATTAACCCCGTAACTTCGGGAAAAGGGGTGCCTCTGGTAAGTGAGAAACTTCGCGTTTCAAGCTGAAAGAGGCCGCAGTGAAATGGCCCAGGCGACTGTTTAACAAAAACACATGTCTCTGCGAAGTCAATCAAGACGATGTATAGGGACTGACACCTGCCCGGTGCTGGAAGGTTAAGGGAAGAGGTTAAGCCGATTTATCGGCTGAAGCTTTGAACCGAAGCCCCAGTAAACGGCGGCCGTAACTATAACGGTCCTAAGGTAGCGAAATTCCTTGTCGGGTAAGTTCCGACCTGCACGAATGGTGTAACGATCTGGGCACTGTCTCAACCACGGGCTCGGTGAAATTGTGGTACCGGTGAAGACGCCGGTTACCCGCATATGGACGGAAAGACCCCGTGCACCTTTACTGCACCCTAACATTGGGTTCGGGTAAAACATGTGTAGAATAGGTGGGAGGCTTTGAAGCCGGGACGCTAGTTTCGGTGGAGCCACCCGTGAAATACCACCCTTGTTTTATTTGGATTCTAACCTCGGTCCTTGAATCAGGATCAGGAACAGTGTTAGGCGGGTAGTTTGACTGGGGCGGTCGCCTCCCAAATTGTAACGGAGGCTCTCAAAGGTTCCCTCAGCATGGTTGGTAATCATGCGGCGAGTGTAAAGGCAAAAGGGAGCTTGACTGCGAGACATACAGGTCGAGCAGGTGCGAAAGCAGGACTTAGTGATCCGACGGCTGCGAATGGAAGTGCCGTCGCTCAAAGGATAAAAGGTACGCCGGGGATAACAGGCTGATCTTACCCAAGAGTTCATATCGACGGTAAGGTTTGGCACCTCGATGTCGGCTCATCGCATCCTGGGGCTGAAGAAGGTCCCAAGGGTTTGGCTGTTCGCCAATTAAAGCGGTACGTGAGCTGGGTTCAGAACGTCGTGAGACAGTTCGGTCCCTATCCTATGCGGGCGCAGGATACTTGAGAAGGGTCGCTTCTAGTACGAGAGGACCGAAGTGAACGTACCTCTAGTGTACCAATTGTCACGCCAGTGGCATCGTTGGGTAGCTATGTACGGTTGTGATAAGCACTGAAAGCATCTAAGTGCGAAGCACGCTTCAAGATTAAGTATCCCTCCCGATTTATCGGGACAGAAGACTCCTCGTAGATGACGAGGTTGATAGGTTGCAGGTGTAAGTGTAGTAATACATTCAGCCGAGCAATACTAATAGGTCGAGCGACTTAATCGTTTATTTTTATATTCAGATATCCTCAATTTCAGGTTCTCTCTTCCAATCTTATAATTTTGATTGATTTTTTTGGTGGCTTTAGCCCGGGTGAAACACCTCTTCCCATTCCGAACAGAGCAGTTAAGACCCGGTGCGCCGATGGTACTGCATGCGCAGGTGTGTGGGAGAGTAGGTCGCTGCCAAGATTTATTTTTAACCCCGATCAATTTTTGTTCGGGGTTTTTTATTTTTATTTTTTCAACATTAATCTTAGACTAAAATTTTTATTAAAATTAATTAAGATGATGAGGATAATATGGTTTATTTGATTTTAAAATTAATTCACGTAATTGCTGCAATTATTTTCCTGGGCAACATAACAATCGCTCCATTCTGGAAAAACCACGCTGAAAAATCAAAAGACAGATTGAAGATATTACAAACCTGGGAAGGAATTACCCGGGCAGATAAATATTTTACAATGCCAGGAGTGATTATTCTCTTGCTTTTTGGAATTGGTGCTGCGGCTCATCTACATTATAATTTTATTGAAACCAGCTGGATATTCTGGTCAATAATTCTTTATGTAATTTCAGGTGCAGCATTTATGGCAAAAGTTTCCCCGATACAGAAAAAAATCGTTGCTCTGGCAAAAGAAGAAACAAGCTTTAATTGGGATGAATACAAAAAACTTGTGCATCAATGGGATGTTTGGGGTTCTGTTGCAACATTAGCCCCCTGGGTTGCTGTAGTGCTTATGGTTATTAAACCATAAATTTATTTTATTCCAATAATTAATTATTAGTGTGCAAATAATTAGTTATTCATATTTATTGTCAATTCGAAAAGATTCTTTAATTTTAAAATAATAATTAGGTTACTCAGGAGTTTTGTAATCCGGAATTGATATGGATAAAAACGGAGAAATAAACGAGAAGTTAACCTGCTTCCATTGCGGAGAAGATTGTTCGAATCAGGAAGTCCGAATTGATGATAAATATTTTTGTTGCAATGGATGTAAAACAGTTTTTGAAATTCTCAATAAAAATGAGCTATGTGATTATTATAATTTTGAAAACCAACCTGGAATTACTCCTTCATTAAACAAGAATAAAAAATTCGATTATCTAGATGACCAATCCGTTATAGATAAGCTTCTAAATTATCGTGACATCCAAACAAGTAAAGTGACCTTCTATATTCCGCAAATGCACTGTAGTTCGTGTATCTGGCTATTGGAAAATCTATATAAGCTTAATTCAGGAGTGCAGCATTCTGAAGTAAACTTCCTGAAAAAAGAAGTAAATGTTACTTTCGCTTCCGAAAATCTTAGTCTAAAAGATCTAGTTATTCTAATCTCATCAATTGGATATGAGCCCCAAATTCTTTTAGATCCGGAGAAAGAAGATGAGCAGATTTACTCTCATAAAAAACTCTACTACAAGATTGGCATAGCGGCATTTTGTTTTGGAAATATAATGCTTTTCAGTTTTCCTGAATATCTAGGAATAAATTCAAAAGACATTCTTTTTAAAAATTTCTTTCTTTTTCTGAATCTTATTTTGTCACTCCCGGTTTTCTTTTATTCTGCCTGGGAATATTTTGGTTCTGCACTAAAAGGACTTCGTAAAAAAATAATTAATATTGATTTCCCTATTTCACTTGGGATTCTTGTTCTGTTTTTAAGAAGTATATACGAAGTTACAACCCAAACCGGTGCAGGGTATTTTGATTCAATGACTGGACTTGTCTTTCTTTTGCTGATTGGGAAACTGCTTCAGGAAAAAACCTATGATGCACTTAATTTTGAACGGACATATAAATCTTATTTTCCTCTTTCAATCACTATAAAAAAAGATGGCGAAGAACAAAACATTCCACTTTCAAAACTAAGTGTTGGCAACAGAATCATAATTAGAAAAGATGAAATCATTCCGGCTGATTCGATTTTGTTAAACGGGGACGGAAGAATTGATTACAGTTTTGTAACCGGGGAATCTAAACCTGTTAAAAAAGTTTCTGGGGAAATGATATATGCCGGAGGTAAGCAGCTTGATTCAGCAATCGAACTTGAAATTATCAAAAATGTTTCACAAAGCTATCTAACAGATTTATGGAACAATGATATTTTCAATAAACAAAACAAACCGGACGAAAGTTATTTTACTAATTTTTCCAATAAAGTAAGTAAATATTTTACTTTAGTTATTTTATTAATTGCCGGAATTGCTGCAGCATTTCATTTCCAAAGTAATGTTGGAATGGCACTAAATATTTTTACCGCAGTATTAATTGTAGCCTGCCCCTGTGCTCTTGCACTTTCAACACCTTTTACACTTGGTAATGCAATGAGAATTTTTGGTAGAAATGGTTTTTACCTTCGCAACGCACAGGTTATCGAGACACTTGGAAAAATTGATGAAATAGTTTTTGATAAGACCGGTACAATCACTCATCCCGGGAGTTCTGAATTAAAATATACCGGGAAGGTTCTTAGTCCATTTCAGCAAAAGTGCATCAAATCACTTGTCAGGAATTCAACTCATCCATTAAGTAAAAAGATATTCAACTCAATTGAAGGTGCTGAATATTTTCCCGTTACAAAATTTGATGAAAAAGCTGGGGAAGGAATTTCCGGAATAGTTTATGGAAATGAAATCAGGATTGGTTCTGAAAATTTTGTAATTACAAAAGAATTGAAAAACGAAAAACCTGGAACCGTAAACAAAACTATTATACATATCTCAATTTGTAATGAATACATTGGAAAATTTTCAATTGAGAATATTTATCGCAATGGAATTGATGAAGTTATTTATGAGCTTAATAAAAATTATAATTTATCAGTATTATCCGGTGATAATTCATCAGAAGAAATTAATCTTCGCTCAATGTTTCAACAAAAAAGTGATTTATTATTTAACCAATCACCGCGGGACAAACTGGCATTTATAAAAAAGTTACAAGACAATGGGGAAAAAGTTTTAATGATTGGAGATGGTTTAAATGATGCAGGTGCACTAAAACAGAGTAATGTTGGAATTGCCGTTTCTGAAGATATTCATTCCTTTTCACCGGCTTGTGATGGAATTTTACATGCATTCAGGCTTAAATATTTATCAAAATTTATTAATTTTTCAAAGTCTAGCATTAAAATAATTTTTGTAAGTTTTATTATATCTTTTTTATATAATTTTATAGGGTTGTTTTTTGCTGTTCAAGGAAATCTTTCTCCTTTAATAGCTGCTGTTTTAATGCCTTTAAGTTCGATATCTGTTGTTTTATTCACAACCTTTTCAACTAACTTTATTGCAAACAAGCGGGGTTTACTATCTCGGTAATTTTTGTCCTGATTATTGTAAGTCTTTTCATTGCCGGAATTTTTCTGATAGCTTTTCTGTGGGCAGTAAAAAGCGGGCAATACAAGGATACATATACTCCATCAGTTCGTATATTGTTCGAAAATCAAAATAATAAGAAGAAAGAACCCGGTTCAAATTCCAAATAAAGGAGAGTTCCCTTATGGAGTTGGAAAAATTCAGTTACGATAATACCATTGTTAAAAAATTTGCAATTGCCACGTCAGTCTGGGGATTGGTGGGAATGTTTGTTGGATTGCTGATTGCAACCCAGCTTTTTATTCCTGCTTTAAATTTGGATCTCCCGTTTCTTACGTTCGGAAGAATCAGACCATTACACACAAATGCTGTGATATTTGCGTTTGTTGGTAACGCAATCTTTATGGGAATTTATTATTCGCTGCCAAGATTGCTCAAAGCCCCTATGTTTAGTAAAAACCTCAGCAATATTCATTTTTGGGGATGGCAATTAATTATTGTTTCAGCAGCGATAACTCTTCCTCTGGGTATTACAACCAGTAAAGAATATGCTGAACTTGAATGGCCGATTGATATAGCAATTGCTTTAGTCTGGATTGCTTTCGGAATTAATATGTTCGGAACAATCTGGAAGCGAAGAGAAAAACATATGTATGTAGCAATTTGGTTTTATATTGCTACCTGGGTAACCGTAACGATGCTCCATGTCGTAAACTCAATTGAAGTTCCCGTTAGTTTTTTAAAAAGCTATCCGATTTATGCAGGTGTTCAGGATGCACTTGTGCAATGGTGGTACGGACATAATGCAGTCGCATTCTTTTTAACAACTCCATTTCTCGGTTTGATGTACTATTATCTTCCAAAGGCAGCAAACCGACCTGTTTATTCTTACAAGCTTTCAATTGTTCACTTCTGGTCTTTAATTTTTATTTACATCTGGGCTGGCCCGCATCACCTTCTCTATTCAGCTTTACCAGATTGGGCTCAATCACTTGGAACAGTTTTCTCCATTATGTTGATCGCACCAAGTTGGGGAGGAATGATAAACGGGTTACTAACTCTTCGCGGTGCATGGGATAGAGTTCGTGAGGATCCTATATTAAAATTCATGGTTGTAGCTGTAACAGCTTACGGAATGGCAACATTTGAAGGACCGATGCTTTCACTTAAAAATGTAAATGCAATTGCTCACTTTACCGATTGGATAATTTCTCACGTTCATATCGGTGCTCTTGGCTGGAATGGATTTTTAACATTTGGAATTCTTTATTGGCTTGTACCAAGACTTTGGAAAACAGAATTGTATTCTAAAAAACTTGCTAACTACCATTTTTGGATTGGTTTTCTCGGAATTGTTTTTTATGCATCTTCTATGTACTGGGCAGGAATTACTCAGTCTTTAATGTGGAAACAATTTACTGATCTTGGGGTACTTCAATATCCGAATTTCCTTGAAACAGTTTTACAAATTATACCGATGTATATAATAAGAGCGGTGGGTGGTTTGCTTTACTATTCTGGTGTAATAGTAATGGTTTATAATCTTTACAAAACAGCAAAGCAGGGATCTTTTGTTGCCGAAGAGGAAGCAGAAGCACCAGCCTTAGTTAAAGAATCACCTGAATTTGTAAGAGGTAAAAGACATCGCTGGCTTGAAGCTAAGCCAGTTCAGTTTTCTTTAATTGCTTTAGTCCTTGTAATTATTGGCGGAGCAATTGAATTTGTTCCGACATTTCTTATTAAATCAAATATTCCAACGATTGCTTCAGTTCGTCCCTACACACCACTTGAATTGCAGGGAAGAGATATTTACATAAGAGAAGGATGTAATAACTGTCATTCACAATTAGTTCGTCCATTCAGAAGTGAAACGGAACGCTATGGTGAATACTCAAAAGCTGGTGAGTTTGTTTATGATCATCCGTTTTTATGGGGATCAAAAAGAACAGGACCCGATTTACATCGAGTGGGTGGAAAATATCCAAATCTCTGGCATTACCTGCATATGGAAAATCCCAGGAGTATGTCTCCAGGATCAATTATGCCTTCATATCCATGGTTGCTGACAAATGATCTGGATATTTCAAATACACCAACTAAAATAAATGTTATGCGTTCGATTGGTGTTCCTTATCCTGAAGGATATGAAAATGTTGCAAATGATGATTTAACAAAACAAGCTGAACAAATTACTCTTGATTTACAGAAAAATGGTGCACCGGCCGAACCAAACAAAGAAATTATTGCGCTGATTGCATACCTGCAAAGATTGGGAACAGATATTAAAGTTAAAGATCAAGCAACAAGTAAATAAAAATGTTTAAAAATATTTTAGAATCAGTAAACGGAATTGAAATTTATGCAA
Organism: uncultured Ignavibacteriales bacterium; assembly: GCA_963822905.1. Taxonomy (GTDB): domain Bacteria; phylum Bacteroidota; class Ignavibacteria; order Ignavibacteriales; family Ignavibacteriaceae; genus CAWGJF01. Next base: position 1,033,876 of record CAWGJF010000001.1, read on the forward strand.
TCACCGGGTTAGCTGTATTCATTGTAATGTTTGTATCTGTTCTTATCTGGTTACTCAAGGTTGATAAAAGATATATTCAAAAAATGGAACGACTACCTCTTGATAATAATTATAATGAAAACTTTAATTTAAAAGGTGAACTAAATGATAAGTAAAAGGAAACACTTTTCGGTTTTCAAATTGCTTTTACTAATTATTACTTTATTTTCTGCAGGAAGTGTTTTTGCTGAAGGTGAGAATACGTTCCCTCCGTCATATTATGATTTGGTTGCAGTGATTTTATTGCTTCTTATTATTATCTCGTTTGTTGCAATAATTTATTTTGAAGGAAGAAAGCAAACCGAAATTAATTTTGTTTCATTCTTTGCAAAGATCTGGACTTTCGTTAATCGCTCAACACCAATAGAAGATGAAAAAGATATTTTACTGGATCATAATTATGACGGCATTCGTGAATTAGATAGCCGTGTGCCGCCGTGGTTTAGCTGGCTTTTTTACCTGACTATTCTTTTTGCCGTTTATTATATGTTAAATTATCACGTACTTGGTACTGGCAAATTGATGTATGAAGAGTACAATGATGAGATGCAAGCTGCAGAGATTCAAAGAGCCGAACTCATCAGAACAGGAGCTTTTTTGAATGAAGAAACTGTGACTAAGTTGACCGACCCTGCAGGTATAGATAAAGGAAAACAAATTTTTTCTACAAACTGCGTTGCTTGTCATGGAACTGATGGTGGTGGAATTGTAGGTCCAAACCTGACTGATAAATATTGGATTCATGGTGGAGGAATAAAAAATGTTTTTACAACTATAAAATATGGTGTGCCTAATAAAGGAATGATTAGCTGGCAAACACAGCTTAATCCAAACCAGATTCAGCAGGTTGCAAGTTTTGTTTTAAGTCTGCAAGGCACAAAACCTGCTGCACCTAAAGCACCTGAAGGAGATATCTGGGAACCACCGGACTCTACTTCTAAAAATTGATTTTTTTCTTTTTTGGGGATTAAATGAATATGAATAATGAAAACGATAAATCATCGGAAGAGCTTGAGGATATACAAACCTATCGAAATGAACTCGCAACTGTAACAAGAGAGGGAAAAAGGAAATGGATATTTCCTAAAAAACCTTTTGGCAGATTTTATAATGCCAGGACTATTGTTTCATTTGTTTTACTTGCAATTTTAATTGCTGTACCATTCATCAAAGTAAACGGACATCCCTTTATCCTGTTTGATTTTCTAAACCGGAAATTTGTTCTTTTCGGAATTTATTTTGGCCCGCACGACTTTCATATTTTCGTACTTGCAATGATTGCAACTATTGTCTTTGTTGTGTTATTTACTGCAGTATTTGGCAGAGTATTTTGTGGTTGGGCATGTCCTCAAACAATTTTTATGGAAATGGTTTTCAGAAAAATTGAATACTGGATCGAAGGAGATGCAAATGAACAGAGAAAACTTAAAGCCGCACCCTGGACCTCAGGTAAATTTTTTAAGAAAACTTTGAAGAATCTTATATTCTTCGGAATTGCTTTCTTCATCTCGAACATTTTTCTCTCCTATATTATTGGAATGGATGAGCTAATTAAAATTATTAGTGACCCTCCTTCGGAACATATGCAGGGACTTTTAGCGATTTTAGCTTTCTCAGGAGTTTTCTATTTTATTTTTTCATACTTCCGCGAACAGGTTTGTACAATTGTCTGTCCGTATGGAAGACTCCAGGGTGTGCTGCTTGACCGTGATTCAATTGTAATTGCATATGATAATGTTCGGGGCGAACCGAGGAGCAAATACAAAAAAGATGAAGGCTGGGAAAATCGTGGAGATTGTATTGAGTGTTATCAATGTGTTGATGTGTGTCCGACAGGAATTGATATAAGAAATGGCATCCAGCTTGAGTGCGTTAATTGTACTGCCTGCATCGATGCTTGTGATTATGTCATGGATAAAGTAAAAAGACCGCGTGGTTTGATCCGTTATGCATCATTAAATTCAATTGAGAAAAAATCAAAATTCAGGTTTACGCCAAGAGCAATTGGTTATTCTGTTTTACTAACAGTTTTACTTGGTGTGTTGAGTTTTCTTCTATTGACCCGAACTGATTTCAGCATTAATATTTTGCGTACACCCGGCTTGCTTTTCCAGGAACAACCGGATAATAGAGTAAGCAATCTTTATGATCTTAATATTGTAAATAAAACTTTTTCTGAAGTACCTGTTAGGCTTAAGCTGGAAAATTTAACAGGCGAATTAAAACTTATCGGTAAAGATTTAGTCCTTGAACCACAAGGAATTGTTGATGCTAAGTTTTTAGTTCTGATTCCAAAAACAGAAATTGACAGGATGAATATTCTTCTTGAAATTGGAGTTTACAGTGGTGAAAAATTATTAAGTAAAGTAAAGACATCATTTCTCGCTCCGGTTAGAAAGAAAGACGAAGGTTAGAATGAAAATAAGCTGGGGCACCGGCATTGTTATTGCACTTATAATTTTTATGGGTTTAGTAATAACCACCGGAATTTATCTGATGAACCAGGATGTTCAGCTTGTAAGTGATGATTATTACGATAAGGAAATTGCCTACCAGCAGCATATTGATGATGTCGCCCGAACTGTTGAACTTTCATCTGAAGAAATAATTTTGTTCGATGGAAAAGTTGTTACGATAAAATTACCTGAATTGAGTTCCGGGAATGATATTAAAGGTGAAATCTATTTTTACCGTCCATCAGATTCAAAGCTTGATATGCGTCTTCCTTTTACTCCTGATGAAAATAAGCAGCAAATTATTCCGCTTGAAAGAATTCAAAAAGGATTCTGGCGTGTCCAGTTTAGCTGGCAGGCTGATGATAAAAATTACTACAGCGAAAAAGCGATTGTAATAAATTAAGAAATTATGTCTCCCGAAATTCTATCTGCATTTGTTATAGGTTTTCTTGGAAGTTTTCACTGCATTGGAATGTGCGGACCAATTGCAATTGCTTTGCCCGTTCCCAATTCATCCAACCTTTCTTTTTTTACCGGAAGGGTTTTATACAATCTCGGCAGAGTTAGTTACTTATTCTTTTATGGGTGCAATTTTCGGTTTGATTGGTGAAAGACTTTTCATTGCTGGATTTCAACAAGCTGTTTCAATCGGACTTGGAATAATTATTATAATTTCTGTTTTGCTTCCTTCGAGGTATAAAAATAAAATTATTCAGTTTCCGGTAATTCAAAAAATTTCTCAACCTCTCAAAAAAAATATTAGCACACTTTTCTCCAAAGGAACAATCTCCTCACTTTTTCTGATTGGAATATTAAATGGATTTCTTCCTTGCGGATTTGTTTACATCGGGCTTGCCGGTTCAATTGCAAGCGGCAATGCAATTTCGGGTGCGGCAGTTATGATATTATTTGGACTCGGAACAGTTCCTGCAATGTTTGCCGCTTCAGTTTTTGGAAAATTTATCAATCTTGGAATAAGAAATAAAATAAAAAAAGCCGTTCCTGTTTTTGCAATCTTGCTTGCCTTCGTTTTTATCATCCGCGGAATGAATCTGGGGATACCTTACCTCAGCCCAAAGCTCACCTCACAAACTATTCTCCAAGAGAAGATATGTCATTGAATGTTATAGCAATTTTTTGGGTCAGAAAGTACTAAAATCAAATTGTCTTGTTATGGCATCGGAATATTAATTAACTTTACCAGAAATTGATTGCCTAAGAAATGTAGAAATTGAGCTACATGTTGAATTGGAAGCCGCTTATCTTTATGAATTTTGAGTATTTCAACAACTAACTCTGAACAATTACAAAGAATCTTCCAAGCAAGACTAAAGTCTCCATCAATCAAATATTTTTGATCAATCCCTTCCATTTTAAAAGGGGGTTTCATAAAGGTTTTTCGAGTAAAAAGGCAGTAGTTAGGGAGGTCTGATTCTAGTTTACTTATAGTTATATTTTCTGTTAATTCTAATCTTAAATGGATATATGGATTATTATCTTCTTCAGTTGTAGGAACACCGTTTAGTCTATTATGAATAAGGAATGAAAAGCTCTTGATTAATTTTTTTTCTCTTAAATTGTCTATCAAAGGTATTAACTTTTTATAAAGAACTTCTATATAGTTACACCAATTATTAATTGAAGTAATTTGATTATCAATTGATACTTTAATGAAAGTTTCCACTATACTATCAATATTAGGTATAGGCATATGAATGTTAAAATAAATTGTACTTAGTATTTTGTTATTTCATCAAAGGCTATATATGCCAGACGAAATTCTTCGAAACTCTCGTCAAATCTTTCAAATCCCCTCTGATAAAAATTTAAAAGATTATCCCTTAACGAATGATCAAGGTGAATAGTATATTTTTTTAAGTCATTTTTTCTTTTTAGTTTTTCAAATAAACCAGTATAAGTTAAAATCACACTAGTCAAATCGTCAAGAATCATTGAAGAATTTAATAAATCTTTATCTAATTCATTAATATTATTTAGCAGGATACTTAAACTTTGCTCACCATATTTAATCGATTTAATAATATAATTGGTTTGTATTTGAACTTGATCTGAGGTTAATGAATCATAATTAATAAGGAAGCGTGCAGGCGTTAGTCTGCTATAACCTTTACTCAGTATGTTAAATAACCTGTAATCGTCTTTATGTATATTTAAAGATTTCTCTGCTAATTCTATTGCTTCATTAAACTTCTGGTTTTCCCAATATATTTCAATTTTTGCTAATATCTTTTCTACATCCATTTTATTAATTTATTTTTGATTTGTTGTTTTTGACTATTTATTATAAAATATAAAGAAAATGAGACAAACCATAAAACTTTCGACTATTCCTGTAAGCATTGAGAATATCTCTGTGGGAAAAGAATCATTAAACGTATATAACCAAAGTCAGATTGAAATTATTGAACTAGACAAAAGCAAATATTATTGAGATAATACTTTTAATTCCTTCATTATTTTATCTAAACATTTATTTGCCTTAATGGCAAAAGCAAGATAATCAGTAAGCTCATCAGGTAAGTTAATGATATTATAATCCCAGAATTCTTCGAACGCATCCAGCAAGTCAATAGACCAATGATTTACAATGTTCAACCTTATAGCATCGACAACTCTTTGTTCATCGCCTTCACCACGAAGTTTGGATCTTAATTTGGAACCAAAATCATCAGACCATTTAAAATTCGGGCATCGGATAAAATCTGTCGAAACGGCTCTGTCTTTATACTCATCAAATATTTCTTCACCTTTATAACAAAAGGGACAATTATGAATTAATTCGTGCGCATCGCAGTTATGAAATATATTAATGTAGGATCGGAGTGGAGGATCAGAAATAATCCGGCAATTAAATTCAAGAGAATTGAAATTCCATTTGTCACTGTATTTTTGTATCAAATCTATTGTGAATGGTATACCCCTATTCGTTGATAACTGATTCCAATCCCAGTGTTCAATATACTTATCTATAAAACTTTCTGACCAGGGGAGTCCTTCATTAGAGCCAAAATCACTTTTCATTACTCCAAACTCCTCATCCATTTCATAAAAAAAGTCCATAATATGTTTATCAATAAATTCTTCTGTCCAGGGGAAAGAGTCGTTATCTTTTAGTGCTTCCAGGATTATCTTGTTCTCAAATTCATTGTACATCGGTTCACTCCATAAAATATTAGGATTAGTACTTATCCATTCCCATTCGAGTTTATCTGAATACTTCCTTAACTCATCAATGGAAAATGGATATGAAATGGAAAGTGCACTTCTGGCAAATTCTTTGTGTCTTAGCAGATGCCGGATTATTTTATTTATTTCATCATCCATAATTTCATCTGTCTTCTAGTTTAAGTTCAATTTAGTCCAGTGTAAAAAAGATACAAAAAAATAAATGTTCAGCATTATTTCTAAGGGAAAAACGTATCAAAAAATTCGTCCGCTTTTTTCTTACATCTCATACAAAATTTAACAGATTCATAACCCGAATCTTTTTGATCTAATTTTTTCGGAACAATTTTAAGAATTTTTCCACAGTTATTGCAATAGATTATTTTCATATCTCCTCTCTCAGCTTCTTTTTTGTGGATTGAGCATAAGTAATCATCGGTTTTGTTATTGCAACCTTCTATTTCGCAATCATATTTCATTTAACTTATAATCTGCTAAAGATGTAAAATTATACTTGAAAAATATTGCATTGTTTATTGAAATGAAATAATTCATGATATTTAGAAATACAGTAATTATTAAAAGAAATTCAAAAATCCATACAATCAATAATATAGTTTTAATGTTATCTCAAGTAAGTAAAAGTATGAGAGAGAATATCAATAACTTTATTGGTTATATTTGTAAGAATCATTGTAAAAAAATCAAATGCGAACCTGGCTTAAAATTACGATAGGTGTTTTCTTTTCTTTATTGATAATCCTCTTTGTCGGTGGATATATAATCTACAATATGCTTTCAGATTCTTTGCCTGAATACAGCGGAGAAGAAAGAGTAAACGGAATTAAAGATAAAGTTGAGATTTATTTCGACAGCCTTTCAGTTCCATACATTTTTGCTGAAAACCAGGAAGATGCTGCTTTTGCTTTAGGCTATCTCCATGGAAGTGAAAGAATGTTTGTGATGGATTTGATAAGGAGAGCGGGCGAAGGAAGATTAAGTGAAATTCTTGGAAAGGAAACTGTTCCGTTTGATAAAATGTTCCGCACAATTGGAATTTTGCGAACTGCTGAAATGATTGAAAAGAAAATGGATCCTGATGCGCACAAACTTCTTGAAGCATATTCTGCCGGTGTGAATCAGTATATTGAAGAATATAAAGACAGGTACACTTTTGAATTTGATTTACTCGGGTATCAGCCTGAAAAATGGAAGCCGGTTCACAGTTTGATTGTTACAAGAATGATGGCGTGGGAATTAAACATTAGTTGGTGGACAGATTTTGTATTTCACTGATCTTGTGCAGAAACTTGGTGAAGATAAAGTAAAAGAAATTTTACCCGGCTATCCTGACAATGCTCCAACAATTATCCCATCAAATCTGAAAAAGATTTCAGCAATCGATAATTCATTTTTAAAAACTGATCAAAAATTCAGAGAGTTTATAAAAAACACCGGAACTCATATTGGCTCAAATAGCTGGGTTGTAAATTATAAAAAATCACAGTCAGGCAACCAATAATAGCAAACGATCCACACCTTGCTTTCAGTGCACCGGGTAAATGGTATGCGGCAGTTATCAACACACCAGAAATGAAAGTTGCTGGAGTTAGTCTGCCTGGTACACCGGGAATTGTGATCGGGAAAAATCAGAATATTGCCTGGGCGTTAACAAATATCATGCTCGATGAAGCAGATTTTTATTTTGAGAAATTAGATTCGAGTAAAACAAAATATTTTTTGGATGGCGAATGGAAAAATCTCACAGTTATTGAGGATACTATCCAGGTAAAGGGTGATAAACCTGAACCTTTCGAAATAAAACTCACTCACCGAGGACCAATTATTTCCGGTGTTTATACATACAATCTTATTTACAATGAGGAAAACCGTACATATCCGCCGGTTAGTATGCGATGGAGTGGAAATGATTTTAGCGATGAAACTGAAGCATTTCTTGAAATAAATGAGGCGCATAACTGGAATGAATTCAAAAAAGGTGTGGAAAAATTTAAAGTACCCGGACAAAATTTTATTTATGCAAGCAGCAAAGGAAATATCGGTTACCTTTTTGGCGGATCAATTCCAATCAGAAAAAATAATAGTGGAAGTTTTATTTATGATGGATCATCAAGTGAGAATGATTGGAAAGGTTATTTGAAAAGAAATGAAGAACCATATTTGTTTAACCCGCCCCAGAACTATATTGCTTCCGCAAATAACAAAACTATAAAAGATTTTAAATATTATATAACTGATCTGTGGGAGCCTTCTTCAAGAATTGAACGAATAACTGAACTGCTAAATTCTAAAGAAAAACATTCTGTGAATGATTATATGAACTATCAAAATGACTTCGTCTCACCTTATGCAAAAACAATAGTGAAATATATACTTTCTGCGTTTAAGGGAATTCAGATAAATGATGAGAATTTAAAATTATCATTGAGGCTTTTTGAAGAATGGGATTATAAGATGGATCGGTTTAGCCAGACACCAACAATTTATCTTACTTTTTTTGATAAGTTGATGAAAAATTTATACAAAGACGAAATGGGAAATGATCTTTTTAATCAATATGTAATGCTTGCTAATCTTCCTTACAGAAGTATTCCAGAATTGCTTGAAAAACCTAATTCAATTTGGTGGGACAATGTCAATACAAATGAAAGAGAAACAAGGGATGAAATTATCCGTAAAAGTATGGTTGATGCTTTAAGTGATCTGGAAAAAAATTATGGAAAAGATTTAAGAGCATGGCAGTGGGGCGAAATTCACAAAGTGACATTTAAACATGCTTTCAGTGGAGTTTCTAATCTGCTTGATGGAATAATCGATATTGGCCCTTTCCCAATCGGAGGCGACGGTACCACAATTTTTAATACTGAATATGATTTTAATGAAAGTCTGGATAAGTATTCAAGATTTAAACATGAACCATTCGAAAATAATCTCGGACCTTCAATGAGATTTATTTATGATTTTTCTGAACCTGATTATTTTTATCTGGTTTTAACAACCGGCCAGTCAGGTAATATTTTTAGTGATCATTATAAAGACCAAACATCGTTGTGGCTGAATGGGAAGTATATGAAAATCTGTACTAATCCGGATACGATTAAAAAGTTCATCTGATCAAAAACTCACATTAACTCCCCGATAGATACTTCCGGCAATAATTGTTATATAAACAAGAATAATTATATTTGTATAGATTTTATCTCACAATAGAATGAACAAAGAATGAAAGTAATTGACCATCTTGCTAAAGCAAAAGAACCATTAATCAGCTTCGAATTAATTCCACCGAAACGAGGTGGAGACATTAAAAGTGTTTTGGGTGTTATTGATGAGATAATAAAATACCGTCCACCTTTTATTGATATTACCAGTCACTCTGCCGAAGTTATTTATGAAGAAACTCCAGGCGGTATACAAAAAAAAATAAAAAGAAAACGTCCGGGAACTTTGGGAATCTGTGCACTAATTCAAAACAAATATAATATAGATGCAGTTCCACATATTCTTGTAAAAGGATTTACACGTGAAGAAACCGAAGATTTTATGATCGAGCTTAATTATCTTGGGATAGATAATGTTCTTGCAATACGAGGAGATGACAGCGGCTACGAAAAACCTATTCCATTAGGAAAAAGTGTGAACAGCAATTCTATTGATCTAGTTAAACAAATTGTTGATATGAACAAGGGAAAATATCTTGAAGATTCACTTCTTGATGCGAAAGCGACTAATTTTTGTGTTGGTGTTGGTGGTTACTCTGAAAAACATTTTGAAGCACCAAATCTTAAATCAGATATAAAATTTGTGAAAGATAAAATTGACGCCGGGGCAGATTACATCGTTACACAAATGTTTTTTGACAATAAATATTATTTCAATTATTTAGATCAATGTAGGAAAGTCGGGATAAATGCGCCAATTATCCCTGGACTAAAAATATTAACATCAAAAAACCAGTTGCATAGTATTCCCGGAAATTTTCACGTTAACATCCCTGACGCATTGGCTGATGCAGTCGAATCAGCTAAAACGCATGACGATGTTGTACATATCGGTGTAGAGTGGGCGGCTAAACAAGTCGAAGAACTTTTGAATAAAGATGTCCCAAGTGTGCATTTCTATATTATGTTAAACGCAAAACCAATGACGATGCTGTTTGATCGGCTTAAATTATTTAAAAAGACTGCCTGAAGTTCTTCCATTTCATATTACTATCTTTTCGTGATAAATTACACCATCAGAATCGTTAATCTTTTTAAAAATGGCAACCAACAATAAATCAAAACAAAATAAATTAAGATGGGGCGTTGCAGGATGCGGGAGGTATGCTGAACATACTTTTATTCCGACCTTGCATTTTTTAAGGAAAAGTTTAGTTAACTCGTTTTTTAGTCATAATATTTCCCGCGCAAAAGAGCTTGCTGAAAAATCCGGAGCCTCAAGCTTTCATAGCAATTATGAAGAATTTCTGAAATCAGATATTAATTGTGTGTTTGTTTCAAGTGTAAATGCTCATCACCACGACCAGGTAATTAAAGCTGCTGAAGCCGGTAAAAATATTTTGTGTGAAAAACCATTGGCGTTGAGTAGTAACCAGGCAAAAGAAATGGTTGAAGCTTGCAAACAAAATAATGTGTTACTTGCCGTAAATTATATTCACCGATTTCATCCACATATCGTTAAAGCAAAAGAACTGGTCAAAGATCAAAAACTTGGCAAAGCTTGTTTCGGTTAGTGCTGATTTTAATATTGATTTTCCGCCGGGCAGTAATTTCCGGTTCAACAAATCATTAAGCGGAGGTGGTGCATTAAGAGATCTCGGGACACATATGATAGATTTGTTGAGATTTATTGGAGGAAATATAATTGATATCCAGGGAGTAGTTGATAATGTAGTTTACAAAAGCGAAGTTGATGATTTTGCTTCCGGAATTGTAAAATTTGAAAAGGGAGGTTACGGCCGTTTTAACGTTTCCTATAATTCGAAACAGACACTCAACAGAATTGAAATCCTTGGTCATACAGGCGCAATTAATATTGAAAATTTGATTGGCCGCAAGCTGGTGCCCTCAAAACTTTCAATTATACTTGAAGGAGAAGCTAAAAAAACATTTCGAAAAAGAGGGATTAAATTATTATTTCTTCTTAAGTCAATTCAAAAATCATTTCTAAAAAATGAAACGCCTTTAGTTACAGGTGAAGACGGACTAATCAATTTGCAATTGATGGAAGAACTGGAAAGAAAATGTCAGAAATAGAAAAACTAATTTCAGTTTGCCATAAAGTCTATGCTAAAGGATTTGTTTCAGCTTATGACGGAAATGTTTCTGCTATTACTGAAAATAATACGATAATCATTACACGTTCAGGAATTTGTAAAGGTGATGTAACTGAAAAGGATATACTTGAATTTGATTTTTCAGGTAAACCATTAAGAGGGGAAGGAAGAATTACAACAGAGTTCAAGCTTCATCTTTTTGCTTATTCCAAAAGAAAAGAAGTTAATGCAGTTGTGCATTGTCATCCGGTTCATGCTACTGCACTAAGTTTACTTGGTGAAGGTATGTTGAAACATTATTTTCCTGAAGTATTGCTTACGCTTGGGAAAGTTCCACTCTGTAAATATGCAACACCTTCTACCAACGATCTTCCATTAAGCATTGAACCTTTCATTGATCATGCCTGGGCTTTCATGTTGGAAAACCATGGAGCATTAACTCTTGGAAAAACACTGGAAGACGCATATTACAAAATGGAAAAGCTTGAACACTCTGCCGAAACAATCTGGAAATCAAAATTATTAGGAAATCCAAAAGAATTAACTTCTGAAGAAATTAACAGGCTTGTTGAAATATCTGAAGAAACTTATGGATTGACACAGGATCGCAGAAACATTTAAAATCAATTTCTTAATTTTCAAATATTGTGAATTCAGATAAACCAAAAATTGCATTGTTTGCGGGAGGAACATCACCAGAGCGTGAGGTATCAAAAGATTCAGGCAAAGCAATTTATGAAGTACTCAAATCTCTAAATTATCCTTTAATAGTTTTGGATCCCGGTTTAGGAATAAATCAACCCGCAGATGTTGAAAAAATATTTGATAAAAAAGATTTTGGAGAAATTTCAAACAATAATTGTATTGAGGTGATCAATTCAAATTTGCTTGAGGATGTTGATCTTGTGTTTTTAGCATTACACGGTAAATACGCTGAAGATGGAAGGATGCAGTCTTTATTGGAGATGAAAGGAATCAGATACACAGGTTCCGGAATACTTGCCAGTGCAATGGGAATGGATAAAAACATATCTAAAATTCTATTTGAAAATGCAGGTGTGAAAACTGCAAAATGGTTTGTTGTTGATAGTAGCTCAATCAACGGAAATGTAATTAATGAAAAAATAAAAAAAGAATTTGGCTTTCCATGTATTATAAAACCAAATGATCAGGGATCAACAGTTGGACTGACTTTATTAAAAGCTCCCGGGGAAACAGAACATGCAATTAAACTTGCTCTTCAATTTTCATCAAAAGCATTGATTGAAGAATATATACCCGGACGAGAATTAACTGTGGCTGTTTTGGATAACAAGGCACTTCCGGTTCTTGAAATAATTCCACAGACTGGCTTATATGATTACCATGCAAAATATACAAAAGGAATGAGTGAATATATTGTTCCGGCTGAAATTCCTGATCAGGTTTTCAAAAATATTCAGCTCCTGGCACAAAAAGCTTTTAATGTTTTAGGATGTAAAGATTATGCAAGAGTTGATTTCAGATTAAATGATAAAAATGAAACATATTGTCTTGAAGTAAATACTCTTCCAGGAATGACATCCACCAGCCTAGTTCCTAAAATGGCAAAAGCAGTTGGAATTTCATTTGAAGAATTGATCGAAAAAATTATTCAACTTTCGCTGCGATGAAATTTAATCAAAAAAAAATATTTCTCTATTTGTTTATCGGAATTTTTTCAATCGGTTTGCTTTACATACTATTTAATGAATATGGTTTCGTAAAATATTCGAAACTATCAAGCCAGGTTGATTCAATAAAATCAGAAATAAATATGTTAAAAACAGAAAATGAAAATCTGAAAAATGAAATAGATTCATTACGGAGAAAAGTTCCGGCTAAAATGGAAGAGATTGCCAGGGAAAAATATGATATGGTAAAACCAAACGAAGTAACGGTTGAGATCAAAAATGGAAAAGATGAATAAAAGCGATTACCCAGTCACACCGCTCGCAGAAAGAATCAGACCTGATAGTATAGAAAATTTTTTTGGACAGGATCATCTTGTTGGCAAAAATAAGCCAATCAGGTTGATGATTGAAAATGATACTCCCGGATCTTTTATTTTATGGGGTCCTCCCGGCGCCGGAAAAACAACACTTGCAAAAATTATTGCGAAACATACAAATGCAGAATTTCACCAGTTGAGTGCTGTTTCCTCAGGAGTAAAAGATGTTCGTTCTGTAATTGAAATTGCTGAACAAAACAAACAATGGAATAAAAGAACAATTCTTTTTATTGATGAGATTCACAGGTTTAATAAATCGCAACAGGATGCTTTGCTTCATTCAGTTGAATCAGGTTTGATCTTTTTAATCGGGGCAACAACAGAAAATCCATCATTCGAAGTTATTCCAGCGCTTCGGTCCCGGGCAAGAGTTTATATCTTAAATGAATTATCCAAAGAAGATTTGCAAAGTATTCTAAAAACTGCAATCCAAAAAGATGAGTTCATTTCAAAACTTCAAATCGAATTAAAGGATGAAGATTATTTATTTTATCTCTCCGGAGGAGATGCTAGAATTTTACTGAATATTTTAGAAGCTTCAGTTTCACAGCAGATAAAAAATAAAAAGATTATACTGGATAAATCAGTTTATGAAAATGTTGTTCAGAAAAAGAATGTAATTTATGACAAAGCCGGTGAAGAACATTACAATTTAATTTCTGCATTCATAAAAAGTTTACGTGGCAGTGATCCTGATGCCGCTTTATACTGGATGGCAAGAATGATTGATGGGGGTGAAGATCCTTTATTTATTGCAAGAAGGATGGTCGTTTTAGCTTCAGAAGACATTGGCAATGCATCACCAAATGCATTGGTCTTAGCTGAAGCAACATTCAGTGCTGTAGATAAAATAGGTTTGCCTGAAGCGAGAATAATTCTTGCTCAGTGTGTGACTTATCTTGCCTCGGCACCGAAAAGTAATTCATCTTATATGGCAATTGAAGAAGCTTTTTCTGAGGTACGAAAAAATCCTTCTTATTCTGTTCCACTTCATTTAAGAAACGCTCCAACCAAATTGATGAAAGAGATTGGATATTCGAAAGGATATCAATACCCTCATAGCTCAAAGGACAATTTTATTGTTGAAAAGTATTTCCCAGATGAGATGAAAAAAAATCAATTTTATTTCCCATCAGAAAATGGACAGGAATTACAAATCAAAGAAAGATTGAAAAAACTATGGGTGGGGAAGAAAAAATACTGATTATAATATTGCAAAAACTTTCCCAGGTAATTGTTTAATCATCCCTTTAAATTCCAATGAAAGTAAGTGTACAAGGCAGTCTGATGTGCTCAGGTTTGTAGCTGTTGCAATTTTATCAATTTGCATTGGTTCGTTGTCTAGTACGTTAATGATTTTCTCCTCAAAAAGATTCAGCCCAACCTGTTTTTTAGGAATATTCTTCCCAAGAACGGGTTTCAATTTTAATTCAAGGCTCAATAAAACATCTTCTGCATTTCTGATAAGAGTTGCTTCTCCTTTATGAATAAGTTCGTTTGTCCCATCGCTTTGTTTTACACCAACATTTCCTGGCAATGCAAAAACCTCGCGATTCTGATCTAATGCAAACCTGGCTGTTTGAGTTGCTCCACCAGTTGCACCTGTTTCAATGACAACTACGCCTAAGCTCAAGCCGGAGATTAACCTGTTTCGTTTAGGAAAGTTTTGTGCATCCGGTTGAGTACCCAACAGATATTCGGAAATGACTATTCCGTTTTCAGATATCTGGTCAAACAATTTTTTATTCTCAGGTGGATAAATAACATCAAGCCCGGACCCAATTACAGCTATAGTTCGTCCGTTATTCCTAATGCTCGTGGAATGAGCAATTGAATCAATTCCCCTGGCTAGACCGCTGACCGTTGTAATTTGTTGTCTTGCAAATTCTGAGACAACTTTTTCAGTTTGAATTCTCCCATAATTTGTCGGCATACGAGTCCCAACAACCCCAATTGAATATTCATCTCTCTCAACAAAATTTCCTTTAGCTTCAAGAAGAAGTGGTGGATCATAAATCTTTTTTAATAATGAAGGATAATCTCTATCCCAGATGGAAACGATCCTGGCATTTAATTTTTTGAGTTTGGATAATTCTTTATCGACCAAATCATTAATTTCATATCTTCTTTTACGTGAAGAATAAATTCTTTTAGCCAGGTTAGTTGAAATCCCCTCAGCTGACAATAATGAATTATAATCAGCGGATAAAATATTTTTAGTTGATTTGAATTTTGAAAGGAGTGATCTGATTTTACCTGGTCCGATTCCTTCAATTGATAAAAGAAGAAAAATATCCGTTAGCTGTTCAAATGAGAGCTTGGTCAAAACTACTCAGGGGTTTTTTATGATATGTGCGAATTTACTTCAATTGAATCCACAACTGCAACTATTATTGAGTGCGCGGGGGTAGTTTTATTTCCAAGAATTTGCTGAACTGCCTTACCTTCCTGAACAAGAAGAATTGTGTCGCCAATTCCTGCCTCAACAGTGTCTAGAGCAACAACATCCTTCTTCCCGATTTTTTTCCCCTGCAAATCAATAGGATGTACGATTAAAAGTTTTTGTCCAACAAGATTTTTATCTTTTTGTGTGGAAACGAGGTTACCTTTTACTTTGGCAAGAATCAATTTTGATTTATCTCGCCGTTATCTTTTACATTATTACTTTTTGAGAAAATAGAAAGAGGAAAAATAATAACATACGCAATTCCCAGGATTATCGGTGAAAAAACCAGGGCAGAAGTACTGTCCCAGTTTCCAAAAGACATTACCAGAAAGCCAACTATTACCGATGCTATTCCTGCAAAAAGCAATAAATAATTTTTGGTGTCCCAATAAATATTAAAAGGGGAAACACTTTTTTTCTTTACTAGTTTTGAAGTTTTTCGTTGAACTTTTTTTGCCATTATTTGTCTCCGGTATTAAAAAATAAAAAGCCCAGCGATGGGGGGACCACTGGGCTCGACTCTAATATTTCAAAGGGCAGGGGAGAACCCTTTGAAAGAGTCGTAAGAAATATAATTCCGAATAAACTATTTGTCAAGTGTCAATTATTTAGTTATCTGGTATACAATTTTGCGGATTGTATCAAATTGCAGGTATGGATAATCTTCACGAATTGTGTCAATAGCATCACCTGCGCTAACTTTGCCAGACCTAAGCTGTTTGAATTTCTTTCGAATCTGGTAATCTCTAACGGCTTTATCATCTATAAGTCCCTGGGATTCCAATAATTCGAAAATCTCATCACTGATAAGATCGGACAGAGGGTTATTTATTTGAGCTTTTATTTCCTTCATCTTAACCTTCCTTCTTTTGTTGATGGAAATCTTTACCTTATTATAGTATCAATTCTTTAGTACTAACACCTCCGTAAAAAGTTCCGTAAATATACCCTTTAAAAACACAAAAACCGACCAGAGTAAATCCCGAATCGGCATAGATTTGCTACTCTGGTAAAATAAAAATAATTTTATTTCTTAAACCTGTAGCAAATTGACTATAATGTTTTCCTGTGTTTAATTATCTTTGTTTTAACAAAAATAGAAAAAATATTTTTAAAGTCAAACCTTTTTTGAAGACAAAATATTGTTTTCACATAATAAGTTAAGCACAAATTATATAGAATTGATCATTTGATATTAAAATTTTAAAACATCGGAACCTTGGTAAATGGAAAAAGAAAATAAAATTGATTTACTCGATTATCTTGTTATTCTTGTGAAATGGAAGAAGTTTTTTATCCTTATTTTAATTCCTACAATGATTTTATCCTATCTATCTATTTACTTTTTAATTGATGAACAATACGATGCTGATGCATTAATTGTACCGGCTGAAGATCAATCACTTGGTGGAATTTCCTCTCTATTAAATGGTTTAGGTAACAACCTTCCATTTAATATTGGAGGTGGAACTACAAATCAGGATATGAGTCTATATAATACAATCATTTATAGTAGAACAAATTTGATGAAAATTATAGATAAGTTCGATTTAGTTGCTGTTTACCACTTAAATAAAAGTGATAAAGATTATATGGAACAAGCTATCAGGATATTAGACAATAGTATTAATGCACATGAAACTGAAGAAATGGCTTATCAAATAGAAGTTAGAGCACATTCTCCTGAATTAGCTGCGGATATAACAAATTATATTGTTGAATTATTGATTAATAAAATAATCGAACTTCGTACTCAAAAATCAAAAAACAATCGAATATTTCTTGAGGACAGAATCGCAGAAATTAGAACCAATCTTACTGCAAGTGAAGATTCTTTGATGCTATTTCAGAAAAGATCGGGAATAATTTATCCTGAAGAACAGTTTAAAGGTATTGTAACAGCATATACGGAGCTTGAAACAAATTTGATAACCAAGCAAATTGAAAAATCAATAATAGAGGAATTAAAAGGAAAAGATTCACCTTCAGCAATAAACCTGGAATTAGAAGTAACTAAGTTCGAAAATAAGCTGAAAGAAATGAGAATGAAAGGTGATACAGAAGGGGTCATACCTTCCTTGAAGACACTTCCTGAAAATGCTACGGATTATGTTAGATATTTTAGGGAAGTGGAAATTAATAATGCTATTCTCGAATTTATTACCCCAATATATGAACAGGCAAAACTTGAAGAAAAAAAAGATATTCCTTCCTTACAAGTTATTGATTATGCAGTGGCTCCAGCAAAGAAAAGTTACCCACCAAGAACAATTTTTACTCTACTTAATTACATTTAGTATTTTTCTGGTTGCATTCGTTTTTATACTCCTCAAAGAAAATGAAAGCTTACAGAGTTCTGTAAAGATGAAGTACATTAAAAAGAATTTTTTCAAGTGGCGAAGTATTTAATAGTGATAGTTAGTATTACTAAGTTGAATAAAAATTGGATTTGATTTTCTTTGTCTATTCGTTTTAACATGACAAGTTGTAATCAGAACTACCTTTTAATTTTGAGAATCGTATTGTGATTGGAAGAAATCATGCTTATCGTGGTATTTTCTGGTCAGCCATTTCGCGAGTGACTACCCAACTATTACAATTTACCACATTAATTATTCTTGCTCGTTTATTAGATCCAAAAGAATTTGGTTTAATTGCTTCATCAGTTGTGGTGATAGGCTTTCTGAATATATTCAGAGATTTGGGAATTTCTTCCGCTATAATTCAAAAAGAATCAATTAGCGATGAATTAATTAAAACATTGTTCTGGGTTATACTTTTGATAGGGATTAGCCTCAATCTTTTGTTATTTATAGTTGCTCCTCAAATCGCTGATTTTTATAATGCACCTAAAATAACTGATTTGCTGAGAGTTTTATCCTTTAGCTTTACAATTTCAAGTTCAACAATTTTACACCAATCATTGTTGGAAAGAGAACTAAGATTTAAACAATTAGCAAATTATGAGATAATTTCAATAGCAATAGGTTCTTTTAGCGGAATAATAGCGGCTTATATGGGCTATGGAGTATGGAGTTTAATAATACAAATGTTTATGAATGTCACGGTTCTATCATTTATACTTTGGTTAAAAAGTGATTTCAAACCTAAATTATTTTATTCAGCAAGAGAATTAAAATCAGTTTATAACTTTAGTTTGAATTTATCAGGGTTTAACATTGTAAATTATTTCGTACGTAATGCTGATTATGTACTAATACAAAAGTATTTAGGCGAGGTACAGCTAGGATTTTATAATATTGCGTATAGGATAATGTTGTATCCTCTTCAAAATATTACCTCTGTTTTTTCGCGTGTAATGTTTCCTTATTACTCTAAGCTACAAAACGATCTACCAAAATTCAGAGAAATGTACATAGATTTTGTAAATAACATTGCATTTATTTCCTTTCCTTTAATGTTATGGGTTATAGCGGTTGGAGATATTTTAATCGTAACTTTATTTGGTGAAAAATGGAGTTCCACGATTCCGCTTGTAATGATTCTTGCTCCCATTGGTTTAGTTCAATCAATCTATACTCCTGCGGGAACAATTTTCCAGGCTACTGGCAGAACAGATATCTGGTTTAAATGGGGAATTTTTACAGGGATTGTCTTTGTATCAGCTTTTATAATAGGATTAAAATGGGGTATACTTGGAGTGGCTGTTAGTTACTTAATAGCAAATTTGATCACTTTATATCCAGGGATGATGATCGCATTTAGACTCATAAATCTTTCAATTTCAGAATTTATTTTCAGTTTTAGAATAACATTCTTGATTAGCTTGGTAATGTTTATGTTAATTTTCTTTACAAAAATTTTATTATCCAATTATATAGCAACAACAGAATTGTTAATAATATTAGTAGTTATATCAATTCCATTTTATCTGTTTACTAGTTATAAATTTAATAGAAAAAGATTTACAGGATTTTTTGAGATAATAAAAGGGAGTGGTCAATAAATTAGTTGAATAAAAGAATGCAATTTTATTATTGCAAAGATGTATTAAAAATCTTATGAATATATTTATTAAAAAAGAATTAAATGTAAGAGAAATTATTTTTCTTATCTTAGTTTTATTTTTAAGTATTGGCTTCCAATTACTTGTGATTAGAATAGTCCCTGGCTACTCTGGATTATTTCTAATATTCTTGGTATTAATCTTAGTTTCAATTGTTTTATATACCGGCTACATTAAAGAATTCCCTGTTTACTTATTGATATTGAATTTTATTCCTTTATTAATTCTTGATAATGAAGTCCATTATAATTTTATTTTGGAATTATTAAGCTTTATACCTCTTTTTTTTCTAATTATTTATGCAATTTTTAAATATATTCTAAGTTCAACTACATTTGCTATCCGAATTGGTTACTTAGAACTGCCGATTATTCTAATAGTAATTTATTTCGGAATAAGTGCTTTGATTGCAAATTTTGAACATAGAGATACTTATTGGATAGTGAATGAGTACTTTCCATATTGGTTTATACTTAACTATTATACCTATATCTTATTTACTTAAAGAACGGGGTAAATATTTTGTAGTTCTAAAGTCCCTTTTATTGATTTCAATTTTGATTTCCGTACAGTACATAATCTTTAATTTATTTATCTATGGGTCACGTTTTGTTACCTTTCAATCCGGGTTTATACCTTTGACAATAGGTGTTGATGTTTGCCTATTTACTATTTAAGCAAAGGAATTATTAATAAACTAAGAGTATTTTTCTTATTAATAATTTTAATTACAGGTGTTTTCGTCACCCTTACGAGAACTCTTTGGGTAACCTCTTTTCTGGTTATACTTACAAGTTTTTTAATTTATTTAATAATTCAAAATAAGTTAACTCCGTTTAGGGCTGTTCTTATTTTATTAACGCTGACTATTCCAATTTTATTATTAAAAGATTCATTGCAGAAGCCCCAGGCAAAAGTTAATCAGCAGCAATCGATTCAATACAGAACACAATCGATTTCAAAACCCCTAGAAGATGCTTCTTTTCTAATGAGGGTAGAGGCTGGATATAATGCGTTTCAAAAGTTTTTAGACAAACCAGTTTTCGGCAATGGAATGGGTGATTTTATTAAATATAAAATTATTTAAAAGAATTAAATCCTCACTGTATTATATTGATAACACTTGGTTATATTTATTGTGGAAAGGGGGCTTGTATGGTTTTCTATTATTTTTTTGGTTGTTCCTTCGTTTTTTCAAATCAGACGTTTTTCGTTTTAAAAAACTCTTCAGATGTTAATGTTAAAATTATTTGTCTGGGTCTAATCGGAGGATTTGTTGGATTATCATTTCTTGGCGATTATTATCTCCCCTATTTAATCAAGTATAAAACTAATGCTTTAATCGTTTTTTTATTTGGATATATCCAATTCGAGAGAGAAAAAATATTGATCTCAGATATTCAAAAAAATAACAAAACCATTCCTGATCTCGTAAACAATTAAATGCTATGTTTAAAGATATTGACATTTCGATTATTATTGTTAATTACAATCTAACCGAAAGTGTTAGAGAATTATTAAACTCTATAAAAAAATATGTGAACAGTATTAATTACGAAGTCATTGTAGTAGATAATAATTCTCCGGATCGTAGTGTAGAAAATCTTAAGCTTGAATTCCCTGATTTTCAATTCATTTATTTAAATACAAATTTTGGTTTTGGTCATGGAAATAACGTGGGATTTAGTATATCAAGAGGTGAGTATCTGCTTTTACTTGAATCCTGATACATATCTCATTAATAACTTACTATCCGATTTATATTCTTTTGCAAAAGATAATACAAAACTAGGTGTCATTGGGCCGCTCATGGTTTTCCCAAATGGGAGCCTACAGGTTTCTGCAGCTAGGTTTCCAAATCTTAAACAGGAAATTGGAAATTTGACCGGATTACTTGGAAGGATAATTACGGCAATAGCAGCATTTAAAAATAGATTTTATAAAAAGAAATATTATGAAGTTGATTTTGTTTTTGGATCCTGTATGTTTATTAATTCTGAACTTTTTAAAGAGATTAAATGGATTTGATGAAGATTACTTTCTAATTGCTGAAGAAACTGATTTATGCTACAGAATTAGAAAAAAAACAGACTACAAAATTGTGTATTACTTGGGAGCAAAAATTGTTCACATAAAAAGTCTTGTAACGGGAAAAAATACGCTTGGAAGACTTAAACAAAGTTATATAAGTAAACTAATTTTTTTTAATAAACATTATTTGGCACGTAGGACTTATATATTAAAAAATTTTATCGTCTTGATTTTTACGGTAAAACGATTTTTCTTGTTTGGTAAGAAAATTGACAAAACAAAATATTGGGAAGCGTATTCAGATATTATTAATCATTACAGAGAAAATTAGTTTTTATTAAAAAATTTAAATTTTATAGTATGCAAGATAATCTAAAAAATATTTTGATCATTTTTCCCTGGTGGGGAGATGAAGAAAATGTTGGATATTATAGGGTCAAAAGATATGTCGAAGCATTATATGCATCACAATATAAGATCACCGTAGTCTTCCCAGGTAAAAAAAATAAGTTTAATGAAAATAATTGGGGAAAAGAAATAATAGTAAAAAATATTACTGAAAATATTAGCCAAAAACTAATCAAGTATTCAAAAAAAATTAATAGTAAAATACTTTTATATTTTTGGTATGGATTTCACGAATTGTTTTTTCTTTTTGATAGTTACTATCCCTGGGCAATAAGTCTATCACTTAAAAATGATCTAATAAAAATAATTAATCAAACTGATCTTATTTTATCTTCAAGTGCTCCTCATTCATCACATTTCGCAGCATTTAAATTTTCAAACAAATATAAAATTCCACACATTGTTGATATGAGAGACGGTTGGATTGACGAACCCTTGCCAAGACATCTTCAAAGAAAAGGAATAAAATATTACTTGGAAAGGAGATGGGAAAAAAAAATCCTGAGAAACGCTAAATTAATTATAGTCACTTCAGAAGTTTGGAAAACCTATTTAGTAAACAGATATCCAGAAATGAGTAATAAAATTAGGGTAATAACAAATTCTTACCCAGCCATTGATTTTAGTGAGCCGCATAGAATAACAAAAGCCATTGAAGAAATACCTGTGCTACTGTATACGGGTAGATTTAGAAATTCTAGGCTTATAAATAAACCTGATTATTTATTATTTCCCTTATTTCAATATCTTACAGGAAAAAAAATAAAAATAAAGATCTTACTGTTAAGTGAATTAAATAGAAGAGAAAAACCGATTCTTGAAAATTGGTCTAAAAGATTTACTCTAATTGGTTGTGAATTAATAATTAGACCACAAGTATCAAGAAATGAAATGTTTAATATTATTGAGGACTCAAAGGGACTCTTGTTACTTTCTTTAGGTCTTGGACCAATACCCAGCAAACTTTTCGAATATATTAAATCAACAAAACCAATATTAAGCATAACAGAAAGAAATAGTGCTGTATGGAGATTAAAAGAAAAAATTCCTCAGTTATTTTTATATGATTTTAATCAAAAAGAGGTTGACTATAATATACTGGAACAATTTTTTAATGCTTGTATAACAGGAAATTACAAGTATGAAATTCCAGAAGAGTTTGAAGAAAAATATACCTCACAAAAATTTTTGGAATATATTTCAGAAATAAAATTAAATTGAAAGAAAAGTTATCAGTTGCAGGTGTAGTTGTTTTATTTGATCCTGAAGAAAATGTAATAGAGAATATTAAATTCTTATCTGGATCAAATAGATTTTTTATTTATTGTAGATAACTCAAAGGACTTAAATGAAATTATTGCAGACTATTATAAAAATAATTCAAAAGTGGAATATGTTTATAATGGCGAAAACCTTGGAATAGCTGCTGCATTAAATGTTGGTGCAAAAAGAGCTGCTGTTAAAGGTTTTCAATATTTATTGACTGTGGATCAAGATAGTGAGGTTCCGCCTGATACAGCAAAAAATTTATTGGAATGTTTCTTTCTTGATTCGAATGTAGCTATTGTTTCTCCCGAACATTATCCTCAAAAAACTAAGAATGATCTAAAACCATGTGAAGAAGTTTATACTGTATGGACGTCCGGCAATCTTGTGGATTTAAATAAATTAAATAAGGCTGGTGGTTATAGAGAGGATTTGTTCATTGACTATGTCGATCACGAAATATGCTTAAGGCTTAATAGTTTAGGTTACAAAATTTATAAGTGTCATAAGAGTGTTCTTAAGCATAATCTTGGTAAAATTGAGGAGAAGAAATTCTTTAATCGAAAGGTGTATACTACTAACCATTCACCCATCAGGTTGTATTATAGATCGAGGAATAGATTTTATGTTCATAAAATTTATAAAAACCTGTTTCCGGAGTTTATTAAAAAAGATAGTAAAGATTTTTGGAAAAGTTTTCTGAAAGTAGTTTTATTTGAAAAATATAAGCTAAAAAAAATAAGATATTTTATCTTAGGGTATATTGATTTTAAAAGAAATCGCTTTGGTAAGCTAACAATAAATTAAAATCCTTTCTTCTAATGTTAACTCAATATGATTAATCCGAACCTATTTATCATTATATTAAATTGGAATGGTTTGCATGATACGATAGAATGTATTGAATCGCTAAAAAGGAGTGATTACAAAAATTTTCAAATCCTGGTTGTGGACAATGGATCTGATGCAGATTATTATAGACTGATAGAGATAAAGGAAATAGAACTTCTTAGATTACAAGAAAATATTGGTTTTGCTGGTGGTGCTAATGCAGGTATTAAATATGCTTTGGATAATAATGCAGATTATATTTTACTCCTCAATAATGACACAATTGTCAGTCTAAATTTCTTGAGTTTACTTATAAAAAATCTAACCTTAGAAGAAAACTGCGGTATAGTTGCTCCTCAGATTAATTATTACAATGCTCCAAAGAAAATCTGGAGTGCTGGTGGAAATATTAGCAAAATACGTGGTTCAGGTTTTGTCTTGTCAAATAAAATTAAAAATAAAGAAGGTACAAATAGATTTGTTGATTTTGTATCTGGTTGTTGTATGCTTATTAGAAAAGAGGTATTCAATAAAGTTAACGATTTCGATGAGAATTACTTTCTGTATGTTGAAGATGTTGATTTTTGCAAGAGAGTAATAGATTCGGGTTTTAAAATAATGGTTGTCCCACAAAGTAAAATTTGGCATAAAGTAAATGCTTCCACCTTAAATAATAATTCCTATATTCCACTGTATTATAACACTAGAAATAGATTGTACTTTACTAAAAAATTTTTCCCGAAATTTATTAGAATTACCTACGCATATATTTATCTGTCAATGACATTAAAGTTTTTTATATGGAAAATAAGAGGAGAGAAGAAGAAAATTCAAGTTGTAAGAAGAGCGTTCAGGGACTTTAATAATGGTAAGATGGGAAAGAGAAGTATATAATGAATATTGGAATTGATGCAAGGCTTTTAGAAAGAAAAATGACAGGAATAGGAAGGTTTCTAGATTTATTTCTGAAAGAATTGCCAGAAGTTGATAAAGAAAATAAATACATATTATTTACTTATGAAGAAATAAACTATCAAAATAATTTCTATTTAAATGTTCCTACAATAAGAAGTTTTTTACCTCAAAAAATTTTTTCGCCTATTTGGATGAATTTAATTCTTCCGAAATATTTGCGAAGAAACAAGATTGATATTTTCTTTTCTGTAAATCAACTTATACCGATTAACAGGGTTAGGAATATAAGGTATATCCTGGTCCTCCACGATGTTATATACAAAGTTAATAAGAAATTTCATCCGTTCATTTATAGAATTTACCTAAGCTTTTTCACTTATTTTTCGATTAAATATAGTGATCTAATAATTACAGTATCACAATATTCGAAAAGAGATATACTTAAATACTATGATCTCAAAGAAAATAAAATTAAAGTTATTTATTTGGCTGCAGATAAAGAATTCAAACCAATAAATCTAAGCCAACCAGGAAAAAATGAGTTAAAGAAATTATTAGGACTTTACGAGAATACTATACTATATCTTGGTATAATTGAATACCGAAAAAATATAATGGGAATTGTGAAAATCGCAGATGAAATATTCAAAAGAGACAACAGAATTAAATTTTTATTGATTGGAAAAATCGGATATGGAGGTAAACAGTTACTAAAAGAAATTCAAAAAAGAAAAAACATTATTTATTTAAATAGTGTTGATGATCAATTACTAAAAAAAATTTATAATCTTGCCTCTATATTTTTGTTCCCTTCATATTACGAAGGATTTGGGTTTCCCCCTTTAGAGGCAATGCAATCAGGATTACCGGTTTTGGCCGCTGATAATACTTCTTTAAAGGAGATTATAAATTCCGGAGGTCTATTACATTACGCTGATGATTATATTTCCTTTTCTGAAGAAATAATTCATCTTCTGAATGATGAGAGTTTTTATAGTAAGCAAAAAGAAAGGGGTATAGAACGTGCAAAAAAGTTCAACATTACCTCAACAACATTGGAATTCGTAAAACAGTTTAATTCATTTAAATTACCACTTCAATAATTTAATTTTTACGACATTTTGATTACACCTAAATGAGAGAAGATCGGGATTGTTTGAATTTATTCTCTAAATTCACGTAATAACATTTCATTAATATAATTGAGAAATTAATTATTCTTCAGCCAATTAATCCAAAATGAACAAATTAGTAAGTATAATTTTACCAACCTATAATAGAGCTAATTTATTACAAGATTCAATAAAAAGTGTACTGAACCAAAATTATTCCAACTGGGAATTATTTGTAATCGATAATGAGTCAACGGACAATACAAGAGAAGTGGTAAATCAATTTGCTGTAAACGATAAACGAATTAAATATACCAATGTTAAAAAAAGTAAGAATAAAGCGATTTCAGAATATCTGAACTTTGGATTAAAAAATTCTTTAGGCAAGTATATTGCTAGATTGGATGATGATGATGAATGGTATGACCCTGATAAGCTGACAAAACAAGTCGACTTTCTTGAACAGAATAGTGAATATGTTGTCGTAGGGGGAGGAGCAATCATGGTCGATAAAAATAAAAAAGAGATGTACAAGTTTTACAAAAGAGAAAGTGATAAAAAGATTAGGAACAATATACTCTATGCTAACCCTTTTTGTCATGTTACAGTTATGTTTCATAGAAAAGAGGCGCTTGAAGTTGGAGGTTATAAGGATATTCGATTTGTTGAAGATTGGGATTTGTGGTTGAGATTGGGCAAAAAAGGAAAACTATATAATTTTCAAGAATATTTTGCACTATATATGAACGCAGGGCAAAATCTAACTGTCAGTAATCAAAACCTAACGGCAAAAGCGGTCCTTGATTTAATAAAAATGAATCAAGTAGAATATCCTAATTATCATAAAGCTATTCTTCTAAATTATTTGCAATATCTCTTTACTTTCGTTCCTGGTTTTTTAAGAAATAGGATCCAAAATTTTCTGTTCTTTATTAAAAGGAATTATTTTTAAATTTAATAAATATTGAATAAAAAGACTGAAAAAATATTAACCATTGTAAGTGATTTTGTTACTATCAATCTTGCCTGGTTAACTTATTTCTATATCCGCATCGAATCAGGCTGGTTTAATATAATCATTATGCCCGAAGCGCTGGTGCCGATGATTATAGTTTATGTTTATTGGCTCGTCATTTTTACTTTTGTTGGTATGTACAGAACCTGGTTTGCTTCTTCCCGGTTCGATGAAATCTCGACTCTATTTAAAGCTTCCTTCGTTGGAATTTTTATTTTATTCTTCGTCATTTTCCTTGATGATTATTTACATGGTGTCGAGTCCAATACAAGAATATTAATTTTTATTTATTGGGGATTGATTGTTGTCTACGTTGGCGCCGGTAGACTAATCATCCGGAGTATCCAGAGAAATTTACTGATCAAAGGAGTTGGCAGAAGAAACACTTTGGTTATCGGCTTTAATCCGAAGGCTCAGGAAATGCATGATCAGATTAATCATTCCCCGGGTCTTGGTCTTGATGTTGTTGGATTTGTTGCAATTAATCCGAATAATGTTGGAAAGGAACATAGAAGTATAAAAGCTGTTGGTTCAATTGAAAATCTTACATCAATTGTTGAAAACGCAAATGCAAAAGAAGTTATAATTGCTTTAGAAAAAGAAGATCATAATTTACTAGTTGATATTATTTCACAGCTTGAAAATAAAAACATTGGACTGAAAATTGTTCCTGATCTTTATGAAATATTAAGCGGACAGGCAAGAACAGCCCAGATTTATGGTGTCCCATTAATTGATATCATGCCCGAGTTGATGCCGGAATGGGAGAAAAGATTAAAAAGATTGCTGGACATTGTTATCTCATTATTAGTTTTAGTCATTTCATTGCCAATCAGTTTAATTTTCTCAATTGCAGTTAAGCTTGACAGCAAAGGCAAAGTTTTTTTTAAGCAGGAAAGAATCGGGATGAACCATAAAAAATTTAAGATGATAAAATTTCGATCAATGTTTGATGATGCTGAAAAATATACTGGCCCTGTTTGGTCAAGAAAAAATGATCCGCGTGTAACAAGAGTAGGTAAACTTATGAGACGATTACGAATAGATGAAATTCCACAACTGTATAATGTACTTAAAGGGGAAATGAGTTTGGTCGGTCCAAGACCAGAGCGTCCATTTTTTGTTGAGAAACTTTCAAATGAAATTCCTTACTACAAACGAAGACTAAAAGTTAGACCAGGCATAACCGGCTGGGCCCAGGTTAAGCACAAGTATGATGAGAGCATTGAAGATGTTAAAATTAAATTACAGTACGATCTCTTTTACATTGAGAATATGTCTTTAAGAATGGATATCAAAATCATGATCAGAACTATGTTTGTAGTTTTATTTGGAAAAGGACATTATAAATAAAAATATTTCATGGAAACAAAAAAAATACTGGTAATAATACCGACTTATAACGAACTGGAAAATATAACCCGGCTAATTCCAATTGTACTTTCCCAGGATAACAGAATAAACATTTTAGTCGTCGATGATAATTCCCCGGATGGAACGTGGAATTTTGTTGATTCGGAATCAAATAAAAATGAAAGGATTCATCTTCTTAAGCGAAATGCTAAAATGGGATTAGGCACGGCTTATATTGCTGGCTTTAAGTATGCACTTGAAAATAACTATGATTTTGTATTCGAGATGGATGCTGACTTCTCGCACGATCCGAAAGAAATTCCAAATTTTTTGCGTGAAATTACTGAAACAGATCTGGTTTTGGGAAGCCGCTACATTCACGGTGTAAATGTTGTTAACTGGCCGATGAGAAGATTGTTATTAAGTTCATTTGCCAATCGGTATACTCGAATGATTACTGGGATGCCGATAAAAGATGCAACTGGCGGATTTAAATGTTTTAGAATTGAAGTTCTTAAAGCAATAAATCTTGATAATATAAAATCCAATGGTTATGCTTTCCAGATTGAAATGACTTATAAAGCATGGAAAAAAGGATTTAAGATAAAAGAAATGTCAATTGTTTTTGTCGACCGCATGAAGGGGCAATCAAAAATGTCTCGCAAAATAGTCCGCGAAGCAGTTACGATGGTCTGGAAACTGCGCTTTGGAAGTATATTCGGATTAATAAAATAGTGTCATGATCGACCTTTCAATCATCATAGTTAATTACAATGTAAAAGAATTCCTACAGAATTTAATCCACTCAATTGAAAAAGCTTCGGAAAATATTTCTACGGAAATTATTGTTGTAGATAATGCTTCGACTGATGGAAGCAATGAACTTTTAAAATCAAAATTCCCTTTCATAAAACTTATTGAGAATAAAATTAATCTTGGTTTTGGTAAAGCTAATAATATTGGACTTCGGATTGCAAAAGGTAATTATATCGTTATGATAAACCCGGATGCAATTGTAAGTGAAGATACATTTTCGAAAATGATAAAATTCTTTGAGGAAAATCCTGAAGCCGGATTGGCAACACCAAAAATTTTGAATCCCGATGGTTCTCTACAATTAGGTTGCAGAAGAAGTTTCCCCGGACCGTGGACATCTTTTTGCAGAGTAACCGGATTGAGCGGACTGTTTCCCAATAGTAAATTATTTGCTCGTTATAATCTTACTTACCTTCCTGAGAACCAAACTTTTGAGGTAGATGCAATCTCAGGTTCATTTATGATGGTGAATCGAGAAGTATATGAAAAAGTTGGCGGTTTTGACGAACAGTTTTTTATGTACGGGGAAGATCTTGATTTATGTTACAGGATTCAAAACGCTGGCTACAAGGTTTTTTATGTTCACACAGCACAAATAATTCATTATAAAGGAGAGAGTACAAAACGAAGTGATATTGATGAAGTTAGAATTTTCTATGACGCTATGCGTGTGTTTGTAAAAAAACATCTTGCCACTTCATTACTCGTCTCAATTATACTTCGTCTTGCAATAAATATGCGTGAACTGATTGCTTTTATCGGCAAAAGAAAATTAGTTTTTTATTCTCTGCTTGTCGATATAGTCCTGTTTGATTTTTCATTATTTATTTCCGAAAAATTTTACATGAGCGTTGTTCAATGGGGTGGTTTTGAACAACAACATTTTTGGATTGTTTATTCTATTCCTGTATTCCTGCATATTATAGTTGCTTCAATTATAGGAGTTTATAAAAGGAACAGACTTTCATTGTTAAGAAATTTCGGGGGTGCATTAATCAGCTTCGTTCTTTTATCATCTACAACATTCTTTTTTAAACAATATGCTTATAGTCGCGCAGTAGTAATTTTTACATACATTGCTTTCATACTTTTGTCTTCATCCTGGCGTTTAATTTCAAAAATATTTTTCAAAGTTGGTCTTCAGTTTCAGGGTGTACTAAATAAACGTTCACTGATAGTCGGAACACATGATCATGCAATTCAAATTGCAAATAAGTTGAGAGATTATCAGAGGGATGTTCATAGCTATATTGGTCTCATCGCTAAATCACATTCTGAAGTTGGAAATAATTTAGAAGGGTTTGAAGTAGTTGGCGCATTGCAGAATTTCAGAAAAGTAGTAAAAGAAAAAAATGTTTCGGAAGTGATTTTTGCCGGGGAGGAATTAAGCTACAGTGAAATGATTGAACTTGTTTCTTCCTGTCAGCATGATAATATTGATTTCAGAATCAGCGGAGTTGATCTTAATTTTATTGTAGGAAAAACTTCTGTTTCAATGCTTGATGATATTCCACTAATCGAAGTTCGTTACAATATATCAAATCCCGTTCAAAAAACAGTTAAAAGTATATTTGATTTTTCTATTGCCATCTTTACTTTGCTTTTCATTTATCCTTTTGTTTATCTTTGGTCGAAGCTTACAAGGAAGAAAAACGATTTTAATAATTTTATAAATGGTGTGCCTTCAGTTCTATTGGGTCGGACAAGTTTTGTAGGTCCCGAAAAAATTTCTGAAAACAATGGAATCTTCCTGGGGAAAAAAGGACTGACAGGGTTGTGGTTTATTGAGGACAACAAACAAATTAAAAAAGAAAAACTTGATTTTTATTATGCCAAGAATCAAAACATCTGGCTTGACCTGGAGATTCTTGCGAAATCATTTAACAAAATGTTTAACAATAAAAGATAATTATGGGCAAAACGATTTTAGATTTTGAAAAACCAGTTTACGAACTTGAACAAAAACTGGATGAGATGAGAAAGAGTTCAGGCGGTTTAAACATTGACAAAGAAATTACAAGAATAGAAGGAAAGGTTTCGCAGTTAAAGGAAGAACTTTACAAAGATCTTTCACGCTGGCAAAAAGTTCAACTTGCCAGGCATCCTGACCGACCTTTCACCCTGGATTATATTCACCTTATGACAGAAAATTTTGTTGAATTGCATGGTGATAGAACTTATGGAGATGATCATGCCATAATCGGTGGCTTTGCTAAGCTGGACGAATATAAGGTTATGATTATCGGACACCAGAAAGGACGGGATACAAAATCAAACATTTACAGAAATTTTGGAATGGCAAACCCGGAGGGTTACAGAAAAGCATTAAGATTGATGAAGCTTGCAGAAAAATTTAACAAACCGGTAATTACTTTACTTGATACACCGGGCGCATACCCGGGATTAGAAGCTGAAGAAAGAGGACAGGCAGAAGCAATTGCAAGAAATCTATTGGAAATGAGCAGACTAAAAGTGCCGATAGTTGTTGCAATAATTGGTGAAGGAGCCAGCGGAGGTGCTTTGGGAATTGGAGTCGGTGATAGAATTTTAATGCTTGAAAATTGCTGGTACTCTGTTATCAGCCCTGAATCCTGCTCAAGCATTTTATGGAGAAGCTGGGATTATAAAGAACAGGCTGCCGAAGCTTTAAAGCTAACTGCACAGGATTTACTTGAACAGAAAATTATTGACCGAATAATTACCGAGCCGCTCGGCGGTGCTCATAACGATCATCAGAAATCTGCTGAGAATTTAAAGTTTGCACTTATTGAAGAACTTGAACAGCTTGTAAAACTGAAACCAGATAAGCTTATTGAAAACAGGTTAAAAAAATTCGGAAGTATGGGCGAGTATGTAGAATAATAAAAGTAATATGATTCTTTAAAATTCCGAAGAAGAAAATTATTCTACAGCCCCTTTACTGACTCAATTCTTACCAGGTAAAATTCGTTAACAATATTTAACATACAATTCTTCCAACCAGGTTTGACTTTATAAAATAAATTTAGTTAGTTGCCCGTGGCAAACAAAAGGGTAAGCAAAGTGGTTGACTGTGATAAATTTATTGCCTCTCTTATTATTCTTTTCAATAAATAAAAGGTTCTGAAAATGAACTGGAAGCTCGGGATAAAAACAATTCTTATTTTAGCATTTATTATTGTTTACAGCATACTGCTAAGACGCTAACATAAGGTACGTAAGCAAAACAGGCAGCAGCACCCCGCCATACTTAACCTGGGAAACAGCGGCAGACAGCATACAGAAGTGCATAGACATCTCAGTCTTTGGCGATACAATTTACGTAGCCAACGGAGTATATGAAGAGCAAGTAATAATGATTCCCGGCTTATCATCTAATAGGAGCAGGGTCTGACAGCTGCATAATAGACACGCGTGCTTTGGTTACTTCTCAGAACTTTGTTTCTGTTGCTATTGCTGATAGCTGCTTGTTTACAGGATTTCATATTCTGGTTTATTATAATACAGATTGGGGTGTTGGTATTTCCGGTGCTGGAAGTATTGGAAACAGCTTGATCACACTTAACAATATAACAACTGGATTTGAAGGGATTTTTGTGGGGGGTAGTCCTGTTATCTATAAAAATAATTTTAGTAACCTTAAAGCTGGAGTGGAACTTTTTAGCTCTAAAGCAATAGTAAGGAAAAATTTTATTTCTACTGCTAATATCCCCGAAGCAAGAGGTATTTATATTCATGCAACTAGTAACAACTACAATCCGGTTATTGATTCAAACTATATTGAAATAAGTAGTCCTCTCAGTTGGGGTATTGAGCAATCCTTTGGGGCAAATCCAACAATAAAAAATAATACTATTAAGCTAAAACACGTTGGAGCAATGGGAATACAGGGCGGGGCTAGTATTCCTGATTCAGTTAATAATTTCCAATAATTCAATTTATGCTGAAGAAGGTCACGAAGGCATTGATAATTATACAGTTAATGTAAATTCATTCAATAATCATTTAACGGGAAATTTTAATGGAAGAATTATGCAGATATATGACGACAATGTAGTTAAGAATAATGTTGTTACAGGCGGAACATCCTGGGGAGTGTATGCCTGGGGGACATCAAACTTAGTATTTCAATACAACAATGTTTGGAACAATGCTGCAAACTATTCTGGTTTGACACCGGACAGCACAAACCTCTCAGTTGATCCTATGGTAGTAAACGAAGATACCACTCAAGGAGAATTAAATTTTCATTTACAGAAATACTCTCCACTTATAGATGCAGGAGACCCATCAATATCGTTGATAAAGAAGCAGCACGAAGTGATATAGGTCTATATGGCGGGCCATGGGGAGAACAGTTACAAGTATGTTGACTATCCACCAAGAGCGCCAAGAAACCTCAATGCAGTAGTCGATACCAATAACAACAGCATAATAAATATAAGCTGGAACCGTAACACAGAAGCCGACTTTGATTATTATAACCTTTACCGCGACACATCAGCTAACTTCACAACAGATACAACAAGCTTTGTAGCATCAATAGAAGATACATCATACCTGTACCCTATAGGAAAAACAACCGACAGTCTGTACTTTAAGCTGACTGGGGTGGATAACCAGGGCAATATATCAATTTCGTCAGAGGAAGCAGGAGTAATACTCATAACAGGAGTAGAAGGAGAGTGGAAGCCTGTAAACAGCTATATTCTTTACCAGAACTATCCAAATCCATTCAATCCATCAACAAAGATAGGTTACAAGCTTAAAGAGAGAGGATATGTAAAGCTGTATGTATATGACATAAAGGGGGAATTAGTATCAGTATTAGTAAACAAAGAACAGGAGGCAGGGTATTATGAGGTGGAATTTTCAAGTAGGAATTTGATTGATCAAATTCACACGAAAGAGCTTGCGAGCGGTGTTTATATATACCAGATACTGGTGAAGAATGAAAACAACATCCCGGTTTTTTCGGATATACGGAAAATGTTGTTGATTAAATAACGTGGAGTAACCTTCAAGGTTAGGGTATCGCTTTCCAGCGAGCTAACCTTGAAGGTTAACAAAGAAAGGAGATGAGGCAATGAATGTTTAGGGGGTTACTTTCTAATGATTATTTTCAAAACATTTTAAGGGAGCTGTAATGAAAAAGATATTCTTTTTTATTTTGTCAATTCTTTTAGCAGTTTCAATAACTGCAGTTGCACAAGAAAACATTCCTCAAACTCCGTCGGAATTTCCTGTAGGATCGGTTGTAGGTCTGAATCCAAGCCCGGGGGTACTAGCTGCTTATGACAGCAGCGGTATGAACTGGATCATTAAGTATGCGGATGGTGATTCAAAAGATTTCCTGCAGAAATACAATGTAATACCGTTTAATAATGACACTACAGACTGGATTCATTATTATTCTACGGGGTATTATTCAAAGTGGGAGAGCGAAGAAAACCAGACTAATTCGCTAAAGATTGGAGTAAAGCATATATCCGGTAATGATACAATCGGCCGGTTTGCAATCTGGAAAGACTCACTGTGCTGGTCAAGTCTTGATCTAACAGAACCAAGAGATTCACTTATCTATGGACCGCATTATTTCCAGGCAAAAAAATACAGGAGACCGTTAGGAAAAGTTACCAGCTTTATAGCACGGTTTAATATGGCCATTGGATACAACCAACAGCCAGGCGAATCCGAATGACCCGGTATGCAGAATAAAGGTAAGATACAGGTATTATTAAAAGATAACGGCAACCCGAATAACAGTCATTATGAAGATAATACGACCTGGAGCAAAACGAATTTAAGGTATCAGATTTCCCTCCAAACGGAAATTTCACAGATTTTTATTTTGATTCGGCATACTATTATGATACAAACATCTTCCCGCCAAAGGAAACGGGAAGGTATTCACAACCAAATTCTTCCAATATAGAATATACCGACTGGCTTGGGGGCACAGGAATACAGTTTTGCGTTGACTGGCTCGGAAATAGTTCTACAGGCACCCTGTATGTAAACTTTGCTGAAGTTTATGATAATAAAGGGTGGAATGAGTACATATTTAACCCACAAAGTGTAATAGACAGCATACAGGCTTATGCACAGCGCTATTCCAACTGGAATAACATAAAGTACTGGTATGCCCACGACGAACCACATACTTTAGATGCGTTTATGCCTATCCGTACTGTGGATGCATTAGTGAGGGCAGATTCTTCGACAAACCCGGCAAGTAAACCACTCATAACTCATTTTTGGGAAGTAAGCGTAATTAAAAACGGGGACTCGCTCTACCAGCATTATTACCGTGCAGTTAAGCCGGCAAAAGCTTATGTTCGATGCATACCCTTTTCATACGGATACTATTAAATGGGATGGTTATATTTCTCTGCCTTTAAAGTTTCAGAAAACGCACAATCTTCAGCACGACTTCTATTATGTTCCGCAGGCATTTGGACTTATATACAGCAATGGGAAAGGCTGGATAAAACCTGAGCGACCAGAAATGAGGGCTCTTACAATGCTTGCGCTTGCCTTTCGGCTGTAAAGGAATTTTTTTCTCGGATTTTGCCTCGTACCAGGCAGACGGCGGTTATGTAGATGCAATTGTAGATGAAGACGGTCATTATTCTGACTTATGGTATGAAATACACGATAACCTTGCCCCAAGGTTAAAAGGAAAACTGGGTAAGACATTGCTTGGATTAAAATACACGGGTAATTACATCAAGCTGCAATACTTCACCCCGACACAAAATCCTCAACCGAATCCCGTTACTTATGATTATCTTACACTTGGTTTAACTCCTTCAAATCACGATCAAAACTGGCACTGTGGTTTTCTTGAAAGACCTCAATCTCAATATGCTGACGATAAATATTTCTTCCTGGTAAACCTATGGACGACAGCAAGCAAATCAACAGATGTAAAAATAACACCGCCTGTTCAGGGTTATAATAATTACAGGTTCAGAAATTATGAAGGATTTTTTGACACAACATTTACTACACAAATCACAAAAGAGCTAACCCATACAGAAGGAGAAGGCTATCTATACGAAGTAGCTCCGGTTGTCAAATACGGGGGTAAACTAATTTATAATGAAACAGTCGCAAACGGAACAACACTCAATGATAAAATGACAATTCAAAACAGTGCAACGTTGACAGTTGCTGGCAACTATACTGCAAACGCAGACATAGTTGTAAAGAGCGGAAACATAGTAACAACAGGAAATGGAAAAATAACATTTACAGGCGGGCATAAATTAATTATTGAAGGTGCAGCAACAATAAGCGGAACATCCTCTCACAAACTGACATTTGATTTTACAGAAGACTCAAGCGGAATAGTGATAAAATCTGGAGGGTCGTTGAATATTTCATACTGTAATATTCAAAATGCAGACATTGGAATTGAGTCAGAACTGAATGCACAATATTTAAGTGCACAGTATGTTAACTTCAGCAATTGTGGAGCTAGTTCAATAGACAATACTTGGTAATCGTTCAGGAGAAAACGGTGCCATTAACACCTCCGCCATCACAAATAAAATACTGTACAATTACAAGCTCAGAGTGGGGAATATCAGCATCGAATGTTCCTGAATTAATTATTAAAGGCAATACAATTTCGAACACAACCACAGCCGCTACTTACATTTCACAAATAACAAATGTATCTGTGATCGATAATACTATAAATAACTATTCCTATAACAATGTACTTTTTGGAATCTTTATAAATAGTTCAGGCGGAAGCGTGATCGGGAATTCGATCAGCAATCAATATCAAGGAATTTATTTAGCCAATTCCAGCAACGTGGACATCGGTGGAAATGATATAACAGGTTGTAAAAATAGTGGGCTGTATATAGGCACTGGCCAACCCTAACCTGGTTGGCAGCCTTGTTTATGACATCACCTTTCACGGCTGGTACCCGGTATCCGGCTACAACAAAATATATGAGAACGGAGGGATTTATGATCCGAATGATCCTAATATTAATGACGGATCGGAAATATTTATTAATAATGCTTATGCACAGATGAGCGAGGGCTGTAACCAGGTATATGATAACCGAACGGTTGAACCAGATCCGGCACCCGGAGAGCTTGCACATACACAGAACTTAATGAATGGAACGCTGGCATTTGGTATGGCGAGAACTCTTATAGTTGAGAATAACTTCTGGGATGAACATCCTGTTTACCCATTATCTACCAGGTTTGGAAGCTTGACTGTTGATTACATCCCTTACAAAGACAGCGCCTGTGTAATACCTTCTGAAGGTGGAGGAGAAGGAATGCTTGTAATGATGACATCAACAGGTGAAGCAATAGATACGCTTTACCCTGTAAGAAGCGGAAGCAATACGCTCTCAGACATAGAAATACTTTACGGAAGTGCAGAGAAATTATTTCTTACAGGAGAAGTAGCCTCATCAGAAAGCTATTATAACCAGGTAATAAGCAGCGATACAACACTGACAGAAAAGCTGAAAGCATATAAAAGGAAATATGAAATCGGCAGGTTGTTAAACAGAGATGAAAATTATTTTGAAGGTTTAAGAAATACATACCTGTCACTTGTCGAAGCAACATCGGACACATTAAATAAAAAGATTTTAAATCAATTAGCCATATTATGTTTGCCTGCACGACAGGAATTTGTACCGGCGATAAACGAATTTGACGAAATCATTCAGCAGAACCCAAACACAGAAGAAGCAGTTTATGCAGAGATAGATGCAGTAACGACTGCATTACTTATAGAAGGAAACGATTCTACGCTGCAGAAATCATCAGCTGGAAAATACTTAATCAAAGAAAAAGAAAATTACCTAAACAAGCTTTCGGGAATTTTTACTAAAAACTTTGGAACAAATAAAGAGGAAGAAGAAAAAGAAATTGTTCCGACAGAATATACTTTATATCAGAACTACCCGAACCCGTTTAACCCCACCACGACGATAAAGTACGACATACCAAATAAGGGTGAAGTATCTGTTATTGTATATGACATACTTGGAAGAAAAGTAAAAGAGCTAATAAACACAAAACAACAGGCAGGCAGGTATGAAGTAAAGTGGGATGCTTCCAGAGTAGCCAGCGGAGTTTATCTCTACCAGCTAAGAACGAATGATTTTGTTAATACAAAGAAAATGATACTTTTAAAATAAAATGTGATAATTTGTAATTGGAATTGAGGCTGTCAAAAAAGGACAGCCTTTTTTTATTTTGTTTATCAGTATTTTCCTTTTACACTTTTATTAAAATTTTTAATACAAATGCTAATCCATAAAACTTCACTTCGAGTCAGGTATGCAGATACTGACCAGATGCAGTTTGCGTACAACGGAAAGTATTTCGAATATTTTGAAGTTGGCAGAACCGAAATGATGCGCGATAATGGGCTGACCTATAAATCGATTGAAGCGAATGGCTACAATATGCCTGTTTATTGCATTCATATTGATTTTAAAAGTCCGGCATTTTATGATGAACTTTTGGAGATTGAAACTAAAGTTGAAAAACTTCCGGTTGCAAGAGTTCATATTGATCATGTAATAAGAAGCACAGAAAGGAATGTTGTAATAGCAGAAGGATATATCGAATTAGTTTTCATCGAAAAGCGAAACAAAAAAACTTACCCGTGCCCCGCAGTTTTTTATAGATGCAATTAAAAATCATTTTGAATAAGATGAGATTTTTATATTTAATAATAGTTTAGAAAAACTGTTGAAACAGTTAAGACTAATATCCCTTTTTTAGTAACCCACGGATTAATCCGTGGGTTATTCAAAAATATTCAGGAAGTTTAACCGTTTCAACGGTTTATAAAAAGTGAGATAGCAAGCAACTATAGATAATTAATGTTTCAGAAATTAAAAGAACTGACAAAAGATACTGCGATTTACGGAATTTCCACGATGGTTGGGAGATTCCTGAATTTTTTGCTTGTTCCTTTTTATACAAATTTATTTCCTCCTGCTGAATACGGAATTATTCAATTAATTTATGCTTACATCGCAATACTAAATATTGTATATATTTATGGCCTGGATTCCGCTTACCTGAAGTTTGCAGCCTTTAAGGATGTTGGAGATGAAAAAGATAATTTCTCAACACCTTACATTGCAATTTTTTTTACTTCGATAGTTTTTAGTTTAATGATTGCTTTTAATAGTAACCCGATTGCTGCCTCACTTAGAATTCCTGATAAGTATGAATACCTTATCCAAATTGTTGCTTTGCTTCTTGTATTCGATTCACTTTCAGTAATACCTTATTTAAAACTGCGACTTGAAAGAAAAGCTGCAAAGTTTTCTCTTTTCAGGTTTATAAATATCCTTGTTAATATTTCATTAAATATTTTTCTAATAATTGTATTGAAGTGGGGAATTGATGCAATTGTAATAAGCAATGTAATTGCTTCATTTGTTTCATTCGCATTAGTTACTCCGGAAACTTTTAAATACTTCCGTTTTAAAATTCATTTTGAATTACTGAAACGATTATTAAAATTCGGTTTGCCGTATCTGCCAGCAGGTTTTGCCGTGATGATTGTCCAGGTGATTGATGTTCCTATTCTTGAAAAGCTTACAGATTTCAAAACTGTTGGAATCTATAAAGCAAATTACAGGATGGGGATTTTTATGATGCTTTTTGTGAATATGTTCCAATACGCATGGCAGCCATTCTTTTTAACAAATGCAAAAGAAGAAAATGCAAAACAGATGTTTGCAAAAGTTCTCACGTATTTTACATTGGTTGGAAGTATAATCCTTGTTGTGATTTCACTTTTTATTTCTGATATCGTTCACTTAAAAGTTTCCGGTTATTCCCTGATTGGTCCTGAATATTGGGCTGGCTTAAACATTATCCCGATAGTTTTATTTGCCTACTTAATTAATGGAATGTATGTTATTTTTTCTGCCGGAATTTATATTGAAGAAAAAAGTTTGTATGTGCCGTTTATTTCCGGCGCTGGAGCATTAACAAATGTTATTGCAAACTTTTTGCTGATTCCTATTTGGGGAATTATCGGCGCTGCATTTGCAACATTAATAAGTTACCTGGTAATGACAATCGGCTATTATGTCGTCACTCAAAAATTTTATAAAATTGATTACGAGTTCAACAGGATTTTCAGGATTTTATCAGGGGTTACCGTTTCAGCGATCATTTATTATTTATTAATTGATAAAGAATTTTTTACTGTCTATTTAAAAATCGTATTGATGATTTTGTTTTTTACTTATACATTTTTGTTTGCAGTAAATCGAAATGAAATGACTCAATTGCGGAACAAACTGCTACAAAAGAAAAAAGCTAAACTATGAGTGAAATAGTGAAAATAAAATTTAAAAGGATAAATAAAAGCCTGGCTGACATTCCCCTCCCTTCATACAAAACTGCAGGTAGTGCAGGAATGGATATTTGTGCAGCTATAAATGAACGAATAATTGTAAAACCAAACTCATTAGAATTAATTCCTACAAATATTTCAGTTGAAATTCCTGAAGGATTTGAAATCCAGGTAAGACCAAGAAGCGGACTTGCAGCAAATCATTCAATTGGATTGCTAAATTCTCCCGGAACAATTGATTCTGATTATCGCGGAGAGATAAAAATTATTTTGATGAATTTTGGTAAGGGAAATTTTGAAATAAAACCAGGCGATAGGATCGCACAACTTGTTCTTGCAAAAACATACAAAGCCGATTTAATAGAAAGTGAAGAGTTAAATTTTACTGATCGTGGTGAGGGAGGATTTGGTCATACTGGAAAGTGAAAATAATATCTTATTTAAAACTTGTCAATCTTGAATTTACTGCTAAAGATTGAGTAAACTTCCATCCGGGATTCAAGATATTTCCACCCAATCACCCAGGAAATTAATTTTATAAAATGTCCGAATTTATTCATCTCCATAATCATAGTCATTATAGCTTACAGGATGCTGCCTGCACAGTTGATGGATTGGTAAATGCCGCTGTTGAAAATAATATGAAGTCAGTTGCACTTACAGATCATGGTGTAATGTATGGAGCCGCCGAATTTTATAAGAAAGCAACAAAAGCCGGGATCAAACCGATCATCGGGATGGAAGCCTACATTGTTGCTGAAGGAAGTCGTAAAGAAAAAGGAGCATCAGCAACCAACGGAAAGAGAAAAAAGCATTATCATCATTTAATACTGCTCGCAAAAAATCAAACCGGGTATAAAAATTTATCTAAACTTTCAACATTAGGACACACTGAAGGGTTTTATTACAAACCAAGAATAGATCTTGAATTGTTGCAGCAATACCACGAGGGATTAGTTTGTCTTTCAGCTTGTGCAAGCGGAGTTGTTTCAGTACATCTTGTCAACGGAGATTTTGAAAAAGCAAAAAGAACAGCAATCACATATAAAGAAATTTTTGGAGAAGATTTTTATCTCGAGATACAAAATCATTTTATGGAAGTAGATAAACCCATTCTTGCAGGAATGCCTAAACTTTCAAAAGAGTTGGGAATCAGCCTTGTTGCAACAAATGATTGTCATTATATAAAACACGATCACGCAACTGCGCATAACATTCTTTTGCTTCTTGGTGATAAAATGGGTGCAGATTAT
Organism: uncultured Ignavibacteriales bacterium; assembly: GCA_963822905.1. Classification (GTDB taxonomy): domain Bacteria; phylum Bacteroidota; class Ignavibacteria; order Ignavibacteriales; family Ignavibacteriaceae; genus CAWGJF01. The sequence continues at coordinate 1,075,711 of CAWGJF010000001.1, forward strand.
ACCCAGCTTCGATACGGAACTGACCAGGTATATTTTAAATCTTCGAAGGAGATGATAAAGCTATTCAAAGATCATTCTGAAGCTGTTGAAAGCACACTGGAGATAGATTCAAAAATAGATTTGAAAATGGATTTATCTTCTCATCTTTTCCCTGAATTCCCTATCCCTGAAAATTCTGATTCGAAAAATGCCGATGATTATTTTGAACAGCTTGCCAAAGAGGGATTGATAAAAAGGGTTGAAAAAATTACAAATGAAGTAGAAGATCGATTCAACTTTGAAATTAATACAATCAAGGAAATGGGGTTTTCCGGTTACTTCTTGATTGTTCAGGATTTTATTAACGCATCAAAGAAAATGAATATTCCGGTTGGTCCCGGTCGTGGAAGTGTTGCAGGAAGTATTGTCGCTTTTGCACTCGGCATTACCGATATCAATCCACTCGAATATAATTTATTGTTTGAAAGATTTTTGAACCCAGCAAGAAGATCAATGCCGGATATCGATGTCGATTTTGCTGATGACAAGCGGGGAGAAGTAATTGAATATGTAAAAGAAAAATATGGCGAAAGCTGTGTAAGCCAGATAATCACTTTCAATAGATTATCTTCAAAAGCAGTTTTAAGAGATGTTGCCCGTGTTCTTAAAATTCCAATTCCAAAAGTAAATGAAGTAACAAAATTTATTCCTTCCAAGTTTGGTAAAGTTTATTCTATTGACCAGGCGTTAAAGGAAGTTCCTGAATTAAAATGGTTGAAAGATTCTAAAGATCCTTTGATGCAGGAATGGCTGAAACATGCAAGAGTTCTTGAAGGAATGAATAGAAATGCTTCAAAGCATGCGGCTGGTGTTGTAATTACTCCGGGCGATGTAAGTGATTATGTTCCGCTTGCGAATGCAGTATCTCAGGAAGAAATTGTAACACAGTTTAATATGAAAGATATTGAAAGTGCCGGACTTCTAAAAATGGATTTTCTCGGACTTCGCACACTTACAATCATTCGCGATTGCATAGCTTTGATAAAGAAAAATTATAGTAAAGAAATTGATATTAATTCAATTCCTTTAAATGATGAAAAAACTTACCAGCTTTTTTCTAAAGGACAGACTACAGGCGTCTTCCAGTTTGAATCTCCACCGATGAAAGAGTATTTGAAAAAATTAAATCCAACCGGTCTAGCAGATCTTGCTGCAATGAATGCATTATATCGTCCTGGTCCGATGGATTTCATTGATGAATTTATTGATAGAAAATTCGGCAGGAAAGAAACAAAATATCTCCATCCTGTTTTAGAAGAAATTTTAAAAGAAACTTATGGAATTATTGTTTACCAGGAGCAGGTGATTCAGATTGCGAATAAAATTGCAGGAATGAGCTTAGCTGAAGCTGATATCCTTAGAAGAGCAATGGGTAAAAAAGATCTTCTTGCAATGAAGCAGCAGAAAGAAAAGTTTATTAAGGGTGCAGTTGAAAAAGGAATCAATAAAAAAGTTTCTACAGAGATTTTTGATGCGATTGATAAATTCGCAAACTACGGTTTTAACAAGAGTCACGCGGTTGCTTACAGTTATATTGCATATCAAACTGCTTATCTTAAAACTCATTTTACAGCAGAATTTCTTGCAGCCAACCTGACAAATGAATTTGAAAACACAGATAAAGTTTCAAAGTTTTTAGAAGATTGCCGTAGATTAAAGATAGAAATTCTTCCGCCTGATATTAATCATCCGACTTCTGATTTTGATGTGATGAATGGAAAAATAAGATTCGGAATGTCGGCAATAAAAAATGTTGGTCGAGGAGCAGTTGAAGAAATTATTCGTGTGAAAAATATTATCGGAAGAAATTTTACAAGTATTTTTGATTTTTGTATGCAAGTTGATACAAGAACAGTTAACAAACGTTCGCTCGAGGGATTGGTTGTTGCCGGAGCTTTTGATGGAATTCATAATAATCGTGCTTCAGTTTTCAACAGTATTGAAACTGCACTCGAATTCAGTCATAAGCTTCAGAATTCAAAAATCACTTCGGAAAATAGTTTATTTGCTGATGCTGAAGAAGTGCTTGTCCAGGAACCGGAATTACCGGAAACTGAAGACTGGTCAGAAAAAGAAAGACTTGCAAAGGAAAGACTGGCGATTGGATTTTATGTCTCGGGACATCCTTTAAAAAAATATATCATTGAATATAAATCATTTTCAAATTACCAGATCGGCGATACTGAGTTACTCGAAGATTCTCAGGAAGTAAAAGTTTGTGGGATCATAACAAGTGTAAGGATGAAAATTGATCGTGCAAATAACCAGATGGCTTTTTTTACAGTTGATGATTTTTCGGGTTCTTGCGAGTGTATTATGTTTTCAAAAATATATGAGCAATATGGAAAATTTATTGTCAGCGAGGAACCGGTTTTTGTCGTTGGAGATCTTGAAAGTAGTGGAGACGCTGTCAAAATTCATGTGAAAAAGCTTCTACCATTGGAGACAGCGCGAAAAGAATTGAGCAAATCCATTAGTATAGTAATTGATAAAAAAACAGTTAAGCCCGATTCATTGCGATATCTAAAACCAGCAATTCAAAAAAACCAGGGAAAAGTTTCGGTTTATTTACGGGTTTTTGAAAATGGTGGAAAAGGAAAATTATATTCACTTGAAGATAGGGTTGAATTAAACCAGTCTTTTCTGACAGAGATAAGCAATTTGTTTTCTGAAGATTCTATTACGTTAAACTTTTGACCTAAACAATATTATTTAACCTTTAAGAACTTTTGAAAAGGTTGTTTCCATTTGAGTGATTTTGTATTATTACTAATAATTTTTGAATAAAGAATATAATTATGGAGCAGGAAAATAATAAAGATTTGTGGGCGGTAATTCTTGGTGCCTCATCAGGATTTGGAGGTGCTACAGCAATTCAGCTTGCTAAGGATGGATTTAATATCGTTGGAATCCATCTCGACAGGCAAGCAACTATGGATAATGTAAACAAGATAATATCTCAAATTCAATCCACAGGTTCACAAGCACTATTTTATAATGTTAATGCAGCCGATCAGTTCAAGAGAGAAGAAATTGTTAAGGAATTAAAAGATAAGTTTAATGGAAAATCCATTGTTAAAGTTTTAATGCACTCATTAGCATTCGGAACATTAAAACCATTTATTCCTAAAGAAGGTGAACAGCCACTGACTCATTCCCAAATGGAAATGACACTTGATGTTATGGCTAACTCCCTTGTTTATTGGGTGCAGGAATTATATCTAAATAATCTTCTGGCTAAAAAAGGAAGAATATTTGCAATGACAAGTTCGGGTGGTCATTCTTCGATTCCTTATTATGGTGCAGTCTCTGCTGCCAAAGCTGCTTTGGAATCCCATGTAAGACAACTTTCATTAGAACTGGGCGAAATGGAAATTTCAGTTAATGCAATAATGGCTGGTGTTACGGATACTCCGGCTCTTAGAAAAATTCCTGGCAATGTTGAAATGATTGAAGTTGCTAAGAAAAAAAATCCCCGGAACCGTTTAACTACACCGGAAGATGTAGCAAAGGTTATATCAATATTTTGTAAAGAAGGTGGTGAATGGATAAGTGGTGGTCTGATTCATGCCGATGGTGGTGAAGACGTAGTAAGCTACGTCGGTTAAATTAATTTCATTTTTATAAGAATTAAAAATCAGGGAATAATGTAATGAAACCAGTTGAATTTACAGATGACAATTTTGAAACAGAAGTACTACAATCAAGTATTCCTGTGTTGATTGATTTCTGGGCAGTATGGTGTGGACCTTGTAAAATGATTGCACCAATTGTTGAAGAACTTTCTACTGAGTTAGAAGGTAAAATGAAAATCGGGAAACTTGATGTTGATTCAAATCAAAAAACTTCAATCAAATATGGTGTGAGAAGCATACCAACCTTATTAGTTTTTAAAGATGGTAAACTTGCGGATACAATAATTGGAGCTGTTCCCAAAACTCACATTGTTGATAGACTGAATAAAATAATGTAGCTATTCAGAATTATTATCAATTAAATTTTCCTCTAAATGAAAAAAGTCCTGATATCGGATTCTGTTGATTCCGAATGTGCATCTATTCTCGAAAATAATAACTTCAAAGTTGATTATCTCACTAAACTGAGTGTTGAGGAATTACACGACAAGATTTCCGATTACAATGTTTTAATTGTGAGAAGTGCTACTAAAGTAACTTCATCCTTAGTTGATAAAATGAAATCAATGGAAGTTATTGGAAGAGCAGGAACCGGTGTTGATAATATTGATGTTAATGCTGCCAGTAGAAAAGGTATCCTTGTGATGAACACTCCCGGTGGAAATACACTTTCTGCTGCTGAACACACAATGGCACTCATGCTATCTGTTTGCAGACATATTCCGCAATCCAACAGTTCACTAAGATCAGGTAAATGGGAAAGAAAAAACTTTCAGGGCACAGAATTATCCGGTAAAACACTCGGCTTAATCGGACTTGGAAAAATTGGTAAGGAAGTTGCGATCCGTTCAAAAGCATTTGGAATGAAAGTCATCACATATGATCCGCTTCTCTCAAAAGAATCTGCCAATGAAATCGGGGTTGAACTTGTCAATCTGGATTCTGTTTTTACTAATTCAGATATCATTTCTGTTCATACGCCGCTTAATGACATAACAAAACATTTGCTTGGTAAAGAAACTTTTTCATTATGCAAAAAAGGTGTTAAAATTATTAACTGTGCCCGCGGCGGCATTATTGATGAAAAAGAATTGGTTAATGCAATTAATGAAGGAACGGTTTCTGCAGCTGGTATTGATGTTTTCGAAAATGAACCACCCGATTTTAGTAGCGAATTGTTAATTCATCCTAACATAGTTTGCACTCCTCATCTTGGTGCATCTACTGAGGAAGCACAAAAAAAAGTGGCAGTTCAAATTGCTGAGCAGATAAATAATTATTATAAATCAAACTCTCTTGTTGGTGCGATCAATGCTTCCGGAATGAAAGAGGGTATTATCGAAGAGATTGAACCGTATGTTTCTCTTGCGGAAGTGATTGGAAAGATAAACGGACAATTGCTAAAAAATCAATTAAAGAAAATAAATATTATTTGTATCGGGGAACTGCTTCATAAATATTCAGATATTTTATCATACTCTGTATTGAAGGGCTTGCTATCTGAAAAACTTGATCAAACAGTTAACATAATTAACTCTCCGATTCTTGCACAAGAAATGGGAATTATTCACAGCATAACAAAATCAAAGGAACATTCTGATTTTAACAACTTATTTAAAGTTGATGTAGAAACTGAAAATGAAAAAAGAAAAATTGCGGGCACAGTTTTCGGAAGTAATGAATTAAGAATTGTTAATATTGATGACTACCTGGTTGAAGTTAACCCGGTTGGAAATCTTTTAATCTATAAAAACCCTGATAAACCAGGTATGCTTGCATCTGTTAGTAAAGTTTTAGCAGCTAACTCAATTAATATTGCCGGACTCTCTTTAGGAAGATTTAAACAAGGTGAAGAAGCATTAACAGTGATTAGTATAGATGATATAATTAATAAAAAAGTTTTTTCTGAAATTTCATCCATTAGCGGAATAAAAGATATATATACGGTAACTATCTAATTTTAGCGGAAAATTTGAGTTATTGACATTTATATCAAAAAAGGTTATTTCTCGGAGGAAATATTTACTTAAAACAAAGCTTGACATAGAAAATAGGTAGTGTTATTTTGGAATCATTGATAAAATTTAACAATTTTATAATAATATTATTCTAGGGTCATTTGATATTTAACCTTCGAAATTGTTTAACTAATTATAAACTAACTTAAGGAGAACGTTATGATTAAAAGATTTCCTGTTTTATTTATTCTTTTAGCATTGGTTACCTCAATTGCTATTGCACAAAATAGTAATAATACAATGCAAAAAAAGAATCTCGTAATTGATAAACCAACAGTTACTAATAATACAGTACCTGAAAATGCTTTAGCAGATGGTAATTATATCGAAGCTGATATAATGGCTAATGTATTTGGTACAGGCAGTGCCGATATAAATCCGATTGCTTACGATCCTTATTCTAATACTATTGCCTTCGTTCATAGAGCTGATGGAAGTTATGGTACTGGATCAGGTGAACTTTGGTATGATATTTCAACGGATGTTGGAGCAACCTGGACAAGGGTTGCATCTATAAATAGTGCGGCAACACAACAGTTATCCAGATATCCAAGCATGTGTATTTCCAACTCTACAAAAGGTGATATAAATTCAACAACTGCTGCTTATGCCTGGCCCGAATTATTACCCGGAGCTTCATCTTTTGGATGGCTTGGTTGGGGTGTTGATCAGCCAGTTGGAGCTGGCGCAACATTTTCAACAATTATAGAAGATGTTAGCGACTTTAGTACCGAGGAACCTATTTGGGCAGATGATAATTCAAACTGGGTATTCTGGACTACAAGAAGTTTATCTCTAAATGCAGCTGTTACACTTTTAAAACGCAGGATTTTATAACTATTGATGAAGCTGTACCACCTCAGTGGGAAGATTCTGTTTTCAGTAGTAATGGACAATATTTTAATGGTGGAGTTTCGCGAAATGGGGTTCAGTATTTCTCAGCAATAGGCTCTTATAATTCAAATATTTGGCCAGCAGGGAATGATGTTAATGGATGGGCAATGGGTTACACTAAATCAACGGATCTAGGAGTTACATGGAGCGATTTTAGTGTGCCGGATTGGAGATCAATTCCAGCTTTATCAAGATATGACCAAGAATTTGATTTTGATTCAACAGATGGTACAACAGTTCAATATGATGGTGATATTCAAGTAGATAAATGGGGTTACGTTCATTTGGTTTGTGCATTGACTGATACTAATGACTGGTCACATGCCATTGTTGATATTTTTGAAACAGCTTCTGGTTGGGATGGAGAAGTTATATTCCATGGATTAGATATTAAAACATATGGTGCAGGTCCTGGGTTAGGTCAAATGGGTTCTTCGCCAATGGTAGCAATGGATACGACTGGAACTGTAATGGCTGTCCAGTGGATAAATAAAAGCCCTAACACACCTTGGGCAGATGTATATTTCAGTCATAAACGATTAGATGAGGCTGATGCTTGGAGTGTTCCTGAAAACCTAACTATGTCGGATAGTATTAATAATACTTGCGCTCATTTAGCTCCCCAATTAAAGGCTAATGGAGATGGTACTTATACTGCCTTTAGTTTATATACATATGTAACAGGTCTTACAGGACCCTACGGAGATTCAACACAGACTACATCTATTTATGTTGCCCCTGTTCAATTTAGTGAAGTGCCCACTAGTGTTGAAAATGAATCAAATATTCCTTATACATTTGAATTGAATCAGAATTATCCTAATCCTTTTAACCCAACAACTCAGATTAAATATTCTGTTGCTGAAAGAGGAAATGTTTCCTTGAAGGTTTATGATATGCTCGGTAGGGAAGTTGCAACATTAGTTAATACAACTAAAAATGCAGGTTCATATGAAATTAATTTTAATGCATCAAGCCTTGCTTCAGGAGTTTATATCTATAAAATCCAGGCTGGAAATTTTATTGATTCAAAGAAAATGATGTTGCTGAAGTAAAATATTTTACATGATTTAACGGGTGGGTTTGCCAAAAAATATTTGGTCAATTCGCCCGTTTTTTTTAATTATAAATTATTATTAAGTAACGGGCAAAGTTTAAATGAAATACAGATAAAATTTATAACAATCTTTGTGGAGAAGAGATGAAAAAACTGGTTACCATTCTAAATATCCTTTTGACGATATTTCTTTTTACTTCTCCGCTTTTTGCTCAAACTGGAGTGGGCAAAATAAGTGGAAAAGTAATTGATGCAGATACAAAAGAGCCATTAATTGGCGCAAATATTATCATCATTAACACAAATCTTGGGGCTGCAACTGATGTTGATGGAAATTACTTCATCCTCAATATTACTCCTGGAACTTATCAATTAAAAATAAGTTATGTAGGTTACGCTTCAAAAACAATTCGGGATGTCAGGCTAGTTGCTAACATCACATACGAATTGAATGTTGAGCTATCCACCGATTTTACTCTACCTGACATTGTTGTTGAGAGTAAAAAATTATTTGAAGAAAAAGCTACAAACACTGTTAAGGTATTTGATGCTGATCAAATATCTAGATTGCCTGTTCGTGGTGTAACTAACATTGCTTCTTTACAAGCTGGAGTTGTCTCTCAGGAAGGCAGTGGTGGAGTTTCGGGAAACGCAACTCTTAATGTTCGTGGAGGTAGAGGGTCGGAGGTACTCTATATAGTAGATGGAGTTCCACAAACTAATTTATATAACAGGGGAAATGTTTCCCAAGTTAGTGATAATGCTGTTGATCAGATTTCATTCCAGGTTGGCGGTTACGAAGCTAAATATGGTCAGGCTCAATCTGGTATAATCAGCATTACTACTAAATCAGGAAATCCTTTTTACAGGGTTTTTGCTGAGGCTGTAACTTCAACCTTTCTTGATGATTATGGGTATAATTTGTATTCCGGAAATATTAGTGGCCCTATTTGGCCGGGACTCTCCGGTAATACAATTTTTTTATCAGCAGAAAGAGGCTGGTATAAAGATGGTGATCCATCTGCAATCGGATTGAATTTCCCTTCTATTGATAAATCATTTACTAATAAACCAAACAATCCTTCAGATATCTGGAGATTTACTGGAAAAACCAAAAGTTTATTAGGTGATTTTTCTGTTTATTTAAGTACCAACATTAACTTACGTAAATATATGTCCTGGGATATGCTTAAGTCTAAACAAGACTCTAAGTTTAATGACCAGTTCAAAGAACGGAATTTTACTTATAGTGCAAGAGTTTCTCAGACAGTCAGTTCAAATACTTTTTGGAATGTAACACTCGGTTATAAATCTTTTGACTTAAAGAGAGGTCTTCCTTTCTTTGGTGATAATCTGCTTGCTTATGGTGATAGTACCATTTGGGCTAATCAATTAGGAGTAATTCTTGCTGGCAATGGACTTAGACAGGTAGCACAACTTGATGCAAATGGCAATCCGGTTTATAATAGCAATGGAGACCCAATTGCAATATCTACAGATCCGAATGGTATTTTCAGACCTTATGGATATGCAACCGGATTATATCAGCATAGAGTAGATGATGCATTAACTGGCGATTTTGACCTTACTTCTCAGATTGCGAACCATTTACTTGAGATTGGTGGCGGGGTGGAATATCATACCTACAGAGGATACTTTGTATATCCATTTCAAGTAATGTCTCCTGAGTATGACGGATTAACCCTTGCGGAAAAATTTGAACAACTTCAACCAACAGCATATGGTTTTGATGTAACAGGACAGACAGAAACAAATAGTAGTAATCCTAATCAATTTTTAAGACCTAGAAATCCAATTCTAAGTTATGCTTACATACAGGATAGGTTTGAATTAGAGGATCTTGTTTTGAATTTAGGATTAAGAGTTGACTATTTTGATATTAAATCATATGTACTTAAAGATCCTTCACTACCATTTTATGGAGGCAGCGATCAGGCAAATATCGATCCGGGTGATTTTAAATTAAGAGATCCTGAAGTTCAATTGTCTCCAAGAATTGGTTTGGGTTTCCCTGTAACTGAATCAACAGTATTCCATGCTCAATTTGGTAGATTCATTCAGATCCCTGAATTAAATAATGTTTATGCTGGTCCATATACTTATTTACAAATGTACCAGGGAAGTTTTGATCCTCAATTTGGTCAAAATGGAGCTTTAAAGCCTGAAGAAACTTTACAATATGAAATCGGCTTCAGACAGATGTTTGGAGATAATACTGCTATTAATTTGACTGCATTTTATAAAAATATTAAAGACCTGGTGAATGTGCAGAATCACTTCTGGCAAAAAATACCTGGTGGTGAAATCCATACAGCTATTTATCCTGAGAATTCTGACTTTGGAACCACCAAAGGATTAGCTTTTTCTCTTGATGTCAGTCGAATTAATTATTTTTCACTTTCTCTTAACTATACTTTTTCAGTTGCAGAAGGAACAGGTTCTTCGACGAATTCCAGTCAGACATCTGTATTTAGAAATCAGGATCGATTAGCTCCAAAGGTAATTGCTCCTCTTAATTTCGATCAACGTCATACTGCAACTGTAACCGTTGATTTTTATATACCGGAAGACGAAGCCGGGTTATTTGAAATGTTCGATGCTAACATACTTGTTTCTTATGGTTCGGGTACTCCATATACCCCAGTTGATAAGTTGAACTTAGTTGGAGATAATACTATAATCTCAAATACTTTGGGGTATATTAATTCAGCTTATGGACCTTCCACATTTAGACTTGATTTACGTGTGGAAAAATCTTTTAATATAGCTGGAGTGAAGTTATCCCCATATCTGTGGATTCAAAATTTACTGGATGCTGATAACGCAGTGACTGTTTATCGTTCAACGGGTAGTCCGAATACTACTGATTGGTTAAACACAACAGAAGCCCAAGCTACAGCTCAGCAACTAGGCGAAGGCTATGTTCAGGATTATACATCTTATGAACGTAATCCAAATAACTATGGTATACCAAGGTTGATTAGGTTGGGATTAAAAGTTGATATTTCAAATTTATAATTTCAATAACTGAAATGAAATATTTTATATAAGTAATAGGAAATTGAAATGAGAATTAAAAAGTTAATATATTATTCTAAATTTGCTCCCTTCATAATTCTACTTTTTGTCCTTTCTTATGGATTTAAGAGTGATAATAAAAGCGGTAAGCAATTAAACAAAACTACTGCAATGTTGAGCAAAACAACCTCTGGCAAAGTTGGTGACGGATACAGGATGAACGTTAATAATCTTAATATCCCTATCAATAATGCTGGTGTAATTGCTGAGGTAAGTCTTCCGGATGGAGGAACTACAAATGGTTACTATGGTAACCATGAGTTCCTTTTTTCAGGTGGTTTTTATTTAAGTGGAAAAAGCAATGGTAATTCGTGGGCAAATGCTGTTGCTTCGGCCTCTCTTGAGAAAGATTATGTTCCCGGAACGGTTTCATCAGGGCAATCTGATCCAAGAGCTCAGATTTATGTTCTGAATTCTCAGGATACACCTTTCAGCCAATCCTGGCAGGATTGGAAAGATGCAGTAGATCTTGGTGCAGACTTTTACGATGGAAATAATGATGGATCATATAATCCTGAAGATTTGAATGGAAACGGGAAATGGGATCCTGATGAAGATGCGCCTGATCTTTTAGGTGATGAAACTGCGTGGTGTGTTTATAATGACGGATTGCCTGCAGGACAAAGAGGCTGGTCTACTATTAGCCCACTTGGCATTGAAATAAGACAAACAGTTTTTGCATTTGCCTCGTCCGGGGCAATTGGAAACCTATTATTTGTTCGATACCGTATTAAATACGTCGGATTAAGCGCAAATGATCCTGAAACACTTGACGATGTATATTTTGGCGTATGGGCTGATCCTGATGTAGGTGAAACGGATGGTTTTAACCATAATCTTGTTGGTAGTGATACTACACGAAATGCTGGTTATACTTATTTACAAGATCCAAGTCCACAGGATTGGGGCAATCAACCACCTTGTTATATGATTGATTTCTTTTCGGGTCCTGCCGCATATTTACCTGGGGTTACATACATTGATAATAATGGCAATGGAATATATGATGCAGGAGATGAACCTCTTGATTCTGCATATAGTATTCGAGGAAATTTATTAGGAATCGAAACAATTCCAGGGGCAAGAAATCAGCCAATTTCTTCATTTGTTCAGTACATAAATGGAGATCTTGTTCTCCGCGATCCTCAGAATGCTACTGAAGCCAGGAATTTGATGCTTGGTTTATCAGTTACGGGTGAAACCGTAGATCCTTGTACCTGGGCTTTTGGAAATGGCAACACTCTTCCTAACTGTGCCGATATTGATCCTAGATTTTGGTATTCTGGTGATCCTGTAACAGGCACAGGATGGTTAAATACTATTAAAGCTGATGTTAGACAAATGTCTAATACCGGACCATTTACTTTGAGAAAAGGTGAAGAAAATGAAATAGTTGCTGCGTATGTTGTTGGACAAGGTGCAAATCCTTTAAATTCAATTACTGTTACTCAACAAATCGATGATGGTGCACAGTTTATTTTTGATCACAACTTTGTTGCTCCTTCACCAGCCCCACCGGTTAATCTTCAGGTTAGTACAGGTGAGGAGTTTATTGATTTATTATGGAACACTACACCACAAGTATCCTTCACAGATTCAACAGAAGCTTATAATGATCATTTTGAAGGATATAATATTTATGCATACAAATCTAATACTACCTCAGTTACTGTAAATAATCAACCAAATCGTACACTTGTAGCCAGATTTACAGCTCAAGATTTTATATCTAATGTTTACAATCAAAATGCAAATACAGGCGGTATAGAGTTATTATATGAAGCCCCTGATTCTAGCAACCTTCTCGATAAGAGTGTTTATGGAAATCAACAAACCGGAAGAATAAGACTGAGAATTACACAAGATCCATTTACAGGCGCTCCACTAGTCAAAGGGAGACCATATTACTTCTCAATAACTTCTTATTCATTAAACTATTACGCATTAGTATACAAGGATGATCCGACTCAACCAGTGGGAACACAGGGTGATTACTATATTAGTTCTCAATCGTTCGTTGGATTAGTTGAAAATATACCCAAAATCACTATTGTTACAATGTCTGAAGACTTATACAATCCACCTGTTGAAGTTCAACCTGCAGATAGAATTGCTGGGCATTCAACCGGTAATGTGGGATTTGATGTTGTAAATTTTGATGACTTAGGATCTGATCAATATGAAATCACATTTTTCAGAGATAGTGCTTCTACTATATATAGTATGTACTGGAAAATGATAAATACTTTAACCAATACCCTTCTAGTTGACTCTAGCAAAGCGTATACCTATGGAGAAACCTCTGTTGCTGAAAATATAATTGATGGGTTTATTCCTAGGGTTGAAGATATTACTGCTGAAATTGGGACACCTGAATATACACCTTCAAATTCTATCTGGTATGATCCATTTAGTATAAATACAAATGGATCTGGAGTAACTTATGTTGGGAATGATTTGGTGACAAATAATATTAATGTTGGTATTCCAACAGGATTTCCAAGCAAAAAATCAGATAAAATAAGGGCAAAAGATATACGACGTGTTGAATTAAGATTTGGAACTCAGGGTAAAGCATATAGGTATTTAAATGGTTATAAAGGAAATGCAATAACACAAGGAAATTCCTATATATATGCTGCCGGCGTAACGGCCAGTGATACAGCAAATAGAAGTCCTGTCGGTAATTGGGATACACAAAATGATAGACCAAATGGGTTTGTTGATGTTCCTTTTACGGCTTGGTTAGTTGATCCTGCTTTTTCTGATCAGGCAACTCAACTTGCAGTAGGATTTTTAGAATCGAGCCAAAGACTTAATCAGGGGGTAATTGATGGAACACCGGATGGAGTATGGGATCCTAAAGATTCTATCAGAGCGTCTCGTGAATACATTTATATTTTTAATTCTCCATACGATCCAAATGGTCAGCAGATAGAATTCACTGGAGGTGATTTTAATACTCCCGGAGGAACCGTAACAGCCTGGGCAGATTTAGTAAAGGCATCTCCCATTTTTGTTCAAAATATCCCGGTTGATGCAATCGGTGTTACTGAGGAACAAAGAGGAATATATAGTTCTCCTTATTTCAATACGATGTATGTTGTAGGATTGCAAAGAAAAGATATGAATTCATTTTATTCAACCGGAGATGTTTTAGCAATTCCTGTTGATCAGTATCCATATACTGAAGAGGATGTTTATCAATTTCAAACTGCGCCAAATACAATTTCATCAAGTCAGCAAAAACAACTCTGGGATAAGGTGACTGTCTTTCCAAATCCGCTGTATGGATTTAATCCCGCAACGAGTTATACAAACTCACCATCTGACGATCCTTTTATTACTTTTTCAAATTTGCCTTCAGATGATATAACAGTTTCTATTTATAGTTTATCTGGTCTTAAGTTAAGAACTCTTACAATTGCGGATAAACCTTCACCAACTTCGCCATTTTTACAATGGGATTTGAAGAACGAATCAGGTGTAAGGGTAGCTTCTGGATTTTATATTGCAATTGTGAATTCTCCAAAATATGGTCAGAAAATTTTGAAATTCACTATTATAATGCCACAAAAGCAATTGCAGAAATATTAAAAATTTACGGGGACGATCTCTGGATTGTCCCCTGACTAATATTATTTAAATTTTGGAGTACAGACAAATGAAAAATATTTTTACAATAATACTCGTGATGCTTGTAGCAGTTTCTCTTTATGCCGGCGATGTTGGCAGAAAAGGTACTTCTGGTGCGGAAGAGTTATTAATACCGGTTGGAGCAAGAGGAATTGCAACTGGTGGTGCATTTTTAGCTAAGCTAAGCGGACTTGAATCAACATACTATAATCCTGCTGGTCTTGATTTAACTCCAGGAACTGAAGCTATGTTTAGTTATATGACTTATATTGCAGATATTAATATTTCCTATTTTGCTATTTCAACAAGTCTTGGAGATCTGGGGTCTATCGCCTTAAGTTTCAAAACTTTTGATTTTGGTGAAATTCCTGTAACAACTGTTGATTTCCCGGATGGCACTGGTCAAACTTATTCTCCAGGATTTCTAACGTCTACTTTAACTTATTCAAAGGTATTAACTGATAGGATTTCAGTTGGTACTAATTTTAAGCTAATTAGTGAATCTATTCAAAACGCAAGTGCAGTAGGTTTTGCTCTTGATATGGGTGTTCAATATCGTTTTAATGATTTCCTATCAATGGGAGCTTCATTAAAAAATATAGGTTCTAATATGCAATTTTCAGGTCAGGATCTGCAGGCTTCAACGACTGTTCCTGGTTCTAATCAAGGAAGCAGCTCAGGTAATTATGAAGTTGTAACAGAACCATTTCAAATCCCAAGTTATTTTGAAATGAGTTTAGCCTATGATCATAAATTTAATGATCAGAATACAGTTACACTGGCAACCACATATACTGCAAATAATTCATACGAGGATGTTGCTCATTTTGGTCTTGAGTATGACTTTATGAATTATTTCTTTTTAAGAGGAGGATATAATCTTACAATGCAGAATACTGATCAATCAATCTATGGGTTTACTACAGGAGCTGGTTTACAATACCAGACTGAGAGTGGAATAGGAGTCGTTTTTGATTATGCATTCCGTGATGTAAAAGAATTTCCAAGTGCTAACCATATCTTTACTGTTAAATTGTCTTTTCAGTAATTATTAAGATTTGTAGTAAAAAGCGTCTGTTGATTTTGCAATAGACGCTTTTTTATTTTTGTGTATTCAATCGGGTTTTTAATGAAAAATATATTACTAATTGTATTGCTTTTTCCTGTAGTCATATTAGGTCAAAATAAAATGAATTTTGAATTTGACTATGCACAATTTGCATTTGATTCAACTTCAAATTTAGTGGAGTTTTATTATGCATTTAACCTAAACTCACTTTCATTCATTCAAACAGATAGTGCAGATTTTGCTAAAGGGGTTTTGCATATCTCAATTTCAGATTCATCCAGTGGCCAATCATTTGTTGATAAAGATTGGTTAATTTCAAGTGTTGTACAGGATAGCTCCGATTTATCGAAAAGTGTTATTAGTTTATTGAAGTTTGTTCTTGATGAAGGTGTTTATAAATGTACTATGATAGGCAGTAATGCAACTGGTGAAAATTCAAAGACAATAACAGAATATGTGTCAGTCAGACCATTCTTAAAATTGGAGATGGGATTAAGTGATATTCAACTTGCATCTAATATATTGCAGGAAAGTCCTCACACATCATCACCTTTTTATAAAAACACTTTTGAAATTACTCCTGCTCCATCAGCAATTTTTGGTGAGCCACAACCGGTGCTTTTTTATTATTCAGAACTTTATAACCTCAAAGATGATAGCTCTAATAATACTGACCTCAGAATTGATCAGTTCGTTTTTAACAGTCGAGGTGTTGTTGTAAATTCTAAAAGCAAAAGAGTTAACAGGAAAGCAGATAGCAGAGTAGAAGTAGGAACTGTTAAAACTTATGAATTGCCAACTGATACATATACACTATTGTTAAACCTTATTGATAGCGTTTCAAATTTTGGAATCTCCTCATCAAAAAAATTTTTTGTATATAATCCCAATGTTGTTGCAGATGATAGTCTATACCAGATGCCAACATCGACCATAACAAGTAATTTTGGTGCTATGTCACAAGAAGAGCTTGATGACCTATTTAAGAAATGTAAATATATAGCTTCAAAGAATGAAATTGATCAGTACGAATCAATAACATCCGAACAGGGGAAAAGAGAGTTCATGCAAAAATTCTGGGATTCAAAAGATCAAAATCCTAATGACAATGTTAATAAATTTTACTTAGACTACCTTAAAAGAATAAAGGAATGTAACCAAAAATTTAGAGCTGGGAAGAAAGACGGTTGGAAAACTGACCGGGGCAGAGTATATTTAATTTATGGTGAACCCAGTGAAATTGAAAGATATCCCAATGAAACACAAGCAAGACCATATGAAATCTGGCACTATAATGATATTGAAGGAGGAGTAGATTTTGATTTTGGTGATCTTAATGGTTTTTCAGATTACCAGCTTTTAAATTCTACAAAACGCGGCGAATTAAGGGATGATAATTGGACGAGACGAATTGCTGTACAGTAATAAATAAAGTTAAATAAGAAATAAATTTTTAGCCCTTCGGGGCTTTTTTATTTTGTTTCTTCTGATTTCTCAAATGTCTGCTTATTTTTATGGATAACAATTATTAGAATAATGCAGAATAAGATTGAATATTTTTTATTTATTCTATTGAGTAAATTTTTTTGCTTTCTTGGTATCAAGATATCAAGATATTGTGCTTTACCGCTGACTATTTTATTTTATTACTTGATTCCAATTCGTAAGAAAACTGTCCTGGAAAATTTAAACATCGCTTTTCCAAATCTTCCCAAAAGAGAAGTAAATATTATTGCCTTTAGAGCATATAAAAGTTTTCTAATAACACTAATCGAAATATTATGCTTGCCTTCGGTTGCTGATAGAGAAATTAAAAACTCCATAACTTTCGAGAACTTAAACCTGATTAAACAAAAGTTTAATGAAGAACATGGTGTTATTCTTTTATCCGCACATTTTGGAAATTGGGAATATGTAGCGCTTTCTAGTTCTGCACAGTTAAATTTACCTCTTTCAGTCGTGGTTAAAGATCAAAGAAATCCTTATGTAACAAATTGGATGAACAAGGCTAGAACCAGGTGGTTGAATGAAGTTGTTCCACTTGGAGTATCGATTCGAAAAACATATCAGACATTAAAAGAGAAAAAAATAGTTGCAATGGTTGCAGATCAGAGGGCTCCAAAAGAATCAATGAAAATTAATTTTTTTGGAAAAGAAGTTCCGGTCCACACAGGTCCGGCAGTTTTGGCTATTAAAACAGGTGCGCCAATGCTTTATGGAATTCCGGTAAGACAGCCCGATTATTCTTACAAAACCGAAATGGTTGAAATTAGTAAAGAGAATTTACCGGAGGATGAAAATGAAAAAATATTGGAGCTGACAAATCGACACATGAAATATCTTGAGAAATTTATAAGGTTATACCCGGAACAATGGTTATGGATGCATAAAAGATGGAAATATTAATGAATAACTTTAAAAAAGCATTGATCATTCAGACTGCTTTTCCCGGGGATGCAATTCTTACTTTACCTCTAATCCAGTATTTAAAAAAGAAACATAAAATAGATATAATCGATGTCTTATGTATCCCGGATACGGAAGAAATATTCAGGTCTTCTGATTCTGTGAACGAAGTAATTGTAATGGATAAGAAAAAGAAACACAAATCTATTTTCGCTTTGATACGATTTATCAAATCTATAAAACAAAATTCCTATGATGTTGTCTATTCTCCGCATCGCTCTTTACGCTCTGCCGTAACAACATTGTTGCTGGGAACAAAAGAAACCTTCGGATTTGATAATAGCTCTTTAAGCTATGCATTTAAAAAAGTGGTTCACTATAATATTCACGATCATGAAGTTAAGAGAAATTTGTTCTTATCAGGTGATATTTTTGGAAATGAAGATTGGAAAATACTTCCGGAGATAAAAATAGATAATAAGATCAATACACAGATAAGTGAATTTAAAAGGGAGAATGGATTAGAAGAAAAATTTATTGCAATTGCTCCTGCTTCCATATGGGGAACGAAACAATATCCTATCGAACAATTTAAAGAAGTTATTGAATCATTAAGTATGCGAAAAAATAAAATAGTTCTGATCGGTTCTGAAAAGGATTATGAACTTTGCCAGGAACTGGAAGTAAATAAAAATATTATTAATACTGCTGGTAAGTTTTCAATTATTGGATCTGCTGCATTACTTAAGTATTCGAAATTGTTAATCGCAAATGACAGTCTTCCTGCACATTTAGGAATGTGCGTAGATATCCCGGTGGTAATGCTTTATTGTTCTACAACTCCTGAATTCGGATTTTATCCCTACAATACTAAAAGTGCATTTATAAGTTTTGATGATCTGAATTGTAAACCATGTGGAATTCACGGTTATAATGCTTGTCCATTGGGAACATTTGAATGTGCTAAAAAGCTTGAGTCAAAATTAGTTGTTGAAAAAGCGCTAGAGTTAATGAGTAGATGAATAATGTATTCGACATTGATAGCGATTTTAAACGGTCCTTGATTCAAGCAGAAAATATTTTTATCCAAAATGGAATCTTTATTTATCCAACAGATACTATATACGGAATTGGTGGAAATCCATTTGATAAAAAGGTAAAAGGAAGAATAAATCAATTAAAAAAAAGGGATAAATCTAAAAATTTTATTTTTCTGATCGGCAGCATAAAATTAATTGAAGAGTTCGTTATAACGGATCCCATATCACTAAACAAAATAGATAAAGTTTGGCCTGCATCCGTTTCAGTTATTTTAAAGTTGAAACCAAAATATGCGTTACAATTAAAACAAAATACTGTAGCCTTCAGAATCCCTTCAAATAAATTTTGTCTTGAATTATTAAACAGGATAAATTCCCCAATAATTTCAACAAGCGTAAATGAAGAAGGTAAAAATCCGTTGAATGATTATGAAGAAATCATCATGCAATTTTCTGATAAAGTCGATGCAGTTTTTTATTCAAAGAAGAAACACTCTGTTCTTTCTTCCACTATAATTGATTTGACAGGAAATGAACCGAAATTAATAAGGCAAGGGGCAACTAATTTTATGGATTTGTTAAATAAGATAAGTTAACTTAGCATAAAAGATAAATAAATATTCTACAATGAAAATCCCACTATTAAAATATTTTAAAAACATTAAAAGCTTTTCAGTACTTGTTATTCCCGATGATACATCACATAGTACACAAAGCAGACAATTTACAATGACTAAGTTTGTAGCAATTCTTATCATTTATTCCCTGGTAGTTTTAATTGCCGGATTTTATATTATAACATTCACCGGAGTTAACAGGCTTTTTTTACCGGGTAAATATGGAATAAATATTAACGACACAGAGAAAATTTCGGAGTTAAATAGCAAAATGATTTTTCTTGCCAGGGAACTGCAGGGCTTAAAAGCTACCAATAAGCGACTTATGTATTCCCTGATATTATCAGATTCAACATACTCTGATTCTCTACCAAAAGTTATTGACTCAACTTTGGAGCCCGAATCAATTCCTGCCGGTGGAAATATATTAAAAGCATTACTAAGTCTTTTCAAAACTGATGGACCTAAAACCGAGTCAATATTTTTTATTAAACCAGCCGAAGGATTCATCAGCAGAAAGTATGATACTGAACGCGGTCACCTGGGAATTGATATTGTAACTAAAGAAGGTTCGCCGGTTTACGCAAGTGCCGGTGGTTATGTTATTTTTGCTGATTATACAATAGATTATGGTTACACAATAATAATCAGTCACCAGGATTCTTATTTAACATTGTATAAGCATTGCTCTTCATTATTAAAAAAAGAAAGAGAAGTAGTTCAGCAAGGAGAAATTATTGCACTTAGCGGAAACAGTGGAATACTTAGTTCGGGTCCTCATCTCCATTTCGAGATCTGGAAAGATGGCAAAACACTTGATCCGCAAAATTTAATTGTAAATTATTAGCAACAGGAGGAAAGTTGAAAAATAAGTCTATGAATGGAAATTCTGACGACATAACAATAATTAGTACCGGTGTAAAACTGGAAGGCAAAATTACCAGCGATGGCAGTATTCGTGTTGATGGGGAAATACGGGGAGATGTTAATTGCAAGGGAAATGTCACAGTTGGGGAAATGGGTGAAGTTGAAGGACAGATAAATGCTGACATCATTACAATCGGAGGTAAAGTGCACGGTTCAGTAAATGCAAAAGACAAACTTGTTCTGGAAGCCAAAGCGAATTTAAAGGGAGATTTGATTACAAAAATTCTGGTAATTGAAGCAGGTGCTAAATTCGATGGCAAGAGCAATATGAGAAATGAAACAAAGGAGCCATACAAGTCTTCGTCGTCATCCCTAAGTAATGAAACCGGATCCTAATAAATTTAAAGTAGGTACAGATTTCTACAAGGAAATCACACCTTATCTTGGACTCGGTGTTCAGCTTGCGGTAACTGTTGTGGTTTTAGTTTTTTTAGGAATATGGCTGGATGGTGAATTCGATACCCAGCCGATTCTTACTATTATTTTTTCTTTTCTTGGAATGGCAGTTGCTTTATATAACTTCATAAAAACAGTTTTGAAATCTGATAAAAAGTAATGCCGGGGAAATTCTTTATAAAAGTAGTTTTTATCAGTTTCTTAATCTTTCTCATATTTCCAATTTTAATAATTCTAGATCTATTCCCATCAGTATATTTTCTTCCAGTCCTTGCGGGATTTTTACTTGGTCTGCTGAATTTTTCTATTGGTTTTCTATTTTTGCAAAAAATGAAAATCCGTTCGTTCAACAATTTTTTTGGGCTACTTATTGGTGGAATTCTTTTTCGTTTGGGAGTAATGCTTTCCATGGTATTTATCGCCTTGTATTTCTTGGAATTAAACCCGCTAAGTTTTATATTTTCGTTCTTATTTTTTTACTTTTTTTTCTTAATAAGTGAGCTTTTTTACCTGAAATCAGGGAAAATTTAACCAAATTATGTCCGAAAGTTTAATCGCTGATACTCTACATACAGTAACCGAAAGCTTGTCAAAAAGTGGAAATTCTGACAGCGGATGGATACTTCACCATATTATGGACGAAAGAACATTGAATTTCGAACCATTAGGCAGTATCCATATTCCTCAATTTCCATTGTTATTTGGAATCGATATTACTCCAACAAAACATACTGTCTTTATGATTTTGGGTGCCTTGCTTGTCCTTATCACATTTTCTTATGTCGCTTCCAGGTATAAAAAATCATTAATACCAAAAGGCATTACAAATTTATTTGAGATTCTCATAGTTTTTGTCAGAGATGAAATTGCAATCCCAACAATCGGAAAAGGATACCAAACTTTTTTACCATACTTACTAACGGTTTTCTTTTTTATTCTTTTCGGGAATTTTTTAGGGTTATTACCTTATTCGGCAACTTTTACAAGCAACCTAGCAGTTACTGCTACACTGGCAGTTGCAACTTTCCTGTTCACTCAATTTGGTGGAATGATAAACAATGGGTTTTTCAAATACTGGAAAGGTCTTGTTCCGCATGGTGTGCCGCTATGGTTATTACCCATTATGATACCTGTTGAACTGCTTGGATTATTTACAAAACCGTTTGCACTTGCTATTCGACTTTTTGCAAATATGACTGCAGGGCATGTTGTTATTCTTTCATTACTTGGATTGATATTTTTTATGAACACATTTGTGATTGCACCAATATCAATTGCGTTTGCTTTGTTCATCTACTTACTGGAAATTTTAGTTTCATTTATTCAGGCATATATTTTTACAATGTTGTCAGCCCTTTTTATTGGGATGGCAGTACATCAGGATCATTAATCAAAAATAAAAATAATTAAAGGAGTAAATAATGGATTTAGCATGGTTGGCAGCTGGCCTGGGAGCAGGTCTTGTTGTAATTGGCACAGGCATAGGAATCGGAAGACTTGCAGCTTCTGCAATGGATGCTACAGGAAGACAACCTGAAGCAACCGGTGCCATCAGGGTTTCAATGATTATTGCAGCTGCACTTATTGAAGGTGTTGCATTATTCGGTTTAGTTATTTGTATTCTGCTTGCAATAAAAGCTTAACTGATTAAGCCTCATTAAACAAAGGGTATTATAATGCAGATTGCATTCATTAATTTGATTTCAGTAATAGCTTCCGGCGAAGGCGGCGGAACGTTGCTTGATGTTAATCCAGGATTGATTTTCTGGACGGTAATAACGTTTGTTTTGTTATTGCTTCTGCTTAAAAAAATTGCCTGGAAGCCAATTCTTTCAGCTCTTGATCAACGAGAAAGGGAGATAAGAGAATCTCTTGAAAAAGCTGAAAAAGCTAAAGAGGAAGCCCAGAAAATTCTGGAAGCAAACCAGGCTAATCTTTCCAAAGCTGAGGATGAAGCAAAAAAAATAATTGAGCAGACTCGTTCGTATGCGGCTAACCTGAAAGAACAATTGACGAAAGAGAGCAAAGAACAAGCAAAGAAAATTATCGAGGACGCATCTGCGGAAATCCAGAGAAGAAAAGATGCTGCATTTGATGAATTGAAAGATCAGATTGCAAATCTTGCTGTGGATGCTGCTGGTAAAATTATGCGTGAAAATCTTGATGCAAATAAGAATAAAAAAATTGTTGACGAATATTTGAAAGATGTAAGCAAAAATTAAGATGTCTGAAGTAAAAGTATCACATAGGTATGCACTTTCGTTAATTGAAGATTCGCTGGATAAAAAGAACCTGGAAAGAGTCCAAACTGATATGCAGCTTTTTTCTGAAACTTTGGATAAGAATAGAAATCTTGTCCAGGCTTTTGATAACCCTGTTGTCAGACCAGAAATTAAAAAAAATATAGTTAAAGATATTTTTGAAAAACACTTCAGCAAAGAAACTATTGCCTTTCTCGAATTCGTTATTGATAAAAGACGCGAAAACCTTATGCAATCTATTGCCAGTCAGTTTCTTGCTCTGGTTGATGAGCATTTCGGAATAGTAAAAGTAAAAGTGAAAGTAGCTTTTGATTTTTCCGCTGAACAGAAAAATTCGTTGAACCAAAAGCTACGAAATATCTTGAATAAGAAGGTTGAATTATCATATTCAATCGACAATGAATTGATTGGTGGATTTGTTGCACAGGTTGGTGATACACTTTATGATGCATCAATTTCACACCAGCTTGATTTGCTGAGAAAAGAATTTATTCAAGGAAGTAAAGCTTTAAATTAAAAGAAGCAAAAAAGGAATTTAAAATGGCAGAAGTTAAACCAGACGAAATATCAGCGATACTAAGAAAACAGCTTTCCGGATATGAAAGTGAAGTTGATATTTATGATGTAGGAACAGTTCTACAGGTCGGAGATGGAATCGCCCGTGTGTATGGACTAAGTAAGGTTATGGCTAGTGAGCTTGTTGAATTTCCTAATGATGTTTTTGGTATGGTGCTCAATCTTGAGGAAGATAGTGTGGGATGTGTTTTATTCGGAGAAAGTTCATTAGTAAAAGAAGGCGATACAGTAAAGAGAACAAAAAGAGTTGCATCACTGCCCGTAGGAGATGCAATGCTTGGCCGTGTGATAAATCCTCTCGGTTTTCCAATTGATGGGAAAGGTGCAATCGACACGGATAAATTTTTACCAATAGAACGAAAAGCTCTTGGGGTAATTCAAAGACAACCAGTAAAAGAACCTGTCCAAACTGGTATTGTAGCTGTCGATGCTATGATTCCGATAGGAAGAGGACAGAGAGAATTAATTATTGGTGACCGGCAAACTGGTAAAACTGCAGTTGCAATAGATGCAATAATTAACCAGAAATTTACTCATACTGAAGAAGCAAAAAGCCTTGGTGTTAGTCCTGTTTATTGTGTTTATGTCGCTATTGGTCAGAAGAGTTCAACTGTTGCACAGGTTGTAGCAAAATTGGCAGAGCATGGAGCCATGGAATATACAACTGTCGTTGTAGCTTCAGCTTGGGAACCGGCTCCGCTTCAGTTTATTGCTCCATATTCCGGTGCTACACTCGGTGAATACTTTAGAGATAATGGAAAACATGCTCTTGTAATTTATGATGATCTATCAAAACAGGCTGCAGCATACAGAGAACTATCTCTGCTTTTAAGAAGACCTCCCGGACGTGAAGCTTATCCTGGTGATGTTTTTTATCTTCATTCAAGGTTACTTGAAAGAGCTTCAAAATTAAGTGACGATCTTGGTGGCGGTAGTTTAACAGCGTTACCAATTATTGAAACTCAGCAGGGAGACGTTTCAGCTTATATTCCTACAAACGTAATTTCAATTACAGATGGACAGATATACCTTGAATCAAATTTATTTAATGCCGGTGTAAGACCTGCAATTAACGTAGGTATTTCTGTATCAAGAGTTGGTGGAAATGCACAAATTAAAGCAATGAAAAAAGTTGCAGGAAGATTGAAGCTTGATCTTGCACAATATCGTGAACTTGAATCATTTGCAAAATTTGGTTCTGATCTGGATCAATCAACTTTAAAAACTTTGGCTAAAGGCGCAAGACTTGTTGAATTGTTGAAACAAGGTCAATATTCCCCGATACCAGTAGAGAGACAAGTGGTTAGTATGTTTCTTGGTACCAGGGGTTTCCTTGAAGAAATTCCTGTTCATGACATAAAAAGATTTGAAAAAGAAATTTTAGAATACATCGAAGTAAAACACAAGGAAATATTTGAATCAATTAAAAAAGAAAAAGATATTTCACAGCAAACTGAAGAAAATTTGAAAATAGCAGCGGAAGAATTCACTGCGACATTCAGGAAAAGCAGTTAATAGTCTGGATATAAGATGGCTACATTAAGAGATATAAAAACAAGAATAACGGGTGTAAAAAGCACACAGAAAATTACTAAAGCAATGAAAATGGTTGCAACTGCAAAGTTACGTAGAGCGCAGAACAGAATAATTAATGCCAGACCCTATGCAAAAAAAATAATTGAAATGATTTCCGATCTTGCTTCAGATACTGATGTAGCTAATAATCCATTCCTTTTCTCACGTGATGTTAAAAACATTTGTGTTGTGGTAGTTACTTCTGATAGGGGATTATGCGGTGCATTTAATGCGAATATTTTAAAAGAAGCAATGCGTTACATAAATGAGGAACTGAAAGCTCAAAATATTGAACCGATGATTTACACAGTTGGAAGAAAAAGTTCAGAATTTTTTGGTAAAGGGAACTATAACCATATTGGTAAAACAACTGATATTTTTTCCTCACTGGAATATTCAGCCGGTTTAAAAATTGGTGAAGAATTAATCTCTGGTTATTTGGAAGGAAAGTTTGATAAAGTTGTGATAATATATAATCAGTTTGTATCTATCATTCAGCAAAAGATTGATGTTCAACAATTTCTGCCAATACCGGTGATCACAAAAACCAATGATAAAAATCATCAACCAAACTATATTTTTGAACCATCCCAAAAACAAATTTTTGAACATCTTATCCCAAAACACTTAAAAGCTCAGTTGTGGAGAATTCTTCTCGAGTCAAATGCTGCTGAACTAGGAGCCAGGATGACTGCCATGGATAATGCAACGACTAATGCACAGGAGTTGATTAAGTCATTAAATCTTACTTATAATAAAGAACGACAGGCCGCAATTACTAAAGAAATTCTTGAGATAGTATCCGGAGCTAACGCACTTAAAGCCAGCTAAAAGAAGTATCATTTTTAATTTTTATCTGTTATAATGTTTGAAGATTTATCAATAAAGCTTGAAACTGCACTCAAAAAAGTAAGAGGGCAGGGGAAACTTACTGAGAAAAATATTTCTGATTCTCTCAGGGAGATTCGCAGGGTCTTGCTTGATGCTGATGTTAATTATAAAGTCGCAAAAGAATTTATTGAGAAAGTTTCGGAAAAGGCTTTGGGCAGGGAAGTAATAGCTTCAATTAGCCCGGGACAATTGATCACGAAAATAATTTATGATGAATTGACCATTCTTCTGGGCGGCTCACAAACCGAGATAAATCTAAACCCCTCCGGCATCACTTCAATTTTAATTGTTGGACTTCAGGGTTCAGGTAAAACAACTTTTACCTCCAAACTTGCAAACCGGCTTAAAAATTTAAATAGAAAAGTATTGCTTGTAGCTGCGGATGTTTATCGTCCTGCTGCAATTGAACAATTAAAACTTTTGGGAGAAAAAATAAACGTAAAAGTTTTTTCTATTGAAGAAAAAGATGCTCGTAAAGTTTCTTCAGAAGCATTATTGTTTGCTAAAGAGAATAGTTTCAATACAGTAATTTTTGATACCGCAGGACGGCTTCATGTTGATGAGGAAATGATGAATGAAGTTGCTGATATTAAAAATTTAGTGAAACCTGCTGAATCTTTGTTCGTTGTAGACTCGATGACCGGGCAGGATGCAGTAAATTCGGCGAAAGCTTTTAATGAAAAAGTTAATTTTGATGGAATAGTGCTGACTAAACTCGATGGCGATTCGAGAGGTGGTGCAGCTCTTTCAATTCGGTCAGTTGTTGGAAAACCAATCAAATTTGTAAGTAATGGTGAAAAAATTGACGATTTGGAAATCTTTTTTCCTGATAGGCTGGCTTCCAGAATTCTTGGCAAGGGTGATGTTGTTTCACTTGTCGAGAAGGCTCAGGAGTCATTCGACGAAAATGAAGCCGAAAAACTCGAAGAAAAATTTCGAAAAAATAAATTTGATTTTGATGATTTTCTTAAGCAAATTAAAGTTATTAAGAAAATGGGTTCTTTATCTTCACTTCTCGGAATGATACCAGGGCTGAATTCACAGATGAGAAATGCTCAGGTTGATGATAAAGCATTTGTGAAGGTTGAAGCGATCATTAATTCTATGACGTTTGAAGAGAGAAGAACTCCTAAAGTTTTAAATGGTAATCGTAGAAAAAGAATTGCCAGAGGAAGCGGAACGTCTATCCAGGATGTGAATAGATTAGTGAAGCAATTTGGTGATATGCAAAAAATGATGAGCCAGCTTTCGAAAAAAGGGTTTGGCAAATCAGCATTAAATAATTTTAAATTTCATTGATAAAGGAAAAAATCCGGAGGTTAAGTAATTGGCTGTAAAATTAAGATTAAGAAGAATGGGTAAGAAAAAACAACCGATCTATAAAGTTGTTGCCGCAGATGCCCGTTCACCAAGAGATGGAAAGTTTCTTGAAGCAGTTGGTGTTTATAATCCATTGACGAAACCACACACTGTAGATTTAAAAGAAGACAGAGTGCTTTACTGGTTGGGTAATGGTGCACAACCTACAGACACTGTAAAAAGTCTGTTAAGACAAAAGGGTATAACACTAAAGAAAGAACTTTTAAAGAAAAAGTTACCTGAAGAAAAAATACAGGAAGAAATTGAGAACTGGCAAAAATTAAAAGAAGCAGGAAAAAATAAAAAAGCACAGAAGAAAAAATCAAAAAAAGAACTAGCCAAAGAAGAAAAAGCTAAAGAAGAAAAGAAAACTGCCGGTTCAGAAAAAAAATCTGAGGGGGAACAAGAAGCAAAGACTGATGAAGGTACAACAGAAGCCCAGGGTGCTGCTTCTGAATAAAAAGGTGGTTGAATGGAATTTCGATATCAGTCGAAATTGTATAAATCTTTTTTTTGTACATAATTCTATATAGCACCTAGCTCTAATATAGGAGGCCCCCGGTCATGAAAGAGTTCATCGAATTCATCGCAAAACACCTAGTCGATAATCCTGAAAGTGTCGATGTAGATGAAAAAACGCCAGAGGAGAAAAAAGTTGTTCTTTCTCTTAAAGTTAATTCCGATGATGTTGGAAAAGTTATCGGGAAGCAAGGAAAGACTGCACAAGCAATGCGTACTTTGCTAACGGCAATTGCTGCAAAGGAAGGAAAAAGGGCAATACTGGAAATTCTTGATTGATTACGTGGAGTAATCGCTAGAAGTGAGCGAATATTTTTTAATTGCAAAAATAACTTCTGTTTATAATAAGGAAGGATTTGTAAAAGCTGAAATTTATTCGGACTTCCCTGAAAGATTTGAAAGTCTTAAAGAGATTTTTCTTGACTTTTGGGGCGAAAAAAAACTTTTTATAGTTGAAAACGTAAAAAGACATAAAGGTTTTTTTCTCTTTAAGTTTTTTAATTTTTATTCTGAACGTGAGACCAGTGTTTTAGTCGGTAAAGAAATTTACATTGATGAAAAATTAAAAGTTGAACTGCCAGAAAATAATTATTTCATTCATGATTTAATTAGCAGCAGTGTCTTTTCAAGAAATGAAAAAGTTGGAATTGTTGTTGACGTGATTAATACACCCGCAAACGATGTGCTTGTTATAAACGATACAAATGGAAAAGAAGTTTTAGTCCCTTTTGTTCTTGCTTATATTGATAAAATCGATTCCGGCGAAAAAATAATAAAACTGAAAGATCTGGATCTAGATCCTGATGATGAGGATTGATGTTATATCAGCTGTTCCTGAAATTCTTGAAAGCCCGATTAAGAATAGCATATTAAAACGAGCTCAGGATAAAAAGAAAGTAAAAATTATTGTCCATAATCTGCGTGATTATGCGTACAACAAGCATAAACAAATTGATGACAAACCTTTCGGCGGCGGACCAGGAATGGTGCTAAAACCGGAGCCGTTCTTTGAATGTATTGAAAAATTATTAGCTGATCGTGAATACCAGCATATTATTTTTACAACACCAAAAGGTAAAATCCTGGATCAGCAATCAGCTAACAAGTTTTCGCTTGCTGAAAACATAATTCTAATTGCAGGTCATTATAAAGAAATTGATGACCGCGTTAGAGTTCATTTTGCAACAGATGAAATTTCAATAGGAAATTTTGTGCTAACAGGTGGCGAGCTTCCGGCTTTAATTATTATTGATTCTATTGTAAGATTAATTCCGGGAGTTCTAAATGATAGTGAAGCCGCACTGCTGGATTCATTTCAGGATGGAGAAAAAATTGAAGCTCCATATTACACAAGGCCTGCAGAATACAAGAACATGAAGGTACCTGAAGTTTTACTGTCGGGCAATGATGCTGAAATAAAAAAATGGAAAGAAAAACAATCAAAAATTTTAACTAAAAAATGGCGGGAATATAATTCAGCTAAAAGCTGATTTTAAATAACGGAGAAAATTATGGAAAAACTAAAGGAAATAACTAAAAACCAGGTTAGGGAAGATTTACCTCAATTTGATTCGGGTGACCGGATTAAAGTACACGTAAGAGTTATTGAAGGCGAAAAGGAAAGAATTCAGCCTTTTGAAGGTGATGTCATTGGCGTACGCGGTTCTGGTGTTGAAAAAACTTTTACAGTAAGGAAAATTTCAAGCGGTGTCGGTGTAGAAAGAATTTTCAGATTTAACTCACCAAAGATTGCCAAAATTGATGTATTGAAAAAAGGTGATGTAAGAAGAGCAAAGCTTTACTATCTCAGGAATCTTTCGGGTAAAGCAGCAAAAATAAAATCTAAGACTACCTAATAACTTTTATTATTTATTATTGAGCCGCTCTTTGCAGCGGCTTTTTTATTGTAAAATTATGAAATTGTTTTTTCCTGATAACATTTTTAGTCGCATATTCATTAACCAGCTTGATGATAATTTAAAATCGAAAATTGTTTTTAACCCTTCAGCGAATATTACTTCTTTGATTAAACAAAATAAAACAATCGGACTAATTCCTACCATGGATCTTGTAACTAATAAAGATTTATTTGTTTCCAGAGATGTCGGGATTTCATTCGAAGGTTCATTATCAAATTCATATATCTATTTTTCGGATCAATCCGACATCAGTGAAATAAAAATTGCCGGGGATGTTTCCACAGTTGAAATATTACTTTCCAAAATAATTTTCAATGAACTTTATAAAAAAGAAATCAATATTAATATCCAGACAAAACTTCCTCCCAAAGAAAATAACGATAACCTCATAATTGTTGGCGATGATAATTTTAGGGACGATAGGATTAACTGTGCGATAAGTTTTGCAGAAGAAGTTGTTGAGATTATTTCTGCACCATTCGTGAATTTTATTCTTGCTTCGCCTGATGTTTATTTATTAACAGAATATGCTGGGAAAATGAAAGTTGGTTTAAGTAACGGGCAACAAAAATCATCGAAGGTAGATTTTGATTTTTCGAGCGCAAGCTTGATTCAAAATAACTTGGATAAAGTTTTTTTTAATTTTACTGATCAGGATGTTGAAGGAATCAATCAATTAATCCGTTTACCCTTTTTCTACGGGATATTGAAAGATATTTTTGAAGTAAAGTTTGTGTGATATATAATAAAAATTAAGGCGACTCATTGAGCCGCCTTTTTTAATCTAAAATTAAATTTCTACGTGACTAACACTAATAACATCCTGATTTTCACTCATCTTTTTCAACATATCAGCATGCACACCATTCCTTAATTTCATTGTACAGCTAGCAGCAATTCCACCATCAAAAATTACATTTTCTATCTCTTCGACATTTATATCTCCCTCTCTTAACAAATCGAGCACACTGGCCAGAACACCAGGTTTATCAAAATGCTTTACTACAAGCTGGTAATGTGAGTCAGTTATCTTTGCACGGTTTACCCAGTGATCAATTATTCCACTATGTGTGTATCTTTTAATTATGTTTATTGTTTCTTCAGCAACTGCATCCTGTGCTTGTCCTGTTGAAGCACCAATATGATGTGTTACATATATATTCGGATTATCCTGGAAATGTGATTTTACTTCTCCGGTTTTTCCCTCTGGTTCACCTTTGAAAACATCACATGCATAACGAATATTTTTTTCTTTAATGGCTTCAAGCAAATCTTCTTCAACAATTACATCCTGACGTGAAGTATTGATTAATAAAGCACCATCTTTCATATAGCTGAACATCTTCTTATTAAATAATCCTTTTGTTTCGGGAGTAGCAGGAAGATGAATGGTCATTAAATCACACAAAGGAAGTAGTTGATCCATTTCTGAAAAGTCTTTTATCTGAACTCCTTCAATCCTGGAAATATCTTTTCCATAAACATTCATATCAAATGCATGTGCACGTTTGGCAACTTCTTTCCCGATTGCTCCGACACCAATAATCCCAAGAGTTTTTCCTTTGAGTCCTTGACCTTTAGAATATTTATCTTTATTCCAGATTCCCTTTTTGAAATCTGAGACATTATCCGGTATAAATCTGTCCAAAGAAAGCATTAGCCCAAATGCAAGCTCAGCAACTGCAACTGCATTCATTCCGGGACAGTTAGCTACATAAATTCCCTTTTTATTTGCGGCCTGGATATTAATATTATTTACACCGGAACCCGCACGGATAATCAAATTTAGATTTTTACTTGCCTTTATTGTCTCTTCATTTACAATAGTCGATCTGACAATCAGGATGTCAACATCTTTTGCTGTATCAACAAGATCTTTTTCTCCAAGTTTAGGTTGATAATTAACTTCAAGTTCAAGGTCTTTCATTTGTTGAATATATTTTTCAGGAAATTTATCTGCTACTAATACTTTTAATTTCATGATTAAACCTCTTTGTTTTTACATTTTACTGGAATTAGATAATATTTTTTATTTAGTCTTTTTGCTTTAATCATTTGTCCTGTTTAAGGTATCCCGGGGAATGACTCAACAAATTTTATTTTAATATCTGCAAATGATTCAACAATCTTTACTTTAACATCCGGGAATGAATCAACAATCTGCCATTCTCCACAATCATCAGGGAAGGAGTATACTATTTTCACTTTCAGATCCGGAAATGATTCGACAACCTGTACAGTTATATCCGGGAATGAATCCACAAATTGAATTTTTCCACTAAGAAGAAAACCTTTAAAAGTGCAGTGTTCTTTATCAAATACTTTTTCACCACTTTGTGAAAATGTAATTGCGGGTACCATGAATAAAAAGAATAAGACGAAAATTATTTTCATAGAAATTGATTTAATAATTATTTCAACATTGGAATTTTAACATTCCATTTTTTTGCATTCTCTATAGCCTGTTCATAACCCGCATCTGAATGTCTGACAATTCCCATCCCGGGGTCATAAGTTAGAACTCTTTCTAATCTTTTCTCAGCTTCTTTTGTTCCGTCCGCTACAACCACCATTCCCGCATGGATTGATTTCCCAATTCCTACTCCACCACCATGATGAACTGATACCCAGCTTGCACCTCCGATTGCGTTCAATAATGCGTTGAGGATTGGCCAGTCAGCAATTGCATCACTTCCATCTTTCATGCCTTCAGTTTCACGATTTGGCGAAGCAACCGAACCACAATCAAGATGATCCCTGCCAATTACGATAGGTGCTTTCACTTTCTTATCAGCAACTAATTGATTAAATATTTTTCCCATTTTTGCCCGGTCGCCGTAACCTAACCAGCAGATTCGTGCAGGCAATCCCTGGAAATGAACTTTTTCCTGAGCCATATCAATCCAGTTGCAGAGATCATTATCGTTTGGAAATGTTTTTTTAACAGTTTCATCCGTCACATAAATATCATTTGGATCACCTGAAAGTGCTGCCCACCGGAAAGGACCTTTTCCATCACAAAATAGTGGTCGAATAAATTCCGGAACAAAACCGGGAATGTCAAAAGCATTTCCAACTCCGTTTTCTTTTGCTTCACCGCGAATATTATTTCCATAATCAAAAGTGATCGAGCCACGTTTTTGAAATTCAAGCATAGCCTCAACATGCTTAACAATAGTCTTTCGGGAAAGGGAAATGTATTCTTCAGGATTTGACCTTCGTAATTCTATTGCTTTCTCGAAGTTCATACCCATTGGAACATATCCGTTCAAAACATCGTGGGCAGATGTTTGATCTGTTAAAACATCAGGCAAAATATTTCTTTTTAAAATTTCAGGAAGAATCTCTCCGGCATTTCCAACTAGTCCAACAGAAAATGCCTCGCCACTTTCTTTTGCAGACAGAACTTTTTCAAGTGCTTCATCTAAATCATCAGTTAAATAATCGATATAACCGGTATCAATTCTTTTTTGAATCCTGTTTCGATCGACATCAATTCCAAGGAAAGCGGCACCATTAAAAGTTGCAGCAAGTGGTTGAGCACCGCCCATTCCACCAATACCTGCAGTGAGTAAAAATTTACCTTTTAAACTTCCATTAAAATATTTGCGACCACACTCGGCAAAAGTTTCGTAAGTTCCCTGAAGAATTCCTTGTGTCCCGATGTATATCCAACTTCCTGCTGTCATTTGTCCATACATAATTAAACCAAGACCTTCGAGCCTTCTGAATTCATCCCAGGTTGCCCAATCAGGTACAAGCATGGAATTTGAAATTATAACTCTTGGTGCGTCTGTATGTGTTTTAAAAATCCCAACAGGTTTGCCGGATTGAACTAACAATGTCTCATCGTTCTCAAGTTCTTTCAAAGATTTCACTATTGCTTCGTAGCAATCCCAGTTGCGTGCGGCTTTTCCACTTCCACCATAAATAATGAGATGCTCTGGTTTTTCAGCTACTTCAGAATCAAGATTGTTCATTAGCATCCGCATTGCTGCTTCCTGTATCCAACCTTTACATGATATTTCTGTTCCCGTCGGAGCCTTAATTGAAATTTTTTGATCTTCCAAAATCATTATTATCCCTTAAAGTGATTTTCATATAAATTTGTATATTGGCTGTTGAGTGATTTCATTAGCCATTTCTTTATAAACCAGCTTTTATTCATTTCTTTTTTTATGTAGTCAATATTCTGCCTTAGCTGATTTGTGAACCTTATTTTCTCATCTTTTGTGAACTTAATAGTTTCTTCACCAGAATTTATTTTATTAAGAATAGAATTAAATGCCTTCTCTTCGCCAAAAAACTTATTATTTCCCTGGACCTGTTTAAGTACCTGTTTACAAAAAGATTGAACAATTTTCTTTTCGTTTTTATCAAATTCAAAATTATAATTTGTGAATAGTTGTTTCTTCATTTTGATCCGGTAGATTGTTGAATGAGAGTAGTTGTTCCCGTACCTTCTGATAACCGGGTTTGATTATGTTGTAGATGAATTGAAGTCTTTCATCGTAATGAATAAAAGCAGACTTCATCGAATTGATTGTTATTTTTTCAAGGTCGTCAAGCTTGAGTCCAAAATATTTTATTGCAAGAAGGAATTCATTTGTCATTGTAGTATTACTCATTAGTCTGTCATCTGTGTTCAAGGTAACCCTGAACTTCTCTTTGAAAAGAATTCCAAAGGGGTGATCTTCCAATCGTTCAACAGCACCAGTGTGCAGGTTGCTGAGCAAACAAATTTCAAGTGGAATTCTTTTATCAAGAATGTATTGTGCAAGATCTCCAAAACCTACCACTTCTCCATCATCATCAAGAATTATGTCCTCCAATAAATGAGTTGCATGTCCAATCCGGTGAGCCCCACACCACTGAATTGCTTGCCAGATTGATTCTTTTCCAAAAGCTTCTCCGGCATGAATAGTAATATTAAAATTTTCTCTCTGGATGTAATGAAACGCATCAACATGTTTTTTTGGTGGGTAACCTCCTTCTTCACCAGCGAGATCAAAACCGACAACTCCATGTTCTCTAAAATTTACTGCGAGCTCAGCAATGTCAAGAGTATTGGTCATATTTCTCATTCCACAAAGAATCAAACCATATCCGACACCAAAATCTTTTTTTCCTTTTTCCAAACCACTTAAAACAGCTTTAACCACATCGTCCATATGTAATCCATTATTTGTATGGTACACAGGTGCAAATCTTGTTTCAACATAACAAACACCATCGTTTTTCATATCTTCAAGCATTTCATATGCAACCCGTTCAAGAGCATCTTTAGTTTGCATTACTCCGCAAGTGTATTGGAATCCTTTTAAATACTCTACTAAATTTTTTGAATCAGCAGCAGCATGAAACCATTTTGTCAGCTCAGTAACATCTGTAGTTGGTAAGTCAGTATATTTCTGTTTTTGAGCCAGTTCTATAATAGTTTTAGGACGCAATCCGCCATCAAGATGATCATGAAGCAAGACTTTAGGAAGGGAATGAATAAGTTCTTCTGTTTTCAATATTACCTCTTTTTTACTGATGAAAAATATCCCATTGGCAATCTAAAATCAATTTAAAATGTTTGTTATTTGAATTGATTTAAAGGAATTATACAGGGAAATAGAAATGCGATGTCTTTGTAAACCTTGATTCTAGGGTCGTATTGTACTAACTTTGAATCCGTTAAATCTATTATTGGAGAAGAAAAATGCGAATCTCAAAAATCTTAATTGCAGTTGCAATTTTTTTAGGATTAATGTTTACCGGTTTTGATTGTGGATCAACTGAAATAACCAGTGCCAAGCTTTATATTAAGCAGAAAAACTACGATAAAGCTTTGGAAGTACTTAAAACTGATGTGACTAAAAATCCTAAAAGTGATGAAGGTTACTATTTAATGGGATATGTTTATGGTCAAAATGATGATATGCAGAATATGGTTGAATCCTATGATAAATCACTCGCTATAAGTAATAAGTTTCAAAAAGATATTGAACAGGACAAGAGTTATCATTGGGCAAACACATATAACCAGGGTGTAAGTTTATTTCAACGAGGAAATAAAGCTGAGGATAAAGACAGTTCTAAGATTTTTTATGATAAATCCATCGAAGCTTTTAACAATGCTATTATGATAAGGCCGGATTCAGCAGATAATTATCGAAACATTGCATTTGTTTATTTATCCACACAACAAAATGATAAGGCAATTCAACCTCTCGAGAAGTTGATTGAACTTGAGAATTCAGCAGATGGGTATCAATACCTTGGTGAAATATATTATACCAAGGGAGTAAATATGATGAATAAATTTAAATCAGGTAGAAATGCTTCTGATAGTCTGAAAGCTATTGATGATTATAATAAAGCAATTGAGGTTCTGGAAAAGGGGCAAAAAATTTATCCGGATAATACTGATATGCTTGTTACTCTTTCCAACGCATACATAGGGGCAAATAAAATTGAAGTTGCCATGAAAGCATTTAAAACCGGTGTTGAAAAAGAACCTGAAAACCAGTATTACAGATATAATTACGGTGTCCTTTTATTAGGAGCAAAAAATTATTCTGAAGCTGAAGCACAATTTAAAAAAGCTATAGAGATTGATCCTGAATATACTAACGCGATTTACAATCTTGCCGTTACATATGTTAAATGGGGAACTGAATTAAATAAAAAAGCTGACGAAGATGGTACTATGGGAGATGAGTATAAAACAAAATATGAAGCAGCATTACCGTACCTGGAAAAAGTTGTTGAGTTGGAATCCGATAATGCCGATATGTGGGATCTGCTAGCTAAAGTTTACTCCGTACTTGGTATGAATAACGAAGCAACCGATGCGTACAATAAAGTTGATGCTCTTAGAAAATAATCTTTTAACTGTTTACTAATGATTAAGGATGACATGAACCAGAACAAACCACAGGGACAGCAAATAAACATTGAACTCGGTGAAAAAGAATCTGAAGGTATTTATTCCAATCTTGCTATTATTACACACTCACCCGCAGAGTTTATTATAGATTTTACCCGGATTGTTCCCGGTGTTCCAAAAGCAAAAGTACATGCAAGAATAATTACGACTCCACCACATGCAAAAATGTTTATGAAAGCTCTGAAAGAAAATATTGATAAATTCGAATCACGTTTTGGCGAGATAAAACTGGAATCGCCTCCGAACCAGCATTTCGGATTTGTTCCACCTAAAGGGAATGAAAAAGTGAATTAAGAATTTCTCGAGTAATATTAAAAGCCATATCATGTTAAAGATATGGCTTCTTCTTTTTAAAGAATATCTAATTTCTTAACTTCGGTATAGTAATAAAAGCTCCGGCTATAAAAACTAAATTTGCAAACCACGCTGTTAACACCGGGTCTAGTGCACCATTTTTACCAAATGCCTGGCTTACCTTCATAAAAACGAGATAAAGAAAAGTTATAAGAATATTTATTCCTACCTGTGCTGCCAGCCCTCCTCTTTTTCTCCTGTTTACAGAAATCGGTAGTCCGAATAAAACAATAATAAAGCTTGTAACAGCAAAAGCAATTCTTGAGTGAAATTCAATTTGTACCGAAGTCGGATCAGTGCCGGCTTTTTTCTGCATATCAATCAAATTGTTTAACTCAGTCAGGTTCATCTCCACAGGCTTTTGTTGCTTACTGGATAAATCCGAAGGGACAAAATTAAGATTTTTCAATTTAAGAGAATCAAAGTATACAGCATTTTCAGTACTATCGCTGAATGTTCTTTTGACTCCGTTGATTGCAATCCAGTAGTGAGTTAATGAATCATACCTCATTATTCTAGAATCAATTCGTGACACCATTTTAGTCAAATCATCTTTATTAAAATCTTGTATACTAACTCTGCTGGCTTCATCTTTTGAATCATCAAAAAAAGATATGCTTACAATCTTTGTTCTGTTGTCCTGGAAAAAAATATTGCTCCCTGTGAAAGAAAGTCCTTTTTTTAAATAGACCTGTTCAATGTAAACTTTTGATTTGTTTGCCATTGGAACAACATAACCACCAAAATAAACTGAGAAAATGCTTATTAATAAAGCTGTTATTGCAAATGGAAGCATAAACCTGTATAGACTCATTCCACTTGCTTTCATTGCAGTTAATTCGCTAAGATTGGAAACTTTTCCTGCGGTAAACAATGCCCCGAATAATACACCAACAGGTGTCATTAGTTTGAACATCTCAGGACTGAATACAAAATAATAATGAAGTATTTCATAAGCCGGCACTCCCTGGTCGATAAAATCATCCAGGTTTTCCATTGCATCAATTACAACAAAAATTAATGTGAAA
Organism: uncultured Ignavibacteriales bacterium; assembly: GCA_963822905.1. Lineage (GTDB taxonomy): Bacteria > Bacteroidota > Ignavibacteria > Ignavibacteriales > Ignavibacteriaceae > CAWGJF01. Next base: position 1,113,960 of record CAWGJF010000001.1, read on the forward strand.
GCAAGGATGCCGAAGATCATAGTTTGGAGAAATTGTTTTACCAGGTATTTATCAAGCAACTTCATTTTCTGCTTCGGGGAAACTGAATCTTTTTGGAATGATCCTTTTTATGAAATTAAATTTTAATGTTAGTGCTTCTTTATTTGTTTTATACATCAGAATAATTCCGAGAAAACCAATCACAAAATTTGCTGACCACATTCCCATAAATGGCGAGACAAAACCTCTTTCGGCCAACTTTTCTCCTCCAATAAGAAAAGCCCAGTATAATAAAAAGAAAAAAAGGCTAATGCCTGCAGCAACTCCAAATCCACCTTTACGTACCATAATTCCAAGCGGTGCTCCAATCAGGATAAAAACTATACACGCGGCCGGAATAGAATATTTCTTATAAATTTCAACCTGGTATTTTTCAATTTCACGCTTGTTGTAATCTGCCCTGCGGTAGGTTCCGGCAATCATATTTTTTGCAGTTTTAATTTTTTCAAGAATTCTTGCATACAAGAGTTCATGGACATTCGCAACTTTTACTTTTGGATAAACATTAAATGAGGTTGAATCGAGGAAAAAATATTTTGCAACATCCTTTTGTAACTTAGTAAGATTTTCACTTCTCTCATTTTCATATTTGTCAACAATTGTCTGCATCGTATCAACACTCATTTCTCTTTCTCCGCGTAAAACTCCTGTGGATTGCTGAAATGAGAACTGTTCTGCATCCATTATAATTCTATGTTTGGCAAAAACCAATTTACGGTACAGGCTGCTGTTCCTTATTTCAGATTCGTGAATCTCTCCACCCTGAAGATCCATGATTAAGTTCTTCTGATCCTGCGAAAAAAATATTTTCCCTTTTTTTGCAGTTACAACATTTATTTTTGTGGGATTTGAATAATCATAAATAGTCACTTCACTTAACTCGTTCGTTTTGTTATTTATCTTTCTGACGAGTATTGCATAGTTAGCAACTTCCTGTGAAAAAAATCCCTCCTCAAGCGATAGTGTTGGTTTCTTACGTGAAATATCACCCATCAATATTTTAGCCTGGTGATTTGCATCCGGTAATATATAATCGTTAAAAAGAAATAAAAGAACTGCAACAACAATTCCGGCACCCAGGGGAGCAATCATCATTTTATAAAGACTTATCCCGGATGATTTTAAAATCGTTACTTCGTTATTTTGTGATAGATTTCCAAAAGCCATTAAGGTTGCAACAAGCGAAGCCATTGGAATAACAAGCACTAACATCCAGGAAAGATTATATACTATTAATTGAATGATAAGCCATGTATCAAGTCCTTTACCAACAAGCCTGTCGGCAAACTTCATCAAAAATTGAAGAAGAAATATTCCCATCAGTGTGAAAGTTGAGAACACGAATGGCAAAAAATGATTGCGAAGAATGTATTTATGAATAATCATCTTATGTAAAATAACTAAGGTGCAAATGTTTAACAAGGAGATCAATAATAGTAGAATTAACGAATACTATTTTCTATATTTGGTTTGCCATTTTCCAAAAATAATTCATTGCAAAGATTTAAATCGCTTGGTCTTTTTCTATTACTATTTCTACTCGGGGCTGAGGGATGTTCTCCGCAAAAAAGTATCAATAATTTAACCTTATTTCTTTCCGCACATTATCCAAGATGGCTCAAGACAGTTGATATTCATACAGATCAAACTTCCGGAATTACTTTTGTTGGAATGGATTCTTCAGGAAACAAAAATTTTCTTCTTGCTGATGATATAGGGAAAATTCACCTTTTGAAGGTTAATAACGATACAACTTTCTACCTGACCGATATTATGTACTCAAACAAAGTTTTGGATTACTTTAAAGATTATCCGAAGTTAGATTTTGAGGAAATCGTTTTTGATCCCGCAACAAAAAATGTGTATCTATCTGTTGAGGGTAATGGTGATGAGTATAAGAAATTTATCCATATTTTTAAATTAATATTTAAAGACAGGAACATCTATTCAGCTTACCTGGAAGATATTGAAGAATTAAATATTAAACCAAGAGATGAATTACTGGAATTCACAAAACCGAATATTGGGTTTGAAGGAGTTGCAGTCGATTCAAAAAATTTTTATTTAGGGTTGGAGAATATTTTTGGTCCGAAATCTTTTGGCGACAGCACATTAATCTACATAGTAGACAAAAAAAATCTTACAATTGTAAAGGTTATCTCAACAGCCAGGTTAGGTCTCCAAACTATTTGCGGATTGTATTCTGATGTTGATAATTCTTTGTGGGGAGTTGACAGGAACCAGAGACTGATTTTTCATTTAATTCTGAACAAAGATTTTGATATTGAGCAGTTTAAGAAAACCGATTTTATTCCTGCGATACCTGGTTACACAAATATTCCTTATGTTTCATCCGCAGAAAGCATTTGTATGGATAACGAAAAAAATATTTATATAGTTGATGATCCATGGTATGAGTTTTATATCCCGGCGGATTCTGTATTAAAACATCTTGATTCTAACACTGTTAATAATTTTAAGCAATTCATCCCTGTTATTTATAAATACAATAAAAACTAAAGGAGAACCAATTGGATAAGGTAGTAACATTTATTAACGAGGGTAGGGAAAAATATGTCGGGGAGTTGAAAGAATTTTAAAAATTCCCAGCATCAGTACTTTGAATGATCACAAAAATGATATGTATTCTGCTGCAAATTTTGTTGTTCAAAAACTTAAAGATGCAGGAATATCAGGAACAAGATTAATCGAAACAGAAGGTCATCCATTGGTTTACGCAGAATGGAATGGTGCTCCCGGGAAACCGACGGTTTTGATATACGGTCATTATGATGTTCAGCCTGTTGATCCATTGAACTTGTGGGATACTCCTCCATTTGAGCCAACAATACGGAATGGTAAAATCTATGCACGGGGAGCTACTGATGATAAAGGTCAGATGTTTATGCATATTAAAAGTGTTGAGGCATTTTTTAAAACTAAAACTAAACTTCCGTTGAATGTCAAGTTTATAATTGAAGGTGAAGAAGAAATCGGTAGCAGTAATCTGGAGAAATTTGTCAGTAAGAATACAGATCTTTTGAAATGTAATGCAGTTTTAATTTCTGACACAGCCTTGTTCGCTGCCGGCATGCCTACTCTGACTTATGGTTTGAGAGGTCTTTGTTATATGGAAGTTGAAGTAACCGGACCAAATAGGGACCTTCATTCAGGTTCTTTTGGAGGTTCGGTAGCAAACCCAATCAATATTCTTGCACAAATGATTTCTAAATTGCAAAATAAAAATGGTAAAATAGCAATTCCTGGTTTTTATGATGATGTTGTTAAACTCACAAAAAAAGAAAGAGACAATTTTAAATCACTGCCATTTTCAGAAAATAAATATGCCAATGAACTTGGTGTGAAAGAACTGTTTGGTGAAACGGGTTTTTCGACTCTTGAGCGAATCTGGGTCAGGCCCACTCTTGATTGTAACGGAATTATCGGAGGTTTTACAGAAAAAGGAGCAAAGACTGTTTTGCCTTCAAAAGCGAGTGCTAAAATTAGTATGCGATTAGTTCCGAATCAGGACCCTAAAAAAATTGCCAAACAGTTTATAAAATATATGAACTCAATTGCTCCGAAATCTGTAAAAATTAAAATTCAGGATTTACATGGTGCATACCCGATAATGACATCACTGGAAGATAAAGCAACTATGGCTGCTTCAAGAGCAATGTCGAAAGCCTTTGGAAAAAAAACAGTTTATATGAGGGAAGGCGGCTCGATTCCAATCGTAGTTACTTTTGCAAAAAAACTTAAAGCAGCACCTGTACTTATGGGACTTGGTTTAAATTCTGAAAATCTTCATTCACCCAATGAACATTTTGACCTGAATCATTTTCAGTTAGGAATTTTAAGCTCAGCTTATTTCCTTGATGAATTTTCCAGGGTATGAAATCACAAACTATTTAGGTAATGATTTATTGTAAAATAAATTTGTGAGAATACAATTATTTAAAAATATTTTACCATTTATTTTTCTTCTCATTTTAATTTCTGGTTGTGGTAATAAACAAGCAAACGAATCCCTCGGATCAGTGAATGACGTTGACGTTGCCAATTTACCTGAAAGAGATGCCGAGATTCAGAATTATAATCTTGAACAACAAAAAAAACTCAATTCAGACCGAACCCCTTGTGATGATATTTCAGTAAAAGAATTCATACTGAATAATTATCCGAATGGAACTTACCTGGTAAATATTGATAATGTTCTGTCTGAAGAAAAAACTAAACCAGCTTTGTATGTGTATCCTCATAATAATCATTACATATTTTGTATAATTGCTAAATCACGTCCGGGGGAACGACTAATTGAATCAAAAAACATTGTTGGTTTTGATCAGAGTTTTATTGACCTCGATAGTACAGATTTGGGTACAGCTTTTTTTTATCTGACTTTATTTAAATGTGTAAATAACTCAATTACTTTAGTCTGGGAGAGTATTATTCCATCTCATGGAGGATTTAATAATTCCTCAATAGAAACATGGAAAAGCAAAAACATTCCTTATGTTAAGGTCGGTTTTCATTATGGTCGTGGTTCTGGTCATATTGACTATAACTATTTTTTAATAAATGGGATTCAGAACAAACCTCATTTGATGATGACTTATGAAGGAATTAATTTCAAGAGAACAATTAGCAACATTAACAATGATGAATATCCTGATTTTTATGAGCACATCTATTTTGATTCCGGGGACAAGATAAGTGAGAAGGATTCAGTAGGATTCATTTGGAACAAACAAGATAGTGTTTATGTTAATATTCGAAATAAAAGACAAACCCGCCAGTACTAGATAATCTTTCATTTTTAACAGTTTTTTAGGTTTCCAGATTTTAAATTTTCTTTATTTTTTCTGAGTTTGTTAAATGTATTTAATATATTTGCAATTCAAATATTATAATGGTTGATATGATCAATAATGAAGATTTCTTAAGGGAGTTATAATGATTCAAACTGATGAAAGGGAACTCAGACTAATTGAGTATCTGGAGAGCAAAGGCTTTAAATCCGAAACGATTGACAGTTACAAGGTAATTTCCGGATATGGTTCAATCTCGGAAGAAGTTGAAAGTCTTTACCGTGGGGTTGGGCTTAGGAACGCTTCACACTTCGGCATTATTGAACTAAAGGGTAAAGATGTGATGGATTTTCTTCACAGAATATCTACAAATTCTATAATTGATTTACCCAAAGAAGGAGTTCGGAACACTTTATTTACATCAGAAAAAGGCAAAATAATAGGCTTAACCACTTTGCTCAATTTTGAAGATTACCAACTGCTTTTTTGTGACAGACAAAGTAAACCATTCGTTCTTGCATGGCTAAATAAATATGTGATAGCTGATGATGTTCAGGTTAATGATGCTAATGGTAAATACAATTTACTTGAGCTTCGCGGACCGCAAGCAGATTCTTATGTTACTATGATTTGCGGAAGTGTTGTCAATGATATGAAACCTGATTCCTTCAAAATAATTCATTTTGAAAATTTGCTTTTCTTCCTTGCTAAAATCACGGATGAAAGAGGACACAATAAATTCTGGATGTTGGGTGATTATGAGAATGCAAAACGATTAATTGAATATATGATCGATAACAAAGGTCCTTTTAATTTTAACCTGGTAGGAGAAAATGCATTTAATGTTTACAGGGTTGAAATGGGAATTCCTGTTGCACCTACTGAAATTAATAGTGATTATAATCCTCATGAAGCCGGTCTTACACAATACATCGATTTTAAAAAAGGTTGTTACATTGGACAAGAAGTAATTGCGAGACTACAAACTTATGATAAAGTTCAAAAGCAATTAGCAGGGGTTAGATTTCTAAACCAGGATTCTGCTTCAGATCATTTAAACATATTTAATGCTAATGAAGAGGTAGGAAAAATAACATCGACAGTAAACTCTGTAAAATTCGGTGAGACTATAGGTTTAGCATACGTTCAGAAGCATTATCTCCAATATAAAGATCAACTAATTGCGATAAACGGGAAGGGAAACGAACAAAATATTTTATTACAATCGTTACCATTTTCTAAATGAAAATTTATACGGGTACAGGAGATAAAGGAGAAACAGGATTATTTGGAGGTGAAAGAGTATTAAAAAGTGATATCAGGGTTGAAGCATATGGCTGCGTTGATGAATTGAATGCCTTTATTGGATTGGCAATGACAGAAGTTAATGATGAAAATGTCAAAAAAATTTTATTAAATATTCAAAACAATCTTTTCACTATTGGTTCAGATTTATCCACACCCGATACAGAAAAAAACAAAAAACTGAATATTCCTCGAACTCCTGAATCATATTATATAGATATCGAGAAATTAATAGATCGATTCTCGGGAGATCTTGAAGAATTAAAATATTTCATATTACCTGGCGGTTCCAAAGCTGCAGCGATGATGCATATATGCAGAACCATTTGCAGAAAAGCTGAAAGAGCAGTTGTAGAATTAAATTCTTCAGTGCAAATTGGTAATAATGTAATAGTTTTTCTTAATAGACTATCAGATTTGTTTTTTGTACTTGCGCGTTACCTAAATAGACAAGTTGGTGTTCCTGATGTTAAATGGGAACAATAGATTCTGAAAATCGTATAAGTGTTATGTTCTTAAAAAGATTGAATGACAATTCTCCATCTATGTTGAATTCCTGATATACTTTCCTCAAAAATATTTTGGGGGTGAATTTTTGGTTTCGACGGGATTAACGAGACATTGAACTGCGTACCGTGTTCCCTGCAGACACGTTAAACGGCGGGAAACAAAAGTAACTGGCGAATATAACTACGCCTTAGCTGCGTAAATAAACACGCAGCCGTTCTCCATTCTCTCTCTTACCGGGGTTTGGAAGTACGTCGTTTAGGTATGATAGCCGATTCTGTTGCCTGTGCAGTTGAAGCGAAATAAACAGCAGGCAGGCTTTGAGTGATTTTTGTTTGTTTTATAACTTAAAGCCAAAACAAAACAAACTATGTATGTAGATGTTCTCTGAATCTTAATTTCGGACGCGGGTTCGACTCCCGCCACCTCCACCATCTTTAAAACCAGTTAACAATTTAAAAATGATTTCTTCTAGAAATATGACTATAATAAGCTTCTAGCTAATGTAATTTTTAATTGCAATAAGTATTATTTACTAAATCAATAAATTCTTAAGAAGAAAATAAATTTGATAAATTAATCAGAAAATATGAATATGCTACGACACCTGAAGTGCTGAGATTTGTTTAGGGAAATGATTAATAAAATATAATCCTGAAAACTTAAAAGATGGTTTTAATAAATTTCCTGTTGGGGAAGAAATATTTTTCATTTCGAATCCTGGTTTAGGTCTATGGTCTTACAAAGATCGATTTAAAGAATAAAATTTAACGGAGATAAAAAATGAGTAAAGCAGATATCGGGTTAATCGGACTTGCAGTAATGGGTGAAAACCTGGTTTTAAATATGGAAAGTCATGGTTTCACAGTTGCAGTTTATAACCGAACAACGGCAAAGGTTGATAATTTTATTAATGGAAGAGGTAAAGGGAAAAATGTAATTGGTGCTCATTCAATAGAAGAATTGATTGCAAATCTAAAATCACCAAGAAAAGTAATGCTAATGGTTAAAGCAGGAAAACCTGTTGATGATTTTATAGAATTACTTATTCCACATCTTGAAAAAGGTGATATAATAATCGATGGAGGAAATTCTCATTTCCCGGATACAACCAGACGAACGAAGTATCTACAGGATAAAGGATTGCTTTATATCGGTACCGGAGTTTCCGGTGGTGAGGAAGGTGCTTTAAAAGGACCATCAATTATGCCTGGCGGTTCACCTGAGGCCTGGAAACATGTCAAACCAATTTTTCAGTCTATTGCAGCAAAAGTTGAAGATGGAACTCCTTGCTGTGATTGGGTTGGCGAAGATGGTGCAGGACATTTTATAAAGATGGTTCACAACGGAATTGAATATGGTGATATGCAATTAATTTGCGAAGCTTACCAGATAATGAAAGATCTACTTGGATTGACATATGAAGAAATGTACAAAGTGTTTAAAGAGTGGAATGAAGGTGAACTAAACAGTTATTTAATTGAAATAACCCGTGATATTTTAAATTACAAAGAGAACGGCAAACCGCTTGTTGAATACATTTTGGATACAGCGGGACAGAAAGGAACAGGTAAATGGACAGTGCTTTCGTCGCTTGATGTCGGTGCTCCACTTACGTTAATTGGTGAAGCAGTTTATGGAAGAACACTTTCCGCACTTAAAGAAGAAAGAGTTGAAGCTTCCAAAGTTTTATCAGGACCAAAACCAAAGTTTGAAGGAGATAAAAAACAATTTATTGATGATTTGAAGAATGCACTTTATGCTTCAAAACTTGTCTCATACGCGCAAGGCTATGTTTTGATGAGATTTACGGCTAAAGAATTCGGTTGGAATTTGAATTATGGAGGCATAGCATTAATGTGGCGCGGCGGATGTATTATCCGTTCTGCATTTTTAGGAAAAATAAAAGAGGCTTTCGATAAAAATCATAATTTATCAAACCTGCTGCTTGATCCATTCTTTAAAAGAAAAAATTGAATCATCACAGGAATCGTGGAGAAGAGTAATTGCTACTTCAATTACAAACGGTATTTGGATTCCTGCATTATCGACAGCTTTAAATTACTTTGATGGATATAGAAACTCGCGACTTCCTGCAAATCTTTTGCAGGCGCAGAGAGATTATTTCGGTGCTCATACTTACGAAAGAGTTGATAAGCCAAGAGGAGAATTCTTTCATACAAACTGGACTGGAAGAGGTAGTAATACAGCGTCTTCAACTTATAATGTTTAACACCTCAAGTAAATTCATTTAACCATTGGAGTTATAGCTCAATTGGGAGAGTCCTGTCTTTGGCAGCATTCGCGAGGAGAAGGTTGGCGGTTTAATTCCACTTAGCTCCACATTTCGTTTATTAACCGGTAAATTCCTGCCGATTATCAATCGTAGATTGATTTACTATTGCTCTTTCTTTAAGTTTATTAAAAGATTTAGGGTAGATATTCGTATATGATTTCGTTATTACATTGTGATCAAAATAACCATAAATATTTTTTTGCATTTAAAAGCATCCTTATTTCCACATTTAACTTTTTATCTTCAGAATTATTTATTTGGTCAGCAGCACTGATCTACCTGGCAATTTTTAAACAGCCGGATTACAATCATTTTACATTTTGTCCTTTAAAAAATCTTGGATTTGAATTTTGTCCGGGTTGTGGACTTGGGAATTCGATTTCGTTCATATTTCATGGTGATGTTCAAAGTTCTTTAGCTGCTCATCCTTTTGGAATTGCAGCATTAATTATATTAGTCAGTAGAATAATCTCTTTACTAAAACAAGAAGGGAGTAAATATGCCAAACGTGTTACAATTAATGCCTAGCCTCGAAGGTGAGGAAATGGCGTATGTTCAGGAATTAATTAAAGATTTAAATGATCAGCAGGCACAGCAGTTTGCAATGATTTATATGTCACGAAGAAAAGATCCGTCCAACATTTTAATTTTTGCTTTGATTGGATTACTTGGTATTGCCGGTATTCATAGGTTTGTATTAAATCAGGTTGGTATGGGTATTTTATACTTTCTAACAGGCGGGTTATGTGCAATCGGAACAATCATAGATATGGTAAACCATAAGAAACTTGCTTTTGAATATAATTCAAAACAGGCGCAGCAGGTAGGCGGGCTAGTTAGAAATTTTACTCCGTAAGTTAAAACTCTTTTTCATTTATGAGATGGAATAATCTCGCATAGGTAATTCCATCTCTTTCTGGTTGATCAATCCTGGCAATTTGTATCCCAAAACTTCTTTATTAATATATTTTTAATTAAAAAATATTTATTGGAAAGGATGTTTAATTAAAATAAATTTGATCATCAAAATGGAAAAAATTTCTTTTACAAAAATATCCGGCGCCGGAAATGATTTTGTTGTATTTGATGCAACATTATTTTCTCAATTAAAGATTGATAAAACCCGGATCAGCAAAATTTGTGACAGGCATTTTGGAATTGGTGCTGATGGAGTAATTACAATTACTAAATCTGAAAAGTTTGATTTTGTAATGAATTATTTTAATGCGGATGGTTCAACCGGAAGTTTGTGTGGAAATGGTGCAAGATGTGCTATTTTATATGCAAAAAAATATGGAATGCTAAAATCTAATAACGCAAAATTTGTTTCTAATGAAATAGAATATTCAGGAAATTTCATTTCTGAAAAAGAGATTAAATTCAATTTGTCAGATCCTGAAAAAACAAAACTGAATTTTAAAGTGAAAGCCGGAAACCAGTTGATTAATGCAAATTATATCGACACAGGATCACCTCACATAGTTATTTATATTGATGAAATTTTAGTAAATCCAAATAACCCCAAGCTCTTTTATTCAAATGTTGATGATGTTCCTGTTTCTGTGTTTGGTAAAGAAATTCGGAATTTACCTGAATTTTCTCCCTGTGGAGTGAATGTTAATTTTATACAAACTGAAAATGATTATCTAAAAATAAGAACTTATGAAAGGGGTGTTGAAGAAGAAACCCTTGCTTGTGGAACCGGATCGGTTGCTTCAGCTTTAATTAGCAGTGCTGTTAAAAATTTTTCTTCTCCCGTTACATTAATCACAAGGGGTAATGATAAATTATTTGTAGATTTTAAAACAGAAAAAAATAATTTTTCAAAAGTTTCATTAACAGGTCCCGCGAAAGAAATTTTTGTGGGTGAAATTCAAAATAGTTTTTTAGAATAAAATTGTGGAGATAAAATGTCCAAAGTAATATTTTCAATTCAATACGAACTTCAACCGGAAAATCGTGAGGAATACCTCAGAACAATTAAAGAATTGAAGAATTTATTAAAAGCAGACGGGCTTGAAAATTATTCTGTATATGAAGCAAAAGGGAAACAAAATAATTTCCAGGAACAATATACTTTTAGCTCTATGGAAGCATTTGAAAATTTTGACGATAATACAGATGAGAGAATAAATATTTTAACCAATAAAATAAATGATCTTGCAACAGATCATACTACCAAATATTCTACTCTTTCGGAAATTGATTGATCTTGAATAATTAATTTCTTCCTTCAAATTCAAAAGAAATATTATTAAAACTTTTTGTTTTAATTACCTATTTCAAAATAATTGATCAGGTACAATCTTAAATTGATTTACTATCTGTGGTAAAATTTATGGCGATTGGAATAAGTATAAACGGATAAATAGTAAAATTGAACGAAAGGAATTCTTTACAATAAATATTAATAATTATTATTCATTTTTTTGCAAATTTTAAGTTATTTCATTCCATTAAGTGTGGAATAATTATTGATTTAGCGATGATTGTTGTGGATTACTTTATTCGAATATTTACATTTAATCAATAATAGGAGGTTATATGAGGTTCTTTAACTCATTGGTTATTCTTGCCCTGGTTGGTTTTACTTTCAGTGGATTTTCACAGGATTATAAAAAAACTGGTGGTTTAGCAAGATTAACCAGTATGGGTTCTAATATTTACGTTTCCGATCCATTCTTCGTTACAATTAACCCTGCCTGGAATTCTGAATATGATAATTTCCTGATGGGTGATTTAGGTTCGAATCCCGGAGCGCCGTTTTCAGCTGGTGGGAATGGACAATACATTTCAGCAAATTTCAGGCTGAATAGACAATGGACCATTGGTGGCTTATTAACAAGGAATGACTTTAACGGTTTCTCAATTGCTCTGCTTGATCCGGGTACAAACAACACACTCGGTTTAACATTTCCAGGCGTTGTTCAGCAAGTTAATAATATTGTTGGAAGTGGTGTCGTAGTGCCAATGGATAATAACGTTGAATTGATTGGAACCTTTTCATTTGGAAATTCTTCAGTTGGATTAGGCATCGCTTATGCGTCAACTTCAAATGATTTCACACCTGATAATGGAAATGGTGGATATGAAGGCTCTGCAAGTCAGATTGGAATGAACCTTGGATTATTGGCAAACGTTTCAAGCAGTTTTCTTTTAGATGTCGGTGCTTCTATAGTTTTCCCTAAAGCAAAGTATGCTCTGGATCAAACACCTGAAACAAATGCGGATCAAACGATAATTCTTGCTAATGGAAGAGTATTTTGGAAACAATCTTCCAAGTTTACTATAGTTCCCGTAATTTCATTTGCAACTGCTTCAGGTTCTTTTGAAACTGCCGGAACGTCATACGATCTTAATTCGTTTACTTCTATTTCTGCTGGTTTAGGTGTGAATTATACTGTTGGAGATTTCTTGTTTGCAGGAGGTCTTTTATATAGTACAAACTCAGCAACAACACCGGCAGATACTTCTACTAATCCTGATACACCTGAGTTAACATCCACAGCTACAAGTTTCCCTATATGGAATATTGGAATGGAATGGAATATGCTTGAATGGTTAGTTGCAAGATTGGGTTATGTTGCTGTAACAGGCAGTCAGACAATTGAAACTGCTGGTGGTGGAAATGATGTTGATCAGTACGTACAAACTTATTTCCTTCCAGCTACAAGAGGATTTACAGTTGGCGTTGGATTCAGATTTGGAGATTTTTCACTTGACGCAACTGTTAATGAAGATGTTTTAAGACAAGGATTTAATAATATTGGTGGAGGCGGATCTACTTTTGCTTATTTATCCACTTCTTATGCTTTACCATAAATAGTTTAAGGCTTACCGGCGAAATTCCGGTAAGCCTTTTTCTTTATATTTTCCTACCTTTACTTACATTCTGCAATATTTTAATTTCAATTTCTTTCTAATAAGTTTTTGATGAGATGGAAGAACTCGTAGGTGCTATACATATGCATTCGGTTTTTTCTGATGGTTCAGGAAAGGTATCCGAAATTGCAAACTTTGCTGATGAAGTAGGGTTAGATTTTATTATTCTTACTGATCACAATACGCTTCGGGCATTGCATGAAGGATATGAAAAATGGTATGGTAATACTCTTTGCCTGGTTGGATGTGAAATAAACGACAGGGAAAATAAAAACCATTATCTCGCTTTCGGCATAGATGAAACATTTTCTACGCGGTTGTCAGCCAAAAGTTATGTAAAAAAGGTAAAAGAATCAGGAGGAATTGGTTTTCTTGCTCATCCACATGAAAAAAGAAATCATATGAAAGAGCATCCACCATATCCATGGGTTGAATGGGACACTAAAGATTTTACAGGGATTGAAATATGGAATCATATGTCTGAGTGGATGGAAAATTTGACAGAACAGAATAAATACCAGGCTTTTCTTCATCCTTTAAGAACTATAGCAAAACCGCAGACTGAAACTCTGGAGTTATGGGATAAACTCAGCCTTGAACGATTAGTTGTAGGGATCGGAGGAGTTGATGCACACGCACATAAATACAATATGCTTGGTTTTCTGGAAGTAGAAATCTTTCCTTACAAAGTTCTTTTTAAATCTATAAGAACACATGTTCTGCTTGAAAAACCTATTGATGTAGAAAATTCGCCTGAGAAAATAAAGTCGGCTAAAAAGCAAATTTATGAATCACTTGCAAATGGAAGATGTTTTTTTGCTAATGATTATCATGCTGATTCCAGGGGATTTACATTTTATGCCGAATCCGGGGGAAAAAAATTTGAGATGGGAGATTCAATTATTACTCCAAATAAAGTTACTTTACATATCCTGATTCCCGAAAAAAATGCGGTTATAAAGATTATTCATAATGGGAAAAAAGCAAAGGAAATTGAATCAGACAAAGTTTCATTTGAAGTTAAAAACCCGGGAGTTTACAGAGTTGAAGTTTCAATCCATAATAAAGCCTGGATATACTCAAATCACATCAGAATTGGCTTATAAATGCGCCCATAGTTCAATTGGACAGAACGTTGGATTCCGGTTCCAAAGGTTGGAGGTTCGAGTCCTCCTGGGCGTACAATTAAAATTATTACTGGAAGATTGGGGAAATATCTATTATTTTTACTTCTCTTTTCAATTAAATTTAGACAAATAAGGAACTCGAATGCTTCAGAAGAAAAAGAAACTTTCGCGCAAAGAAATCAAAGAAGATAAATTGGTTTCGATTTTTTATAAATCACAGTCATACTTTGAAGAAAATAAAAACAGGTTAATGACTTTCGGTCTAGTATTAGCTGCTGTAATAATAGGTGTGTATTTTTATTTGAATCAGAAAAAAGAAGAAAATATGAAGGCCGGAACAGAACTGGCAAAAGTTATGAAAATATATGATTCCGGATCTTATCTTGAAGCCATCGAAGGAGTTCAGGGCGGTGATAATAATAAAAATGTTAAAGGATTAAAACAAATTGTTGAAGAATTCGGAAGTACTGAAAACGGGGAAACTGCAAAAATCTATTTAGCTAATGCATATTCCTATCTTGGTAAATATGATGAGGCATTTAAATATTATGAAGATTACGGTGGAGGACTGGATTATATGAAAGCGGCATCACTTTCAGGTAAAGCAGGTTATTATGCAAGCAAAGGAGAATATGCAAAAGCAGCAGACCTATATAAAGAAGCTGCAAGTATTTCACCTGCTAACGGAGAAAACCAGGATTATCTTTTAAATTCAGGTATTAACTATTTTAAAGCAGGAAATAAAGATCAGGCAAAATTAGTTTTAAATAAATTGAAGGATGACTTTCAACCTTCGGCAACAACAAGAGAAGCTGATAAATATATAACCCAGTTGAATTAATATTTAATCTAAATTTATCGGTTATTAGTATCTAAATTATAAATACTATATCCCGGTATTTTTAACTATTTCAAAACAAAAAATATCTTTTATGGCAGATACCTCAGATTTCCGAAATGGATTGATCATAAAATTTAAAAATGATCTTTACTCTATCGTAGAATTTCAGCATGTTAAACCAGGTAAAGGCGGTGCTTTTGTCAGATCAACCCTTAAGAATTTAAGGAACGGGAAGGTTCTTGATAATACATTTAGAGCCGGTGAAAAAGTTGATATAGTCAGAGTTGAAAGAAGAAAATATCAATATTTATATCGTGATGGTGAATTTCTGGTTTGTATGGATAATGAAACTTATGAGCAAATCAATGTTTCTGCAAACCTGATTGGAGAAGGTGCTGAATTTCTTAAAGAAAGTCTCGAACTTGAAATCCTTTTTGATAGTACAGAAATTATTAATGTTGAAATTCCGATTTTCATTGAATTGAAAGTTGTAGAAACAGAGCCGGGATTTAGAGGCGACACAGCTACTGGAGCAATGAAGCCGGCAAAACTTGAGACCGGTGCAACGGTAAATGTTCCTCTGTTCATAAATGTTGATGATTTAATTAAAGTTGACACAAGAACGGGTGGGTACTCTGAAAGAGTTAAAACTTCATAACAACAAGGATGAGAAAATGGATTTAAATTTAATTAAAAAACTTGTGAGAATTGTTGATACAAGTGGAGTTACAGATTTGGAAATTGAAGAAAATGGTATGAAAGTTAAAATTGCTAAAAAGATTCGCAGTGCACAAGTATCGGCACAACCCCAGGTAATTCCAGGAGCATTTCCAACTACAGAAGTAACACAAGAAATAAAAAATGATTCTTCATCCGAAAAACTATCTGACGGGGATGCTGAATCTGCTCTATATACAATTAAATCACCAATAGTAGGAACTTTTTATCGGGCTCCGGCACCTGATGCTGATGCTTATGTTCAGGTTGGTGATTCAATATCCACAGGTTCAGTTCTTTGCATAGTTGAGGCAATGAAACTTATGAATGAAATCGAATCAGATATTGAAGGCAAAATTGTTAAGATACTTGTGGAAAATGGTAAACCTGTAGAATACAATCAACCTTTGTTTATGATTCAAATCGCTTAAATTGTTGTGATATAAAATCGGAATTAATTTGTTCAACAAAATCTTGATTGCCAATAGAGGTGAAATAGCACTTCGGGTTATCCGCTCTTGTAAAGAATTAGGAATTAAAACCGTTGCTGTTTATTCAGAAGCGGATGCTGATTCATTGCACGTTACATTTGCCGACGAAGCAGTTTGTATTGGGCCTCCACCAAGTCGTGATAGTTATCTTAAAATTCCTTTAATCATTTCTGCCGCTCATATTACCGGTGCCGATGCAATTCACCCTGGTTATGGATTCCTTGCTGAAAATGCAAACTTTTCTGAAATATGTGCTGAATCAGATATTAAGTTTATAGGCCCATCTCCAGAAATGATTCGTGCGATGGGTGACAAATCCTTCGCAAAAGAAACCATGAGAAAAAATGGAGTCCCGGTAATTCCCGGAAGTGATGGAATAATTACAGATAAGGATGAAGGAAAAAGACTTTCTGCAGAAATTGGTTACCCGGTGATAATTAAGGCATCTGCTGGCGGTGGTGGAAAAGGTATGAGGATTGTATGGTCTGAAAGTGATTTTGATAAAGCTTTTCAAATGGCACAAACTGAGGCTGAAGCTGCTTTCGGGAATGCAGAAGTCTATATTGAAAAGTTTATTGAAAATCCACGACATATAGAATTCCAGGTCTTAGGTGATAAACATGGAAATGTTTATCACTATGGTGAAAGAGATTGTTCTGTTCAAAGAAGACATCAGAAATTAATTGAAGAAGCTCCGTCTCCAATTATGGACGCAGTGCTCAGAGAAAAAATGGGAGAGGCAGCAGTTCTTGGTGCCAGATCAGTAAATTATGAGGGTGCCGGCACAATCGAATTTCTTCTTGATAAACATCATAATTTTTATTTCATGGAGATGAATACAAGAATTCAGGTTGAACATCCCGTTACTGAAATGACTTATGATGTTGATCTTATCAGGCAGCAAATTATGATTGCTGGCGGTGAAAAGATCGATTACAAACCTCATAAACATTCAGGACACAGTATTGAATTCCGGATAAATGCTGAGGATCCGGCAAAGGACTTCAGACCTTCACCCGGCAAAATAACTTCGCTGCATTTTCCAGGTGGATTTGGAGTAAGAATTGATTCACATATTTATCAGTTTTATACTATCCCTCCTTACTATGATTCTCTTCTTGCAAAATTAATAGTATGGGGAAGAAACCGGGATCATGCAATTCGCAGAGGTATTCGTGCACTTGAGGAAATTACAATTGAAGGAATTAAAACAACAATTCCATTTCATAAACAAGTTCTTCGGGATGAAAGATTTTTAAGTGGTAAATTTGATACAAGTTTCCTTGAAAGTTTTCAGTTCAGGGAAGAAGAACTTAACACCTAATTTAAAGGATAACAATATGAGTATACCATCTAATCTAAAATATACTAAAGATCATGAATGGATCCGGGTTGAAGGAAAAAATGCATTTATTGGAATAACCGACTATGCACAGGGGGAACTTGGAGATGTTGTCTTTGTTGATATAGATTCTTCAATTTCTGAAATTAAGAAAGGAGAATCATTCGGTACGATTGAGGCAGTAAAAACAGTCAGTGATATTTATGGTCCTTTTTCGGGAAATGTTATTGAAATAAATCCAAAACTTGCGGAGAATCCTGAGTTAATTAATTCAGATCCCTATGGAGAAGGATGGATGGTTAAAGCTAAAATTTCAGATGAATCAGAATTAGCCGAACTTCTTGATGATAATGCCTATAAGGATTTAATAGGTCAGTAAATAATAATAAATAAAAAATTTTATAAACCCGTGTTGTGCGGGTTTTATTTTATAAAACTAAATAAAAAATGTCACAGCGTGAATCAATTTTAATAATAGACTTCGGATCGCAATATACCCAGCTTATCGCACGTAGAATTCGTGAAGCAAATGTATTTTCAATTATTCATCCGCACACAATCAGTATTGATGAAATTAAAAAAATAGCTCCAAAAGGAATAATATTTTCCGGCGGACCTATGAGCGTTTATGATGATGGCGCACCGGATATAAATGAACAAATTCTAAAGTTGAAAATTCCGATGCTTGGGATATGTTATGGTCTGCAAATTATTACTAAAAATTTTGGCGGGAGTATTGAGCAGGCTAATGACAGAGAATACGGCAAATCAATATTGCGAGTTATGGATGATACCGATATTTTGCGAAAAGTCGATTCTGCATCAGTTGTTTGGATGAGTCATGGTGATTACATTACTCAACTTCCAACGGGATTCAAAATTGTTGGTGAATCCGACCACTCTCCTGTATGCGCAATTTCAAATAGTTCAAAAAGGATTTATGGTTTACAATTTCATCCTGAAGTAGCACATACAGAAGAGGGAAAAAAAATTATTCATAATTTTCTTTTTGATATATGTAATTGCAAAGGAGATTGGACTTCCGGTAATTTTATTGAACAACAAATTTCTGATATAAAAATCCGGGTTGGAAATAGCAAAGTTATTTGTGCGCTTAGTGGAGGTGTTGATTCTACAGTTGCGGCAGTTTTAGTAAAAAAAGCAATCCGGGAAAATTTAACCTGTATACATATTGATACAGGTTTAATGAGAAAGAATGAGAGTGAAAAAGTTGGTAATCTTTTCAGGGACAAATTAAAACTTGATTTTATTCATGTCGATGCAGGAGAAATTTTTCTTTCAAAGCTAAAAGGCGTTATTGATCCTGAGCAAAAAAGAAAAATTATTGGTAATACATTTATCGAAGTTTTTGAAGAGGAAGCAAAAAAAATAAAGGATGTTAAGTTTCTGGTTCAGGGAACTCTTTATCCTGATGTAATTGAATCACTTCCTGTTAAAGGTAATTCTGTTACAATCAAAACTCATCATAACGTTGGCGGGCTTCCGGAGAGGATGAATCTAGAATTAATTGAGCCATTCAGGGAATTGTTTAAAGACGAGGTCAGAACTGTTGGAAAAGATCTTTTAATTCAGGATGAATTTATTTATCGTCATCCATTTCCTGGTCCTGGTCTGGCTGTTAGAATACTGGGTGAAATTTCTGAAGACAAATTGAGAATTCTTAGAGAAGCAGATGATATTTTTATTTCAGCAATAAAAAAGGGGGATTTATACAGACAAATCTGGCAAGCGTTTGCTGTTTTATTGCCCGTTAGTTCTGTTGGAGTAATGGGTGACTACAGAACATACGAATTCGTTCTTTCTCTCCGGGCAGTAACTTCTGTTGATGGAATGACTGCAGATTGGTTCCAGTTTGATCATGATTTTCTTGCCGATGTGTCGAATGAAATAATAAATAAAGTTAGAGGAATTAATAGGGTAGTTTACGATATTAGTTCAAAACCTCCGGCTACAATTGAATGGGAATAGTTTATTGGAAAAAGAATATGTCATTCAACATAAACTGAAGCAAGCAAGAGATTTTGAATCCCAAGGCAAATTTCTGCATTCAATTCAGATTTACCATTCTCTGATAAATGAGTTTCCCGACTTTCTGCATGCTTATCTAAGCCTTGCAGCATTGTATGAACATATAGATAATCCTAAATCAGCTAATGAGATTTTTGAACAAATTATTTCAATTTCTCCAGATGACAACGAGATGCGGATTTATTTTGCTCAATTTCTTTTCAGGAAGATGGATTGGTCTGGTGTTATTAATATTCTGATTAAAGTGGATCCGGAAAATGAGCCCCTGGTTTCATTTCTTGTTGGAACTTCATATCTGTTCTTAGGTAAACATGAGTTAGCTAAAATTAATTTATTGAATTTTATTACGTCTGATGAACAGCCCGAATTAATTTATGGGGCATATTTATTCCTTGCAAAAATTGATTTGTATTTGAAACAATATGAAAATGCTCTTAAATATATACGTCGTGCTGAAACTTTTCTTGATGATTATTGGGAATTATATTTGATTTATGCGCGGATATATTTTGAACAGGAAATGTACACTCATTCATTAGAGTATTTACAAAAGGCTATCAATGGAAACAGCAATAACCTGATTGTTAATTATTGGGCCGGCAAGTTATTCCTAAAGATGAATAACAATAAAAAAGCCCAATTGTACATAAACAAATATCTTGATTTAACTGAAGAAAATTCGTCAGAGGATTACATAGATAAAGCAAGGAAATTTCTTAAATCAGGGAAAATAAAAGAAGCTCTGATTAACTTTGAAATGGCAGATTATTATATTGATAAGAAAAATTTTGTTAGTAATTTAAAAGATGATACAATTAATCCCTCCAAAAAATTAGATGGTACTGATGATCAATATTAAGAATATCTTCTATATCTTTTTTTTCCTTTTCGTCTCTTTTACCACAGTTTTTTCACAACAAATCAATAGTAAAGAAATTGATGCTCAGTTTCAAAGTGGAATTTCACTTTTTGAATCCGGAGATTTAGATCAGGCTTATACTATTTTTGACCGGATAAGTAGTTTACCTAATTACAATTCTAAAACAACGGCTTCAGATTTTTTCAAAATAAAAATTCTTGTCGGGCAGGAAAAATCTTATGAAGCACAACTCTTTGCTGATTTATTTCTTGAAAAATATCCTGATAGCAGATACTGTGATGAAGTGAAAACACTTAAAATTCAGGCTGACATTCAACAGGAGGAATATAAAGAGGCAGTTGTTGATTGTGTGGCACTCTTGCTGAATAGTAAACAGAATGACTATAAAGAAGAAGCAAAAAATACTGCTGAATTAATTTCATACAGTTATTTAACTTCTTCTGAATTACAAGAAATCGAAAATAATTTTAATGAGGATATTGCGAAATCTTTTCTTTTACTTCAACTAGGTCAATTGTATCTTAAGGAAGAAGATGTCTTTGCAGCAAAAAGTACATTTTCAGATTTAATGAACAAATATCCAACTTCAGCCGAATACGAAAAAGCAAGACAACTTTATCAATCCGCCGGGAATAATAGTTTTGAAAATATTACTCAGGACATTATTGGTGTTATTCTCCCTCTGTCATCCAGATCCATGAATTATTCTATCTCCTCACCTGGAGAAGAAATTCTGGAAGGGATAAAGTTTGCAGCTTGGGAATTCAATAAGAATAGGGATAATAAAATTGGAATATTAGTTCGTGATACTTATGAAGATCCGGAAAAAATAGATAACATAAGAAATGAATTTGGCTCGATTCCTGGCATAAAGGCAATACTCGGACCGATTTTCAGTAATGCTGTTAGAAAATCAATTGACGAATTCAGTAATACAGATATACCAATTATTTCTCCCACGGCAACAGACGATGATTTAACATCTTTGGGAGAAAATTTTTTCCAGG
Source organism: uncultured Ignavibacteriales bacterium (assembly GCA_963822905.1). GTDB lineage: Bacteria > Bacteroidota > Ignavibacteria > Ignavibacteriales > Ignavibacteriaceae > CAWGJF01. Next base: position 1,135,254 of record CAWGJF010000001.1, read on the forward strand.
CAAATCCTTCATTCTCAATGCGTGGAAAGATAATGGCTCAATACATTTTCTATGTTGAGAATAAAAGAAATGTTGCTATACTTAATTCTATTGAAGGTTATTCACCAATGCTGGCTGCAAATTTTGCAAATGAATTTGAGAGACTTGGTGGAAATATTTTAACAAGGCAGTCTTTTAAAACCAAAGCTTTTGACTTAAAGAACCAGATTGATGCCATCAATGTTTTCAGAGACACGTTACAAGGAATCTATGTTCCGCTTTCTAATAGTATAGATGCCCCGAATATTTTATCCCAAATGGTTCAGGACAGTCTCCAGATTCCTATTTATGGAAACCAGGATTGGTTTACAGTTAAAGGATTTGAATCATCTTCAGAGTTATCAAATATGATTACTTTCACATCTGATTATTACATTGATTATAAAAGTGAAGATTTTCAGACTCTGAGTAAAGCATACTCTGCAATTTCGGGAAAAGATATTAACAGGAATTTTTTATATGGTTATGATACGGCCAAATATCTTTTAACGATTATGAGGAATATAAATAGCAGTAAAGCAAACATCAGGAACAAAATGTTATCCGGGGTGATGGTGAATGGCTATCATAACAATATTTCTTTTGGAGAAGAACGAATTAATCATTTTTTAAATATTGTAAGATATAAAGATGGGATATTTGAACTTGTCGATAAATTCAGATATGGTATGTAAATGAATGCAAATAAGACTTTTGGTGTAAAAGATTTACCACTTGATGACCGTCCAAGAGAAAAACTTCTATTAAGAGGTTCACAAAATTTATCAGATGCAGAATTAATTGCAATTTTGTTAAGGACAGGTAAAAAGGGAAAATCGGTAATTACAATTGCACAGGAAATTTTGTTTAAAGAAGGTAACCTTGCATCTCTTGCATCTAAATCCATTGAGTCACTTGTAAAAAATGAGGGTATCGGTAATGATAAAGCTGCTACTCTTCTTGCTGCTTTCGAAATAAGCAGGAGAATACAATCTCAATCGAAATGGTTCTCGGATAAAAAAATTTCTTCTCCCCAGGATATTGCTGATATATTTATTCCCTTGTTAAGAGATGAACTTAAAGAAAGGTTTATTGTAGTCTGTTTGAGTTCTGCAAATAAAGTTATCAAGTATGAAACGATTTCAATTGGAAATTTAAACAGCAGTGTTGTTCATCCCCGGGAGGTTTTTAAAGTCGCGATTGATAGTTTATCTGCAAGTATAATTTTAATTCATAATCATCCAAGTGGAAATCCTGATCCAAGCAATGAGGATATTTCAATTACAAAAAAAATTGTTGAAGCAGGTAAAATTTTAGATATTCCAGTATTTGACCACTTAATAATTGCTGGTAACAACTATACCAGTTTTGTAGAAAAGCGGTTAATTTAATCGAATAATCGTTTTTTAATTTGGAAATTTTTACTCAAATGATTATATAACATAACAGGCTTATTAATTTTCTTACCACGGTTGGGTAGTTAAAAGTGAAATTTTATTTGTTTTGAAAAAAAATCATTAATATAATATATTTTATTAGTCCATTAATATTAAACTCGGAGGTAACATATGATCCTATTAAAAAACCTGAAGGCTCCATTAATTGCTGCAACAATTCTGATCAGCACTTCATTCCTGGCTGGTTGTGGCGGTGTAAGTGAGGCTGAAATGGCTCAACTAAATACTTTAAGAGATGATGTCAAATCTCTTGAAACAGAATCCAGTCGTCTTAAAGATGAAAAGGCGAAACTGGAAAGCGAAATCCAGACAATTAACAGAAAATTAGCTGAATGCGATAAGCAGAAAGAAGAGACAAGAGCTAATTTAGATAAATTGCCTAAATAATTTCACACTGTACAAACTTTTTTTTAAAATGAAATTGGAGGAAATTTTATGAAATTAGCGAAGTTTTTAATTGGTCTTTTATCCATTGTTTTCCTTTTGTCTATGATTTCTTTTGCTCAGGAAGAAATGACATCTGACGAATGGGAAGCTGAAATGGCAAGACTACAAGGTAGACAACAAGAACTAAATTCTGAAATCCAGGGTTTACAATCTCAAATTGAAAACCTTAATAACACAAAAGCAGGGTTGCAAGATCCTGAACAATGTATCGACGAACTCTATGCTCTCGTTGGAGCAACAAAAGCAGACGTTGATAACTTTAGAAGAGCTGTAAATGAATTAGACGGAAAGATCAAAAGAAAAGAAAGTCCAAAAACTGACAGACAAGCTGATCTTGATGCATTAAAAATGAACAAGATAAGTGCATTGCCAGAATTCTTTGATAAAGTTCACAATCAAATGCAAAGGGCATTGGATGAGTGGATGGATAAACCACCAGTAATTTCTTATACAGTTGTCAGAGGTGATTGTCTCTGGAATATTGCAAAGAAGAAAGATCATTACGGAAATGCTTTTGCATGGCCTGTAATTTATAAAGCTAACAGAGATAAGATTAAAAATCCTGATTTAATTTATCCTCAGCAGGTTTTACAGGTTCCACCACTATCTGAGGAAGAAAAAGGCAAATACGAAAAATTAAGAAGAAATTATAAGCCAGCTCCGGTTCAATAAAATTTGATCAGCCCGGTTTATAATTAAATTCATTACAAAAACCCTTGTCCAAACCGGATAAGGGTTTTTCATTTTTAGTTGAAATAATATGACAGCAGTTGAAAAAAAAATTATTCTTGAAAATGTAAACATGCTTGAACTCCTGGGCATCAATGATTCAAATATTAAGCCGATTGAAGACAGGTTTAATACTTCAATTACTGTGAGAGGTGATAACCTGATACTTAAAGGAGTGATGGAAGAAGTAGATTCAATTGAAAAGATTTTTAAAGAAATGATTTATGTGCTTAATACCAGCGGGAAGCTTAGCAGCAATGATGTCGATACAATACTGACACTAACTTCTGAAGGAAAAGAATTAGTTGATGAAAAGGAAGTTGATTCAATAATTCTTTATACAAAAAGTGATGTAATAAAATCTAAAACTGATGGTCAATCAAGATATATTGAAGCAGCAAAAAAGAACGATATCTGTTTTGCAATTGGTCCTGCCGGTACAGGAAAAACATATCTTGCAGTTGCAATTGCTGTAAATGCTTTAAAAAGAGGACTCGTTAAAAAACTCGTACTCGCACGTCCGGCAGTGGAAGCAGGAGAGAGTCTCGGATTTTTGCCCGGAGATTTCCGTGAAAAGATTGATCCGTATTTAAGGCCTTTGTACGATGCATTGGATGATATGATCCCTTCTGAAAAACTTCGTTCTAATCTTGAAAAGTCAACAATAGAGATTGTGCCGTTAGCCTATATGCGCGGAAGAACTTTGAATAATGCTTTTGTTATTCTTGATGAAGCACAAAATGCTACCGCATTACAAATGAAAATGTTTTTAACAAGACTCGGAGCAAACTCTAGAGCAATAATTACAGGAGATATCACCCAGATCGATTTACCAAATAAGCAACAAAGCGGACTTATACAGGCAAAAGAAATACTTTCAAATATCCAGGGTGTTGGATTTGCTTATTTTGATAAGTCCGATGTGGTAAGGCACAAGCTTGTGAAAGATATTATTGATGCGTATGAAAAATATAATAACAATAATAATTCTTAACCATTAAAAACTTTTTTACTTTCTTCCCAATATTTATCCATTTCTTTTAGATTTGAATCGGTTAATTTCCGACCGGATTCTGTTATTTTCTCTTCCACGTATCCAAATCTTTTAATGAATTTTTTGTTAGTTCTTCTGAGAGCATTTTCAGGATTGATATTCAAAAATCTCGCATAATTTACTAAAGCAAAAAACACATCACCAACCTCATCTTCCAGTTTGCTATGTAATTCTTCTTCACTTTTATCTTTTAACATTGATCTTTTTTCTTCAATCTGGTGCATCTCTTCAATTTCTTCAATAACTTTTTTCCAGACATCCTCTTTCTTTTCCCAATCAAAACCAACCTTGGATGCTTTTTCCTGGAGCCGGTGTGCTCTTTGTAATGCCGGAAGCATTTCGGGAACACCATCAAGTAAGGATTTTCTACCCTCTTCTAATTTAATTTCTTCCCAGTTTTTCTTAACGTCTTCTGATCCTGAAACCTTGGTTTTCCCAAAAACATGGGGATGTCTTCTTATAAGTTTTTCCTGAATTGAGTCAATAACATCATCAATATTAAAATCATGTTTTTCGGAGGCTATTTCAGTATGAAACACCACGTGAAGCAACAGATCTCCAAGTTCTTTTTTAAGTTCATCATAATTATCATTCTCTATTGCATCAACAACTTCATAGGCTTCTTCAATAGTTGCATGCTTAATTGAATCATTTGTTTGTTCACGATCCCAAGGACATTCTTTTCGCAGTCGTTTAACTATGCCTACAAAATCATTAAATTTACTTTCGGTCATCCTATTCTTTCTTAAATTAATTAATGATTATTTTATTAATATCAATATTACAAATCACAATTGAGCTTGCAAAATGATTGAAGAAAAAGTAAGTGAACTCGGTTTTACAATTCCTGAACCTGCAAAACCTCTTGCAGCATATATTCCAGCAATTCAGGTGGACAAACTAGTTATGACCGCAGGTCAGGTTCCGATAGTCTCTGGCACAATAAAATATACTGGCAAAGTAGGGAAGGATTTATATGAAGCAGAAGCACAAAAGGCTGCTGAAATTTGCGTATTGAATTGTCTTGCCGCTGTAAAAGGTGTGATCAATGATTTAAACCGAATTGAAAGAATTGTAAAGCTTACTGTTTTTGTAAACAGTGCTGATGGATTTACGGCTCAACCTGCTGTTGCAAATGGTGCATCTGAACTACTTGTAAAAATTTTTGGAGAGAATGGCAAACATGTCCGAAGTGCAGTTGGTGTAAGTGAACTGCCTTTGAATGCGGCGGTTGAAATAGAAATGATGGTTCAGCTAAAATAAGTTATAAGGTTGATATAGATTTTTTTAGATTTTTAACAAGTTCAAGAGTCATAATGTAATTGTCATTTGAACCGATAATGGAATTGATAATTGCACTTCCTATAATAATGCCATCACTTATTTCTGCAAATAATTTTGCATCCTCAGGATTAGAAATTCCGAATCCAACTAAAACGGGTTTTGAAATATTTTGACTTTTTACCTCTTTGATATATTCGAGACTCCCGCTTAAAATATTTTTTTGTGTTCCGGTAATTCCTTTTACACTAACACAATAAATGAATCCTTCGGACAAATTTGAGATTTTAGAAATCCTTTCAACAGAAGAAGTTGGGCTAACAAGTAGAATTTTATCTAACTCTTTAAATTCCTCCGTGAAAAAATCTGAATATTCTTCAAGTGGAACGTCTGGAATGATTACTCCGTCAACTCCTGATTCTTTTGCCGTATTACAAAATTCTGAAATTCCAAAACTTAAAATTGGATTTGCATAACCCATCAGGATTAATGGCTTGTCCGTATTATTTCTTAATTTTTTAAATGTTTGTAGGGTTTTATCAAGCGTAATTCCGTTATTAATAGCCACCTGGGAGGAGTATTGAATTACAGCTCCATCGGCGATTGGATCACTGAATGGGACACCTATTTCAAGCAGGTCTGCCCCTGCATCCAGAACAGATAATGCAAGATCAATAAATTTATTTGTCTCCGGAAATCCACAAGTCAAAAAAACTGAAAGAACCTTTCTTCCAGCTTGCAATTCATTGTTAATCCTTTTTTCGATTCTGTTCATTGTGAAATTTATTGGTTAATGATAGTATCTAAATCTTTATCTCCTCTGCCGCTGATATTTACAATTACAATTTCATCTTTATTTGTTTCCGGCATTAAATAATTTAAATACGCAATTGCGTGTGCTGTTTCCAATGCGGGAATTATTCCTTCCAATCCTGATAGTAATTTAAACCCTTGCACTGCTTCAGAATCTGTGACTGATTTGTATTCAATTATTTTTTCATCTTTAAGAAAACTATGTTCTGGTCCGACACCTGGATAATCCAATCCGGCTGAGATTGAATGAACTTCATTTACCTGACCATCACCATTTTGAAGAAGATAAGTTTTCATTCCATGAAAAATTCCTTCACTTCCAAGAGAGAGTGTCGCAGCATGTTTTTTGGTATCTAAGCCTAATCCAGCTGCCTCAACACCAATCTTCTTTACTTTGTCAATAAAAAATGGATAGAAAAAACCGATGGCATTACTTCCTCCACCAATGCAAGCCACTAGGTAATCAGGTAACCTGTTTTCAAAAGCAGTGATTTGTTCTTTTGTTTCATTCCCAATGGTTGATTGAAAATCCCGGACTATTAGTGGATAGGGATGCGGTCCAACAACCGAACCTATTATATAATGAGTGGTTTCCACATTTGTAACCCAATCTCTTATAGCTTCATTTGTTGCATCTTTTAAAGTCCTGCTTCCCGATTTAACTGGTACAACTTCTGCTCCAAGAAGCTGCATTCTGAAAACATTTTGCTTCTGTCGTTCAATATCTACCTCACCCATATAAACAACACATTGTAAACCAAATTTTGCACAGGCAGTTGCTGTAGCAACTCCGTGCTGACCAGCTCCGGTTTCAGCTATAATTCTTTTTTTCCCAATCTTCTGAGCCAATAAAATTTGTCCGAGTACATTATTTATCTTATGTGCGCCTGTATGACAAAGGTCTTCCCGCTTAAGATAAATTTTAGCCTTATTGTAAAAATCAGTTAATCTTTTAGCAAAAGTGAGTGGCGTTGGTCTTCCTGTATATTCTTTGTTAAGCTTTGAAAGTTCATCAGAAAAAGATTTGTCATCTTTGAGCTTTTTATAAGCTTGTTCAAGTTCTGTTAAAGGTGATATTAAAGTCTCTGGAACAAACATTCCACCATATTTCCCAAACTTTCCGTTTGTGCCGGGTTGATTATAATCTTGATTAATTTTCATAATTCAAATGTCTTATCTACAACTGGTGCTAATTCTTTTACTTTATCAAGCAACATCCTAAAATTTTTAGGAGTTAGTGATTGATATCCATCTGATAATGCATCATCAGGATGACAGTGAACCTCAACCATTATTCCATCAGCGCCACACGCAATTGCACCAAGTGCCATCGGTGGAACTTTATTCCATATTCCTATTCCATGAGATGGGTCAACGATAATAGGAAGGTGAGAATTTTTTTTAATTACCGGAACAGCATTTAAATCCAGTGTATTTCTCGTGTAAGTTTCGAAAGTTCTTATTCCTCTCTCACATAAAATGACATTATAATTTCCCTGTGATAGGATATATTCAGCGCTCATTAAAAGGTCTTCCATAGTTGCTGCCATTCCTCTTTTTAGAAGAACTGGCTTGTCTGTTTTTCCCACATCTTCAAGCAGTGAAAAATTTTGCATATTCCTTGCACCAATTTGCACAATATCGGCAACTTCCAGAATTAGAGGAAGAGTTTGAGTGTCTTTTGCTTCAGTAACAATTTTTAATCCGTATTTCTGTTTTACTTCCTTCAAAAACTCTAAACCCTTTTCTTTTAATCCCTGGAAAGAATAAGGACTTGATCTTGGTTTATAAGCTCCTGCACGAAATAATTTAATTCCAATCTGACTTAAACTATCTGCAACTTCCAAAATTTGCTCTTTGCTTTCAACCGAGCAAGGTCCGGCAATAACGGAAAGACTTTTTCCACCTATTTTGATTCCACCAATATCAACTACTGTATCTTCGCTTTTCATTTCACGGCTTACAAGCTTGTAAGGTTTTGAAACCTTTACAACATCATCGACGGATTCTAGCTGAATGAAATCTTCAATTCTCAAACCTGATGAAGGTCCAGTGATGCCTATTGCTAATTTTTGTGAACCAGGAATTTCATGAGGCGTACATCCAAGTGAAATAATTTTTTGTTTTACTTTATCAATTTGTTCTCGCCTTGCATCCAGGCGCATCATTATCAACATAATTATTTATCTAATCCTTTCAGCCTGTTAAAAAAATCCAGAACTTTTTGTTTATCTTTTTTCCCGGGGAATTTCTCCAGCGATGATGAAAGATCAATTCCCAATGGTTTTATTTTGCTTATTATTATTTCAAGATGATCTATTGTAATTCCGCCGGATAATATTATTTTATTTTTAACTGAAACAGGAATTAAATTCCAATCGAACTGTTGACCTGTTCCACCTTCAGCATATTCAGAATAAATATCAAGTAGGATTGTGCTTTGGTTGAAACTTTTAATCGAATCAAAATTAAAATCATTATTTACTTTAAAAACTTTAATCACAGGCAAATTTATTTGGCGAATGAATCCTGTTCCTTCATTACCGTGCAATTGTACAACATTTAATCCGGTTTTATTTGAAATTAAGTTTATTTCATACGCATCCTGATTTACAAATACTCCTACTTTCATTGTAAATGGAGATAAATAACCGATAATTTCTTTTACTTCTTCTGTCTCAATAAATCTTTTACTCTCTTTGTAAAAGATAAATCCAAGCGCATTTGCACCACATTTTTCACAAAAAAGTGCATCCTCAGAATTTGTAATTCCACAAACTTTAACTTTCAATTTTACACCAATCTATTAGTTTCAATAGCACAGACTTGATATCATCACTTCTCATCAAGTGTTCGCCGACAAGGATTCCGTTTATTTTTATTTGTTTGAGATAGTTAATATCGTTTTCCGATTTTATTCCGCTTTCAGAAATAACTGTTACATCTTCAGGAATATTTTCTTTAATAATGCGAGATGTTTCAAGATCGACAGTAAAATCTGATAAGTTCCTGTTATTTATTCCAATGAGATTATTACTAGAAAAATCTATTTTATTTAGCTGTTCTACAGAGTGAAGTTCAAGTAAAATATCTAACCCAATTTCTTTAGCAAGCTTTGTATATTCTGAAATCTGTTTCTCATCAAGGATTTCTGCTATTAAAAGAATAGCACTCGCACCAAATCCTTTAGCTTCCAGGATTTGAAATTCATCAATTATAAAGTCTTTCCTGAGAAGTGGGGTATTCGTCAATTCCGAAATATCTTCAAGAAAATTAACATCTCCGCCAAAATAATTGTGATCTGTCAACACCGAAATAGCATTTACATTACATGAAGAATAAGTCATTGCAATTTCCAGATGATCAAAATTCTCCCTGATCAATCCGGCAGAAGGACTGTATTTTTTTATCTCTGCTATTATTGAAATGTTTTTTTTGTCCTTTAGGATTTCACAAAAATCTTTCTTTTTCTGCTTAAAGAATTTCATATCTTCAAATGAAGAAAGAGAATGTCTTTTCCTGAGTTCCTTTACCTCTTCCCTTTTTGTCTCAACAATTTGATCGAGAATATTCATAATTACTTATTGGAGATATCGACTAGTCTTTTCAGCTTTTCAAAAGCTTTACCACTGTTTATTGATTCTTCTGCCATATAAATGCTTTCCTGAAGTGAGTTTGAAAAACCAGTAGAATAAATTGAATAAGCAGCATTTGCGGCTACTGTGTTAAAAATTCCGCCGGGCTTATGTTCTTTAAATAAATCAAAAATCAATTTAGCATTGTCAATTGGTGATCCCCCTTTAATTTCATTTTTATTTACTATAGAATAATTGAAATCAGAATTCGAAATTGCTTTTTCCCCATTCCTGCTATTCAAATCATAAATATAAACCACGGTGTCGTTATCAAGCAGGATTTCATCATACTTATTATCATTACAAATAAACGAAACTTTTTCATATTCAAGATGACTTGCAGCTTCAGATAGTAACTGAGAAGTTTTGTTGTTGAATGTACCGATCAATTGCTTTGAAACTCCGGCAGGATTTGTTAGTGGTCCCAATATGTTAAACACGGTTCGTGTCTTTAGCTCTTTTCTTGTTTGAGCAGCATGTTTCATAGCTGGATGATACTTTGGTGCGAATAGAAAAGTTATCCCGATTTCATCCAGGGCCAGCTGTGATTTTTCAAAATCCATCTCGATGTTTATTCCCAATTCTTTTAATACATCTGCACTTCCTGAATTACTGGAAATTGATTTGTTGCCATGCTTGGCTACTTTTATTCCGGTGCCTGCAACAACAAAAGCAGTTGCTGTTGAAATATTGAAAGTCCCGGAATTATCTCCACCGGTTCCGCAAACATCAATTGTAACTTCTTTATCAGAGTTTAGTTTTACAGATTTTTCTCTCATAGCTTTTGCAAAACCTGCAACCTCTTCCGGTGTTTCACCTTTTAATTTGAGTGCCATCAAAAAACCGGATAAAATTGCCGGACTTACTTCACTGTCCATTACTTGCAGCATTGAAACAAAGGATTCATCAATGGTTAAGTTTTCACCAGCTGTTACTTTATCCAAAATTTTTCTGATCATTCGTTCAACCAGTTTTGAATTATTGATTTTCCTTCATTAGTAAGAATAGATTCCGGATGAAATTGAATCCCGGTAAGTGGGAAGTCTTTATGTTTAATACCCATTATTATCCCGTCTTCTAATTCTGCAGTTATTTTTAAATCTGACGTCAAACTTCGTTTCTGAATTATCAAAGAATGGTAGCGGGTTGCTTCAAAATTTTGTGGAAGGTTTTTAAACACGGATTCACTGCTATGTTTAATTGGTGATGTTTTCCCATGCATAAGCCTGGGAGCTTTTACAATTTTAGCTCCAAAACAAAGCCCTATTACCTGGTGTCCCAGACAAACTCCTAAAACTGGGATCTTATTGCCCATTTCTTTTATCACATCTAAAGAGATATTGGAGTTTTCCGGTCTACCCGGCCCGGGTGAAATCAAAATTTTATCAGGATTAATTTCCCTGATTTCCTTAATCGATGTTTCGTCATTGCGTTTTACGACAACATCACATTTTAATCCACCAAGCAGTTGAACAAGGTTATATGTGAATGAATCGTAGTTATCAATTACCAGGATTTTCATTTAGCTCCTCGGCATATTTTAAAGCATTTACAAGTACAGCAGATTTATTAATTATTTCTTTTGCTTCCAGTTCAGGTTTACTGTCAGCTACAAGACCAGCACCCGCCTGCCAGTAAATTGTGTTCCCTTTTGTAAATAATGTTCTGATTGCGATACACATATCGAGGTTACCTGAAAAATCCAGATAGCCAACCGCGCCAGCATAAACATTTCTTTCTTCTTTTTCGTATTCATTAATTAATTGCATTGCCCGGATTTTAGGTGCGCCGGAAACTGTTCCGGCAGGGTAGCAGGATTTCAAAGCATCAATCGAATCTTTGTCATCCGCAAGTTCTCCTTCAACTTTAGAAACTATATGCATTACATGAGAATATCGTTGTATCCGCATCATTTCAGTGACTTCAACAGTAGAATATTTGCAGACTCTGCCAAGATCATTTCTTCCGAGATCCACCAGCATTGTATGTTCAGCTAACTCTTTAGGATCGTTTAAAAGTTTTTTCTCTAATTCTAAATCTTCATTTTCATCTTTTCCGCGTTTTCTTGTTCCTGCAATTGGTAATATTTGTGCTTTGTTATTTTTAACTCTTAATAGATCCTCCGGTGAAGTTCCAAGAATTGATGTGTCGTCACTGAATTCAAGAAAATACATATAGGGCGACGGATTTATTATTCTAAGTGCCCGATAGACATTCAGCAAATCTCCTTTAAACCGGGAAGAAAATCTTTTAGAAAGAACAATTTGAAAAATTTCTCCATTCGTTATATCAGTTTTAGCTTTAGTTACTGTTTGATAAAACAATTCTTTATCAAAATCCATTTTAATTTCTTCTTCCAATTTGAAATCAGGAATAGAATAGTTTTTAGTCTTTAGCTTTTCTTTAAGTTGGTTCAACTTTTCTTTCCCTTTGAAATATTCATCCTCAACATCGGAATTTTCATTCAGACTAATATTAGTAATCAAAATGATTTGGTGTTTATAATGATCAAATGCAAGAATTGTTTTATATACACCAAAAACCGAATCATATGAATCTGATCTTTCATAACTGAATTTTACAACAGGCTCAATAAGAGAAATATTTTCGTATCCCAGGAATCCAACAATCCCGCCGGTGAAGCCCGGCAATTCAGAAACAACAGGATGTTTAATGTTTTTTAACTCAGTTTTTAACTGGTCAAAAATAGAACCCGTGAAAGTTTTATTTTCTTCCCCACTATTAATAAAAATCATTTCGCCTTTGTTCATTATTGTTTTTTCAGGATCAAAACCAATAAAAGAATATCTTGCTAAATTCATTGAGCCTTCCACCGATTCCAATAAAAAACTCTGTATGTTCTTTTCCCTGGTCACTGAATAGGCTAAAACCGGTGTAAGCAAATCAGCAGCAATAACTTCATATACCGGGATCAGGTTATAATCTTCACTTAGTTTTTTAAATCTTTCGAATTCCATATGCAATTCATTTCAAAAAAAAACCCTCCTCAGTTCGAGAAGGGTTTTAAATGTTTTTATTCCTTGTTTACTGAGTCATACCGTTTTAATAATATTCCACCACCACCAGTTTATCTGGTTGTTTAAGATTTGACGATATGACTTATTTAATAATTTCATTTTTCTGTTTGCCAATATACGTTAGTTTTATTAATTGTCAAGCATCATATTTTAGGAATTTTCCCCTGTAACTTATAAGTGATGCCTGATAACCACGAATTTATTGTCTTGAGACAATCAATTAATTCTGGTAATATTGTAATAGTTTTTAAAGAAAGAATTGGTATTTAATGCAACGGGAAATGTTTAAATCTAAGATTCATCGTGCTACTGTTACAATGGCAGAACTTTATTACGAAGGAAGTATCACGGTAGATAAAAATCTGCTCGATGCCGCTGACATTTTACCGTATGAAAAAGTTCAGGTTGTAAATGTTAATACCGGTACCCGGCTTGAGACTTATACAATGGAGGGACCTGCAGGCAGCGGAATGGTTTGTCTGAACGGACCAGCGGCAAGACTTGGTACTGTTGGAGATGAAATAATCATCATAAGTTATTGTATAATAGAGGATAAGGAAGCAAAATCATTTAAACCAAAAGTAATTCTTGTGAACAAAAAAAATCAAATTGATAAGGAACTTTAATTGTACTTTGATTAGATTAGTATTGAATTAATGAAGTAATTTGTATATAATTTGAGGAAAATAACGGAGAAATTGTGAAAAAGATTTTATTAATATTAGTGGTTATGTGTTCATTATCCGCTTATTCACAATATAAAAATGACGGTTTTAAAAATTACGATATTAAAGATGGTATAATTAACCAGTCGGGAAACAACATTTTTGGTTTTCTCAGTTCAGATAATTTTTCTATGCATCATTCATTTGAGATGAGCTATTCTACATTTGCAAACCAGGGAATTGCACTCGGAACCTATACAAATAGCATGATGTACAAGTTCGCTAAAAATCTTAATGTTCAGATGGATGTCAGTGTTGTTAATTCACCCTACAGTACGTTAGGGAAAGAATTTCAAAAAAATATTAATGGAATTTATATAAGCAACGCTGCCATCAATTATAAACCCTGGGATAATTTTTCAGTTCATCTGCAATACAGGAATTTACCTTATTCATCTTATTACTACTCTCCTTATTCTTACTGGCCATATTCAGGATTTTACAATGGAAGTCAATCTATGTTTGATTCTGATGTGAGTGAGCAATAGAATTTATTACTAAGTGGAAAAATCAATCAAGCCTGAAAAGAAACTTCAATCGAACCTGTTCCCTAATCTAACTATTATTTTTTTGACCGCGATTTTAATATTTGCAGGTTATAAATTATTTTCTGATGTAAAACCACTTTTAACCGGAGATGATTCTGATCAGGATAAAATTCTTGCAAAAGATTTAGTACAGGTTGAAGTCCTAAACGGCTGTGGTAAAAACGGAATTGCTGATAAGTTTACAGAACTGCTTCGTAAAAACAAGTTTGATGTTGTGAATACAGGGAACTACAGATCGTTTGATGTTAATTATTCAATTGTTATTGATCGAACTGGGAAAATGCAGAATGCAACTAAGCTTGCCGATCTTTTAAATATTGACAGAAAAAATGTTATTCAACAAATCAATAAAAATTATTTCCTCGATGTCACTTTAATTATCGGGAAAGATTATAATTCATATACAAGTAATTAGAGGTCTAAATTGAATTCAAAGGATTTTGCTGATAAGATAATTGAACTTATTTTTAACAAAAAAGGTTATGATGTGATCCTAATGGATTTACAAAAACTAACAACTTTTGCAGATTATTTTATTATTTGCTCTGCTGATTCAGATACCCAGGTAAAAGCGATCGCCGATGAAATTGATAAATCTCTAAGAGATGAAGGAATAAAATGCTGGCATAAAGAAGGCTACCAGGCTCTCAAGTGGGTTTTATTAGACTATGTTGATGTTGTAGTTCACATATTTAAAAAGGATGTCAGGGATTATTACAGTCTCGAAAGACTTTGGGGAGACGCACTTGTTGAACATTTATCAGACCCGGTAGAAAAGAAAGCAACATCCTGACTTTTCGAAAATCCTTTCTTAAAATAATATTATTTTAACTTGTTAATTTTTAGGAGAAAAAGGTGAGGGAATACCTCTATAAGATTTTTAATCTTGCTTCCGGAAAGTTAGAGTATTTAAAAAATATCCCGCTCGTATTTGACATTCCAAAACAGGAAAGTCATGGCGACCTTTCCTGCAATGCGGCAATGCTGCTTACCCGCGAACTAAAAAAAAATCCAAAACAGATTGCCCAGGAAATTATTGATAACCTCGAAATTGATACGAATGTAATAACCAAAGTTGAAATCGCCGGTCCTGGTTTTATTAATTTTTTCTTCTCGCCCGAATATTTGAATCATATTATTGAGAAAATTCATTCAGAAACAGATTCATTTGGTTCATCAGAAAAATTCAAAGGTAAAAGAGCAAATGTTGAATTCGTATCAGCAAATCCAACCGGACCTTTAACAGTCGGACACGGAAGGAATGCTGTTATTGGCGACACAGTTGCAAATCTATTAGAATGGATTGGATATGAAGTTGACCGGGAATATTATTTTAATAATGCCGGCAGACAAATGCGTGTGCTTGGTGATTCCGTAAGACTAAGATATTTGGAAATACTTGGTGACAAAATTGATTTCCCGGAAGATTATTACCAGGGAGAATACATAAAAGAAATTGCTAAAAAATTAAAAGATGAGTTTGGTGATTCTTTAAAAGAAGAAAATCCTGAAGGGAAGTTTAAAGAAGCTGCCGAGACTGAAATTTTTAATGATATTAAAGAAACTCTTTCACGATTAAAAATTCATCATAAAATTTTCTTTAATGAAAATTCATTATACGATGATGGAAAAATAAAAGCTCTTCTCGATGAGTTTGAAAAGAAAAAGCTAATTTATAAAAAAGAAGATGCGGTCTGGTTAAAGCTATCTGAAATGGGAAGTGAACAGGATAAGGTTATTGTTAAATCAACAGGAGAACCAACTTACCGTCTGCCGGATGTTGCTTATCACGTAACTAAGTTTGAAAGAAATTATAACTTAATGATTGATCTTTTCGGAAGTGATCATGCTGCAACTTATCCTGATGTAATGGCTGCAGTAAAGTCCTTAGGATTTGACACAACCAAAATAAAGGTACTGATTCATCAGTTCGTTACAATAATGGAAGGTGATGAAGTAGTTAAAATGTCAACACGTAAAGCAAATTATATAACTCTTGATCAGTTGATTGATGAAGTCGGAAGTGATGTTGTGCGTTACTTTTTTAATATGCGGAATATTTCATCACATATGAATTTTGATCTTTCGATTGCAAAAAAACAATCTGATGAAAATCCTGTTTTTTATCTGCAATATGCACACGCAAGAATCTGCTCAATAATAAGAAATGTAGAAGAAGAAAAACTGCAACCGGCATTTGAAAACTTATATTTGCTTGATTCCATTGAAGAACAAAATTTAGTTAAAAAGCTTCATACATTTCCTGACGAAGTATTGGGCAGTGCAGAAAATTTTGAACCCAATAAAATCTGTACATACCTTGAAGAGCTTGCAGCTCTATTTCATAAATTCTATACTTTCAAAAGAATTCTTGGAACAGAAAAAGAACTTGCTGAAGCACGGTTAGCTTTGATAATTGCAGTTAGATATGTAATTAAAAATGGTTTGAAGATTCTTGGGGTTTCTGCTCCTGAGAGAATGTAGAATCAGTAACAGCAATTGAACCGGCAAAAACCTGGTTAGCCCCTGAGTATAAAAATGCTTTTCCACATTCCCTGATTGTAGCCCCGGTTGTTATAACATCATCAACTAAAAGTATATTCCTTCCTTCAACAAGGTTTTCTTTTTTAACTTTAAATGCGTTTGACATATTTTCTTCACGTTCTACTTTGTTAAAACCGGTTTGTGATTCTGTGTAACGGATTCTTTTTACAGCGTTTGTCGATAATTTTATTTTGCTTCCTTTAGCAATCCCTTTCGCAATAAAATCTGACTGATTAAACCCGCGCTCAGCTTTTTTCAAATGATGAAGTGGAATCGGAATTATCAAATCAATAGCCCATTCTTCAAGTAAGTTTGTATGTTTCTTTGCAAACATTTTTCCAAGGGTTATTCCGGTGTTGAACTGTTTGTCGTATTTAATGCTGTGAATTACTTGCTGAAGAATTGATTCTTTTTCAAAAACAAATAATGATGTAAAGTTTGAGATAATATTCGAAGGTTGGAAACTTTTTTTAAATTCTTGTTTTATTAATTCTTCATCGATGGGTTTTATGGATTGAAGGCACTGTTTGCATATTGAAGTTTCGTCAGCCTGTAAAACTTCTTTACATCCTGAGCATTTCCGGGGGAGAATAACATCAAAGAAACTTCTCAAACGAGTTCTCATTTTTTGTTAAAGCATTCCAAATCTTTTTCTTAAAAACCATTCAAGCGAAAACAACAGGATAACTAAAACAAGCAGCCATTCAGTCGACCACAGGCTGATTTCCGAAGTAACAATTTTTTCCTTAGATGACCGGGAAATAATTGAACTAATTATCCTCTCATAATTATTAAACTCATCCGGCAGAAAGAATTTTCCATGTGTGCTTTGAGAAAGCAGGTTCAGAAATTCATAGTTCATTCCTGGATTCAGAAATTCGAGATCGATCTCACCGATGTTAAAACTTCCTTTATCATTTCCTATTTGTGCTCCATTTAATAAAACCTGGCCGTTAAAATTATAATCACCTGTCTCATTAATGTTTATCGAACCCTGATAAATTCCTGAAGAAACATTTTGCAATGACAATTCATACTTATTTTTACCTGAAGATATATCAATATTGACTTCTGCGTCTTCCAATGGATTCAAGGATTCATCATAAATTCTTCCCACAAAATCCACCGGTTCACCTTGTGAATAACTTTTTTTAAGTGTACTAATTTTAATTCGTTTAATATCATCAGTTGAATTTAACCATTTAATGGAGTTTGTTATAAATGAATCAAACTGGCGGTTTCCTTTTTTCGCTGTCTGTAATTTCCATTTCCATATCTTCCCTGCGAGTACTGAAATTGAACGACTTCCGCTGAAATTTCGTGTAACTATCAATGGTTCGTTTGTAACTTTATTATTAAACTTAGCAAATGCTAGAACTTTGCTTTCAGGTTTTGCCTGGTAAATTCCGGTTTGCTGTATCACGGGAGGTAGATTTTGCCAATCTAAATTTTCTTCAGGATTACTCTTAATTAGGGAAACCTCATTGTTTTGTTGATTGATCTCCAGCTGTACTTCTCTGAAATTATTTGAAATTTGATTAACGGAAAAAGAGGATTGAATATTTGATGAAAGAAATCTTGAAATATCAGTACCCGTTGAGGAAACTAAAAAGTAAGGTGTTTTATTATTGTTTATTTTGTTGAAAATTTTATTAACCAATTCTCTCTGTGAAGTGGAAGAAGGAAAACTAATCAGAAAAAAAACGTCTGCGCTATCTATAATTGAATAATTAAAGCTACTTAAAAATTTTCCTTGTGAAGTTTCTACGATCGATGAAACAATAAAATTATCTTCCTTCTCAATTGTATTTTTTATGAATGATAAATCAGGTGAAGGGCTTGAACTCACAAGTAAAATCTTGATTTTATCACTTAAAATTTTTACATATTTAATAATTTTATTATTCGCGTAAGTAAACTCCCCATCTAGCGATGAAACGGTTAGAAGTAATTTCTTTTCACCGGCACTTTTTGGAGTGTAGGAAATTTTTTCAGTCTGTAACCCTGTTTTACTCAATATAATATTTTTTTGATCAACTATTTCTCCCTCAACAGATAATTCGAGTTTTACATTTTGTGTTGAGTAGCCTGTATTCTTTATAGTTGTAAGAATTTCTGTGGGGTTATTGGAATAAAGCAGATCATTATTTAGAATACGAATAATTTGAACATCCTTCTTTTTTGAAGAATCTCCAATTCCGATTGTAAAAACGGGGACGCCTAACTGTTCTGCTTTGTACAGAGGATTATTTCCTGTTGTAAATTCGCCGTCAGAAATAATAGTGATAGATGATATGTCCGTATTCATTTTATCTATTGATGAAAAAATATTTTCAAAATTTGTACCTCCTTCTTTAAAGCCAGCTTTGTTTAATATGTCTTTGCCGACAGGCTTTACATTTATCCCGAAGTTCAGTAATTCACTATTCGGAATCTTTCCTGATTCAATAATTTTATTTGTGAAATCTACTGCGGATGAATCCCTGCTGGTGCCATCATCAAATTTCATTGATCTTGAATCATCAAGAAAAACAAGATTTAATGGTTCAGTGATAATATTTTTAGAGAGAGAAAGAATCGGTTCGAAAATCATAAAAATTACAAGCAGCAAAACAAGTGTTCTTAAAAAAATCAAAATGAATTTTTTAAATTTACTAACCCGCGGAAGTGTGTATTTATATATAAAAAGAGTGTAGGCTAAAAGCAGAAAAAGTGCAATCAAAAGGTAGATGAAGGAAAAATTCAGATTCAAATGAATATTCTCATAACTGAACATCAGAAGTAAAGTTCTCCTTTAAAAACTGTTACAGCATTTCCGGCTATTCTAAGCAAATTTAAAGCAGGGGAATAGATTACTTTTACCCGGCCTCTTCTTCCGATAATATCACCCTGCTCAAATGTAATAAGTTTGTCATCTGAATTTTTTAATATGCTCAAGAATCTCAGAACCATTAATAATGGTCCGTTTGCCGAACCCGTAACGGGATCTTCATTTATCCCATAAAATGGAGCAAAGAAACGCAAATGTGCAGAGGAATCACTATCAATCGTTTCAGTTGTATAGACTGCTACAACCTTTATTTCATTATGATTTTCTGTAAGCTTATATACTTTGTCAAAATTCGGTTTAAGTCCTTTTAAGTTTGAAAATGAATCTATGTTTAAATATAAGATGCCATCGCCTGTAAGGACAAATGGATAATTTCCTGTCGAAGAATCATCGACAAGATTCAATGAATCGAGAATTTCTTGTTTATTAAAATCATAATGTTTTAATTCTTGAATCGGGATCTGCATAAAATATAATTCAGCTTCCCGTCTGCATTTTAAAACACCTGATCTTGTATTGAAGGTAACATCAGAATTGTTATCCAACAGATTCATTTCTTTTAAAAAATGGATTGAGGCGATTGTTGCATGGCCACATAAATCAACTTCAACCGTTGGAGTGAACCATTTTAATGAATAATCTGCTTTACTTGATTTTTGGAGAAAAGCTGTTTCTGAAAGATTCATTTCTTTTGCAATCTTTTGCATCTCTTCTGTAGAAAGTGAATCATCCATTACAACTCCTGCAGGATTTCCTTCAAAAGCATGTGTAGTAAAGGAATCTATCTGGAAAACATTAAGCGGGTTTTTCATTTTTAATTTCTTCTAATCCCCAGCTTTTCATTTGATTAAAGATTTCATAATCCGTAAGATCAAAATGAATGGGAGTAATTGAAACATATTTATTTGTCACTGCTACCTGGTCAATATCAAGTCCTTTATCTGCTTCTACAAGATGCCCGGTTAGCCAGTAGTAATCTCTACCAAATGGGTCGGTTCTTTTTTCGTAAATATCATCCCACTTGGATTTGCCCTGCTTAGTGATCAGAATCCCTTTTATTTCATCTTCAGGAACATCAGGAACATTAACATTCAGCATCGTCCCTTTTGGTAAGTCTTTCTTATATAATTTTTCTGCAATCATCTTTGCAACTTTTGTGGCGTAAGTAAAATCTCTTACCACGTGACTAGTAACTGAAATTGCCACTGCTGGAACATCCATAATAGCTGCTTCACGTGCCGCAGATACAGTTCCTGAATAAATTATGTTAATTGCCGTGTTTGATCCATGATTTATACCTGAAAAAACAAGATCGGGAGGTCTTTTCATAATATTTCTGATTCCCATTTTTACACAATCAGCAGGGGTTCCGTCAACAGCATATCCAAACAGACTACCATTTTTGTAATATTCAATAACGCGCAGTGGGATTTGCATCGTGATTCCATGACCAACAGCACTTTGTTCTTTGTGTGGCGCAACAACAATGACTTCAGCAATTTCACTTAGAGATTTTGCCAAAGCATTAATTCCGGCGGAGTCGATTCCGTCATCATTTGTTACAAGGATTTTCAATATATTTAACTCCGAAAAAAACTTAAAAATATTGTTCAATATACTAAATTCAACGGCTCACTCTCAATTTAAACCAAATACCCAAAAACTGTTTTAATGATTGTAATTCAGCCTTATACTTTTAAGCATTTCAAAGAAATCGGTTTTGGTTTCAGTACAAAAATTGGTAAGGAAATCAAATCACCGTTTTATTTTAATTTATCTTTTAGTGTTGGCAACGATTCTGAAATTGTAAAGGAAAACAGGAAGACATTTTTTAACAAAATAGGAATAGATGAAAGTAAAGTGGCATTTCAGAAACAGGTACACGGAGATATTATTAAAATAGTTAACTCACCAGGAAACCAGGGAGAAAGTGATGCTCTGATCACTACTGAAAAAAAATTAGGCTTGACGATTACCAGTGCTGATTGTTGTGCAATATTTATTTACGATTATAAAAAAGAAATTATTGCTGCTGTTCATTCAGGATGGAGGGGAACATCAAAAAGAATATTATTTAAAACACTGGAAAAACTTAAAAATGATTTCAGTTGTAATGCAAGTGATCTGTTTTGTTATTTGTCTCCTTCTATTTCACAACAGAACTATGAAGTGGGAGAGGAAGTCGTTCAACAATTTAGCAAAGAATACATCAAGAAAATCAACAATAAATTTTATTTGGATATTAAAACTGCAAACTATGAAATGCTGATTGGACAGGGAGTTAAGTCAAATCAGATCCAGGTTTCTCAACTTTGCAGTTATGGTTTTTCTTCACTTCTCCATTCTTACAGGAGAGATGGAAATAAATCAGGCAGAGCATTAGGTGTTATTTTCATGAAAGACAATAAATGAAATCCGAACCGGTCAAAATAGTTTTAGTTTATGTTATGCTTTGCTTCATCTGGGGATCAACCTGGCTTGCAATCCGGTTTGGACTTGAATCGTTAACTCCACTTTTTTCTGCCGGAATCAGGTTTATGCTTGCTTCATTTTTTATTTATATCCTGATGAGAATTAGAAAAATTTCAATCCAAAAAGATTCAGTAGCAATCCGGCTTTACATTTTAATGGGTTTTTTATCTTTCGTAATACCATTCGGTTTAGTTTATTGGGCAGAACAATATGTGCCTTCAGGAATGGCATCAGTTTTATTTGCTGTTTACCCATTCTTTGTTGCAATATTTTCTTTTATCAGGATGCCCGCTGAAAAAATTGGAATTTATAAAACGATTGGAACAATTATCGGGTTTTTAGGAATCGTAGTTATTTTTTCTGATTCTTTTTCGGGTAACCTTTCAGAATATATCCTTGGAATGCTGGCATGCGTTCTTAGTGGAGTTATTCAGGCCTGGATTGCAGTATCTATTAAAAAATTTGGTAATCATTTAAACCCGCTATCGATGAATTTATTTCCAATGATTATTGGTGGTGTTTTTCTTCTGGCAATCGGGTATTTCAGCGAAGATATGTCAAGTATCAGGTTCGATGAAAATGCAGTTTTGTCAGTTCTTTATCTTGCATTCTTTGGTAGCGTAATTACATTCACTTCTTTCTACTGGTTAATGCAGAGGATTGATGTTGTTATTCTTTCGCTTCTAACATTCATTACTCCAATAGTAGCTTTGATCCTCGGTTATTTTATCTTTATGGAAACATTATCCCTAAATCATTTTATTGGTTCTGCAATGGTTTTAGCAGGAGTTTTTGGGGCAAATTTTGGGAATATGCTAAAATCCAAAGGAAAAAAGTTGATAAAGTATTAAGGATTATTAATAAAATTGGACTACAATTTCTTACAAAAAACCTATTTTTCCATTAAATTATAGATACAATATTTATGCAGAATGTAATAAGAATAAAAGGTGCAACTTTTTACGGATACCATGGAGTCCGTTCTGAAGAGCAAAGTGTTGGGGGAAAGTTTGAAGCTGATATTGATATTTATACTGATTTTTCTGAAGCTGCAATAAAAGATGATTTACATAAAACAGTTGATTATTTTGAAGTTTATTCTTTAATGAACAACCTTGCAATCTCTCAAAAATATTATTTGATCGAAGCACTTGCAATGAAAATTGCGGATGGGCTTCTGAAAAAATTTAGTAACATTGATAAAGTTGCAATCCGGGTTAGAAAAAATAATCCGCCCCTTGGCGGTGTTGCTGATTGCGTTGAAGTTGAAGTGATTAAAGATCGAAGTGAATTATAATAAAGTTTTTATTGGAGTTGGTTCGAATGTTGGTGACAAGATGCAGAATATTGAAAAAGCTGTTGAGTTAATTAATAAAAATTCCGAATGTGAAATTGTAAATGTTTCTTCTATTTATGAATCGAAACCATACGGAGATGTCAAACAGGATAATTTTTTTAACTCTGTTGTTCGTATTGAAACAAATCTCGAACCGGATAACCTGTTCAGGATTCTAAAAGATATTGAAGAAAAAATTGGAAGAATAAAAACTAAAAGGTGGGGACCTAGAGAAATTGATCTTGACATCCTTTTATATGATGACTTAGTTTATTCTGAAAATAATTTAACAATTCCTCATAGAGGAATTCAGGAAAGGGATTTTGTTATGGTTCCCTTAATTGAAATTGAACCTGAAATAGTTCACCCGGTGTTTAAGAAAAAAATCAGTCAGCTTTTAAAGAAAGCAGATAAAAATATAACCGGGAAAGTATCACAAAAAATAAAAAAGTTATCCGGACAATAAAGTGCAGGAAAATAAAGAAGTAAAATTCATTGCAATTGAAGGTGTAATTGGAGCGGGGAAAACAAGTCTTGCTAAAAAAATGGTTGAGAGACTTGAAGGAAGATTAATCCTTGAACAGTTTGATACAAACCCTTTCCTTGAAAAATTTTATGTTGATAGGAAAAGGTATGCATTCCAGACGCAAATGTTTTTTCTAATCAACCGGTTTAAGCAGCAGCAGGAACTTGGCCAGGAAGATCTTTTCTCAGAATATATAATTTGTGATTATATATTTGAGAAAGACAGAATCTTTGCATACCTCAATCTGAGCAAGGATGAATTGAGTCTTTATGAAAGTATTTATCCTCTCTTGGCAAGAACCTTACGTAAACCGGATCTTGTGGTTTTCTTACAGTCATCAGTTGATAGGTTGATGTACAATATAAAATCAAGGAACAGGAAAGTTGAGCGTGCGCTAACACGCGGTTATATTGAAGAACTTAACGAAGCTTATAATCATTTCTTTTTTAGATATAATACCACACCGCTTCTTATTGTGAATTCATCGGAAATTGATTTTGTAAACAATGAAGAAGATTTTGATGTATTGTTTAAGCAAATCTTCCGTGAAGACAGGGGAATTATTGAATATTTTAAACCAGAATCCAGGAAAGAATTATGATTAGGTTTTTCCTGATTCTTGCATTCCTGTTTTTTTTATTTTTCATTTTGAAATTTATTCGATTATTCCTGAAATATGTTTCCTCAACTAAAACAACCATTGATGATTTAAGAGAGAAAAACAATGACATTGGAAAGAAATATGGAAATGTAGAAGAAGCACAGTTCCGGGAAATTCCGCCTGATGAGCAGGAAAAAGAGTAATTCTGAGTTCTATACCGGGAGGTTCAATCTTTTTAAATCTAACACTAAAGATTATCGAAAAATTATTTTCTGTTAAGGAAAATAAAAGTTCAATTCTTAATTTCCCAAAGGAAATTATAATTATCCGTCAGCACAATGATCTTTATGATCTACTCGCAGGCGTTTCAATTCTCAGAGCCATCAAAGAAACCTATCCGGAATCTCGTGTCTCACTTGTTATAAAAAAACTAAGCAATCCAGGAAAGCTAAAAATTAAATTTGTTGATCAGGTTTTTGTTCTCGACACATTAAAATTATTTAATCCTGTTTACTTGATTAGAACCTGGAAATTTTTGAGAAGGGAATATAGTGTTGCTATTGTTCCTGTTGTAGTTAAAGTTTCACACTTCAGTAATTTACTTGCAAGAGTTTGTAATGCTGAAATCAGGATTGGTATAAACAGTATTAATGGTCAAAAAAATGGTAGTTATTTTCTTTTTGATAGAAGAGTAAATGTTGACTGGAGAATTCATCCTGATTCAAATGTATCAGAAAGAAGTCTTGATTTACTTAGACCATTTGGAATTAATACAATTGACTACAGATCGGAGATAGATTTGGATGAAAAAGATTTAGCCACCGCTAAAAATTTTTTATCTGGTTTTGATACTAAAAAAGAGAACCTGATTGGTTTGCAGGTTGGGGGATTAAAACCTCAATGTAGATGGTCATTAATCAAATTTTGTTCACTTATAAACAAACTTGATGAAAATTATTCTATCAATTTCTACATAATTGGAAGCAATGCAGATATAAATGAGATTAATTTTATTAAAAAAAATATTAAGTTTTCAATTGAGTTATTTATTCAAAAAACGATTTCTGAAATAGCAGCAGTAATTTCAGAATCGCATTTATTTATCTCAAACGACAGTGAAATTATGCACATTGCTGGTTCAACATCAACACCACAAATTTCAATATTCGGTCCGACAAATCCATTTAACTGGGCACCAATAGGAGCAAATAAATATTTTATCAGGAAATCTGAATTAATTGATGATATTGCAGTTGAAGATATTTACCATCTTTGTGAGCTAATACTTCAAAAGAAAGAAGATTAAAATGAAATCTTGTCTTGCAGCAATCGATATGGGAACAAATTCATTTCACCTTATTATTGTTCAAATTAACAATGACGGAACATTCAAAATTATTGATCGTGAGCGAGAAGTTATCAGGTTGGGATCACACAAAGGAACCGGATTTGAACTTATATCAGAAGGAGAAATTGAAAAGGCACTTGATATTTTAAAGGATTTCAAAAAGATCGCTCTTTTTTATGGTGCTAATATTAGAGCTATTGCAACGAGTGCTGTGCGGGAATCCAAAAATAAAGAAGAATTTTTGGACAGGATATTCGAAGAAACTGAAATAGTTGTGGAAGCGATAGATGGAAATCTTGAAGCAGCTTTAATTTATCTTGGTGTTCAGAACGCTTTAAAAACACAAAACAAACGAATCCTTTGTGTAGATATCGGCGGAGGCAGTACTGAATTTTTACTTGGTCAAAACGGAAATGCAGAATTTTCGGAAAGCTTAAAAATTGGTGCGGTAAGATTGAGTAAAATGTTTTTTCCAGATTATGTTTTGTCTGATTCAAGCGTTGCATCCTGTCTGAAATATATTTCTGATAAAATGAATGTAAATAAAAACCTGAACCCGAATTACCATTTTGATTTCGCAGTCGGGACTTCAGGAACTATCATTGCGGCAGCTGCAATCATTTATTATAAAAGAAATAAAAAA
This sequence comes from uncultured Ignavibacteriales bacterium, assembly GCA_963822905.1. Classification (GTDB taxonomy): domain Bacteria; phylum Bacteroidota; class Ignavibacteria; order Ignavibacteriales; family Ignavibacteriaceae; genus CAWGJF01. The sequence continues at coordinate 1,161,299 of CAWGJF010000001.1, forward strand.
TTTGCAAAATCTTTAAATGAATTTACATTTACTTCTGCCGAGCTTTATGAATTAACTAAAGAAGTTTTGAAATGTAAGTCTCCTGTGGACAGATTATTCATTGAAGGTATGGAAGTTAAACGTGCAGATATAATTCCTGCCGGGTTGCTTATTCTAAATAAGGTATTTGAAGTGTTCAGACTCGAAAAAATGAAAGTCTCTGAAAATGCTTTGCGTGAAGGAATAATAATCGAAACTATCAGACAGAAGAAAGAAGAAACAGCTCTATCTATATAGCTTATCTCTTTTTACTTGAAACTTATCACTTTTATATAATAAGCTACACTTCTTATATTTACTATTCACTTGTATGAAATTAAATGGAACAAATTAGAAATTTTTGCATTATTGCGCATATTGATCATGGAAAATCTACTATAGCCGACTGTCTTCTTGAAAGCACGGGTGCCGTAACAGTACGTGAAGCCAAAGCACAGGTGCTTGATGATTTAGAGCTGGAAAGAGAACGCGGTATTACAATAAAATCCCACGCAATCCAGATGCATTATGTGGATTCCAACAAGGTGAAGTATATTCTTAATCTTATTGATACGCCTGGCCACGTTGATTTTACTTATGAAGTTTCCCGTTCACTTGCTGCGTGTGAAGGTGCTGTGCTTGTTGTTGATGCTGCACAGGGGGTTGAGGCTCAAACAATTAGCAATCTTTACCTTGCTGTTGAAGCCGGGCTTGAAATCATTCCTGTGTTAAATAAGATTGATTTACCTAGTGCAGAAGTAGATAGAATTTCACACCAGGTAATGGAGCTGATCGGATGCAAAGATGAAGATATTCTCAAAGTGAGTGCAAAAACAAAAATTGGAATTGATGAATTACTTGAAGCAATAGTAAAAAGAATTCCTCCACCAAAAGGGGATCCCAAAAAACCATTACAAGCTTTAATCTTTGACTCCGTCTTTGATTCTTATCGTGGAGCGATTGCTTACATCAGAATTTTTAACGGTAAAATAAATACGAACGATAAAATCCGTTTCTTTGCTACAGGAAAAGACATGGAAGCTGAAGAAATTGGAGTGCTTGGTTTGCGTAAAGTAAAAGTGAATGAGTTATCAGCCGGCAATGTGGGTTACCTTATTGCTGGCATTAAAGAAGTTAAGCTTGCAAAGGTTGGTGATACAGTAACTCATACACGAAATGGTGCTGAAAAACCATTGCCAGGTTATAAAGATGTAAAACCAATGGTTTACAGCGGACTCTACCCGACAGATGCAGATGATTATGAGGGATTGAGAGATGCTTTAGAAAAATTCAAGTTAAACGATTCTGCATTACAGTATCAGCCAGAAACCTCTGCAGCACTTGGCTTTGGTTTTCGTTGCGGCTTCCTGGGTTTACTTCACATGGAAATAGTTCAGGAAAGACTTTTAAGAGAGTACAATCAGTCAATAATTACAACACTTCCAAATGTTGAATATTATGTTTATACAAAAAAAGGAGAAAAAGTTGTTGTAGATAACCCCGCAGAAATGCCGGTAATGGGAGATATTGATTATGTTGAAGAGCCTTATATAAAAGCTCAGATTGTAACTCCGAGTGAGTACGTTGGCAATATTATGAAACTCTCAATTGAAAAGCGTGGAGTTTATATTAATACAAATTATATAGATACTACCCGCGCTGATCTTCAATTTGAATTTCCATTGTCCGAAATTATTTTTGATTTTTATGATAAACTTAAATCAACAAGCAGAGGATATGCTTCTTTTGATTATGAATATATTGCATATAGAAGATCTGATTTGGTTAAACTTGATGTTCTTTTAAACAGTGAACCTGTTGATGCTCTTTCAATAATTGTTCATAAAGATAAAGCCTATGATTGGGGAAGAAAAGTCTGTTCAAAACTTAAAGACCTTATTCCAAGACAAATGTTTGAAATAAACATTCAGGCGTCAATCGGTACAAAAGTCATTTCAAAATCAGTAGTAAAAGCTTTAAGAAAAAATGTGCTTGCAAAATGTTATGGCGGCGACATTACGAGAAAGCGAAAGCTTTTGGAGAAGCAAAAAGAAGGCAAAAGAAGAATGAAACAGGTTGGGAATGTTGAACTGCCTCAGGAAGCATTCCTGGCTGTACTTCAAATTGAAAAGTAACTCGATCTTATAAGGGAAAAAATAAAATTAAAAAGCTCGGTAAATTTTTTCGGTTATTAATTTATATATTTATTGCTGCTTTAATAGTGAAAGCATTTTTTATCGGGGCTTTTCGTATTCCTACCACTTCAATGGAAGATACACTGCTGCAAGGAGATGATATTATTGTAAGCAAACTTTCATACAATTTCAGTACACCAAAAAGAATTCCTATCCTGGATAAAAAAATTCCATACATTAAAATTATTGAATTCAACAAACCTGAAATTAATGATCTTATCGTTTTTGATTTTCCAGCAACAAAATTATTTGATGGTACTGTCGTGGAAGAAAAATTTGTAAAACGTGTTGTCGCATGTCCGGGGGACACACTTCAAATCATCGGGAAAGAAATTTTTGTTAACAATAAAAAAATCATTCTCCCTAAAAGTATCAGATTTTCAAAAGAAGATTTGAGAAAAAAGCATGAACCTGAAGAAGGCATTTTCCCACCAGGTAAAAAATGGAACAGAGATTTTTATGGACCTTTGATAATTCCAAAAAAAGGAGATACAATTTCTATAAATCCAAAAAACATGAAGGAATGGCAAAACACAATTGTTCTTGATCATGGGGCTAAAGAACTTCGTGAAGAAGGATCAGTAGTAACTTTGGATAATGTTCCAATCAGGCAATATATATTTGAACACGACCACTACTTTGTTATTGGAGATAATATGGATATCAGCCACGACAGCAGATATTTCGGATTAGTGAATGACGAAATGATTATTGGCAAGGTATTATTCATATACTGGTCAATGGACCCAGATAAAATTGCTGATGGACCTCTAGGATTTCTTTCAGGTATCAGAACAAACAGGATGTTTAGAGGTGTTGAATAATTTTGTGATTTGCATTTTATTCCCGATTAAGTTTTTAACATAACAATCATTTGCAATGAAAAGGCTTTTCTTATTTTTTCTAATAATTTATTCTGTTAATTTATTTGCACAAACCAAATATCTTATCTATTTCATCGACAAAGGTTTTGAGCAGAATAAAAGTTTGTTAAAAGGCACCCAGGAATATAATTCCGCAATCGAATTACTTTCTCCCAAAAGCATACAAAGGAGATTAAAAACCCGTTCAGAAGATTCACTAGTTACTTATGAAGATTTACCAATCAGGCAGGATTACATCAACCAGCTTGAATCTATTGGTATAAAAATTCAAAACAAGCTAAAATGGTTTAATGCAGTTACTGCTTACCTTACAAATCAGCAATTTTTTCAATTACATAATTTGGATTTTGTTGAAAAAATTAAACCAGTTAAAATTTTAGAATTTTCACCGTATAAGTTTCAACAGTTTGAGTTTATTCAAAAAGAAAAGCAATTGTATTCAATATTTGATTATGGTCCATCATATGACCAATTGCAGCTTTCAGATATTCCGGTTGTTCACTCTCATGGAATTACAGGACAGGGAGTTTTATTAGGGTTGCTTGATACAGGTTTTGACTGGAAAACTCATGAATCATTGCAAAGCAGAAACGTAATGGCAGAATATGATTTTGTTTTCGGAGATTCAATAACAGCTAACGGACCGGAAGATAATCCTGATCAGGATTCTCATGGTACGTATGTATTTTCAATTGTTGGTGGATACAAAGATAGTTCGATGATCGGGGCATCATTTGGAGCGAACTTTATTCTCGCAAAAACCGAAGATATAAGAACTGAAACACATATTGAAGAAGACAATTATGCTGCTGCACTTGAATGGATGGAAAATTATGGAGTTGATATCACAAGTAGCTCCCTAGGTTATAATATATTCGATACCTCAACTTATTCTTATACATATGAAGATATGAATGGCGTGACAACCATAATAACAAGAGCTTGTGAAATTGCTTACAGAAATGGTGTTACCACAGTTACAGCAGCGGGTAATGAAGGAGGAACAAACTGGTACTATATTATCGCACCCGCAGATGGTATAAATACTTTAGCGATCGGGGCTGTAGATGCAAATAAGAATGTTGCCGGATTTAGCAGCCGGGGTCCAACATATGATGGACGAATTAAACCTGATCTTGTTACTCGTGGTGTAAATGTTTATGGAGCAAGAGCTGGAACCTATAATCAATATTCTATCGCAAACGGAACTTCGGCTGCCACACCGATTGCTTCCGGGATTGCAGCACTTCTGTTATCTGTTCAACCTCATTTAACCAATAACCAGATAAGAAATATATTCTTTGAAACTTCTGACCAAAGTTCTAATCCCAATAATGAAAGAGGATATGGATTAATGTCAGCTTTAAAAGCAATCGAGTTTCCAAATCTTGAATACAAAAATGGCAGCTATATTCTTCATAAAATAATCTTAGAACCTGAAAATATTGTTCCGCAGACTCTCACAGTTCATTATTCTACTGATGGAGAAAACTATATTGAACATCAGTTGAATTTCGATAATAATTTAACGTACACATTTGAATTTCCTTATTTGATCAATGGAGATCTTGTTGATTTTTATTTTACATACACTGATTCAAATAATGTATATTACACTGAGCCTCAATCAACAAGTTATGTGTTTTACGCTGGACAGTTAAATATTTCTCTCAATCTAAATCCTAAAGAATATGTTAGTTACATTGTAAGTAATCCCTATCCAAATCCTTTTTTACCTAACAGGTTTGGTTTTTCACGAGTTTCTATACGTTCATCAGGCGGTGAAAAAATTAAAATAACAATAATTGATCCAACAGGGCAAAAGATCAAAGAAATAAATGCTATATCTGAAAACGGGGAAAGTCATTATGATTGGGATGGAAAATCCGACAGCGGGATCCCGGTTGCGAGTGGTGTTTATTTTTTTCTGATTGAAAAGAATGGAGAAGAATTCGGCAGAAAATTAGTGTTACTAAAATAATTTTCCAAAATATTATAGTTACATTTTGATCTATTCTACATTTTTTAACAATTTATTATTATAAAATTTTTAGTTTATCCGCATTTAATTTTTATTCTAATTAACTTAATCACTAAATAAATTTTTCTGGTTAATATGAGTCAAATAATTTATTCTTCGCAGTTAGCATATATTTATTCATTTAAGAAAGAGCAAGATATTTTATTAAAACAGATGGAGGAATTTGCTAAACAAAATAACGTTCCTATTTTTTCATGGCTTTCGGCAAGCTTCCTTGAACAGGTTGTTCGAATCCAAAATCCGAAACGTGTTTTAGAAATAGGGATGGCAATCGCTTATTCCACAATCAGGGTTGCAAGACTTTTAAAGAAAAAATCTGAAATTCATACAATCGAAAAAAGTGAGGATAATCTGACCAAGGCGAAAGAGTTCATCGAAAAATCAGGTGTTGGAAGCAATATTAAAATTCTTGAAGGTGATGCAATTAATGTAATGCCAAGATTAAAAAAGAAATATGATTTGATTTTTCTTGATGCCGATAAAGAAGATTACAAAAGATTATTTGACTACTCAATGATTCTCCTGAAAAGAGGTGGAACTTTGATTGTTGATAATTTATTATGGCATGGATACGCTGCTTCTACAAGAGTTCCTGCAAAGTATAAAAAATCAACTGAACATATAAGAAATTTTAATAAACTTTTTATGAATCAACCAAACCTGGATTCTATAATCCTTCCGATTGGAGATGGAATTGGGTTAGGAGTGAAGATTTAGAATTATTTTGGGTAATTATGAAATCAGATATTCCATACCTGAATAAATATATTATTACTGAAGTCGAAAAATTTAGTAATGGAATTTTAAGTAGGAAAAATGATCTTAGACTAATTCTTAATTGGGCATTGAAAGAAAAAAGGGAAGAGGTTTTTGCTGATCTTGCATTTACAGGAAAGTACATCACAGGTTTAATTAAAGTTTTAAACAAGGGACAAAATATTCCTGAAGTAGAAAATCTTGATCAGATTAAGAAAGATCTTTCCTCAAATTTCGAATCTTTTATTAATAAGTTAAAGGAAATAATCTTACCTGGCGATGAACAAATAAAAAAAAACTTTGAGGCTGAATATTTTACACTCACTCCTCAAAGTTTTAATAATTTAAAAATGCTTGCCGGTGATTTTGCAATGGTAAAAGTATATTTAAATCACCTGAAACACGGAATAAAAAACAATTAAAATACTTTAGCTTATTCTGAAAATTAATTTTCAGGTTTAGCCAACCATCTTTCTAATGCAACTAAAAGATGTTCCATTGCAGTTATCAAAGGTTCGTGCTGTTTAACTTCAATGTCCTCTAAAATTTCCTGGTGAATGTCAACGTAAGCTTTATTCAATTGTTGGGTGAGAGTTTTTCCTTTTTTAGAAAGAGTTACTTTCATATTCCGACGGTCGTTTTGATCAATTTCCCGGTTTATATATTCTTTTTTTACAAGTCCATCAATAATTCTAGTTAAACGACTTGGGCTCAGATTCATTCTTTCAGCAATTTGCTTATTGTTTAAACTTTCATCAGTACCAAATAACCTGAGACAACGAAATTCAGCTTGAGTTAAACCATGTACTTCTGCAAGTCGAACTTCTTTTTCCTGACAGTTAGCTAAAAGACTGAATGTTAAGTTTGCTAAACGATCAGCGGTATGATTAGTCTCCATAATTTCCCCATTTTAGATTGCCTAAAATTTGTTTGTAACAAATTTCGCTATTATTGATAATTTAATCAAGTACTATTCAATATTTTTTCTATAAATTATTAATGTTTATCAGAATTTGTTAGAGGTACTGAAAAGCCTTCTTTTGTTCAATTTTTACCTGATTGTTTGAAATCCCTGTTAAAAATTCACAAATAGCACTTATTTTTGAAGGAGGGCTTAACACTTCAAATTTTACTTTTTCGGAATATTCTTCTTTGACAATTTTTGCGCTATTCTGATTTAAAATATGGTAAATATTACTAACCTGGTTGAAATCTGTTTCAATGACTATTTTTTGATGGAGTATTTTTTCTACTATTTCAGAAGATTTAATGACACCATTTGCTGTGTTGTAATATGCCTTCCCAAGTGGACCAACACCGAGTTTTGTTCCTCCAAAATATCTGATTACAATTATTAACTGATTTGTTAAAGAGTCATGTTCAATTGCATTCAGTATTCTGATTCCTGCTGTACCAGAAGGCTCTCCATCATCCGAATATTTAATTGTATCATCAACTAATTTGTATGCAAAACAATGATGTGTTGCGTCGTAATATTTTTTCCTGGTTGATTTTAATTTATCTGAAACCTGCAATTCAGTTTCGACAGAATAAATCTGCCCGATAAACAGGGAGCCTTTTTTTTTAAATTGAAATTCGGTGAATTTTTCAACTGTCTTGATTTGCGAAGGATAATTCATATAATAGTTGGATAGTGCAGATGAATTTAAATTGATTCTCAAAACAACTGTGAGTAATATAGTTATTTAAATTTTTACTTTTGAAGTTTGGAACAAGAAAAAATAATAGTAAGGGGTGCAAGAGAGCACAACCTAAAAAACATTGATATAGAAATTCCTCGTGATTCTTTCACAGTAATTACAGGACTTTCAGGTTCAGGAAAATCTTCTCTAGCTTTTGATACGATTTATGCTGAAGGGCAACGTAGATATATTGAATCACTTTCTGCTTATGCCCGCCAGTTTCTTGATATGCTTGAAAAACCTGATGTTGATCTGATAGAAGGTCTTAGTCCGGCAATTTCAATTGAGCAAAAATCTACTTCTTCCAATCCGCGTTCAACAGTCGGAACAGTGACAGAAATATATGATTACCTGCGGTTGCTTTTTGCCAGGGTTGGAATTCCCCATTGTTACAATTGTGGTAAGCCTGTTCAAAAACAAACTACAGCCCAGATAATTGATTCTATTCTCACTAGCTTCAATAATAAAAAGATAACCATACTTGCCCCCGTTATTAAAGGAAGAAAAGGACATTATCGTGAATTGTTTGAAGAAATACTTTCAGATGGTTTTTTAAAAGTCCGGGTTGACGGAGAAGTAAAGGAGATAGCTAAAAAATTCCAGGTAGATCGGTACAAAGTACACAACATTGAAATTGTAATTGATAAGCTGCAGATAAAAGAAAATTCAAGAAGCAGGTTAAGTGAATCTGTTGATGTTGCAATTAATTTTGGAAGCGGAAGCATAATAATAAATGATGGAAAAGATGATTTGGTTTTCAGCAGACACCTTGCCTGTATTGAATGTGGAATAAGTTACAGGGAACTTGCACCAAATTCATTTTCATTTAATTCACCTTTTGGTTCGTGCAATGAATGTGAAGGTCTTGGAGAAAAAAAAGAAATTGATATAAACCTAATAATTCCTGATTGGAATAAATCCATAACCGAAGAGGGAATTGCAGCAATAGGTAAGCCCAGGTCAATCTGGTTTTTTACACAGCTTGAAGCTGTAGCTGAAAAATACAACTTTAGTTTTGATACACCACTTAAGGATCTTTCAAAAGAACAAATTGATATTATCATTAACGGAAGCACAGATAAAATATCATTCAAGTATTCTTACGGCGGTGGAAGACCGGTTAACTACACACACAGGTTTTCAGGAGTAATCCGTTATTTGAAAAATTATTACGATTCAACTTCTTCCAATAATATTCGCGAGTGGGTTGAATCATACATGAACACAGTTACATGTCCCGAATGTGGGGGCGGCAGACTTAAAAAAGAATCTCTTTCTGTAAAATTTCAGAAGAAAAATATTAGTGAAGTTGCTTCTTTATCAATTAACCGGTCAGCAGAATTTTTTGATAAAATAAAATTAAAAGGAAATGAAGCAATCATTGCAAAACCAATACTTAAAGAGATTACAGAAAGACTTCATTTCCTGCTAAATGTTGGGTTAGATTATCTCACCCTTAACCGTCCTGCCAGAACTTTATCGGGAGGAGAATCCCAGAGGATAAGGTTAGCAACACAAATAGGTACACAGCTTGCCGGGGTGTTGTATGTTCTTGATGAACCGTCAATCGGTTTGCACCAAAGTGATAATATTAAACTTATTACTTCATTAAAAAATCTTCGTGATCTTGGAAATACTATTATTGTTGTTGAACATGACAGGGAAACTATCGAAAGTTCTGATTATATGATTGATCTTGGGCCGGGTGCTGGTGAGCATGGTGGTCAAGTTGTAATGGAGGGAATTACACAAAAATTATTAGACTCTGAAAATGGTTTTGACTCACTTACACTTTCTTACCTGAGAAACAGGGAGAATATAAAAACTCCTGAAAAACGAAGAGAAGGAAACAGAAAATTTATTGAATTGAAAGGTGCTTCGGGCAACAATCTAAAAAAAATCGATTTGAATATTCCCCTGGGTACTTTGACATTATTAACAGGTGTAAGTGGTTCAGGAAAATCTTCATTGCTTAATGAAACACTTGTTAAAATATTAATGAATAAATTTTACGGTTCAAAATCAGTCCCACTTTGTTATGATTCAATAAAAGGATTGGACAATATTGATAAGATAATTGAGATTGACCAATCGCCAATAGGAAGAACACCGCGATCAAACCCGGCAACTTATACCGGTCTTTTCACTTTCATTCGTGATCTTTTTGCTCAGATTCCAGAATCAAAAATGAGAGGATATAAAACAGGGAGATTCAGTTTTAATGTTCCCGGCGGAAGATGTGAAGAATGTTCAGGGGACGGACTTAAAAAAATAGAAATGAATTTTTTGCCGGACGTTTATGTTCACTGCGATTCCTGCAATGGGAAAAGATATAATAGGGAAACTCTGCAGGTTCTTTACAAAACAAAATCTATTTCTGATGTGCTTGAAATGAGAGTCTCGGAAGCACTTGAATTTTTTACTGACCTGCCAAGAATAAAAAGAAAAATAAAAGCTATCAATGATGTTGGACTTGGTTATATAAAACTCGGGCAGCAGGCAACTACACTATCCGGCGGTGAAGCGCAAAGGGTTAAGCTTGCAACGGAGTTAAGCAAAGTTTCAACAGGAAAAACTTTATATGTTCTTGATGAACCAACAACAGGTTTGCATTTTGAAGATGTTCGCATTCTGCTGGGCGTTCTGAATAAGCTTGTAGATAAAGGTAACACCGTCGTTGTTGTTGAGCATAATATGGATGTAATTAAAATGGCTGACTGGATAATCGATCTCGGTCCCGGCGGTGGAGAATTCGGTGGAAAAATTGTTGCCGAAGGAACACCGGAAAATCTTATCAAAAAGAAAAAAAGTATTACAGGAAGGTATCTTAAAAGAGAACTAAATCCCTTAACCTAGCTCTTCAATTTTCTTCATTTCTAAATTGTTAAAGTATAAATACTCCACTATCTTATAAGCATAAAAGAAATTCATTAATCAATTTTAGGTGCCAGTATGAAATCATATTTGGCTTTACTTCTTATAATTTTTTCATTTTTTCAGATTGATGCACAGAATTTTTATTCAGAAAATCCGTTGGTTGCTACTTACTCAATTGTTGCACGCGATCCTGAAACCGGTGAAATGGGTGTGGCAGTTCAGTCACACTGGTTTTCTGTTGGTTCAATTGTAACCTGGGGAGAAGCCGGAGTAGGAGTTATAGCTACTCAGTCATTTGTAAACCCTGCCTTCGGTCCCGAAGGTTTAGAACTTTTAAAATCAGGAATGACTGCACCCGATGTTGTTGATAAACTAATTGCCGAAGATGAAGGAAGAGATGTTCGCCAGCTTGCAATTATTGATGTGAATGGAAAAGTAAAAAGCTATACAGGAAAAAACTGCATACAGGGTGCCGGAAATATTATTGGTGAAAATTATTCAGTACAGGCAAACCTGATGATGAATGATAAAGTCTGGGGCGCAATGTCTGAATCATTCGAGAATTCTACAGGTCCGCTTGCTGAAAGATTAATTGCTGCTCTTGAAGCTGCTCAGAATGCAGGTGGAGATATCCGCGGAAAACAATCTGCCGCTATATTAGTTGTAAAGGGAAGGGGTACCGGGAAAGTCTGGGAAGACAGGTTAATAGATCTTCGTGTTGAAGATGCACCAAATCCTGTTCAGGAATTAAAACGGTTGCTAAAGCTTCACAGAGCTTATGATCATATGAATGCCGGAGATCTTGCAGTTGAAAAAGGAAATATGAAACTTGCGATGAAAGAGTATACGACTGCTGAAAATATGTTCCCTGATAATGAAGAAATGAAATACTGGACTGCAGTCACTTTAGCAAATAATAAAAGACTCGATGAAGCTTTACCTATCTTTGCAGAAGTCTTCAGGAAAAATGAAAACTGGAGAACTTTAACCCCGCGTCTTATTGATAATAATATGCTGGAAGTTACTAAAGAAGAATTAGATAAAATTTTATCAATCAGGTAATTCAGGGATCGAATGAAAAAATTTTCATTTATTTTTATTTCAATATTTGTTTTAATATTAATTACAGGCTGCGAATCATCTAACGATAGAAAACCTGTGACAACACAACAGCCGCCTCCTCCGGTGAATCAACAAAACACTTCACCAACGGAAGGTAATTTACCAGTAAAGAAGCAGGAAAATATTGATCCGAAAATTGCACAACAATTAATTGCAGTTATTAAAGAAAACATTGATGCAAATGAAAAGGAAGATAAGCAACGGGTACTTAATACAATTTGCAAAGACAGTCCCCAGCGTAGTTCAACTATAAAAGAAATGGATTTTGTTTTTCCTCAGTACGATCTTCATTTCAGGCTGGATGATATTGAAGTTCTTCAGGTAAATGGAGATAGTGCAGTTGTTTACTTTAAACAAACAACCATTCCTTTTGGGAAAAATCCGGGGATTGCTCCTAACAGGGCAACAGGATTGCATTATTTAAAAAAAGAAGGTAAAAATTGGAAAATATTTAAAACTAAATTTTTAAGCACTGATTATAATAATGTTCAATAAAATTTATTTAATTAATTGAAAGAAAGATTATGAATATCAGAAATACTTTTTTCTTTATACTATTTATTGTACTCTCTTTTACTTTCTTTAATTCTGATTTTAATTATAAAAAATCGATTAATCAATTCAGTGCTGATGACCGGACAAAAGAAGGAAACGACTTATACCCCTACGAATGGTCTTACATTAAAAATACTTTTCCGTATTATAAGTACGATCCTAATGCTTACATAGATGCGATAAATGAAGCTCACCAGCTCAAACAGCAAACCAGGGAGATGAGATTAAGTAAAGGAGTAAACGCACCCCAATGGGAATTTGCAGGACCGGGAAATGTTGGTGGGAGAGTTGTAGACCTGGAATTTGATCCTTCCGATCCGAATATTATTTACGCGGGTTTTGCAACCGGAGGTGTTTTTAAATCAACAGATATGGGACAAAGCTGGTTCTCGATTTTTGATGAACAAGCTGTGCTTACAGTGGGAGATATTGCAGTTGATCCTCAGAATACAAATATTATTTATGTTGGAACCGGGGAAGGAAACGGCGGGCATAACAATTTTCCCGGCGGTGGTGTTTTTAAATCAACTGATGCCGGATCAACCTGGCAGTTTCTTGGTTTAACTGCAACCGTTTCAATCGGCAGAGTAATTATTAATTCTTCAAATACAAACATAGTTTATCTTGCTGCAGAAGGTTCATATTTTTCTCCAAACCCTGAAAGGGGAGTTTATAAATCTACAGATGGTGGAGCTACCTGGAATCAATCTCTGTATGTAAGTGATTCAACAGGTGCAGTCGATATAATTATTGATCCTGTTAATCCCAACAGGATGATGGCTGCAATGTGGGAAAGAGTACGAAGACCAACTTCTTCTCATCTTTATGGTCCTTCCAGCGGTATTTATAAAACAACAGATGGAGGAACTATCTGGACATTAATTTCTCCTTCAACTGGTTTACCCGATCCAAATACACAAAATGTCGGTAGAATTGGATTGGCTATTTATCCACAAAATCCGGATATCGTTTATACATTGTACAATGATGGTGCTAACATTTCAGGTTTGTTCAAATCAACTGACTTTGGAAACAGTTGGACAGATGCTGATCCCGGTAATAATTTAGGCAGTGCAGGGTTTAGCTGGTACTTCGGGCAGGTTAGAGTTAGCCCTATAAACCCAGATCTTGTATTTGTATTGGATGTTGATGTATTCAGATCCACAAACTCAGGCACAAACTGGAGTGATGTTACTGCATCACATGTTGATAATCATGCAATGGCATTTAATCCGAATAATTCTAATTTTTTAATTCTTGGAAATGATGGAGGAATAAACATTTCAACAAATGGCGGTGTAAGCTGGGGAGCGCCTGCACAAATTCCAGCTACACAATTTTATGAAATTGGAATAGATGCAAATAATCCTTTAAGGTTATATGGTGGTACACAGGACAACGGAACTAACAGAACACTTGATGGGGGATTGAATAACTGGAATCATATTTATGGCGGAGATGGTTTTTACGTTCTGGTTGATCATACGAACCCTAATATTATTTATGCAGAATCTCAAAATGGGGGCCTTGGAAAATCAACAAACGGAGGAACGAATTTTAACTCAGCAACTAACGGGATAGATTTTGGTGAACCAACAAACTGGTCAACTCCTGTAGCTATGGATCCGAATAATGCAAACATTCTTTACTACGGTACAGATTATTTATACAGAACTACAAACGGTGCCGGAGTCTGGAATAAAATAAGTCCTCAGCTTACAGATTATAATGGGGGAAGATTAGGAACGATTACAACGATTGCTGTTGCCCCCACAAACTCAAATGTAATTTATGTTGGAACAGATGATTCACACGTATGGGTAACACCGGATAGCGGAACAACGTGGAATGAAATCTCAGATGGCTTACCTGTCAGGTGGGTTTCAAGAGTAGCAGTTGATCCTTCCAATGAAAATATAGTTTATGCAACCTTCAATGGATTGAAATGGCATGATCCACAGCCGCACGTTTTTCGTAGCAGTGATATGGGAGCAAACTGGACTAATATCAGCGGCAACCTGCCTGATGCCCCTGTCGATGCTTTTGCTGTTGATAATAATTATCCTGAAAGATTATATGTAGGTAATGATGTTGGAATGTACTACACTTTTGATACCGGTCAAACCTGGTATGGTCTCGGTGAGGGACTTCCTGTTCTTCCGGTAGGAGATATTAAAATTCATCCCACAGAAAATTATCTTGTTGCAGGAACCTATGGCAGGTCGATGTATAAAATCGATCTCAATAATGTTACTGGTATTAAAAATAGTGAGTCGAATTTAACGGCCAAAAATTTTCAGCTTTATCAAAATTATCCGAATCCGTTTAACCCGGTTACAATTATTAATTATCAATTACCTATTAACAATTTTGTTTCATTAAAAGTTTATGATATTATTGGCAATGAAGTTGCAAGTCTTGTTAACGGAGAAAAACCAGCAGGGAATTACAAAATAGAATTTAATGCTGCGAAACTATCAAGCGGGGTTTATTATTATTCACTATCAGCAGGAAGTTTTACGCAAACAAAGAAGATGATTTTATTAAAATAATTCCTTGTCATCCCGAGCGAAGCGAGGGATCGTACTTCTAAATTTTCACAACCCCGGTTTGCCGGGGTTTTTTTAATTTCCTGTAATCAGATTTCTCAATTGGAATTCATGCCGGATCGGGTGCATGACAGCATGTTCCAGCATAGCATCAATGCAATAATCCACTCCCCAGTTCGATTTGAATACAGCCCCAGTGCATATTTCCTCAGGTACTTCAGTAAGTGGTAAACGCCATTTTTCCACCAGGTGATCGACGAACTTATCAGCTTCGAATTCAACTACTTCCGGTTCAGGTTCTCTTTCTATCCTGGGATCGGGAAGGTTTAATTTACTACACATCCAGACCATATAACGGCGGGCTGCACCTAAAATGTGTTTTAGTAGAGTTTCCAGCGATTGGTAATCTTTATCATCTGTTTCAGGCAGTTTAATATTAAGCTTTTTTGCTTCATGCCAGGTTTGCAAGCACGATTTTAAATGTTTTTCGTGTAATAAAACCATCGAACGCGCACCGTTATATTTATACTTTCCTAAGTTTTGTGGGCTCACTATTAATCTTCCTTTCTAATTTTAATATTTCGGTCCCGATTCCTAGAGGTTTTCTAATAAAAATAAATACCGGGTTTAGCAAGAGGTTGTTTAACTAAGCTTCAAGAATAAATATTATTTATATCCGGTTAATAAAAAGATGGGATATCCTCCATGCGGTTTGTATGCAACACTTGCTGATTCAATTTTGAGATTTTTGAAACCAGCTTCTTTAGCCGAATTTATAAATTCGTTTCTGTCAAATCCAAAATGAAATACACCCGTATCTTCTGTATGAAAACTGCCGTCTTCCAAATCTAAATCGGCAATTGCGAGGAATCCATTTTCATTTAGCAATGTATAAAAATTGTTGAACATAGATTGTATGTCCTTAATATGATGCATTGTCATAGATGAAATTATCCCATCAAATTTTTTATCTATTCCAGACCTTGTTAAATCAAGTTGAACAATTTCAAGTTCACATTCTAAGTTTTCCTTCTTTGTTACTAATTCTTTGTTCATAGATTCTGATATATCTACAGCCGTAATTTTACTCACAAGAGGAGCTATTTCTTCTAATAACAACCCGGTTCCGGATCCGAAATCCATAATATGCATTGATCTATCGAATTTGATATTTCGCTTAACAGACTCAGCAATATTTAACACATTGTTGACCCTGTTCTCATCCTTCTCATAATCTTTGGATTTATTTTGGAAATAATCTTTGCTCATATTTTTATCTTTTTTTTAATGGCTTT
This sequence comes from uncultured Ignavibacteriales bacterium, assembly GCA_963822905.1. GTDB lineage: Bacteria > Bacteroidota > Ignavibacteria > Ignavibacteriales > Ignavibacteriaceae > CAWGJF01. Next base: position 1,177,294 of record CAWGJF010000001.1, read on the forward strand.
GCCTCTTTGCCGGAGTTTTACATCGCTGCATTATTTAAAGAAAGCTTTTTTGTAAATAGTGTTGATAAAATTATTAATATAACCCCGGTTGTTACATAAAAATCCGCGATGTTAAAAATACCGGTGTGGGTATTACCAATACCCATTATTATAAAGTCTACAACTTTTCCGTGATTCAATATTCTATCAATAAGATTTCCGAGTCCGCCGCTTAAAATTAGTATGAGTGCAATAAACAATAGTCTATTCCTTGCTTTAGCGGTAATGATATAAATAAATAAAAGCGATAGCATGACTGCTATGAAAACTCTGAACACAATAAATCTCATACCTTCAGAAAGATTATCACCTGTACCAAGCATACCGCCGGAATTTTCGGCGTAATGAAGCTGCAGATTTCCGCCAAGGTAGGATTGAGCCGGCCTATCCTTCAATTCATTTTTTGCAATTCTTTTTGTTGAATAATCACAGCCGACGAGACAAAAAACTGCCAAATAAATCAGTAATATTTTTTTGAATTTTTTCATATTATAAACTGAATGAAATACTTTAATTATATACTTTTCACAATTATTTTTTCAACTCAACATCGCCTGTAATTTTATTTTGTTATGTTGTCAGATTTATGCTCGGGTTATTTGATTTCTATTTATACAAATTATTTTTGCCTGGGAATCTATTATCCTCTTGACTTTTTACTTATTTGACAGTCTTTGGCTGATTAAGGATGTTAGCCACTACTTTTTGTTAATTGTATTATTTCTTTTTGTAGAATATTTCTAAATAATTTGAATAACCTTCTTCTTTAACAATTCTTGTAAACGCCAGGTAAGCAAGAAAATAAAAAGGTATTGCCCAGCCAAATTTAAACCAAAAACTACTGCTAAATCCAATAATGAAAAATATTGTTAAATCTCTGAACAAATCGAACATAAAATGCATCCAGCCGACCAGTGGAATGCTTTCTGTTTTATACCAAACAAAACCAAACAATGCACTAAAAAATATATTTGAAATGATTAATTGAATTGCGAAAACAATTGTAAATAAAAGAAGCTCAAGAAATGGTTCATCTCCAGATGTAACTTTTAATAAAAGTGGAATTGTGAGTAAAGGTAAATGCCAAAGCCCTCTTAAAATGCCAGAAACTACTATTGCTTTACTTTTCCCGATTTTCCCGAATAACTCTGTTAATATATAGCCACTCCAACCATACTCTTCACCCATACCAGCAATCCAGCCGAAAACAAGATAGGAAATAATAAAAATAATATCATAATTATTATAAATTAATTTTAACGTTAGATGCTTATCGAATGTCAACCATACTAAAGCGGGAAATGACCAAATCAATATTCCGAAATAAATTAAATATAAATAATATCTTTTCTTGCCCCGGTTAAAAGTTAATAAATTTTTCTTTTGGAAATATTTTAGAATTATAATGCTGGCAAGCATTGGTCCCATCATAGCGAACATATGACCATAAAGTGCAATTAATTCTGATACACCAGTATTTGCATATTTGGGTATAAGCCAGGCATCTGTAATAACAAACAATGTCCAGGAGAAGAAGATTGCAAAGAAATAAAAACTTAATATTTTCCAGTTAAGAACCTTCACCTAATTCTCAAATTTTATTAAATGACTAACAGCGTGGTTTTTTAGCCGCAGCCCAGAGCCGCAATGACGAACCGTAAAACTACTGCCAATAAAATTTTATAAATTTAATTAATAGAACGATGCTACTTGTAAAGCTTACCTTTTTACCAAAACCAAAAATTTACACAGTTTCACAAATTAAACGCGGTCGGGTGGAAAAATCTGGTTAGGCAATTGTGTAATCAGTAAATAACATTCCAATAATATTTCCTAAATAATTTTAAATAATCTTCAGACTCAAACTTTTCCCCATCTTTAACTCCGCTAACTGCTGAAGACAAATATCCTTTTGCTTTCTGTTTTTCTTCGGCAGTACCAATCCACAATAATCCAACTGCATTAAGGTATTTTATATGAGGTAGAACTTCTCTCCACGTTTTTTCCCACTCATCTTTGGGAATCAATTGCGAGCTCATTATTCCAGGTCCAAAACCTAATTCTAATAGCATTAATTTTATTTTCCGATCGGAAGGATTTTCATAATAAGCTTTATAAATGTCGTCTTCAAATTCTTTTGAATCCAACCTTAAAAATCCATCATAATTATTTTCTTTAATCCAGGTAAGCCACTGGCTCATTTCATCATAATTTTCCCCGGTCAATAGTTTTAACGATTCTTCTGCTTTATCATAGTAACCCTTTGCTAAATATCCGGGTAAATATTTTTTTATGAACTGCATTCGTTTAAGATCAGCATTAATTATGTTTTTGCTAAAAATATAAGATAGATTATGAGCAGGAGAAGGTTGCTCATACCTTAAAATATATCCGTCATAATTTTCAGGATGTAGATTACTCCAGGGAATGTCTTTGCTGTAAACAAAAATATTTGAATTTTTCGATGCCGCAAAAGGAGAATTTTCAATCATTTTTTCATTAACAATCCACTGATTAATTGCTAACACAGAATCCTCACCGAACTCTTCTTTTAGGTAATGCGTTAAATAATATCCATAAGATTCAGAGTCAGGTAAGGCACCAGCAATATTTTTACTCACATAATTTTTTATAAGATGTAGATTACCATAAAAAATTATTGCTTTTCTTTCTTTATTCTTTTTTAAATATTCAATTATATTTTTTGCCGTTAAACTGTCCCTTATATGGACAAAATATTTCGATCCTTCTTCTTTAGAAATTTGAAGGCTTTGCGGATTATCAAAAACATTATAAGACTCTCCTCCAAAAATGCTAAAACTTATTTTAGGATTAAGATGTTTGGTAGTATTTAGACTATCTATCTGTGATTTTAGTGATCTTAATTCTGCACAGAATTCAAGCCACTCCATTGTGTTATAAGGTAGCCAATAATCAATAAATGGTTCCCAATTACCGGTATCAATAAAATCATTAAGTTTTGCAACTTCTTGGGTATCAGCTTCTAAAATTAAAGTAATATTATAACTTTTTGATTCCCCCTTACTTACTTTATCAATCCATTTATCAAGGAGAAATATCAAACTCTTATATGGCAACGGATAACCGTGCGCGAAGTCTCCATGCATAATAACTTTTTTATTTACAAGTTGGTCAACAATATAAGAGTTTGGATTAGTATGATAATCTCGTTCGGTTTTACTACAATAAATTGAGGAGCCCAAAAATACTATTACAAATAATATTATTATTGCAAAAATTTTATAATAATTGGAACTAATTATTTTTATAACCAAAATTAAAATTGCCTAACTATTATCCTTCAGGAATCGGGGAGTGCTTTATTATCTTAATATAAATCTAACCTAAGTGAAAATAATTTTTTCAAGAATTAAAACCTTAATTCTTAATCTTGATATCATTCAAATAGATTTTTATTGAGATTATAATGAGTTGTTCTAATCAGGATTAGTACTCCCCGTTTATTTACTGCAAACTTCCAAATTATTTCTTAACAATTCAACAAAACATTTGATTTTTTAATAATTCAAAAAGTCTTTCGTAATAAATCTACGTTCCTTTACAAAAGTTTCATTTAGGACATGTACTAAGTATTAATTAATAAATAAATACTATTTTCAATTTATTATCACATAAACTTAATCTATCAATTTCAATTTCAGCTGGCTTTGTTTGCTGTTTGTAAATCAATTCCGCTTGACAGTTTAGAAAATTATTTACTAATTGCGTCTGGTTATCTATCCAAATCTGTGAGCGAGAGAATCAGGATATATGATTCACAGGGAATTCAGGGCAAACATTTTCAACACAACTATTTTGACTTAATTAAATAATTTTTGTTTTTATATTTTTTACTTCAGCAGGGGAGGCAAGAATGTACTCAAAGGTTTTAATAAAAGCCGTTTTGGCTTTTAGCTTTTCACTATTTATTTATTTAACAGCACAGGCTCAGTCACAACACGTAATCGTGATACTAAATGACAAAACCAGTTACGTGGGGGAAATGTTGGAAATGACTCCTGACTCTGTTACAATTATTGACGAGGATACAGGTGAAAATTTGGTTTTGAACGGATTGGATATTTCATCTGTTTATATAAAAGAACAGGATAAAACGGTTAAGTACCCAATGACTGAAGAATTACTTAATACTAAAGCTGAAAAGATAAATCCAAAAAGGGCATCTGTACCTGAAGGCTATATTCCACCTAAGGAACAAAGCAATTATGGAAATGATTACACCTATCAGGAAAATCAGGAACGGATAAGAATAAGTGTTGGATTTGGAGCAGGCGGATTGAGCGGAATTGCCAAGGCTGGAATCAAAGATTTTAAAGACACTGAGTTCATTGGTGGAACATGTTTAAGCGGATATCTTAATGTATTCTTTGGTGGAGATGTTTCTGCCGGTTTATTGGTTCAACAAATGGATATGGATCTTGAGGAAAATGGTACCAGTTTTGGAACAATAACACTAACACCTGTAATATTTATGATGCAATTTTATAATATACCTCAAAATAATGGATTGGGTGGTCATGCCGGAATTGGTATCGGTGTTAATTTTGCGGATTTTGAAACCGGAGGATTTGTTACACAACTTGAACAACAATACGGATCTAAAATTGTAGTTAAAACGGATAACGCAGTTGTATTTGAATTAAATGCCGGCTTTGATTATTTCTTTACTCAAAATATTGCGTTAATGATGGAAGGTCGTTTATTGCTTGGAAATATTGGTACGTCATGGAATGTTAACTCAAGTCGTATAGACGGTTTCGATACTTTTTTGATCTCTAATTTTCAATACTTAGCCGGGTTGCGTGCCTGGTTTTAGTCAGCAAATTAAATTCAATATGCCATTTGCAGAGGCGATCCAGCGGGTCACCTTTGTGCATTTAAAAATGTATTTAGAATAAATCCAGTTCTTCACAAATCATTTAAACCTGCCGTTAATCCAAAAGTTAACTTTTAGTAAGTATTCTTTATTAAATTCACTTCATTCCTTTCATTAATAATAATTTCGGAGGTAATATGAGAAGAAGTGGAGTACTTCTACTGATTCTGGTTTTTGTATTTAGTGTACCGGTTTTCTGTCAGCAGAATATAAATCTGCCAAGAGTAAGCCAGGCTGCTACAGTTACACAAAGAATCGGTGTCACTGATATAACAATTAATTATTCACGTCCCGGTGTAAATGGCAGAATTATCTGGGATGCACTTGTTCCTTACAATGAAGTATGGAGAGCCGGTGCAAATGAAAACACAACAATTGAATTTTCAACCGATGTAATGGTAAACGGAAATAAAGTTCCTGCAGGTAAATACGGATTACATATGATACCAACCACAGGTGACTGGACAGTTATTCTCAACAAAGATAATGCGGCCTGGGGAAGTTTTTTCTACAAGCAGGAAAATGATCAGTTAAGATTTACTGTTAAACCGCAAACAGCGGATTTTAAGGAACGACTTTCTTATTCATTCCTTGATCCCGCTCCTGATAATGTTACAGTTATTATGCATTGGGAAAAAGTTAGAATCCCGATTGAGATTAAAGTTGATCTTAATAGACTTGTACTCGCGGATATTCAAAAACAGTTAACATCACTTCCTGGGTTCAACTGGCAGGCATGGAACCAGGCAGCGAACTATGCATACAGCACGGCAAATGATCCTGATAAAGCACTGCAGTGGGCTGACCGGTCAATTGGGATAAACAAAAACGTAACTAACACCTATACAAAAGCAATTATTCTTGATGCATTAGGAAAATCTTCCGAAGCAGATGCTTTAAGACAAGAAGCTTTTAAAGATGGAACTGAAGCAGAAATAAATGCACTCGGTTATCAGTTTTTAATAGCTGGTAAGGTTGATGACGCAATGGTTTTATTTAAAAAGAATACTGAACTTCATCCTGATTCTTGGAATGCATGGGATAGTCTTGGAGAGGGTTATATGAATAAAGGTGATAAGGAACAGGCTAAAAAATATTACAACAAAGCACTTGGTATGTCTCCTGAAAATCAGCATTCAAGGATTGAAGGTGTGCTGAAAAATTTAAAGTAAGTTGAAATGAATTTTAGCTTTGATGTCACGGACCATTCCGTGACATCATTTAATGATCTTATAAAGTGTAGAATATTCCAGCATTTAACACAGGTGCAGAGATTATATTTTTTCCACCTCCGCCGCTTTCATAATAGGCACTCACTCCAAAGTTTTTATTTATCTTATATACTAGTTCGATATTGTAAGCAAAATATTGAGCATTATTCATAAAGATTGCATACCCACCAATAACATTATCGTTTCCGTTTTTCAAAGATACTAAACCATGAAATCTGCCGATTATGGTAAAATCTTTTCCAAAGTTATAGCCACCTTCAATGTAATACCTGAATTCGTCTGAGAAGCCTTCACTCCTATTAGTGAATGAAACAAGCTCCGTCATGTAAAATCCTGAAGGATAAAATGAATGTCCGGCTTCAAGTGCGATTGTCTGGTTAAAATCTTTTCTACCTGTCCAGAGTCCACCATCTGTATCTGTTTTGCCAGTCGGTATTCCAACCTTTAAAAGAAGTAGCAAAAACACTTTTACCGATTTTTGCAAAACCGTATTTAACTCCTAATCCAAAGTCTCCAAATCCTGAAACCTCAAAAGTTGTATTCTCTGTTTTGAAAGATTGTTTGGTCGATTTATAGGGTGAGGCGTTTAAAGAAATTGTGATTTTATCTGTCAATCCATAGGTACCATAAAATCCAACAGTCAAATCGGTGAAATCATTGATAGCGACTTTATCTCCTGAAGAATTATAGATTTTATCACCTTTCAGGTATCTGAAAGAAAGTTTATAATAGCCGCCACCTTTTTTCTCAGACCATGCACCAGCAAAAGAAACACTGGTTAATAACAAGACAATAAAAGTTGTAAATACAGGTTTTAATAGTTTGCAATTGGAAATTATTTTCATTGTTACGCCCCTCACATTGTTGAAAGCGAATTAGTTTGTATCAGAAGATTAAAATTATATTTTTATTATCAAAGTTAAATCGTTTAACCGGTAATAAGATATTTGAAAAATAAAAAACTATTATTAAAAAGAATATTCATTCCGCTTATATTCCCGGCAATTTTATGGGTTATACACCTTTTTTCATACCTGCTGGATTTGAATTTAGCGGGAATGGGAGTGCTGCCTAGGAAAGTTGAAGGTTTGCTTGGAATAGTTTCATCTCCTCTCATTCATGCAAACTTTTCGCATCTTATTTCAAATACTTTCCCATTAATAATACTTGGCTGGATCATTTTTTATTTCTATCCAAAAGTTGCATACTCACTCTTTGTATTTGTTTATTTTTTTACCGGGCTTTTAGTCTGGTTATTTGCCCGACAGGTTTACCACATTGGTGCAAGTGGAATTGTTTATGGTTTTGTAAGCTTTTTGTTTTTCAGTGGAATTTTCCGGAAAGATAATACTTCCATTTCTTTAGCATTGATTGTTACATTTTTATATGGTGGAATTGTCTGGGGAGTTCTTCCGGGCTGGAAAGGAATTTCCTGGGAGTCGCATTTGTTCGGAGCAATAACCGGGTTAACAGCGGCATACTTGTTCAGAAAAATCGATCCACCAAAAAAAAGGTATGACTGGGAAGATGAACCCGACGATTTTAATGTTGACGATCTGGAAGTATCTTACGATCCTGAAAAAAATAAATTTAATACTTAAAAGGATATCAAATGAAAAAAACTATTTCTGAAACGCGTAAATACAGGCTTGATATGAATGATCAAATCCTTAATTCGGGATTTAATGATTTTAAAAAATTCTTTTCGCTGGATAATAAAGCTTACATTGAAGGTGCGCTTCCGGTAAAAATGAAGGAACTTATGGGGCTTGTTGCTTCAATGGTGCTGCGCTGCAACGACTGCATTTTTTATCATATCGACCGTTCGATAACGGAAGGAGCCAGCAGGGAAGAACTGCATGAAGCATTTAATATTGCACTAATCGTCGGTGGATCAATTGTTATTCCTCACTTGAGGTATGCCTTCGATGCAATGGAAGAAATTTTTGCTGAATACGAGGGGAAGAATGCCTGACAAAAAAGCGATCATCGCAAAACAGATTGTTACAAGCGATGATAATAATTCGGTTTATAAAAATTCTGTTGTTGAAATTGACGGGAATAAAATTATATCAATAAAAAAGAAAGATGAATTCGAAAAAGAATCGTTTGATGGAATAATTTATGATTTTTCAAACCTGACTTTAGTACCGGGATTTATTCAGACTCATGTTCATTTATGCCAGACTTTGTTCAGGGGTCTTGCTGATGACCTTCCGCTTCTCGATTGGTTGAAGATGAAGATTTTCCCAATGGAAAATGCTCTTGATAAAGAATCCATGCGTGCATCTGTTCAACTTGGGATTTCCGAATTACTACTCGGCGGTACTACAACTATTCTGGATATGGGTTCACTTCGTCATCACGACATTGTGATTGAAGAACTAATCCATTCCGGAATGAGAGCTTTTTCAGGCAAATGTTTAATTGATGTAAATGATCTTTATCCGGATTTCAAATCTAATACAGGAAGTGAACTGAGGGAAATAAATGAACTTGCACATTCATTTCATGGTTTAAATAACGGGAAGATAAAATATTCATTTTCACCCAGGTTTGCTCTTTCCTGTACAGAAAAACTTCTTCGCGATTCGAAAGAAATGATGAAAGATTTTCCCGGAAGTATTTATCATACTCACGCTTCTGAAAACAAAGATGAAATAAATGAAGTAAGAACAAGATTCGGAAAAGAGAATATCGATTATCTTGATTATCTTAATTTACTTGGTGATGAAACTGTGCTTGCTCATTGTATTCATTTAAATGATTTGGAAAAAAATAAAATAAAGGATACTCAAACAAAAGTTGCTCATTGTCCTTCATCTAATTTAAAGTTAGGTTCCGGCATTGCACGAATTCCTGAATACCTGGAAGATGGCATTTCCGTTTCTTTAGGAGCTGACGGCGCTCCTTGCAATAACAACCTGAGCATTTTTACCGAAATGAGGTTGGCAGCTTTAATACAAAAACCTGTTTTTGGTCCGGGTGCAATGGATGCAAAAACAGTTTTCAGACTTGCAACAATTGAAGGAGCAAAAGCCCTACATATGCAGGACGAAATTGGAAGTATTGAAGCTGGTAAAAAAGCCGATATTGTTTTACTTGATCTCGAAAATATTTACCATTCGGTTGCGGATGAAAATATTTATTCAACTATCGTTTATTCTTCCTCTTCAGCAGACGTAAAAAATGTAATGGTTGACGGTGAATGGATTGTTGAAAACGGGACTTGCATCATTTGTGAAAAGGATGAAATAATTGTACGTTCAAAAAACGAGTTACAAAAACTTTTAAAAAGGATTTAATGCAGCGAATTATTTTTGCTTCAGGAAATAACGGAAAAGTTGAAGAAGTCAGACATATTATGGCAAATCTTGATATGCAGATTTTATCTTTAAGTGATATTGATTTTACAGGAAATATTGAAGAAACAGGTTCTACTTTTGAAGAGAATGCAAAAATAAAAGCAGAAGAGATTTATAAAAAGTATAAACTTCCAACAATTGCTGACGATTCCGGCCTGGTTGTTGAGCAATTAAACGGGGAACCGGGAATTTATTCTGCAAGATACTCCGGTGAAGATGCAACCGATAAAAAAAATAATCAGAAGCTAATTGGAAAGCTAAAAGAGTTTAATAAACCTCATAAAGCTAAATTTGTTTGTGCGGCAGTTTTTTATGATGGAAAAAATTTCAGTACTGTATTTGGTGAAGTAAAAGGTGAGGTTATTTTTGAAGAAAGAGGGAGAAATGGTTTTGGATATGATCCGATTTTCGTTCCTGATGGATTTGAAAAAACAATGGCAGAGTTAGAGCCTGAAATTAAAAACAAAATAAGCCACAGATTTAGAGCATTCAATCAATTGAAAAAATTTTTATGACAAAGAATTTATTGGTTTTGGTTATACTTTTGTTTGTGTCTTTTGCGTGTAAAGAATCAACTACTGAACCACCAGTAAAAAATGATTCTTCTGATTTTTTTCCTAACACAGATGGCAATTATTATTACTATAATGTTTCGATTTACGATAGCAATGGTGTAATTATTCAAACTGGTACGCGAAAGTCTTTTTATAACGGCGATACAGCAATCTTTTCAACACCGTATCAGGTTAAAGTTGATTCAATCCAGTTAACTGGTTTTCAAACGGTGAGCAAATCCTATTTTAGAAAGAACTCAACAGGAGTTTTTAACTGTGTTAAAATAGATTCAAATGGATTTTTTTACCTCATACCCGATTCATTGCGCGGTAATTTCTCGCTTCCGTTACAGTATCCTATACTCTACGAGTTGTTGGAAGTAAATCAAATATGGCACGTATTTGATATATGGGCTGACATTCCTCAATTTGAGATTTTTAATGTTGATGCAGAAGTGATATCAATGGATACAACCACAATATTATTTCAAAACACTTCTCTAACTGTTGAAGTTATTAAAATTAAATATGATGCAAGATTAACAACCAACTTAAGTGATCCACCAATAATGTTTGAAGCAAATGCCTGGATTGCCAAAGGTGTTGGAATTACTAAGTGGGAAGGTGATGCTGAGTTAATTAATTTCTTTGCAGGAGCGGAAATTTATCCAATCAATACAAACGTATTAGAAGATCTATACTCATTCAAACTGAATTGACTGTATTTTTGCAATGATGGCTTTTACCGTTCCAAGAATAAAATTATCCAATGTTAGAGAGCTTTTCCTCGGTTAAAACAAAAATTATCAAATGAAATAAATGAAAATCAAATTAGCATTAAAATATTTTCTTATAATCAGCTTCTCGTTATTAGCTGTTTCAGCCTGCAAAGATGCTGCAACAAATCCCGGCGGGCAGTATAACGGCAATTATTTCCCGGGCTCAATTGGAAATTCGTATCAATATTCAATTGCTGAAACTGATTCTGCGGGCATAATTACGACCGGCACAAGGTTCGTTAGTTATATTGGTGACACGCTTTTGAATTTACAGATCCCAACCAGTTATGTTGTTCAATATGATTCTGTTGAGACCGTTTCAACTACCTCAAGCAATTATTCATTTTTCAGAAGATCAAACTTTGGGATTTATTATTACGTGGATACCAGCCAGGTGATTAACATAGTTCCCGATACTTTAAAAGATTTCGTTACACTCCAGCAGGAAACAAGGTTTATATTTATTCCTATTAAGAATAGTTTCTGGTATGTTTACAGTATCCCCGTTCGGTTACCCAACGGCCTAACATTCAGACCAATTGAAATATCCGGTAATTATGCAGGTGCTGAAAATGTACTACTTCAATTAACAACCGGTTCAATGAACGTCGAGGCACTTAAAGTAAAGTACAACTTGAAAATTATTTCTGATATCACCCAGCTGGCACAAGACTTTTATGCTTTTGGATGGTTTAGTGATGGAATTGGATTAGTAAAACTGGAAGGCGACGGACCGATACTTGATATTTTAACTTCGGGTGAAATTAATTTAGACGATACCACTTCAACATTTTCACAAGAGTTAACCGACTATCATATTGAATAATTATTTAGTAGCTATTGTAACATTTACAATCCCAAATGTGAGTGGATAGATTTTTACCTCAGAGAAACCGCTGGACAACAATAACTCTTCCAGGTTTATTTTTTCATCAAACTCTTCAACCGAATTCGGAAGATATTCGTACGCTGCTTTGTTTTTTGAAATCATCCCCCCGATGAGTGGGAGTATCTTCTTAAAGTAAAATTTGTAGAATTCTCTGAACATTTTATTCTCCGGCATCCTGAATTCTAAAATCGTTGCTTTACCTTTTTCAGATAAAACATTGTAAAATGATTTAAAGCCTTTTTGAATATCATAAAAATTCCTCACACCGAAAGCCACAGTAATATTTGTGATGGAATTATTTTTTAAAGGAATATATTCTGCAGCCATCTGAACAGTGTTTCCGTTTATCCATTCACTTTTCTGTTTAAAGAGTTTTAACATATTGCGTGAAAAATCTGCACCGAAGATTTGTTTTACATTGTACTTCCTAGCCTGTATTGCAAAATCTCCTGTCCCGCAAGCAACATCAAGCACAATGCTGTCTTCATTCAACCGGCTAAGTTTTAGAGCCTTTCGTCGCCAATATTTATCAACTCCAAAACTTAACAGGTGATTTAAAAAATCATAACGGTAGGCAATACTGTCAAAAATATTTTTAACTTTTTCTCTTTTGGAATCCATTTTGAGTTTTCAGATTTTATCAACCATTTGATCGTGAATTGATGTGATTAGTTAGTTGAAGAAATTCGTCACTATTTAAAGTTTCTGCTCTTCTACTTAAATCAATTTCGCAATTGCTAAAATCAACATCGCTAAATATACTGCCGCCAAGAGAATTTTTAAGAGTTTTTCTACGTGTAGAAAAAGCAGCTTTTACAACTTTGATAAATAATTTATGGAAATCTTCCGTTTCGTTTATTTGCCGAAAGCTTATTTTAACCAAAGCTGAGTAAACTTTTGGCTTTGGAAAAAACACATTAGGCGAAATCCTGAAGCAAAGTTCTGTTTTTGTAAAATAGTTTAACAGAACAGTCAGTATTCCGTAATCTTTTGTACCTTGTTTAGCTATCATTCTTTTTGCTACTTCATATTGCACCATTAAAACAGAATCATAAATGATGTCATTTTTATTAATTAGTTTAAAAGTTCTGGAAGAAGTTAAATTGTACGGAATATTCCCAACAACACGCAGCTTATTCTTTTTTTTCAGAAATATTTCTTCAAGGTTGACTTCAAGAAAATTACCTTTAATTAACTCAACCCCGGGGAATTCTTCTTCTAAATTATCGGCAACTCTACTGTCAATTTCCACAGCAATTAAATTTTTACATTTTTCAGAAAGAGGTTTTGTTAGAGCGCCTGTTCCTGGTCCTATTTCTACAATAGCATCTTCCTCGTTGGGATTGATAGTCCCGACAATTTTATTCAGAATATTTTTGTCAACTAAGTAATTTTGTCCGAATCTTTTTAAAGGTTTTGGCATTCGAAATTAAACTATTTTATTTATTTATAACCCTAATATAATTTTTACTTGTTAAATAATTGAAAATTCTTTTACTTGAATTATGATTTTTATATTTCTATTCTGTTTACCTTAATTAAGGAGTTTTCTTGAGTAAAAAATATATTATCAGTATTGATATGGGTGGAACTAAAGTTCTTGCGTGTGCAATTAATTCTAAGGAAGGAATAATAGCTCGTGTAAAAGAACCGACTAACCCTGAATCAACTCCTGAAGAGTATATCCTTAGTCTTGCTCTAATTGTAAAGAAAACGATTTCTAAAACAAAACTAAAAGATGAACAAATTGCTGCAGTATGTCTCGGTGTGCCGGGGTTGGTAGATCCATTCACGGGAGTTGTTGGTCTTGCACCAAATATTGGTTTAAAGAATATAAACATTAAAAAGATGCTTGAAGCTGAATTGCCGTTCCCCATATTAATTGAAAATGATGTTAATATTGGAGCGCTTGGAATTAAAAACTTCGGGGTAGGAAAGAAGTCAAAAAATCTTCTTGCTGTATTTGTTGGAACAGGAATTGGCGGGGGAATTATTATTGATGGAAAACTTTACCGCGGTTCGGATTTTGCAGCCGGGGAGATCGGGCATATTCTTGTGGATAAAAACGGACCTGTCTGTGGATGTGGAAGAAAAGGATGCTTTGAAGCACTTGCAAGCAGGACAGCAATCGTCAATAACATAATTGATGATATCAAAGCCGGTAAAAAAAGTTCATTAAAAGAAAAAGTTGAATCAGGTCAGAGAATAAAAAGTAAAAGTTTGGCTTCAGCTGTTGCAGATGGTGATAAAGTTGTAGTAAAAAGAATTGAAGAAGGCTGTAAAATTATAGGTGAAGTTCTTGCAAGTTTAACGAACTTTATGAATTTCGATACAATTGTACTTGGAGGTGGAATGATTGATGCGATTGACAAATTTATGCTGCCGCTAATTAAGAAATCCTTTAATTCGCATGTACTTGGAGTTTCATCAAAGAGTTTGAAAATATTAGTTACTCATTTAGGTGATGATGCTGCTCTATATGGTGGAATTAGTCTTGCAAAAGAATTTTTAAACATCGACATCTAGTCGAATTGCATTTCTAAATAATGAAGTTCTGTGGATAGCTTTTCCCAGGATTTCATTTGTACTTTCAATTCATCTTTAATTTTTACAAGCTTTTCATTCAATTCTAAAGCCAGTTTACGATCTTTATAAATTTCAGGCGAGAATAGTTTTTCTTCCAGTTCTAATTCTTCTTTCTCAAGAGCATGAACTTTTTCTTCTACCAGTGAAACTTTCTTTTTTAAATTCTTTGTAGCAGCATATTTTTTTTGCCTCTGTTCGGCCTCAATTCTTTTTTGGTCTTTCCGGTTAACCTTGTCGGTGTCCGGATTTTCTTCTTGCTTAGCTACTTCGGTTTTAGTTAGTTCTTCTCTTTTTGTAAGATAGTAATCAATTCCTCCATCATATAGTTTGATCTTATGATTTCTGACTTCAACAACTTTGCTCGCAATTGGTTCCAAAAACTCCACATCGTGAGAAACGACAACTAATGAACCGGAAAAATTGATCAGAGCGTTCTGCAAAACTTTTTTAGAATTGTAATCAAGATGATTTGTTGGCTCATCAAGGACAACAAAATTTGTTTTGGTTAAAAGAATTCGGCATAATGCGAGCCGGCTTTTTTCACCGCCTGAAAGAATCGCAACTTTCTTAAATACATCGTCCCCGGTGAAAAGAAAACTACCCAGCAATGACCTTAATTGTCCAAGAGTTTTTTCTTCATCAATTCCAGAAACCGATTCTATTATATCAAGTGATGGATTGAGAATATCTGCAGCATCCTGTGAGTAGTAAGAAATATGCGTATTATGACCTACAATTTTTTCTCCTGAATCAAAATTGATTTTTTCTGCTATTATTTTTGATAGAGTGGATTTCCCGGCTCCATTCGGTCCGACAAATGCAAGTTTTTCACCACGCGTAATTACTAAATCAACATTACTAAAAACATGATTATCTCCATAACTTTTACTGATGTTTACCAGTTCAATATTGATTTTTCCGCTTTGCGGTGGGGGAGAGAATCGAATATCAATTTTCTTCTCAGAATCGGGAAGCTCAACAAGCTCGACTTTTTCAAGTTGCTTAATCCGGCTTTGTACCTGTCGGGCTTTGGTTGCCTTATACCTGAACCTCTCAATAAACTTTTGAGTTTCTTTTAATTTCTTCTGTTGGTTTTCATATTGATTAACAAGCAATTCATCACGTTCAATTTTATAATTCAGGAATGAACTAAGTTTGCCGTTATAAATATTCAGTTTACCAAGAAAGAACTCTAAAGTTTTCTGCGTTGTTTTTTCAACAAAATGCTTATCGTGGGAGACAATAACCATTGCACCTTTGTAATTGCTGATGAAATCAATCAACCATTCGAGGGAATCAAGATCAAGGTGATTAGTTGGTTCATCAAGAAGAAGAATATCTTTTTGTGCAATAAGCAGTTTTGCAAGTGCAATTCTCATCTGCCAGCCGCCAGAGAATTCATTTGTCTTTCGATTGAAATCTGTTTCTGAAAACCCAAGTCCAACCAGTATCTTTTCAACTTTTGAAGAGGCAGAGTGCGGGTCTAGTTCCTCCAATTTTGTTTGTACTTCACCAAGTTGCAATAGTAATTCCTCTTCCAGTCCGGTACTATTTTTTGGATCGGAAAGTGCTTCGTGGATTTCATCAACTTTTTTCTGAAGATTAACCAGATTATCAAGGGCAGAAAACGCTTCGTCCATTAGTGTTCTGCCTTCGTGAATAATTTGTTCCTGAGGGAGATAACCAATAGAAATTCTTTTCTGTTTATTAATAGATCCGGATTCAGGTTCTAATTGATCTGAGATGATTTTTAATAAAGAGGATTTACCACTTCCGTTGGCACCGACAAGTGCATAACGGTCACCTGAATTGATTTTAAGATTTAAACTTTTAAAAAGATATTTGCCGCCAAACTGAAGCGATAAATTAATCAGATCAATCATGAGATTAGAAACAAGGTTAGCAAAAAAGTAAGCTTCATTCTCTTAGTACAGCAACTTTACCTGTGGTTACACTATTACCTTCCTGATCGAAAGCAACAATTATATAAACACCACTGTTAACCAGTTTCCCATTCTTATCCAGTCCATCCCAATAAGCGGTTCTTCCTCCCGGTGAAGAAAACTCTGCTACAAGGTTACCGGTTATCGAAAGTATTTTTATATCACAATCTTTTATCAAGCCATCTATAACAAGAACTTTAGAATTATCTTTTACAATAAATGGGTTGGGAAACACAAATAATTTATCAAAACTTTCGAGCGGTTTTAAAAAAGGAGTTTCAAAAGATGTAAGACCCTGTTCAGTACCTACATAAACAATTCCATTTTGGGCATCAATTGCTAAGCTTTCAATATTATCTGAAAGTAATGCACTATTTGCAGATGTAAAAGTGGTAATTAATCTTGATCCATCGGAATTCAATAAAAGTAACCCTTCAGTCGTCCCAACCCACTTTTGATTAAGCGGATCGACCGCAATTGCTGTAACAGACTGCTGCCTTACCGTGAAGATTGATGTAATGCTTAAAGTAGATTGTCCTCCTGAAAAAACTCCGCCAACATTTGAAATTACATTGATACCTGCAGATGAACCAACCCAGACATCACCGCGTGTATCGATAACCAAAGATGATATACTGTTGTTGTTTAATCCGTTGCTTGTAGTAATATATCCAGAAATATCGTCTGCCGAATCAGCATAAGTTTTGTTTTCATTAAAATAATAAACTCCGGGTTTCCCTTGAGGTGTATAAAACCATTTGGTATCATATTGATCTGTGTAAAGATCACGAACAAAAGTTATCGGATAGCTACCAATCGAGGGTACATTGTAGTGGTACCATTTATTATCGGGAGTAAGCATGCTGAGGTTTTTCTTGTTAGCGGCAGAATGATTCAGAATCCATAAATTTCCTTTTGAATCTTTTGAGAAGCCGGTAATAACCAGAAAGTTAGGATTAGTAGGGATTCCTTCCATTCCACTCGTTGCGCGATTAAAAACCCTGTATTCTCCATTACTAACTTCTAGTGCTCCGCTTCCCCAGGTGCCAATATAAGCTGTATTATCTGAAGTCCCTTTTACATAGTAAACATCGTTTCTTGGAAGTGCAGGAGTGTTTGCTGTATTATAATTTTTCCATTCATTGCCATCATAAGTATAAAACCCGACTCCCGCATTATCTTTACCACTTGCAGACCATAAAATTCCATCGCTGCTTGTTGAAAGGCTTGGAAACTGGTTTGCAGCAGGACCATTTGGTAGAAGAAGGGAAAAATTATTTGACATATCATCATATAATAATCCACCATCGCTGCCTGCTATTAGACCTGCCCCACTTTGAATATCCATTTTAGTAAGACTGTCAGTGGAAGTGTAAAAAGTGTCGAGTAATCCCGATGAATACCTGTAAATACTTTTTTTACTTATTAGATATAACGTGTTGTCAAGAGAAGAAAAATCAGTAATTAATTTATTTGTTAATTCAGGGATAAAAGTTTGCCAGGAGCCATTTGAAAAAATAGACATCCCTTTATCAGTAGCTGCAATAACATCGTTATCAAACTTTGCTACTTTATAAATCTTGTTAGAGGGGAGTCCCTGACTTGTCTGGTACACATTCCATGATTCAGGGGCTGATAAATTTATTGCACCGGGTTTTTGAATTGCAACACCTTCGTCAGTTGCAACATAAATCAAACCTGATTTTATTGCGTAGTTTACTCTACTGAATGGACTGAAATTTCCAAATTTAGAGAAAGTATCAAAAAAGAGATAACTATTAGCATCAATTAATGAAACTCCAAAATCCGTTGAAGCTATAATCGTATCATTCCCTGTAATTTCAAGATTATTTATTTGTTTATTCGTTTGTTCAGTGTTATTTATATCAAGAATTACTTTTATGCTTCCTGTTGCAGGATCATAAATGTTAATAACTCCATCCGAACTTCCCAGCCAGATTTTTCCATTATTATCGCTGGTAAGTGCTGAAAGTGAAATTCCCTGTAGCCCATCCGATTTTACGAATGTTTTAAATGATTGGTCAATTGTCGAATATCGGAAAGCACCACCGCTGCTCACAGCCCATAAATCAGTTCCAAGAATTTGAACATCTCTTACATCTTTCAGATTTGTATGATTTTGCCAGTTTGTAAACTGCTGTGCATTTATTGTGGCAAGAAAAATAAAAACGAAAAAGAAAATTATTGATTGGATCATTTCATCTTCCCTAAAATTCAGAAAAAGTAAAAATTTTCTATTCGTTTCCTGATTTGTGATTTTTGATGCTTAAAGATGGTAAAAATAAAATTGGGTTGAAAGTAAAAAATTTGGTAGAACTTAAATAAATTCAGGCAGTATTCTTAATTAAACGCGAACGCATTGCTTCAATCACTTTTGAACTGGTAAAATACTTACCAAAGTTTCCATCATCTTCACGTCTTCCACCATGATAATCAGATCCACCTGATTCTAAAAGAAAATATTCATTTGTTATTCCACGGTAATATTTGGTTTGACTTGCAGAATGTGAAGGATGAATTACTTCGATCCCATCTATTCCTGCTTCAATAAGTTGTTTAATCAGATGTTCAGGCATTTTACCTGGATGTGCGATAAAAGATAATCCACCAGCATCATTAATAATTTTACAAGCACTTTGAGGTGAAAGATGTACTTTTTTTTCAAAAGCAGGTCCGTTATTTCCAATATATTTATTAAAAGCTTCAAAAAATGAACCTATAAACTTTTTTTCTAACAATGCTTGTGCAATATGAGGTCTGCCAATAGCAGAATTTTTTGCCTGAAGCATCACATCATCCATAGTTAATGCTATACCAAGTATATTTAGTTTTTCAACTATTCTTATCGCTCTTTTATACCTTTCTTCTCTAAAGAAAACGAGGTAGCGTTCTAACTCTTTATTATCAGGATCAATAAAATATCCGAGGATATGTATTTCATTGTCTCCAATTTCAGTACTGATTTCAAGACCGGGAATTATTTCGATTCCAATTTTTGAGGAAAATTTTCTGGCTTCATTAACACCACTTACGCTGTCATGATCAGTTATACTGATCATACCAATCCCTTTGTCTAATGCTTTTTGGAGTAACTCAGCTGGAGAATAATATCCGTCTGAATAGTTAGTATGTGTATGTAAATCAGTTTTTAATTTCATCAAAAGGGATATTAATTGAAAAGCTCTCTAAACTTTTCGTAATTAATGATTCTCAATTTCGATCCTTCGAGTTCAATTAGCCCCTTTTTAGCAAATGAATGAAGAGTTCTTGAAATAGTTTCACGGGATGTTCCTGCCATATTTGCAAGTTCCTGTTGGAGAGGTAATTTTTCTATTTCAACAACACCTTGTTTTATTCTTCCAATGTCATCTGCAAGTTGTAATAAAACTGTAGCAACTTTGCCTTCAGCATCTTTTAATGAAAGAGCTTTAATTTTCATCCCAGCTGTCCGAAGTCTTTGGGTTAATTCCTGCAATAGTGAAATAGATACTTCGGGAAAAGTTTTAAGAAGTTCTAAAAAATCATTACGCTGAATAATGAAAACCTGAGAATCCTCAATTGAAGTAACAGTAGCTGACCGGCTAAGACCATCAAGCAATGCCATTTCTCCAAAAAAATCCGAAGGATTTAAGATTGATAGAATTACTTCTTTGCTCTGCTCGTCATTGCTGATTCTGGAAACCTTAACTTTCCCTGAAACAATAACAAAAAGTGCCTGACCTGCATCTTCTTCCGATAGGATTATTGAGTTTTTCTTAAATGATTGGACTGTCCCTAACTTAGAAACTTTGTCCAGAGTATCTTCGTTTAATTCCGAAAATATTGGTACACTTTTTAAAAAGTTTATTTTTTCCACTGTAATTTTTGCCTTAATTGAATTTAGTAAACAAAAAATATACGTGTGCTGTTTCAAAGTCAAATAATTCAGTGATAATTCACTACAACATTTAACCCTGTCCTTGGAGATAAAGATGTAATTGACCCAAAATTAACTTTTTCAATGACCCGGTACTATATTTTATGTAGCTGAATTCATTGATTTTTAACTGGTGCGTCTCTATGTTTGTTGTCTATGTTCTGAAATTTTTAATCAAATTGTGGAGAATTTTAGCTTATGGCTATGATGGCCAAAATGAGGAGTTTGGCTCCTGCATTCATTATTGCGGTTGGTGCCTTGTTTGTTTTGTTTATGGTTATTTCTGACTCTAAAATTATGGAAGTGTTTGGCGGAAGATCAAATAACATTGCCGTAGTAAATGGAAAAGAAATTACGTATAACGAATTTCAAGCATCAGTGGAACAGGAAAAAGAAAATAAAAAACAGCAATCCGGGGAAGATGTTCCTGATGATCAGTATGAACAATTTAGGGAACAGGTTTGGGATGGACTAATAACCAGAACTTTAATTGCACAGGAAGTTAAAAGACTTGGTATTACAGTATCTGATCAGGAAATAAGGGACGTTATTGTCAGTGATAACCCCCCATCATTTCTTAAACAGAATTTTATTGATTCAACGGGAAAGTTTAATAAAGAATTATATCTGAATGCTATATATGATCCGCAAAATGAAAAGGTATTATTGCAGGCGGAAGATTATGTAAGGCAAATGCAGCTCAACGAAAAACTGCAAAGTATGCTTTTAGCTTCTATTACTGTGAGTGAGCAGGAAGTAAAAAGAAAATTTATTGAGCAGAATATTTATATGAATGCACAATATATTTTGGTTCAAAATAATTTATTTCCCGACTCAACTTTTTCAGTAAGTGAAAATGATTTAAAAAATTATTATGATGAAAACATTGATAAATTTAAAATTGAGGCACAAAGACAATTTAAATTCGTTTCATTTCCATTAGTACCTTCTTCAGCAGATACTCAATTGGTTATAACTAATCTTCAGAATGTTAAAGAAATAGCAACAACAGATACCGGAAGTTTTAAATCTTATGTAAGCATTTATTCTGATAGTCCCTACTCAATTGATACATTAAGTTTTAATAATTTCTCTGAAGAAGGAATGTCGGAAATCCGTAATGCCAAGAAGAATGATGTTGTTGGACCAGTTAGCTCACCTCAGGGTTATGCACTTTATCATTTAATAAATATCATTCCTTCTAAAGATAAAATCATCAGGGCATCTCATATACTGATAAACAGCAAACCAACTCCCGAAGAAAACCTTGCGGAAGCAAACCGTATTTACCAGGAATTAATTAATGGTGCTAATTTTAGTAAAATTGCTGAACAATTTTCTAGTGATCCCGGTTCAGCTAAAAGAGGTGGGGATCTTGGTTGGTTCGGAAAAGGAATGATGGTAAAAGAATTTGAAAATGCTTGTTTCAGTGCTCCAATTGGAGTTGTTCAGAAACCGGTTAAAACTAATTTTGGCTATCACATCATCCTTGTTACCGATCAATCTAATTCAAAATTTGTGGTTGAAAAAATAATCAACGCAGTTAAAATATCGGCTGCTACATCTGATGAAATTTATAACAAGGCAAGTGATTTTTCTTATCTTGCTAAAAGGGACGGGTTTGATAAAGAGATAGGTTTGGATGGTTACAAAACCCAGGATACTTCACCGTTTACAGAAAAAGTAAAGGCAATACCCGGTATTGGAGCCAGTGAAAGATTGCAAAAATTTGCTTTTGAAAATGACCTTAATGACATCTCTGATGTTTATAGGATTGCAAATAAATATATCGTAGCTCAAATTTCACAAATTATTCCTGAAGGTTTCCGGGATTTTTCGGAAGTTCAAACGCAGGTTAAACAAGCTGTTTTGATGGAAAAGAAATTTGCGAAAGCTAAGGAAATTGCCCAGGAATTATTGAAAAAATCGTCAGATGATATTACAAAAATTCCTCAAATTGACAACAGGTTTCAGTTAAAATTAACAAACAGATTTAACTCTCAATCAAGTATTCCCGGACTCGGGAAGGAACCTTTATTTCTGGGTAAATGTATGGATATGAAGCAAGGAGAAACTACAACTGAACCTTTTAAAGGATTGAGGGGTTATTTCTTAATTAAACTACTCCAGAAAACAACATTTGATTCCACAGTATTTAAAACTCAAAGTACAACTTTAAGGAACAGTATTCTGCAAGAAAAAAAATCGGCTTACATAAACAATTGGCTTGCACAATTAAAAGAGAGTGCGGACATTGTGGATAATCGTCACGTATTCTTTGGTTATTAATCCAATAACAAATTTTTATTACCCCAATGGATTTATTAAATCTGTTGGGGTTTTTCATTTTAAATAGAAATTTACGGGAAGATTCAAGTGTTTATTTTTCCATAAATATTCACCAAATTAATTCCAAATCATAATAAATTCGATGAAATCTTTTTTTATTGTCATATCTGTGATCATATTTTTAACGGGAGAAAATCAAGCCCAATATAACAATCATAAGTTTGGTCTAGCTTTTAATGCTATTTATACAACATCTGCAGATATTTTTCTTAATCCCAATTCATCAGATCCGATAATCAGAAATCAAGCATTTACTTTGGAAGATATATTGAGTTATGGTATGGATTTAAGATACAGGTTATCGGAAAGTGTTTTGTTGGGAATAAGTAGCGAGTATGTAAATAAAGCAAAGACAGCCCCGAATATGGTCGTTTTTTTAGGAAACCAGGTAATAAGGGTTGATGCCGAAGATGGATTTCAGTTGATTCCAATAGAGATCACAGGGTATTATTATTTACCGTTTTCTACTGAAAGTTTTAAATTTGTCATGGGTGGAGGACTCGGGTACTACTTTGGAAAGTTTATAAGGAAGTTTGCCGGTTCGGAAACAATTGTTCAAAAAAGAAAGTTTGCAATTGGAATTCATGTTTCAGCGTCAATGGATTATATAATTTTTCAAAATGTATCTGCAAGATTTGAAATGAAATTCCGTGATCCCGAATTTAAAACCGTAAATAAATATTCCGTTAGCGAAGTCTCTTATCAGGGGAATACTGTTTTATTGTCCGGGGAAAATTTTGAAACAAAAGTAAATGTAAATGGAATATCATTTATATTAGGGTTAATTTATCAGTTTTAAACCATCCTTGATTTCCTTCCTTATAAAATTTTTTTTTGAACTAAGATGATTTATTTTGTGTTAACAGAAAACACAGAATATGTCTAATAACATTTATTACCTTACCGGTTTTATGGCTGCAGGCAAGAGCACAATTGCACCAATTCTTGCAAATACTTTAGGTTGGCAATACTTTGATTTAGATAGAGAAATGGAGAAAAAAACTGGGAATAGAATTGTTGAACTCTTCAGGGAAAAAGGTGAGATATATTTTCGGCAACTTGAAACTGAAACATTAATTGAAATTTCAAATGGCAAGAACCTTATTATATCGTTGGGTGGCGGGACACTTCTTAACCTGGACAATGTAAATTTTATACAATCAACCGGAAAACTTATATACCTTAAATCTTCTGTTACTTCAATATTTAACAGGTTAAAAAATAAAAGAGATAGACCAGCCTTATTTATTGATGGTGAATTTCCGGATGAAGACGCTTTATTTAGTAAAATAGAACATATGATGAATGAGAGAAAAATGATCTATGAAAAAGCTGACGTAACTATTGATACTGACAAAACAAAGGTTGGCAAATCAGTTGACTTGCTTGCAAGAATTATTACAAGAAACATTTCAAATGTTAAATGAAAAAATTTTTAATTAAAACTCTGGAAAATAAATACCCGGTATTTGTTGGAGATTTTAATATCAGAAAAATTGTTGAACTGATAAGCCGTACATCAAATTGTGATTATTTTTTTATTCTTATAGATAAAAAAGTAAACGGATTATATGGTAAACTGATACTAAAAGAATTCAGGAAACAAAAAAAAATATTTTACTCAATTGTAATCAACGCTTCAGAAAAACAAAAATCATTTCCCACAATTCATAAAATCTATAATGAACTTTCAAAACATTATTTTGGAAGGGATGTTTGTCTGGTTGCCATCGGTGGCGGGATAATTGGCGACTTAGGAGGTTTTGTTGCATCGACTTATATGAGAGGAATAAAATGTGTTCATGTTCCAACAACAATATTGGGAGCAGTTGATAGTTCTATTGGAGGCAAAACCGGTTACAACTTTAAGTATACAAAAAATCTGATAGGATCATTTTACCAACCGGTTTCAATAATAACGAGCACCCGGTTTTTCAATTCGCTACCTGTTAAAGAAGTCGATTCCGGTATTGGAGAAGTAATAAAATATACCTATCTCTCAGGAAAATATTTCTTTGAATATGTATTATCAAATTATTCTTTACTTAGCTCTCTAGATGGCAAAGTTGTAAATAGGGTTTTAAATGAATGCATTTCAATTAAATCGTCTATTGTTACCCTGGATGAAAAAGAAAAAAGTCTTAGAAAGATTCTGAATTTTGGTCACACGTTTGCCCACGCTTTCGAAACTTATTTTAATTTTAGAATTTCTCATGGTAAAGCTGTTACTGCCGGGATAATAGCTGCAAATATTTTATCTTATAAATTGGGAATGTTTTCTAAAAACAAGCTTAATCAATTTCAAAAACTTCCGGAAAAAGTCAGTCTTCCAAAATTTCTAACTGGATTTAAGAATAGTGAAATAATAAAAATTATGAAGCTTGATAAAAAGAACAGATCAGGAAGATTAAATTTTGTGTTATTAAAGGATTTTGGAGAATTAATTGTTGATGTTAATGCGGGCAAATCAGAATTGAATTGGACATTGAATGAGTTCAAAAAAACAATTTCGGTTTAAAGAAGAAAACTGTCGAGTCGTGAGGGCGAAACCCGACAGTTTTGTGTGTCATTTTTGGAGGGATGCTATGCTTAAACTATTTCGTTCTATTATTATCAAGTACGGTGCCATCTTAGAAACATTATAATTCAAGCTAAGAATGAAAGGTAATTTCGGACGTGTCGTTTTTTCCGATTCCTTTAGTAAATATTACTTGTAATTTTGGGTTAAAAAAGTCGTTTACCGCTGATTTTTGTAATTTTGTCGGCAATGAAAATGTACAATATACAACAGTGTCTAAATTTTTAACAGTAATTGAAAGAAAAAAAGGTTGGTAAAGTCTGTAGATATTAACAGCGTCTTAGTAGTATCTTAAAAACGGTTCCTTCTCCCTGAACAGAACTTTTTACAAAGATTTTTCCGCCGTGATAGCCTTCAATAATTCTTTTGGATAAACTTAGACCTAAACCCCAGCCTCTTTTTTTAGTACTGTATCCTGGTCTGAACACATCTTTTCTTCTTTTCATTTCAATTCCTTTTCCGCTGTCAGCTACTTCAATTCCGATTTCTTTATGCATTTGTTCGACCGTCATTTTTATCCAGCCGGATTTTTGTTCAATTGCATCGAGAGCATTCTTTATGAGATTTTCAATTACCCACTCAAAAAGCTCCATATTTATTAGAGCGCATGCGTTAGAATCACCATCTATTTTTAATTCCACAATCTTGCCGGTTTGCGGAAGCCTTCTTTCAAAATAATCAGTTACTTTTTTTAGTTCTTCGTAAACAATAGTTTCTTTAAGCTCTGGTTTGGAACCAATTTTTGAAAATCGTTGAGTTATTTTACTAAGTTTTTCAACATCGTTACTAATTTCTTCTGTAGTATCCAGAACTTTGTCCGGATCAGAATAATTAATTTTTAGCATTTCTAACCAGCCCATTAAACTGGATATTGGAGTTCCAAACTGATGAGCAGTTTCTTTTGCCATCCCAACCCAGATGTTGCTTTGTTCATTTCTTTTTATTGAACTGAATCCTACATAACCAATAATAATAAATAGAGCGGCGATAATTATCTGAACATAGGGGTAATATCTTAGTTGATTAATATATTCCGAATCTCCATAATGAATTTTGTTTATAAAAATGGTGTCCTCATAAGCAACAATTATTGGAGGATGTATTTGATCCAGCTCATCTATTTTTTCGGTAAGAAATATTTGAAGTGCATCTTCAGAAAGAGTGCTGTCAATCGGAATATTCCTGATATTTGTTCTATCATAAACTTTATCATCAGCATCTGTTAATATTAGTGGAAAATCAATCGGCTTGATGATATTATCGAAGAGAAATGTAATATCTTCATTTGGAGTTGTTGAATTAGCAACATACTCTATTCCTTTTGCATATAGTTCAACAATTTCTTTTTGTTTTTGCTGAAGTTTTTCGACGAGGTTTTGAGTGTAGTATAAAGTTCCTCCTGCTATCAATAAAGCAATAATTAGAAGGATAACTTTAATATTTACTGATGCAGGACCACCGGACATCTTCATTAAGTTACCAAAATTTTATAATAACAGAAATAAATTCGGTATTTTTTTGAATAAAAATCCACCTAATTTTCTTTGTAGAATGTTTGTCTCCGTTTTGGTCCAACTGAAATAATTTCTACTGAAACACTGGATTCTTTAGCGATAAATTCCAGATAATCCTTGGTCCTGGAAGGAAGTTCATTGTAACTAGTGCATTTTTGGATGTCTTCATTCCAGCCTGGCAGGGATTCATAAATCGGTTTTACTTTATCTAATCTTTCAACATCTGTTGGAAATGATTTTAACTTTTTTCCATTCAGTTCATATCCAACACAAACATTTATTTTCTCAAAACTGCTGAGGACATCAAGTTTTGTTATCGCAACGGATGTCATTCCATTAATCATTGCAGAATAGTTAACCAGGAAAGCATCAAACCAACCGCAGCGTCGTGGTCTTCCAGTTGTTGCCCCAAATTCTGATCCGATTTTTCTTAACTTTTCTCCGGTTTCATCATTAAGTTCAGTTGGAAAAGGACCATTGCCAACCCGGGTAGTATATGCTTTAACAATTCCAATAACAGAACCAATTTTTGTAGGTGGAACTCCGGTTCCTGTACAAGCTCCTCCAGAAGTTGGATTTGAAGAAGTAACAAAAGGATATGTTCCAAAGTCGACATCCAACAAAGCTCCCTGTGCTCCCTCAAGCAATACAGATTTTCCATCATCAATTGCTTTATTCAAATATGCCGGTACATCTGTGATATAGCTATCAATCTGCTTATCAAACTTTAAATACTCATTTACTATTTCATCAACATTCAAACCTTCATGTTCATATACTTTTTTTAACAAATTATTTTTTTCTTCAAGGTTCATCCTGATTTTTTCTTCAAGAACTGTTCTGTTTAATAAATCAACAATCCGAATTCCTTTTCTTGCATATTTATCAGTATAACAAGGTCCGATTCCTCTTCCTGTTGATCCTATTTTCTGATCGCTTTTTTCCTGGATAGAATCAAGAAGCTTGTGATATGGCATTATGAGGTGAGCATTATGGCTAATGAATAATCTTTTCTTTACGCTGATTCCATGTTCTTCAATTAATTTTATCTCATCCAGAAGGGCAACCGGATCAATTACAACACCATTTCCAATTACACAAATAACATTTTCACGAAGAATTCCGGACGGAATTAAATGTAATATATATTGCTTATCACCAATTTCTACTGTATGCCCGGCATTAGCACCGCCTTGATACCTTGTGACTATCTGGAAATTTTCACTCAGAATATCAACAATTTTTCCTTTTCCCTCATCGCCCCACTGGCTTCCGACAAGAACTGTTACACTCATATTTAATATTTAGATGTTTAGTGTGAAGAATTTATTTGAATGGACAAAATAAAACTCCGGATTTTATTACCCGGAGTTACTTTTAAAAACTCTTATTGATTCTTATTTTTCAAATGATGCAATTGCTTTATCAACAGAATCGTAAGTCTCAAATATCGTAATCAGTTTAGTAATTATTAGCAAACTTTCTATTTTATCTGTTACATTAGCAAGTTTGAAATGACCTTCAGCCTTTTTCATTGTAGTTAATCCACCAATTAACATTCCAAGTCCGGAGCTATTCATAAATTTTACGTCGCCTAAATCAACCACAATATTAATTTTACTTTCATCAACCAGCTTATGCAGAGTTTCATTAAATCCTTTCGTATCCTCACCGCCCATCACATTTCCCTTTAATTCAATGATAACAGCTTCATATTTTTCGCTAGTTTTTATTTTCATTAATTTCTCCTAAAATTATTTAAGTCAATTTACTTACATAAGGATTCTTTTGCAAATAAAACGATTTGATTTGGTTCCGGTTTTAGGGTTATATTTTGCGGAACTTTGGTGTTAATTTAGCGTCTAAAATATGGATTTAAAAAACGAAAATAAGGATTTGCAGCAACCTCAGATTTTAAAATTAGATGATGATTTTTCCCTCGTCAAAAGATTTATCGAGGGAGACAAATCAACATTCAGGATTCTTGTTCAGCGGCACAAGGAGAAGGTCAGAAACATAATTTATTTGACAATTGGAAACAGTAATCTTGTAGATGATATCTCCCAGGATGTATTTATTACTGTTTATAAAAATCTGAAGAATTTTAGATTTGAATCACAATTTTCAACGTGGCTGTATAGAATTACAGTAAACAAATGTAAAGATCATCTTCGGAAAATAAGCGTAAGAAGAATATTTGTACCAATAACGGATGCTGAACAAAGAACAGAAAACAGGGTTAATGCAGAGAGCAAAGATATTTCCGGAATTGTTAATAACGCAATTCAGCAGTTGCCCGCGAGATTAAGAATTCCATTAGTTCTTAAAGATATTGAAGGATTTAGTTACCAGGAAATTGCTGAAAGTACTCACTCCGAGTTAGGAACTGTGAAATCCCGGATATTCAGAGCAAGGGAAGCATTAAAGAAAATTCTGGAACCGATGAAATCAGAATTAATAGTATGAAAATGAACAATAAAGATTTCGAATTATTATCAGCTTATGTGGATAATGAATTATCCACAGAAGATAGGACTATCGTTGAGGAGATGATAGCCTCATCTCTTGAAATGCAGAAGAAGCTTGAAGATTATAAAAATCTTAAATCGCTGACTCAATCTGTAAAAAGGATTCCACCCTCACCATATTTTGAAACACGAGTGATGGCTGAAATCGAAAATCCTAAAACAGGATTTAAAAAATTTTTGAAATACACCCCGGTATTTAGCCTCATTGTTGTTACACTTGGAGTAATGACATTGTTAAAATTCAATCCCGGTTTTATAAGTGATATTTGGGAATCTCAAAAATCCAACATTGCAGGCTTCTATAAAGAAAATCTTCAGCCATTGTTGTATGCTTCCGATGTAAGTAATGAAGATCTTTTCAACTTTGCTTTCAACCAGGAACTTCCATTAGATAAAAAACAAAATCAATATCTGGTATTAAGTTATGATGATTCAGGGAAAGAGATTGTTCAGATAAAAACTCTTAAAAAATTAAATCCGACTCAGAATTATAACCAGTTTGTTGAAGCTCTTGATCTTGATCCAGAAGAAAAATTGCGTGTAGATTCTGTAATCAGAAGTTATGCGGAAGCAATTGAACCTCAAGTCCTGGTAAATGAAAATAATACTGTTGCTATAAACCCCGTTATCTGGAGCTACAGAAATGCAATGGTCGCAGACCTTCTTGTTCTTGCAAAAGATTTAAAGAAAGATAAAGCGTTTAAGATGATTCCTTCAGGCATTAACCAGATTGAAAAAATTCATGTTGCAAATGCAGTTTATAAATTAAAACATTCTTCAGATCATCAATATATTTTTCTAACTCCAGATTCAATTTTTGAAGAGAACTTTGTTTATAATGTGAAGACACAAAAAGAGAAATTGCAGGAAGTGAAAGAACGGTTGAATGAGCAAAAAGAAATTACAAAATCTTTTGAGTTTAATATTAGGTATGATTCAACATGGAAAAATTTTGAGAACAATGTAGCATCCAGTGGAAAATATAAAGTAAAGGTCGGAAATAATTATTGCCAGGTTGAATTTAGTAATATTGATATACCAGAACTCCAGGTTCCTGAGATGGAAAACATTAATGCCGTGATAAAAGAAGCTACAGAAAATATTCGATTTAATACTTTTCATATTCCAAGAATGGAAAATGTTCAAAATGGTGTGGTTGTTCAATATATGAATGGTGATGATTCCCTGAGATCATACAAGTATAATTATCAGGGTGTTTACATTGATTCCCTGGTACAGTTGAACCGCAGAATGATAGACTCTTTAATGAGAGCGGAACGGATGAGAAACCCGATTTTTAATGATTCGATAATCAGCAAATGGTTTTCTGATCCTGGACAAAACTTTAATCACTTTGATACTGAAGCGCTTCGTGAACAGATGAATGAATTGCAGGAGGAATTTAAAAAATTCCGTGAAGAAATGGATTACTGGCGAAACGAAGTAAAAAGACAAAAGCAGGTTAGCGAAAGAGGTAACTAATAATTACTCTGAATTTAGATTCCCAATTCTATTGAAACCAAAAAAAACTATCAAACATCAGGTAAATATTCCGCTTATACCTGATTCCTTTGCACATCTTTAAAAAACCGTTAATTTCACCTATCTTTCTGAAAATATTATAATTTTTGGAAAGAATTAATAAGCTTATTTTTTAAGGTGAAATGAAAGAACATTTGGCTAAAATATTTAGTAATTCACAATTCCAGTTTTTTTTACTGGGCGCAGGATTACTTTTTTTAGTTCAATGGTTTTTCGGAAGACCGGATTCAATTCCACTTCTAGTCCTTGTTGATGCAATCATACTCGTAATTGTAGTTTCATTAGCATTTAGCCTTCTCAGGTTTTTTTCTGAACAGACTACCAAACCGTTATCTCTTGTAATGAGCATCGGGATTCTGAATGCATTTTTGTTTTTCCTGATAATGTTTTCAGGAACAATCTTTGACATATTTTTTGGCGGCTCAGAAAATTTTAATAACTCAACAGGTATCATTCATGCATTTGTTTCGGTAATGTATGGAGTGGTGATAACCGGGTTTTTAATTTATGTTTTTCTTTCCTTACGGCATTTATTTTTTCTGCGTCAAAGCAGGAACCTGAATATTTATTTTGTTACGATGACAATCTTTTTTGTTCTAACCGCAATAAGCAAACATTTTTTTGATTGGGAAGGTGCTTCATTTCTTGGTGATACTTTTCTGATAGTTTCAATCCTGCTTATGTTTTTTAATTCATTAAAAATTTCATGGATCGCTTTTATCGTAAAGAAAGAAAAAATTTACCTGCTGGTTTTGTCTATAGTTATTATCACGCTATTCGTTTTAAATTTAACCTTAGTTTCCGATGATTCAATTCATATCAAAATACTTTCAGGACTTTCTCCATCGTTATCGACTTTTAATACGATAATAATGTTGTACGGTGCAATCTATTTCAGCATTTTATTTTTTACAACATTATTTCATCTTCCGACTGCTGAAGCCTTTGACAGGAAAGCTCAGGAAGTTTCATCATTACAATACTTCAGTAAACTGATTACACAGGTATTAGATTTTAAAGAACTTGCTGACACGGTTACAGATATTACTCTTCGGGTTGGTAATGCTGATGCTGCCTGGATAATCTGGAAAGAAAAAGAAATTTATACTTCAATCGCAGCAAAGAATATCGGTTTTATAGATTCTGAATTATTAAACAAATATATAATTCATAAAAGAAAATGGGAACAGTTTGAAGATACAGTGCTTATGAATTTTGATAAATTTGATGCTGCCTCAAAACTAAGTCAGAAGTTTCGTGCTGCTGCAATCTCTCCGTTAAAAACGCATAACGAAATAAGAGGACTATTAGTAGCAGCGAGAAAGACAGATAGATTTTTTAACGAAGAAGATAAAACTGCAATTGCAACATTCTCGGATTATGCTTCTGTCTCATTAGAAAATTCCCGCTTGTTCGAAGAATCAATTGAAAAAGAAAGACTTGAAAAAGAACTTGATGTAGCAAGAGAAATCCAGAGAAAAATTCTTCCGGAAAAAAATCCTGAGTATGAAGGATTACAGGTTTCCACAGTATTTATTCCTGCTTTTGAAGTTGGCGGTGACTATTATGACTTTTTTGAAATTGCAGATGACAAACTTGGATTTATAATCGCAGATGTTTCAGGAAAAGGAATTTCCGCAGCTTTTATTATGGCAGAGGTGAAAGGAATATTTGAATCACTTTCCAAAATAATCAAATCACCCAAAGAAATCCTGGTTAAAGCAAATGAAATATTAAAAAGCACTTTAGATTCCAAAACCTTTGTGAGTGCAGCTTATGGATTGATAGATCTAAAGAGTGAAACTCTTCAATTGGCAAGAGCAGGACACTGCCCGATACTTCTTCTTCGGGAAGATTCTGCAGAAACTATCAAACCTTCCGGTATGGGTTTGGGATTAAGTAATACCGACCAATTCAGCAAGTCGCTTTCGCAATTAGAAATAAAGTTAAGAGAAGATGACATAATAATTCTTTATACTGATGGCATAACGGAAGCAAAAAATGAAACCCTGGATGATTTTGGTGAAAAATATTTTACAGAAATTCTTCTGGAAAACCGGGATAAGGATGCAGACTTGATTTCCAACTGTGTTATGAAAGAAGTATCATTGTTTTCGCAAAATCATTCGCAATATGATGATATAACTTTAGTAATTTTAAAGTGGAAGCCCCGGAATAATCGGGATGGACAAAAAACAAAAATTGATGGAGAAAAAGAATGGCAGAGTTCAGCACCTCAGTTATAGAAAAAGGTGAAGTAAGTATAATTAACCTGAAAGGGTACCTTGATGCTCATACAGCACCTGTACTTGAAAATAATTTTTCGGAACTGATTGATAAAGATCAATATAAAATAGTTGTGAACTTTACTGACCTAGCTTATATAAGCAGTGCCGGACTTGGGGTTTTTATGGCATATATAGAGAAGATAAGAGAGAATAAAGGCGACATAAAGTTGAGCAATATGAACGACAAAGTTTATAACATTTTTGATCTTCTCGGATTTCCTCTTTTGTATGAAATTTTTAATGCAGAAGAAGAAGCGATAAACAAGTTTAATGAAGCAGGGAAGTGATAAATCGTGAGTGATCATTCAAGTAAATTAATCGTAAAAAGTAAAACTGAAAATCTCTCTTCGATAAGGGACTTTGTAAGCAATTATGCGCACGATGCTGGAATAAACCAGGAAATAATCGAAAAAATTATTCTTGCTGTCGATGAAGCCTGTACCAACATAATGAAACATGCTTACGATTCATTTCCTGAGGGAGAGATAATTATCAAAGTTAAATTTGATAAACACAAATTCACAATCGCTATCAGGGATTTCGGGAATTCGTTTGAAGCAAATAAAATTCCTGATCCCGATTTGAAAAAATATTATAAAGAAAAAAGAGTCGGCGGTCTGGGTATGTATCTAATGAGAACGCTGATGGATGATGTTCAATATTTTACCGTACCTGGAAAGTATAACCAGGTTCTGCTTTCAAAAAATATAAATTCATCAGGACACTGATGCAATCCACAACTAATCTCCGGATAAAGCGGAACCTTACAGCCCTGATTGAATTCAGCAGAGTGATAAATTCATCTGTAGATTTGGGATTTATTCTTAATAATGTTTTACTGACATGCCTTGGGAAGTTTCTTTCAACACGCGGTCTGATTGCCATTAGTGAAAATGGAAGTATTTTAATTAAAAAATCAAAAGGATTGCCAAACGAATTGTTGAGCCAATTCCCGGATTTGAAATCATCAACAGATGTTTTAGAGAATGAAGAGTTTTCTGATTACCTGCAAAAAGCTAATTTGTTAGCGGTTGAGAAAATTTATGCTTCAGATGAATGTATGGGCATAGTTTGTCTTGGTGAAAAGTTAAACAAATCCGAATACACAGAAGATGATAGAGAATTTTTAAAAACAATTCTGAACATCTCGGCAAGTGCAATTCAAAATTCAATGATATTTGCCGAGCTTAAAAAAGTAAATAGGGAACTTGACTCAAGAATCCAGAGATTGAATACTCTTTTTGAACTCAGCAAAGAATTCGGACTTTTTTCAGAATCAACAAGAGTTGCCCGGCTGTTAATGTATTCTGTGATAGGGCAATTTTTAGTTTCGAAGTTTGCGGTTGTTACTTATGAAACCGGTGAATATAAAATTCTTGAATCAAAATATGAACCTGATAAAATATTAAAACTGTTGCATGAATATGAACTTGAAAAATTTTCCGCACCAATTAATAAGGAAAAGATAGCCGCTGAATTCCAAAAACTGAATCAGCTTGATGTAGATTTAATAGTACCGATGCAACTCCAGGGAAAAACACGTGGATTCATCCTGCTAGGAAAAAGAATTAACAATCAACCATATAACGCAACCGATATAGAATTTGTTTATTCGGTCGGGAGCCTTGCAATTATTTCACTTGAAAATAAAAAACTTTTCCAGGAAGCACTTGAAAAGCATAAGCTCGAAGAAGAGCTTGAACTAGCACGTGACATTCAGAAAAATCTTTTCCCGCAAAGTCTGCCTAAAATAAATGGTGTAGGTATTTCTGCAATAAATATTTCTTCCAGGCAGGTTGGCGGTGATTATTATGATGTAATCCCGATAGATGAAAATCGTTTTTTTATTGCTATTGCTGATGTTTCCGGTAAAGGTGTTCCGGCTTCTCTGCTTATGGCAAATATCCAGGCTTTCCTGCAGGTAATTTCCAAACAGGATATGGATATCGAAAGCGCCACGGCTTTAATGAATAACCTGATTACCGAAAATACTTCCGATGGAAGATTCATTACATTCTTCTGGGGTTTGCTTGATATCAAAACCAAAACTTTTAATTATGTTAATGCAGGTCATAATCCGCCGTTGTTTATCCGGAATAAAAAAATTAAAAAGCTTGAAAGAGGCGGAATTATTCTCGGGGTTATGCAAACCTTAATGCCTTATGAATCAGAATTAATTAAACTTGAAAGCGGTGATGTTGTTTTACTGTTTACCGATGGTATTTCTGAAGCAATGAATGCAGAGGGGGAAGAGTACTCTGATTCAAAACTTGAAAAGAAAACAGTTGCACTTACTGGTTTATCTTCAGATCAAATTCTTGATGGAATAAAAGAAGATGTACAATCTTTTACTTATGGTAATATTCAGTCTGATGATATTACGATGATTGTTATGAAAGTAGAATGAAATAATTATGAAAAACTTTAAAGCGTTATTTCTTAAATACAGGCAAAAGCTGATAATTGGTTTATCAGTTTTACTCATTGCTACTGCGATAGTCAACATCTATTATGCTGTTGAAGTAAATGTTACAAGCAATGATGAATGTCTGTGGGTTCCGAAGAAAATATCTAAGGACAGTACGGCAATATTTTTTGATGTCGTTAAAGTAAACGGCGTTACCTGGAATGCAGGAATTCGGAATGGCGACCAGCTTATAGAAATCGACGGTGTGAATTTAAAATCCACTGCACAGGCACAAATGATTTTGAATGAATTTACGAGCGGTAATTATGCTACATATAAAGTAATGCACGATGGAAAAATCTATACAACAAAAGTTTATGTAAAAAAACTGATCCAGTTTGGCAGTTTAGCTGGTTCATTAAGCGCATTATTCTGGATGTTGATTGGATTTATAGTTTTGACTGCAAAACCTGATGGAAGAATTCAAAGACTTTTTTATTTCATAGGGGTTTTGGCTGTTGTAACCTCACTAAATGTTCAACTTGAAGGCGGAAATTTTTTTAAATTCTATGAAAATACAGGAATCCTTGCAATCATTATCGGATGTTTGTGGTTGGTCGGCATTAGCTTCGTAGCATTCATCCTAAATTATTTCTTTCTTAATTTTCCAACTCCATTTAAATTTGTTCAAAAAAAATGGGTAAAAAGACTTTTCTTTATTTCACCTTCTGTTATTGCAGCCTTTGCAATTATTATTGCCATTCTTATGTTCGAAAAAAAGGTTAGCGGAGTATTTTTTAATCATTTAATTCAGGTACTTATAGTTTTCGCTTTTGTTACTCAATTCATTGCGTGGATTACTCTAATAGTACAATATAGAAGAATTAAGTCGAAAGAGAAAAAGAAACCATTATTTATTATGATGGTTGCAATGACATTCGGGATTGCGATTACTATATATACAGCCCAGATAGCTCCCGCTATTGCTGATTCATTTTTTAACTCACCTGAATATTATGCTCCAATAATTCTGACTGCACTAGTACCGCTTTTCTTTGCTTATGCTATTTTCAAATACCAGCTTATGGATGTCAGCGTTGTTGTAAGAAACACTATTATTTATGGAGCTGCTACGCTTACTATTGCAGCAATATATTTCTTCGTCGTTTATGTTGCCGGGCAAAGCATTAGCAGTGCATTAGGAGCAGAGAACCAGGGAATTGTTGCCGGAGTTTTCTTTATCATTTTTGCAATAGTTTTTCAATCCAGCAAAGATCGTTTCCAGGATTTTTTAACAAGAAAATTTTACCCCGAACAATTTGCTCACCAGAGAATGATAATCCAGTTTAGCAATGATATTTCTACAGTGGTTGGACTTGATAATATTCTTGAGCTTATGCTGAAAACTTTTGTTGAAGGACTAAACATTAAAAAATTTGGAATACTTCTAAGAGATAATAAAACCCAGGAATTAAGGCTCCTTAGAAATGTAGGGATGGGCACTGAAGAGTGCGTTATAAAAAATTCCAACCTGATGCAGTTTATCAAAGAAAAAAATCTTATCAGCGGATTGCCTGTTGTTGAACAAACTGATTTTGAAAAAGTATTCCCCGAAAATGCAAAACGTCTTGTTGATGAAGAAATTTTTACAATCGTTCCTATGCTGGTTAAATCAAAAATTATCGGGCTTCTGCTTTTTGGATTGAAACATTCGGGATCACATTTTGCTGGTAAGGACCTGGAACTTCTATTTGCTGCTGCAAACCAGGCTGCCGTCTCGATTGAAAATGCAAGACTTTATAATTCAGAAGTTCAGAAGCAGAAGATTGAAAGAGATCTCGATCTTGCACGGAAGATACAGCAGGGTTTACTTCCGCAATGTATACCACAGATTGGTAACCTGGATATTTGCGGTGAGATGATTCCTGCCATGCAGGTTGGGGGAGATTATTATGACCTCATTCCTTTTTCAGATGATAAGTTGTTTGTCATTGTCGGCGATGTTTCAGGGAAGGGTTTATCCGCTTCTCTTTATATGACAAAGCTGCAAACGATGATTCAATTAAGTTGTGCGCCTGAAAAATCTCCCAAGGAAATCCTGGTTGGTATAAACAAAAGAATGTACAACGAGCTTGATCGAAACTGGTTTGTAACAATTACACTCGCTCTTTTCGATCTTAAGAAGAACACTGTTAAATTTTGCCGTGCCGGACACCTGCCGATTCTTATGGCAAAGAACGGTACTGTCCAATCATATAAGTCGCAGGGAATTGGTGTCGGGCTTGAAAAGGGAATTATATTCGAAGAGTCGCTTGCTGAAGAAGAAATTGTACTGAAGACGGGGCAACTGTTTGTATTTATCACAGACGGAATAACCGAAGCGATGAATGAAAAAAATGAACTGTTCAGTGAAGAAAAGCTTACCCAACTGCTTCTTCATAAATCAAATTCAAAGTCTACTGAGATTGTAAATGAAATCTGGTCTTCCGTAAATACCTTCCGCGGCTCTGCTGAAGTAAATGATGATATGACAATGGTTGTTGTAAAGGTAAGTTGAACGACAGATCCTGAATTATTTCATCTCTTTATAAATACTTTTCAGGAAAATAAAAAACCCCCGCTGTTAACGGGGGTTTTAATTCTGTCTAAAGATCCTTCTCCCGCTAAAGCGGAATCAGGATGACAACTTCGTTGTCACTTCATTAACATCAGTTTCTTTGCATAATGAAGTTAGGTGTTTCAAACCTGTAAACATAAACACCACTGGCAAGTTTTGAAGCATTGAAGTTTACTTCATATCTTCCTGCTTTCTGGGTTTTATTTACTAGTGTTGTTACTTCTTCACCAAGCATAGTTATACACTGCTAGTTTAACCAATCCATCCTGTGCAGTTGAGTATTTAATCGTTGTGCTCGGGTTGAATGGGTTTGGATAGTTCTGATCAAGAGCGAACTCAAGAGGAGCAACTACTTCTACATTCACTTCATTTGAATATTCATAGTTTCCATCATAATCTACCTGTTTCAACCTGTATGTGTATTCTCCTGCTGTTACTTCTTTATCTGTGAATGAATATGTATGTGTCTCTGTGCTTGTTCCAAATCCTGCTACATATCCTATCTTTGCAAACAACCCGTTTGATATTTTCCTTTCTACATCAAATCCCTGGTTATTTGTTTCTGTGGCTGTTGACCAGTTCAGGTTTACACTTCCTTCATTTACATTTGCTGCAAATGATGTCAAGTTCAACTGGTGTTACATATTCTCCGTAGATACAGAAATTATC
Organism: uncultured Ignavibacteriales bacterium; assembly: GCA_963822905.1. Taxonomy (GTDB): domain Bacteria; phylum Bacteroidota; class Ignavibacteria; order Ignavibacteriales; family Ignavibacteriaceae; genus CAWGJF01. The sequence goes on from CAWGJF010000001.1 coordinate 1,216,028, forward strand.
AACTAGCCCACCACCAGTCCCATCCGGGCTGTACTGATCTCATCCTTACTTTTACATTTGATTGACCTGCTAGTAACGCTGTTGCATCTACTACTTCGTGTGTATTACGGTACATCAACTCCAACCTGGTCCCAAATCCCAATCCAGGTTGATCCTCCGTCATGTACTAGCTTCAACGTGTGCTTCATCTGATGCTTGCAAAAATCTCCAGTCATTATCAAATTCTATCCAAACCATATCTGTATATAGACAAGATCAAAAGTCTGAGTTAGCGTGGCAGTTGAGAGTAATGTAGTACCGACTCCCACAAAGTCTACATCTGCAGCAAATACATTTCCGGTGGCTGTTGCAGGCATAGTATATGGTCTTGCTAATGTGGATATATCCCAAACACAGGTACCGCCATCATTAGTTATTGTCCAGTTTCCTGTTCCTGCTTCAAAATCATCACAATAAATTTCATCGATAACAAGATTCGGATCATTCGCATGAATATAATCCGTTTTTGTGATCGAAGCTGAATTAGTCCCATCGGAAACAGTAAGCTTTACAGTGTAAACTCCGATTGCATTATATACCCAGGTTGGATTTTGAGTTGTTGCATCTACTGAACCATTATTATCAAAATCCCATTCCCAGGAAGTTATAGGACCCGGCTGTGCAACAGAAAGATCAGTAAAATTAACTGTCAATGGTGTCGGACCAGAAGTAACATCAGCAGTAAAGTCAGGAGTAATCGGGCCAGTAATATATCCTCTTGCAACAAAGACTGGAATAATATCCGCAAGATGGCTTCCTCCATAAGTTAATTGATCAGCAGTAATGAACGCATTTGCTGCATCGGGCTGACTTGAACCGCCGTTTGTCATTGCAAGCGCTTCAATAAAATTATCATCAGTCGGTACTCTTCCGATCAAATCATAAATTGACATTAAAGAAGAAGCCCACATTTGTCCATCGGTATGAATTGTTCCTGTTAATCCTTCCGGATAATGAGCGGTATAGTTTGTTATTCTTCCTGCCCAAAATGGATTGTGCCCGTCCCAGATAAAAACCCAGTTGTAGGCAGGATCAGAAGGGGTCCAGTAGCCTGTACTTCTTATATATGAAGTTGCCCAGTAATCTCCGCAGCCTTCGCTCAATCCTTCAACTTGCGAAATGCCGCCAACAGTAGCCCAGTCATGTAGACCATGACCAAATTCATGCAGCACAACACCAAGATCTTCAGCATCATCAACTCCGCCATCGCCGTAAGCTATGCTTCCGGTTCCGGAAAGGTAATGTGAATTATCATCTCCGTTAAAACCGTGCGGATCAAACCTTACACCACCAACATACTGGTATGGTAATAATGGAATTCCAAGTGAATCATTTATCCATCTCATAGTTTGATCAATATGGAAGTAAACATTTACAGGTTCAAAATTATCATCACTTCGTGTGAACAAGAAATCACTTGTCGGATTTGTATGCAAGCCCGGTAAAAGGAGCTTCAAAATCTCTTATCTCTGCATACGGTCCAACTAAAGAATAAACGCTTCCGTTAAAAGTAATGTCATTTAAAGTTCTGAACTCACGGTGAGCAGTTAATGAATCAGAATCAGCATCATTGTTATCCACAAACCCGGTTGAGCCATAAGTTGTTCTTGCATGAGTAATCGGGTCAGGATCAAAAACATAACCGGTACCGTTTACAAGCTGAGGATCTTTATTTCCTTCTTTCAAATTGCAGGCTTTATTTGCGACCCTGAAAATTTCGCCGGTCTGAGCGTCAACCATTACTTCCCATTGTCCGAAGTTTTCTTCTGCCGGAATTACAGTTGCAACCTGTGCCAACCTGAATGTCCCGTTGTTATAATAAACTTCCGTTTCACTTTTTTCATAGACAATCGACCCCTGGATTCCCAAATAAGTTTTTGCAGAATTCAGAGCAGCATCTTTTGTAAAATTAATTGTTGTAAGATCAGGGTTTGATTTATTCCCGTACTGAATTTTATATCCATTCATTACAAATACAACTTTATTGTTCTTGCTGATCGTAACATTAATTGTTGAGTTTGCAACAGGAAATTCACCTTTATATTGTTGAAAATGAACGTGGTAAGCAGCCGGTGTTTCCTTTGTTGTGAGAAAATGAAGATCAGACAAATCCTCTTTAATTTTTAACAATTGAGAATTTTCTGTTAGATATTGTCTTGCCATATCTTCATTTGTACCCGGAGTAACCGGATAATTGGGATTATAAATCGCAACAGGAACTCCCGAAGGCTCCATAATTCTCATCCCATTAACAGTTATGCTTTGTTCACCTTGATCAGGAATTAATTCAAACTGCGAATTATCCATAGGTTTTTGTGCAAAAACAAAACTTGATAGTAATGTCACCAGGATAAAATTGATTTTCGCAGAAAAGTAAAAATGTTTCATATTAACCCAAACATTATTTAATGATAAAAGAAGACAATTATTATTAATAAAATTTACTAATATAATTTGAAAAAATTATAGGGAATGTTTGCGAAAAAAAAAACCCCCGCAAGTACGGGGGTTTGTAATTCTGATTTGTCTTCATAGCCTTTCATACTTCGACAAGCCTGTCTGCCGTCAGGCAGGCTCAGTATGACACTATTTCATTAACATAAGTTTCTTAGCAGAAGTGAAGTTAGGTGTATCAAGTCTGTAAATGTAAACACCACTTGCAAGATTGGAAGCATTGAAGTTCACTTCATATCTTCCTGCTTTTTGTGTTTTATTTACAAGAGTTGTTACTTCTTCACCAAGCATATTATAAATCGCTAATTTAACCAATCCATCCTGGGCAGTTGAATATTTAATTGTTGTGCTCGGGTTGAACGGGTTTGGATAGTTCTGATCAAGTGCGAACTCAAGAGGAGCAACTATATCAACATTCACTTCGTTTGAATATTCAAATGTTCCGTCAAAGTCAACTTGTTTTAACCTGTAAGTATAACTTCCGGCAGTTACATTATTATCAGTATATGTGTAAGTGTGAGTTTCAGTGCTTGTACCGAATCCACCAACAAAACCAATTTTCTGATATTCACCGGTATTTGATTTTCTTTCTATATCAAATCCCTGGTTGTTGATCTCAGTTGCTGTTGCCCAGTTAAGCTGGATTTTATTATCAACAACATTAGCAGCAAAGGATGTTAATTCTACAGGCAGAATGTATTCACCATAAATACAGAAGTTATCAACTGCCCACCACCAGTCCCATCCGGGCTGTACTGATCTCAACCTAAACATTACATTGGATTGACCAGCTAACAAGACTGTTGCATCTACTACTTCGTGTGTATTACGTACATCAACTCCAACCTGGTCCCAAATTCCAGTCCAGGTTGATCCGCCATCTGTACTAGCTTCAACGTGTGCTTCATCTGATGCCAGCAGGAATCTCCAGTCGTTATCAAATTCAACCCATACCATCTCGGTATATTGACTTAGATCAAACGTCTGTGATAGTGTTGCAGTTGAAAGTACTGTTGTACCTGAACCACAAAGATCAGCATCAGCTGCAAATACATTACCTGTTGCTGTTGCAGGCATAGTATATGGTCTCGCTAATGTTGATATGTCCCAAACACAGGTTCCACCATCATTAGTTATTGTCCAGCCGCCAGCTCCTGCTTCAAAATCATCACAGTAAACTTCATCAATAACAATATTTGGATTTGCTTCGGTCGTGAAGCTCCAGATAGGGCCCGATTTAGAACAGGTATCTCCAATTTCAATTATTCTCCAATAATAGGTAGTTGAATATGAAAGCGGACCGCCAGTAAGATTCCAGCTTGTTGCAAGAGTACCACTTTGTACTAAAGGTAATGAAGCAGGGTTAGTTCCGAAGTAAGTTTCATTAGTATTTGAGCCAGCACCATTTGTCCAGTTAATTGAAGATAAGTTAATTGAAACATCAGTAGCTCCATTAGCAGGTGTTGGACTTGAAGCTGCCTCAACGGAACAAGGGGCACCAAAAGTAACTTGAGCCATCCATCCCTGAGCATTTCCAGAACTTACGTCCATCCAGTACGGATATGCTACATTATTCACTGCAGCCACGCCAATATAATCACCGGCATAATTACCAGAAAATCCAGAAATCGGTCCAAGTACAAATGAATGATCACTAATCAGGAAGTTATCGAATGTATTTCCTCCATCATAAGAAGATGCCATATAAACTTCAGCCATCGTGTTAACAACATTTCTACTATCGTAGAAAACCACCAATAATTGTCCTGTTGTTTGATCAACAGTACACCACGGGTGTATCTGGTCTTTACCATTATTTAGCGGATCATCATTGACTCTTACAGGGCTTGTCCATGTAGCGCCTCCATCAGCTGAACTAATAAGAACAACATCAGGATCACTGCCTGCAGGGGCATGGCCGGCTCTTTGTGTCCATGTTATGTATATATTCCCATCATTAGGTCCACCTGATCTGTCAACAGCCATTGATGGGAATGAGTTTGTTCTCAATCCTTTAGGTGCGAGCCCACCGCTGCGAATACCAAAATTTACCTGTTCATAAGCTCTTAAAGCAGTCCATGTATCTCCGCCATCAGTTGATTTAGAAAATCCTATGGCATCTTCTCCATCTGTCCAGTCTGCATCATAAATTGCATAACAAACATATACATCACCATTAGATGCAGTTTGTACATTAGGCCCTTGTGCAAATGCACTACTAAGAGGAGTAATTGAACTTGATAAATCTTTTAACGATGACCATGTTGCTCCCATATCAGTAGTATATACTAATGAGGCTTCACCGATATTTAAATTTGACCAGGGATAATAAAGCCTGTTATAATATGGGCTGCTTGGGGTTTTGTCAACCATAATATGTTCTTTATCCTGGTTTCCGGTTGCATATGCTGTATGTGTTGTCCAGCTAACACCACTGTTAGTAGAAACCCCTAAACCTAAAGCATAGCTGCCACCGATTAAATAACCTTCATAAAAAACTCCGTCTGGTCCGACTATAGATTCTGGATCACCACCGTTCGTTGTGCCTAACAAAGGAGTAGGATTATCGACACCTGACCAAGAAGCTGAACCATCCAAAGACCAATAAAGTCCCGTTCCCCATATAGCCGATACAGGCCATGGTGTAGCATTTGAAGAACCAAAAATTATATTTTCATCTGTCGGATGCATATCGACACTGAATTCAGACTGTGTAGTGTTAGTAGTTGGCAAGGGTCTGAAATTCGGTCCCACAGTAGCTTCCACATTATCAAAAGAATAATGTTTGGTTACCTGTGGTGGTTGATCCCATTTAAAATTGGGATTTATATTTCCGGGATTGGACAGATCAATATTGATCTTCGACCATCTCGGGTCCATATCATTACTGCTCTGCGCAAATGTGGCAATGGAAAGAAAACACAGACCAAGCCACAATGCAACGAACATAGTTATACGATGTTTCATCGATTCTCCTTTTAATTTGGATATAATGAAGTTAGTTAAAATTGTTTTTTCAATAACAGATTTAGAATAATAGAGGATTAGATTTTTTTTTATCAACTATAATCAGAGTTTAATTTTAGATATTGAATTGAGCTCTGTTAATTATAAAAAGTAGAAAACATTTTAGAGTATGGTAGGGTTTATTAAGCATAAACTTAATAATAATTCTCTTCTACCCAACAGAATATTTTCCTCTCCATCTGGTTGGCTACAAACTTAATTAATTATTTAAATAAAAAAAATTGTGACTATAAATAAAAAACCCCCGCAATAAACGGGGGTTATAACTTTTATTAAAAGAACTTTTTTCCCGATAATTCGGGAATCAGAATGATGCTTTCAGCATCATTTAACAAGCATCATCTTTTTTATATCTCTAAAATCAGGTGTTTCAATAGAATAAATATAAAAACCGCTGGCTAAATTCTGACCATTGAATTCATAATGATGCACACCAGCTTTTAATTCTCCGTTAACCAGCACACTAACTTCCTCCCCAAGTATATTGAATATTTTTAAGGCTACGCGTGTATCTTTTGGAATAGAAAAGCTTATCCTGGTCGTCGGGTTAAAAGGATTCGGATAGTTCTGCATAAGCTCATATTTGATAGGTACAACTGCCTTTAGGTTTATTTTTTTTGTCCAGGATTTATTATTTGAATCAGTAATTCTAAATGTAATAACACCTTCCTCATTTAAAGGTGCAGGAGATTCAATATCAAAGCTGAATGAAACTTCCTGGCCAGCACCTTTATCAAGTTTATCAATTGTGTTAGTTTCTTGAATGAAAGTAACCCATTCAGGTTGAGATGAAACTGATATGCTTTAAAGTATTAAGCGGGCTGGCTTCATAATTTTTTACCGTGAATTTTAATGAATTATTCTTAGAACCCACAGGTATTTCATATACAGTTTGTGCGGCTAAAAATGCAACTGCACAAAGTATCAAAGTTATTATTTTTATTTTCATTTTGTTTTCCTCTTTGTTTACTATTCACAAGGACCTAACTCGGACTCTATGTTTTCTTTAATATATACTGAGTGATAGTGAAGAAACTTATATCCTTCCTCGGACATATAGTAACCAGGGTGAGGGTAATTTTCAATTGTGTTAAGGATTCCATTTATCTTATTACATGAAGCTTCTGCGTTGCCACGGGCATAAAACTTTTGCAATGTTTGTAAAGAATCTACCCAGTTTACAACTAATAATTGTTGATCTCTCAGCCATCCATATTGATATAAATCTCCAACATATCCTATAAGGTTAGTAATCATCTGGCTTGTTGATACTGTTGGGCGGGGTGGGATGAACTTATCAATGCAATATCCCATAAGTGAACGAGCAGTTTCATCTGGCTCATTAGGTTGATAATCAATAACTGCTTTTAGATCGATGGTTCCCCAAATTTTGTTAAAAGCGTATCTGCAATATTTAATCTAATAGTCCAAAATTGTTCATTGTCTAAACGATTTGTTAATAAATTATTCAAGTCGGCAAAATTCAATTCAGATAAAAGCTGTAGAGCTCGGATTTTTTTTGAATGATCTATATCGTTAATAAAGGTGTTTACTAACTCATCTGACATTTCTAAACCGTATTTTTGTACGAGAGATTCCATTGCTAAATACCCACGATTAGAATTTGGATTTAAATCATTTTCCCAAAAATATAATAGATCAGTTTTTGCTTCAGCTTCAGCTTCTGGAACATTTGATAAAATAAGCGGTAACGCATTAAAAGTATATGAATTTATATTTGGAAGACCCACATTGTTTATTAATTCTAAAACATAATCGTATGTTGAATAATCATTGATCAGCATTAATAAATATGTTGCGTGAACCTTTTCAGCTAATGGGTCAAGTGGAAATTCTTCGTTAGAAAATTCGTCAGACCTGGCAATGTAATCAAGTAATCTATCTCTTAAGACTTCTTCAGTTTCATTTAATCTATAAAAAGCATCAATAAATTTGGATTGTATGATTGGGGGTTTTATCTCATATAAGTCCACTAAGTCTGGATATGCGTCAATAAAATCGGCATAAATAATTGCATCCACCGCAGGGCCACAAATATAAATATTTTGATTATACAGATCATCAATCAGATTTTCTTGTCCCAGAATATAAATTGATGATAGGCAATAAATAATGGCTATAATTGTTTTTTTCATTTGTTGTCTCCATTTCCAATTATTGATCCACATCGCACAAGTATTCTATATTTATACTCATCAACCATGCTTTGAATTATTTCACGATTATGAAGTTTTTGTTCAAGTTTAAGGTGCTCTGGATCATCTTGAATTAATAAATGTTCATTCACTAAATAATCAGTTTTATATGCATTATAAAAATTAATCCAAAATTTTTCTTTAATTTTTTGTAAGATTCCCTGTTGAGCTGCAAGGTAGGTAACATAATCACTGCACTTAACTGAAATCATTTCAGGTATTGAATAATAACTATTTTGATACTTTTCGATATAATGAAGCCAATCATTAAGGTGTTCAGTTTCATGAGTTTCCAATATTTCTTTAAAGGCAAATCCATCATGAATACCACTAATATTCCATAGTGGATAGTAATAATGAGCAGTAATTGAATTAAACAAATCAAGACACCTATCCAATGTTAATTGATCAATCTCATCTTTACTATTTATAATTGTCGCATTTATGTATGGATCAGTTATATTATCTTCACAAATATATTTTACATAGTTCATAGTTACATACTGATTGGAGAAATCAAACTTTAGCTTTTGTCTTTGCGGATCAAAACATAAACCGATGTCATTTTCATCATAAAAATATATATCTGAACTTTCAGAAGCTCTTTTTCCAGCCGCAAAAAATCCCATAACTCCAGGGTCTCTGTCGCAGCCAGGCATATTTGTAAAAAATGATGGATCGCGATTTTCAAATGCTAATGGTGGCATTTCTTCAATATAGTTTTCATCACATTCTGGTGCATATGAGCAATCAGGAGGAGGTTGTGCTGAAAATATAACGGTTGTACCCGTTTGGTTTTGCCAATAGGAACCAGCATAATATTTTATATTATATTGATAGGTACTAGTTTGTTCAATCCAAGATCCGGATTCTATTAGCTGACTTCCAGAACAAGTTCCATATACTTTTATTGTTACAGGTGTCCCCGCTGGCAATTGACCAATAGACCATTCTGGTCCAGAATATATACAACTAGCACATGGTGGTGTGCAAGAAACCAACTGTGTTTGCCCCCCAGCATTAATTTCAATACCCTTTAAATAACCCCAATAAAGACCTCCTGAATTTATTCCTCCATGTACCCCCCAATAAAAAGGCATTGTAAAAGTAACGCTTTCAATTTCATCACCTTGGATTTCGCTAAGCAGAATCTCTTCTTTTATCTCTACCTGCGAAAAAGAGGTTTGGAAAAAGAGAAGAAGAGAAAAAACTGCCAGGAATAAAATAGTTTTGCTATTCATAGTCTCTTCTGAATTAATTTGTTGGAAAAAAGAATTGTATTAAGAATGAAAAAAAGATATGACTCATACATCCTCCCTTATTTATTACCCTTATAACAAATAAGGGTAAAATATTTTACGAAGTCAAATTATTTTTAATTTAACAATTCATAACATTTTACGTTCAGCAACTAAATATTGTTTTTTCCTGTTGGAATGGCAGGTGCTAATTTTTTTCTTAATAAAAAATTAATATAAAAAACCCCCGCAAGTACGGGGGTTTGTAATTCTGATTTGTCTTCATAGCCTTTCATACTTCGACAAGCCTGTCTGCCGTCAGGCAGGCTCAGTATGACACTATTTCATTAACATAAGTTTCTTAGCAGAAGTGAAGTTAGGTGTATCAAGTCTGTAAATGTAAACACCACTTGCAAGATTGGAAGCATTGAAGTTCACTTCATATCTTCCTGCCTTCTGGGTTTTATTTACAAGAGTTGTTACTTCTTCACCAAGCATATTATAAATCGCTAATTTAACCAATCCATCCTGGGCAGTTGAATATTTAATTGTCGTGCTCGGGTTGAACGGGTTTGGATAGTTCTGATCAAGAGCGAACTCAAGAGGAGCAACTATATCAACATTCACTTCGTTTGAATATTCAAATGTTCCGTCAAAGTCAACTTGTTTTAACCTGTAAGTATAACTTCCGGCAGTTACATTATTATCAGTATATGTGTAAGTGTGAGTTTCAGTGCTTGTACCGAATCCACCAACAAAACCAATTTTCTGATATTCACCGGTATTAGATTTTCTTTCGATATCAAATCCCTGGTTGTTGATCTCAGTTGCTGTTGCCCAGTTAAGCTGGATTTTATTATCAACAACATTAGCAGCAAATGATGTTAGTTCAACAGGCAGAATGTACTCACCATAAATACAGAAGTTATCAACTGCCCACCACCAGTCCCATCCTGGCTGTACTGATCTCAACCTAAACATTACATTCGATTGTCCAACTAACAATGCTGTTGCATCTACTACTTCGTGTGTATTACGTACATCAACTCCAACCTGGTCCCAAATTCCAGTCCAGGTTGATCCGCCATCTGTACTAGCTTCAACGTGTGCTTCATCTGATGCCAGCAGGAATCTCCAGTCGTTATCAAATTCAACCCATACCATCTCGGTATATTGACTTAGATCAAACGTCTGTGATAGTGTTGCAGTTGAAAGTACTGTTGTACCTGAACCACAAAGATCAGCATCAGCTGCAAATACATTACCTGTTGCTGTTGCAGGCATAGTATATGGTCTTGCTAATGTTGATATGTCCCAAACACAGGTTCCACCATCATTAGTTATTGTCCAGCCGCCTGCGCCTGCTTCAAAATCATCACAGTAAACTTCATCAATAACTATACTTGGATTTGCTTCTGTAGTGAATGACCAGAGAGGACCGGTTTGAGAACAGGTATCTCCAATTTCAACTATTCTCCAATAATATGTAGTTGAATATGAAAGCGGACCACCAGTGATATTCCAGCTTGTTGCAAGAGTACCGCTTTGTACTAAAGGTAATGAAGCAGGGTTTGTTCCGAAATATGTTTCGTTAGTATTTGCACCTGCACCATTACTCCAGCTTAATTGTGAAAGTGATGCTGAAACACCTGATGCACCATCTGCAGGATTTGGATTTGATGCTGCATCAACAGAGCAGGGAGCGCTGAATATAAATGAAGCTATCCTTGTATTCCAATTAAAGCTTCCGTTAGAAGGTATATATTCGTTAGCATACCAAAATGTTTGATCATCAGTTGGGTCGACACTCATATGTGTATAATCTCCCCATCTGCTTAAGCCACCTGTTTGTGATCCTGCACCGGCGAAAATAGTACTTTCAGCCATGGTCATTGTACCAAGAGGATCTCCATCTTGTCTTCCAGTAAATCTTATTTCAGGATGGATAGTGGTGCTTGAAACTGAATAGCCAAGGGCAATATCACCAACTCCATTCATTGCAATGCTTCCCATCCATCTTTCCTGGCCATCTGCCGGAGCATAAGTACCTTCCTGGTATAATGTCCAGCCGGCACCTGTATTTCTTAATTCATACCACCTTACGCCTGCACGACCACCGCCGGCATCAATAGAATGGCATGTAACCATAGATTGATGAGAACCAAAATTTCTATATTGTTGTCGTTGCATCAATCTGTCAGACAGACCATCCAATGTAGTTGTTGTTCCTAATTGTTGGATACTGTTAATTGTAGTAAAAGCGGAAACTGAAGTAGTTAATGGGCCCGTAAAAGTAGAATTAGCCGGGGTAACCCAATCTACATGAAATTCATAAGTATGAAGACTATTAGTACCTAATGAAGTAAAATAATTAGGCGCACCTGTTGGCGGAGGTGTAACACCGTCCCAATCTGATGGAAGGAATGAACCACCAGCAGAAGTAGAATTTGTAAAATACACATATTGTGCAGGATTACCATTTAACATCTCTGCTCTTTCAAATGCAGCAGTATATGTTCCAACAAAGGAAGGTGCAAACCTGTTAACAGACATGTAATATCCGTCAGGCCATATTCCATAATGTGGATAATCCGGAAATTGTGGGAACTCAAATCCATAACGATACCAGGCTCCTGTGGGATCTCCTGTTTGAGATATTGCTATCAATATGTATTCTGGTCCGTTACCGCCATTTGGTAATGAGAATTCACTTGCGAACCACCTGTCAGCCTCTTGATCATATAGTACGACAGGATCACCATCATTCAAACTGCTTGACCAGGGACCGGGAAATCCAGACCAAAGTGTCCCAAGATTAAAAGGACCTAAAAGTGAAGTTCCAGCCTTATCCCATATCTGGTAACGAACATTCACCATCATCATAACATTATTAGGCCCAACCGAACAAGTAACATCTGGTGGGGCATAAATATCGTGAGGAACTCCTTCAAAATTTTGAATAATTGTTGCGCCGGCAACTGAACCATTAGTTTCCTGTAATGCCGGATCTTTTTTGTATTGATGATTACCAAGAGGTATCTCGCGCCACGGTCTAATATCACCTTCCCAAAATGGTTGAGAAATGGGAACATTCACCATATCCCTGAGGGGTATAGATAAATCGTTATTTATGGAATGAAATACCTGTGGAGTGGAGTTTTCCAATTGTGCAAATGTATTACACCAGGAAAAAGCCACCAAAACTAAAACAACTGAAAAGAATTTTTGCATTATGTCTCCATTGTTTGTTTAATGAATGATTATTTAAATAAAAGCTAGATTAAAAAACGTCAGAAGGATTTTAGAATATGAGCTGCAGGATTTGTATAATAATTTAATTTTACTCTTAAAAATAAAGACCCCTATAAATTTCAAATCGGTTGAAAAAAGTATAATATTATTTTCAATAAGATCAAAAGGAAAAAACCTAAAATAGAATAATTTGTAAACCTTATTTATAAATAAAAAACAACTAATCATTAACGCACTAAAATCATTTTTTTCGAATTTCTAAAATTTGGTGTATTCAGCGTATATATATAAATTCCGCTTGATAGGCTTTGCTTGCCGGCAGGCAGGTCTTCAGCATTGAACTCAATTTGGTATGTCCCTGCCAGTTGGTTCTCATTTACTAACACTGCAACCAATTTACCTAATAAATTGTAAACAGACAATTTTACAAAACTATCTTCAGAAATTGAGTAAGTTATTTTAGTAGCAGGGTTGAACGGGTTCGGATAATTTTGATTAAGGCAAAATTCTTTTTTAATAAAATCTCCATTCTCAGTAACAGCACTAACAATTGGAGGTTTATATTTTAGAATAACTCCATCCTTACCTACAGCAATACCATGAAGTGAATCCTGAAATGTCAGATCCGAAATAATTGCATTTCCCGGAGTTGGTATAGAATTCCACGTATACCCGGAATCCAGGCTGTAAATTAATTTTTGCTGATAACCCAATGAAGCCCAGGCTTCAAGTGCGGTTCTAAAATCTACATCATTTGCAACACCGGGCATTCCAATATATTTATAATCCCAATGTAATCCTCCATCCGATGTGCGAATCATTCCAACACCAAAGAACTCAAAGTCTCCACCTACTCCTATCACATTTAATGAATCAAATAAATGAATTTGCCAAAAAGGATCGGCAGGTGCAAATGAGGGATCAATTGCATTCCAGAGATCTCCTCCGTTTGTGGTGTTCCAGATTACGCCACCATATTCCAAAACACCCCCGGAAGCATAACCATATTGGGAGTTATAGAATTTTATATCTTTGACGGGGAAAAAAGCAAAAACTGATGAATCAATTACAGCATGCTGCCAGGTATTGCCTCCATTAGTTGTTTTAACCATTGGATAAGGTTTTCCTCCCATCCAACCCTTTAACGAATCTGTAAACAGAATACAATTAATAAAGTAATTTTCCTCAGGATAGTATCGCTTACTCCAATTTATACCACCATCTGTAGTTTTAAGTAATTCCGTACCAAAGGGAACATTTGATACATTCCAGGAAGACGCCCAACCAAGATTTTTATTTAGGAAGAATACATCATAGATATTATTCGTAGTTTTACTGTTCTGTGCAACCCAATCAACACCACCGTTTGAGGACTGAATTATAGTTCCTGAGTCACCTACCGCCCATCCATTTAAGCTGTCGACAAAATAAACTGATCTAAGATACTTATCAGTCGGACTATTCACAGACTCCCAGGTGCCTTGTGCAGAAAGAGTAACTTGCCGGAATAGTATAAAAATTAATATATAAGGAAATGTATTTAATTTATTCATTGAACAGGATAGCAAATAAAATTTGCAATTATCAGCTTTATAAATAAAACAGAAATACTCGTTGTCAGCTATTCTGTAATTTTTTCTCTTCAATCTGATTACTGTCAAAAATAAATAATCTAATGGATAATAAAGCTATTATTTAGAATTTAATTAGCGGGGATAAATGATTATTTTTACCTGCCTACCATCAGGCAGGTTAACAAAAATTAATCCGAAATTTATGTTTAGTATGCAAGGTAATTTCCTAACAAAAATTGTTATAATATTTGTTGTGCTAAACATTTTTTCTGCTTTAAGGGTAATTACTCCATTTGATCGGAAATATTGTAATTAATAAAATGAATACTATCTCAATTATTGTTGCTGCCAAGAATGAAGAGGCAAATGTATCCGAAATGATTAATTGTCTTTCAGAACAAAGTTTTGGAAATGATAATTTTGAATTAATAATAGTGAATGATGGGTCGGTTGATGAAACATCGGAAAAAATATTAATTAATAAATCTAAAATCAGATCTTTGAAGTTGGTTGAGATTAATAAGAATGAATCCAAAGGTAAGCGAAATGCTTTGTCTGCTGGTATAGCTGAATCAATCCATCCAATTATCTGTATTACAGATGCAGACTGCCTTCTACAAAAAAACTGGTTGAAATCTTTTTCTGAAAAATTCAATGAAGGATATGATTTTGTATTCGGTTTAGCTCCTTTTATACAGGAGAAAAATCTTGTTAATAAAATTTCCTGTTATGAAAATTTCCGTGGTTCTTTACTTGCAATTGCAATGACAAACCTGGGATTGCCATACACTGCAGCGGCAAGAAGTTTTGGCTTTAGCAAAAAAGCATTTGAAAAAGTTGAAGGTTATAAAAATACTTGTGATACACTTAGCGGTGATGATGATTTACTTTTGAGGGAAGCAGTTAAGAATAAGATGAAAATCGGGATTGTTACGGGTGAAGACTCGTTAGTTTTCAGCGAAACAAAATCTACATTCAAAGATTATTTTAAACAGCGGGCAAGACACACACAAAGTTCGTTTCATTATTTGTTTAAGCAGCAAATTGTTCTTGCAATTTTTCATCTATTGAATTTATTGTTCTTATTCTCTCCCTTATTAACATTCATCGATAAAATATTTATTATTCCTTTCATAGTAAAAATAGTTTCAGACCTGGTAATAGGATTATCATTTCAAAAAAAAATCGGTTACAAATTTTCATTTTTTGAAATTGTATATCTCCAGGTTATTTACGAAGTCTTTTTAGTCATACATTTTTTTAATGCTTTATTTAAAAAAGCTGAGTGGAAATGAGACGCGAACCCACTGAAGAAAAAATTGAAATGCGAAATAACTTAGGGATAAACCCTGCTTCGGTTTTACCTGTACAAAAGGGAATGTTCGTTAAAGAAATCATTTCACAGGAAATTATTTTAGAAAATTTATTTGTTCTCGATCTTGGCTCTGGTGAAGGCGGAACCTCTGTAGTTTTTTCAAATACAAGTAAAGTTATAAGCTTTGACATAAAACTAAACCGCCTGAAAAAACAATCTTATTCTTCTTCAATAAAAAGAATAAATGGGAACGCAGTTACTTTGCCATTTAAAAATGATTTATTTGATTTAATAATCCTCCAGGATGTTATTGAGCACGTACCGGGAATAGAAAAACTATTAGCGGAAGTTTTAAGAGTTCTTAAACAAGGCGGACATATTTATATAAGCACACCAAACAGGTATTCATTAATTAATGTATTATCTGATCCACATTGGGGAAAGCCGTTTATCAGCTTGTTAGACAGGGAACAGATTAAGAAATATTTTTTAAAGAGATTCAGAAAAGATGAATTGAACCGAAAAGACATCGCTCAATTATTTTCATTAAACAAAATAAATTTGATATTTGACGGGCAATTTGAAAAGAAATTAAATACGGAATTTGCAGTCGACTGGCTGGTAAAAGGTAAAGAGGGAATAATCTGGAACGAATTCCACAAGAAGCTTTTAAGATTTTCAAAATTCATTAAAGTGGACAAAATATTATTAAAAGCTGCAAACGGAAATTATGGGTTTGTAAATAAATATTTCACACCTACTTTTTATTTTCTGCTAAAGAAAAAATAATTTTTGAATTAACAGGTTTTAACAAAACTGATTGTTAAATTAGTATCTATCTGATTATCAATTATGACTTATTAAAATGAATTACGATCTACTTGCAAAAAAAGCCATTGACGCAAAAAAGAATGCGCTTCCAACTTATTCAAATTTTCATGTTGGTTCCGTACTTCTTACAAATGACGGCAAAATTTATACAGGCTGTAATATCGAATTGAGTTCATACAGTTTAACAGTATGTGCTGAGCGAACCGCAATATTTAAAGCAATTTCAGAGGGGGAAAGAAAATTTAAAGCAATTGCTATTGCTGGTGATACTGAGGATTTCATTTCACCTTGTGGTGCATGCAGACAGGTTATCAGCGATTTGTGTGGAGAGATTGATGTAATTATGGTAAACGGCAAGGGAGATTACAAGGTGAGTAAAACATCTGATCTGCTTCCTTTCGCTTTTTCTGATGATGATCTTAAAAAACTTCAAATAAATATTACTAAATGACAGAACATTCCCTCCATTTAATGCCAAAAGATATCGGTTGGGTTGAAGTAATTACAGGATGTATGTTCAGCGGGAAAACCGAAGAACTTATCAGAAGGTTAAGACGCGCACAAATTGCAAAACTAAAAGTAAAAACATTTAAACCGTTAATTGATACACGTTATTCTAATGATTCAATTGTGTCTCACAGCGAACAGTCACTTCCTTCTATATTAATAAAAGATATAAAAGAAATATTTAATCACATTGATGATGCACAGGTTATCGGTATTGATGAAGCACAGTTTTTTGATGAAGATCTTGTCCAGGTGTGCAACCAGCTTGCAGATGAAGGTAAACGGGTTATTGTTGCCGGACTTGATCAGGATTACAAAGGCATTCCGTTTGAACCGATGCCGCGATTGCTGGCAATTGCAGAATTTATAACAAAACAATTGGCTATCTGTGTGGAATGTGGAAATCCTGCTGACAAAACACAAAGAAAAAAATCTGTAACCGGTCGTGTAGTTGTAGGGGCAGCAGATCTCTATGAAGCAAGGTGCAGAAAATGTCATTACGTTCCCGAAGAAGTTGAGACTTAGTTTATGAATTTCGTTTTTATATTCAGAGGAATACTTGGGATTCTATTAATTGTTGGAATCTCTTATCTGTTTTCAAATAATAAAAAAAATATTAATTGGAAACTTGTATTAAAGGGTCTCGCACTTCAATTTGTTTTTGCAATCCTCATTCTTAAAAGTGAAGAATTAAGAAGTCTGTTTACACCGTTAGGCTGGCCAAAAGATTTTTTTAGTTACGTAAGTAAATTTTTTGTACTGATTTTAAACTTTACCAGTCAGGGAGCTTCATTTGTTTTTGGTGATCTTGCAAAACCACCGGGAGCAGTCGGAAGCCTGGGATCATTTTTTGCTTTCCAGGTTTTACCAACAATTATTTTCTTTGCAAGCTTTATGTCGGTACTTTATTACGTCGGCTTCATGGAATGGGTTGTTAGAGGAATGGCATGGGTAATGGCAAAAACTCTTGGAACAAGTGGAGCAGAATCGCTTTCCTGTTCTGCAAATATTTTTGTCGGTCAAACAGAAGCTCCTCTAATAATAAAACCATTTATCAAAGGCATGACAAAAAGTGAAATACTAACTGTAATGGTTGGCGGGATGGCTACAATAGCTGGTGGAGTAATGGCTGCATATATTCAGATTCTTGGTTCAGCATATGCAGTTAAATATGGAGTGTCTTTGATCCAGGCTCAGCAAATGTTCGCAACTCAATTACTTGGTGCAAGTTTTATGGCTGCGCCTGCAGCAATTGTAATTTCAAAAATAATTTTTCCTGAAGTTACTGATCCGGAAACAAAAGGGACAGTAAAAATTCATGTTGACAAAAACTCATCCAATGTTATTGAAGCTGCAGCAAATGGTGCAGCAGATGGATTAAAGCTTGCTTTAAATGTTGGCGCTATGCTGCTTGCGTTCATTGCACTCATCGCACTAATAAATTTTGTTTTGATAAAGATCGGTTCAGTTACCGGTTGGAATGATTACCTTCAACAGAATTTTGGACAGCCGCTTAGCTTTCAATTAATACTTGGAATGATTATGCAGTTTGTCGCATACGGAATTGGTGTTCCCTGGCATGATGCTTTAAATTTCGGAAGTCTGTTAGGAACAAAAGTAGTCTTAAATGAATTCGTCGCTTACACAGAAATGGGAACATTGATTGAAGCCGGAAAATTAATTAATGAACGTTCAATCCTGATGGCAACTTATGCTCTTTGTGGATTTGCTAACTTAAGTTCGATTGGAATTCAGATTGGTGGAATAAGTCCGCTTGCACCAAACCGTAAATCTGATATTGCTGCATTAGGATTAAAAGCTGTTCTTGGTGGAACACTGGCTACATTAATGACTGCAACACTTGCCGGACTACTATTCAGTTAAAATGATTGACCTGGAATTCAAATACAAAAGCCTACTGGATTTTATAAAAAACAATTCGCCATTCACTCCAAAAATTTCTGTAGTTCTTGGAAGCGGTTTAGGAGATTTTGTTTCATCAGTAAAATTAACTAAATCAATAAGCACAACTGATATCCCACAATATCCCGCGTCAACTGTTATTGGTCATTCAGGAAAAATTCATTTCGCAGAAATTGAAAACCAAAAAGTTTTACTTTTCCAGGGAAGAATCCATTTTTATGAAGGCTATTCAATAGATGAATGCATCTTACCGGTACTTATTTCAAAACAACTTGGCTGTAAATATTTACTGCTTACAAATGCTGCAGGTGGAATAAACAAATCATTCAAACCGGGTAACCTGATGCTTATCAGTTCAGTAATAGGGGTGAACATTAAGCATGAACTAACTCAATTATTAGGATTGGCTTCAATCGAAAAGAAAAACAATTTTTTAGATTTCCCCACAAAAAAATTCAATGAGACAATCAGAAAATCCGCAAATCAAATAGGTTTAAAACTAAAGGAGGGTGTCTACTGGTACAACAAAGGACCGGTTTATGAAACACCTGCGGAAATCAGGATGGCACAAAAGCTTGGAGCAGATTCAGTTGGGATGTCAACCATTCCTGAAGCTGTTTTTGCAAATATTGCAGGATTAAATGTGAGTGCAATTTCGTGTATAACAAATTATGCAGCGGGAATATCATCTTCAAAATTAGACCACTCTGATGTAACAGAAACAGCTTCAAAGGCTGCGAATGATTTTGCAAAATTAGTTGCAAAAACTATTGCAAATGTTGAGTAAAATACAGGTTGATTATACCTCGAAATGCTTAAATTTATTGACTTTCAAAACCTTATACCCTAACTTTGTCAGTTAATTTTTTCCAACAAAACCAAAAGAATCCAATCTAACATGAAGGAATTCAGATTTCGACTTATAATGATTGTTGCCGCACTTGCACTTTGTGTTTACCTCCTTTTACCTACATACCAGGACTGGCAAAACACAAAACAAATTAAAAAGGCGCTCAATCAGAAACAGACAGAATTAGAAAAGAATAAACCGGGTTTGACTCAAACCGATTTAAATCAAATATTAAAAGTGGCTGAAGACAGCATACTGGTTGCAAACCCTGATTATGAAAAAGACAGGGAAAAAAGATTAAAGCTCGGACTCGATCTCCAGGGAGGAATGAGAGTAGTACTGGAAGTCAATACCGGTCAGCTTGTTGAGAAACTTGCCAAGAATCCTGATGATGTTTTTAACCAAACACTTAAAGAAGCACAAAAAGAAGCGGAACTTTCAGATGAGCCTGTTGTTGATATTATTGGCAGAAGGTTAGTTGATAAAGGAATACGTTTAAGCAGGTATTTTGGTACCGTCAGACAGGATGATAATGAAATTCTTAAAAGCCTGAATGAAGATGCTGAAGATGCCGTAACCCGTGCAATGGAAATTATCAGGAACAGGGTTGATCAATATGGTGTTTCAGAACCATCAATCCAGAGACAGGGCAGCAGAAGAATTATTGTTGAATTACCAGGTGTAGCCCGTGAAGAAGAAGCAAAACAATTACTTCAGGGAACTGCATTGTTGGAATTCAGATTATTAAAAGATCCGCAGCTTGCTTATAGTATTATGCAACGAATTGATAACGTACTTGCGGGAAAATCAGCGGTTGATTCTACCTCTGAGACTAAAACTGAAACCAATAAAAATAAAGAAGTGACTTCCGATTCTACAACCACTGCTGATACAACCGCACCGGAAGAAAAATTATCAGAAGAAGAATTTAAGAAACAGCATCCATTCTTTTCTGTTGCACTAATTGATCCACAAGGAAGATCTGCTGATGCCTATGTTTATGCACAGGATAGAAATAAAATCGAATTGATGTTAAAACGCCCGGATGTGCAAAAAGTTATCCCTAATAATGTTGCATTTGTTTTCTCTGCAAAAACTGAAAAAACACCGGAAGGCAAAGAATTTTACAGACTCTATACAGTAAATAAGGAACCTGAACTTACTGGTGGTGTCATAACAGATGCTGTTGCTACTATAGATCCTAATACTTCAGGAGCCGTGGTTAATATGACAATGGATTCCCAGGGTGCAACCGAATGGGCTAGGATAACCGGAGCGAATGTTGGAAAACGAATTGCAATTATTCTTGATGGTGTTGCCTATAATGCCCCGGTTGTGAAAGGAAAAATCCCGGGTGGCAGATCTGTTATTGAAGGAATGGAAAACCTGCAGGAAGCAAAACTTCTTGAAATAGTTTTAAAAGCCGGTGCACTTCCGGCACCAGTTGATATTATTGAAGAGAGAACTGTGGGTCCTTCTCTTGGAGAAGATTCGATAAACAGCGGTTTGATTTCAGTAATTATCGGTTACCTGCTGGTTGGATTCTTTATGATTGTTTATTACCGGCGTTCAGGTTCAATTACGGCTTTAGCTTTAATCTTTACTATACTTTTTATACTTGGAATTCTTGCCGGATTCAGTGCTACGTTAACATTACCGGGTATTGCAGGTATTATTTTAACAATAGGTATGGCTGTTGATGCAAACGTTCTTATCTTCGAAAGAATTCGTGAAGAAATGGCTACTGGGAAAACAATCAAAGCATCAATCGATAGCGGGTTCTCGAGAGCTTATTCAGCAATAATAGATTCAAACATAACAACATTTTTTACCGGAATTATCCTTTACCAGTTTGGTACCGGACCGATACAGGGTTTCGCTTTAACTTTGATGATTGGTATCCTTGCAAGTTTATTCAGTGCTTTAGTAATCATCAGGCTTATGATGGATATCATGGTTTCAAAAGGAATAAAAGTAACGGTCGGATAATAAATATTAACGCTTTAAGGAGTTTATACACAAAATGCGAATCTTCGAAAATTTACAATTTGATTTTCTGGGTAAAAGAAAATTAGCTTATATAATTTCATCTACACTTTTCTTACTTGGTGTTATAGGAGTTATTATCCGCGGGTTTCAGTTTGGAATTGATTTTAAGGGAGGAACTGAAATCGTTTTACAATTTCACGATCCGATTGATATATCAAGCGTAAGAAAAGATGTTGAGAATATCGGTTTGGGAAATGTTGAAGTAAAAACTTTCGGCAGCGAAACCGGTGTTATGATCAGGACTGAAGATCAGGTGATTCCTGCTTCCTTGTTTTCAAAAGTTGTATCCGGAATCGAGGAGCAGATTGAAAAAACTTTACCAGGTGTTCCTAAAACCATTTCTGATTCTACTGCCAGCTCAATCACTTATGCATTCCAAAACCCTGATACAACAAATATACTTACTGATGCATTATTTGCCAATGGTTTCCAGACAGGCAGGGTTTCTGAAGAGCCGGATAACAAAGAAATGATAGTTCGTGTGGGAATTGCAGACTGGATAAAAGAGAATCTTGCCTCCAAAATTCAGGGTAATACATTTACGGTTCTTAAAGAAGATGTTGTTGGGCCAAAAATAGGTGCTGAGCTAAAGCAAGATGCTTTACTTGCAATCTTCTTTGCGTTATTAGTCATTCTTGTTTATCTCGGTTTCAGATTCAAATTCATATTTGCTTTCGGTGCAGTGCTTGCACTTTTTCACGATGTACTTATAACACTAGGATTGTTTGCAATTCTTTATGGTATCGTTCCCGGTTTAAATCTTGAAATTGATTTAACGATTGTTGCTGCGTTTCTAACTCTTGTAGGATATTCAATTAATGATACGGTTGTGGTGTTTGACAGGATAAGAGAAAATATGAGAATCCATAAAACACGACCGCTTTTTGATATTATGAATACAAGCATTAACCAGACAATGAGTCGTACAGTTTTAACAAGCGGTACAACACTTTTAACAGTATTTGTTTTACTGCTATTCGGCGGTGAAGTATTAAGAGCTTTCGCTTTTACTTTATTCTTCGGAATTATAATCGGAACTTATTCTTCAATATTTGTTGCCAGTACACTTGTTTATGAATATGCAACTAAATACAAAAAGAAAGTTGAATTCTGATAAAAAAATAAATTGAATTAAAAAAAAGCCCCGATCTGCGGGACTTTTTTTTGTATAAACATACCCATTTTACAAAGAAGGAATTACTGTATAAAAGAGGTAGTCATTCTTTTTTCCTTGATAAATTTTTAACATTTTCAATTCCTTATCAAAAGCCTTAAAAATTTATTGCTTAAGAACTTTTTTGTTTGCAATAACCAAAAACTTCAGAAGGTTAAAAAATTTTAACTTTATTTTAATTTCAAATTTAGATTAATAGGTTATGTTAATTATGTGAAGGGAAGAAAATAAATGTTAAGGTAATAGTGATTTATGTTAAGAAAGGAGTTCACAATGAAAAAAACATTTTTTATAGTGGCATTGAGTTCAGTCTTATTATTAATTGGGTGTAAAGATAATTCAATTAATAATCCCGTCTCAGCTAACCTGGTTGCTAAACAAGACTCGGCCAACAGATCAATTTTGAATGGCAGGATTAATCTAAATCAAAAACTCATCAACCCACGCACTGTTGGTGGCGACCTTCAACTTACCGGTGTCATTAATTACACGGAAGAATTAACCGGGCAAAACCCTTCGAAAACGGTAGTTAGTTATAATTCAAGACTGGATATTTCCATAGATGCAACTGTAACTGATATCAATTCATCAACCAGCCTGGCTAATAGTTGGAAAATATCATCTGAGTCAGAAAACCAGGTTAGTATTCCTGCGAAGGGACCTGTTGATCTTGTAAAATCATATTCAATTTCCGGTAAACCGGAAGGAATGAAATTGGTTTGTACATTTTCTATTACAACTGAAGGTGTAAATCTTAAAAATGTTGTTTTAGAAAGTGCATTTGTGTGATTCAGAAAAATCCAAATAGCGGGATTATCGAATTATTATTAAAACAAATTAAACCGGAATGTATAGTTCCGGTTTTTTATTTTTGAACACCGTTGTTCGGATTAATATCCTTTAAAATCTTTTCATATTTTTCAGCTTCACCAGATTTTCCCCATGATTTATAATTCTGAATCAGAATTTTTATCGAGTTGATTGTTAACCTGTCATCCTTTCCTCTTTTATCAAGAAGATTGTTGTATGCTTTCAAGAGCAATCTTTCTGCATTATTAAATTTCCCTTCTCTTGAATAACACTTACCAAGCAGGCTTTCTGCATAAGAGATATTCCAGTGATCAGCAGGAAGTCTCTTTTTATATGCTTCAAGACCTTTATTAATTTTTTCCTCTGCTTCATCGTATTGATGAGTTTCAATTAAAGCATTTCCCAATCCAAGATAAGCATTCGCAGTATGCGGATGATCTTCTCCAAGCATTTTAATCCGGGATGCAAGAGTTTTTCTGTATTCACTAATCGCTTCTTTATACTTTCCTTCACTTACTAATAAAGCTGCATAAATATTCAAACTGGTCACAACATTAGGATGATTTTCTCCTAACAATTTAATTCTCATTTCTAGAGCCGACTTCAACAGTGGCTCAGCTTGTTTATACTTTCCCTGTCGCTGATAGAGAACACCTAGATTGCTAATACTTGTCGCAACTTCGGGATGCTCATTTCCATAAACTTTTTTGTTAATGCTCAAAGATTTTTTGTACAATGCTTCTGCTTTATCATACTCACCTTTATCACTGTAAATACCAGCCAGGTTATTCAGATCAAGTGCAACATACGGATGATCCTCACCTAAAAGTTTTTTATCAAGTTCCAATCCCTCAGAATATAATTTTTCAGCAGCATCCAGATTCCCCATCAGAGCTTTATTGGAAGCCAGGTAATAAAGATCAGTTGAAATTTGTGGATGAATATCACCATAAAGTTTTTTATCAATTTCTAATGTTTCGTTAAACAATTTCGAAGCATCTTCATATTTTCCCATTTCCTGAAGCAATCCGGCAAAGTTTCCCATTGTTTCCGAAACAGAAGGATGTGTTTTACCATATAGATTTTTCACCATCTCAAGAGATTCTTTAAATAATCCTTTTGACTCGTCATACTCGCCTTTATCTTCCTTGACAAGTGCCAGATTATTCAAGGATTGAGCAACCTCAGAACTTATACCCTTAGTATATTTTTTTCTTACTGATAAAGAATTGTTCAATAGTTTTTCCGCCTCATCGTATTTTCCTTCTTCACGTAAAACCATTGCCAGGTCGTTTTTGCTTTCGGCAGTTTCAAGACTGCTTTCACCAAAAACACTTTTTCTTATTTCGATTGCCCTGCTAAACTTTTCAATTGCCGGTTCATAACTCCCCATAGCAAAATTCAGATTTGCCAGATCATTCAGACTTTTAGCTGTTTCCGGGCTTTGGCTTCCAAAAATTGAATCACTGAGCTCATATGATCTACTTAAAAGCGAAAGAGCATTTTCGTACAGTCCCAAACTTTCATAAACGTTTCCGGTTACTCCAAGCATATTGGCAAGAACTTCCGGCTGGTCAGATAGTTCTCTTTCAATTTTTTTTACGCCGTTATCCAGCAACTCCCTTGCAGTTATTGTTTCTCCTCTTGATTGTTCAGGATCAGAAACTTTAAATATTCCGGATAAAAACTCTGATACCTTTTTCGATTTTTCAGCCTCCAGTTGTGCTTTATCTCTTTCTTCGGCAAGTTGAATTGTATAGAAAGTTGTAACAAGAGAAATAATAAAAACTGCGATTGCAGTAACAACAACACCGGCTTTATGTCTCTGGATAAATTTCTTTGCTCTGTATGAAGCAGTACTTTTACGTGCGATTATCGGTAATCCGGTAAGATGGTTATCGATGTCGGCAATGAATTGAGCAATCGAACTGTATCTTCGTTCCGGTTCCTTCCTGATAGCCATCAAACAAATATTATCCAGGTCACCGGAAATTCTTTTCTTCAGTTTCGGTATAGACATCCTCCGTTTTTGGCTTATCGAATCTGAAGATATTTTATTATCACCCGATACTCCTGAAAATTTTGTTAACATCGTACTGGGTTTCTGTGGTTCGGTGAGACAAATGATTCGCTCCATTTCCAGCGCAGAAGTAGAACGAAGTTCATAGGGCGGGCAACCGGAAAGCAGTTGAAACAGGATAAGACCCAATGAATAAATATCAGTTGCTGTGCTTACCGGCTCACCTTTCACCTGTTCAGGAGAAGCATATTCAGGTGTCATAACCCTCATCCCGGTCCGGGTTACAAACTTATCATTTTCATCTTCTTCAAATACTTTTGCAATTCCAAAGTCAAGTAGTTTAACAGTTCCATCTTCCTGCACTAGAATGTTACTCGGTTTAATATCCCTGTGAATAACCAAATTCTGGTGTGCATAAAGTACAGCTTCACAAATCTTCTTAAATAATTCGAGCCTTTTTTCAATTGTCAGATTTTTTTCATCGCAGTATTCAGTGATCGGTTTGCCATCTACATATTCCATTGTGAAATACGGAAGACCAATTTCCGAAATTCCTCCGTCAAGCAGTCTTGCGATATTCGGATGTTGAAGTCTTGCTAAGATTTGTCTTTCTTCTTCAAAACGGGAGACAATTTCCTGTGAGTTCATTCCCGGTTTAATAACTTTAAGTGCTACCTGCTGTTCAAAATGACCATCTACTCTCTCTGCAAGATAAACCGAACCCATTCCGCCGGTCCCAATCTGTTTTATTGCACGGTAGTTGCCGAATATTTTTCCATCGAGAGTTGCATCATCAACAGCAATGTAATCTGCGGCTGAACCGGAAAAAATGCTGTGTTCTTTTTTATCTGCTTCAAGTAATGATAATACTTCATCAAAAAGTTCAGTATCATTTCCGCATTCACCTTCAAGAAATTTTTCTCTTTCGGAAAGATCAAGTTGGAGAGCTTTTTCAAATAGTGATTGCACTTTCTCCCACTGTTCAGAGTTCATTTGTTTTCCATACTTTGAAATTCATTTGAAGAATATTTTTATAATTCCTGGTGAAGTTCACGACTAAGCCAGGCTTTTGCAAGACGAAAATCTCTTCGTATTGTTGGTATGGAAACTTCAAGTACCTCAGCTATCTCTTCATGATTCAAACCAACAAAAAACCAGTGTTCAATTATTTTAGATTGTCGTTCGTTTAGCAGTTCTAATTTTTTCAATGCTTCATCGAGTGCAATAAGTTCTTCAGGTTTTGATTCGCGTTTCATTTTATCATCAACAAAAGTTGCAAGCACCTGGTTGCCCCCGCGTTTTTGTGCAATACGTGCATTAGCATAATTAATTAATATTCTTCTCATTGCCTGCGAAGCAATTCCAAAAAAATGAGCCCGGTTTTGCCAGGTTATTTTATCCTGATCAACAAGTTTCATATAAGCTTCGTGTACAAGAGCAGTAGCATTTAAAGTGTGATTCCTTCGTTCTCCCCTTAGATGCATATGTGCAAGCTGGTGCATTTCCTTGTAAACTAACGGCATAAGCATATCAACCGCTTTACGGTTTCCATTGCTCAAATCAAATAAAAGCTGTGTTACCTGGTTTTTTGAATTATCTATCAAAACAAAACCTAACAAAATGAACAAAAAATGAAGAAATTAGTTTGAATAAAAATTTTCTGGAATCTGTTATCACTTTAATAAAAATTTCCTGCGTTTAGATATAGAACCCGAAACAATAAGAAATCTAAAAAAAGATTAAATCAATCAAAAACTAAAAATAAATAGGAATACAAAATGCAAATAATGAAAAATTTTTCAACTATCCTGAAAAAGTTTTTAATAATCGGCGCTGTAATGCTTCTGCTTGCTGCCTGCAGTAAGGATAATAATCCCACAGCGCCTGAAACAGGTGTAAAAAATTCTGATATAAAAGTCTTGGTTCTAAAAGATGGTGGTACCGAAGATACTATCTATAGTGTACTTTCAAAAGCGGGGTTTGATGTTACTGTTGGAGATTTTTACTACAACTTTGATGGCAAATTTATTAGTGATTATAACCTGGTAATTTTACTGAACGGTGTTGATTATTTTAATGATATTTCCGACAGTGCACAATTAAGAATAAGAAATTATGTACGCGATGGCGGAATTCTTCTAACAACAGAATGGATGACCTATTCAATTGCTGTGTCAAATCATTACCAGGTATTAAAAGACTTTCTCCCGGTAATGTATAATGGAGGTTATTATTATGGAACGGAGACTTACACAAAATTAGTAAATAATCCAATTACTGATGGATTACCCACTTCATTTAGCATATCAGACACAAACTGGTCATATAGTTATACTTCTCTATATAATAATTCTCTTAGCACAAATCTAACAGTACTTTTCAGCGGAGATAAAAGTGGTGCAGCACTGGCTATGGGCGAGTTGAACAAAGGAAAAACAATTCACTGGAATATGGCAGGTGCGTATGAAGATAACACAATATGGACATCGGAAGTAAAAAAGATATTAATAAACATTGCAAAATATTCAGGAATGTGATTTTCAAAAACAATTTATATCGAAGTAATTAGGAGGAGGGGCCTGGTGGAATTTTCTTAAGATTACCGAGTTAAAAAATTAATTATAATTAAAATCCAAACCTGAATTGGTTGGCGCCCTCAAGAGAAAAAACCCCCGTTTATTGCGGGGGTTTTGTGTTAAACCCAACAAATTTGATTTGACTCTGTTCAATATTTTTGCATTATTTCTAACAAGAAAAATAATGGGGAACTACAATGACAATGCTATCTCAACGGTATAGCTTCATTTCTTACATTCCAACAAAAATTTGCGGATTAATTTATGCGTAAGAAATTATTGTATTTATTCAGCTTATTTATATTCATCAAATTGTAATCCACAATGATGAGGCAAATAATGAAGACGTTAAAACTTCTAATAATAGTATTAATTGTTTGTTCGGTAAAAATAGTTTATGCACAGTGTGATCCTGGTAAACTTTCACAACTTCTCTATTCAAACGATCCATATGACAGATTCTACGCTGCAGAAAATATCGCCGTATGTGGGTTTGAGGAATTAATCCCTGATTTAGAAACAAGATTTTATAAAGAGGAATATTTGTATGTAGCGGAAACGATTATATCCGCCCTGGATAGTTTACATTCAATTCACTTAGAACAAACAACATTAGATTTTATCGAAAATGCTGATAACTTGCAGCCTTTATTGTCATTCGATGACCCACTAAAATCAAAAGTATATGCCTGCAGTATTTTATTTCAACTTCAGAATTATAATGCGATAGATTACGTTTTTGATGAAGTTGAAATTGAAAGACCTAATTTAGACTTAACGGTTATTTCTTGCTTACTTTATATTTTAACTGATAACAACCTCAGCCAATATCAATCAGATGCAAAGAACGATTTGATTGATTTTGTAAACAGTAATGCGGATGATGTTGTAAGATCGGTAGTTTTGGAAGCTTTAGTTGACCGTTTTGGAAGTGAATTAACAAGTCTTCTTTTGGATAAATCTAACAACGATCCAGATTGGATAGTACGGGATTGTGCTAACGAAATGTTAGCTAAAATCAACTATACAGGTTTAAGAACCGAATACTATCAAAAGTTACAGAGTGATATTGAACCTCAAGTAAGAAGAATATTAGCCGATTCAATCCTTTCTCTATTAGGAGAACCTCAAGATTTAAAGGAAATAATAGATCATATTGATGTTGAAGGAGATCGAGATATACAAATTATAATGAAATACAAAGTGGATAATTTCATCCCACCCCGTCCCTCAGTTTCAACAAGTGAGATGATAAGCAATCTGATAACCTACACAAAAGAAATATTCAAATATGGCTGGATCAAGGATGATGAAACTTATCAAAAAAATAAATCATTAATAGAAGGATTAAAGAAAAGCTATGATAATAGTGATTTAATAGAAATGTGCAATAGTATAAATACATTTCTCCAAGTTGCAGAATCTCAGTATAATTCTTCATCACTTACTGCGGAAGGATATAAATTTCTTCATTATCATTCGGTTTACATTAAAGAAAATGTTGAAGCTGAATTCGGTGGCTGTGAAAATTAATCCGAAGGAGGATAAAATGAAAAACAATATTTATATAGTTTTTATATTAATTTCTCTTTTTCAAGTAGTTAGTTTTTCACAGTGTAACTTTGAAGAATTAATGTCTGATTTATATTCAGCGAATCCCACAGAAAGACGGATAGCAGCAATTGCCATAGCTGATTGTGATTTTTCGGATGCATTGGGAACACTGGAAGCTCTTTGGGAAACTGAGGAAAATTATGATGTCAGAATAGAGTATCTAGTTACTATGTCTAATCTTGGAGAAGAACATATTACAGATTTTGCATATGATATTATAAACGATATTTATGTCCCGGAATCAGGTAATTATACTAGCTCATATTATGGGAAATTGTTAGCAACACGTATTCTTTTTGCAAATCAAGATTATTCCACTTATCAAAGTATATATGATCTATTAAATAATTCATATAACGATGCAAATGTAATAGTATTATTTTCATTAAAAAGCATTATTGAAAATATACAAACTGAAATTGAGAACGCTAAACAATGGATTGTTTACATTTCAGATAATAGTGACAGAGAAATGATGAGAAGTTTAGCACTGGATATACTTTTAGAAAAATTTGGGGATGATAATAATGTTATTGATTTGGCATTGGATCATTTTGATAATGACCAATCTATTATGGTAAAATTTCAAGTGTTTAATTCATTAACGTTACTTCGATACCTGGGATTGAAAAATTTTTATTATTCGAATTTGTCACTGGCAAATGATCCTTCAATAAGATACAGGATAGCTGATTCTTTACTTTCAATCTTTGGTGAACCTTCCGATCTAAAAACAGTAATTGACTATCAACCTAATGAACCAGATGAAACTGCTCGTTCTCTTATTGGTTTCTCGATTAAAGAATTTATACCACAACGCTTAAATGTTAATACTTCTATAATGATTGATAGTTTGATAGAGTATACAAATGAATTATTTAAATACGGCTGGATCAGTGATGATGAAAATTATCAGGATTATAAATCATTAATAGAAGGATTAAAGAAGAGCTATACTAGTAGTGATTTAAAAAAAATGTGCAAAAACATTGATACAATTCTTGAGAATACTGAATTTCAGCGCAATACTTCGTCTTTAACAGAAGAAGGTTATAAATTTCTTCATTATCATACTACTTATATTAAAGAAAATATTGAATCGGAATTTGGTAGCTGTGAAAATTAATCCGAAGGAGGATAAAATGAAAAATAATATTTTTAAGCTGTTCACTATTACATTTCTATTTTATACTCCTTTCCTTTTCCCGCAAAACCTTGAAGTGAAGTTAAATGATCCTGATATTTTTGTTAGACGGGAGGCACTATGGACAATCACAAATGGAAATCTGAAATCTTACATTCCAGCTATTGAAAAATCTATGTTTAAACAAAGTGAGCCATTTATGATTTACAACTATTTAAAAGCTTTGCATACATTGGATGCAGATAGTATTAGCAAGTATTGTTATAAATTCATTGCTTTGGCAGATAGTTTTGAAAATATGAGGCCTATAGAAGACCCATTAGAAATGAAGGTAAGAGCGACATTTTTTTTATTTGATGAAGAAGATTATTCGACTGTTCAATACGTTATTGATATTTTAAAAAGAGATAGACCTGATGTTAATGCAGATGCAATATTATTGCTTGGAAGAATGACTAAAGAGTTGCCCGAATATTATGATTATGCAAGGAATGAATTATTGTTCATTGCGGAAAATTCAAAAGATGAAACTTCCAGGTTCAATGCGACTCTTTATTTAAGATATTCAATGGATGAACAGTAATATTACATAAATACTTAGCTCGACAGCATTTTTATTTCCTTCTTCCAATTCCTTCTTTCAAAAGAATTAAATAATTTACAATCAAAATTTTCCCATCTTTTAAATAACTCAGGGTAGCCGCCATGAAAAAATCCATAATCATTCTTTCGCAGGTTCTCATAAGCATTTTATTTTTAATTAAATGCAGTCCGGGTAATGCAGTAAAAGTGGAAAGCTTTACACCGCAGGGTGAAATTGATAAACTTTCAAATTTTGTAATTGAGTTTTCACAGGATCTCGCACCAGCGGAAGCGATTGATAAATGGAGCGATGAGGAATATGTAACTTTCACACCGCACATAAGCGGAAAGTTTAAATGGGCATCACCAAGCATACTTGTTTTTTCACCCGACGGAACTCTTGAACCGATCCAGAGTTATGAAGCCAAAGTAACCGACAAAGTTTTGTTCGGCAAAAAATTCTCACCGGATTTTGATGAATTCAATTTTCACACACCTTACTTTGATGTAACAAAAGTCGATCTTTTCTGGACAAACATCCCTTATCAAAATTATAAACTAAGTGTTCAGGCAAATGTTTATTTCAATTACCCGGTCGATCCGAATGAATTAAAAAAATATTTAAGTGTGACAAGAGATGGAAAGCAAATTGAAAATTACCAGGTTGTTACAGAGAAAAATTCAGATGTGATAGCTATTAATTTCGGGGAAGTTTCACAGACTGATAAAAAACAAAATTTTGAAATTAAAGTTAAGCAAGGTTTTGAATCAGTAATTGGGAAAAAAGGTATAAGCGAAGAAAGGAAATTTTTATCAACACTCCCTCCGATAACAAAGCTTGCAATTACTAATGTCAGTTCAGGATTTGACGGCAGCACTGGCTGGATTGAAGTCTCAACAACTCAAACAGTCGATGATAAAAGATTAAAAGATTATGTAAGCACTGATCCTAAAAAGAAGCTCGATTTTTTTGTTAGTGATAATCGATTTAGAATTGAAACCGATCTTGCCAATATCCGCACTATTGATTTGCTGATCAAAAAAGGTTTACCCGGTTTGTATGGCGGACAACTTGAATTTGATTATGAACAAACAATCTCGATGGTGAATGTAAATCCGTCAATCAATTTTGCTGATAAAATGGGAATGTATTTAATGCGAAGCGGACTTGAAAACCTCGAGGTGAACGCTGTTAACATTAATAAAGTTCAGGTAGAAGTTGCACAAGTTTTTAAAAATAACATTCTCCATTTTCTCAATCGATCAAATTATAATTATTACTATGACGATGATTACTACTATGGATATGGTTACAACCCGACATATTACACCACTGACTATGGTAAGACTCTTTACACTGATAAAATAGATTTGAAAGACAGCAAGAACTGGCTTCAATCTTTTTCTGTAAATATGAATAAAGCACTCAATCAGAAGTATAAAGGAATTTATGTTGTTACCGTACGATCAGATGATGAAAGATGGATTCACGATTCCAAGTTCATTGCTGTTTCAGATCTTGGAATTATAACAAAAACTTCAGGCGATGACATTTATGTTTTTGTAAACTCAATTAAAACTACAGAACCAGTTGCCGATGCTGAAGTAACAATTGTTTCAACAAACAACCAGAATATTCTTTCTGGGAAAACCGGTACTGACGGAGTTATTCATTTTGCTGATGTTAAAAAACAAGCTGAAGGTTTCAGCAGCAGACTTGTTGTTGTTGAAAAAGGAGAAGACTTTAATTTTATTGACTTAGGAAGAACAAGAATCGAAACTTCGCGTTTTGATGTTGGTGGAATGTACCAGCAGACAAGCAACTTCAACACTTTCGTTTATGGACCCAGAGATATTTACAGACCCGGTGAGGAAGTAACTATTTCCGCAATTCTTCGCAACGATAAAATTCAAACAATAAAAGACATACCGGTTTTTACAAAAATAATTTCTCCGACAGGAAAAGTTTTTGAAGAATTCAACAACAAACTGAATGAGCAGGGTTCTTTCGAGTTTTCATTTTCGATGCCCGACTATGCACAAACGGGAAGATATGTCGCAGAAGTTTACACGGGAAGCAAACAATTGATCGGAACTTATGGATTCAGTGTTGAAGAGTTTGTTCCTGATAAAATAAGAGTGAACTCAAAAGCTGATAAAGAAAAAGTTCAGCCGGGAGATCTTGTAAATATTTCAGTCGATGCGGAGTTTTTATTCGGGGCGAAAGCTTCAGGACTAAAGTATGAAACTGATATTCAATTGACTCACAGAGCATATTTCAGTAAAAATTTTAAGAGGTATGATTTTACATCTTCATCAATTTCAAATCCAACTTACCAAAACACTTTGTTGGATGGCAAACTTGATTCGCAAGGTAAAACCGAAATTGAATACCGCGTTCCTGCAGATGTTGTCAGCAAAGGAATTGTAACCGGAACAGCCTACACAAGTGTTTTTGATTTAACCGGCAGGACAGTTTCCCGTAGCGCAAGCTTTAATGTTTTTCCAAAAGATTATTTCATCGGGATAAAATCAACTGGATATTATTATGGAACCGGTGATAAACTCAATTTCAAATTTGTTGCTGTTGATCCAGAAGATAAGTCTTTAAATAAATTTGATGCAGTTGTAAAGCTTGTAAGATATGAATGGCAGACTGTGTTAAAAAATAATGGAGGAAGATATTATTACGCTTCCGAGCAAAAAGAAATTGAAGAGTGGCAAAGAAATGTTCAGCTTAATGGTGAAACTCCGTTTGACTTCACAGTGAATAAATCAGGAAAATATCAACTAAGAGTTTCCAAAAAAGGAAATTCTGATTACGTCTATGATCAATTTTATGCTTACGGCTGGGCAAGATCGACGGCTTCGTCATTTGAAGTTGATAAAGAGGGAAGAGTTGATATTGTTTTTGATAAAGAAAAATATGAGCCGGGAGATAAAGCAAAAGTTTTATTTACCTGTCCGTTTTCAGGTAAGATGCTTGTAACGCTTGAAAGAAATGAAGTTCAATCATATCAATATATAAATGTTGAAAAGAGATCAGCGGAACTCGAACTGACGATGACCGATGATAATATGCCAAACATTTATGTTACCGCAACGTTATTCAAAAAACACGATATGGAAAATGCAACCCCGTTTTTAGTCGGGCATGGTTTTGCTTCTGTAGGAGTTGTGAAGAACAGCAACAAGCTTGAAGTTTCTGTTACTGCACCGGAAAAAATAAAACCGAATACAATACAACAAGTAACGATTAAAACCGAATCGCAAAAAGATATTTTTGTAACACTCGCTGCTGTTGACGAAGGAATTTTACAGGTAACAAACTATGAAACTCCGAACCCATTTAAGTTTATGTATGCAAAGCGTCCGCTTCTTGTCGGAAGTTTTGATTTATATAAGCTGCTTCTCCCTGAAATTGTTTCAATTACTTCCTCAACCGGTGGCGATGGAATGATGAAGGAGCAGCTTGAAAAGCGAACCAACCCGGTTAAGGTGAAAAGATTTAAACTGCTTTCATACTGGAGTGGAATTAAAAAGACAAACAGTGACGGAACAGTTACAGTCTCAATTAACATTCCGCAGTTTAACGGCGATGTACGATTGATGGCTGTAGTTTATACAAGTTCGAGATTCGGTTCCGCTGATAAGCATATGAAGGTTGCTGATGATTTAATTCTTGAACCGCAGATTCCGAGATTTCTTGCAACAAATGATTCTCTTGTTGCCCCGATTAGTTTGATAAATACAACCAATAAATCTGCCGATGTAACTGTAAATCTGAAAGTATCTGGGCCGTTAAGTTCATCTTCTAAACAAAAGACAATTAACCTGAAACCCAATTCAACCGGCAAGGTTGAGTTTGTAATTAAAACTTCTTCGGAAACAGGTGCTGGTAAAATTACTTTTAAAACGTCAGGTCTCGCAAAAGTTAAAGAGGAAATCGACATAGCCGTCCGTCCAATTTCACCGTTAGTTGTCGAAACGGACGCGGGCTCAATAACCGGGGGTAAAGAAGTAAAAATTGAGCTTCCTAAAAATTTTATAAAAGGAACACAAAAAACTACTTTAACGATCAGCAAGTTTCCTGCTTTAAAATTTGCAAAGCAGATGAAATACTTAGTCAGCTATCCACATGGCTGCATCGAACAGACTGTTTCAAAACTCTTTCCGCAAATTTATTTTGAAGATCTTGCAAAGCTTGTTGCACCTGAATTATACAAAACAACCAACCCCGTTTATTATGTGAAAGAGGGAATAAGAAAAATTGAATCAATGCAAATGTATGACGGTTCGATATCTTACTGGCAGGGAGGAACCTACTCAAACTGGTGGGGCTCCGTTTATGCAGCCCATTTTCTGCTTGAAGCAAAAAAAGCCGGCTATGTTGTTTCTGAAAGTGTGTTGAACAAGCTGCTCAACTATATTTCAACGCAGGCAAAAACGCAGAAAACTTTTGATTACATTTTTTATAGCCCGACAGGTAGAACAATAAGCAAGAAAGCAAATAAAGAAATTCTTTATTCACTTTATGTGCTTGCGCTTGCCGATAAAGGTGATATCTCAACAATGAATTATTACAAAGCAAGACCACATCTTGTTACAAAAGATTGCAGGTACTTGCTTGCAGGCTCGTATGCATTGATGGACAGGTGGAATTCTTATTATGAAATTGTTCCGAATTCATTCGAAGAGGAAAAGACTGACAGGCAAACTGATGGAACTTTTGATTCGGATATCAGGGCAAATGCAATTATGCTGAATGTTCTCCTTGAAGTTGAACCTTCCAATAAACAGGTTCCTTTGATTGTAAAATATCTTGCAAACAATTCAGATAGAATGTATTCAACACAGGAAAGATCATTTGCTCTGTTAGCGCTCGGTAAAGCTGCAAGTGCAAATGCTGATGCGAATGTTACAATTAATATTGTATCGAATAGTAAATCGATTGGAAAATATTCCGGGAAAGATATAACTCTTTCTGATGTTTCTTTCGGGGATGGAAACATCGTTTTAAAAGCCGATGGAAACGGAGATGTTTATTATTTCTGGAGTGTTGAAGGAATTAAGCAGAATGAAAAAGTAAAAGAAGAAGATTCTTATATGCAGGTAAGAAGATCGTATTACAGCTACCGGTCAGGAATGAAAATAATTAACAATTCTTTTTACCAGGGTGAATTGATTGTATGCAAAATTGCGTTAACCGGATTTGAAAGAAATGCAGGAAATATTGTAATTACCGATATGCTTCCTGCAGGGTTTGAAATTGAAAATCCCAGATTAAATCCTGCAACTGAACTTCAGTGGAAACCAAAATTCCCGCTGCCTATCCAATACTTAGATATCCGTGATGACAGACTTTTGTTGTTTACAAATCTTGAAAGAAATAAGACAAGAGAGTTTTATTATCTACTCAGGGCTGTTACGCAGGGAACTTATCAGCTCCCGGTAATTGGCTCTGAAGCAATGTACGACCAGGAATTTCATTCATACAACGGCGCGGGAAAAATAAAAGTTATAGAAATGCCGGAGTAAAAATTTTTAGAAATGCTTTCATTTGACATAATAAATAAGCTCTGGAAATTTAAGAGCATTCGTGCATTAGTGGCGATAATTTTTCTTTTCGTTTTGCTGGATGCTTTATTTCCATTACCGAAGCTGAAACCTTTTTCAAAAGAAATTCATGCTTCTGATGGAACGCTGCTTTCAGCTTTTTTAACACAGGATGACAAATGGAGATTACAGACTAATCTCGATGAAGTGTCACCGGAACTGATTCATGCAATCATTGAAAAAGAAGACAGCTGGTTTTACTGGCATCCGGGAATAAATCCCGTTGCAGTTGTAAGAGCATTTTTTGATAACGTAACAACCGGTGAAAGGAGGTCCGGTGCATCTACAATTACAATGCAGGTTGCAAGACTTCTCGAACCGAAGGACCGGACTTACCTGAATAAATTTTTTGAAATGTTCCGCGCATTTCAGCTTGAGATTAAATATTCCAAAAAACAAATCCTCGAAATTTATCTCAGCTTGCTTCCGCTTGGTGGAAATGTCGAAGGCGTGAAATCAGCATCTTACATTTATTTCAACAGACCGCCAAAACAGCTCAGTCTTTCACAGGCAATTACACTTACGGTTATTCCTAATGATCCGAATTCTTTGAGACCCGATAAAAATAATGGTGAATTAAAAGACGCAAGAGATTACTGGATTAAAAATTTCATTGACGAAAAAGTTTTCCCAAAAATAGATTTGGATGATGCATTGGATGAGCCTGTCCAGCATAACAGATATGCGATGCCGTTTCTTGCTCCTCACTTTTCTAATTTTATAAACAACAGGTTTGCCGGTGATGTTATTGAAACAAACCTTGATTTGAAGATTCAGAAGACTGCTGAAAATTTGTTATGGAATCATGTGAATCGTGTGAGATACAAAGGTATTTCAAACGGGGCAGTAATAATCGTTGATAACAAAACTCACTCTGTTGTTGGTTATTGCGGCTCCGCAGATTTTTATGATACTGAAACTTCCGGTCAAGTTGACGGAACAATTGCAATTCGTTCTCCCGGTTCAACTTTAAAACCTGCACTTTATGCTTTTGCTTTTGATAAGGGAATATTAACTCCCGGCACAATGCTTCACGATATTCCAACTGATTTTAACGGCTACTCACCTGAAAATTATGATTTGAAATGTTATGGAAATGTTTCTGTCTCATTTGCACTTGTGAACTCGTTAAATATTCCTGCTGTTTCATTACTGCAAAGAATCGGTAAAAATGAATTTGTAAATCTTCTTGAAAATGTTGGCTTTAGTGAAATTCAAAATCAAAAAAATCAACTTGGTTTGTCAATGATTCTTGGCGGCTGCGGAACAACTTTGCAGCAACTTGTAAAATTGTTTTCAGGATTTGCAAATGAAGGAGAAGTTGTATCAATAAAAATCTTGAAAGACGAAGATGATTCGAAATCTGAAAAAATATTTTCAAAAGAATCATCTTATTTAATTGCGGAAATTCTTTCAAGCAATTTCAGGAGTGAAATGTTTTCGTTAACCGATTATTCACGACTGCCGAAGTTCGCGTGGAAAACAGGAACATCTTATGGAAAAAGAGATGCCTGGTCAATCGGTTTTAATCCGGATTACACAATCGGTGTGTGGATGGGAAATTTTGATGGAGAAGGTTCGCCGCATCTTTCCGGACTTGAATCTGCTGCTCCACTTTTATTTGATTTGTTTGATGCAGTGGATGAAAACTCAAAAGGCGAATGGTTTGAGAAACCCGATAAGGTAATTGAAAGAGGAGTCTGTTCAGAGTCTGGAATGCTGCCGACAAGGTATTGTACAAATATTGTTAAGGATTATGCAATCGAAGGAAAAACTAATAATAGTGTCTGTACAATTCACCAACCTGTTTATGTAAGTCTTGATGATAAAATTCAATACTGTCCGGAATGTTTACCTAAAGATCATTACAAAAAAGTTATCTATCCTGTTTACGATCCTGAATTGACAATCTGGTTTTGGAATCAGCACAAAAACTTTCCTCATCCGCCTGAACATAATCCTGAATGTACGGCAAAGTTTACTAATGTCGGACCGAAGATTATATCTCCAACAGAAGATTATGAATATTTGGTTGAAAAGAATTCAGGACAGGAAATTTTACTGCAGGCTGCTTCCGATAGCAAAGTAAGTGAGCAATACTGGTATGTGAATAATCAGTATTATACAAAATGCAAACCTGGTGACAGAGTATTTTTAAAACCTGAAAAAGGTGATTTAAAAATTACATGTCTTGATGATAAAGGAAGAGAAAAAACTGTGAATGTAAATGTGAAGTATTATTGAATCCTAAAAATCAAAATCATCTTCTATTAACCAACCTTGCGCTTTATCAGGTTTGATCTCAGTAATAAATCTTGAGGGTTTGGATAAAGTCATTCCAGCCTCGCGGTCGTACATATTCATTGGGTAAGTGATAAATAAATTTTGTTTTGCTCTTG
Source organism: uncultured Ignavibacteriales bacterium (assembly GCA_963822905.1). GTDB lineage: Bacteria > Bacteroidota > Ignavibacteria > Ignavibacteriales > Ignavibacteriaceae > CAWGJF01. The sequence goes on from CAWGJF010000001.1 coordinate 1,255,238, forward strand.
TTGAAGCGACGTACATTAATCTTCTTTCTTCTTCAAGTTGTTCTAAACTTTCGGCTGCTCTGCTCGAAGGAAAATATCCTTCAATAGCATGAATGATAAAAACTGAATGCCATTCTAATCCTTTAGCTGAATGAATTGTTGAAAGAGTCAGGTAATCATCTTCTTTATCTGCTTCGCCAATATCAATAACACTATCGATTATCGGCTCAATTGCCATATCGGCAAGGAACGAATCTAGTGAACGGTAATTCTCGGAAATATTCTGAAGAATTTCTAAATCTTTTCTTCGCTTATTAAAATCATCATACTTTGTTTTGAAGATTGGTGTGTAATACTCCAGAATTTCTGAAATCATTTCGGTCGGAGGCATTTTAGAAGTATTCAGATTGTACAAGAGAATAAAAAGCTCTTCAATTTTTTTGTAAGAGAATTTCTTGTTACTGCCGGGATGTGAATCAATGGATATTCTTGCAGTTGCAAGTTCGTCAAGAATTTTTTGAGCGGTCTTTGGTCCGATTCCCTCGTGAAGTAACAAAACTCTATACCAGCTTATTATATCACGAGGATTCGAAATAATTCTCATAAAAGCAAGAATGTCTTTTATGTGAGCAGCTTCAATGAATTTAATCCCACCGAATTTCTGAAATGGAATCCCTGCTTTTGCAAGTTCAATTTCCAGATCAAAAGAAAAGAAAGATGAACGGAATAAAACAGCCATATCTTTTAATTTAATTCCTTCTTCATTCAGTTCAAGAATTTTTTCGACAATAAATCTTGACTGCATATTCTCTCTTGCAGCTGCAACAATGGAAGGAAGTGGTCCGCCCGTTTTTCTTGTATAAAGTGCCTTAGTATATTTTTCAGCAGCACCTTCGTAAATCTGGTTTGCAAAATCTAAAATGCTTTGAACACTTCGGTAGTTTTCTTCGATTTTAATTATTTCAACATTATTAAATAGCTTCGGAAAATCCATTATGTTTTTGAAATTTGCACCGCGGAAAGAATAGATTGATTGTGCGTCATCTCCAACTACCATCACGTTCCCATTGTGCCGGGAAAGTCCTTTCACTATTTCTGACTGGATATGATTTGTATCCTGGTATTCGTCAACCATCACGAAATTAATTGTAGAAAGTAGATTCTTAACAGCTTCCGAACCACTAAAAAGAAAATCTCTCAGGTAAACAAGAAGATCGTCATAATCTAAAAGACTGTTTTTTCTTTTATAACTGATATAAACTTTTTGCAAGGCAAGAATATCATCCAGTAAATGTATAAACTGTGGATAATCTGCTTCAACAATATATTCAACTCTGCGATCAGCATTTACACTCAAGCTGTAAATTTTATTCAGAGTTTCTTTCTTAGGAAAACGTTTATCTTTTTGAATGAAGTTATCTTGTGCACGGATAAGATTAATTATATCCTGGCTGTCTCCCTGGTCGAGAATTGTAAAATTAGAATCAAGACCTGCTGCTTTTGCATATCTTCTTAAAGTAAGATTTGCAAATGAATGAAATGTACCGCCTCTAATTTTTGAGCATCTGTCATCGAGAAGAACAGAAGCTCTTTTCATCATTTCATTTGCAGCTTTTCGGGTGAAGGTTAATAAAAGAATTGACTGCGGATCATAACCGGATTCAATTAATCTTGCAACTCGGTAAACAAGAGTTCGGGTTTTTCCAGTTCCGGCTCCCGCGATAATTAAATAAGCACCTTTTGTAGCAGCAACAGCTTCGTACTGGGATGGATTTAATTCCTGCTGGTAATTAATGATGAAACGGGCTTCATCAATTTTCTTAACAAAGCCCGTATCGTTTAATCTCTTAAGCTTATATTTTTTCTGGTTCATCTTCTCAGTGATTTCGGCTTTCCTATTATCTCAGCCATCAGAATGTATTCTTTTAATTTTTCCGGTTTTCTTATGTTCATTTTTATTTGTGATGCAAGCTTGTTGGATGTTGGCTTTTCCATATATGCCATTTCATCCTGAAATTGTTTTGCCTGGCTTTCAATTTTTTTATCCAGCGATCTGACTACGCTCTCTACCTCAGTTTTTTTCTTTTCCCATGTGGATTGATAGTTTGGTGTTTGTGGAAAAATTTCAGGTACTGGTTCTTGTCGAAAACCTTCATATTTCAAATTCTGATTAATTGAATTTTGGGTTTTTTCTTCAGGTCCGACTTTAAAAAAATTCTCCAGTTCCTTTAAAACATCATAATCAGGTTGCTTTGATTCAGCAGCTTTAATTTTAACTTCGGAAATCTCTTTACTTCCATCTTGCAAAGGAAATCTTTGTCTGGGAGATTGCAGAGAACTTTTATCTTTATTCTTTTTCCTAAAAATCGGAGCTATAAAACTGATAATAATCAGCAGATAAATTAAAATTTGAAAAACATCATCCATCGGTGTCTTTTTTCTTCTGTTCTGGTTTTGAAATTGATTCACGCATATCAGTATCAGCCTGGATATTTTTTAACTGGTAATAATCCATTACTCCAAGCTTGCCGTTTCTGAATGCTTCGGCGATAGCTCTTGGTACCTCAGATTCTGCTTCAACAACTCTTGCACGTTGTTTAGCAACTTCAGCGATATTCTCCTGTTCACTTGCGACAGCAGCGGCTCTTCTTTCTTCAGCTTTAGCTCTTGCAACTTTTAAATCTGCTTCAGCCTGGTCAGTTTGAAGCATAGCTCCAATATTCTGTCCAATATCAACATCAGCAATATCTATTGAAAGAATTTCGAAAGCAGTACCTGAATCAAGGCCTTTTGCCAGAACACTTTTGGAAATTTTATCCGGATTTTCAAGAACTTCCTTATGTGAATTGCTTGATCCGATAGTTGAAACTATTCCTTCACCAACTCTTGCTAACACGGTCGCTTCACCAGCGCCACCAACCAGTCTATCTATGTTTGCCCTAACTGTTACTCGTGCAATTGCTTTTAACTGAATTCCATCTTTTGCAACTGCCGCAACGAGAGGTGTTTCAATTACTTTAGGAAGTACGGACATTTTTACAGCTTCCAATACATCTCTTCCTGCCAGGTCAATTGCTGCAGCACGTTCAAATGGCAACTGTATATTTGCTTTATCTGCAGAAATTAATGCAGCAATTACTTTTTTCACATTTCCTCCGGCAAGATAGTGTGCTTCAAGCATTCCCTGATGAACATTAATTCCAGCTTTGGTTGCCATAATCATACTATCAATAATAACACTTGGCGGGACTCTTCTTAAACGCATTCCAATCAGGTCTTTAAATATTTTTATCTTAACGCCGGAAGAAATAGCCGCAATATAAAGTCGAACCGGGATAAAATAGAAAAACATTATCAATACTATGGCTATTGCAATAATTACAACTAATGATAATCCAGTGACAGCTTCCATTTATGCACTCCAAAAATTCTAATTTAATTTATTTCTTGTGCAAATATAGTCTATTCCAAAGTAAAAGTTCTGGGTTGTTGTAAATCTGACTGAATGTCATAGTTCTGGGGAATTAAGTACTAATTTAGACACACTGTCCTGATAAATGTTATTTGTATCAAAAATCATTTAGTGATGTTTCTTTAATTTGATAGGAAAGTCTTGTTTCAGGCTTGATTGATTACTCGATTTATATACTTTATCTGGCATTTATTTTGTTTACTTTTGTAATTAATAATACATACCTACATTTAACTTCAAATTGAGTAGGGTATTCGTGATCTTATTTTAATCTTTAACTTGAAATAATCCTAAATAAAATCTATATATTGGAATAGGTTATTGAGATTGTTCACAATTTTTTCATAAAATCGAAATCAGGTTAGCAAATGGACGGAAATTTTTCAGACAGGCTTCAGGATGTGATCAGGCTTAGCAGGGAAGAAGCACTGCGGCTTGGACACGATTATATCGGTACTGAACATCTCCTCCTCGGAATTATCAGGGAGGGACAGGGTGTGGCAATCAGGATGCTGAGAAATCTGGATTGTGATTTAATTAAGTTAAAAAAAGCTATAGAAGATACAGTGCGTACTTCTGGGGGTACTCTTACAATTGGAAATATCCCGCTTACTAAACAAGCGGAAAAAGTTTTAAAGATTACACAGATTGAATCCAAAATATATAAAGCAGAGGTTATTGGTACTGAACATTTATTGCTGTCACTTTTAAGAGATGAAGATAACATAGCAACTCAGATTCTTCATCAGTTCAATGTAACTTATGATACAGCAAGAGCAGAATTGAATGCATTATTGAGCAGCAAAAGTTCCAAAGATCCCAATGCAATAAGGAATTCATTATCAGCAGATAAAAGAATTGAAAAAACAAAAACACCGGTACTTGATAATTTTGGAAGGGATTTGACAAAATTTGCTATTGAAGATAAACTTGACCCGGTTGTCGGAAGAGAAAAAGAAATTGAAAGAGTAGCACAAATTTTAAGCAGGAGAAAGAAGAATAATCCTGTCTTAATTGGTGAACCAGGTGTAGGTAAAACTGCAATTGCTGAAGGACTTGCTTTAAGAATAATCCAGAAGAAGGTACCCAGAACACTTCAGGAAAAAAGAGTTGTAACTCTTGATCTTGCTGGTTTAGTTGCAGGTACGAAATACCGCGGACAATTTGAAGAAAGAATGAAAGCTCTGATGAACGAGCTTGAAAAAGCCAGGGACGTAATACTTTTTATAGACGAGCTTCATACCATAGTCGGTGCTGGCGGTGCTTCAGGTTCACTTGATGCTTCAAATATGTTTAAGCCTGCTCTTGCGCGTGGAGATATTCAGTGCATTGGCGCAACAACTCTTGATGAATACAGAAAATATGTTGAAACAGATGGTGCACTTGATAGAAGATTTCAGAAAGTTATGGTTGATCCTCCTACTTACGATGAAACAATTCAGATTCTTGAAAACATCAAGTTTAAATATGAAGAACATCATCACGTCAGATTTTCCCGTAGTGCTGTCGAATCTGCAGTTAAGTTAAGTAACAGATATATAACTGATCGTCATTTACCGGATAAAGCAATTGATGTAATTGATGAAGCAGGTTCACGTGTACATATGGGTAATTTTGAAGTACCGCAGGAAATTCTCGATCTTGAAGAAGAAATTGAACAGGTAAGACGAGAAAAAGCAGCTGTGGTTAAAAGACAGGATTATGAGGAAGCTGCAAGATTAAGAGATAAAGAAAGAAATCTGCAGTCCGAACTTGAAATTGCAAAACGTGAATGGGATGCAAAAACAAAAGACATAGTACATGATGTTTCTGTAGATGATATTGCTACAGTCGTTGCTATGATGACTGGAATTCCAGTAAACAGGATTGCACAAACTGAATCTGACAAACTTTTAAAAATGCATGATGCATTGAAAAAACAAATTATTGGTCAAGATGAAGCAATTATGAAGCTTACAAAAGCTATCAGAAGAACGCGTGCCGGATTGAAAAGCCCAAACAGACCAATAGGAAGTTTTATATTTCTCGGTCCTACAGGCGTTGGAAAAACTGAATTATGTAAAGCACTTGCAAGATATTTATTTGATTCAGAAGATTCACTCGTAAGAATTGATATGAGCGAGTATATGGAAAAGTTTTCACTTTCCAGGTTAGTCGGAGCACCTCCGGGATATGTTGGTTATGAGGAAGGTGGACAACTTACAGAAAAAGTAAGACGCAAACCTTATTCGGTGGTTCTTTTTGATGAAATTGAAAAAGCACATCCTGATATTTTCAGTATTCTTCTTCAGGTTCTGGATGATGGTGTTTTAACGGATAGTCTTGGTAGAAAAGTGGATTTCAAAAATACTATTATTATAATGACTTCGAATGTTGGAACCAGAGATATTAAACATGGTGGTGCTTTCGGGTTTAGTGATGCGAATGAAAAAGATAAGCATGATCACCTGAAAACAACTGTTGAAGATGCAATGAAAAGATTATTTAATCCGGAATTTTTAAACAGAATTGATGACACAATTGTATTCAGGAGCCTGACTAAAGAAGATATTATGGAAATCATCGGGATTGAAATAAGGGATCTTTATAAGAATCTTGAAGAAAATAAAATGGATCTTCTTCTTGATCAAACTGCAAAAGAATTTCTTGTTGAAAAAGGATTCGATGAGAAATTTGGCGCACGCCCTTTAAGACGAGCAATTCAAAAATATATTGAAGATCCACTTGCAGAAGAAATATTAAGAGGTTCATTCAAGGAAGGTACCCGGATAGTTGCTAAACATGTTGAAGGGACTGAGGACCTTGTATTTTATGATGAGGCTACTGAAGTGGTCGATTCTAAAAGTGAACCGGAAAAATCATAATTTGTAATTAAGTAATTTAGATCAAAAGCGCATCTTTATGGTGCGCTTTTTTTTGCTTAAATTTGATTCTGCAACAGATAAAAATGATGGAGGTCATTTATGATTAAACTTACAACTGATGAAGTCAAAAAGAGAATTCATGAAATTTCAGGCTGGAATTTTGAAAATAACCAGATCGGAAAAGAATTCCAGTTTAAGGATTTTGTAGAAGCATTAAGCTTCACAAATAAAGTAGGTAATTTTGCCGAAGAAATTAATCATCACCCGGATATTTTTATTCATTCGTGGAACAAGGTGAAAATCACAATTTCAACTCACAGTGAAGGCGGGATAACAAACAAAGATTTCAAACTTGCTGAAAAAATAAACGGACTTATATGATTACAAATGAAAAAGAGATTTTGAGTGCGTTCGAAAATTCAAACGCACTATTAAGAGGTCATTTCCTACTAACTTCGGGCAGACACAGCAATGTTTACTTTCAGTGTGCAAAAGTTTTGCAATTTCCGAAATATGTACAAATGCTTTGCTCTTTAATAGCAGAAAATTTTAAGAACTATGAAGTTGATACAGTTATTGCTCCTGCAATGGGTGGACTTGTTGTTGGTCAGGAAGTTGCCAGACAATTAAATAAAAGATTTATTTTTGCAGAACGTGAAGACAAAAAACTTACTCTTCGCAGAGGGTTTACAATTAATGAAGGTGAAAAAATTTTAATTTGTGAAGATGTTGTGACAACCGGAGGCTCTGTTTTCGAAGTGATGGATATTGTTAAATTGAACAAAGCCAAAGTTTCCGGGATTGGATTCATAGTAGATCGCAGCAATGGAAAGGTAAATTTTGGTTATCCTCAATTCAGCACATTTAAAATGGAAGTTGTTTCTTATTTAAAGGATGAATGTCCAATGTGTAAGGAAAACATTCCTGTAGTTAAACCCGGATCCCGAAAAGTAACTGCTTAATCACAATAAATTTCTGAAAAGTATTATGCAAGCAAAACAAATTCTTCTGAACATTTTTATCTTCGTTTTCTTTTTATCTCCGATTGTTTTTCCCCAGGTAAACTTTGACGATTATTTTCTTGACAAAACATTAAGGCTGGATTATTATCATACCGGTAACAAAGAAAGTGATTCATACTCCTTTGATGAATTAATTGAAGAGCCATATTGGGGTGGTTCAAAAATTAACCTGATTGATACATTAAATCTTGGAAGATATGAATTTATTGTTCATGATCAGAATTCCGGAAAAGTAATATATTCTAAAGGTTACTCAACCCTTTTTAATGAATGGCAAACGACTGAGGAAGCTAAACATACAACGAGAACTTTTAGCGAAACAGTTACATTTCCATTTCCAATAACCCCGGTCAAGGTCGAATTTTATAGTCGAAATAAATTAAATGAATTGGTTAAGAAGTTTGAAAATGAAATTGACCCGGAAAATTATTTTATTAAGACTGAAAGGAAGGAACTTTTCGATACAATTGATGTAGTTACATCAGGTGATCCTGCTGTTAAGGTTGATATTGTTATTATCCCGGACGGATATACTAAAGATGAAATGGAAAAGTTTAAAACTGATTGTGAAAGATTTGCCGGTTATTTATTTAACTGTTCCCCGTATAAAGAAAATAAAGAAAAATTCAATATTAGAGGCGTACTTGCTCCCTCTAAAGATTCGGGCACAGATATCCCGGCAGATGATGTTTGGAAAAATACAATTGTAAATACTACATTCTACACCTTTGATCTTGAACGTTATTTGATGACCACTGATAACAAAACACTTCGAAATATTGCCTCGAATGTTCCTTATGACCAAATTTATATTCTTGTTAATTCTGATAAGTACGGCGGCGGGTCGATTTACAATCTTTACTCAGTCTGCACAAGTGATAACAAATATGGAGAATTTGTTTTCACTCATGAGTTTAGTCATGGCTTTGCATTTTTAGCTGATGAATATTATACATCCGATGTTGCTTACCAGGATTTTTATTCACTTGATGTTGAACCGCTCGAATCCAATATTACGACGCTTGTAAACTTTAAATCAAAGTGGAAAGATCTGGTTGATGAAAACACTCCAATTCCGACTCCAACAACATCAGAATATGAAAATAAAGTGGGTGCTTTTGAAGGAGGAGGATATGTTGAAAGGGGAGTATACAGACCGATGCAGGATTGTACAATGAAATCAATTGTTATCGATAAATTTTGTCCCGTTTGCAAAAGAGCAATTCAAAATATGATTAACTTTTATACAAAGTAGGATTTTAAAATTGGATCAAAGAAAATTACATAAACTTGTTGAAACAATCGCCTCGGGTAAATTCGAATCAGAAACTGATATGCTTATTACAGCGATAAATAAGATTGTTGACAATGAAAATATTGATATTAACGGCGGCAGAATCTGGCAGCTTGAAGAGTCTAAAAGATCTTACGGAATATTATATCAAACAGGTAATGTTGAAAGAATAAACGCTGATTTTAAATTAAAAATTGATGACTACCCAATATTTGATCTGATTACAAAAGAACGAACAATCCTTGGACACGAAACTAATGAAGTTCTACGTGAAGCAGGCATTTTTCAATATTCTGCTTCTGGAGTTGGAAGCAGAAGAAAACTAGATAGCAAATACTTTTATGAATATCTGTTGGCTCTAAACAGTAATAAAATTGATGAAGACTTCCGTATAACTTTAAATATTATTGCCACTGCATTGACTTCTCAAATAAAACAAAAAAGATCTTCTGCTAAAGAGAAGCATTTACGTGAAGATCTTGATAAAGCAAGACAACTTCAAAAAAGTATTTTACCAGAACACGAATATAATTTTCATGATTATCAATTGTATGGGATTACAGATCCGGCAGAAATAGTTGGCGGTGATTTTTTTGACTATCTCGAGTTTGGTGAAGATAGTGAAAGACTAGGAGTTGCAATAGGAGATGCAGCGAGCAAAGGTGTTAGTGCAGCAGCAGAAGCGATGTATATTTCAGGTGCTTTAAGAATGGCAAACGGTTTTGAGATCAAAATTTCTGCGCTAATGAGAAAAATGAACCAACTTGTAAGTAAAATTTTTGAAGATGATAAATTTGCGTCCTTGTTTTATGGCGAACTTACAAATCACAGGAGCGGTTTATTTATGTATGCTAATGCCGGGCATAATCCGCCGATGTTAATACGGAGCTCAACCGGCGAAATCGAATTGTTAAATCCTACGGGTCCTTTACTTGGTCCTGCACCAAACGCGAAATATTATATTGATAGCGTAAACATTCATCCCGGTGATGCACTTGTTTTATTTTCCGATGGGGTTACCGAATCTGCAGATAAAAATTTTGATCACTATGGTGAAGAAAAACTTTCAGAAGTAATCAAGAAGTGCAGGAATTTATCTGCTAAAGAAATTGTATATACTATTCTGGATGATGTGATTAAGTTTGCAAAAGACGGTCAATACACTGACGATAAAACATTGGTGATCATTAAGAGAAAAAATAAAACTACCGAATAATTACCAGTCAATAAAACTGAAAGGTTTTATCATGCCTCAATCAATTAACCCTTTCGATCAGTCAATTATTCAAAATTATAATGAGATGAGCCAGGGTGAAATTAATGAAATCCTGGAAAAATCCCATAAAGATTTTTTGGATTGGAAAGATGTCGATTTTAAAATCCGATCCGGAAAAATGAATAAAGCTGCCGAGGTATTGCGAAAAAAAAGTGAAGAGTATTCCTTGTTGATGACAAAAGAAATGGGAAAACCAATTGCTCAATCACGAGCGGAAGTTGAAAAGTGTGCATGGGTTTGTGATTACTATGCAGAGAATGTGGAAAAATTTTTAATGGATGAAGAAATCAGGACAGATGCATCAAGAAGTTACGTTTCATTTCAACCACTTGGAATTGTGCTAGCTGTAATGCCCTGGAATTTCCCTTTCTGGCAGGTATTCAGATTTGCTGTTCCGGGATTAATGGCAGGTAATGCAGGAATTTTAAAACATGCTTCAAATGTTTCTGGTTGCGCTCTTGCAATTGAAGAGGTTTTTAGAGAAGCTGGATTCCCTGAAAATCTTTTTCGGACAATTATTTATCCTTCATCTAAAATGGAATATGTAATAAAACATATATTGGTTAAAGCTGTTACATTAACCGGAAGTGTCCCTGCTGGAAAAGCAGTCGCGTCAATTGCAGGGTCAGTAATAAAGAAAACTGTTCTGGAATTGGGTGGAAGTGATCCATATTTAATTCTTGAAGATGCTGATTTGGATTTGGCTACAACTTCTTGTGTTAATTCCAGGTTGATTAATGGTGGGCAGAGTTGTATTGCTGCAAAGCGTTTTATTATAGTAGAAAAGGTTTATGGTAAATTTGAAAAATTATTCGTCGAAAAAATGAAGTTGAAAAAAATGGGTGATCCGATGAATGAACAAAATGATTTAGGTCCACAGGCAAGTATATCTTTAAGAAATGAACTTCATGAGCAAGTAAAAAAAAGTATTTCGCTTGGATCAAAATTATTGCTCGGTGGAAATATCCTAGAAGATAAAGGTGCGTTTTATCCACCGACTGTTTTAGGTAATGTTAAAAAAGGAAGTCCGGCTTATGAAGAAGAACTGTTTGGTCCGGTTGCCGCACTGATCAAAGTTAAAGATGAAACCGAAGCCATCAATATTGCCAACGATTCAATATTCGGATTAGCTGCAGCAGTTTTCACAAAAGATATAAATAGAGGGAATGAAATTGCGAAAACAAAATTAAATGCCGGAGCTTGTTTTGTTAATTCTTTTGTAAAGTCTGATCCACGTTTGCCATTTGGTGGAATAAATGAGTCTGGTTTCGGCAGGGAATTATCTTCTTTTGGAATCAGGGAGTTTGTAAATATTAAGACTGTTTATGTTTCTTAAAATCTACTCCGAAGCCGGAAATCAGAATCTACAGGAGGCCCTCCATAGAAACTTTTGCCGACGTTCGGAGTAAAAATTATTGATTAGTAATCAAATACTTTTCCCCAAATATTTAATTAGTTTTTGATCATTGGAAATGAAATTGTAAACGTCGAACCTTTGTTGACTTCACTGACAAGTTGAAGTTTTCCTCCCATTAATTCCACGAATTTTTTTGTAATAGTTAATCCTAAACCAACGCCTTCAAACCTTCTGTTATAACCTTCACTTACCTGTCTAAAAGGTTCAAATATTATTTTCTGATATTCTGGTGGAATCCCAATCCCGGTATCGCTTATAAAAATATTAACTGAATTACTTGTGCTGTTTTTATACTCAGCTTTAATCGTAATTGATCCTTTCTCAGTATACTTAATAGCATTTTTGACAATATTAGAAAGTATCTGATGTGTAAATTTTTCATCCAATCTTGCATATAGTTCAGTATTATTTGAATATAATTTCATTTCCAATCCTCTGCGTTCGGCTGTGTCTTTATAATTTTCAAATACAGATTGAAGAATGGGATAAAGATTAATTGTTTGCGTTTCAAATTCGTAACGAGCTGATTCAATCCTGGAAAGATTAAGAATTGAATCCATTGTATCCATTAATCTTTCTGAACTTGAATATATAATATCCAAAATTGCTTTTGTAGCTTTATCTGTAGTTTCTTCAGCAAGCATTTCAGTGAAACCCATTATGCCAACCATTGGTGTTCGAAGTTCATGACTTATATTTGCAAGGAAATTAGTTTTTAGTCTGTTTGATTCTTCTGCTTGAACTTTTGCCTCTATTAGATGTTCTTCTGATTTTCTTCTATATAAAGCTGCGCTGAGTGTATCTGCAACTACGCCTAACGCATCCCGTAATGATTTTGTCCAGTCTTGATTCGATTTACAGTTATCAAATCCTATAAATCCCCACCATTCAGTATCAACAAAAATCGGATGGATCAATATTGATTTTATATCATGCTGACTGTAAAGTTTTTTAATAGGTTGGTCAAAAGAATTTATATCACCATAGAAAGCTATATTCTTTTCTAAGGTAGATTGAATTTTAGTAAAACCGTTTTCACTATAGCTAAAATTTAGGAACTGCGGATTATTTAATTGAGGTTCAATTCCATCATTTACCCATTCAAATATTTTGTTACAGACCAGGTTACCATTTGCATTCAAGCGGTTTGCAAAAATATATACTCTATCCACCTCGCAGGCTCTGCCAAGTTTTTCCAGAATTGAATCCATAACATCGGACCAGTTTGTATTTTTCAACAAATGATGTGCGGTAAAACTGGCCGCGCTTAATATTTTATCACGTAGATTAATCTCTTCCAGTATCTTTTTCTTTTCTGTTATATCTTCCTGTGCTGCAGCGAAATAAATTATAGACCCATTAGAATCCTTTATAGGTGAAATCGAAACATCTTCCCAAAATAGTTCGCCATTCTTTTTCTTGTTACAAAATTGACCATGCCAGGTTTTTCCTGAAAGCAAAACTCTCCACATTTCATCAAAAGTTTTGGGATCGGTAATTTCAGATTGAAGAATATTCGGGTTTTTATTCAGAACATCTTCAATTGTATATCCGGTTTGATCCGTAAACTTTTTATTGACGTATTTTATACGGGCATTTTTATCTGTTATTATTATTGAAACCGGGTTTTGTTCAATTATACTTGAGAGCTTTATCAGTTCTTCCAGTTTTTGTTTTCGGTCTGTTATATCCCAGGAATTGATGACAATGAATTGAAGCTCCGGGTCATGAAGAAGATTATTAGCAATTGCTTCAATGTATACATAGTCACCAGATTTAGTGCAAAACCGGAATTCAAAGGCTTCAGTTCTTCCAGGTGTATTAAATATTTTAAATAAATATCTCTAACCAATTGAACATCTAAAGGATGAATCAACTCAAAAACAACCACCCCGTTCAACTCTTCAAAATCGTAGCCTGTCAATCTTTTATTTGATGGGCTTGCATATAAAATGCGACCTTCTTTATCGATTACTGTAGTGATATCTGAGGAGTTCTCTATTAAAGCCTGGAAAACTTTTTTATTCTTAATTGTGCCACCGGAGAAAAATGTACTTACATCTTGTTGATCAGTTTGGAAGTCGATATTAAGTTTATCAATATTTTTTTTATTAGACATCGAATTCATAAATTAGTTTCCTCAGCATTGGTTTCATTCTTTAATTTTCTTACTTCATCAATAACCAATTCAAAATCAGAATATTTATCATGGAAAGAATAGCATCCTAATTCTTTTGCCTTTTTTTTTAAATAATTCCCCTGAATGATTTGTTAGAATAATTGATTTAGTTAACGGACTTGTTTCATTAACAAATTTCAATACTTCAAAACCGCTGATGCCGGGCATACTTAAATCAAGGATTAAAATATTTGGTTTTAGTGATTTTATTTTTTCTACTGCCTCCTTACCATCCTTCGCACATTCAAGGAATTTAATTGAAGGTTCGGATGATAATAGCTCGATTAACTTTTCTCTTATTATAGGTGAATCATCAGCAATAAGTACCATATATTTTTGATTCTATGTTAGGTTTTTGAAAATTTTCAGACGAAATCTATTCAACGAATCAAAAAGTAAGTATAGATTTAAAAATGAATCTAATGTAAAGAAATGGTTTGAAGGTTTGTAGTAGAGATTATGACAAGAATATGCTTCAATCAATTAAGCTGTTTTTGATTGCGTAATATGTTAAATCAGCGTTTGTTTTCATTTTCATTTTGTTAAGAATTCTGGACCTGTATGTACTGATAGTCGGTACACTTAAAGATAATTTTTTTGCAATTAAAGTAACGTTTTCTCCGGAGGCTAGAAGTGTAAACACTTCATACTCCCTGTTTGATAATTCTGAGTGCAACGATAGATTCTGCTCTTTTTTCCCTATAGATTCAATTATCTGGTTTGTTAATTGTGGACTTAAGAATTTTCCGCCTCCCATAATTTTAATAATAGCATTAGGTAATTCTTCAGCTGCAATATCTTTTGAGAGATAACCATCAGCACCTGACTTTAAAACTCTTAATCCATATTTATCTTCAGGGTGCATACTCAGGATTAATATTTTTACTTTTGGATAGTTCAACTTTATATCAACAAGAATTTCCATTCCGCTTCTTCCGGGCATTGAAATATCCATAATAACCATATCACAACTCTGTTTTGATAAAAGTTCAAGTAACTCAATTCCGCTAGCTGCTTCCCCAAGAATTTTTACATTCTTCATTTCGGAAATTATTTCAACAATTCCTCTTCTTACAATTGAATGATCATCTGCTATAATTAATTTAATCATTCAGTTTTCATCTCATTAATAATTGGAATTTTAGCTGAGATTTTCGTCCCTTTATTAATCTTAGAATTAAATTCAAAACTCGCATTAATAATACCCAGTCTTTCACGCATTCCAAGCAAACCAAAAGTTTTTTGTTGTATCTCATCTATATTAAATCCAATCCCGTTGTCTTCGATATCGAGTAACAGTTCTGAATTATTAACATTAAGATTAATATTTACTTTAGTGGCTTTTGAATGACGGGCGACATTTGTCAGAGCCTCCTGTATTATCCTGAATATATTAATTGGCAACTGATCAGTTAATTTTAATTCACCAATGTTAGAGGATAAATTGCATTTAATCCCTGTTCTGTTTTGAAATGCATCGATATGTGAATCCACAGATGCAAGCAGACCTAAGTCATCGATAGCTGGTGGTCTCAATTCTTCACTGATTCTGCGGGTTAATTTTACTGTTTCATTTATTTCCGATTCAAGCTGGTTGATTTTATCATCTGGCGGTTGTCCTTCATTTAATTTTTTCTTCAGCATAGTCAAATCCATTTTCATCCCGGTTAGCATTTGACCAAGATGATCATGTATATCTCTTGATATCGAAGCTCTTTCATTTTCTCTTACAGTATTTAAATGATGTGTCAATTCCTTTAATTCAGTTTTTGATTCCATTAATTTATTTTCATAAAGCTTTTGTTCTGTTACATCATGCCAGATCGCTATCATAAAATGTATATTATTTTGATCATCAAGAACCGGTATATTTTCAACTACGGAATAATAAATCTTATTGTTATAATAAAATTCTCTTTCGCCTGTTTGAAAACTTTTTGATTCAAAAGCTTTTAAAAGCAGCGGCAGGTATGCCTGGG
This sequence comes from uncultured Ignavibacteriales bacterium, assembly GCA_963822905.1. Classification (GTDB taxonomy): domain Bacteria; phylum Bacteroidota; class Ignavibacteria; order Ignavibacteriales; family Ignavibacteriaceae; genus CAWGJF01. The sequence continues at coordinate 1,270,720 of CAWGJF010000001.1, forward strand.
TAAATTCCGGTGGAAAAATCTCCTCATCTTTTTTGCCGATAAAATCTTCAATTTTTTTTCCTGAAATTCTGATAGCTGTTTTATTCAAATACTGAACTCTTCGCTCAGAATCGTAAATAATAAAAAGAGCATTTATGTGATCTACAGCTTCGCGGAATTTTTTTTCGTTAGTGAGTAATTCGTTGCTTTTTTTTAGTAGTGATTTTTCCGAGTGTTGTATAGCAAAATAAAGAAGTATACCGGTCGCAATAATATAAAACCATCCTTTGATGGTTTGCCATTGAGTCAGCGTTTCTAGTCCTACAAGTTGTTGAAGAGCTAAGTCTGAAAGTAGAATCCACAAGCTGCCAATAACAATATAGACCAGTGTTATTTTTAGAGCGTTTGAGGACATTTTTATTTCTTAATAGTTGTAATTATTAAGAGCTATCAAACTACAATTAGAAAAATAAAAGAATTTATCTCTTCTACAAATATTTATTAACTACATTCTGAAGACTATTTTTAGTAAAAGGTTTTGATAAATAATCATTGCAGCCTGATTGAATAAATTCTTCCTTATCACCTTGCATTGCGAAAGCAGTAAGTGCAATAATTGGTTTTTGCCTGTATTTTTTTATGGATCTTAGACTCTTAGTTGCTTCAATTCCACTGATTCCTGTTCCCAGATTGATATCCATTAAAATTATTTTGTAATCATTTTCTTCTGCCATTTCTATTGCTTCTTCACCGGTATTTGCAACGTCTATTGCACAAATCTTTTTCAGGAACATTCTAGTTACGTCACTGCTGTATTGGTCATTCTCCACTAATAACACTTTTGGCAAATCTTGTTTTCCGTTTGTACCGTTATTGATAAAAAATTCCGGCATACCATATTTTTCTGATATAATATCTGAAGCTGGAATGTTTTCAGGGAATAACAAAATAAATTTTGAGCCACGGTTTACTTCACTTTCAACTTTTATTGTTCCATTTAAAAGATCAACAAACCTTTTTGTTAATGTTAATCCCAGTCCAGTGCCTTCAAACTGCCGGTTAAATCCTTCACTTACCTGTCTGAACTCATCAAAAATAATGTTCAGATTTTCTTTTGAAATACCTATGCCGGTATCTTCAATAACTATCTTAACATAATTCATATTTGTTTTTGTTTCTGCTGCACAGGTTAAAGTTACGCCGCCTTTTAGAGTATACTTAATAGCGTTATTAATAAGGTTATTCAGTATTTGTCTGAATATCTGTTCATCCAGAAATGTATAGATATCCTGCATTGGTTGGATATATTTTAGATAGATCTTTTTCTTTAACGCAAATCCTTCAAACAGGGCAACCTGTTGTTTAACAATTTGATTAACATTGCAATTCGATTTATTCATTTCCAGTTTATTTGCTTCAATCCTAGAAAGATCAAGAATTGAATCTACAATGGTTTTAAATCTTTTTAAGGTTACTTTTAAATCATTTTCTGTTTTTTTTATCGAAGTAATATCATTAAAAAATACTGCTAATTTATTTTGTGATATTTGAGAAGAAGAAACTTCAAATGCTCTTTTTATCTTTTCATTTTTGTATTCAACAATTTCTTTTTTAAAGTATGAACCATCTATAGCAGTTTGTTTGTATTTTTGTACAGAAGAATCCAAAAACAAGTTAGGAAATGCCTGGGCTATTTCTTTACCTAATAATGTGTCGTGATCAACATTAAAAATCTTTTTTGATGGAGAATTGAAACTTTTGAAAATTAGCTGGTTGTTCTGATTTAATTCATAATTATGAATTCCGGTTGGAGAGGAATTGAAAATGGCTTCGAATTGATTTAATGAAAAATCTTTTTTCAAAATATTCTAATCAGCTAATTAAAATGATATTGGATTTTATTGCTGAATATGACGCAATATTAGTGCCAATACTTAATATTTAACAATAACTTTTCAAAATCAATAGTTGGTAAAAAAATATTTTATTTTCTTTGAAATTGAACAAATTTAAGAATATTTAAAACTTTAAAAGAGTATCAAAATTCTTTAATTGTAACTTATTCCATGTTTGAAACATTTACCCTAATGACTATCCAAGAATGAAAAATTATAAGTTAGTTCTACAATATTATGGTTCACATTATTGTGGCTGGCAAATTCAAACCAATGGAATTTCTGTTCAGCAAACCATCGTTAATGGTATAAAAACAATAAGCGGAGAAGAAGTTAATCTGATTGGATCGGGCAGAACTGATTCAGGTGTTCATGCGTTGGGGCAGGTAGCAAATTTTAAAAGCGAACAAAACCTTGAATGCCAAAAATTTTCTTATTCACTCAACTCTGTTTTACCAAAGGATATTTCAATAAGAAGTATGGAAATTGTTAATGAAAGTTTTCACTCAAGATTCGATGCCAGAAAAAGATCATACTTATATTTATTCAGTAAATTTAAATCTCCTTTTTATGATAATTTTTCATACCGGTTTTTTAATGATATTAATGTTGAAACATTGAATGGTCTGAGTAAAATTTTACTCGGTGAAAAAGATTTTTCATCGTTCTGCAAAAAAGAATCTGAGACAGAAAATAAAATTTGCAATATTTATGATATTCATTGGAAAGCAACCAGAGACTTTATCATATTTTTTATCGAAGCAAACAGATACCTTCATGGAATGGTCAGGACTATAATTGGTACACTACTATCGGTTTCAAAATTAAAAGATGCTGAAAAAAAAATCATTCAAATTGTAGAAGCTAAAAACAGGGAAGTAGCTGGAGAGTCTGTTCCGGCAAAAGGTTTGTTTTTATTTAAAGTTAAATACTGATCAGAAACTATTAGAGAAATATTTTGGAAGAGTTATCCCGGTTACATCCTTACATAGTGCATTTTCCAATAGCGCTTTTTACAACTTATTTTTTATTCGAGCTTTTGGCAGTAATATTTAAAAAAGAGTTTTTATTCAAAGCTGCTCATCTGATTTTGTTTCTTGGAATTATTGGTGCTTTCGTTGCTGTATTAACTGGCAACCAGGCTTATTCTGAATTTAGAGGTTGGGATGCAAAGAGTTTACAAGTTTTTAATGATCACCAAACATTTGCAAATATTACAACCTGGTATTTTTTTGTATTGCTTATTGGGAGAACTTATTTAGTAGTAAAAAAGAAATTTAATTCTTATTACCAGGTTATAATTCTTTTACTTTCAGCTTTAGGAATTTTCTTTGTTCTTAAGACAGGGTTTTATGGCGGTGAATTAGTAAATAAATTTGGAGTGAATAAAGAAATCAGAATTAAATTGGAAAATAAGTGAGGCCAATCACCAGTAAATAATTTTAGAGTAATATTCATTTTAGTATTTTTGGACAAATGAGATTAATCAAATCTGTACTTTCAATTATTCTTATCACAATTTGTACTTCAGTTGTGTTTGCTGAAAAACCTCCGGCTTCAAAAGCAACTGGTGTTTTTGTCTCTGCAGGCGTTGGTCCCAGACTTCCTGTTGGTGATTTTGCCAATACAACGGATCTTGGCTATGGATTAAGTCTTGAGTTATCTTACACTGATAGTGATAATCTTCCATTCTTTATTTTTTCGCGACTTGGTTTTGAACAATATCCTGGCGCACAAAGCTTTTACCAGACAAGCGATTATTCAAATTATTCAACGCAAGCCATTCCTGTTGAGTTAGGAATAAGATATTATTTTAGACCCTTGGTTGAAAGTGTTGTTTTATTAATGCCTGTTGTAGAATTGGCTGCAGATTATTCCTTTATAAAACGCATACATGAATTTAAAATTGATTCAGGCAGAACAAATTTTACAGAGGAGACTTCTAAATTCGGAATCAGCGGCGGTGTTGGGATTTCAATGTTCCTTCTTGAAATTATGATTGCATATCATTATTATCAGTCTCAACAATACGTTTCAATGAACTTAAGTGTGCGACTTCCATTATTTATCAATTTCTGAAAGAAGAATATGGATTTCATAAATATACTTTTAGAAAAAAAGGGAACCACTGCGATAATCACAATGAATCGACCTGATAAACTGAATGCACTAAACAATGAAACAATAAATGAATTAGAAAATGTGTTTAGTGAATTAAAATTTGATGAAAGTATTTTCGTGGTGATTGTAACAGGAAGCGGTGAAAAAGCATTTGTTGCCGGTGCTGATATTTCTGAATTAAATAAACTTGATATCGTAGCTGCGAAAGAATTTTCAGAACGTGGACAATATGTATTTAATCTAATTGAACAATTTGATAAACCGGTTATTGCTGCTGTAAATGGTTTTGCACTTGGCGGTGGATGTGAACTCGCACTTGCCTGTCATATCAGAGTTGCAGGTGAGAAAGCAAAATTTGGTCAGCCCGAAGTGAATCTTGGAATTATTCCCGGATATGGTGGAACACAACGCTTAGCAAGATTAATTAATACCGGCCGGGCAGCTGAATATATTTTAACAGGTGATATGATAGATGCTAACGAAGCACTTAGATTAGGATTGATTAATAAGATTTATCCTCAGAATGGACTACTGAATAAAACAATTGAACTAGCCGAAAAAATTGCGTCAAAAGGTCAGCAAGCAATAAAGAATTCGTTAAAAGCAATTCGCTCAGTAAATGAACTTTCTTTAAAAGAAGGTCTTAAATTTGAAGCAAGTTTATTTGCACTTTGCTGCGGTACTGAAGATTTCAAAGAAGGAACAACTGCATTTTTAGAAAAGAGAAAGCCAGATTTTAAAAATAGATAAGATCAATTTATTCACATCAAATGAAATTTAGTCACGGCCAGCAAAAATTAATTTTTATTTTATTTGCGACCACCGTGTTTCTTTTCGTCGTTGATGTCGTTGTCACAAAAATTTACCAACCTGAAAAATCAAAAGCCGCCAAGTTTACAGAAGTTTATGGATCAGAACTTGATAAAATCTTTAATTTAACCTTAGATAATTTTGGTTTTGAAAATGACTGGAAAAAAGAAATTAAACGAAGTAAAACCAAATATGATTCACTTTACAAAAACTATAAAATATTTCTTCCAAAGGATCTGACAATTCCTGAATTGCTGGTAGATTTATCTAATAATTTCCACCAAGTTGATGCAAGGCTTGAATGTTTAGAAATCAAAGCCGGGGGAGAAACAGAGTTGAATATTTATTCGGGTGATTATTTAAAATTAAAAGCAACGTTAACTTACGGAAAGGGCGAAAGACAAAAAGGAGTCTTTGGAATAATGTTGAATGATTTTCAATTGAGTGATTCAGAAGATTCACTTTTAATAGGAATCCCGGAACCATTTTGTGTAATCATTTCTCCTTCTTCCAAATCAGCAGATAATGTTAATTTTATAAAAAAAAGTAATAAGGAATATGCGATTCTTCTAGACGATAATATCTCCGAACTAAAATTTAAACTTAGTTCAGGATATTCAGAAAACAGGATAAATGGTTCACTAAAATCTATTCTTGGAAGCTTTGCAAATGCAATTTTTATTTTGATTGACCCTGAATCAGATTTATTCAATTCGAAAGATGGAAAATTCATTTTGCACGAATTAGATCACAGAAATATTAAACATTTCAGTGTTGATCAGTTTAGTTTTTTGAATAAGCAGCCGGGAAATAATATCAAAGAAAAATTTAATTATTTACTCAGGACAAATGCGGATAGTTCTTATGTAAATATTGTTGTTGAAAAAAATGATTTCCAGGAATTGCTTCCCGAATTTTCTGTGCAGCGCAAAAGAGGAGTGAAATTTTTAAATCCTTCTGAAGTTCAATTTCATAAAAATGAAAATTTGACGTCTACGAATTAAACAAATCATCAAACTCCAGTTCTTTTATTTCACGATTGAATTTTTCAAGCTCATTATTATTTATCCGGGTTTTGTCACAAACCAGGACAACTGCCATTTCATCCGGCTTGATACAAACAGTTGCTTCATTATTAATCTTATTTCTTTCAACTTCTTTAATTCTCGATATATATTCATCTAAATAAGAATAATCCAGCTTATGCAGTAAAAGAGTTTTTATGTTCTGTGAAATTTGACCATAAGTTTCAAAACCGAGAGGAAATCTTTTTGTAATTGTATCTTTTGCAAAATCAACTTCAACCTTGCTAACACCATTTCTAATTTCATTAAGTTCAATAAAAATTTGTTCAAGAGCCTTAACAGAATTTTCAATTCCAACTGAGGTTGAAACCTGGAAGAATCCTGAGTGTTGATAGTAGCCTATCCTGCTGTGCGCACCATAAGTATAACCATGTTTCTCGCGAAGATTCAGATTAATCCGGCTTGAAAACTGTCCACCAAGAATTGTATTTAGTAATAATCTTTGAAAATAGTTCTCTTTATTTCTTCTTCCAATCACATAACCAATTCTTATTTCCGTTTGTACTGATCCTGGTTTATTTACAATAATTATATCTTTATTGAGAGTAGTTTTAACATCGTTAAAGACCAAATTATCATATTTTGTCTTCCAGGCACCCAATTGATTTTCAAGTTTTGATTTCAATTCTGATTCATTAATATTTCCTACGACAATCAATGAAGAATTTTTAGGTGAAAAATTGTTTTTATAAAACGCCTTTAAATTTTCCAGTGAAATATTATTTATAGTTTCTTTGGTTCCTAAAGTTGGATTAGCGTAAGGATTAGTATTTCCAAAAATTATATGTTCAAATGAAGTATCAGCAAGATAATCCGGATCATCTTTTAACTGCAGCAAGGTTGTAATAAGTTTCCTTTTTTCCTGATCATATTCTTTTTCAAAAAGATTAGGCGTGAGTAAAACCTTTGAAAATAAACTAAATGCAGGTTCGAAATTACCGGATAGTACCTGCATCGAAAGCTGAATAATATCATCGTCAGCACCTACAGAAATATGTGTACCAAGCATTTCAAATTCATCAGCAAGTTCAACTGCAGTCATCCCTCCTGCGCCTTCATCAATGCACATCGAAGTTAGATTTGCCAGCCCTTTTAATTTTTCAGGATCAACACGACTGCCGCTGTACAGTAATAAATTAATCCTGATAATTGGCAACTCGTTTTTTTGTACAAAATAAACACTTAGTCCATTCGACAATGAAAATACACTAAGTGACGGAGGATCGAATTTAATCGTTTTTTCGGTAGTGGGTTTGATTTTTCTATCAAGCATTATTTTTAGGGGTAATTAATAGTTCGAGATATGGATTGCGAAGATAATTCCCGCAAACATTTTTAATTGAATTTTCATCAACAGATAAATACCGGTTCAGATCAAATGAAAACGAATTGGGTTCACCGAGATATAAATTATAATGATTCAATTGATCAGCAAGACTATCAAGATTTTGCAACCCAAAAATAAAATGAGAACTTATTGAATTTTTAGAACGAGTAAGTTCTTTTAACGTTATGCCTTTGGTAGTAACGTATTCAATTTCATTGAATATTATTTCTTTTATAAGATCAATAGTTACACCAGGTTTAACAGTAGCTGCAAACATAAAATGTCCGCCGTATTTACCTGAAAACTGGAATGCCGAAATATCCTGAGCAAGTTCTTCTTCAATAACCAGTTTCTTATGTAATCTTGAGCCTTTGGATCCGGTTAGTATATCTGATAGTATTTCAAGTGGTGCATCATACCTGTCAAATATTTTACAGGTTGGCCATGCAAGATAAATTCGTTCAAGTTGTACCTGATCAGGATGTTTAATTTGTTTATTCACATTTAAAGAAAAGTCTTCGGGCATCTTTATATTTTGAAAATCAGTTCCAACTGCTATATCATCAAAATATTTAGTCACTAATTGTTTTGCTTCATCAATTGCAAAATCTCCGGCAATAACAAGTGTAGAATTATTTGGTGAGTAATATTTCTGAAAGAAGCTTTTTACATCTTCAAGAGTATAACTTTTTATATCATCAGGGAATCCAATGGTTGGCCAGCTATATGGATGCAATTCAGGGTACAGATTTTTTACTATTAGCTCCCATGCAAGTCCGTAAGGCTGGTTGTCGTATCTTTCAAGCCTTTCATTAAAAACTACATCTTTTTGGTTGTTAAGTTTTTCTTCAGTGAGTGAATTCAGGAAAAAACCCATCCTGTCCGATTCCAGCCAGAGAGCGAGCTCCAACGAATTAGCCGGTAGTTTTTCGTAGTAATTTGTTCTGTCAAAACTTGTTGAACCATTAAGAGTTCCGCCTGCCTCCTGAATGTATCTGAAGTGCATTTCTTTTGCGACATTTTCAGAACCCTGGAACATCATATGTTCGAAGAGATGAGCTAGTCCGGTTTTACCTTTAACTTCGTTTGCAGAACCTGTTTTATACCAGAGATTGACGGATACAAGTGGCGCAGATTTGCTTTGATGAAGAATAACTTCTAGACCATTATCCAAATTATATTTTATATAAGGAATTTTTAATTGTTCCATTCTAAAGATTGAATTATATTCATAAAATTTTAGAGAGTAATATAGGACATTCAAACCCCAGTTGAACTGCAAAAGTTTAAAAATTATATGAGAGACATCACAGAAAAAATTAAAATAAACTTTCACAAAAGTCTCATTTTGGGCAAATTTACTATTAAGTGAATATTAATTTTTCAATAAGATTATCCTCCAAGCTTGAATTAGAATTTCAGATAGCTAATATTTACCTGTCATTAATTAATTATTTTGTTCGGGGAAATTTACCAGAGGCGTGTGGTAACACTCCAAATAATATTAACAAATCTAATTCCAAAATAAGGAGAGGATATATGAAAAAACTATACCTATCTATTCTTGCATTTGTTCTCCTACTCTCGTTTTCAACTTTTGCACAGAAGTATAATCTTTCTGGTAAAGTTGATGATGCAGCTACAGGAGATGTGCTAATTGGTGCAAACGTCTACCTTACAGGTACGTCCTGGGGCGCAGCTACTGATGCAGACGGCAAATATTCAATTGAAGTTGATGCCGGCACCTATACAATTACTTGCAGTTATATTGGATATACTAAAATTGAAAAAGAAATAACTGTTAGTTCTGATATGAAGTTGAATTTTTCAATGACGGAATATCAGTTCACACTTTCGGTGGAGGTGATTTCTGATAGAGCAAAGGATAGGGAAACACCTGTTGCATTTACGAATATTACTAAAAGAGATATCGAATTTAATCTGGGTTCTCAGGATATTCCTCTTGTCTTAAACTCTACACCATCTATTTATTCAACAATGCAAGGTGGCGGTGCCGGTGATTCACGTATTAATCTTCGTGGATTTGATCAAAGAAATGTCGCAATAATGATAAATGGTATTCCAATTAACGATATGGAAAATGCCTGGGTCTACTGGTCAAACTGGGATGGATTAGGAGACGTTACTTCTTCAATCCAGATACAAAGAGGTCTCAGTGCAACTACGTTGGCCACACCATCAGTAGGAGGTATAATTAATGTTATTACCGATCCAACAAAGCAGAAGGCCGGTGTTTTATACCAATCAGAAATCGGTTCTGGTAGTTTTTCAAAGCAAACTTTATATGCGAATACCGGAGTGATTGATAACAAATTTGCTTTAAGTATTGGAGGTGTTCGTAAGGTTGGTAATGGAGTTGTTGATAAAACATATACAGATGCATGGGCATATTATCTAGGTACTTCTTATCAGTTAAACGATAAGAACAGATTAGAGTTATATGCTTTAGGTGCTCCACAACAACACGGACAGAATCTTTATAAATTAAATGCAGCTACATATAGCCATCAGTTGGCAATGGATTTAGGTTATCCTGATATGGCTTTAAATGATAAAAAATTAAGAGAACAAGGTAGACTATACAACTCAAACTGGAAAGGTGTTAGTACTTCCTACCAGGGTTTGCAATGGCAGAGATCATATTGGAATAATGATGTTAATCAGCGTTATGATCCCTCATTTTTACACGAAAGAGAAAACTACTATCATAAACCAATAGTTAACTTAAACTGGTATTCACAATTCTCTCCTAAAACAAGTTTATATTCTACTGTTTATTATTCTGGCGGACTTGGTGGTGGTAGTGGAACCTTTGGAAGTATGATGTACAATAGAGATCTTCTACAGCAGGTTGTAGACTGGGATGCTACAATTGCTCGTAACATGACACATATCGATACGGTTGACTTTGGTAATGGCCCCACTCAGTATATAATTTCAAATAATATAAGTGGTGATGCTAATCGTGGAGGTATATTGAGGAACAGTGTAAATTCTCAATGGACCTGGGGCTTAATTTCTAAATTATACTGGAAAGCTACGGAAAACCTTAATCTATCTTTCGGAATTGATGGAAGAATTGCATCAATTGATCATTTTAGGGAAATCAGAGATTTGTTAGGAAACGATTATTTTTATTTTTCAGGTAATCAGTTCGAAAGTGGAAACCAATATTATAAGAAATTAGGCGATCATATTGATTACGACAATACAAATACAGTTAATTGGTTAGGTGGTTATTTACAAGGTGAATATACCCGCGACAAATGGACATTCTATGCTACGGCTGGTTATTCAGTTGTTAAATATGATTTTGTTGATCATTTTGTTAAAGATGCATCCGGTAATGAAAGAGAAGTTAAAAGTGACTTTATAAATGGTTACCAATTTAAAGGTGGTGCAAGTTTTAGAATAAGTGATCAGGTTGATGTTTATGCAAATGCTGGTTATGTAGCTAAAGTTCCCATCTTTGATCAGGTTATTGATGATGTTACCGGAACAAAAGTTCCTGATCCTAACAGTGAAAAATTCATATCAGGTGAATTAGGAATTAATTCAATGTTAATGAATAATAAATTGAATGTTAAATTAAATGGTTATTTCACAAACTGGACAGGTAGGTATCAGGCCGTTACAGTAACTAATGCAGATGGTAGTGATGGATTTGTCAGATTAGATGGTATTGATACCAGATTTGCAGGAATTGAACTTGACGCTTCCTATCAGCCAATCAGATTCATAAGATTTGACGTTGCTGCCAGCCAGGGATTCTGGACATATACTAATGACGTTAGTGGAAGATATATCCCTGATCAATCTGAGCCAAATACTGTAGAAGAATATACTTATGCCCTTAAGGATCTTAAAGTTGGTGACGCACCTCAGACTCAGGTTGCTGCTTCAGTTACTTGCTTCTGGCCAGTTGGACTTCAGACTGAAATTGCGTGGAGATTCTATGATACATATTATTCTGCATTTGATCCATTTAGCAGAACTGATCCAAATGATAGAGCACAAAGCTGGCAAATACCTTCATACAGTCTGGTTGATTTACACATAAATTATAAGATACCAGGACAAGTTGCTGGTTTAGATGTAACCGTTTTTGGACACATATTTAACTTGTTGAATGAACTTTATGTTCAGGAAGCAACCGATAACAGTCAGTATAACGGTTATAAAGTTAATGGAGAATACTACCAATCACACTCAGCTAGTTCAGCAGAAGTTTATGTTGGTTTACCAACAACGTTTAATGCTGGATTTAGAGTAGGATTATAATTTATTATTGGGCTTATTCAAAAAACCCCCGAAAATTCGGGGGTTTTTTATTTTAAACGTTATTCAAATTTTCTAGTGCAGTAATAATAAAACTCTATCTAACCTAACAGAAGCGAGTAATTTAAACAACTGTGAAAATGGGATATCTCTATCCCAAGAAAAAAGAACTATAAAAGCTTGGCCAACTACCAAATCGCGCGGAACAAATCCCCAGAACCGGCTGTCAAGGCTGTCATCCCTGTTATCACCCATCATAAAGTAATAATCTTTTTTAAATGTATAAGATGTAACCGGGACACCTTTAACAGTTACAACTCCATTCTTTACTTCCACAACTCTTTCTTCATTATCCCTGTCAATGGTTGTCCGCCAGTGTTCAACATTATAAACATTTAATGGAATTGTATATCCTTTTTTCGGTATTACAAGAGGACCATAGTTATCTTCATTCCATGGCATTCCTTTTGGGAAGATCCTTGGTTCAACAATTCCTTTTGGAATTGGTCTCAGAAATTCGTCATTCCGTCCGCGGTAATATTTTACGTGTGTCGGACGCCAGAATTCTTTCCCGTTTACATATACGACTTTATTCACTATTAAGATTGTATCGCCAGGAGTTCCAATACATCTTTTTACATAGTTTACACCTCTTTCATCCGCAACAAGTTTATCTCTGCTCCCTGGAAATTCAAAAACAACTATGTCCTTTGGTTGAGGATCCTTAAATGCCGGGAGTCTGAAAAAAGGGAGTTCCATTTCTGTGAAGGGAATATACTTTGGTGAAGAGGAACCGTAAATAAATTTATTTACAAGCACAAAATCTCCAACAAGAATAGTGTCTTCCATAGAACCAGTTGGAATTCTTGTATTCTGAATTATAAATGTTATAATAAAAAAAGCAGCAATCGCTGCAAGAATTAATTGCCGGAAAAATTCAGAAACTTTTTCTTTAGGGGTTTCAGGTTTCTTTTCTTTCTTTTTAAAGAAACTTATAAATTTTTGATATGCAGTTGATTCTTTTTGAGTATTACCGTTATCAGCCATAATACCTTTCTATAAATTCTTTTAAAAAATTTGATGAATATTCAACATTGGGTAAGAAATCTTTGATATGTTCTGAATATAAAATTTTGATTCAACAATAAAATGAAAAGTTTATTACTAATAAATATAAGTTCTATTCTTATTGGATGGAAGTTAAAATTTTGTGAACTGACAATTTGTTTGATATTTGGGATAAATTATTGATTCCCAAAACCAATTGTGTCTAAGTTGGTTCCTTTGTACTTACGATTTGATTTTGTGTATCCTGATTCAATTCCTCAAGTATTAATGATTTCTCGTGTTCAAATTCTACACGCAATTCATCTTTAAGTGGATGTGAAGGAGGCAACTCAACTTTTATCGGATCAACCGGTTTCCCATTTACGAAAAATCTGTAATCCAGATGCGGACCTGTTGCAAGACCAGTTTTTCCGACATATCCAATTACCTGACCTTGTTTCACACCAATTCCTCTTTTAATATTCTTTCCAAATTTCGATAGATGCATATATTCAGTTGAATAAACTGAATTGTGTCTTATTTTTAAATAATTTCCGTTTCCTCTTGAATATCCTGCATCAATCACTACACCATCACCTGTTGATCTTACAGGTGTTCCAACTGGGGCGGCATAATCAACACCAAGATGAGGTCTGTGAACTTTTAAAATTGGATGCAATCTGTTTCTACTAAATCCAGAACTGATTCTTGCAAATTCCAAAGGTGCTTTAAGAAATGCTTTGCGAAGACTATTTCCATTTTCATCAAAAAATTGGCGTACACTATCCTGCACCATGGGTATTGCATAATAATCTTTCTTGTAATGCTGGAAATATGCACCATATATTTTGCCAATACTAACAAATTGCGAATCAACATATAATTCTTCATAAATTACTTTGAAATTATCTCCTTTTTGAATGTGATAAAAATCTATTTGCCAGGCAAAAATTTTAGATAGTTTTATTGCAAGTTCCGGTGATGCATCATCATCAATTAATGACATATACAATGAATTATCAATTGAAGCTGATTTAGTTTTTCTTCTGCTTGAGATTTGCTTCTGTCCGGAATAAACATCGATTGAATCATTGAGATTGAAAACAACATAGTTAACAGGATCTTTTTCATAAACAAAATACTTAAGTGTAGTGGTAGAATCATCCGGAATATATATATGATATCTCTTCCCGGGAATTAATCTCCTAACGTCAAATATACCTTTAGATGCTTGCACTAAATCACCAACTGAATAATCACCCAAATCATATTTGAATAAAATATCCGACAAAGTTTCATTTTTATTAATGACTGAAATTTGCTGGTAAAGTGAGTCAGAAATGAACCCGAATTGATTTAACTGTGGTGGTTTTTCTGTTTGTTTTTGTAAAGGAGGTGTTTTAGAAGAACATTGAAATAATCCCCAAAAAATCACTGTTATTAAGAAAAGGAATGAAAAAAAGTATAATAATCGAAAAAATATTGTGCCGTTTTTGCCTACTTTCATTGTTCCTAAATAGTTTCTATAAGACAACTATAAACATATATGTATAATATGCAGAATGCAAGGAATCTAAACTTAAACAGATAGAAGTGGTAGGTTCGATTTTAAATTTTATTTGATACATCGAACTCATTTAAATATTTATAATTTATTTTGATATTTGATTGCATTTTATTTTCTCATTGTTATTATTTTTGTCTGTCTAATTTTAACATACTTTTAATAGAAATTATTTTCTTAGTCAAAGGACATTTAATGTATATTTACTCAGTAGCCATAACCATTAAAAAAGAAATTGAAGATGACTGGGTTTCCTGGATGAAAGAAGTACATTTAGGTGATGTAATGGCAACAGGTTATTTCCAATCATGGAAAATGTTAAAAATGTTAATCCCTGCATCTACAACGGATGAGGTATCTTATGTTGTTCAGTATTCAGTGAACTCATTAGCAAGATATGAAGAATATGCAAAGAAAGAATCATCAAGACTTCAGTCTGACCATGCCTTAAAATTTCCAGGAAAATTTAAAGCAGCCAGGGCAGTTTTGGAAGAAATTAGCTGATTAATTTTTGGGGGTAGATAAATACCTATCATCAGTTTCGTTTTTTTTTTAACATATTTTCAGTTTTTTTACTAATCAATTAACCCCAATTCCAGTAATGAAAAAAAAAGTATTAATTGTTTTCGAATTTGTATTGCTGACTATTTTTATTTTTGGTTGCCGTGAAGAAATTGTTACTCCTGATACACTTGTTCAATCAGTCAACCAACCGGTTCAGATAAATGAGACTAATTCTTATTCTTATTTCTTAAGCGGAAAAAGCTTTACCAGCAAACTTGTAATTCCGGCTTATATCAGTGGTAATTCTTCACGCATAAATATTACCCTGGTTAACTATAATAGTGGATACGCAAATATAATTATCAAGGATTCACAAGGAAGCGAGAGATACAGACACTTTATGGCAGAAGATATTTCGATGTTCACAGATGTAACCGAAGGATATATGCCAAAAACAATAGAAATAAGGACTTTTGAATTCACAGGTGATCTGAAAATCAAATTATCAAAAAATGCATTCTGATAATTTCTTCAAAAGGAAAAACATTTCTGATCTTCAGTAAAAATACTTTATTCCCACTTCAAAGAAATTTATATTGCAACCCAGAATTAATTTCTCTTACCCTATGAAAATATTATACAAGTTTTTAACTGCATTAATTTTCTTTACATCTTTTATTTCGGCTCAAAATGCAACTGATTATTTTCCGTCGCAATCTGGATATAAATGGCTATATCGTTCTATCCCTCTTGATTCCTTAAATATGGAGCGTGACAGTCTTGTGTTTTTTAGATCTGATTCATTTGCTATTGTCTCAAACTATAAAGGAAGAACAGCAAATATTTTGCTTTCCAAAACTGGTCCGGAAATTTCTTTACCCTCTCAGCAGTATACAGATTCACTTTTCTTTAGTCCTGAAAACTCAAATATGTTTGAGTATTCCCAGGTAGGAACATTTGTAACATTTCTTTCCCAGCTTGATTCGGTTTTAAATGATAGTACATTTAGCTTCTTAAGTTTTTTTAAATCGCTGGAAGACTGGTATTCTGTTTATAGGTTTAACCAGTCAGTAAATAATCAGTATACAATATATTCGGTTGATACGACCATTAATATACAGTCACTGAATGTTCCATTAAGATTTAAATATTTGGGAAAACGTTTAAATGATGAAACGATTCAAACACAGATTGGATCATTCGATTGTAAAAAAATTGTAATTGAAAGAAGTGTTACTGCATTTATCTTCTTTGAGTTGGTTTCGGTAAATGATACTATATGGATTGCTCCGGATAATTGGATTGTTAAAAGTTTTATTCCCTCATCAAATGTAGATTTGTCACAATTGGGGTTTGGTGCATTTTATATCCCCGGAATGAAGATGGACATCCAGGACCAGGTTGTGTTTGTTGAAAACGAATCAGAATATCCTGATGATTTTGTCTTATATCAGAATTACCCAAATCCATTTAATCCATCAACAAAAATAAATTTATTGTTAACTAAGGATAATTTTGTAAAATTAGAAATCTTTGATGTGCTGGGAAATAAAGTATATACTTTAGTTAATGAATACCTGAAATCCGGAGATTACACATATAATTTTCATCCGAATAAATTAAGCAGTGGAATTTATTATTATACATTATCTGCCGGCGACCGTGTCATTTCAAAAAAGATGATTTTTCTTAAATAATAGAATTGTGTCTGTAACTTACTCAGTTTATACTATTAAGAATATAAATAATAATTTTTATATAAGGGGAAATAAGGGAAGATATGCATTGTACTCAAAAAAAAATGTTCTCAGTCGACACCAGTAAGACACTCCTTCTATCCAGGAATGAAATTGAAGAAAAATTTAAATGGAATTTGTCAGATATATATTTGGATGATAGTGAATGGGAAAATGATTTTGACTGGGTAATTAGTAAAATTCCTGACTATAAAAAATTTGAAGGAAAATTAGCTGATTACCCTGATTCACTTCTTGCTTGTCTAAAACTTGATGACGAAGTTGGAATAAAACTTGAAAGACTTTATCTCTATTCAATGCTTGCTAAGGATAGTGATTTACGTGACAATAAATACCAGGCAATGGATGATAGGATAAAATCTTTATATTCAAAAGTCACTGCTACAAGTTCATTTATCAAACCAGAACTTCTCTCCATACCGGATAATCAACTTTTAAATATGATTTCTTCAAATGAAGAATTAAAAATTTATGAGCACATTATTGATGATCTGCTTCGCACAAAAGCACATACTTTATCAAATAAGGAAGAAAAAATACTTGCACTGGCAGGTGAGGTTACCCAGGCTCCGTACAATGCGTATTCAATGTTTACTAACGCAGATATAAAATTTCCTGTGATTAAAAATGATGAAGATAACGATGTAGAACTTTCTCACGCAAGGTTTTATGCAGCTATGTATTCAGGCGATCGTGAATACCGAAAACGGGCTTTCAAAGGTTATTTGAGTTCATACCAGAATTATGTAAATACATTTTCATCATTATTCAATAGCAATCTAAAAACAAATATCTTCAATGCGAGGTCAAGAAATTACTCCTCTGCCCGCGAAGCATCTCTTGATAAAAACAATATTCCTATCTCAGTTTATGATAAACTAATCGATGCAGTAAATAAAAACTTTGAACCGATGCATAGATGGGCTGGCTTAAAAAAGAAATTATTGAAGGTGAATGAACTTTGTCCTTTTGATGTGTATGTTACTGTATTCAGTCACGATAATGAAAAGAAATATCAATACAAAGATGCGACTGAGTTAGTTCTAAAATCACTTGAGATCATGGGTGACGATTACCGTGATTCTTTAATGTTGGCATTTAATAACAGGTGGATTGATGTTTATGAAACACAAGCTAAAAAAAGCGGGGCTTACTCTTCTGGAACAACTTTCGGTGTTCATCCATACGTGTTATTGAACTGGACAGATTTGCTCAACGATGTCTTTACTCTTGCGCATGAAATGGGACATAATATGCATTCTTATTATACCGGACTGACACAACCGTTTCCTTATGCAAACTATTCTATATTTCTAGCTGAAGTAGCTTCAACATTTAATGAATCATTATTGCTGGAATACCTGATTAATAATTCACAAAAAAAAGATGAAAAACTTTTCCTTCTGGAAAAGTATTTGGATAACATAACTGCAACGTTTTACAGACAGGTAATGTTCGCAGAGTTTGAAATGAATGCCTATAATAAAACAGAAAATGGTGAAGCCTTAACCCCTGAAGTCTTATGTAAGATGTATAAAGCTATTTATCAAAAATACTGGGGTCCTGAAATGAATGTTGTAAAAGAAGAAGAATATACTTGGGCAAGGATTCCGCATTTTTATTATAATTTTTATGTCTATCAATATTCAACCGGTTTTGCTGCATCAGAAGTTTTATCCGGCAAAGTAAAATCAGAGGGTGAGCCCGCCGTAAAGAAATACATTGAATTCTTAAAAGCCGGCAGTTCAGATTATCCGATTAACATCCTAAAAAAAGCCGGTGTTGACATGAACTCTTCCGAACCTGTAATTGCAGTTACTTCAAAAATGAAT
Source organism: uncultured Ignavibacteriales bacterium (assembly GCA_963822905.1). Classification (GTDB taxonomy): domain Bacteria; phylum Bacteroidota; class Ignavibacteria; order Ignavibacteriales; family Ignavibacteriaceae; genus CAWGJF01. The sequence continues at coordinate 1,288,940 of CAWGJF010000001.1, forward strand.
CAAATACTCAACGAAGTAGAATCGTTGCTCTAAAATAGCGGGGAAACATAAATGAAAATATACTCTCGAAAAGAACTTAATCAATACGAGCATTCACTTACCTACGATGACATTAGTTTAATTCCGACTGAAATTTCCAGGATAAAATCCAGGAAAGATGCTGATATATCAGGTGATTTTCTGGGTCAAAAACTATCCTTACCAATAATTTCTAGTCCAATGGAGTCTGTAACAGGATTAGAAATGGCGAAAGAATTAACAACTCTTGGTTGTATAGGAATTCTTAACCGGTTTGACTCTTCACTAAAAGAAGTTATAAATCGAAAAGAAAATGGAAAAGGAGTAATTGCTGTTTCAATTGCACTTAATTCTCCGGATGAGGAAATTGAAAAACTAACTGCTGCAGGTTACCTGATCTGTATTGATACTGCAAATGCTAACAACCTTGCTGTATTAAATAAAGCTGATGAGATCAAAAAGAAATATAATGTGCAACTGATAGTTGGAAACATTGCTCATGGTGCGACTCTTAAAGATTTGGAAAACTCTGGTGCGGACGCTGTTCGTGTCGGCATCGGAAGTGGCAGTGTTTGCACAACAAGTATACAAACAGGAATCGGAATAGGACAGGTTTCATCATTATTGAATGTTTGTTTGACAAAAGAAGAACAAAAACTAAATATCAAAATAATTGCTGATGGTGGAATCAAAAGTCCTGGCGATGTTGCAAAGGCAATTTCGCTTGGTGCGGATGCTGTAATGCTTGGAAGAATGCTTGCAGGTACAAAAGAAACTCCGGGTGAAGTTATAAAGTATAGTGACCAGCTCTGGAAAAAGTATCGGGGTTCCGCATCCTTCGGTGTTAAAATGCGAAATGAATTTATTGAAGGTGAAGAAACTCTTGTACCATACAAAGGACAGGTTAAAAATGTAATCAACGGAATCTCTGATGGATTAAAGAGTTCAATGAGCTATATGAATTGCTTTAATTTATCAGAACTGAAACAGAAAGACTCATTTACAGTATTGAGCGAAAGCTCCTATCTTGAAAGGTTGCCCAAGAAATAATATTAATAGTGATGAACTATCAGAACTTAATTTTTGTTTAATGTTTATATTTGAGATGTATTTTAAGTTGTTTTCACAATGTGAAAGGAAAAATAATGAAACACGAAAAAAGTATTGAGTTATTAAATAAAGCTATTGCAGACGAACTTTTAGCAGTTCATCAATATATGTATTTTCATTTTATTTTGGATGATCTTGGTTATGATCTTTTAGCCGGCTTATTCAAAAAAACAGCTATTGAAGAAATGCTGCATGTTGAAAAATTAGCTGAAAGAATTTTGTTTCTTAAAGGTGAAGTAGAAATGAATGTTGCTGGCAATGTGCAAATGATTAAGGAACCAAAAGAAATGGTAAAATGTGCTGCAGGAATGGAAGATGAGAGCGCAAGAGATTATAATCTTTGGGCAAATGAATGCGCTGCTAATGCAGACTCAGCTTCAAAAAAATTGTTTGAAGAATTAGTCTTGGATGAAGAAAGACATTTTGATCAATATGATACTGAGCTCGGTAACATTGAAAAATTCGGAGAAAAATATCTGGCACTTCAATCGATAGAAAGAAGTAAGACTGTATCCGCCAGACCTGGAACTGCTCAATAAATTTTGAATTTTTATTTAATCCTGTTTAGCCGGTATTTACCGGCTTTTTTTATTTATAATTTAGCTTTTGTTATAATCTTAGATAGAAAAAGAACGTCAGATTAAAAATTGACTGTTTATTGTTAGTCTATATTTAATAAGTTAATCGGAACAAAAAAGATTGAGGAATGTTATGAATAGTAAACGAATTTTTAGATTAGTTTTTTTGATTGTATTAATGTTAATAACCTTAAGTTGTTCTAAAAAGGAAAACCCGGTTAATCCACCTTCGGATTCGAATGTTATTCTAAATTCTTCATTCGAAAAAAATGGAGTACCTGATAATGATGGTTGGACGATTTCAGCAAGACCATTAGGTGAAATAACAACCGATGCTCCTCCTGGAGGAGAAACCTACTGTTTAAAACTTGAAGCATCTAATCCTGGAGGAATGGCGACAATAAAAGTTCCGGTTGTGACGAATAAACAAGTTTATAATTTTATTTTTTGGGCCAAAACTAATCAACCTTCAAGTAGCGCATTTTTTGATTTAATACGAAACGGGCAGATTCAGAATAGTGAAGAGCTAAATATTATGGATACTACCTGGACAGAATATTCACTTGTTGATACATTACAGGTGATGAGCGGTGATTCTATAAGAATTACTTTTTCGGAAAGACTATCACCGTTACAATTTTTTGAAAGTTATTTTGATTTGGTTAAGGTTGAAACGGTGGATTAAACCATTAAAATTTTATCTTTTTCAATCGTAATGAATTAGATACGACTGACACCGAACTAAAAGACATTGCCAGGGCTGCAAACATCGGGTTCAATAATCCGAGAGCTGCAAGTGGTACGCCTATCGAATTATAAATAAATGCCCAGAATAAATTTTGTTTGATAGTTTTAATTGTTTGTTTCGAAAGTTTAAATGAATTTATAACGCCATTCAGATCTCCATTAACAAGTACAATATCTCCCGTTTCAATTGCAACGTCTGTTCCAGTCCCAATAGCAATCCCTAAATCACTTTGAGCTAAAGCCGGGGCATCGTTTATTCCATCTCCAACCATTGCTACAGTTTTATTTTGTGATTGAAATTTTTTAATTATATTAATTTTATCTTCAGGAAGTAATTCATATTCATACTCATCAATCCCAATACTTTTAGCTACTGAGTCTGCTGTTGTTTTATTATCTCCTGTTAACATAACAGTTTTAATTTTCATTGACTTTAATTTTCTAATCGCTTCTGATACTTCATCTCTAACCGGATCCTGAATTCCAAAAAAACCGGATAATTTATTATTAATAGAAATAAATACAAGAGTCTTTCCCTCACTCTCCAAATTTTCAACATTTTTAATTCGTGTACCGATCTCGACGTTAAACTTATTTATTAGTGATTTATTCCCGATAAGTATTTGATCTCCATTTATTTTGCCTTTTAATCCAAACCCTGTTAGGCTTTCAAATTCCTGAATCTCATCCAAATTAATTTTTTGTTCTTTTGCAAATTCAACTATTGAATTGGCAATCGGATGTTCTGATCTTTTTTCAAGTGAAGCAGCAATCTTAATTAATTTTTCTTTATCTATTTCAAAAGATTCAACCAGAGTAACTTTAGGCTTACCCGAAGTTATAGTCCCTGTTTTATCAAAAATTATTACATCAATCTTATGAAATTGTTCAAGGCTTTCTGCATTTTTTATAAGGATTCCATTTTGAGCGCCTTTTCCAATTCCAACAATTAACGCTGTTGGTGTTGCTAATCCAAGTGCACACGGACAAGCAATAATTAAGACAGCAATAAAGTTTAGTAATGCCGTACTTATTCCTGCAGCGGATCCGAATAATATCCATCCGAAAAAAGTTAAAATTGCAATGAGAATAATAACTGGAACGAAGACAGCGGCTACTTTATCTGCTAATTGCTGAATTGGTGCTTTTGAGCCCTGTGCCTGTTCAACCATTTTAATTATATGACCAAGAACTGAATTCTCTCCAAGTGCTGTTACCTCAAATTCAAAAGTTCCGGTTTTATTTATCGAACCGCCGATAATTTTTGAACCAATATCTTTTTCAACAGGAATGGATTCACCAGTAATCATTGATTCATCTACACTCGAGTTTCCTTTTTTAAGAATTCCATCAGCTGGAATTTTCCCTCCGGGTTTAACAATTACTAAATCCTTTAATTCCAAATCGTCTATATTGATTTCTGTTTCATTTCCATTCCTGATTACTAATACACTCTGCGGTTTTAAAGCAATCAGTTTTTTTATTGCTGATCCTGTTTTTGATTTAGCCCTGCTTTCAAGCCATCTTCCAAGTAAAATTAAAGTTATAATTACAACTGTAGTATCAAAATAAACATGATTCGAAAGCGAAGAATCCGAAAAAAGATTTGGGAAAAGAGTAATGGCAACACTAAATAAATATGCAGTTCCTGTTCCGATTGCAACAAGTGAATTCATTTCAGCAGAAAAGTGTTTTAAGTTCTGCCAGAATATTAAGAAGAATCTTTTGCCGGAAATAAAAACTACAGGTGTAGCAAAAATCAGTAAAATTTTGTTTATTTCATCTTGTGTCAAATTTAAAATAGAACGCGAGTTTTCAAACATGCTTCCCATGCTCAAAAAAAGAATAGGGATTGTCATTGTTAATGCAAAAATCAAATCATGCTTTAGGTTGATTTCATATTGAGAGTTGTGTCCCTCATCTTCAGATTTTGTTTTGTTCTGTTTTTTGTTGTTTTCATTTAAATCTATTTTATAACCGGCATCTTCAACTACCTTTTTGATTTGCTGCAAATCAGCAACCGATTTATCAATTTCAAAAGAAGCTTTCTCTGTTGCAAAATTTACCGCAACATTTTTTACTCCTTCGATTGAAGATATTGATTTTTCAACTCTTGCAACACAACTTGCACAAGTCATTCCTTCAACTGGCAAAGTCAAATGTTCTATGTTTTGTTTAACAGTCATTTTATTTAATTCAGGTTTAATTTTTTACTGAATACCCGGCTTCTTCAATTGCATCAACTATTTTTTTATCATCAACTTTATTCTCATCAAACTCAACTTCAGCAAAGCCAATTTTTATATCTGTTTTTTGCAGATTTAATTTTGATAAACTTTTTTGAACTGCCATCACACAATGTTCGCAGCTCATTCCATCTATTTTATAGATTCTTTTCATAATTATCTCCAAATAATTTGAATTTGTATTGATACAACAAAGTTAAGTCGCCAAAGCGTATTTTTCGTTACAAAATTCTAAGAAAAAGTTATAGTTTAATTTTACTATATCTTATCAAGAGGGACTCTTTTAGGGGAGTTCATTTCCTTAAAGTTAGAAGGAGTAAAACCGGTTACCTGTTTAAATTGATTTGAAAGATGCTGTACACTGCTGTATCCTAATCTATAAGCAATTTCACTCAGTGTTAATTCATCATAAGCTAACAGTTCTTTCACTTTTTCAATTTTCTGATGAATGATAAATTTCTCAATCGTTGTTCCTTCTGAAGTTGAAAATAAAGTACTGAGGTGGTTATAGTTTACATTCAATTCATCTGTAATGTATTTGTGAAAATTAATTTTTTCCAGAGACTTATCTGAATGATGTATCCTTTCTATAATCAGCACTTTAATCTTTTCTATCAACTTAACGTTTTTATCTTCGATTAGTTCAAAACCGTTTTCATTCAGTACCTTCTCAATTTTTTCTACAGGCAGATTACCATCGCTTGTCTGGATGGTCGCCTTACCGAGTATAATTTCATTTACTTTTAATTCGAGTTTTTCAAGTTCTTCACGTACAACCTTAATGCAGCGGTTGCACACCATGTTTTTTATATGAATTACAGTTTCCATATTCTTGGTGAGAGTATTTAACAAATTTGTAAATCTTCACTTAAATAGTATGAATTTTATCAAAATTATCAAATATTGCTAATTCTGCACTGCCCACAGTCTGGATTTGATAATAAGCTTCCCCGTAACTTCTGTTTTTTATTGATTTTACAGAGAAAGTTTAATAAGTTTACCAGCTATTTATAATCTAAATTTTCAACAATTCCTAGAGGTGAAAAATGACGAAGGCTGATATTGTTGATCGAGTGGCAGCCGGAACCGGTTTGACAAAACTTGAAACTGAAGCAATTATTGAAGGTTTTTTTAAAACAGTAATTGAATCCCTCAAGGAAGGCAGAGGAATTGAGATCCGTGGATTTGGAAGTTATCGTGTTAAGAAAAAAAATGCCCGACAGGCAAGAAATCCTAAAACAGGAGAACAGGTTTATGTTCCAGAACATTTTGTTCCTACATTTAAATTTTCAAAGGATTTTAAAGAATTGGTAAACCAGGGAATGATGGAAAAAGAAGGAAGTAAATAATGTCCAAGTTTTGCGGCGAATGTGGTTTTGCCCTCGATAAAGAATATAACTTTTGTCCAAATTGCGGAAGTAAAATAGAATCCAATTTTGAATCCGGTAAGAATGTTGAAAAAGATATTAATCGGAAAGTTGAAATAATTGTTTGTTCTAATTGTGGAGAAGAAAACCCTGCCGGGTTAACGGCTTGTGAATCCTGTGGTGCTGCATTGTCTGGTAATTCTAATATTGAAATTAAAAAAGTAGAGGTTAAAAATACATCTGTTGATGAAAAGAAAACAAAAAATAAAAAACCAGTCGATCAAAGAAATGATAAAAAACAAAAAGAGATTAAAGTAGCGAATAATCAGAAGAGTAATGTTAAAGAACTTAACAGTAAATTTATTTTTGGGATTGCTGGTGGAATACTAGCTATAGTTGTTTTCGTGCTATTCATCTCAGGAGTTTTCGATAAAGCATCTACGCTAACTAATACTGTGAACCAACAAACTAATTCAGGTGTTAATCTAAACAACCTGAATGAAATTGCTGATCTTGAAAAAATTGTTGCAGCAAATCCTTCAGATATGAATTCATTAATAAAGTTAGCTAACCTTCAGAATGACAGCGGTCTTCACGAAAAAGCAATAGAAAATTATAAAAAATATCTGGATAAAAATCCATCTGATGCAGACGCCAGGATAGATCTTGGAGTTTGTTATTATAATACGAGTAATTTTTCAAAAGCAATATCAGAAATGGAAACTGCTTTGAAGTATGCACCCAAACATCAGATTGCACATTTAAATCTGGGAATAGTAAATTTAAGTGCCGGGAACCTGCAAGCTGCAAAAGAATGGTTTCAGAAAACGGTCGATATTGATCCAAATTCTGATGCGGGAAAACGCGCACAGGAATTATTAAAATCACATTAATTTAAGGAGTACACATGCCGTGTGGTAAAAAAAGAAAACGTCATAAAATGTCTAATCATAAAAGGAAAAAGAGATTAAGAAAGAACAGACATAAAAAGAAACTGAAATAAATTAATTTAATGTTACTGCCGATTAACTCTTGGATCTTTCATCCCGTCGAGCTGCAGCATATTTATTTTAATTTCTAAAAATTATCAGGCTGGTGTAGCTCAGCTGGTAGAGCAACGCACTCGTAATGCGTAGGTCACCGGTTCAATTCCGGTCACCAGCTCAGCTAAACAGTTTAATTTTTAGGTTAAACTTTAAAATCATTTTCAAAATAGAATTCAAAAATAGATTTTGTTCAATTATAATTCTTCTATTATCGTCCTATCTGATTTATAAAATAAACTTCCTGAATTAAAATCTCCAAACTTCGCAACTTTCAATCGAACCAACTATTTCCATCGATAATTAATAATTTACAATAATCCATTTAAGTGAAGATTTTTCTTGACTTTAGCTGAAATTTTCTATTATTTTGGGGAGTAGTGGGGAAAAGTGGTGAAAATTATCAAGTAAAAACTGAAGTTATGTTTAGAGGACAGTATACATATTCAATAGACAACAAAAGTCGGATCAGCATTCCCGCCAAATTACGCAGGCATATTTCGCCTGATTCTAATGATACTATTGTTATTACTAAAGGAACAAACAAGTGTATAGACTTATATCCATTAGATGAATGGATGAAGATTGAAGATAAGTTATTGAATCTCAATTCTTTCAAGCCTGATGATGCAAGATTTATAAGAATGATTTCACAGTTCGCAACTGAAGATAAAATGGATTCACAATCAAGAATATTAATTCCACAAACACTAATCGATTATGCCGGAATTCAAAATGAAGTTTTGATACTTGGTGTTCTTAAAAAAATTGAAGTTTGGAATCCCAAAACCTATGAGGATTATCTGAACGAATCCGAAGAAACTTATGAAGAGATTGCTGCCAGAGTAATGGCCGGAGAATGAAACAACATCATAAACCAGTTTTGCTGAAAGAAAGTATTGACTGGCTGGTAACAAAACCTTCAGGAAAATATTTTGAAGGAACACTCGGATTCGGGGGTCACACAAGCGAAATACTGAAACGATTGGATGAAAAGGGAATCATCGTTTCGACAGATGTTGACGAACAAGCCTTTCGGTACTCAAAGGAAAAATTTATTAACAATGATAGGGTGAGACTATATAATTTTAATTTTTCTCTGGTTGATGTAATTGCAAAAATAGAATCTTTAAAGTCATTTGACGGAGTGTTATCTGATTTGGGTGTTTCGTCTTTTCAACTTGATAACCCAGAATCGGGATTTAGTTATAGTTCTGAGGCTCCGCTTGATTTAAGAATGGACAAGAACATAAAGAGAAACGCCAAAGATTTAATTAATTCTGAAACAGAAAAAGAACTCGAAAAAATTATGAGAGAATATGGTGAGGAAAGAAAATCGAGAAGAATCGCTAGACAAATTGTTCAGGAAAGAAAGCTAGAAATGATTTCAACAACTTCACAGCTAAAGAAAATAATTTCTGAAGTGGTACATCAACGTGAAGCAGTGAAATCTTTTTCAAGAGTTTTCCAGGCGTTTAGAATTATTATTAATGATGAGCTAGGTAAGCTCCAGGAATTTCTTAGAAACTCGGTTGAAGTCCTATCACCAGGCGGAAGATTGGTTGTAATAAGCTATCATTCCCTGGAAGACAGAATTGTTAAGGAATTTTTCAGGTATGAGAATTTAAAATGTGTTTGTCCAAAAGACGCTCCTGTGTGTACTTGTGGGAAAATTCAAAGATTGAAAATAATTACCAAGAAACCAATTATTCCTTCGGCTGAAGAAATAGCAATAAACAGAAGATCACGAAGTGCAAAAATGAGAGTCGCAGAAAGAATATGAAAAAAAGTTATAAGCCTTTAATTGTTGTTTTATTATTTCTATTGATTTCATCAACTGCAATTATTCTTGTCTCGATTGGATTGAAACTGAAATATGAAGAATTGACAAGGGAAAAGGTTGAACTTGAGAAAAATCTGAGAGATGAAAATACTCTAAAAATAAAATTACTGGCTGATTACCAGATGTATAGTGATGAAAGTATGATTGAAACTTTTGCGAAAAATAATTTGGGAATGATTAAAAGAAATAAAGTTTCCATTAAGTTAAAAATTAACCAGGATGAAATTGACAAACTAAATGAAGAGCTAAAATCTGATTATGAATAATTCACGGGCGTTAATAATAATATTATTTGTTTTTGTTTTCTTCTTTGGTCTTGTTATAAAGCTGGTTGATATCCAGATTGTTAAAGGCGAAGAATTAAAGTATTACGCTCAAAGGCAACAAACAGATTATGAAACAATCAAAGCTGAGCGTGGATTAATTTATGATCGGAACGATATCCTATTAGTTTATAACCGTCATGATGTTTCTTTTTATATTGATTTGAGAATGCTGCCTGAAAAAAAGAAACCAGAGCTTGTTGAATTATTCAGTAAAACTTTCGGAAAATCCAAATCTCATTACTTGAAGTTATTAAATCAAAAACCAAAAACTATTTGCCTTGAAAAGAAAGCTCCTCTTGAGAAAGCATCTTTGCTGAATGATTACAAACTAAGTGCGCTGTTCTCAGTTGATGATCCAAGCAGAGTTTATCACTATGGTTCACTTGCTTCACATATTCTCGGTTATGTAAATAATGACGACAACGGCGTAAACGGAATTGACAAATACTTTAATGAGCTATTAAGTGGTCAGGATGGGAAAAGACTTATTGAAAGGAATGCAATCGGAGGATTGATAACTGTTAATGAAGATAACACAATCCCTGCTCTGCCAGGACAAAATATTTTTCTTACCATTGATAAATCTTATCAGTCAATTATTGAAAGTGAATTAAAATCCGGAGTTGAAGAATACGACGCTGAATCCGCTGTTGGAATTATTATGGATCCGAATACAGGCGAAATTCTTGCCCTAAGTAATAGCGATGATTTTGATCCGAATACATATTGGAAATATAGTAATGAACAGAGAAGAGACAAGGCAATTACCGATACTTATGAACCTGGTTCCACATTCAAAGCTTTTTCTTTAGCCGCTTTGCTTGAAGAAAATAAATGTAAGGAGAATGATCTTGTTTTTGTGGAGAACGGTAGATATAAATATAAATCAGCCTACATAACCGATAGTCATAAAAACGGGTATCTGACAGTTAAAGGAGTGTTTGAAGAATCAAGTAATATCGGTATGTCAAAGCTGATTCAAAAACTGGATGACAATGATTATTACAAATACTTGCGGGCATTTGGATTCGGAAATTATTCTTCGATTAGTCTTCCGGGAGAGACCTGTGGTAAATTGAAAAAGCCTGACGAATGGTCAGGTATAACAAAGGCATTTATGTCTTTTGGGTATGAAGTCTCTGTTACACCAATTCAATTAATTACTGCTTACTCATCTTTAATAAATGGAGGAATACTTTATCAACCTTTGCTTGTTAAAAAGATTGAAGATAAAGATGGAAATATAATTTCTGAAAATTCACCAAAGATCATCAGAAATGTTATTTCAGATAATACTTCTAAAAGAATGATTTCGTTGCTCAAAAGCGTTGTTGTAAGTGGAACAGGCGAGTCTGCAAAAAGCGATCTAATAACAATTGGAGGAAAAACAGGAACATCAAAGATCGCATCAAATGGAAAATACGTGAGTGGAAAATACAATTCATCTTTCGTCGGATTTTTCCCTGCTGAAAATCCAAAACTGATTTGCCTTGTTCTAATTAATTCTCCAAAAATACAGTATTATGGCGGCAAAGTTGCTGCTCCTATATTCAAGAAAATAGTTGAAAGAATAGTCCAGAATGATCCTTCAAAGTTTTTTGAAAATAAAACGAGTGAATCATTTGATCAGAAATTTAGTGAAAACCATTCATCATCTAATAAGGATTTATCCACAGAAGAACAACAGGCTAAATTCAGATTTGCTTCGATGAGATCGCAAACAAATTTAAATAATGTTATGCCTGATCTTAAAGGACTCACTACAAAAGAGGCATTGGAAATTTTATCAAAGCTTAATATTAAATATAAAATGAACGGTGCTGGAATTGTTACCGAGCAGAGCATATTACCTGGAGTAAAAATAAATCAGAATAGCAGTTGTGCAATTAAATGTTCTGAACTTAAAATCAGCGGGGTAAATATATACTGATGAGACTTTACCAACTCATAAGTAATTTGCAATCGATTCAGGTTACCGGTAAGGTATCCGATACAGAAATTACAGGTATTGAATATGACTCAAGAAAAATCATAAAGGATTCGATTTTCGTTGCAATTAAGGGTTTCAGACAAGACGGACATGCTTTTATTCTTGATGCAATTGATAAAGGTGCTGTTGCAATTATTCTCGAAAATAATGAAGTAATTCCGGAAGTAATTTTTGACCACAGTGGTGTTGCTAAAATTCTTGTCAGCGATTCACGCGAAGCTCTCGCTGTAGCATCAAATTTATTTTACGACGAACCATCAAAGCAATTGAATTTAATTGGCATTACAGGTACAAATGGCAAAACTACCACAGCATTCTTATTAAAGAATATTCTTGAGGAAGCCGGTAATAAAGTTGGCTTGATTGGTACTATAGCAAATTATATTGGTAATGATATAATTGCTTCCAGGCTTACAACTCCCGAATCCAATGATTTGAATAAATTGTTTTTGCAAATGAAAGAAGCTGAATGCAACAATGCTGTTATGGAAGTATCTTCACACGCTCTAGCTTTGAAAAGAGTGCACAACATTTCATTCCGAGGTGCAATTTTTACAAACATCACACCTGAACACTTGGATTTTCATAAAGACTTTGAAAATTATTTGAAAGCAAAAAAGATTTTGTTTGATTCTCTAAATGAAAATTCATTCGCGCTTTACAATGCTGATGATATTCATAGTGCTGATATTATTAAAGATTGCCAAGCAAATAAAGTAAGTTTTGGCACTGCAATAGGGGCAGACTTCAAAATGGAAAATATCAACTTTGGTTTACACGGAACAAGTGTGGATGTTATTCATAATAATAATATTTATAACCTCTCAACGACATTGGTCGGTGAGTTTAATGCATACAATGCGTGTGCTGCTTTTGCTTCTGCGTTACTTTCAGGAATTGAAGTTGAAACAGCATTAAGTGGTGTTAGAAAAGCTTCCCAGGTTCCTGGTCGTTTTGAAATTTTTGGTAATGGAAAAAGGAAAGTAATAATTGATTACTCACATACGCCGGATAGCCTGGAGAAAGCATTGATGGTTATCAGAAAATTATCGGGCGAAAATAAAAAGATAATTACAGTTTTTGGTTGCGGCGGAAATCGCGATACACAGAAACGACCCATTATGGGTAAAATTGCTACTAATCTAAGTGATGATGTAATAATAACATCAGATAATCCGAGAGATGAAGATCCATTTTTTATTATTGATCAGATAAAATCTGGTATTGACAAAAATAATTATAGAATAATTGAAAATCGTGAAGAAGCTATTCATGATGCAATAGAAAAAGCGGGAACAAACTATGTTTTATTGATTGCCGGGAAAGGTCACGAGGATTACCAGGAAATTAAAGGAACAAGGTCTCACTTCTCTGACAGGGAAGTTGCTGAAAAATATTTTAATGTATGAAAAGGATAAAACTCGGATTGGAAGATATCTTTAATCTGGATTCAGCTGTGCTTTATAATCCGGATGAGTTCAAGCCTGTTTCAAGTGTCAGTATAGATTCGAGAAGAGTAAAAAAAAATTCTTTATTTGTTGCTATTAAGGGAGAGAGATTTGATGGACATAAGTTTGCTGGTAATGCAATACAAAACGGCGCTTCAGCTATTGTTATTAATGAAAATAAATTTAGTTCTTTTAAAGATTTGGATATTACTGTAATTATTGTAAAAGACACAATTAAAGCACTGGGAGAATTAGCCAAAACATGGCGTACAAAATTAAAAACGAAAGTTATTGGAATAACTGGAAGCACCGGAAAGACAAGCACTAAAGATATACTAACTACAGTTTTAAGTGAAAAATATAGAGTACAGAAAACGGTTTTGAATAATAATAATCACATAGGGGTCCCTCTTACAATCCTCAGCACAAATGAGAAGCACGATGTTCTTGTTGCTGAAGTTGGTACAAACCATTTTGGTGAGATTCCGTATTCAGCCGATATATTGCAGCCGGATCTTGCATTGATTACAAATATTGGCGATTCCCATTTAGAATTTTTAAAGAACAGAAGAGGAGTTCTTAAGGAGAAGTCTTCTTTGTTCGATGTGACCCTGAAAAGAAAGGGAAAAATATTTCTCAACTATGATGATCCATTGTTAAAAGATTTTAAAGTAAATAGAAAATTAAAAACAACTTTTGGATTTGATAAGAAAGCCGATGTGTCTGGGAATATTTCGGAATATGATGAGTTTGGAAGACCTGTACTAGAAATATTTAGCAGAAGAAAAAAAATGAAATTTGACTTTCCAATGTACGGTGAATTGAGTGCTAAGAATTTTCTTGCATCTGTATCTGTTGTATTGAGTCTTGGATTGAATGAAAATCAAATCATAAAATCCTTAAATAAAATAAAAAATTCACCACACAGACTGGAATCATTTCAACATAAAAACTATCTATTGATTGACGATACATATAATGCTAATCCTGATTCAATGAAAGCTGCAATCGAAATTCTTAATATGATTACAAAATATGAACGAAAAATTTTAATTCTTGGCGACATGTTAGAACTGGGACCTAAAACCGGGAAATACCATTCTTCATTATCAAGAAACATTTATGCTAATGGAATTTCAGAAGTTTATATGATTGGAAAGTTGATGAGGAATCTGAATCAGTCATTAATGAGAAAGAGTTTAATTAAAAAACATTTTACAAGCAGAATTTTGCTAAAGAATTTTCTCCAAAAAATGGACCTAAAAAATTCTGTAATTCTTGTTAAAGGAAGTCGTGGAATGAGGATGGAAGAATTTGTTGAAACAATAAACCAAAGATCTGAAAAATAATGCTTTACTACTTGCTGGATTATATAAATAAAGTTTATGATCCACCGGGATTTGAAATTTTCCGGTTTCTTACTTTCAGATCTGCGTTAGCTGCAATAACCGGTTTATTCCTTGCATTTTATATGGGCCCGAAGGTAATCAAAAAACTTCAGCAGAAGCAAATTGGTGAAGCAAAGAAAGAAGATGGACCACAGTTCCATTGGTCTAAAGCCGGAACGCCAACTATGGGAGGAATAATAATAATAGGTTCGGTTATTATTCCTGTATTGCTGTGGGGAGATTTGAAAAGCATTTATATAATTTTAATAACTGTTGGAACGCTCTGGCTGAGTGGTGTTGGCTTTCTTGATGATTATTTAAAAGTAGTTAAAAAATATCCAAACGGTTTGATAGGCAGATACAAATTATTAGGTCAGGTAATAATTGGATTAATAGTTGGTTCAGTAATTTATTTCGCTCCGGAATTCAACGGATTCAGTACGTTGACAACGGTTCCGTTTCTTAAAAACGTAAACCTTGATCTATCATTTATGTACATCCCGGCAGTTGTGTTTATTGTTACTGCAACTTCAAATGCAGTGAACCTGACAGATGGTTTAGACGGACTTGCAATAGGGGTAATTTCAATTGTAATGATTACACTTGCTTTGCTTAGCTATTTTACTGGTAACGCAATCTTTGCAAGATACCTGGATATAATTTATCTCCCTGGTTCTGGTGAATTAACTGTTTTTGTTTCTGCACTAGTTGGTGCATCACTCGGATTCTTATGGTTTAATTCATATCCGGCTCAGGTTTTTATGGGCGATACAGGTTCTCTTGCACTTGGCGGAGCGTTTGGAATTCTTGCTGTATTAATTAAGAAAGAATTATTTATTCCGATACTAGGCGGAATATTTTTTATGGAAACTCTTTCAGTAATTATTCAACGAATTTATTTCAAGTACACAAAGAAAAAATATGGAGAAGGCAGAAGAGTTTTTAAAATGGCCCCGATTCATCATCACTTTGAAATGATTGGATGGCCGGAACCAAAAATTGTTGTTCGGTTTTACATAATAGCAATCATACTTGCAATTGTAAGTTTAGTTTCATTCAAAATAAGATGATTGATTTAAAAGGAAAAAGAGTTTCAATTATTGGTGCTGTGAGAAGCGGAATCGGTGCAGCAAAGCTAGTTAAAAAAGTTGGTGGAATTCCATTTGTTAGTGACATGGCCGATGATATTAAAATAAAAGATTCAATTGCAATGCTGAAATCAGAAAATATACCATTTGAGTACGGAATACACTCAGAAAAAATTTATAACTGTGATTTGATGGTTGTTAGCCCGGGTGTTCCAGGTGATTCAGTTGTTGTAAAAACTGCGAAAGAAAAAGTTATTAAAATGATCAGCGAGATAGAACTTGCTTATCATTACTGCAGTGGAAAAGTAATAGCAATTACCGGAACAAATGGTAAAACAACAACAACAAGCTTATGTGGATATTTATTTAATCAATGCGGTGTAAAAACTTACACAGCAGGCAATATTGGTTTAGCATTTTCGGAAATCGCTATGGATGTTAAACCTGAGGAATATGTTTCGCTGGAAGTTTCAAGTTTTCAACTTGATTTGATTGAAAGCTTTAAACCAAAAATTGCAATGATCTTAAATATTACTCCAGATCATTTAAATAGATATGAAAACAGTATTCAGAAATACTCTAAATCAAAACAAAAAATTTATTCAAACCAGGATGGAAATGATTTTCTCATTCTGAATGCAGATAGTCAATCTGTTTTAGATCATTTACAAAAACACAGAAGTAAAGATTGTTTTTTCTCTGTCTCTAAAGTCCAAAAGACTGGTTGCTATTTTGAAAACGACAAAGTAATATTTGCAAATGACAGACAAGTGAAATTTTCTTGCAGCCGTGAAGATATATTTATCAATGGAGAACATAATCTTTCAAATGCTATGGCTGTGATCAGTGCTGCAAAAATACTAGGATTTGAAAATGAGCTAATCATTAAAGCCTTACGAAGTTTCCAGGGAGTTGAACATCGTCTTGAATTAGTCCGGGAAATAAATGGTGTAAAGTTTATTAATGATTCTAAAGCTACAAATGTCGATTCTGTCTGGTATGCGCTGCGAAGTTTTAATAACCCGGTATTTTTAATTCTTGGTGGGCAAGACAAGGGTAATGATTACAACCAGATAAAAAACCTTGTTGAAGAAAAAGTAAAGAAGATTTATGCAATCGGATCATCCGCAGAAAAAATTTTTAACTTCTTTCACAAAATTGTAAAAGTTGAGGTGAAACCTTCGATGGAAGATGTTGTTCTGAGTTCAGTGAAAGAAGCAAGGGATGGAGAAATTGTTCTTCTGTCTCCTGCCTGCGCAAGTTTTGATATGTACAGCAATTATGAACATAGGGGAAAAGTTTTTAAGGAAGCGGTAAACAATTTATGATGAAAAAATTAGCATTCACAAATTTTTTCGTTACAATTTCTCTGATATTGCTAGGGCTTGTAATTGTAATGAGTGCAAGCAGCACATATAGTGTGTTCAAGTTTGAAAGCGCATTTCATCTTTTCAACTCTCATTTATTTAAGGTCGGGGTTGGAATTTTATTCATGATTTTATTCTGTTTTATTCCTTATGAACTTTATAAAAAATTAAGTAAGCCGGCAATTATGATTGCAGTAGCAGTATTAATATTAACTCTTTTAATAGCCACCGATATCAAAGGCGGAAGAAGATGGTTAAATCTTGGACTTATGTCGGTCCAACCCGCTGATTTTGCGAAGCTGGTTTTAGTAATTCATCTCGCCTATTTGCTTGAAGATAAAAATGACTTGCTTGAAAGTTATCGTCATGGGTTTTTATATATGATAATCTGGGTTGTAATCATTTCATTTTTGATTATGGTTCAGCCAAATATCAGTACTGGAGTTCTTGTTGTAGTGATTTCTTTAACCTTAATGTATGTCGGTGGTGCAAAACTTAAACATATACTAGCTTCTGTTGGAAGTTTCATGTTAGCTGGCGGAGCAATGGCGATGATCTTTGCTCATTCAAGGGAAAGAATTTTTTCTTTCATCAACTCCGTACAAAGTGGTGCCAGTATGAATATCCAGGTGAAGCAAGCCCTGTATAGTTTGGGCAGTGGTGGTTTAGCCGGAGTTGGAGTTGGAAACAGTATGCAGAACAATCTCTTTCTGCCCGAAGCTTATGGTGATTTCATCTTTGCGATTCTCGGAGAAGAACTTGGTTTTATTGGAGCAATACTGGTCCTGTTGGCTTTTATGGTTTTATTTATTTGTGGAATAATCATTGCAAAAAAAACAAAAGATAGGTTTGGTCAGTTACTTGCATTCGGAATTTCATTCTCGATAATATCTTATGCATTTGTGAATATTGGAGTAACAACCGGTCTTCTTCCTACAACCGGTTTGCCTCTTCCATTCATTAGCTATGGAGGGACATCAATTTTGTTTTTATGTATTTCGATTGGAATTTTGATAAACATAGCTCTTTCAAACCAGATGAAAAAAGTTTTTGTAGATAATGAGTTTGATAAAGAATCTATAAATGAATTTACCAGATTATGAGCAGCAAAAATTCCAGATACAGATTTTTATTTGCCGGCGGCGGTACAGGCGGACATCTTTATCCTGCAGTTGCTGTTGCGGATCAAATTAAAATAATGAAACCGGAAGCAGAAATATTGTTTGTTGGAACAAAAAATAAAATTGAGGGTACAGTTGTTCCGAACCTCGGCTACAAATTCAAATCAATTTGGATAAAAGGATTTGCAAGAAAATTTAATCTTGAAAATTTATTATTCCCAATAAAATTATTTGTTTCAGTAGTGCAGTCTTTGATTATTAATATGAGTTACAAACCGAAGGTTGCTATTGGTTCGGGTGGATATGTTTCGGGTCCGGCAATCTGGGGCGCTTCTTTTATGGGAGCAAAAATTATTTTACTTGAACAAAACAGTTATCCTGGTGTTACAACCCGTTTGCTTGAAAGAAAGGCGCAGGAAATTCATATCAGTTTCGATGATTCAATAAAATATTTGCGAAATAAAAACGCAATTAAACAAACGGGCAACCCTGTAAGAAAAAACCTTGGTTCGATGGATAAAAATACAGCACTGGAAAAATTTGGTTTGAGTCATTCGAAAAGAACTTTATTAATACTCGGTGGAAGCCTAGGCGCATCATCATTAAATAAAGCAGTTGCTGAAAATTTAGAAAAGGTGGTAGAAGCGGGAATTCAAATTATCTGGCAAACCGGTAAAATATATTTTGAAAAGTATCGTAGTCTGAATAAAGACAATATAAAAGTTTTAGATTTTATTGAAGATATGAACTCCGCTTATTCGGCTTGCGATTTATTATTAGCCAGGTCAGGCGCAACCACAATTGCGGAAGTTCTGGTTCTCGGAATTCCATCAATACTTGCACCATCACCAAATGTTGCAGAGAATCATCAATATCATAATGCTAAATCGCTCGAAGAGAAACAAGCGGCAATTTTAATTGAAGATAAAAACTTAAATAATGAATTAGCTGATAAAGTAATCAATACAATAAATGATAATTCAGTTTTGAAATTGCTAAGTACAAATGCTGTAAAATTATCAAAACCATTTGCTGCAGAAACAATCGCTAAAAGTGCAATAAAATTTGCTGAAATAATATGACGAATGAATCGGAAATAACGAGAAGTGTATACAAGTATAATATGTCATTCTATTACCAGGCGACTATCATTTATTTGATTGTATTTATTCTGTACCTGGTAATTAGAGGCGAGTTTGTTGAAAATTCATTTATGCTTTTAACGAAAGATCCGATTCTTTACTTTTTAGCGTTGATAGTTGTGATATCGGTTCTTTCGGTTCTATACAATTTGCTTAGAAATAAACATATCGAGGTTAGCGATAATGGAATTAAAGTTTTTGATCGGTTTAAAAATAGATCATTTGAAAGAAACCAGATTAAAACAATAAGATTTACAAAACAAAGAAGAATGATAAATTCAAAAGCATTCAAACTGATCAGGATAAAAGTTGAATCGCGCATCAGACCAATGGTTATCAGGCCATCTGATTATGAAAATCAGGTTGAACTGATTGAAAGGTTTGAACAACTGAAAAAATTAATTGAGAAAAATTAGTGTTCAAGAATATTAAGAAAATACATTTTGTTGGAATCGGTGGAATCGGAATGAGCGGTATTGCTGAAATTTTGATTAACAAAGGGTTCCAGGTTTCGGGGTCGGATATGAATCTGACCGAAGTTACAAAAAGACTCGAAGAGCTTGGTGCAAAAATTTATGAAGGACACAAGCAGGAAAATCTTGCTGATGTAGATGTGCTTGTTTATTCCTCAGCTGTTAATATCGAAAATCCTGAAGTGAAAGCGGCAATTGAAAAGAAGATACCCATTATTAAACGTGCTGAGATGCTTGCTGAAACTATGCGTATGCAGTACGGGATTGGAATCGCCGGAACACATGGAAAAACAACAACAACTTCTATGGTAGGCTTAACTTTAACAGAAGGCGGAACTGATCCTACAATTATTGTTGGCGGTAAGTTAAGTGGACTTGGTGGAACCAATGCTCGTCTTGGTAATGGAGAATTCATCGTTGTTGAAGCGGATGAATTTGACAGAACATTTTTAAAACTGACCCCAACAATTGCAGCACTTACCACACTCGAAAGTGAACATCTTGATACCTATAAAGACTTAGATGATTTAAAAACAGCCTTCATCGAGTTTGCAAATAAAGTTCCGTTTTATGGATTTGTCGTTCTTTGTCTTGATGAGCCAGCTTTGCAGGATATAATTCCACATATAAATAAAACGATCTATACCTATGGAACAACTGCTCAGGCTGATGTTCGGGCAATTGATATAAAACATAGTGGTTTTGAAAGTGAGTTTAATGTTAAATATAAAGGTGAAATTCTTGGCAGCATCAAGTTAAAAATTCCCGGAGTTCATTATGTGAAAAACTCGCTTGTTGCGGTAACAATTGGAATGGAACTGGGAATTGATTTTAAAGTGATTAAAAAAGCTCTGGAAAAATTTTCAGGTGTTTACAGAAGATTCGAAATAAAATATAATAAAGAAATTTTAGTTATTGATGATTATGCACATCATCCAACTGAGACATCTGCAACACTTGAAGGAATCAGGAAAGGATGGGACAGAAGATTGGTTGCAGTTTTTCAGCCGCATCTTTATTCAAGGACGAGAGATTTTTACCAGGAATTCGGCAGATCGTTTTTGAATTCTGATGTTTTTATCTGTACCGATGTTTATCCTGCAAGAGAAGCAAGGATTGAAGGAGTTTCAGGAGAAATGATTTCAGATATAACAAAAAAATTTGGTCATAAGAATGTTCATTATATAAAAGATAAAAACAATATTCCCACAAAATTAATGGAATTAAAAAAAGATCAGGACATTATAGTTACAATGGGTGCCGGCGACATTTGGAAATATGGAGAAAAATTTGTTGAACTACTTACGGGCAAAGATTTAATGAGCGACAGAGCTAACAAAATAACAAGTTTATTGGTTTTTACTCTTATTGCGGGTTTTGTTGTGTTCATCAATTTGTTTTTTGCTCAGGCAAAAGACAATGATTCCTATAGACAGATTAGAATTTCCGGAAATAAATTATTGCCTTCAGTTAGTTATCTCGAATTTTGTGAACTCTCTGAACAGGATGCTGTTTCTGAAACAAATTTAGCTGAAGTAAAAAAACGACTTGAAGATCATCCTTATGTTGCAAAAGCTGATGTTAAGTTCGACGGAATAGATTGTATTGATGTCACTCTTTTTGAGAAAGATGTCAAAGCAACCATGTTCCAAAATAATAAACTTAAACTAATCACCAACAGTTTTGAAGTGCTTCCGGTTTATCAGAAAACTGTAATCCATGATATTCCAATCATTTCTCATTTAAATTTTAATAATAAGTCAGGAGTTAGTGATATTAAGAGAGATGAAGGAACCGAGCAGGCATTTAGAATTATTAATGTTTTGAAATTTATTAATTACGATTTGTTTAAAAAATTATCTGAAATAAATCTAACTAACGGTGGAAATGTTATCCTGACTTT
This sequence comes from uncultured Ignavibacteriales bacterium, assembly GCA_963822905.1. GTDB lineage: Bacteria > Bacteroidota > Ignavibacteria > Ignavibacteriales > Ignavibacteriaceae > CAWGJF01. The sequence goes on from CAWGJF010000001.1 coordinate 1,310,138, forward strand.
TGAAGGGCTAACTTGCCCGGTAATATTTGGAAGAAATGAAGTAGCAAAAAAACTTTATGCTTTTAATGAATTGTATCTGAATAAGTCTGTTAGCAGTAATTTGTTTAAGAATTCAGATTACATAGATCTGAGGTACACAAATAGAATTTACATAGGAAAAAAAGAAAAAATAAACGGATGAAAAAAGAAGTATTTGCTGGATTAGATCTAGGTACAACAAAAGTTTGTGCGGTCATTGCTGAAAGAAGTGAAACCGGGGACAAATTCAATGTTCTTGGTTTTGGTGTTGCTCCTTCAGAAGGTCTGCATAAAGGGCTGGTTGCGAACATCGGAAAAACTGCTGAAGCAATTAAAACTGCAATGTCTATTGCAACCAATCGTGCCGGGCTTTCTATAAATATGGTTAATGTTGGTGTTGCTGGTGAACATATCACAAGCATCCGTCACAGAAATTATGTTACAATCAGCAGTGAAGAAAAAGAAATTACAAAAAAAGATCTCGATAGACTGGAAGCTGATGTTCGAACAATCAGAATACCTTCCGACAGACAAATTCTTCACATTATTCCAGAGGAATTTTCTGTTGATCATCAACCGGGAATTGAGAATCCGATTGGAATGTCAGGCTCACGTCTTGAAGCCAGCAACCATGTTGTGCTTGCTTCAATTCCCGCAATCCAGAATATAAAAAAATCTGTAGAACGTGCCGGTTTCAAAGTTAAAGATTACATACTTCAACCCATTGCATCAAGCAGTTCTATTTTAGAAGATAGTGAAAAAGATCTGGGTGTTGCTTTACTCGATATTGGCGGCGGAACAACTGACATAGCTGTATTTCATAAAAAAGCGATCAAGCATACAAAAGTTATTGGAATTGCTGGTAACCAGGTAACAAATGATATTCGTGAATCACTTGGCGTTGTTTCAGAAGAAGCTGAACTTCTTAAAAAAGAATACGGATATGCATCAGAAGTAGCAATTATTAAAGATGAGGATATTTTAATAAAAGGTGTGGGTGCCAGAGGAAACACGAAAATTCCGATCAGCCTATTAACACAGATCATTAGTTTAAGAATGAGGGAACTCTTTTCAATTGTTGATAACGAACTTCGAAGTGCTGGGTATAAAAATAAAATAAAAGCGGGTATAGTTCTTACAGGTGGAGGATCTCTGTTAAGAGGATGCACTGAATTAGCCGAAGAAGTTTTTGGACTACCGGCAAGAATTGGTGTACCACAATCACTGGGCGATGGATTATCAAATGAAATTGAAAGCCCTGAGTTTGCGACTGTTGCTGGTTTGATAAGAGGTGTTCCAGGAGGAAAGTCAAGTGAATACCAAACACTTCTCAAAAAGAAGAGTGATACAAAAGGAAAAATAAAATTATTAGTAAAGAGAGTTCAAGAGTTTTTTGATGAATTATAAAAAAATAAATAAAGAAGGAGGGACCATGTCCAGATTTGCCACTTTGGATCAGCAGAATTCAATGTCTGCCGTGCTTAAAGTAGTTGGAGTTGGCGGAGGAGGATGCAACGCTATTGATAGTATGATTTCCCGGGGGTTAGATGGTGTTGAGTATGTCGTAGTTAATACAGATGCACAGGTTCTTGATAGCAGTAAGGCATCACATAAAATTCAGGTCGGTAATATGATTACACGGGGATTAGGTGCCGGAGCAGATCCAAATATCGGTAGAAAAGCTGTTGAAGAAGATAGAGAGAAACTAGCGGAAATTCTTTCCGGGAGTGATATGGTTTTTGTTACTGCTGGTATGGGTGGCGGAACCGGAACCGGCGGTGCACCAATTGTTGCGTCTATTGCAAAGAGTATTGGAGCATTGGTAGTTGGTATTGTTACAAAGCCGTTTCGTTGGGAAGGCAAGCTAAGGATGATGAATGCTGAGCAAGGTATTCAGGATTTAAGAAACATGTTGATAGTTTAATTGTGATTCCTAATGAAAGATTATTAAATATCCTTGATGAATCAACAAATGCATTTGCAGCCTTTGATAAACCAAATGAAGTTTTATATGAAGCAACTAGAGGAATTGCTGATATTATTACTGTCGAAGGATTAATAAACGTTGACTTTGCTGACGTCCGCGCAGTAATGAGTCAAAGTGGTGAAGCATTGATGGGTTGCGGAATTGCAAGTGGTGAAAACCGTGCAATTGAGGCTGCTCAAAAAGCAATTTCAAGTCCTTTACTTGAAGGATTAAATATTAAAGGAGCCAAGAGCGTCCTGCTTAATGTAACTGGCTCAAATAACCTGACGATGAAAGAAATAAATGAAGGAAATAACGTAATCTTTGAAGCAGCAGGAGAAGAGGCTAATGTAATTTTCGGGTGTGTTAGAAAAGAAGAAATGAACGATTATGTGTCATATACCGTTATTGCCACTGGGTTTGATAGTTCACGAAAAACTTTTGCTGTTGGTGGAACAAAACCACAAACAAAAAAGCCTGGTGAACAATTAAGTTTCCGGGGTGGATTCAATTTCCTTAACCCGGATAATATTGATAAAGATGATCTTGAAGTCCCAACAATACTAAGGGTCAAAAGTCCGTCTTCACAAATGGATGATAAAGAAGAAGATGATGAAATGGCTGAAAGTACATTTGCTGCAGAATCTTCCAGATATAGTTGGGCAAGAGAAAGAATGGAGAAAAAAGAGAACGATAAAAAATCAGATGACGATGATGATGAAAGTTCTTCTTTTTTAAGAATGATTATGGATTAGCCTGGTTTAGAAAAAAATAATATTGCGGAGAAACGTCAGGTAGGAAAAATTTATTAACCAAGCAAGAGGGTTATATGATGCTGTTAATAATCCTGCTGGTAATTTCTGTAGCTCTGAATATTGCACTTTTATTTGGATCAGCTCTAAACAGGGCTGATGATGACATGAAAATCATCAGGATGAAAGAAGGATTGAAAACAGATTAAGAATCATTCGTCTGTTATTCTGGATTCAATATGAAAGTCTTCTTCATTCCTTCTATCATGAGTAATTAGAACTCTATTTGGTCTGCAACAAATTCTGCATTCTTCTACAAAATCCTGTTTCTGCGGAATAGTCAGATCAACCCAAACCTCATTTTGTGTCCCACAGTATTGACAAATCCAAATAAACTGATCATCAGTTCTCATATTTACCTCGTAAATAATCTGAGTTTAACTAAGTAAAATTTTGGTAAAAAGGCAAGAGGTTGAAGAATAGTTCTGGGAAAAGGTGGGGAGTTGGAAATTAGTCAACAACCATCCGGAATAATTTCAGTCTCCCGGATATTAAAAAAGGCCGCCCGTCAATTTACAAAGCCAGGCAGCCTCAAGGGTGGTTGTATGAACACAGGTTCTTTCGAACGAGTGCATACAAATTAAAACAAATCTTAGACCAAAAACAAAATTTATTTTAATTTGATTAAAGACATATTTGAGAAATCAGTAGTGTTTCAAAATAGAATTTGTGAATTAATAATAGCTTACTTTACTGCTCAGAATAATTATTCCCAGGCAAGTAATAAACGAAATTAATTGAAAAATTATCTAAAGAATTGAAAATTAAAAATTGCAATTACACTGATTATTATTATTCAAAGTAATTAAATACCGAAGAATGTATAATATTGTGCATTAATTATTTATCCCAAAGTAGCAACCATAACCGCTTTGATTGTATGGAGTCTGTTCTCTGCCTGATCAAAAACAATTGAGTGCCTCGACTCAAATACATCTTCTGTTACTTCCATTCCGTCAAGACCATATTTTTGAAAAATCCGTTCGCCAACGGTTGTTTCACGGTTATGAAACGCAGGCAGGCAATGAAGAAACTTCACTTTTGGATTTCCTGTTTTATTTATCATTTCCATATTTATTTGGTATGGTTTCATTAGTTTGATACGTTCTTCCCATTTAGCAGGATCCTCACCAAGGGATAACCAAACGTCAGTATATAGATAATCAACACCTTTAACGGCTTCATCAGGATTATCCGTTAAGGTAATTTTTGCTGCGGATTCTTTAGCGATCTTTTTACAATTTTTTATGAGATTTTCAGTGGGCCAATTATGTTTTGGTGCACAAAGCCGAACATCCATTCCCATTTTAGCACCTCCAACCAAAAGTGAATTACCCATATTATTTCTTGCATCTCCAAGAAAGCAAAATGAGATTTTGTTAAGTTTCTTTTTTGAATGTTCAATCATTGTAAGTAAGTCAGCAAGAACTTGTGTTGGATGATATTCGTCCGTTAAACCATTCCATACAGGTACTTTGGAATATTCAGCTAACTCTTCAACAGTTTTTTGTGAAAAACCTCTGTATTCAATTCCATCATACATTCTTCCAAGTACCCTTGCAGTATCTTTCATTGATTCTTTATGTCCGATTTGTGAACCAGTTGGTCCTAGGTAAGTAACATTTGCTCCCTGGTCAAATGCTGCAACCTCAAATGCACACCTGGTTCTGGTTGAAGATTTTTCAAAGATCAGAGCAATGTTTCTATTCTTCAGTTTCTTTTTTTCTTTTCCAATACTTTTATCTGATTTTAATTTCTTTGAAAGGTCAAGTAAATAATTAATTTCTTTTGGACTAAAGTCTAACAGTTTTAAAAAACTTTTGTTTTAAAATTTATTGACATGATTTTTCTCCCGATTTCTATGAATTGGATTAATAAAGTATGACAAAATTAAGAGAATATTATTCTAAATCTGCTATTTGATTAAGGGAAAATTTCGAATTAAAAAATTATTTCAGTAAACACATTAACAAAGTTTAAATAAAAAACACATCTTTGTAAAAATACATTATTAATGAAATTATAAAATTGAGTGTAATAGAGTTGATAAAGAGTGTCGGGGTGCCCGGATTTGAACCGGGGACCTCTGCGTCCCGAACGCAGCGCTCTAACCGGGCTGAGCCACACCCCGAAAGGATTAAATTGTTAAATTCGAGCTATAAAAATGGAACTTTTAATACTGAAAATCAATTTACAATATTCACTAGACTATTTACAGATTTATAATTTGTACATTCTAAAATTTGGCTTTAAATCTTCATTTTTTTGGTTTTATTCAGGATTTATAATATTTTAATCAGGCAATTTAATCAATTGTAATTCTATAAATTGAAAATTAGTTTTTAACAAATAGGGAAGCTCAATATGAAAAAAATAATTATACTATTTACAGTCCTGATAACAGGATTTTTATTAAACAATGCTTTTGCACAATCTAGGTATGTTGCAGAAGATGCATGGGCATTTGGATTCGGATTCACTTATCCAATGTATGTTTCAATAAATGATGCAACTTTAAAATCCAGTACTTTTTATGGTGGACATCTTTCCATCCAAAGAAATTTCTCTGAACACATAGGTTGGAGATTGAAAGGAGCTTTTAATCATGTTAAAGCTACCTATGATCCCGGAGTCCCAAATGCAGGCGGAGAAGTAACTAATAATATGATTACTGGTGATCTTGATCTTTTATACTATTTCGCTCCTTGCGAACCGATTTCTCTTTATCTTTTAATCGGTGGTGGTGTAGATTTTAATAAACCGGAAAACACTTCCGATGCTAATCTGGATAGTGAAAATAATACGGTCGCTGAATTTAATCTTGGTTCAGGAATTGAGATTAGAGTAGATGAAGACTGGCGTGTAAAACTTGAAGGTTCATACCACACAACAGGCAATAGCAAAATTGATGGAAGACGTGGAACAAGTAATGGATTCTTTGGTGGCACATCAAATGATACTTGGATAAACGCTGATCTTGGTCTTCTTTATTACTTTGATAAAGGTGAGATGTCAAAACTGTGTGATCTTTATGCAGGAATTGATGCTAAGGTTGATTATGATAGAATTGAAGATATTGTAAGAAGATATCAGTGCGAACCTTCTGAAATTGACTACAACAGGATCGAAGACATAGTTAAAAAGTATAGCGGTAAAGCAACTGTGGAAGATAAATGGGTTCTTATTGGTGTAAACTTTGATTTTAATAAAGCAACATTAAAACCTGAGTCATATCCTATTCTTGATAATGCTGCTGAAATTCTTTTAACACATAAAGATATAAATGTTGAAATCCAGGGTCATACAGACCAGATTGGCTCAGATAAATACAATGAAGAACTATCATTAAAGAGAGCAGAAACTGTTAAAAAATACCTTATTGCAAAAGGTGTTGATGCTGGTAGACTAACAACTTCCGGAATTGGTAAAAAAGATTTACTTTTCAAAGATATGGATCCGGTTAGCCGTTATTATAACAGAAGAGTTGAATTTCACGTTAAGTAATTATTTTTTAAAAGAATAAAGTAGGGGATTCCAATTGGAATCCCTTTTTTATTATTGTTCAGATAATTAAACCTAATCCTTTACATTTAAACCGGATTCACTTAAGTTAGATCACAAAATTTTAATAACCTTTAACTCTATCCGTGAGATAGAAAAGGAAACAAACAAATGAAAATAAAACGAGCCTCCGGGAATTAATGATTCTGTGGAGGATTTTTTTTGTATGAAAACAAAATCAAAACTTGTTGACCCTGATGGATTTGAGAGAATTATTACCAGAATTTCCCACGAAATTTTAGAGAAAAATAAAGGATCAAAAGACCTTGTCTTGATTGGAATGAGAACAAGAGGAGAATTCCTTGCTAAAAAGAATCCATGAAAAGATAAATTCAATTGATAAAGAGAATATACCTTTTGGTGTTTTAGATGTTACGTTATATAGGGATGATTTCAGAACCAGGTTAAAACAACCGGATGTATCAGTTTCGAATATCACTTTCGATATAAATGAAAAAAATGTTGTCCTCGTTGATGATGTACTTTATACAGGTAGAACAGTTCGATCGGCACTAAACGCTCTTATGGATTTTGGTCGCCCATCAACCATTCAACTTTGCATTTTAGTGGATCGTGGGCACCGGGAGTTACCGATTCGTGCAGATTATGTTGGAAAAAATGTTCCAACTTCAAACGATGAAGAAATAAAAGTCAAAATGAATGAAATTGATGGCGAAGATGCAATCTATCTTATTGAAGTTCAAACCTAATCATAATTAATTATGTCATTATCAAGCAGACATTTATTAGGTCTTCAGGGAGTTTCTAAACAGGATATTCAATTAATCCTTGATACCGCAAATACTTTCCGTGAAGTTCTTGAAAGACCAATCAAGAAAGTACCTACACTTCAGGGTAAAACAATTGTAAATCTTTTTTATGAAAATTCTACTAGAACCAGAATTTCTTTTGAGCTTGCAGAAAAAAGACTATCTGCAGATACCATTAATTTCTCGGTTTCCGGAAGTAGTGTAAGTAAAGGCGAAACTTTCAAGGATACAATCAAGAATATTGAAGCAATGAAAGTAGATATGGTAATAGTTAGACATTCTGCTGCCGGAACACCGTTATATCTTACTCAAATATGTAATGCTAATATAATCAATGCCGGGGATGGAACTCATGAACATCCAACACAAGCTTTGCTGGATATGTTTTCAATTCGTGAAAAGTTAGGCAGATTAGAAGGATTGAAAGTTTGCATTGTTGGAGATATTGCTCATAGCCGTGTTGCATTATCTAATATATTTGGACTTAAGACTATGGGTGCAAAAGTCTCCGTGTGCGGTCCTTCAACTATGATTCCAAGAGATATTAAAGAACTTGGAGTAGATGTTATTTATAACATTGACGAAGCAATTCAGGAGAATGATGTTTTGAATGTATTGCGGATTCAACTTGAAAGACAGGCACGTGAATATTTTCCATCTATAAGGGAGTATGCAAAATTTTTTGGAATCGATCAGAATAGATTAGATAAAAATGGGAAAGATATTTTGATTCTGCATCCCGGTCCAATTAATCGAGGTGTCGAAATATCATCAGAAGTAGCAGATGGAAATAATCAAATTATATTATACCAGGTTACTAATGGTGTGGCAATCAGGATGGCAGTGCTTTATTTATTAGGAACACTTAACTAAGCAGAAAATGAAAATCTTATTAAAAAATATTCATCTTGTAAATCCTTATAAAAATATTAATGAAAAAAATATTTCTTTGCTGATTGTTGATGGAAAAATTTTAAAAATAGGGAAGATTGAAAAAGATGATGAACAGGACGCAAAGGTTTTTGAATTAAACAATAAAATTGTTTCACCAGGTTTTTTCGATATGCATGTCCATTTGCGTGAACCTGGCAGAGAAGATGAGGAAACCGTTATTACTGGTTGTAACTCTGCCGCTAACGGTGGATTTACCAGTGTTGCTTGTATGCCAAATACAGAACCAGCCATCGATTCTGCCGAAGTTGTTAACTTTATTTTGAAACAATCTAAGAATCATCTCGTCGATGTTTATCCGGTTGGTGCGGCTACCGTTGGACGAAAAGGTGAAGTAATATCACCGATGGCCGAATTATTTGATGCTGGTGCAGTTGCGTTTTCTGATGATGGTGTTGCTATTAAAACAGCTTCAGTTCTTCGCAGAACATTGGAATATTCTTCTATGTATAAAACTCCTGTTATTGAACATTGTGAAGATGAATCACTGGCTGGTGGTGCCATGAATGAAGGCATTAATTCAACTCTTCTTGGACTTCCTCCACTTGCATCTGTTGCTGAAGATTTGATTGTAGGTCGTGATATTCTAATGGCTGAATATACTGGAGGCAAAGTACATATTGCTCACATTAGTTCGAAAAGATCTGTTGAATTAGTGAGAGAAGCAAAAAGCAGGGGAATTTCGGTGACAGCAGAAGTAACGCCGCATCATTTTACATTTACTGATGATGCTGTTAAATCTTATGATACTAATGCTAAGATGAATCCACCACTTCGCAGCCATGCAGATTTAGATGCTATTCTTGAAGGTTTGAAGGATGGAACAATTGATTGCATTGCAAGCGATCATGCCCCTCATTCAATTGAGGAAAAGGAAGCTGAATTTCAATATGCACCAAATGGAATAGTTGGTCTTGAAACACAAATTGGACTAGCATTTAGCGAGCTTTATCATAAAAAAGTACTTTCATTGGAACAGCTCATTGAAAAGTTTGCAATTAATCCAAGAAAAATTCTTAACCTCCCGGTTCCGGAATTTTCAATTGGAGAGTCAGCAAATCTTACTATTCTGGATCCAGAAGCAATCTGGACTGTGGACATAACTAAGTTTAAAAGCAAATCTAAAAACTCACCTTTCAATAAAAGATTGTTAACTGGCCGTGCTATTGGAGTAATTAATAAATCGCAGATGTTATTTGAGGGAGAATATCTTAATATCTGATGATTATTGTATTACGTCTTACTGTATAATAAATTAAACACAATCCCAAATTTAGTTTCGTTTTCTGACTAAAATCGCAATAAAAATGTGGTACATAGTTTGGGTTTCAGGAGATAAAAACTTCTGAAAGGAAACGAAAATGAAAACAATAAAAATCTTATCTTCCCTGATTCTTGCAGGGTTTATTTTAACTTCTTGCAATGTTAACGATACCAACTATGAAACAGATTATACACCACCAACCCCGCCATCAGGCGTAGTAGTAGTAAACGGTAATAATCAGGTTGATTTATACTGGAATGAAAACCGTGAATCTGATGTGGCTGGTTATAACATTTACTTTAATTTTACTTACGATGGAAAATATACTTTAATTGGTTCATCTCCATATGCAAATTTTGTTGATTATGAAGCAGTTAATGGTGAAACCTATTATTACGCAGTTACGGCTTATGATTATAATGGAAATGAAAGTGAATTGAGCCCGGATGTAGTTTATTCTACTCCACGTCCTGAAGGATTTAATCAGGCACTTCTAAATTTCCGCCAGTATCCTGATAATTCCGGATACACTTTTACTGATTATTCGGTTGTCCCTTTTGATGACCAATCAACAGATTTCTTTTTTGGAATTTATAATGGAATAGATTCTATAATGGTTTGGGGTGATACCGATATTCAGGATATGGGACCAACTCAGGATATTTATGACATTCAATATGCTCCCACATATGGTTGGAATCCGTCAAAGAGCGAAGTTGTTATACCTGGGCATACATATGTAATCTGGACTTGGGATAACCATTTCGCAAAAGTTAGGATTTCAAGTACCAGTTCAAACAGAATGGTATTCGATTGGGCATTCCAACTTGTTGAAGGAAATGTTCAGCTAAAGAGATCTGTTAATAATCAAAACAGAAATTCGTTAAGCCGATAGTGAAATCCTTAATAATTTTATAATGAATACTAAACGCATAGATTTAACCGGTTTTATTTTTTAAATTAGAATATTATGAGAACGAGAATTTTGAAATTAGCTATAGTTGTTCTTTCTGTGATTTTATTGAGTAATTTGTGTTATTCTCAGGAACACAATTTTCTAAAAAATGATAGATCCTTAAATGTAGATTCACAAAGCAGATTAATATTTTCTGAAATTGAATCGGGTCTTCAAAATAATGATGTAAATAAGATTGCAAAATATTTTAGTCAGCAGCCATATTTAAGTTTTTCAAATAATGTGACTGGTTATTACAGTTCAAACCAGGCTTATTATATTTTAGAGGATTTTTTGAATCTGCACCGGGTAATATCTTTCAAAATTGAAAATAAAAAGATGAATGAAAAATTTGCATATGCCACTGGATCATACCTGTATGAATTGAAAGGTAAAAGGGATTCAAAACAAATTTATTTGACGCTTAACAAAATTGGAAGCAATTGGGTCATTACACAGATATCTATTAATTGATGGATCTTCTTCGAAGAATTAAAGGAATATTTAAAGGCGATAGAAAATTTTTATCTATCGTCTTTTTTATTTTACTGCTTATTCTCTTTATTGGATTGTTCACACCGTATCATATAACTCAGATAACCGAAAATTGGGAAAGGGAACTTAATTCCAGGATTAAAATTTCTCAGGACGAAATTAATAAGTTAATAGATGAAAAAGAAGATGAACTAATTTTCAGGAAGAATGAATTAAAAGCACAATTACATACTACGTTAAATAAAAAGAGTTATGATTATGGTAAGTTGATTTCGTCAATCACAAACTCAAGTTACAATGATTTGCTCATTGAAGTTGTCGCTCCAAATGGTAGGGTAATTGCATGGAATAAACCTTCAGGAAATCAAAAAAAAGAAATTTTTCCCCTTAGCTATCCTTTAAATGAAACTCATTTTGAAACCAGTAACCTTCAAACCCTGTTAGCACTGACAGATACAATTAAAATTCAAAATGATATTTTCTATTTGTTGATTAATAAACCCGTTGAAAAGTTATACGATTTACAAAACACGTACTATCAAAATCTCAGCTTACAAAATGATTTAACCGATGAATTAAATCTGGATGTGAGTCTAAAGTATGATCCTTATTCACAGCCGTCAAAAGACGGACGAATATTTTCTTTCCCAATACTTAATAAATCAGGAATTAAAATAGGTCTTGCAGAATTTTTTAAGCCATCCCTCAACACTGTAATTTCGGAAATTCAGAACTTTTCGTCAAACTGTCAAACCATATTGATTATTGTTCTTACTTTTATCATAGGTTTTAGTTTTAAAAGTGATTTTAAAAAAATCAAATCAAATTCTGTAAAACTGATTCTGATTATAATATACTTTGCTGCCATTCGGGTAGTGATATTTTTGTTGAATTTTCCCTCAAACTTTTTAAACAGTCCAATTACTGAACCGGCTTATTTTTCTTCAACATTTGCCGGTGGTATTATAAAATCTCCTGTTGAGATGTTTCTCACTTCAATGTTTGTTCTTATAATTTCAGTTCTTGTTTTCAGGTATGTGAAATTGTACGTTTCAAAAAAAGCGACCTCATCCTTCAGAATTCTAAAATTAGCTGCGAGCCCGGCTCTCGCAATACTTAGTTTTTATGTGATCAGAGGATTGGCTGCATCTGTTCGAAGTATAATATTTGATTCAACAATAAGATACTTTAAAGAACCAGATCTTTTACCAAGCCTTCCTTCATTATTAATGAATCTAAACTTATTGATGCTTGGGTTTGCATGTGTTACCGTGGTAGTCAGCTTTCTGTATTTAATTACTGAATTTCTCAATTTCTTTAATGAACAAAGAAATCCTAAAAGGTATTTTATCTATTTATTAATGATTCAGATTGCTGCATATATATTCTTTTTAATGTTGAAACAGCCGCTTGTAACAGAGTTCATGGTTTTTATTTTTATCTGCCTAATAGGTGTTGTTCTTTATAGACTAATTTTGAAAAAAATCAATTTTGCTTCTACTTTTATATTGATTGCAGTTATCTCATCAATTATATCCATTACTCTTCTGAATTATTTTAACCTGAAGCTTGAAAAAAATTCGATTCGCACAATTGCTTACGAAATAAACCGAACCGATGAACAATTTCTTCAATTCCTGATTAATGAAACTCTCCGAAATTCTTTAAAAGAACCGGCGGTTTCCGAATCCTTCATTAAAAGAAATGTGAATCACGATGCCCAGGCTTTTATAATCTGGAGTAAAAGTCCATTACAACGAGAATCTTTAAACTCATCTTTAATATTATTTGATAGGAATAAATCTGTACTTGGTAGTTTTTCAGTCGGACTAAATAAGCAGATCAATTTTTTTGACTACTTTTCTCATCCCGATTCAACAGTTCCACAAATACTGGAAATAAATTCTGAAAATAAAAATGCAAATAAAAAAATCATCGGGTTGGTAGCATTAATTCGCGACAACATTTTGGTCGGTTATATTGGAGTTGCAGCAGAATTAGATTATGAAAGTTTTGGATTCGCTAGTTATCCTGATTTTCTCGAATCAGATAAGGCAGTTTTAGGTTCAGTAGTTGATCTCAACCTTATTAATATTTTTGAGTTTGTCAATGGACAGGTTACACAGGTTTATGGAGATATTTTCCCTTCAAAAGAACAAAAAGAACAAATATTTAATGCAAAGTTATCTCAGTTTAACGATGGGTGGGTTAATCTTTCGCTTTATAGTGAAAACTATATTACATTTATCTTAAAGGAAATAAAAGATAGCGGGGAGAAAGTTACTGCAGTTGCAGTTCGGGAAAAGCAATTTACCTGGAACCTGTTTAATTTCTTCAAAATTTTTATAATTCATTCGGTTTTTATTCTTTTATTATTTTTAGTTTTCATCTCAATTAAATTAATCAGAGTCCAGTATACTTTCAGAGTAAAACTGCTGGTTACTTTTTTAGTCATATCTGTTATTCCATTAGTATTGCTAGCTATATATAACCGCCAGGTCGAAAGTGAGCGGACAAATGACGAGATATTTAGTGAACTCAGCAGCCAATCTACTTTTTTGGAAAATCATGTCCGGGCACAAATTGATAAGAATCCCGGGCGTGAATTAGTCTCCGCTTTTGAGAATGCAGGGCAGGAGCTCGGCATTGCATTTTCAGTTTATGAATTTTCCGACCAACTTTATAATTCTAAAAATGAATTTTACAATACAGGATTATTTGGTAAAAAACTTAATCCTGTTGTTCATTTTAATCTAAACTATTTAAGCTATCGTGAGATTCTTGTTAAAGAAAAAATTGATAAATTCATTTATGATGCTTACTACCGCAAAATAAGTATTAATAATAAGTCGATTATACTTGCTGTTAACGATGCTTTTAATAAAATAAAATTGACTTATTCAACTGCTGATATTGATGTATTCCTTTTCGGTGTGTACTCATTCGCAGTTATTATAATAATTATTGTAAGTACTTTGTTTGCTAACCAGATTGCTGCCCCAATCCGAAGATTGACCAAAGCAACTGAGGCTGTTGCAAAAGGTGATTTGAGTATTAAATTAGAAGAAAGTGAAAAAGGTGAAATTGGCGATTTGTTTGAGGGATTCAATTCTATGACAGATGAGCTTCAGAAAAACCAATCTGAAATTGCCGAACTCGAACGCGAAAATGCCTGGAAGGAAATGGCGAAACAAGTTGCACATGAAATAAAAAATCCGCTTACACCAATGAAATTATCCGTGCAGCAAATTTTGGCTTCTTACCAGGATAAAAAAGAAAATTTTGGAGAGATATTGAAAAAACTATCTCAATCAGTTCTGAACCAAATTGAAAATTTGAGTCTCATAGCTTCGGAATTTTCTGCACTTGCAAAAATGCCCAGTTTAAAACTTGAACAGGTCGAACTAGTATCAATCATTCATGATACTGTCAATCTTTTCTCAGATGAAAGTATTAAGATTAATTTCAATTCTGGAATAACTGAAGTTTATTCAGAAGCAGACAAATCGCAATTTAGAAGAATGCTTATTAATCTTATCAGGAATTCTATGCAGGCACATTCAACAGCCATTGATATTTTAATGAATAATAATAACTCAGTTATTGAAATATTGATTTCAGATAATGGAGTAGGAATTCCTGCAGAAAATCATGAAAAAATATTTGAAACAAGTTTTACAACAAAAGAAATGGGAATGGGTCTGGGTTTGAAATTAGCTAAAAGATTTATTGAAGGAATTGGCGGACAAATAATATTACTTAGTTCAAATAAAATGGGAACAACTTTCAAAATTACACTCACTGAATCTCACAAAAATTAATTATGCTAAATTTAACTCCACATCAATCAGCGGCGTTAGATTTTAAAAACTCTATTTCTTTATCTGCAAATGCCGGTTCTGGCAAAACTTTTATCCTTTCCAGACGATATTTACAAATAGTTCTAAATACCGATACTCCTTTAAATAAAATTGCGGCAATCACTTTCACTGAAAAAGCTGCCGGAGAACTGTATAAAAAAATTGCAGCAGAAGTTGATAACCTTTTGATTTCTGAACCGGATGAAAGTTTGAAGAAAAAGCTAAAACAAATTCGTCGACAGCTTATTTCAGCAAACATTTCAACTATTCACTCGTTTTGCATAGATATATTAAGAGAATTCCCCGTTGAAGCAGAACTTGACGCGAATTTCGTTCCAATTGATTCAAGACAATCAGATGAGCTGTTGGATCTTTCTGTTCAAGATATATTTACTCAGTCCGATCAGAAAATTGAACTTACTAAAATAATTCAGGATTTAGTCAGGTTATTTTTTTCAGAAAACAGGCTCCGCAGTCAGATCAAATATCTTTTTGAAAAAAGAAAAAACCTTGATCATCTTAAAAATAATTTATATCAAAAAGATGTTAAGGATATTGCAAGATTTTATGAAGCAACATTTACTTCCGGTGTAGAGAGAATCCTGAAGGATACTAAAGAAGATTTTATCAACAAATTAGGGCAAATAAACGAATCAGTATTGCAAAATAAAAATGACAATAAAATTGCTCTGGAAACATCGGCTTTATTAAAAAACCTGGATAAAGAAACAGAAATTTTTAATCAATTAAACTTTATTGAAAGTTTGAGAAAAATAGTTTGCACCTCATCTTCAGGTTCAATCCGAAAGCAGGGCTATTTGTCATTTATAAAAGACAACCTTCCCATAGAACTTATTTATGAATGTGAAAACTTTTTTAATGATTTCTCTTCCTTTTCTGGTCTTTCAAGAGATAAAGATTCTACTATTCGGTTAGCACAATATGGAAAAGATTTAATTGAGCTATTTGATTTTGTAAGTGAAAACTATTCAGAAAGAAAAAAATCACAGGGATTTCTTGATTTTGAAGATATCTTAATTAGAACTAAAAATTTGCTTGGACTTGATATTGTCCGGAAAATGCTTTCTGAAAAATACAACTACATGATGATTGATGAATACCAGGATACAAATGATATTCAATATGAAATTTTCCTTCCATTGCTGGATAATCTTAAGAAAGGAAATCTATTCATTGTCGGCGACGAGAAACAAAGTATTTACAGGTTCAGAGATGCAGATATTTCTGTGTTTAGAAAAACAAATGCTGATATTAAAAAAGTATCTGGAAAAAAGTATGTCTTAAGTCTCCCGGATAGTTTCAGAATGAGTCCGGGCATTTGCTTATTCACAAATAAGCTGTTTCATAATTTGTTTAATAATCCCAAAGAAATATATAATGAAGTTGAGCATTCTGATTTAATTTGTGCAAGGATGGACGATTTCCAGGGAAAAATTGAAATCTTGCAAAAGCTTGAATCTGAAATAAAAGTTTCTGAAGCAGACTTAATCGCTAAAAGAATTTTGTTACTTAAACAGGAAGAAAATAATAAATCAATCAAAAGCTGGAATGATATTGCTATACTTGTCAGAAAAAGAAATTCATTTCCGGAACTCGAAAAATCATTTACTAAATATAAAATTCCATATTCAATAATCGGGGGGAAGGGATTTTATCAAAGACAATCTATCTATGATATTTACAATTATTTTTCTTTTCTTCTTGATCCCGATAACGATACAGCGTTGGTTGGAATTCTTCGCTCGCCATTTTTCAATATTACAGATTCAGAAATATTTTCAATTGGTGCATCTGGGTACGATAGTCTATGGATGAAAATTAAAACTGCTTCTCATACTAACTCCGAATTAAAAGAAATCGTTGCAAAACTTCAAAAAGTGCTTGAACTTGCGTCTTCAGTTTCTGTACCTGAGTTATTGAGATTTATTTTGCAGGAATCTGAATTTTTATCGAGTCTTTCTTCCTCTCTAAATGGGCAACAAGAAATTGCTAACATCGAAAAACTGGTGAAGCTGACATCGGAGTTTTACAGCAGTGGTTTTAAAACTCTCTTTGATTATGTTGAATTCTTAAAAACTTCAATTGACGGAATTGAAGATGAGGCTCAGGCCGGTTTAGCAGAAACAGAGGAGACTGTAAATATAATGACAATTCACCAGGCAAAAGGTCTGGAATATCCTGCTGTATTTCTTTTCAGATGTAGTGAAGGCTCACAGGAAAATATTATTAAATCCAGATCGCTCATTGTCGATAAAGATTTTGGAATACTTACGAAAGTACCCGATAAAGGAAATTATTTTTCTGAATATAAATCACCAGCAATCAATCTTCTTTATAATTTTATTGAAGAAAAAAAGAACCTGGCTGAAATTAAGAGGTTGTTTTATGTTGCCGTGACAAGGGCTAAGGATTATTTATTTATTTCTTATGAACTAAAAGAGGGAAAATTTCCTTCGGCAAAATCATTTCTTTATCTTTTGCAAAATGGACTTGGAATAGATTTTAATAAAAACGAATTCTTACTCCAGGGAAATCTTAAATTTTTGGAAAACAAGAATGGTGAATTCCTCAGTAATGAAAAAAACATTAGCAACAGAATTCAGATTTTGAAAAACTCAGATTTACCAGAAATTAATTTTGGTAAACCAGATGAGACATTCACAAAGAGACAATTTAATATTGGAGACATTCCTGATCATTCAAAAAATGAAATCATTTCCGCAACCAAATTTTCAGTGTTTTCTCAATGTACTTTAAAATACAAACTGATTTATCTGAACGGCTTTAATAAATTAATGGAGGAACAGCAAAAGTGGAACAAGTGGAAACACGGAAGATTCTGGTTTGATTTCAATGATTCAGAAAAAATATCGTTGGCAAACGAAGACCAGTTCCCCACAGATTTGTTTTCTGCAAGCATTAAAGGAAGAATATATCACAAAATACTTCAACAAAATCCAACTGAGGAAAATTTATCTAAAATAATTAAAGAAAATGTGTCAGCCAATATAAACTCAGTAAATGAAGAAGAAATTCTTGATTTTTCCGCTTCCAGGTTTGAGGACGAAATTATTCCGTTTATTAATTCAGATGAATATAAATATCTGAATTCTTTCAAGAATTTTCATAATGAATATGAAATATATTTGAAGGAAGATAATTATTTTCTTTTTGGAATTATTGATAAAATGATTTTTACAAATAAAAAAATTATTATTATAGATTATAAAACTGACAACATCAAAGCAACGGAAATTGAAGAAAGAGCAGGTAATTATCAAAATCAAATGAGCTTTTATTCATATATTTTGAGAGGAATTTTCAGAAATATAAGTGAAATTGAGTGTAGAATTGAGTTTCTGAAACAACCTGGAATACCTATTATTTTTAAATATAACGAAGATAACTGGAAGGAATTAAAACTTAGGATTAAATATTTCATAAATCATTTGAGAGAGAATAACTTTAATCCTAATTTAGAACATTGTAGATATTGTGGTTTCTTTCTTAATTCGAAAAAGTGTGTCGCAATCCATTAGAAATTTTAATCGGAAAATTTAATCATGCAAAAGAAAATTACAATCATTCGTAATCTTGAAACTATTGAAAGGGAGTTAAACTCTGCTGCAAGCGGTGTTGCTTCACTTACAGTTAAAAAAGATTCGTTTGTACAATTCGCAACAAACTTTGTTTATCACGATAAAAATATTTTTTTATTTCTCAGCGGAACAGAATTATTGAGAAGCGTTCGTTATGATGTTTTATCCCGTTTCTCAATTTTCAAAAATATTAATTCAGAAAAAGAGTCTGAGAACAAGGATCAAATTTACAGGCTGTTCTCAATTACAGTTACAGGTGATCTTAGGGAAGTTGAAGAGAAAAAAGTAATAAACGATGTGACTCAAAGTTATATACAAAAGTATTCAGGCAAACTAATACACGGAACAAAAGACCCGGAATCTTTAGGAAAACTTGTTTTTATTGATTCCAATGAATTAATTGCATTCGAAGAAACCGGGAGTTAACCAATTAAAATAAATTATTATTATTTCGGAGCTTTGAACCATGCTTAATTATGTCTGGCTGGGTTTAATACTTTTAGGTATTGGAACAGCTTTAACAACAGACATAATTAATTCAACCGAAAACAATTTTCGAAATGGTGAGAGTTTAAATATTATAGTTCACACTTCTTCAGAAATCACCCCTCAAAAAAATAAATCTTTCGAAGTTGATGTTTTTGTTTCTAAAGAATCATTCGACAAATTTTATAACTCTGAATCAGATTCCGATATAATCCAGCATGCATCAATAGTTTTCACAAAAGAAAGTAATCAGGCGAAGCTTATCTTAAATATTGATAAATCTTCTCCGGAAATCTGGCAAGAAATGGCCGCAAGTTCCGGTGAAAAAAATCAGTTAACCGGATCAATGAATTTGGAAGAAGGAAGTATTGATGGCAATATAAAAGCTAAAGTAATTCTTGAAAAAATAGCTTTTGTAAAAATGAAAGATATTACTAATTCTTCTCTTTCAATTGCTGGTGAAGCAGTGAAAATTGCACTTGGTCTGATCGGGATAATGGCTTTGTGGCTTGGCGTTATGAAAGTTGCTGAAGAAGCTGGACTGATTTCATTTCTTGCAAGGATTTTAAAACCAGTGATGAAAAGATTATTTCCTGAAATACCATCTGATCATCCGGCAATTGGGTCAATGATTATGAATATTTCTGCGAATATGCTTGGACTTGGAAATGCAGCAACACCATTTGGTCTAAAAGCAATGGAAGAAATGGAGGAACTAAATCCTAATAAAGGTGTGGCTAGCAATTCGATGATAACATTTTTAGCAATCAACACCGCCGGACTCACATTAATTCCAGCAACTGCAATTGCAGTCAGAGCTGCAGCAGGTAGCTCTAATCCAGCAATAATAATCGGCACTTCTATCTTTGGAGCTGCTTGTGCAACGATTGCCGGAGTTTCTGCTGCCAAGTTAGTAGAAAAATTTTCATTGTCCGGTTTAAGCTTTGCTGATTGGTTTAAATCCAATATTAAATTTTTTATCAGTTTACTTTTGGTGGTAATTATTGCTCTGGTTTTAGCATTATCAGGAATTCTTAAACCTGTTTTGTCCGGATTAAGTTTTTTATCTGTTATTGATTTTAAAGGAATAATTGAAACTCTTTCTGTACTTGCTATCCCATTATTGATTCTTGTTTTTATTGGCTATGGTGCCATCAAAAAAGTTCGTGTTTACGAAACTTTTGTCGAAGGTGCGAAGGAAGGATTTAACATTGCAGTTAAAATTATTCCTTATCTCGTAGCAATGTTAGTAGGTATCGCAATTTTTCGGGCTGGTGGAGCAATGGAATTTCTAATTCATTTGTTAAGCCCGATAACTTCTGCAATTGGAATGCCTGCTGAAGCTTTACCGATGGCTTTAATGCGTCCACTTTCCGGAAGTGGTTCACTCGGCATTATGGCTGAAAATCTGTCTGTTTATGGACCCGATTCTTTTATAGGAATTCTAGTCTCAACATTTTTTGGAAGCACTGAGACAACATTCTATGTTCTTGCAGTTTACTTTGGGGCAGTAAACATTCGAAATACCAGGCATGCTTTACCTGTAGGGTTGATTGCTGATGTTTGCGGGATATTGGGTGCCCTCTTTATTGTGAAGCTGTTATTCTCATAAATAGTTTTTTATTCGGCTAAAGATTTAATATTGGATTCAGCAAATTCCAAAAATTATGTCGGGAGATTAGGCTAAATTATTTGACACATTTTTGTTAAAAGAAGTTGACCCATTAGGTCTAAATAGTTTACAAAACGAAATAAATTCCTATTAAAGTACCTGTCTTCATTCAGTTGATAATCTTTTGTGTTATCGGTAATTTTAAATCAAAAAGATAAAAATTAATGAGAATTGGAATACCCACTGAAACTCGTTGGGAGGAAAGACGTGTTGCTTTAGCTCCTGCCGGTGTTGATTCACTAATTAGAGCTGGACATACAGTTTATATTCAAAGTGGTGCAGGTGAAGGCAGCCATTTTAACAATCACGACTACGAAGAAGTTGGTGGAACAATTAAATATAATGCCGAGGAAGTATATGGCAGATCGGAAATGGTTGTTAAAGTTGCCCCGCTTACGGAAGATGAAGTAGATCTTCTCCAGGAAGGACAGACTTTGCTCTCATTTCTCCATCTTGCTGTTGGAAAAAAAAACATTCTTGAAAAATTTCTTGAAAAAAAGATAACTGCTATTGGTTATGAGCTTATCGAAGAAAATTCCAGATTACCTGTTCTTAATTCGATGAGTGAAATAGCTGGTCAACTAGCTATACAGGTTGCCGAAAAGTATCTCGAAAGTTATACAAAAGGTGGACGAGGAATACTTCTTGGAGGTATAACAGGAGTTGCTCCTGCTGCTGTAGTAATTCTCGGTGCAGGTGTTGTAGGAATTACCGCTGCCCGTGCCGCTTTGGGCAGAGGAGCCCAGGTAATTGTAATTGATAAGGATTTGAGCAGATTGCGTATGATTGAATCTGAATTCCAGAAAAGAGTTACTACTGTGATGGCAAATCCATACACGATTTCACGTGGTGTTAAATTTGCCGATGTTTTAATTGGTGCAGTATTAATTAAGGGAGTAAAAACACCAAATTTGGTTACCGAAGAAATGGTCTCTACAATGAAAAAGGGTGCTGTCATTGTAGATGTTGCCATTGATCAGGGTGGGTGTATAGAAACAAGCAGGATTACTACACTCTCGGATCCTGTTTATACCCTACACGATGTTATTCATTACTGTGTACCGAATATGCCAGCGATTGTTTCCCGTACTGCAAGTTATGGATTAACGAATGCAACTCTCGGATACATTCAAAACATTGCAGATAATGGGTTGGCAAATACTCTAATGGGAAATGACGGATTGGGTAAAGGCGTTTGTGCATACAATGGTTTTTGTACAAATGAAACTCTTGCAAATACATTTAATATTGAACACAAGAAACTTCATGTATTTTCAACGAATTGATGGTGCAACAGGAATACAGTTATAAATCATTCAGAAAAAATTATGTTGGAACAAATGGCTACGGCAGAAGAAATAAAACAAAAAAACCTACCCCGAAATCTTTTAGATCTATACTCGCAAAAAGTTTGTACTGCTGATACAGCTGTAAAAGTAATTAAATCGGGGGATAATGTTGTTATTCAACCAGGATGTGCAGTTCCTCTGGAACTTGTTCGTTCAATGGTAAAAAGAAAAGACGAACTAACAGATGTTACAATTTATCATATCCTTATAGTTGGTGATCTTCCATATACAGAACCGGGTATGGAAAAGCATTTTAAGCATAAGGCTTTTTTTATTGGCGCAAATACACGTAAAGCAATTAATGAAGGCAGATCGGAATTTATTCCGATATTTCTTTCCGAAGTACCACTCCTTTTTAAAAGAAGAATAATCCCTGTTGATGTTGCTTTGTTGAATGTTTCACCACCGGATGAACATGGATTTTGCAGTTATGGTGTTGACGTTGGTACGATAAAGACTGCCGCAGAAAAAGCTAAAATAATTATCGCCCAGGTTAACAAGGCAATGCCAAGAAGTCTCGGAGACAGTTTTATTCACATCAGTAAGATACATCATATTGTTGAGTTTGATGAACCGATTCAGGAACTCCCGCAAGTTGATCCGAATGCCAGTAAACAAATGCTGAATATTTATGATAAAATAGGTAAACACATTGCAGAAATGATTGAAGATGGTTCAACTCTTCAGATGGGAATCGGAGCAATTCCGGATTGTGTAATGAAATATCTTAAGGATAGAAAAAATCTTGGAATACATACTGAGATGTTTTCTGATGGTATTATAGATTTAGTTGAACTGGGAGTTATTAATGGTGAAGAAAAAACATTACACCCGGGAAAAATCATTGCAGGATTTGTTTTAGGAACCCGTCGTGTATTTGATTTTATTGATAACAATCCTGTTATTGAATTCCACCCTCAGGAATACGTTAACGATCCTTTCATAATTGCTAAGAATAAAAAAATGGTTGCAATTAATTCAGCCATTGAAATTGATTTAACCGGGCAGGTTTGTTCTGATTCTATCGGTTCAAGGTTATATAGTGGTATCGGTGGACAGGTAGATTTTATTCGCGGTGCTGCACACTCTGAAGGTGGTAAACCGATAATTGCACTACCATCAATAACGAAGGATGGCAAATTTTCCAGGATTGTGCCACAATTAAAACCAGGTGCAGGTGTTGTAACATCCAGAGGTGATGTTCATTACGTAGTGACGGAATTCGGTGTTGCAGATCTGTTTGGTAAAACAGTTAAAGAAAGGTGCCGCGCTTTAATCAGTATTTCCCATCCTGATTTCAAAGAAGAGCTTACAAATTACGCCACAAATACTTTCCATATTTAATTTGACTTTATGATCGCAGTTATAGGAGATGTACATGGTTGTTTTTATACACTGAATAATTTATATAACGAAATCAATTCGAAGTATCCAGATATTCCTGTTTACTGTGTTGGAGACCTGGTGGATAGAGGAAAACATAGTTTTGAAGTTGTCCAGTTTGTTATGCAAAACAGAATTGTTTTCACACCGGGAAATCATGATTATATGTTTTACTACTTTATAAAACATCCATCCAGCCCAATTGGTCGTTCCTGGATTTATAATGGTTCTGAAGCTACGCTCGATTCTTACAGCAACAGGTTCAACGAAATGAATATTCATCTGAACCATATCATTAGAGCGCCGCTTTTCATTAATATTGATGATTGTTTTATTTCACACGCCGGAATCAGTAGTTACTATTCAAGGAAACTGGGAAAAAAACTTCTTGGAGATATCCAAAATTTAACACAAGTAATTGAAGGAGAAGTAAATAGTGAGCACGGTGTTTTGTGGACGAGAGACAAACTATTAAATGTAGGGAAACTTCAGATTGTTGGTCATACTAGGTTTGATGATGTTCATATGGATGATAAAAGTAATGTTTTATATGTCGACACTTCGGCTTGTTCCGGTAATAAGTTGAGCTGCGTTGTTGTAGAAAATAATGAATTGAAAGATATTTTATCTGTGAAAACTGTTCCAAAAGATATTGGTTAATACCTTCTGGATTTTATAAAAAAGAAAAGGCGGGCATTTACCCGCCTTTTTAATTTGACAGATGAGCTATTAATACATTCCGCCCATATCACCCATACCGCCGCCGGGCATTGCAGGCATCGGTGGATCTTTTTCTTTTTTCTCAAATACAACTGCTTCAGTTGTGATAAGTAATGAAGCAACTGATGCTGCATTTTCCAGAGCAGTTCTGGTAACTTTTGTAGGATCTATAACACCAACTTTGATTAGGTTCTCATATTTTTCACTATGTGCATTGAATCCAAAATCGTCCTTACCTTCTTTAACTTTCTGTAATACAACAGATCCTTCTAATCCGGCATTATTTACTATTTGTCTTAAAGGTTCTTCAAGTGCTTTCTGAACTATTTTAACACCTGTCGTTTGATCCGGATTTTCACCTTTGAGCTTTTCAAGAATATCAATTGCTCTTACTAAAGCAACTCCACCGCCTGCAACAATACCTTCTTCAACTGCAGCACGGGTTGCGTGTAGAGCATCTTCAACTCTTGCTTTCTTTTCTTTCATTTCAATTTCAGTTGAAGCACCAATTTTTAATACTGCAACACCACCTGAGAGTTTTGCAAGTCTTTCCTGCAATTTTTCTTTATCGTAGTCGGAAGTAGTCTTATCAATCTGTGCTTTTATTTCATTGATTCTTTTCTTTATATCTTCTGTCTTACCAGCACCTTCAACAATTGTTGTATTATCTTTATCGATTACAACTTTTTTAGCTGTTCCCAGGTAAGAAATAGTTGCGTTCTCTAATTTAAATCCGCGTTCTTCGGAAATAACAGTACCGCCAGTTAAAACTGCGATATCTTCTAACATTGCTTTTCTTCTGTCACCGAAACCAGGGGCTTTTACAGCTGCGATTCTTAAAGTTCCACGAATCTTATTTACAACCAAAGTTGCAAGGGCTTCACCTTCAAGATCCTCAGCAATTATTAGCATCGATTTACCCTGCTGAGCAACCTTTTCAAGAACAGGGAGAAGATCTTTCATTGCAGAAATCTTTTTGTCATGAATCAGAATTAATGGATCTTCAAGACTTGCTTCCATTGATTCAGCATCTGTAACAAAATACGGAGAAAGATATCCACGGTCGAACTGCATACCTTCAACTACTTCAAGAGCTGTTTCTGTACCTTTAGCTTCTTCAACAGTTATGACACCATCTTTGCCAACTTTTTCCATTGCATCAGCAATCAAGTCACCAATTGATTTATCATTATTTGCAGAGATAGCACCAACTTGTGCAATTTCATTTCTGCCTTCTACATCACGACTGACAGATTTTAAATGTTCAACTACTTTAGTTACTGCAAGATCAATTCCTCTTTTTAAATCCATAGGATTTGCACCTGCTGTAACATTCTTTAATCCTTCTCTGTAAATTGCCTGTGCAAGTACTGTTGCTGTTGTTGTTCCGTCGCCCGCAACATCACTTGTTTTGGAAGCAACTTCACGAACCATCTGTGCACCCATATTCTCAACATTATCTTCAAGTTCAATTTCTTTTGCAACAGACACACCATCTTTTGTAACAGTTGGTGCACCAAATTTTTTCTCGATTACTACGTTTCGTCCTTTTGGACCAAGCGTTACTTTTACAGCATTCGCCAGTTTATCAACACCTGCTTTTAAACCGTTCCTGGCTTCGCTGTTGTATTCAATTAATTTAGCCATAGTTTTTTACCTTTTGTTTATTTTCAAATTAAATTACTTCTTTATGATTAAGGAACGATTGCGAATATATCGCTCTCGCGCATTATCAAATATTCCTCACCATCTACTGTTACATCTGTTCCGCTGTACTTACCATATAAAACTTTATCTCCAGCTTTCACTGTCATTTTTACAAGTTCACCATTGTCGGAAATCTTTCCAGGTCCTGCAGCAACTACTGTTCCTTCAACAGGTTTTTCTTTTGCGGTATCTGGTAGGATAATTCCACCTTTAGTTTTTTCTTCAGCCTCTAAAGGCTTTACAACTACCCGGTCATGCAACGGGTTTAATTTTATTTTGCTCATATTGAGTCTCCTATATTGATTGATTTGTTGTTAGCACTCTTTAATTGGGAGTGCTAATATATACTTCAATTGGGTTTTTGTCAAGATTATAAATGTTGATATTTTGTTAAATTTGAGGAAAATCACACTTATTTATAAGTTTCTTATAATGTATATTTGCTTAACACAAATTACCAATAGGAGTTTAAAATTAAGTTTCCAGTTAATTTTAGAGAAGAATCTCAAAAACTCAAATCTGCTGTTCGAAGTCTTGATTTTCGGGTAGTAGTCATATTTATTTCGATTGCCATCCTGCAAACCACTTCATGGTATTTTACCTCCAGGAGATTCTTCAGAATAAATTTGTTTGATTATTTCCAATATGATAAAAATGTTTATTTAATCGAATACATTTATTGGTTTATTGGAGACTTCTTTGTTTTTCTCGTCATTCCGGTTTTAATTATTTTTTTTGTTCTGAAAAATCCTGTAAAAGAATTCGGATTTAAACTAGGTGATATTAAAACAGGATTATTTTTGTCCGTTCTTTTTCTTTTAATTATGCTTCCGATTCTGTGGCTAGTTTCTGCCAATCCAGAATTCATTTCAAAGTATCCTCATCTTCAATCTACCCGAACAAATTGGTCAGTATTTTTTATTTATGAAATTGGAATGCTGATTTATATGTTTAGCTGGGAATTTATATGGCGCGGGTTTACACTTTTTGGTCTCGAAAAAAAATTCGGTTATTATGCAGTGCTTATCCAGATGATTCCTTTTGTAATTCTTCATAACGGCAAACCTGAAATCGAAACATTTAGTGCAATACTTGGCGGAATTATTTTAGGTATTTTAGCATTACGGACCAGATCATTTTATTATGGATTTATTACACATATTGGAATTATGTTCAGTATAGATTTAATTTGTATTTTAAGATTCAGAACGGATGTTTATGGAGTTGGTTTTGATTCATTCTTCAAAATACTTTCAAAACTTTTTTAAGGAACTTCAATGAGATTTGCATTAAACATAGATCATATTGCAACATTGCGTAATGCCAGGGGAGAAGATCAGCCTGATCCTGTAACAGCAGCTTTAATTGCTGAACAAGCCGGCGTTGATGGAATTGTTTTTCATTTGAGGGAAGACAGAAGGCATATAAATGAGCGGGATGTAAGATTATTAAGAGAATTGGTTACAACAAAACTCGATTTCGAAATGGCGGCAGTTGATGAAATAATTAATATTGCCTGCGATGTTGGTCCTGAACTGGCAACACTGGTTCCTGAAAAAAGACAGGAACTTACAACAGAAGGCGGTCTGAATGTTATCGATAACATTTCTCAAATCCGGGATACTATAAAAAGACTTCACGATTCTGAAATTGAAGTTTCACTTTTTATAGAGCCTGAAACTTCACAAATAGAAACAGCTGCAGAAATTGATGCCGACTTTATAGAAATTCATACCGGTGTTTTTGCAAATGCTTTAACTGAAGATGATCAGATTGATGAACTTGATCGAATACGAAGCGCAACCAAACTAGCTAAAAAGCTTGGACTTGGTGTAAATGCCGGCCACGGACTTGATTATCAAAACATCAAAATCTTTAGAGAGTTAGATGATATTGATGAGGTGAGTATTGGTCACGCAATTATTGCAAGAGCGGTTGTTGTTGGAATTAAAGAAGCGGTCCAGGAAATGATTAGGCTCATCAAAAGTTAGAATTATGATAAGCTTTTAATTTTTTTATTTACGTTTCCTGGAAATGAATGTAATGTGGTTTACCTAAAGGATAAACTTCAAAACCAATTTCAAATAATTTTTTATGATCAAGTAAATTTCTGCCGTCAAAAATAAATGCAGGTTTTTCCATCGCATCAAAAAGCTTTTCATAATCCAGTTCTTTATATAAATCCCATTCAGTTAAAATTGCAATTGCGTGAGCATTTTTTGCGGCTTTATATGGATCTGGTTCGTATTCAATATCATCTCCGTAATCTGCTAAATCTTTTTTAGCATTCTTCAAAGCTTTTGGATCTGAAATAACCACGTGAGCTTTTTCAGCCATCAATTTTCTAGTGATATAAATTGAAGCAGATTCTCTGGTATCACTCGTGTCAGCCTTAAATGCAAAACCGAACAATGCAATTCTCTTGTTTGTAGTAGTATTAAACATTGCTTTATTAATTGTTTGCACAAACCGGGTATGCTGGTAATCATTAATCTTTACAACATTTTCCCAGTATTCTGCTACTTCATTTAAACCAAAGGTTTGGCACAAATAAACCAGATTAAGAATATCTTTTTTGAAGCAGGATCCTCCGAATCCAACACTCGGACTTAAAAACTTATTTCCGATTCTACTATCCATTCCAATTGCCTTTGAAACTTCCAAAACATCAGCATCAACTTTTTCACATAAAGCTGAAATACTGTTGATCGAAGAAATTCTCTGTGCAAGAAATGAATTTGCAACAAGCTTTGAAAGTTCTGCACTCATAAGATTGCTTGTAATTAATCGCTCCCTTGGAATCCAGTTTGCATAAATATCTACAACAGCATTACGCGCCTTCATTCCATTCTCAGTTTCTCTTGAACCGATCAAAACTCTATCGGGCTTTTCAAGATCACGCATTGCTGTACCTTCCGCTAGAAATTCCGGGTTTGAAACTACTTCAAAGTTCAAACCTTTTTCATTCATACTCAGAATTCTTTCCATTGCAATTGCAGTTTTAACAGGAAGCGTACTTCTTTCAACAACAATCTTATCTGTTTCAGATACACGGAGAATATCACGCGCGGTTTTTTCCCAGTACTGAAGATCTGCGCTTTTACCAGCACCTTCGCCAAATGTTTTTGTCGGGGTGTTAACTGAAATAAAAATAATGTCGGATTCTTTTATTCCTTTTTCAACATCCGTGGAGAAAAATAAATTTTTACCACGTGATTTTTTTACAATGTCCAGCAATCCCGGCTCGTATATCGGAAGATCGTCGGTTTGCCAGGCTTTTATTTTTTCTTCCATCACATCAACGACAGTAATTTTATATTGCGGACATTTGGCTGCTATCATTGCCATAGTTGGTCCGCCCACATAACCTGCGCCAATGCATAGTAAATTTTTTTCAAATTTTTTATCAGACATTAATTTTCTCCGTGTATTCTACAAAAATTATTTTAGAACCAATCTCATAATTGGTCTTGTTTCAGATCTTCTTTCTACTTTTTTAAATCCTGCTAGTATGAATGCAGAAGCAAGTCCATGCCACGCAAAAGCAGGTGGCATTTTGTCATTTTTAGGTTCGTTTGGATAACCCTCAAGAATCTTGCCTTTTCTTGATTTCACAAATTTTGATGTGGCTTTTAAAAGTTCAATACTCACTCCCTTATTTCTAAAATCATTCCTGATGTAAAAACAAGAGACTGACCATACAGGTTTTTCATCAACCGGCTGAAGGATTCGAGAATTTTCAAGACCGGGAAAATCTGTTCTCGGGGCAACAGAACACCAACCGATGGGTTCATTATCAAAGTAAGCAATAATTCCGGGAACTGTTCCGGAGTTAATAATTTTCTTCATTGCTTTTTTGTTGCCATCACCTTTTTGTGCTTCATAATTTTTTCTCTTTATTCTCCAGAACATACACCAGCATCCAGCACAGGCGCCATTCTTACCGAAAAGCTTTTCAAAATCTTTCCAGCGTTTCATTGTAACAGGAAAGAATTGATACTTTGAACGAACTTTTATCTGGTTATTCATTTATGAGAGAAAGATTTTTACAGGCACAAATCTACTGAATTTCATTGAAATTTTAATAAATCCAAAGGGGTATTTTAGAATTGAATAAAGGTAATAATACTCAGCACATTAATTCTTAAAATAATACCTTGCACCAATAGCTGCATTAATTCTGAAAGCAGTTTTGGGAACCAGATCGAGCAGGGGAACGACCTCCAGAAAAATATCAACCGGTGCATTGTCAAAAAGGTAGGCCAGACCAAGTGGAACTCTGGCACCGATTCGTGCATCCTTTGAAGCTTTTATTCTACCTCCGATTCCATAATAAAATGGAAGCCTGCCTTCAGGTACTTTTATAAGATCAAAATTGTGGAGAATATAATCCAGGTGAATGTGAAATGCGCCTTCATTAACGAATGACCAGGCTATGGCTCCATCAAATGCGGTTGTGTTACTTGTCCAATATTTAGCACTTATACCAGTTGGTTCACCTAGAATTATTCCTGCCCCGAAACCGTTGTCCTGTGAAAAAGCATTTATAGAAAAAGTTAAAATGATAAGGGAGACGAATAAGATCCACTTCAAGTAACCTCCGATAAAATAATTCTGAATTGATATTGTAATTTTACTGAAAGTTCCTGATATGAAGAAAGTGCAATAAATTGTTATTCAAGTGCGCCGGCTTTTCTTAAGATTTTAACGACATGCTGGTAACCGTTTTGTTTTGCAAGATACAAAGCAGAAGAGCCTTCTGCGGATTTGTGATTCACATTTGCACCTTTCCTGATAAGATATTTAACAAGTTCAACATCTCCATTTACTGAAGCAAAATGCAAAGCAGTCCAACCCATAGCTGAAGGGCTTGTGAGCTCTGCATTGACATTAGCACCTTTTTTTAACAAAAGATCACAAACTGTTGTTGACACTTTGCCGGATAAGTTTCCAAAAATTGCCTGAAGGAAGGCTGTCATCCCATCATTCATTTTTAGTTTTACATTTGCCCTGTGGTTTAAAAGCATTTCAACTGCATCAGGCGCATTGTCAGCTGCCCACATTAGTGCAGTTTTGCCATCATTGCTTTGTGCATTTACATCTGCTCCACGTAAAATGAGAAGTTCTATCATATCAGCATATCCTTCATAACTTGAAGCAACCATCAAAACTGTAGCATTTGAATTTTTTTCTCTCACGTTCACATCAATTCCTCCTGCAAGTAACTGGTTTACGGTTGCTGTATCTTTATTCATAACTGCTTTCGTAAGTTGATCAAACGGTTGTGCAAAAATCACAGAAGGAATAATTAAAAAAATATAAATAAAATTTGTAATGAACTTCATTTCATCTCCGGTTTTTTGATTTCCTGAACAAAACTACCTGTTATAATTTTTATAATCAATCAGGAATTGATAAGAGGAAACCTAAAAACTAATCCCGGTTGTTTAGCTTTGTGCTTGCTTTACCCAACGAGATGCCGAATCAATCTTCAGCCTGAGCAGTAGGTTTAGTTGTGCAGTATGATGTTGAACATGACGCACATTGTATAAAATAAGTTCGAGAAAGGGAAGATTGATTGATCCGAAAATAAAATTCTGATTTGCTTTTTCATCGCTTAATTCTTCTATCCTGGTTTTGCATTTTTCCCCCTAATGAATAATTGAAAAACAGAAGGCTCAGATTAACTGAGCCTTACTAAAAAATTATTTTATTATTTTCTTTTCTCTCAATACTGTTTCAACTGTTATGTCACCAATTTCCTGCAAGTCATATTTTATACGAGTGGAAGGTTTGTTGATTTTAATATACCGACTCAGATCAATTGGTGTACCTATTACAACAGAATCACACTTTGTGTTATTAATTGTTTTTTCAAGATCTTTCATCTGTGCATCGCCATATCCCATTGCAGGAAGAAGAATGCCTATGTTAGGATATTTTTCATAAGTGTAGGTAATAGATTTAACAGTATATGGTCTCGGATCCACTATTTCTTTTGCTCCGAGTTTTTGTGCTGCAATAGTTCCCGCGCCATATTTCATTTCACCGTGAGTTAATGTTGGTCCGTCTTCAACTACCAGAACTCTTTTACCCCTAATTACATTTGGATTGTCAGCTGTAACAGGTGATGCAGCTTCTATTATTGTAGCATTTGGGTTCACAGTTTTAATGTTATTTCTCACTGTAAGAATATCATCAGCATCAGCAGTGTCAATTTTATTTATGATTGCACAATCGGCCATCCTTAGAGATGTATTTCCAGGATAATAAGTTAGTTCGTGTCCGGGTCTATGTGGATCGACAACAGTGAAAGTAACATCAGCACGGTAAAAAGAGAAATCATTGTTGCCGCCATCCCATAAAATAACATCAGCTTCTTTTTCTGCCTCACGCAAGATCGCTTCATAATCAACACCAGAGTAAATGACCCCACCGCGGGCAACGTGTGGTTCGTATTCTTCAATTTCTTCGATAGTACATTTATGTTTTTTAAGATCAGCATAAGTTGCAAAGCGCTGAACTTTTTGTTTCACAAGATCGCCATAAGGCATCGGGTGACGAATAGCTACAACTTTTTTACCAGCTGCAGTTAGGACTTCAATAATTTTTCTTGAAGTTTGAGATTTTCCCGAACCAGTTCTTACTGCAAGAACAGCAATTAATGGTTTTTTACTTTTAACCTGTGTTTCTGCAGCACCTAATAGTCTGAATGAAATTCCTGCTGCATTTACTATTGAGGCTTTTGTCATAACATAATTAAATGGAACATCTGAGTATGAGAAAACAACTTCATCAACTTTAAAATCCTTAATCAGTTTCAGCAAATCTTTTTCTTCATAAATTTTAATTCCTTTTGGATAAAGTTTACCTGCAAGTTGTTTTGGGTAACTTCTTCCAAAAATATTTGGGATTTGAGTTGCAGTAAAAGCCACTACATTGTATGACTTGTTGTCTTTGAAGTATACATTGAAATTATGGAAATCGCGTCCGGCAGCTCCCATGATTAAAACGTTTTTGCGCGGCATAAAAAGTCTCCTTTGGTTCTAGATTATTAGAATGTTTTTCAAAAAACTGTTTTCAAATTTAGTGCTTTTTGTTGAGAAAATTGCAATAAATCGAAAGAAAATTGTAATTTTTTAAAATTGAAATGTAAGGAGAAAAAAGTCAAAAGTTTGTTTAAGTTACTTAAACCAACTTTGCAATTTTTAACTAATAAAACTACCTATTTCTTTAACATCATTTTAAAATTCTTAGGAGTATTTATTGTGAACTGATAATAATTTTATTCTATATATTATTGAACTTGAATTTCGAAAATCAGGAATAAAATCAATATTTTAGTGTATTCGATTAAAACTGAATCAGAAAGGTATAAATTGAAATATATTTTATTTTTTTCTCTAATGATTTCAACAATTTTATTTGGTCAACAATTCGAAAAGTTTAATGCATTTTTCATTGATCAAACAATGCGGATTGATTATTTCCACATCGGAAGTGCAAATGAAGAATTTATTACTTTAGATAAAATTTATAATTACGGAGCCTGGGCAGGAAGCAGAACGCATCTTTTGGATGAATTCAACATTGGCAGATACTGTATAAAAATTTATGATGCTGTTTCAAATGAATTAATTTATTCTAAAGGATTTGACAGCTATTTTGGTGAGTATAAAACAAGTGAAGATGGTGCAAACGGAATTAACAGGACTTACCAGGAATCAGCATTAATCCCATCTCCAAAAAATAAAATTATTTTTTCTGTTGATAGGCGTGATAAGGAAAATAAATTATTTGAATTCTTCAGACAGGAAATTGATCCAAATGATGTTATGATTATTAGAAACGAAACTAAGGATCTTGACGTAAAAGTTATTCAAACTGTAAATAACGGTGATCCTCATTCTAAAGTTGATATTGTCATTTTGGGAGAAGGTTATTCAAAAAACGATGTTGGCAAATTTGAAAAGGATTTAAACTATTTTACGGGTGTGATATTCGGGCAGGAACCTTATAAATCAATGAAAAAAGATTTTAACATTTATGGTGTTCTTAAAACAAGTATTGATTCAGGAGTTGATGAACCCAGAGCGAATATTTATAAAAATACAGTTTTGAATTGCACCTTCAATTCACTTGGTTCTGAAAGATATCTTCTTACTGAAGATAATAAAACGATGAGAGATCTCGCTGATAATGTACCTTACGATGCAATTTATATTATGGTAAATCATAATCGTTATGGCGGCGGAGGGATATATAACTTGTTCTGTACTTTTACAACTGGTAACCAATTCAAAAATTATTTATTCCTACATGAATTCGGACATTCATTTTCGGGATTAGCAGATGAATATTATACTTCCGAAACAAGTTACAATGATTTTTATCAAAGAGGCATTGAACCGGTCGAACCTAATATCACAGCTTTATTAAATCCACCAGATGTTAAATGGAAAAATCTTTTAACCGACGGAATAGAAATTCCTACTCCCTGGGAAAAAGCAGATTTTGATTCGATGGATTACAAATGGCAAAAAGAAAGACGTGAATTAAATAATCATGTTGCTGAACTGAAAAGAAATAAAGCTTCAAAAGAAGAAATTCAAAATGCTGAAAAAGAGTATGCTCAAAAAGATAAGGCACACTCCGATGAAGTAGATAAGTATCTTCAGGGCAGCAAGTACTGGAACCAGGTTGGTGCATTTGAAGGAGCGGGATATTCTTCTGAAGGATTATACAGACCAATGCTGGACTGCATTATGTTTTCTAAGGGTGACAAACCTTTCTGTAAGGTCTGTGAAAATGCAATTAAGGAAATGATTTTGTATTATACAGAATAACAATTAGTAATTTTTATTTTTAATTCTAAAAAGACTAACTATACTATTTGTGGATTTTTCACTTCTAAAAAAATCTTATAATAATTTTTCTCTCCGAACTTTAGCTTTTCTTGATAAGTTCAGGCTGACTGAACACACTTTCATGATTATTGTTGCTATCATTATAGGTGTGCTTGGAGGTTTTGCCGGAATTGGTATTAGGGCAATGATACTCTGGATTTCAGAATTCTCATTCAGAGGCGGAATGCATTTCCTCGAAAGTGTAATTAATACGTCCTGGTACTGGATTTTAATAATTCCTGCTATTGGCGGATTAATTGTCGGACCTATAATTTATTTCTTTGCACCCGAAGCAAAAGGGCACGGTGTTCCTGAAGTAATGGAAGCAATACTTTTAAAAGCAGGATCCATTCGTCCACGTGTTGCATTTTTAAAAGCTATTGCATCTGCAATCTCAATTGGAACCGGTGGTTCTGTTGGAAGGGAAGGACCGATTATTCAAATTGGTTCAAGTCTCGGTTCAATGGTTGGACAATTTTTCAGGGTACCGAGCAGAAGGTTAAAAACACTTGTTGGATGTGGTGCTGCAGCAGGAATTGCAGCTGCATTCAATGCGCCTATTGCAGGAGCACTTTTCGCTGTAGAAATAATTCTGATGGATTTTGCTGTTGCCCAGTTTTCCCCAATTGTTATTTCTTCAGTTATGGCAACTGTAATATCACGGACATTTGAAGGCAACTTTGCAGCTTTTATAGTTCCAAAATATGAACTGGCATCTCCGTACGAAATTGGATTTTATTTTGTGCTCGGTGCTCTTGGTGGTATTGTGGCTTACCTGTTTATTAAAGGACTTTATTTCAGCGAAGATTTTTTTGATAATAAATTAAAGATACCGGGATATCTTAAACCGGCAATCGGTGGACTATTAGTTGGATTTATAGCTTTGGAATTCCCGGATATTATGGGTGTTGGCTATGATTCAATAAACAATGCACTTTACGGAAATATGATCTGGTACATTGCCTTCATCCTGGTCTTTATGAAAATAATAGCTACTTCAATTACGTTAGGTTCAGGAGGTTCGGGAGGAATATTTGCTCCTTCTCTTTTTATGGGTGCAATGCTTGGTTACTTTTTCGGATCGTTTGTTCATCAGTTGTTTCCTGAAATTACTGCTTCTCCCGGTGCCTATGCACTTGTTGCTATGGGCGGACTAGTTGCCGGTACAACCAGAGCTCCTATAACTGCAATTATTATTGTATTCGAGTTGACGAATGATTATCACATCATCCTTCCATTAATGATAACGTGTATAATAAGTACAATAATTTCATCACAACTGTCCCGCGAATCAATTTATACACTAAAGCTTGTGATGAGAAATATCGGGATAAAAGAAGGAATGGAAACCAATGTGATGGCATCAATCCAGATTAAAGATGTTTACAGGCAGGAGTTTGATCAAATCAGTGCTGCCGATAATTTTAACCAGGTTGTTAATAAAGTTATTAGAGGCAAAGGCGGTGAATTTCCTGTATTAAATAACGAAGGTAATGTTACAGGAATCATTTCTCTTGATGTAATTAAAGATCAGATGTTCGAAAAAGATTCTTTAAAGGACATTCTTATTGCCGGTGATATTGCAAATACAAATTTTGAAACAGTTTCTTTAACGGATAATTGCAAAACAGCACTTGACAAACTACGGCTTCATAGCTATGAAGCATTACCTGTTGTTGAGTCGGATGAGAACAGAAAAATAATCGGAATGATATGGCAAAAAGATATTCTTGATGCATATAATAAAGCCATTGACAGAAGAGAAATTACGTCCAGCCTTGCAAGCAGCATAACAATGAAAGCCGACGAACCGAAAATTCATTTTATTGAAGGCTACTCGATAAATGAAGTCAGACCTCCAAAATCATTTATTGGGAAATCAATAAAAGAATTGAATATAAGAGCAAGATTCGGCGTTGATGTGCTTTCTATTAAGACAAAAGAAAAATGGGGAGATAAAATAAAAGCAATTCCCAGCCCCGATTATGTTATACAAAAAAATGACAGGCTTGTTATTGCCGGTGAAATAAAAAGTATCAACCAGCTAAGAAATCTTAATTAATTATTTTACTAAGACCTGTCCTCCAATCCGCCTCAGTGGATTATCGAAGGAGGATCATCTTTTTAGTCTCAACAAACGAACCCGTCTTCAATTGACAAAAATAAATCCCGCTTGTTAAATCACTTCCATCAAACTCAACCTCATATTTTCCTGCTGGGTTGTATTCATCAACAAGTGTTGCAACTTCATTCCCAAGAACATCATAAATTTTTAATGTTTGCCAACCGCCTAAAGGTGACTGCCAACTGATTTTTGTGCTCGGGTTAAACGGGTTAGGGTAGTTTTGGGAAAGGAAATAATTTGATGGTGCAATTTCAACTTCAACAATATCAGAATATTCAAAGTTACCATCAAAATCAATCTGCTTAAGTCTATAATAAAGTTTTGACAAATTCACACCTAACAAATCATCTGTAAAAGTATAATTATGAGTTTCTGTAGTTGTTCCATTTCCCTCTTTAAAGTCAATTAGTCTCCAATTAGAATTATCTGTGTTTCTTTCAATTTCAAATCCTTTGTTGTTTGTTTCTGTCGCAGTTGACCAATCAAGTTTAACTTTACTATTATTAATTACATCTGCCGTAAAATCTAAAAGTTCTACTGGTGTTACAATTCCATTTTCGTTAAAAACAACTAACCCGGAATCAAAAGTTCCAATCCAAAGGTTTCCGAATTTGTCAAATTCTAAATCAGTAATTTCATATGTTGCTGGAAGTGGAGAATTTGAAGAATTATAAGTTGTCCAATTAGTTCCATCAAACTTGTTAAGCTCAGCGCCGGTAGAAAACAATAAATCTAATGTTCCGACCCAAATATTGCTTGCTGAATCTATTTCAATAGAAATAGCCGGAACATCTGGGAATGTCGTAAATGATACTCCATCATATTTAGTTAAATAACCCCAACCGGCTTCGCCTAAAGCAAACCAAATATCCCCGGTCGAATCTATTTTTATGTCTGATACATATTGACCAAGAGGATTTACGGGAATGTATGTAAGGTTGATTCCATCATAAAAATATAAACCTTCAGGATCACCTATCCAGAGTGTCTGATTGTTATCGAATAATAGTTGTCTGTACCCGTTGGATGAATTTATTGAAGAATGGATAGTCCAGATACTATCATCAGAAAATTCTACAATAAAATATGTACTACCGATTGGTCCATTATTCCTGCTCAGAAACCAAACATGATTCTGATTGTCAAATTCTAAAGCTGTTCTTATATCTCCCGGAACAGATGAGTTTGAATTATCCCAAACATTCCAATTGGTTCCATCAAACTTTGAAAGAATAAAACTTCCGTAACCGCCAGCCCAAAAATTATTATCAGAATCCACACCTATAACATTTAGAGTATTTGAAGGAATACCTGAATTGCTAGTGTTATTAATAGTCCAGCTATCATTATCAATTTTTACCAGGCCATAATCCGGAACAGAAATCCATTTTCTGTTTAAGTTATCAATTACAATATGGTTAATATAATTTGAAGGTAAATCTGAATTTGATGTGTTATAGATTATCCAATTGAGTGAATTTTGACTATAAATTATTAATGGAAAAAGTGATATTAATAAAATATATTTTCTCATCATACCTCCCCGGAAAATTTGTTGCTACAATCAAATAAATTATTGGTTAAATAGCAAGTTTTTAACCTATTTTGTTTAATTTTACAGCATTATGAAAACAAAACTTGATATAGCAAAAAACTGGCTGCCACGTTACACTGGAACCCAGCTTGATGAATTTGGCGATTATATGCTTCTTACAAATTTTAATGATTATGTTGAAAATTTTGCTGAGAAGTTTAATGTTGATGTTAAAGGAATTGGAAAGCCGATGCAAACAAGCACAAACTCCGAAGGTCTATCAATTATTAATTTTGGAATAGGTTCGGCGAATGCCGCAACAATTATGGATCTTCTTTGTGCAAAATCACCAAAAGGAGTTTTATTTCTTGGCAAATGTGGCGGATTAAAAAAAACAACAGAAATCGGGCATTTTATTTTGCCAACTGCAGCAATTCGCGGAGAAGGTACAAGCAATGATTATAAACCACCTGAAGTACCTGCTTTGCCATCATTCAAATTGCATAAATTTGTCTCGGATAAAATTGTTCAGCGTGGATTGGAATATAGAACTGGTGTTGTTTATACAACAAACAGGCGGGTGTGGGAATGGGATGAAGAATTTAAATCATATTTAAGAAAACTTTCTACCATTGCAATCGATATGGAAACAGCAACTTTGTTTATTGTAGGATTAGTTAATGAAATTCCAAGAGGTGCATTACTTCTTGTTTCGGATGTGCCAATGCTTCCCGAAGGAGTTAAAACAGAAGAGTCAGATAAAAAAGTATCAAAGAAGTTTTCGCAGATTCATCTTGAATTAGGTATTGAAGCTATGACTGAATTAGGAGAAAAAGGAGAACAGATTAAACATTTTACTTATTAATCTCTTATACCTGAAGTTTCTACGACCAACCTCTTTTTCTTGTAAGCTGTTCCAATAACCAGCAAATTGTCAACCAAATCATTCCAAGAGACCAACCTGCCAAAACTTCGGTAAGAGAGTGTCCCCCGGTTATAAACCTGCTTATACCGATAAGAAGTGCTACAGCAATAGAAGATAATATTAAAAATTTTTTTACTTCTGTACGTCTTTGAGTTCTTGCAATAACAACAGCCAGGCTAATATAAGAAATTGTTCCCAGCATTGCGTGACCGCTGGGAAAAGGTGAAATTGTATTATAAATAATATCAATAGATTGGTTTGATAAATCAGTTGCAAAAAATACTTTTGTAATCATCATAAAAATTGCACCACCAACTAATACAAACAAAAATCTTCTTAATACTTTAATTCGTTTTTTTAAATAAGCATATCCTGAAATAAGGAAAATAATTATTGGTAATAATACAGGTCCGGCAAGTGCAGATATATCATCATTTACAAATATGTACCACCTGGGACCGAATCCTTTAGACCATTCGTTTGTATAACCCAAATTCGCAAGTAGTATACTATCAACAGCATTTGAAAGCCCATCAGTAATTCCGGAAACTGTTGCCCAAAATAGCAATAGGCTAACAACTAAAATTGAATAAGCAATTAAATAATTATTCCTAGATTGTTCACTATTAATGTGATGGTAGTTTTCTTGTTGTGTATCGCTATTTTTATCGGGCATTTAATTCACTTAGTTTTAACAAAATAATTCTTTTATTAAACATAAAAAAAGTTTTGATAGATATAAATTTAATTACTAAATCCATGTTTGTAATCAAAACATTTAAAAAACCATTCATCAATATTAATGTGCAATAGTTGCTTTATATCATTATTTTTGAAACGAATGAAAAATTTTGGAGCAAAAATGAATATTTATTTTTATCAGTTTTTTTTACTGGGGATAATTTTAATCCTATCAGCATGCAGTCCGAAAGAAACTTTTACAGGAAAGTTTAAAGTTGAGCCAACCGATCCAAAACCCGGTGATGAAATAACAGTTTTTTATAATTCAGATAGTACCAATTTAGCCGGAATGGAAAACATTGAGTGTACTGCTTACCTTTATAATTCAGAGTTGATAAATACAATTGATGTTCCCTTGAGTCAAGTAAATCACATTTGGCAGGGAAGTCTGAAAATTAATGATGAAGCTTATGGAATAATTTTTAATTTCAAAAGTGATGAAGTGAAAGACAATAATAGCAAATCCGGCTACGTCGTTTATTTAAATAGTACTGATGATCAAAAAATACCCGGAAGTATTGCAGGTTACGCAGCTGCAATTAACCGGTGGGGTGCTTATTATCTTGATCTCGATAGGGATAGGGAAAAAGCAGCCAGCTTATTTGAAAAAGAATTTGCTAAAAACCCCGGGGTAAAAGAACAGTTTTTGAATTCATACTTTGAAGCCGTAAGTGTAGTAAACCCAGAAAAACAAAATGAAATAATTAAAAAGGATCTGGAAGAACTCGAGACGAAAAAAAACTTCAAAGAAAAAGAACTGGAACTGCTTACAACATGGTATGGTAAAATTGGTGAGGATAAAAAATCGGAAGAATATTCAAATAAGTTAAACGAAGAATTCCCTGAAAATAAATTAGCACAATCGAATATATATCAACAGTTCAGGAATGAAAAGGATGTGAACAAAAGGATAGAGATTCTTAGGAGTTTTGAGAAAAAATTTCCTGAAAGTGAATATACTTCTACCTTTTATGATTTGA
Organism: uncultured Ignavibacteriales bacterium; assembly: GCA_963822905.1. GTDB lineage: Bacteria > Bacteroidota > Ignavibacteria > Ignavibacteriales > Ignavibacteriaceae > CAWGJF01. The sequence goes on from CAWGJF010000001.1 coordinate 1,350,938, forward strand.
TAGCGAATAGTTACAGGGATGAGGGGAACTATAACGAAGCATATAATTTTTTAAAACAAAACGTAGACAAACCAAGTACCTATAGATTTTATGCTGTTGCGAAAAATATGATCGATAAAAATAAACAGCTTGAATTAGCCGGAAAGATTGCTCAACTTGGTGTTGAAAGATCAAGGAATGAATTAAAGAATCCAACAGAAAAAAAACCCGACTTTGAATCTGAAAGCGAATGGAAACAGGAAAGAGAGTATTACCTTGCTTTAAATCTGTATGCTTATGGAAAAATACTTTATAATCTCGAAAAAAAATCTGAATGCCTGCCAGTGATTGAAGAAGCTGTTCAGCTTACAGATTTTAAGGATGGAGAAATGAATGAGCTTTATTCTCGTGCTTTAGTTGAAAATGGTAAATATGATAAAGCAATGGAGAAAATATCAGGTTTTATTGAGAAAGGAAATGGAACTACTGAAATGAAAACTTTGTTGAAAGAAGCTTATCTGAATGAAAAAGGCAGTGAGGAAGGATTTGATAATTACTTGGCAAAATTCGAAGATACAGCAAATGAAAAAATGGTCGCGGATTTAAAAAACAAAATGATTTCAGAACCAGCTCCTGATTTTTCACTGAAAGATTTGGATGGAAAAGAAGTTTCATTATCAGATTTTAAAGGGAAAACCGTTGTTCTTGATTTTTGGGCAACCTGGTGCGGACCTTGTCTTGCATCCTTTCCCGGGATGAAAGATGCTGTTGAAAAATATAAGGATAACAATAAAGTTAAATTTCTTTTTGTAGATGCATGGGAAAGAGTTGATGATAAAAAAACAAATGCTGAAAAATTTATTTCAAAAAATGAGTATCCTTTTCATGTTTTATTGGATGAAGAGAACAGCGTTATAGAAAAGTATAAAGTAAGCGGTATTCCTACTAAATTTATTATTGATAATTCAGGCAACATCCGTTTTACAAATGTCGGGTACGATGGAACTCCTGAAAAACTGGTTGACGAATTATCAACTATGATTTCTTTAGCTCAATAGAATTTTATTCAAAACCCCTTCTCATTGGAAGGGGTTTAAATTCTTCTTCTGAAGCCTTCTCCTAAAACTTCGTGTACGTTATTTACAGTTACGAAAGCTGTTGGATCAATTTGTTTTACTATCTTTACCAGCTTGCTTAGTTCCCTGAATGCGACAACCGTAACAAGTATTTCTCTTTCTACATTTTTATATAAGCCACGACCTTTGATTGCAGTTGCTCCTCTGCTTAATTCATTCATTATTACCTTTGCAATCTCAGTGTTTTTATCTGAAATTATATAAGCAGCTCTCGCATAATCAAAACCATCTGTTATAACATCAACAAGCCTGCTGGAAATGAAAAGAAGAAACATAGCATATAAAGTTAATGTCATTGCTGATTTGTCAATTGAAAGATCTTTTAATTCAATTACCAACCCAGCAAGACAAATGACAAAAAAGTCTATTATCATTATTGCCATCCCGGGTTTAATTCCAAATCTTTTTTGCATAATTGCTGCGACAATATCTGTTCCCGCCGTAGTTCCTCTGAATTTAAAAACAATCCCGAGCCCGATTCCCAGCAATGCTGCACCAATAATAACCAGGAACAGGAAATCATTTTGCTGAAGTTTTATAATTGTTTGAGTTTCCTGAAGTTTAATAAAATGAAATCCTGGAATTTCACCTCTGAAAAAATCAATGAAAAAAGAATTAAGAGTAAAACCATAAAATGTTCTTACACCGAATTGTTTTCCGAGTTCTTTGATTCCCCAAAAATACAACGGAATATTTAACAACCAGATCATTAACCCGATTGGTAATTTTCCACCTGATAAATAATATATTGTCATTGATAACCCGCTCACGCCCCCGGGAACGACTTTTGCGTCTACTAAAAATACTCCGATTGCAAGAGCCATAATTGCAGCACCAATTGTAATAAAAAAATATTCGATGAATGTATTCTTATTGAAATTTGATTTTTGCATAGTCGTTCCTTCCAAAAAGATTTAATTAAATTATTCCGGAATGAAATATAGGAAGTAAATGCTGATGAGAACTAGTGATTGGTGAAGGTCAAAGTGATTATCAACTAGAGTAAATAGGAAAGTTAATCCAATTATCTTTTTTTTAATATTTTAGTTAGATTCTTTCCATTTTGTATAATGAGAGAGAAGACTGTGTGCCTGTTCCATATTATCCTGAACCGTAGTTTTAAAATAAATATCTGTTATTTCCGGAGCCCACAAAACAACAGGAATATTTTTTGATTCGACAAGATTAGTCCCGTTACTCTCTATCAGTGTTTCGCTAAAATCACCGAGATAATATATTAAAGGAGAACAATCACAACCTTTATATTTGAAAAAGCCAATGCTGTCAATATTGGAAAAGGAAAAAGTAACTTTAGCGGATAGAACATCTTCATCATCAAACAATTCTTTATTTATGATTTTATAGTTCGGATTATCAGCTTCAAACCTGCTGCCTTCAAGATAGTCTGAAACGAGTTCATCAAAATCTTTCACAGAAACATCCTGGTCATCATCTTCTATTGAAACTATGTTATGAAAAATTATAGAGCCTTCTCCAGAACCATCTTCATTTAATGTAAACTTATATTCTTTATATTCTGTAGTCAGACATCCGGTGGTAAAAAATGCAGTAACAACAAATAAAATATACGGGATAACTCTATTAAGCTTTCTCACAACATTTACTCCGGTTTTTTTGAGTAAGATTTAAGATATAGAAGAATGTCAACGTCGCTGATCTATTAATAGGACTTAAAAATATAACCCATACCAAACAGTGCCTCCCGGATAAACACGAATTGTTGGAAGAGGTAACCGGATAAAATTGAGTTCACTTTTTAGGAAGCGGAAAAAGCCGGAATCATCACCGACAGGAATTTTACGAAAATCAACATCAAGTCCGATAAAAATTTCTTTGTGTCCGCCATAGGGATCTTTAGCAATACCTTTTGCGGCATGTCCAACTGCGATTCCTAAAGGAGCTAACCATTCAGGGTAACCTTTCTTCCAGCTATCGGGAAGATAATGATGGATGTTTACTGTTATCCAGAAAGTCATCCCTTCATAGTCTTCAATAAATCCCCCGGGGTCCCTGTAATATTCATTATGTCTCCATGCATTTGAATAATGATAGGTGAACTTGGGTTGCAATCCACCCAGCAAATCATAGTTATATTGCTGCAGTACAAAAAATCCAGAACCCAGCGTATTAAAAAGCATATCACCCCAGCTAAATCCCCAGCCTTTCATAAATCCATCAGATAATTCTATTTGCAGCATCCAAAGCCAGCCAGTCATTGCTCCATACCAAATTGAACCATCGCCCGATAATCCAGCCCACCTGTAAAGTTTTGATGTAAGATCACTGGTAAAATATGCATCAGAAAAATGTCCGAACTTATCCATTTGCTTATACTTATTCATATCATCATTAAATTCAAGTGTATGAAAAAAAGTTGTTGGTTCTGTATACCAAACGTGTCTCTGATACAAGTATGCAATCAGATCAACTGAAGCCATTCCACCGAAAATCATTAATAATCTTGAAGATTTTATATCAGCATTTTTTCTCCAGATCGTTCCGTCCGGTAATGGTTTTTCAAAATTATTTAGAACAGATTTCTGTAGAATATTAATATTGGAGTGTGCTAAATCAACAGGTGATGTATATAAGAATTCATCAAATCGGTTTTTATCAAAATTTGCAATCGAGTATAATGATAGTTTTTTTTTCAGACTTGAGTCCCTGTTTGCAATATCCTGTTGTGGAAAGCATAAACCAACGTGAAGAAAAAACAGAAGCGATATTATGAAGAGTTTATTTAACAAATTGAATAATATATTTGTTTTTGAAAATTTATCTCAAATCGAAGTTAAATACAACATAAAATTTTAATTTAAAAGATATTTCTTTAATTAACTCTTCATATTTTTTTGTAGTGGCATTGATTTTGTATTTATATCTCTGTGTAAAAGTGATTAAATTTAGTTTTTGAAATTTAACTTTTTCGATTTATATAAATAACCGGAGTTTTAAATGAAACGGGGAAAATATTTTTTTATTCTTGTTTGCTTGTTCTTTACTATGAATCTACTCGCACAATACCAGAATGTAAGAGTTGACGGGCCACAAAGTATTGATCCAGAGGAAGTTGCTATTGCAATCAATCCGGTAAACCCTAACTATCTGGCTGCAGGAGCAAACATTGATTACTATTATTCCTCATCTGATGGTGGATTTACCTGGAGCGAATCAAGTATGAGTTCCTCACTTGGAGTATGGGGTGATCCTTGTTTACTTTATGATAGTCTTGGTTATGTATACTTTGGTCATCTTTCTTATGGCAGTGGTAGTGGTTACTGGATTGATAGAATAGTTGTACAGAGATCGACAAACAACGGAACAACCTGGAATGATGGAGCAGGTATTGGATTTAATCCTCCTACAAGAAACCAGGATAAAGAATGGCTTGCAGTAGATCATTCTCAGTCGCCTTTTCACGGAAATCTATATGTAACCTGGACGGAATTTGATGATTATGGAAGTTCAAGTCCAAGTGATAGTTCCCGTATCCGGTTTTCAAAATCTACAGATGCTGGTCTAACCTGGTCAACTGCGAAAACCATAAGTGATGTAAGTGGAGATTGTATTGATAGTGATAATACTGATGAAGGTGCGGTTCCTGCTGTAGGTCCAAATGGAGAAATTTATGTTAGCTGGGCAGGACCTCTTGGTCTTGTCTTTGATAAATCAACTGATGGCGGTGAAACCTGGGGAAATGATGTTTTTGTAAGCACAATTCCGGGAGGCTGGGATTTTGATGTTTCAGGTATTTCACGTTGTAATGGTTTACCAATTACAATGTGCGACATTAGTAATTCACAGTACAATGGAAATATTTATATCGGTTGGTCTGATCAGAGAAACGGAACAACCAACACCGATGTATTTTTAGTGAAAAGTTCTGATGGTGGTAATACCTGGAGTCAGCCATTAAAAGTAAATGACGATCAAACCACAAGACAACAATTTTTTACCTGGATGACTGTCGATCCATCAACCGGACATATCTGGGCTGTATTTTATGACAGGAGAAATACAACCGGTGATGCGACGGATGTTTATGTAGCTAAATCTACTGATGGTGGAGATACTTTTGAAAACCTCAAAGTGAGTGAATCTTCTTTTACTCCATCTCAATTTGTATTCTTTGGTGATTATACAAACATCGCAGCATTGAATGGAAAAATATATCCTATATGGATGAGAGCTGATAATATGACTCTTAGTGTCTGGGTTGCTCATGTAATTGATTCTACAACAGTCCCTGTAGAACTCACAAATTTTTCTGCAAAAGTCAGCAGTTCAAAAACGTTATTAGATTGGGAAACAGCAACAGAAATAAATAACCAGGGATTTGAAATTCAAAGGAGTTCCGGTACTTCGGAATTCCGTACAATTGGATTTGTTAATGGTTTTGGTACTTCAACAGAAAACCATCATTATTCATATACTGATAATTTACAATCAACCGGAATTTATAATTACAGGCTTAAACAAATTGACTTTGATGGATCATTTAAATATTCCAAAGTACTTGAAGTAAACTATTCCGGGGTTAAAGAATTTTCTCTTTATCAAAATTATCCTAATCCGTTTAACCCGACTACAACTATAAGTTATGAATTGCCGGATGCCGGGTATATTTCTTTAAAAGTTTTTGATGTTTTAGGAAATGAAGTTGCATTAATCGATGAAGGCTTCAGGCAAGCAGGATTGCATGAGATCAGTTTCAATGGTACTAATTTGAGCAGTGGAATCTATATTTATTCATTACGAATGAACGATAAAGTTCTAAATAAAAACATGATAATTCTTAAATGATATACTTATTATTTAGCATCTCAACCAGATAGAGAATATATTTTAATTTCAAGTGAATTGTTAATGTTCAAAATAAGTGATAAAATATTTTATAATACTTCGATATTTAATTAGATCATAAGGATGAGGTTACATATGACGAAGCTAATTTTTCCAATATTGTTTATCGTTTTATTGGGAATTGGAGAACTTAATGCACAAGGTAAATTCGGATTAGGAATAGTTGTCGGTGAACCAACCGGTGTTAGTGCCAAGTACTGGACGAATGGAAGTAATGCATTCGATTTTGGTGCTGCCTGGTCTTTCAAACGTGATGGTAATCTGTTATTACAAGCGGATTATGTCTGGCACACATTCAGCCTTATTCCTGTTAGAGAAGGAAAGCTTCCATTTTATTTTGGAATTGGTGGAAGGGTCATTTTCTCTGGTGATCCACTGATTGGTGCAAGAATTCCGATTGGATTGGATTATATTTTGGCCAACGCTCCCTTAGATGTTTTTGCTGAAGTAGTTCCTATACTTGATTTAGCTCCTTCAACAAACTTCAATTTAGGTGGAGGGATTGGAGTCAGGTTTTGGTTTAGATAAATAAAAAAAACAAATAAGATGAATACTAATGCCAGCATTTTTTGTGCTGGCATTTTTGTTCAAACAATAAATTATTCATATAATTTTTAGAATTTATATAATGATTCATAGTTGTCAATTATAAACAGTTATAATTGTTTTAAGTTAAATCGCTTATTATATTTTAACCGGTTCTTCTGAGTGTTATCCCCCAAATGCTTAGGATATAAGAACCAAGCCCGTTAGAGGCCACTCTTTCGGGCTTTTTTTATTTTTATGAATTTGGTCTTTAGCTTGTAAATTTTAGAATTGCGATTGTGAGATCATCCTGGTACTTAGCTTTTCCTGCAAACATTTTTATTTCATCCAGAATTTTTTCTCCGATGGATTCAGAATTCAATTTATCATTTTCTGAAAGAAGTTTAATTAGTCTTTCATTTCCAAACAAATCACGGAATTCATTTGCTGCTTCCGTTACACCGTCTGAATATAAAACTATAAGCTGATCTTTCTCCAACATTAAATTTTGCTTATTAAAGGAAGGTGATTTTAAAATTCCAAGTGCAGGTGCATCTTTTTCAAGTTGGGTTACTTTTCCTTTATCAATTATTAGGGGTGGGAAATGTCCGGAATTAATAAATTCAATCTCACCTGAAGATGGTTTGAATTCTAAATATAAAAGAGAAGCGAAAATTCTCCTTATCCCATCTCGCTGAAAAATTTCATTCAGTTTAAATCCTAAATCATTTAGAGAATTGTAATCCGGAGCGAGTGCACGGATAGTTGCCTGAAGTTTTGCCATCATTAAGGCAGCGCTCAATCCTTTCCCTGAGACATCACCGATTGAAAGTCCGTACCTGTCATCATTTATTTTGATAAGATCAAGCAAATCGCCTCCGACTTCATTTGCAGCCTGTGTGTGAAGCCATATATCCCATCCATTTATTTTAGGTGAACGTTCAGGCATAAGTGCTTTTTGAATTGCCTGACCTTCTTCCAATTCTGTCCTTGCAAGAAGTTTATCTTTTAATTCAAGTGCGAGAATAAAAAGCAAAACAACTCCACCGATCATTCCGGAACCAAGAATATCGATAGTAACCTGTCCGGATTCAATCTTGTTGTTGCCTGAAATTAATATCAAAAATATTGAAAACAGAAGCAGGATTCTTCTGAAGGGGGTTAGCCTGAAAAAGAGAGCTTTGAGCAGCCACCAGGGAATGACACAAAATCTCTTAAGTCTGCTCATCGATTCAAGTTTCTTTTTTCTTTCGTCGGTAAAATAATATTCTTTTAAATCCCTGTACTCAGATCCAATATCATCGTGAAATTTTAAGTGCTTAAAATCATCACGGATTGTTCGGGTAAAACGGGGTTCGTTGTGTTTATGTGTATTTGAATTATTCAAATTGATCTTTTGAGAATATACTTTCAGAATTCAATATCTAAAATAAGTAAAGGCAGGGTTAAGAAAAGAATGGAAATGATGAAAGGGAAAAATCCTATTTGTCCGAACGAATTAACCCGAACTGGCTGAGATGATGTGTAAAATGTTTTTTATGAAAGACTTCCCATTCGTCAAAATTCAATTCACCAAAAGTAACATTAACTAATCTTGCTTCGGGATCTTTTTCGAAGTAAGAATAATAATCATCAACTTCTTTTTTCAAATTTGATTTTGCTTCTTCGAGACTTGGAAATTTTAATTCCATTAAATCGGGACCGATTACAGGATTTACAAACAATTTTGGTAGAGGTTTATCGCTCATTAAAATTCTTTTCATCAAGGGAATCATTTCAGGTGGATTAAAGCATTGCAGGAATAATTTACCGTTACCCATCTGTACCGCAAAAGTTAAGTGCTCAACCATATGCTGTGCAGACATTTTTCCCCAGAGTGGTTTTGTGTCTGTTTTCAGGTTCGTCAATTCATCTAGAAAATTATACACTTTTTTTATCATAACTTATATTATTTGTAGGTCATAATATGATTGTATGAAAATCTCATTGTATTCACCTAAAAATATACGATATTTACGGCTCACTTTTAAATTAGTTAGGTAAGAATTGAAAGAGATAAGAAACATAGCAATTATAGCTCACGTTGACCACGGCAAGACAACATTAGTAGATCAGCTTTTAAAGCAGAGTAAAATATTCAGGCAGAACCAGGTTGTAAGAGAAAGATTCCTCGATTCAAACGATCTTGAAAGAGAACGCGGAATAACAATCCTTTCAAAAAATATTAGTATTCCGTATAAGGATATTAAAATTAATTTAATCGATACTCCCGGTCACGCAGATTTTGGTGGTGAAGTTGAACGTGTTCTTAAAATGGCAGACGGGGTTCTACTTCTCGTCGATTCATTTGAAGGACCGATGCCGCAAACAAGATTTGTTCTTGAAAAAGCTCTCCATCTTCATTTGAAACCGATAGTTGTAATTAATAAAATAGACAGACCGGATAACCGTCCTGTTGAAGTTCTTAACGAAGTTTATGATTTGTTTATCGATTTAAATGCTAATGATTTACAACTTGAATTCCCGGTTATTTATGCGAGCGGACGAGATGGTTGGGCTGTTAAAGATTTAGCAGATGAGAAAAAAGATCTGATACCGCTGCTTGAAACTATTGCTAAAAAAATTCAGCAGCCAAAATTTAACGACGGTGCAACTCAAATACAGATTACGACTCTTGATTACAATGATTATGTCGGCAGGATAGGGATCGGAAGGGTTTTCCGCGGTGTGTTTAATAAGAACAAACCACTTTCAATTATTAAAAGAGATGGGAAAGTACATCCCGTAACAATCAAGCAGCTATTTATATTTGAAGGACTTGATAGAGCTGAAGTTGAGGAAGTAACAACAGGCGATATTTGTGCAATTGTCGGAATTGAAGATGTTGACATCGGTGATACAATCGCTGACAGTGACGACCCGGAACCGTTGCCAATTATTGCAATTGATGAACCAACAATCAGTATGAATTTTACTGTAAATACTTCACCGTTTTATGGCAAAGAAGGAAAATATGTTACATCCCGGCATCTAAGAGACAGGCTATTTAAAGAACTTGAACACAATGTTGCATTACAGGTTCAGGAAACTGCTTCACCTGATACCTACAAAGTTTCGGGAAGAGGAATTCTTCATTTGTCAGTTCTTATAGAAAATATGAGAAGGGAAGGCTACGAGTTTGCGGTTGGTCCGCCGAAAGTTATTTATAAAGAATTAAACGGTAAAAAAAGTGAACCGATTGAGTTGCTGGTAGTAGATTCACCAAATGATACAACCGGAAAGGTTATAGAGCTTGTTGGACAGCGCCGCGGTGAAATGGTAAGAATGGAACAAAAAGGTTCTCTCACTACACTAGAATTTCACATTCCTTCACGCGGTTTGATGGGACTTAGAAATAAAATCCTGAATGTAACTTCAGGACAGGGAATAATGCACCACAGGTTTTACCAGTACGAATACTTTAAAGGTTCAGTTACACAAAGACAAAATGGTGTTTTAATTTCCATGCACGAAGGACTTTCAACTGCTTATGCAATTGATTCGCTGCAGGACAGGGGCAAGTTTTATATCGAACCGGGTGAAATAATTTACAGGGGACAGATTGTCGGCGAGTACAATAAAGAAACAGATATTGAAGTTCACGTTCAGCGTGGAAAGAAGCTGACAAATATGCGGGCTTCAGGTTCTGATAAAGCTGCAAAGATTGCTCCTGCAATTAAGTTCACTCTTGAAGAATCACTTGAATACATAAAAGATGATGAGCTTGTTGAAATTACTCCAAAGTCAATTAGAATGCGAAAACTTTATCTCGATCCGACGGAGAGAAAAAGATTTAATTTAAAAAAGTAATTTGGTTTGTCACGAATACACGAATTAAATTCAAAAGATTCGGAATTATTCGTGAATTAGTGGCTAAATTATTTCAGTTCAAAGCACAATCCTTTTATACTTTAATGACATCTCACCAAAGTTTACAATCAATCCTAATTTGCAGCCAGAAACTTTCAGATAATTAATTGTCTGAGCTATAAATTCTTCGGGGATTTCTGATATCCCTTTTACTTCGAGAATAATTTTATCAAAGACAACAAAATCGGCATAAAATTTATGAGGAAGAATGACGTCCTTATATTTAACTATATATTCTTTTTCTCTTTCATAAGGGATTTTATTTTTAACGAACTCATATTCTAGTGCATCTTTGTAAACAATTTCAAGAAATCCTCGGTCTAGATTATTATGTACTTCCATACAAAGACCAATAATCTTAAAAGATTCTGATTTGTAAATGATTTCTGTCATTTTAATATCACAATATATTTCTCCAATTAAATTACTTTTAATATAAATAATTTCAGTTGTAATTCAGAAAAGTTATAAAACTGAATATCTTGGTTTTACTAGTTGCCACGAATTCACGAATTAGCAAATAAAATTTTTCTTTATTTTCTTTTTATCCTTCCGTGATACTTCCGTTATAACTCTCCTTTAGTTTGCTGCATCAATTAACAAAAATTTTAAGGAAAAAATGCAATTAAAAAAATGTTGTTATTGCTTATAGCAGCAATTACATTATTCATTTGTAGGCTGCAGTAAGGATGAAAATCCTGTTATGACAACAGAAACAGGAGTAGATCCTTCAACAGCGCCAAGAGCTTCTGTTGACAGGTTTAGCACAGATGCAGGTAATTTATTTGTTCGAGATGGAAGCAACGGATTGCCGGATGCAAATGCACCAATTAATTTTGACCAGGCTCCTTTTATTACACAGGGATTCGGACCTATGGATGAGGTTGTTAAATATTATAACTTTGATGTTATGCCTGTTGAATCGGCACCGATTTATGTTTTGTTTAAACAAGGTGCCTCGACTCCTGTTGCCAACCAGTTAAATATAGTTGACGTTATTCCGGGCGATGCAGGCTACAATGATTTCTGGAATGTTAATAAAGTCACTGTTCCGGCAGATTATGTTGCTAATACAGTAACAAGTTATGATGAGATAGTTTCTAAAGGTTATGCAGTTGAAAAAACAACCACTCTTGTTAATTGTCCAATTGTACCGAATGGATCAACTGCAAGTTTAAGGTATGGAGGTTCAGGTGATACGGGTTTAACAATGGGATGGTACAAAGGAAAAGTCGTTTTCTATTTTAATTTTAGTGAAGCTGCATTAACCTCAACCATTCCGGCTACAGGTTATCCTGAAGTTCCTCTTTCTGATATTCTTGTTTGCTTTAATATTAATCCGGGACAGCCCGGCGGCGGACCTCCATCCGGCTTCAAAACTGAAGGAAGTACAGCTCAAACTCACAATTGTGTTGAAACAATTCCTACAAGCACTGGCTATTCACCTTTCTGGGATGTTGATGTTTATGACAATGCTGATTTTGATAATGTGTTTGATTATTCACTCGCAATGAATGCAAATGTTTTAGCCCAGGGAGTTGCAACTGTAAACTGTCCGATAGTTTCAGTTGCAATGGGAAATATTCCAAAAGATCCGAACACAGCACCAAAAGTTAGTGTTGACCGTTTCAGTGATACTGCAGGAAATCTATTTAAGAGATCGGAAAACACCAGCTTGCCGGGACCAAATATGCCTATAAATTTTGACCAGGCACCTTTTATCACTAAAGGATTGGGACCAATGGGTGAGATGGTTCAATATTATAATTTTGATGTTATGCCTGATGAGTCGGCTCCGATTTATGTTTTATTTAAAGAAGGTGAAAATACACCTGTTGCTGATCAGTTGAATATTGTAGGAGTAGTTCCGGGTGATGCCGGTTACAGTGATTTCTGGCATGTTAAAAAAGTAACGGTTCCTTCATACTATAGGGCAAACACTGTAACAAGCGTCGATGAATTAATGGCAATGGGTTACACAATTGAAAGTACAAATATGATTGTGAATTGTCCGATTGTTCCTAATGGATCAACTGCAAGCCTGAGATACAATTCAGGTGATACAGGATTAACAATGGGATGGTACAATGACCAGGTTGTATTCTATTTTAATTTTGCTGAAGCTGGAATGCTGACCGGAACGCCTAACGGAAGTGGTGAACCGCTTGTTCCATTGTCTGATATTCTTGTCTGCTTTAATATTAATCCTGGTATGATGGGTGGCGGTCCGCCTTCAGGATTTCAAGACTGAAATGGGAACCGATCAAACACATAATGTTGTAAGTACGATTCCGACAAGCACAGGTTATTCACCATTCTGGGATGTTGATGTTTATGATAATGCAGATTTTGATATGGTAATGGATTGGACGACTGCAATGCAGGCAACTTTGCTTGCAAGTGGAGTTGCAAAAGTTAATTGCCCGATTGTTTCTGTGAATTAATTCTTTTCAAAATTTCCGGGAGGATATTTATCTTCCCGGATTTTTATTCTTTAACTTCTTCCCAGGTTATTTGATCTTGAATATGTCTGAGAATGTTTAGAATTGCCCATAAACCTACAGGATCACCTTTTCCATTTGAACTAACTCTTTTTTCGGTGAAGTCATTTTTTACTGTTATATATTCCCATCTATCAGGATTTATTAGAGTAGTTACATAATCTTTTTTATAACTCAAGAAACATTGTGAAACAATTAAATCATTAAGTCTTTCAAAAATGTTTGGTCGAATTTCCCCTTTTTTTTCAACAATTAGTTCGGGACCTGATTCTGCAGTTAAATCTTTTTCAACATAATTAACGTGTCCGGTTTTATCCAGAACCAATTTTTTATATGTATAAATATTATTTTCTTCATATATAATTTCATTTAGTAGAATATCAGGTTTATCCACATATTCATTTAAATCGAATTTAACCCAAACCTCAAATTCAGAGTTAACATTTTTATCGCCAATCTTTGCAGGAGTATATTTCAATTTTCTTAAAATATCTAGAGCAGATTCATCACAACCCGCCCCAATTCCTTTGATGAATTTATAACTTTTTACTATTCCATTGTTGTTAAGATTGATTTTTACAACAACATCCCCTTGAACTCCAGCTCTTTTGGCTATTTCAGGATAGTAAATTAATTTAGCAATAGAATCTTTATTCAATTCAAACATCGGCAACAATGAAAATTTGTTTGAATCTACTACTTCGATTTTTACTATTTGGACACTTGGATTATTAAGAATCGAATGAGTATAAAGCGGCGGACAATTCTCATTTGTATTTTGTGCAAATACAAATGAAGAAATAAGTAGTGTTAGGATTACAATAAGTAAAAATTGTTTTTTCATTTTTAACCCCAATAATTAATTATCAATAAAACTCGTATTCGTAATTTGTTTTCTCGATACTATTATGAGTAAAATCAGTTCTAATCTTTTCCCTAATTAATCCATTTGAAATAACTTGTACTAGTAGTAAAACTTACTTTCCCATTCACAATCGTATTTGCAATAATTTGTTCTCCCATTATTTCATCATAAGGTTTTTGTTTTATTTCAATACTATTTGCGATAAATATTGAATCTCTTAGTTCTATTCCTCTGTAGTCGTATTCAGAAAATCTATCTTGAAGCATAAATCAGTTCCATTGTATAAAAGTTATTTTAAAGTTCGACCAAGTTTTCATCAATTCTCTGATCTATTTTTTGAATGTTCATTGTAATATTCAAGTGTCCAGTCCTTCAAATTAACATCATCATAAAAATATAAAGTTAAATCTTCATATGCTTCGCTTTAATTTTCTCTTAATTTTCTTGTTATCCTTCCATGAATAATATTGAAAGAAATATTTTCTTTATCGTATCAGAATAATGCGAATTTTTTCGATACGAAGAGAATGCTTGAAAATATTTATTTCTCTCGATCATCATATTGTATCTTCAATTTTCTGAATATTTGATCTCAAAATTACAAAATTTCATTTCCAAAAGAATCATATCTGATAAATGCCAAGTACTAATGCAAGTATTGTTATTATAAAATGCATCCCATTGTAAACCTTATTTAAATTTTATTATAAACTTTTGTTTCAACTAATTTTACCATCTTCGAATTATTTTGAATAATATTTCCATGTTGGTCTCTTTCAATGAACTCAAGAGACGATTCAGAACGATAATCACCAAAATTTGAAGTATGGTATTTCTTTTCTATTATTACGATAATCTCCATTGTCAAAATAAAGTTGTTTCTGAATTGACTTTTACATCCTACTAATCAGTGGAATCAACCAATACGAAAACTTTTAGTATATTGGAATTATTTCACTTTTTTCACGCTAAGTAATTCAAACAATTGATATTTGTTCTCTAATCTGAATTATCCAATCAAAATTCTTTGTGGATACCACCCTGAGCATAAATGTTAAGCGCAATTAAACAAATCAAACAATAAATATTAATTTTAATTTCATATATCGCTCACTAAGTTTGAGAGTAATCATAAAAATGCCGGGTTAAATAGTCAATAGTTAAATTTCAAGTTTAACATTTATAAATAATGAATCTAAAACAAAAATTAGACCAGCACTATAAAGCATTTGACAAATCGCAATTGATGCCTGACCCGCTTCAATTTCCTCATTTATTTCAAAATGAAAAAGATATTGAAGTAATGGCATTCATCGCTTCGGTTTTTGCTTATGGAAATGTTAAGCAGATAATTAATTCGCTGAATAAATTTTTACTTGTCTGTGATAATAAACCTTACCGCTTTATTAAAAATTTTTCGTATTCCCAAAACCACTCAGAGTTTTCTTTTATTCACAGGTTTTATTCTTCGAAAGATGTTATACAACTTTTTCAATTGCTTAAAATTACTTGCGAAGAATTCGGTTCACTTAAGAAATTATTTTTGAGAGGTTACAATCCAAATGAAGAAAACCTTAAAAATGCTATGACTAATTTCAATCAATATTTTTTAAACACAGCTCAAAAGGAATTTAAAACGTTAAGCAGGGGAATAGTGTTTATGTTCCCTTTGCCGGAAAAGGGAAGTGCCTGTAAAAGAATAAACTTATTTTTAAGATGGATGATCAGAAAAGACGATCTCGATTTTGGTTTGTGGAGTGAAATTCCCACATCAAAATTAATTATTCCTGTTGATACACACATTGCAAAAATTTGCAAGCAGTTAAAACTAACCAAAAGAAAAAATGTAAGCTGGAAAATGGCTGAAGAGATTACAGCTAACTTAAAAAAGTATGATGCTGATGATCCTGTGAAATACGACTTTGCAATTTGCCATATTGGGATGCGGAAATTAAAGTTTTAGTAGTCATCCTGAATTTGTTTCAGGATCTTCTTAGTGACTCGACTATTATTTGTAGTTTTACAAATCAAAATCTATCCGTATATTTTTTCTAACAATTTCTTACGAATGAATGAGGCTTAATATGAAAAGAAGTTACAATTTTCAAATTCTCATCTCCTTGTCGCTAATATTTATTTTCAACTTCATTCATTCTGAATGCACAATCAATATCTTCATTCAATTCAAACGATAATCAGATTTTATTTTCGTCAGATCAGCCATTTGCTTCTTACTGGTTTCCGCTTGATCTTTTAAGCTGGTCCCCTACAACTGATCCGGATGCACCTTACAACCGTTCGGGAATTGCTTTAAAAAATAAATACATCGATAGTCTTACAATTGTAAACTCAAATGCCAGAGTAAATGAAGCGACGAATAAATCCGCTTTCAGCTTTTGCCCCGACAAGTGATAATCCTTCGCAGGGTTCTTTGAATATTAATTATTATTCTTTCAGCTTCTGGCAATATGTTGATGAGCTTGTTTTTTGGGGCGGTTCTGCAGGTGAAGGATTAATTCTTGCTCCAAATCCTACATTAATTGATGCCGCACACAGAAACGGAGTAAAGATTTATGGAAATGTTTTTTTCCCCCCGGTTGTTTACGGCGGACAGTTCCAGTGGGTAAATGATTTTCTTCAGAAAAACGGAAACATTTTCCCCGTTGCTGATAAATTAATTGAAGCAGCAGAGTATTACGGTTTTGACGGATGGTTTATCAACCAGGAAACTTCCGGTGGTAATTCGCAGACAGCAGCGGATATGAGAGATTTTATGATTTACTTTCAACAGCATTCTAATCTTGAAATTGAATGGTATGATGCAATGACTGAAAGCGGAAGCATTGCATGGCAAAACCAACTCGATTCACAAAACGATTGGTTCTTTCAATGGGGAGATACGCTTGTTTCGCAGTCAATGTTTCTAAATTTTAACTGGTCGTCAACGGGATTGAATAATTCAAGAACACTTGCACAAAGTTTAGGTAGAAGTGAATACGATTTATTTGCCGGGATTGATGTTGAAGCAAATGGATATAATTCAGGAGTAAATTGGTCTGCATTATTTCCATCAGGACTTCCTCATGTTACTTCACTTGGAATTTACAGACCTGACTGGTGTTACAATTCTTCAACAAGTCTTGCAAACTATTATAATAAATCAAGTACTTTCTGGGTTGGCTGGAATCACGATCCGAGCAATACAACAACTTCGAATAGCTGGAAAGGAATGGCAAACTATATTCCTGCATTTACACCGATAACCTCTGTTCCTTTTACAACAAATTTTTGTACAGGACAGGGTTATGATTTTTATATCGACGGAGAAAAATTATCTTATCCTGATTTGTCCACAGATGGGTGGAACAATCTTTCTCTGCAGGATGTTTTGCCAACGTGGAGATGGATTGTTCAAAGCAGTGGAACAAAACTCACTCCTGATTTTGATTTTACTGATGCTTACTATGGCGGAAACTGTCTTAAAATTTCCGGTGATCTCACAAGCGATAATCTTATAAAACTTTACAAAGCAAATTGTCCGGTTTCATCAGACACAAAAATTGATATTGCTTTTAAGACCGGGAACGTTGGTTCAACAAATATGCAAGTTGCATTATCTTTTGAAAATGATCCTTCAACGTTTGTTTATTTTGATGTTGGAAATACTACTTCGACAGATTGGAATTTAAAAACAATTGACCTCGGTTCATACAGCGGACAAAAAATTGAAGTGATTGCTCTGTTTTTTACAGGAGGATTTGGAAGTAATTATGAAATAAAGATTGGAAGAATTGGTATTTACAATGGATCTATTTCAACTCCAAATCCGCCAACAAATCCTTACGTGGAAAATAAAGTTGATGAATCAGGTTTTGTTACTTTAAGATTGAGGTGGGATCATTCAACGAGTGATGTTTATTACTACAGTGTTTTTAGAAGAAACCAGGACAACTCGCTTACTTATCTGGGTGGAAGTGCAAACAATGCTTACTATGTTCCTTTCGTAAAATATGAAACGGGGGACAGCGCTGTTTCAGTTTTAATTCAAACTGTTGGAAATGATTTTGGTGAATCTGATTTTGCCGAAACTACTTTTGAATGGTTTTCACCTCCGGGAATGGCAACAAATCCTTCTCCTTCTGATGGAGATACTTTGTTAGTAAAAAATCCGTCTCTTGCGTGGACTCCGGGAAACGGAACAACTTCAAATGATGTTTATCTTGGGACAACAAATCCTCCAGCGTTTGTAACTAACACAACTTCAAATTCGTTTCAAACTGGTTTGCTTGATCCAAACACAAAATATTATTGGCGGATTGATTGTAAAAATCAATACTATACAACAGAAGGAGAAGTGTGGAGTTTTACTACCGGAACTGCAATTGCAGACACAAATGGTTATGCTCTACAGTTTGACGGTACAGATGATTTGCTGGATTGTGGTAATGGAAGTTCGCTTCAGATTGCAGGAAATAAAATAACACTCGAAGCTTTGATTAACGTAACTGAATTTAAAAGTCAGCCATTTGCCGGAAGTGTTATTGTGAAAGATCAGGGTTCAAACTCTACCGGTTATATGATTCGCTGCGGCGGAAATGGAATCATTAATTTCAATATAGGGAACGGAAGCTGGCACGAAATTAATTCACCTGCAAATTCAATTCAACTAAATCAATGGCAGCATGTTGCAGTAACTTATGATGGAACATCAATGAAAATTTATATTGACGGAAATCTTGTTGCGCAAAATAATATTTCATTTACTATCGGTAATGCTAACAACAGTAACTTGTTTGTCGGGGAATCACCTGCTTTTCCGGGAAGAGTTTTTAATGGAAAAATCGATGAAGTGAGAATCTGGAATGTTGCGAGAACTCAATCAGAAATTCAAAGCACTATGACTGTAGTCTTGTCTCCGGAATATTATTCATCACCTGACAGCGGACTTGTAGGTTACTGGAGGTTAGATGAAGGTGCCGGACAATCGGCGGAAGATTTATCTTTTTATTCAAATAATGCAACACTCGGTACAACAATCAATCCGGATGCGAGTGATCCGCAGTGGGTAGAATCAAATATAATTATCATTACTGATGCGAATTATGATAAACAAAATGTTGTACCAGATAAGTTTTCAATGGCTCAGAATTATCCAAACCCGTTCAATCCTGTCACAATTATTAATTATCAATTACCGATTAAAAATTTTGTATCCATTAAAGTTTATGATATTCTCGGAAGAGAAATTAAAACACTGGTTAACGAAGAAAAACAGGCGGGTAGTTATTCTGTAGCTTTTGATGCGTCTCAATTTAGCAGTGGTGTTTATCTCTATCAATTAAAAACAGGAAATTTTATAAAAACTATGAAAATGATACTTCTTCGATAAATCCTTAGAGGACAGATCTTATTAAAATAGGATTGGATTCTCTAAAAAATTATTCTGCAAAAATTTAATCAGGATGGGACGAGAACTTTAATTGGTTCTACAATTTTTTTGACTTTGGATAAATTCATTAAACGAGCTTTTAAAATTTCATTAATTTCCATCCCTTTTCGAAGAAGAATAATCCTGTTTGAATCATAAATATCCTGGGCCAGGATCATACCATCACGTAATCCTGCCAACATCAAATTACGAAGAGTATATTTCTTGTCAACTCCTGCAATTTCAGTTTCAAGCGCAGTTAGAATCTGGGGATCATACTTACCTTTATCGCTTGTCATTATTTCGATTGCTTCAGAATTCTGTTTGCCCGATTTTATATAAGTGTCAAAATCACCGGCGACTTTTATTATATGCGCTGACCGTAAAACAGTTTTATAATTTTCAATCTTAAAAGTTTCTTCGACCGATTCATCAAACCTTTTCATCTGGAATGCAATTGCATCAGAAACTTCTTCCAGCCTGGGAATATTTTTTAAGTATGAACTGCCAACCTGGGGGTGAGAAGAGAAAATTTTATTTTCTTCTTCAGTTAGGGTTTTCCCTGAAATTTTCTTTTCTAAAAGTTCTTCAGGTATTGTAACACATCCGATCTGAGAAAGTAATGCTGTTAATTCAACTTCCCAGGTTTTTTCAACTTTTAAACGTTCAGCAAGTTTTTTAGCTAACCTGCTGATACTGCTTGCATGACTAAAAGCAGTAGGGTTAACTGCTGAAAGAATATCTATCAGAACTTTAATACTTCCTTTTAATGTCTTATCTAAAAGTTCTCTCTCTGCAGTTACCAGTTTGTATTGTTCAACACCTGAATTCAGTGATTCTATTAAAACATCGTTGTTGATTGGCTTGGTTAAAAACCTGAAAACATTTCCTTCATTAACTGCATTGATCGCATTATTGATATCCGCAAAACCTGTAAGTATGATTCTTACTGTATCAGGTGAAAATTCTTTAACCCACGAAAGAAAAGTTATTCCATCAATTGCAGGCATTTTAAAATCCGACACAACAACAGAGAATGGCTCGTTTACTTTTATGTATTCAAGAGCTTCAACTGCATTCGGGTTTGTAGTCACTGCAAATTTTGAGCGCAGGTTTCTTTTATACCCGGCTAAAATATTTTCATCATCATCAACAAAAAGAATTCTGTTATTCATATTGTAATTCTTCAATGTTCTCTACAATTTCCGAAAATTTTTCCAGTTCATCAAGAACACCAATAGATTCAAGATAATCTTGATCCAGGTTTTCACCTTCTGATTTCATATGTGAAATATGTACAGCTGAAAGAACTGAGAATTGTTCATCTCCCATAGCAGATGGAGAATGATGAAAAGCTGCCGACTCAACAACGAAATCCGGTAGTCCCCATAATCCCAAAAGGTAACTTCCAACCATTCCGTGGTCCGTTCCGAAAAGTGATTGTTCAATCAAACGAATCTCGCGCCCGCTCATCATGTTAAATTCTTTTACTTTTTCCTGGTAAGCCGGCATCTGAATTAAAATCACCTTGCCTATGTCATGCAATAAGCCGGCAACAAAAGCCTGCTCAATAATATTATTTTCGTTGAATTTTAATGCCATCATTTTTTTAGATAAGATTCCAACTTTAAAGCTGTGTTCCCAGATTGTTTTAAGATAGTCCTGGATAGAATTATCTTTTTCAAAAACTGAAAATAGTTGATGAAATAAAATCAGCGATTTTATTGTATCCATTCCTAAAAAGTTTGCTGCCTGTATAGGATCATTAATTTTTTGCGGAAGTCCGAAGAATGCTGAATTTACCATTTGTAATATCTTGGCTGTCATCGTTATGTCATGGGAAATTATATTACCAATGTTTTTAAGCGATACATTTGCAGATTTTAATTCATCATCAAGCTTTTTATAAAGGTTTGGCAGGCTTGGAAGGTTTGATAATCCAACAACTTTCTCTTTTAGCTCTTCACTACATACAAGAGTTCGCAAATTCTGTATTCTTTTTATTGTATTTTTTAATGTTTCCATACTGCACGGCTTAGCCAAAAACTGGTGTGCTGTGCTTGAAGTTTTCATAATAAATTCTTTTTCTGAATAACCAGAAAGTATTATTCTTACAACTCTCGGATATTTTTCTCTGACAATCGTTAGCAATCGGGCACCATCCATTTTCGGCATTCTCATATCCGTTATAAGTATATCAACCTGTTCTGCAGACAGGAATTTTAATGCTTCTTCACCACTTTCTACAAATTTCATTTTCCATTCATTCCGCATTGAGTGAAGCATTCTCCTTAAACCCTGGATAATGTTCGGTTCGTCATCAACAAAAAGAATATTCAACATTTGCCTAACCCTTTAAATAATTGTATCAATTCCATACTATATTATCGAAAAAAAATCGAAAAAGATAAGTAATCAATTTTAAAGCGTTAGTGTTGCTTCATTAATTGATTTCCCGGGAATAAATAAATTATGATATAATTTTAAGAATGGATTGTATTAAGAAGAAATATTATTTGTTCGCACTAACAGGAATTTTTATTCTGAATGTTGTCCCCTTATCGTTTACAGAATCTACATTAATTGAACCCTTATGATTAGTAATTATTATATTATGTGCGATAGCCAAACCTTGACCGGTTCCCTTACCAACTTCTTTTGTTGTGAAGAATGGATCGAATATTTTTCCTCTTATATCGGTTGGAATTCCCATTCCCGTATCACTGATTTCTAATAATACTGAATCATTTTCAAGTGAAGTAGATATTTTTATAATTCCTTTTTCAGTATTCCCGGTTTTATTAATTTTTTCCTGAATTGCATGTGCTGCATTTACAATCATATTAAGAACAACCTGGTTTATTTCGTCGATATTACAGAAAACAAGAGGAATGCTTTCATCAAGGTTCAATTCAAGATCCGCATAGTATTTCCATTCATTTTTACTAATTGTTGATGTTACCTCGATTCCGCGATTAAGATCAGCCATCACTTTTTCTTTCTGACCGGGGTGTGAGAAGTCTTTCATTGCTTTAACAATCTTACTCACCCTTTCAATTCCGGATTGAGTTTGAGATATTGCTGTTGGAATTTCCCCAAGCAGAAAATCCAAATCCAATTCAGTTCTTTTGGATTGTAACAATTCTGATTTTTCACTTTCTGAAATAAACTTATCAGCGAGCTTTATATACTCGTTTAAGGTTCCTAAATGAATCTTTTACAAATATTGTATTATCCATGATGTACTGCATCGGAGTATTAATCTCATGTGCTATACCTGCCGCAAGCTGTCCTACAGATTCCATTTTTTGTGAAAGCTGTAATTGGGTTTCTGTTTTCACTTGTTCAGTAATATCTTTAAGTACGTACACACAACCCTTAATGTTTTCTTCAGAATCTTTTATTTGGGCAGAATTACAGAAAATAATTTTTTTATTTCCTTCTTTTGATTCTATTTCCAGAGCTTCACTCGTAGTTGAATCGTTATTTTCATTCATACCAAAAATTGTACTCAATTTAGATTTTCCAGCAAGAGAAGAATAATCTGCATTCATGATTTCGAAGAATTCAACTATAGATTTGTTTATTAGTTCTTCTTTTTTCCACCCGGTTATTTCTGTAACTGCCTGGTTTACTAAAATGATATTATCTTCTGCGTTTGTTGAAATCACTCCATCACGGATATTGCGTAAGGTAACATTGAGTTCTTCTTTTTCTGTTTCAAGAGCCTGTTCTGCAAGTTTTTGTTTTGTAATATCCTGGTTTACACCATAAGTTTTAATCGTTTTACCAAGCCTATCTTTAGTGATAAAAAATCGTACAACAATATTTCCTATCTCTCCATCCGCATAAATAATTCTGTGTTCTACTTCTCTTGTGAAATTTGGATCTGTTGTTTCAATTGTTTCTTGAACTTCCTTTCCTACAATTGCGATATCATCAGGGTGAACGAATCGTTTTGCATATTTTTCAGAAGACATTTGATAACCACCTTCTATTTCAACAGAGGTGTGGAGCATTTTATAAAAATGGTCATTAAATAAAAATGTGTCGTTAATAACATCATATTCCCAATGTCCTAAATGAGCAATATCCAGTGCGGTAGCTAACTGGGATTGACTTGTTCTCAAAGCTAGCTCGGCTTTTTTGCGTTCAGTAATATCATTAATTAAACTTAGTACAAAAGTTTTGCCTGCAACTTTCACAAGTTCTGCAGAAATCTGTCCTATCCTTATTTCACCAGATTTAATTCTGAATTCGAACTCAATTTCTTTGACTTTTTTATATTCGGTAAGTAATTCAATAAAATGATCTCTTAATTTTTGATCGAGCCATAAACCGAGTTGAAGTGAACACGCGCCAATAACTTCTTCCCTGGTGAATCCTGTAAATTCTAAAAACCTTTCATTAACATCTATAAATGATCCATCTTCTAATGAGCTTAAAGTAATACCAGCTAAACCTGAATGGAAAACGGTTGAAAACCTTGCTTCGCTTTCCTGAATTAATTTCTTTTTAAGATGATTCTCAGTTTCATCCCGGAAAACTATTGCTGCACCTTTAACATTGCCGGCATCATTTCGTATAGGATTACCAGTATAAGCAATTGGTGTTCTAATGCCGGTTCTTGAAATGAGTATTGTATTATTCGAGAATTGAATTTTTTTACCTTCAGTGAGAATCTTTTCCAGAGGATATTCAAATTCCTCCCCGGTTCTTTCATCAACAATATTAAAAATATTATTCAGGCTTTTACCTTCTGCAATGGATTTATTCCAACCGGTTAATTTTTCGGCTTCAGGATTCATTCTTAATACCTGACCGTCCGAACCTGTTGTGATTACTCCATCTCCAATGCTTTTTAATGTAATCCATAATTCTTCATTTTCAGCCTGAAGAGCTTCTTTCATTTTCATATAATCGGATCTGTCTCTTACAATCCAGAAATAATAAAGAATATTATCAGCAGTTCTGAATTTATGAACAAAGTTTTGAAGTAATATTCTTTCACCTGAACATACTAATGCACTAGGAAATGTTGTGAAACTTGAGCCGTTGATATTGATTATTTTTTTTGTGTCGAATTTCCAGCCGGAACGATTTGAAAATGCTTCAGTAAGTTTTTTTTGTTCAAAATATTCAGGAGAGCTGTTAAATATTTTGCAGAAAGCCTGGTTTACTTTGATGATAGAATGGTCGCCAGAAAGAACACATATCCCATCACTGTAAAAATTCCATATTGAATTGAGTAATTCTAATGTAAGATTTTCAGGTGAAATAATATCATTCACATAATTTTCATCTTTTTGTTCATACATATTAGTTCACGTGTGTTTAAACTATTTAACCGACGTAACCGGCATATTTTTGATTCTATAAATCATTAATCGTAAGATAAACTAATGTTTGGTTAAGCAATTGATAGGCAATTTCACCAAATGTCATCGGTCCGGTCATCGTACCTGTTTTTTTACTTTCCAATTCAGAATACAAATAGTTCAGAATACAATTACATGTGAAAACCGGAGTTACATCTAATTTTGAAGATTGTGAAGTAAATTCTTCGACATAATTGGAAACTGGCTTTGCAATTTTATATTCAACACCTTCAAATACAGGCGCATAAAAATGTACTTTGTTATTTTCAGAATCGATTAACTGAAAACTTGTATTTATCATTGCACCACAATAGTTTGCAACGAAAGGAAGCTTTGTATCGATATTATTTTCTTTAAGGTAACTGCAAAGTGATTGCTTTTTTCCATTTACATAACAATTAGAAACTGAAAACCCGGTTGTGTCAAATGTTATCACATCACCATCTCCCTGGTTAAACAAGTTAATGATGTCCAGGTTTGGCACCTTGTTTTCAGGAAGTTCGATATGCATAACTACACATTTTTCATCAAATTTTTCCAGGGTGCTGCCGTTATAAACCTTTGGTTTAACTTTACCTAAATCTGCCAGGTCAATTCCGGCTATCCAGCCAACTAATGGTGAATGAAATATATTTTCATAATTGTTTGAGTTCTCAGCAAAAGAAATATGAGGTTTGCTGTTTGCAGGTATAATTATCATTGAATAACCATTTTCAAATTCATCGGCAGTCATTCCCGGAAGAGTTGTTTCGTCATAAACTTTAATTGAAACACCTTTAGTACATGCAGGGACTTCATCAACATATATCTCATCTTTTGTAAATACTCCGCCATCCTGTCCCATGAAATATGGGATAGTTCCAGCAATCCAGTTTCCTTGTGGTAGTTGGTTTAATAAGCTTTCATCTGCTGCCAGAATAAGATTTTCCCCGGCAGATATTTTTTGAGCTACTTTTTTAAGGTTTAACAGCTTTTTCATGATTTCTCCACATTAAAAATTTGCAATAAATCTTTTTGGCTTATTTTTTCATTCTTTACAAAGAATTCATAAACTTCACGTTTACACTTGGCTATGTTTTCATCAGACGGATCTTTCTTGATATTTACATAGACCCTACTCATTAGAATTTTTACACTTAACAAATGAAATTGAAAGGTCCCCCGATTTAGTACCAGGTTATCCCAACGTCTATCTTGAATTTCAGGAATCATTTTTACTCCTAGTTGCTATTTGACAACCTATAATCGTAATTAGAGTGAAATACTTTAGAGTAATGGAGTTAATATTGGTCAGAGTGTTGTTAGAATATCAGATTGGTATTTTAAAATGGTTACTTTAAAAATTATGAATTAATTTAAATCAACCATTCTTTTTTTCGTTCTTCCCACTCTTTTCGCTGTTCAGCGAGATGTTGCTCTGTGTTGTATTCTTTCAGCCAATCATCAACTACGAATTTTATCAAAAAACAATATAAATAGAATGGCAAAATAAGAGTGAGCAATCCGGGAACAAGAAGAAAACTATCCCTGAGAATGAAATAAACAACCGGGATAGGTAAAATGTTCAATATGAAAAAAGTTATTATCCAGCCGTAGTGCTTTTCCCTGGCCAGGACATAGATAATATATGGTGCAAATAATATTGCTGCTCCAATAACAACACCTAAAAGAATCTCTATTAGTGTAATAAAATAACCGCTAAAAAAGTTAATAAATATAACCTGTATTAATATCAATCCAATTAATAGTGGGAATGGAATACTTAGTTGAAAAAAAAGTATCTTCCTGAATTTTTCAACTAACTCTATATCACTAATATATTTTGATTTTGATTCCATCTTATGATTAGCTCAATTACCCTGCCATAAGGAGATCTCAATTATTTAAAGCTTCTATAAATATTAATTTTAATTAAGAAATTTTTACATATAATTATCTATAAAACTGGTTATTTGAATCAGGTTTTAATTATCTAAAATTTAATTGATGGAATGATTGAAATTCCCGCTGAGAAAATGAAGTAAGAAGCGTCCTTTCCAATACTGTAACCTGGTGATAGGATAATAGCTACAGACTCAAGAACAACTGCTATATTAATATCAGTGGAAAATGCAAGCTCTGCACCTCCAATAATTGAACGACTACCCAAGTCATAGAAAGTAATTGAAACACCGGCTTCAGGCAGGATTCGTACATGATTGTAGTCATACAATTCGTAAGTAATACTCGGACCAATACCTAAACAAAACTTTTCTCGGATAGAACCTATGAAAACTGTAAATGATGGAAGCATTTTTCTACCTTCCTTTATTGAGACAAAATTCATCCCTATACTTAGTGTTTCTACTTCTTTTTCTTCACTGTATCTAAACAGATTTGGACTTGTAATTTTCTTCTTCACAAAACCAACTAAGAAATCAAAATTGCCTGATGAAATAAATCCGGATTGAGCAGAGACAACATATCGGTTGTCAAGTGTAAATCCATAGTGGTAGCCAAAGCCGAATTTTTTTGGATGAATAATTGCTTGAGAAAATAAATTGATTGATATGCAGGTAAGGAAAAGGATTGTGAATTTCATAATATCCCCTTATGAAAATTTTAACAAATTGGTTTTAGTTAAAACCAAAAAGTTCAAATAAAATGTCGTTATTATAAATATTTAAATCAACAAAATTTCTGTTATTGTGGAATGAGAAGCTGAATTCTATAATAATTTTTGTTTCCAACTGTAATTAGTTCAATAATCAAAATTTAATTGTTGAATATATTTCTTGCATTTATAGCTATTTATTAGGATTTTCAGCACAATTAATCTTTCCATTTATCAGGAGAACTCACTTATGGCAGAAAACAATTCTACTTCTTCAGGTTTCAAACCTTATATAGCTGATACAAGGAATGTTGCTGAATTTACAATGAAATCTATATTGATGGGTGCATTCTTTGGAATTCTCTTTGGTGCAGCTTCAGTATTTCTTGCTTTAAAAGCTGGTCTGACGGTTTCTGCCTCAATACCTATCGCAGTTCTCGCAATTTCAATCGGCAGGAAATTTTTTAAAACAACGATTCTTGAAAACAATATCATCCAAACAACTGGTTCAGCAGGTGAATCAATCGCAGCCGGTGTTGTTTTTACTTTGCCGGCTTTTTTGTTTATGTCGATCAATGATTCCGGTATGAGTGTAGGTGCAGATTATTTTAATTACTGGACAATCCTTATTCTGGCAATGTTCGGTGGTATACTTGGAACATTAATGATGATTCCGCTTCGCCGTTCGTTGATTGTTAACGAACATGCAACACTTCCGTATCCGGAGGGAACAGCATGTGCCCAGGTGCTTGTCGCAGGTGATAAAGGAGGAGATTTTGCAAAGACAGCATACCAGGGATTATCTGTCGCTCTTGGCTATGCTTTACTTCAAAGAGTTTTTCATGTGATTGCTGAAACTCCTGCCTGGGTTTCTGCACAAACAAGTAAGTTTTTTCCTTCTGCAACAATCAATGCAGATATAACTCCTGAGTATCTTGGTGTAGGTTATATAATCGGACCGCGAATCGCTGGAATATTAGTAGCTGGTGGTGTGCTTGCTTGGCTTGGAATCATTCCATTATTAGCTACACTTGTTCCTCCTGATACTATTGCATTACAACTTGTGAAACTTGGCTACTTAAAAGATTTACTTACAGCCGGCGGACCCGGAAACTGGGATCCGCAGTTACATACTTTTGCAAGTTTCCCGGGTGCTATTTACAGCGCTTATGTAAGACAGATTGGTGCCGGCGCTGTTGCTGCCGGTGGTTTTATCACTTTATTAAAAACCTTCCCTACGATTATTTCTTCTTTTAAAGGAAGTCTTTCTTCATTAAAAAACAAAGGAGAAGCAGTAAAAGTTGCACGAACTGAAAACGATCTTTCATTCATGACTGTTATAGTTGGAAGTGTTGCTCTTGTAGTTTTAATGGCAGCTTTGCCGATGATTCCCGGAGATACAATTATTAATAAAATATTGATCGGGATATTGGTAGTTGTATTTGGGTTTTTCTTCGTAACAGTTTCATCAAGAATCGTTGGTATAATTGGTTCAAGCTCTAACCCGATTTCAGGAATGACGATTGCAACTTTGATGGGAACTGCGCTTGTATTTATTGCAGTTGGCTGGACGGGAAAAATATTTGAGCCGATGGCGCTTGTTGTTGGTGGTATGATCTGTATTGCAGCAGCAAACGCGGGAGCTACTTCACAGGATTTAAAAACAGGATATATTGTTGGGGCTACTCCTAAATACCAGCAGATAGCTTTGTTTATCGGTGCAATTGTTTCATCAATTGTAATTGGTGCAACTATAAAAATACTAGATCAGCCGACGGTCGATATGGCTGCCCAGGGAATTCAACATGCAATTGGAAGTAATGCATTTCCTGCACCACAGGGTACTTTGATGGCGACACTCATTAAAGGTTTGTTATCATTTAATCTTGACTGGCAGTATGTTCTTGTCGGTGTATGTTTGGCTGTTACAGTTGAGCTTTGCGGAGTGAATGCACTCTCATTTGCTGTCGGTGCTTATCTTCCTTTATCAACCACCCTACCGATCTTTATTGGTGGAGCAATTAAAGGTGTTTCTGACAAAGTAGCAAAGAGAAAAGGCGAAAGTACTGAAGACAGCGAACTTGGAACCGGAAGTCTTTTTGCAACAGGACTTGTTGCTGGTGGCGCTCTTGCTGGTGTAATCGTGGCGTTGCTTTCTACCATACCGAGTTTTTATGAATCCTTAAAGAATATGAGTGCCGAGTCGGGATTGGAAAGTTTGTTTGGACGAAGTGGTTATGAAATACTAGGTGTTATTTTCTTTGCTGCAATGGGATTGATTATGTATAAAGTTTCACGAAAACCGCAACCAAAGATTGAGGAAACTTTAAATAAAGATTAATGAACGAAATCGTTAATACTTCGATTGTGAAAAAAGAACCATCTGCCTTTTACAGGTGGATGGTTCTGTTGTTTCTTAGTTTTGCAATGTTCGGCAACTACTATGTTTATGATTCAATCTCGTTGGTTGCTGATCAGTTAAAACTACAACTCCATTTTACAGATTCAAATATCGGTCAGTTATATTCAATTTATAGCTTTGCTGCATTACTTGCTTTAATTTTCGGCGGCATACTGGTTGATAAATGGGGAACAAAAAAATCTGCTATTCTATTTGCTTCAATTTGTACTATCTCCGGATTCATAGTTGCTTTTTCCACAGAATTACATTTTATGCTTGCCGGAAGATTTTTACTGGGAGTAGGTTCAGAACCATTAATTGTTGCAATTACTGTTGCTATTGCAAAATGGTTTAAAGGTAAGGTATTAAGTTTTGCGATGGGGATAAATCTGTTCCTCGCTAGAAGTGGTACCTTTACAGTTGATAATTCTCCATCAATTTTTCCCGGACTTTATAGTGGCGGTTTTTCCGATCCATTATATGTTGCAGCATTGATAGGTATTTTATCATTCGCAGGGATACTTGTCTATTATTTCCTTGAATCTTCCGGTGAAAAGAAGTTTGTTTTGGGACAGCGAGGCCAGATTGATAAATTGAATCTTAAGGATTTATTTAAGTTCAATAAATCATTCTGGTATATAACATTGTTATGCGTAACTTTTTATTCTGCAATTTTTCCTTTCAGAGACTTTGCTGTTAAGTTCTTTATGGAGAGTCGTCAAATCTCCAGGGAATCAGCCGGCTGGATGATTTCAAATTTACCTTTAGCTGCAATGTTTGCAACTCCAATTATAGGTTTATTAGTAGATTATATAGGCAGACGTGCGTTGTTAATGACAATTGGTTCAATACTTTTACTTCCTGTTTATTTATTAATGGCTTATAGCAGTCTCTCACTTTATGTTCCGGTAATAATGATGGGTGTAGCATTTTCATTAATCCCTGCAGTTATGTGGCCGGCAGTTGCATATATTGTTGAGGAAAAAAGATTAGGCTCGGGGTATGCACTTATGACTGTAATCCAGCAGGTAGGCATGATGCTTTTCCCTTTAATTATTGGTTGGGCAAATGATTTTTCAGGTGCAAGTGCAACAAATCCGGGAGGATACAATCTTGGAATGTGGATTTTTTCAATCCTCGGAATATCGGGACTTATTTTTGCTTACTTATTAAGAAAAGCAGAAACCGGACCAAACGGTCATGGACTTGAAGAAGGAATGAGGCACAAACAATATTCCACAACCTGAATACTTCCAAACAAATTTTATTTTGAAAAAAATCTTACTTAAAAAATAACGGGGAATTTTTTACCGATGTTACCTCCATCAAAAAATTCTGTTTCAATGATTTTATAACTAATTTGCAATAAATTTACTGAAAGATGTTATGCGGTATCTCATCAGCTTTTTATTTGCACTAACTATTTTATTTTCCTCATCGCAATCTTACCCCCAAACTTTTGGTTTCGGATGCCTGGGATTTGTTGGAGGCTATGGAGGTTACACGTATCAGCAATATGATGCTAAAGGATTAAATACTTTTATTCAATCGTTTAATGAATCCCGCCCCACAGGTAATAATCCAGTTGAAGATTTTAAATTTGCTTCCGGCTATCGGGTTGGAATAAATTTTTTCCGTGCTAGTTTTAATAACGGCATGATTGTTACCGCAAAGGGCTATTATCAATCACTCGGTAAAAAAAATAAAGCGAAAGATGAAACTGCTAATGGAATAAACGATTACGCTTTTGATCTTGATTTAAAAAACTGGGGAATCGGACTTGATTTGGGAATCGATCTTTTAAAAGGTTTAAGCTGGAAAGTGATTGACGGGGCTGTTCATTTCAATAATGTAAAATTTACATCAACTGAAAATTATCCGGGAGAAACCAGGATATCAATTTATAAAAGTGATAACAACGTGTTTAGCTATTCTGTAGGAACTGGATTAATTTTTTCAATCATTCAGGATTATATAAGTATTGAAGGTTTAGCCGGTTACACGAGTTTAAAAATTGAGGAAATGAAAGATAATATGGGAACACCTCTAATTCTCACGAATAATGAAACGCAAAACTTTATTGATTCAGGTGGATTTACAGCAGTCATTCAGTTAAATGTAGGATTCCCACTGCTGTAAGTTAAGTTGAATTATTAGATATTCATTTTGTTATCCATTCAATAATCAAAAAAAATTTTATTAAAAAATGAAACAATCAAAACTTGATACAGCATCAATTATTGCAATCCGTGATTGTATGGGTGCAATGAAAAATGAAAGCGTTCTGATTATCACTGATGAAAATAAAAGAGAAATAGGATACTCACTTTTCGAAAATGCAAAACGGCTCGGTCATCAGTCATTGCTTGTTGAAATGAAAGCCGGAAAAATAAATGGCGAAGAACCTCCCGAAGCAGTTGCTGAACTAATGAAAAAGTTTGATGTAGTTTTAGTTCCGACAACTAAATCAATAACTCACACTGATGCAAGAAGAAATGCTTCCGCAAAGGGAGTCAGAGTTGCAACGTTTCCCGGGATAACGAAAGAAATTATGATAAGAGGAATGAATGCAGATTACAAAGCTATTTCAAAAAGATCAATCAAACTCAAAAAGGTTTTAGAAAAAGGAAAACAAATCCATGTAACTGCTCCAGCAGGGACAGATATAACTTTTGATATTGCCGGAAGGACAGCAATTGCAAGCAAAGGATTGTTTCATAATAAAGGTGAAAGCGGAAACCTCCCAACAGGGGAAACATTTTTAGCACCCGTTGAAGGTACTGCAAACGGAATTTTTGTTGCTGATGGTTCATTCGCGGGTTTAGGTTTGATGAAAAACATTAATATTAAAGTTGAAGTTAAAAATGGTTTTGCTACTAATATTACAGGAGGCAAACCAGCTAAAAAATTAAATGCAATGTTAGATGAAGTTGGAAAGCGAGCAAGAAATATTGCAGAGTTCGGAATCGGAACAAATGACAGCGCAAAACTTAGCGGAGTACTTCTTGAAGATGAAAAAGTTATGGGAACGATTCACATTGCTCTTGGAAATAATGTAACAATGGGCGGAACTTTTAATGTTCCTATTCATGTGGACGGTGTTATTAAAAATCCGACTGTCTGGATGGATGGAAAATTATTGATGAAAGATGGAAAACTTCTGGTGGCATAGATTTCTTTGCGACTTTGCGTGAAAAAATCTGGCAAAGACGCCAGGTACACAAAGTATAAGAATCTAACACTTTCTAATTGCCAACCTATTAATTATTTTTGTATTGAATTAAACAATAATTAAAAATTCAATAATAAAAGCATGTCCTTACTTCCAATAACACTTTACGGCGATAAAATTCTCCGTAAAAAAGTTTCGAAAGTGAATAAAGTTAATGACGAAACTATAGAACTTATAAAAAATATGTTTGATACGATGCACAACGCAAACGGTATCGGTCTGGCCGCTAATCAGGTAGGTGCGGATAAATCAATCTTTGTTGTGGATATTTCAATGGTTGAAGATTATGAAGATACAAAGCCGATGGTATTGATCAATCCTAAAATAACTGAGTATTCTGAAGAAAAAGTTATGATCGAAGAAGGATGTTTGAGCATTCCTGAATTACGTGGGGAAGTTTTCAGACCGAGAACAATAAAAATCAATTATCAGGATGTTGATCTTAAAGAACAAACAATTGAAGCCGACAGGTTACTATCAAGAGTTATGCAGCACGAATATGATCACCTTCGCGGAATACTTTTTACAGATTTAGTTGATGATCAGACAAAAAAACAATTAAAAAAGCCGCTTGAGAAAATTAAAAAGCGTAAAATTGATATTGACTATCCCGTAAGCGATTCAGTTGATTACCAGCTAGTATTATAAATGAGTTCGCAATGAACATCATTTTCATGGGCACACCGGATTTTGCAATCCCTTCATTAAAAACTCTGATCGAAAGTAAACATAAAGTTGTTGCTGTTGTAACTGCTGCAGACAAACAGCGGGGAAGAGGACAAAAAGTTTCTTTCACTCCAATAAAAGAATTTGCAGTCCAGAATAACATTCTTGTACTTCAACCGGAGAAATTAAAAAACAATCAGCAGTTTGTTGAAGAATTAAAAACTTTTAACGCCGATTTGTTTGTAGTTGTTGCATTCAGGATTCTTCCCAAAGAAGTTTTTACAATTCCGACGAAAGGTTCCTTTAATCTTCACGCTTCATTACTTCCAAAATACCGCGGTGCTGCTCCAATTCAATGGGCGTTAATTAGAGGAGAAAGTGAAACCGGACTCACAACATTTAAACTTGCGGAAAAAGTTGACACTGGAAATATTTATCTGCAGGAAAAAGTTGAAATAAAACCGGAAGATAATTTTGAAACTTTGCACGATAAATTAAGCGAGCTTGGAGCAAAAATAGTATTACAGACGGTTGAAATGATTGACAACCAAATGTATGAGTTAAAAAGTCAGGATGATTCACTTGCTTCTCCTGCTCCAAAAATAACAAAAGAAATTTGCCGGATTGATTGGAATAAATCTGCTGAAGAAATTCAAAACCTCATTCGAGGACTTTCTCCTTTCCCTGGAGCTTTTTTTATTTACAATAACAAGCTAATAAAGATTTATAAATCTGAGATTGTCCAAAAAAATAATCTAAAACCCTTTGAAATTTCTCAAACTAAAACTGAATTAATAATCGGCTGCGGAAAATATTCATTAATAATTCTGGAACTTCAGCAGGAGGGTAAAAAGCGGATGAATATTGAAGAGTTCTTAAGGGGCTTTAGTTTTGAGTGATCCCATTTCTCTTTTATCTTCCGAATCACACATCATAATTGAAATAAAAGCAAAAATTTCTGATCCTGAAAGAATCAGAAGCATACTTAAATCTGAAAAAGCCGACTTTAAAGGAGTAGATAAACAGATTGATACTTATTTTAATGTTAGGCATGGCAGATTAAAATTAAGAGAAGGAAATATTGAAAATCATTTGATTTATTATGAGAGAGAAAATCACGCAGGGCCAAAACAGTCTAATGTTCTTTTGTATAAAACAGAACCTGGTTCGGTTATAAAAGACATTTTATCAAAATCTATTGGTGTGCGGGTAATAGTTGAAAAGGAACGAGAAATTTATTTTATAAATAATGTAAAATTTCATATTGATTCTGTAAAAAATCTTGGAAGTTTTGTGGAGATTGAAGCAATTGGAAACCCGGAAATCGATAATAAGGAAGAGCTGCTGAAGCGGTGCAAATTCTATATGAACCTATTTGAAATCCGGGAAGAAAATCTTATTGAAAATTCTTACAGCGATATGCTGCTAAATAAATAAAAGTTAAACCTGCTTTTATTCATCTCCGGTCGGAATTATTCCTTTATTCTCCACCATCAGCATTACAGTTTTTTGAGGCGCACGAGTTCTGTGTGTTACATTTTTTGTAACTGTTACTCCCTGACCGGGATTCAGTTCAATTGTTTTGTCTTCGAGATCGACAAATAATTTTCCTTCGAGAACAAAAAAGAATTCATCATCATTTTCGTGTCTGTGCTAATGATATTCTCCTTCGACAATCCCGATTCTAACCACACTGTCGTTAACTTCTGTCAAACTTTGGTTGAACCATTTATCTTTTGTTTCCTTTACCATTTGATGAATATCAATCAGTTCAAAGTGTTTGTATTTGATATACAGTTTGGTATTGTATTTATCGTAGTCTGACATATTAATATTATCCTGATTTTTATTAAGAAATAAAATAACTATTCATTCAGATTTGTTCCCTGATGAAAAATGATTTGCCAGTTTCCGTCCTTGTTTTGCCAGATAGAACTGCGGGATGAAATAGTTTTCTCATTACTTTCCAAAATTATTTTTTCAACCTTGTAAGTTGCAAGTATTGTATCAGGAGAAATATCAATTGCATTAAAATCTTGCATCGAAAATTTAATTTCAGATTGACCCGGCAATTGGTCTAAAATATCCTGCTTGTTATAATTTTTGCCTGATGCCCCGACTTCCAAAAAATTATCGGCAATCAATTCATTCAGTCTTATCTTCGATTTTCGCACTTCCGGCTGAAGCAATTCAAGTTCGAGTGCTTTTATTAATGCTGAAATATCCATTAGCTGTTCTTCTTTTCTAAGTTCAACAAATATTGTTTTCTCCACATTCCGCCCCCGTAACCTACAAGCTGTCCGTCTTTTCCAATTACCCTGTGGCAGGGAATTATAATTGCAATCCGGTTATCACCGTTTGCTTTTGCAACTGCTCTAACTGCTTTCGGGTTTTTCAATGCAATTGCCTGCTGCTGGTATGAACGGGTTTTTCCATAAGGTATTTTCTGCAATTCTTTCCAGACTTTCAACTGAAAATCTGTTCCCGGCAACGACAACGGAATATCAAATTCTTTTCTCTTTCCTTCAAAGTATTCTTTCAATTGTTTGTCCAGTTCATCAAAGTATTTGTTTTGTACCGGAACGAATTCTGCATTCAGATACTTTTTTAATCTTTTGATTTGTGTCTCAATCATTCTTCGGTCGACAAATTCAAGAAGACAAATTCCTTCATCGACTGCTCCGGCAAGCATCGGACCGAGCGGAGTTAAAATCCTTGTAACCGTAATAATTTTTTTATCCTTGCTTTCAGAAGGAGAGAAGCCGGTTGATTTCTTGAATGTTTCAGCAAAACCACTGAGAGATTCATAGCCAAGATCAAAAGCTGATTCAGTAACTTTTTCACCGTGTTTTATTCTTCCAAACGCAGTGTTAATTCTTTGCAATCTTATATAAGATTGAAATGTCATCCCGTGATGTTTTTTAAACCATCTTCTTACCCTTGCCGGGTCAATATCTCTTTCACGAAGATCGGAATCTTTAAATTTACCCGTCGGATTATTCTCAATATCTTTTAAAAGACTTTTTAACCAGTTCGGTGCTTCGCCGTTTTGCTGCATCGGGTGACAAACTTTACAAGGGCGATAGCCATATTGAAGTGCTTCTTTTACTGAATTAAAAAACTCTACGTTTTCTTCTTTTGGTTTTCGTGCTGTACAGGTTGGTCTGCAGAAAACTCCTGTTGTCTTTACTCCAACAAAAAAGATTCCTTCAAAACTGCTGTCTTTATTAAGCAGGGCGTTGTACATTGTATTTCTGTCAGGCATTGCTAAGTTATTCATTTCACTTCCTCAATTTTTTAGAGCAAACATATTAAGTGAAAGTCTGCTCAACAACCGGAAATTTGACAAGCAATTTTTGATGTGATTTATTCCTCAATCAGCACACCCATTTTACCCATTTGAGCATCCCGGAGTGCCTGCATAATCTGTGTCTGGTTATTCATCACAAATGGACCGTACGAAACAACTTCTTCATTTATCGGCTCACCAGCAAGCAGAATTGCCCTTGTTGTTTCATTTGCTTTGATTTTTATTTTTGTATCATTATTCTCAAACCAGACGAGATTTTTCCCTTCAACTTTTTCAGAATCATTTATTAGAAGTTCTCCATTAAGCAAATACATTAATGTGTTTTGGTTTGAAGGAATATCAAACTCAATTTCACCATCTTTTTCAAAATCAAATCTCAAAACAGTTACAGGAATAAAATGATCGACAATTCCTTTAAGATTTTTGAAATTACCGGAAACAACTCCAACCTTTACCTTGCCATCTTCTGAAGTAAAAACCGGCGTATCTTCTTTTGTAATTGCTGTGTAAACCGGCTGTTCCATTTTATTTTTTGCAGGAACATTCAGCCAGAATTGAATCAACTCAAAATCTCCGCCTTTTTCAGCAAGTTCTTTATAAGGTCTTTCACTGTGAGTAATTCCCATCCCTGCAAACATCCATTGCGTTCCGCCGGCTTTTACTATGCTGTTGTTTCCTCGTGAATCACGGTGATGAACTCCGCCTTTGAAGATCAAAGTGACCGGGGAAAAACCTCTGTGTGGATGCGGACCAACTCCGGCATCATTTTGTTTTTGGTTTCCTTGCAGAACATCATCCCAGTGATGAATTAATAAAAACGGATCCATTTGATCCATAAACCTGTTTGGCAATGGTTGGTCGAGCAGAATTCCGCCCATATCAACTTTTTCGCTTTTAATAATTTTTTTTATCGTTCTCATTTTACTCTTTCATTACTGGGCTGTCAGGAACTAATTCCTGACGGAGAGAATTGTGGATTTTTGGTCACGAAATGGTTCGTGACCACCTGTTGATTTTTTAATCGATTTCATTCTCAATTCTCTGTAACATTTTTTAGTAATCCGTTCAAAACCAAATCGCGTTCACCAATTTGCTGACGCCACATTGCATAATACAGTCCCTTAAGTTCAAGCAGCTCCTCGTGTTTTCCTGATTCGACAATGTTTCCTCTTTCAAGAACATGAATTGTATCAGCATGCATAATTGTTGAAAGCCGATGAGCGATCATAATTGTAATTAAATCTTTTCTTAGAGAAATTTCTCTTATTGTTTTGCTGATTTCCTCTTCTGTTAAAGAGTCGAGCGCAGAGGTTGCTTCATCAAAAACCAACAAATGTGGTTTACGTAAAAGAGCGCGCGCAATTGAAAGTCTCTGCTTTTCACCGCCGCTAACCTTGATTCCGCTCTCACCAATTTTTGTCTCCAGACCTTTTTCTGCTCTTTCAAGAAGTGATTGTGCGGCGGATTTATTCAAAACATCAAAACAATCTTCATCGGTAGCATCCGGACTGACGAAAAGAAGATTTTCTTTAATCGTTCCTGAAAAAAGCTGTGTGTCTTGTGTTACAAAGCCAATCTTTTCTCTCAGCTCATCAAAATCAATTTCTTCTCCCTTAATTTTATTATAATAAATTTTGCCGCTCTGCGGTGTGTATAAGCCGACTAATAATTTTACGAGCGTTGTTTTTCCTGCTCCGGATGGTCCGACAAAAGCTATAGTTTCACCTTCAGTTGCTTCGAAAGAAATTCCATTTATTGCATGCCTGTTTGCTGATTGATGCTGAAAAACAACATCCTTGAAAATTACAGATTTAATTTCACCAATCTTATTCGGTTTTTCAGGTTTTTTTTCAACCGGTTTGGAAATCAGATCTTCAAAATTATTCAATGATACTTCAGCTTCACGGTAAATATTTATAATATCCCCAAGACTTTGCAGCGGACCAAAAAGAAAAAATGAATAAATGAACAGGGAGAAAAATTCGCCAACCGTTATACGCTGTGTAAAAATCAGGTACAACATGATAAACAGAATAGATGTGCGGATGAAATTGACAGTTGTTCCCTGGATAAAACTTAGTGTACGGATGTATTTTACTTTTTTTAATTCAAGCTGTAAAATTTTGTCTGTAGTTGCATTAAGTCGGTTGATTTCCTGGTTGCCTAGTCCAAGACTTTTTACCAGTTCGATATTTCTCAAAGATTCTGTTGTAGAACCTGCAAGAGAAGTTGTCTCGGCAACAATAATCTTTTGAATCTTTTTTATTTTCTTGCCCAGAACAGAACTTACTATTCCGAGAATAGGAATAGCTGCGAAAAAGATAGGTGCAATTATCCACGAAACGCTGATTGCATAAATCGTTACAAAAATTACACCGACTAAAGTCGTAAACAAAACATTCACTGAAGATGAAATTAATTTTTCAGAATCACTTCGTACTTTTTGCAAAACTCCAAGTGTTGTTCCGCTTCTCTGATCTTCAAAATCCTGGAAAGGGAGCAGGAGCGAATGACGAATTCCATCAGTATAAATTTTAGCACCAAGTCTTTGGGTAATTACATTTACAAAATAATCCTGAAAATTTTTGGCAACACGCGAAACAAATGCAACTCCAACTGCAGCTGCAAGCAGAAGCAAAACACCTTTTATAAATTCTTCAGTAGTGTACTGGTTGAACTTTGTTGCGTACTTATCTATAACTATCCTGAAAATCCAAGGATCAAGCATGGAAAAAACCTGGTTAATTGCAGCCAGCAATAAAGCAAGCACAACCAGTTTCCAATAGTTTTGCAGGTATGATATCAGTAATTTCATATGCCGAAGCAAAGATAGGAATTAATCATTCAAATCCGTGAGGTGAAAATCACACACCGTCCTTCACAAATACTTAAATAAATTTAACGATTTTCTCTTAAGTTTAATTATTCAATTTAGATTTTTAAAGGTGAATCAGTGAAAACTATATTTATATTCATTTTGTTCTCAATGTTTATTCTACCCAAACCATCATCTTTTCAGTCGCAATTTGATCTTGAAGGAACCTGGCAAGGCAAGTTGAAAATTTCCGGAATTGAATTGAGAATTGTATTTAATGTTACAAAAGATACAACCGGAAAACTGACTGCAACTTTAGATAGTCCTGATCAAAGTGCTTTTGGAATTGCAGTTGATGAAGTTTTAGTTAAAGATGATTCTTTGAAATTTATTGTCAATGCCGTGTCAGGATTTTATGATGGAATTATGATTGAAGACAGTTTAAAAATTGAAGGTCATTGGCACCAGGGTGGAATGAATCTCGAACTTAATCTTTACAAAAATAATGTTGTGGAAAAAATTATTCATTTTCAGGAACCGAAAGAACCTTTTCCTTACAAAAGCGAAGAAGTAAAAATTATTAATTATGATGTCGGTGATACACTTGCAGGCACTTTAACTTTACCTGAAAGTGGTAGTCCGTTCACTGCGGTAATTCTTGTTACCGGTTCAGGTCCGCAAAACCGGGATGAAGAATTGCTTGGTCATAAACCGTTTTTGGTTTTGTCGGATTATCTAACGCGAAACGGAATTGCAGTATTAAGATATGATGATCGGGGAGTTGGTGAATCAACGGGCGACTTCAAATCTGCAACCAGTATTGATTTTGCAGATGATGCACTTGCAGCAGTTGAATTTCTGAAAAAGAGAAAAGACATTGATAAAATCGGAATTGCCGGACACAGTGAAGGAGGACTGATTGCTCCGTTAGCTGCTATTCAATCTGATGATGTTGATTTTATTGTTTTGATGGCAGGGACAGGAATAAGAGGTGATTCAATTTTAATTTTACAAACCGGGTTAATTTTAAAGGCAAATGGTGAAGATGATAAAATAATTAAGCGGGATGTTGAGACATACCGGCAAATTTATAATGAACTTCTTAAACATTCTGATGACAAAGAATTAAAAAAATCTATTAAGAAAATATTCGATAAAGCTTATTCTGAATTGAGTGAAGAAGAAAAAGAGGAACTCGGAGATTTAGGAACTTTTACGGATCGTTCATTTGAAATGTTGTTATCGCCATGGTTTAAATATTTTGTAAAATATAATCCGTATCCAACACTCGAAAAAGTAAAGTGCCCCGTGCTTGCAATTAATGGTGAAAAAGATTTGCAGGTTCCGCCAAAAGAAAATCTTTCAGCAATTGAAAGTGCGTTGAAAGAAGGCGGAAATAAAAATTATAAAATTGTTGAAATGCCCGGTTTGAATCATTTATTCCAGCATTGCAAAACCGGTTCACCAATGGAGTATTCAAAAATTGAGGAAACATTTTCTCCTGATGCTATGAAGGTGATTAAGGAGTGGATCCTTAGCGTGACCAAATAAGTTTTCAATAATTTTAAATGTTTCGTTGAAGTAAACAATTGCCTTATATTAAGGATATCAAATCTTTTCATATAATCATTCAGGGTAAAATTGGAATTCAAAAACAATATACTTGAGCAGATTGGAAATACTCCTTTAATTAAACTTAACCGTATCAATAATGGATTAAAGCCGCAGATTTTTGCAAAGCTTGAATCAGCAAATCCCGGCGGAAGTGTTAAAGATCGCATCGGTTACAATATGATTGTGGATGCAGAAGCAAGAGGAGAATTAAAACCTGGCGGAACAATCATCGAAGCAACAAGTGGAAATACCGGAATAGGTCTGGCGCTTACAGCTGCAGTTAAGGGTTATAAATGTGTATTTGTTGTTACTGATAAAGTTAGCGCTGAAAAAATTAATTATTTAAAAGCTCTTGATGTGGAAGTAATTGTCGTTTCAAATCTTGCTGATCCTGAAGATCCGGAATATTATGTGAATGTAGCAAAAAGAATTAATGAAGAAACTCCAAATTCAATTTTTGCTTATCAATATTCAAATCCTTCTAATCCTGAAACACATTATAAAACAACCGGACCGGAAATCTGGCGGCAAACTGATGGAAAAATAACTCACTTTATTGCAAGCATCGGTACGGGCGGTACAATTAGTGGAACAGGAAGATTTCTGAAAGAAAAAAATCCAAACATTCAGGTTATTGGTGCGGATCCACTTGGCTCTATCTTTAAACATTTTAAAGAAACGGGAGAAATAATAAAAGGGTCTCCATATTTAGTTGAAGGAATTGGTCAGGATTGTCTTCCGAAGAATGTTCACTTCCAGTATATTGATAAAATAATTAATATAAGTGACAAAGATTCTTTTGCTGCAGCTAGAAGACTAACAAAAGAAGAAGGAATTTTTTGCGGAGGAAGTACAGGAACAATTGTTCACGTTGTTCTTGAAGTTGCAAAAGAATTGTCGGAAAATGATGTGATTGTTTTTACAGTTTGTGATACAGGTGAAAGATATCTTTCTAAAGTTCACAATGAAGACTGGCTCAAGCTTAACAGGATGCTGGACACGGAAATCAGAACTTTACGTGATATTTCTGATGTGAAAAAAACTTCAGGAATTGAAGAAGTTGCCTCTGTTAGGGAAGATCAAAAAGTGAAAGATGTTTTGGAACTAATTACAAATACAGGTTATTCAAATATTCCGGTTATGAAAGGAAGACAGTCAATAGGATCAATAAGAGAAAATAAACTGCTTGCAAAACTTGTCGAAGATCCTCTACTTTATAATTCTTTAATAAAGGATATGATGGATGAAAGTTTTCCTATTCTTGATGCAAAAAGTGAAATAAGTAAAGTGAAGGACATTTTAAAAGAGAATCCTGCTGTTCTTGTTGGTGATTTTGGATTGATAACCGATATTATAACAAGATATGATTTAATAAACTTTGATGCGAAGAAACCGTAGATGAATTATGAATATCGAACAAGGAATTTTGAATGATGAAGTTTCTTAAATATCGAATGACGAATTAAAAAATTGAATTAACAATGAACATTAAAGCAAATAAAAAATATGATCTTGAAGATCGTTTAATTGAATTTGCAGTATTAGTAATTAAAATAGCTGAGAATTTGAAAAATTCGAGAGCTGGAAATCACATTTCTGGTCAGCTAGTTCGTTCAGGCACTTCACCAGCATTAAATTATGGTGAAGCGCAAAGTGCTGAATCATTAAATGATTTTATTCATAAGTTTAAAATTCTGTTAAAGGAGCTGAGAGAAACAAAAGTTGCTTTGAAAATAATAAAACGGGTACCTTTGGCAGATGATATTGAATTAGTTAATAAAGGATTAGCTGAATGTAATGAACTCATTTCTATATTTG
Organism: uncultured Ignavibacteriales bacterium; assembly: GCA_963822905.1. GTDB lineage: Bacteria > Bacteroidota > Ignavibacteria > Ignavibacteriales > Ignavibacteriaceae > CAWGJF01. Next base: position 1,393,992 of record CAWGJF010000001.1, read on the forward strand.
TTAAGAGTATCGATACTGCTAAAAAGAATGCAAAGAAAAATAAAGATAAATAGGAATTTGGTCATACATAAATAACAATTGATATTCGATATTCGATATTCGATATTCGATATTCGAAATTCATAATTCTGCTTAAAATTATTAATTAATAAACTGAAAGATTAAAAATGGGCTTTTCAACAAATGCGATTCATTCAGGTCAAATTCCTGATCCGACTACAGGCGCGGTAATTACACCTGTTTATCTTACTTCAACTTATGCACAGCATGAGCTTGGAAAAAGTACAGGATACGAGTATGGAAGAACGCACAATCTTACCCGGCAGGCATTAGAAAAAAATATTGCAACTCTTGAAAAAGGAAAACACGGAATTGCATTTGCATCAGGACTCGCGGCGACACATTCTTTAATGAGTTTGTTGAAATCCGGTGATCATGTAATTGTTTCAAACAATGTTTACGGCGGAACATATAGGCTTTATGAGCAAAATCTTACTGCTTACGGACTTGCATATTCCTGGGTTGATACAAGCGATGTCAAAAATATAGAAGCTGCGATCAAGGATAATACGAAAATGATTTTTGTTGAAACACCGACTAACCCGATGCTCGTTTTAACAGATTTGAAAGCTGTTTCTGAAATTGCAATGAAAAATAATTTGATTACCGTTTGTGACAATACTTTTATGAGTCCTTATTTTCAGAATCCACTTGAGTGGGAAATTGATATTGTTCTTCATAGCACAACTAAGTATTTAAACGGGCACAGTGATGCTATTGGTGGAATTTTAGTCACGAACAATGAAAAATATCACGATCGTTTGCGTTACATTCAAAATGCAGCCGGTGGAGTTCCTTCACCTTTCGATTGTTGGTTGGTTCTTCGTTCTACAAAAACTCTTGCAGTAAGAATGAAACAGCACGAAGAAAATGCAAAACAGTTTGCGGAATTTCTATCAAAGTCCGGAGCTGCAGAAAAAGTAATTTACCCGGGATTACAAAATCATCCGCAGCACGAACTTGCAAAAAAACAAATGCGCGGTTTTGGCGGAATGGTTTCAGCCGATTTTGGAACATTGGAACGAGCTAAAAAAGTATTAAACAACGTTAAAGTATTTACACTAGCTGAAAGTCTCGGTGGAGTTGAAAGTTTGATCTGTCATCCTGCTTCAATGACCCATGCTTCCGTTCCAAAAACCGAAAGAGAAAAATTTGGGCTGACTGATGCGCTAGTACGTTTTTCTGTTGGAATAGAAGATGCCGATGATCTGATAAAAGATGTTGAGAATGCTTTGAAATAGTAAGAATTATTATTGGCCTCTTTCCTCGCTGTTAGTCCAATCCTCAGGAACGCGGATCCAAATTGCTGGAGTTAAACATTTATCTTTTTTAAATACCTGATAATCACCATTAGCATATGTTATTGTACGTTTATTTTCAATTATGTTTAATACTTCCTCGTTTATTTTTTTTACAGTTTCCTCAGTAAAAGTATTTTCCAACTGTTCAATTTTACTTACTTCAATTTTATCAAAATCATTTACCCTTTCGCTAAACCAACCATCGAAATACTTACTTTTTGGTCCCCCATATCCATGCGGATAACCAAATAATCTTTCATTCTCTGGTGTACAATGACACCACCAACTTTTTGTTTCTATTGCTAGATTTAAAATAGTTAGCTCATTAATAAAATTAATGTAACTATCACGAGGAACAATTATATCACCATATCCATTGCCAACTGGTTGTGCTTTGTGTTTCTTAAGTAGATTATCAAGCTGAGACTGTAGATATTCTTTATTCTGTTCAAGTTTAGAAAAATATGTCACTTTTGTTGTCATTTTGAATCAGCTTATTTTTATTGATTAAATATATGAAAAAGAACTAGAAATTATTTTTAACGTAATTAGTCAGGTTTCAAATAGTGTATGATTCTTTGCAATCTCATCAATTTGTGATTTAGGAATCTCACATTCTGATGCGTAATCCGACCAATTGCTGACAACTTCTTTAACTTTTTTAATAATTATTTTTGCTTTTTTAATATTCATTTCCTTTGCAACATTTAATAAATCTTCAGTTGTAATTTCATCTCTTTTACCGTTGATTGACATTTGATGTCTTCGCGTCCATTTGCTGTATGGATTGTATGCGTAAGCAACATCGTAAGCCGGAGCCAGTTTCCAGGTACCGGATTTATCCATTAAAAAGGAAATGTTTTTTGTGTGATCATCCAGGTTTCTTGCAACAACATTAAAAACCATTCTTGTGAAAAGCTGCTCAGCATCTGGATAGTGAAGTTTTAATTGTCTCATCACCTGGAACGCTTGTTCGTAAGAATATACATTCGGATCATTGTAATCGAAGTGAGCGATTCCACACAATGTCTGCAAATGGATTTTTTCATTTCCATTCAAACGATCAAATCGTTTGGTCATAAAATGTGCTCTGTCATTTTCTTCGAGCAACCTGCATTCCATCATATTTATTCCACAGTCGAGAGCCATTTTGTGATACGCAAACTCAATTCTACCATAACCTCTTGGATCACCAAATTCTTTCAGTTTCACTCCATCAAATTTTATTATCCAGTGAGAAAAATCTCCCGGAACATCAGCTTGTCCTGAACGGATTTCTCCAGTTTTTTCATTGTAAGCAATTACCGCTTTTGCTCTTGCACCTCCTGCAGAAGTTCCGATTTTAATAATATCAAGTAAAGCCTTCTCATTATCTTCATTGATGTTTGAGTGAATATTTTTTCGTTCATTAAAAATGTCATTCGCTAGGCTTATCATTTCTTCAATCTCGATTGGGTCTGATTTATAATCCCTGCTTGGATGTATTGCTGGTTTATACTCAAGAGCACCCATTCCTCTTTTACCAGTGTAGCAAAGTCTTTCTACCGGGTTAACACTTTTAATATCTCTGCCTTGTCTTGCCAGCCATGCATCAAAAATTTTGTTTCCGAATCTGTCCGGCAGGGAATCAGCCAATAGACCTGGCAAACCAAAAAAAGTTTCTTTAGATAAATTCGGGAATGAATAAATTGTATTTCCTCCTTGTAATTCTGATAACGGCATTGTTACAGGAGCAATATTAATTTCTCTTTTTATAAATGAAGGCTCGAATTCAATTATTGCGTACTGCTTGTTTTCATCCCACAGAACAGCACCCACATTTATATTCCACAAGGTTATTGTTGCGATATTTACCATTCTGATTCTTCTTTCTTTTCTTCTTCTGCTTTTTTCTTTGATGCTCTTTTTCTTGTTTGCTTTTTTAGTTTGGCAACAACAAGCGGACTGACTTCCGTCTCTTCAGAAAAAATATTCAGCAGTTCAAGTTTATCAAGTACCCGTAAAATCTGGACAAGAGTTAAAAGAGTTGCTGCTCTGCCATTTTCTAACTGGCCTATTGTTGTTCGGTCTAAGCCCGATAATTTTGCAAGTTCTTCCTGGGTTATATTTTTTTTTAGCCGGGCTTGCTTCAAACTGTTTCCAATTTCTTTTAGAATTGCAGAATCACTTAAATTTATAAAACTGCTTTTAGACATCATTAACCCTCTTATTTTAATATTATGATATTTATACACAGCAAAGGTAAAATATATTTATGAATATTACAATAAATATAATGATGAGTGTAACCAGCGTAATAAGGAATATTCCAAGATAAATATGCTTTTAAGCAGCATAATTGAAACAGCTTAATTATAGAGAAAAATGTCAATTAATTTTGACCTGTGAAGGATATTAAAAAGGTGAAGGCAGTAAAAAAGTCTGAATTTTGGTTGTTATTTTTCTTTTGCAATTATTTCCCAGCTCTCGGTATTCCCGGGAATTATTTTGAATAATGGATGTGGTTCAAATACTTTAAGAGATTTTAATTCTTTAATTTTTTTTGGATCACGAACTTTTAATTTTTTAAGAAGATGTTTTACTTCAAATTCTATTTGTCCTGAGGTAACAGTTAGCTTTATTCTTTTTTTACTCCTGCTAAACTTGCTTTTATCAAAATTATAACCTCTTGCAGAAGCTTCTTCGTAAACAAAACTCAGATATAAATTAATTGCACCGACGGGTTGTTTTGAACTTTTAAACCTTTCAAGTTGCGGATGATGTTTATATCCTTTTGTTTTATTCTGGAGTACATTTTTTGCGAGTAATGTTTCCCTCCAGAGAGCTACAATTCCTTTTGAGTCAAGATATTTTGGGTGGAGAGACCAGATTCTCATTATTACTTTGGCTCTGCCATTGAGGCAAGTTCAAAAACTTTGTTGACTACATTCCAGTTACGGGTGGTTGCTTTTGTTTTTAATTTTTTCTCAATAAAAATATTCGAGAAAGGGTCTTTGGCCTTATTTCTCTGGTAAAGAGTATACAGGTTTGCTCCTTTTATCCTGAATGTAGAAACATCACCGCTTAACGAAATAAAAGTTTTTTTCAAGTCGTCGGTTGGTTCTTCAGCTAAAAAAGAAAGATATAATTGAATGGTTTTATCAAGCTTAGTCTTTTTGAAAGGATTATTTTTTATGATCGTTTCAAGTTCTGAAGTTGTTCTTAACATTGTCTCAACTTCATAACCAAGAGATTTTTGAAGATGCTTTTTAATTTTTTTTATAAGTACATTTGCATTTTTTTCAGGAGTGTCAAAAATAACATTGCCAGTTTGAATATATGTTCTGACATTCTTCAGCTTCATTGTTTCAAATAATTTCCGGAGCTCTTCCATTTTAATTATGTTATGTCCGCTTACATTGATTGCCCTAAGGAATGCGATGTATCGTATCATAAAACTTCCTATATTATTCTAATTGTATTTTTTATCTTGGAGCAAATCATAATTCTTAAATCCGAAAAGGTCTTTTCCTTTGAAAATATTTTGCTCCAAAAAAGTGATCAGTCTGTATTTAAAACCCTCTTGTTTCCACTTTTCACGATTGGGAGTAATTTCATTTGATGAATAATTCAATTGATCTTTCCAGTTAAAATTTGCAATCCAATCTTTCATCACTTCAGGATGCGTTTCTTTAAATTTATTTAATTTTCCCAGTGGACCATAATCAAAAACACTAGATTTATCTTTATACATATTTTCAACTTTTTCTTTGCCCTTATGAATTGTATCTAAAGACTTTTGTTTTGCTCTGATTAATTCAGGAGGTCGGACCCAGCCATAATGGTAAATGTATGCATCAACTTTTGCAACTTTTAATTTGTATGTTCCTTCCTGTTGTCTATAATTCTTTCCATCAAAACCTGGAATTCTTCTGAATGACTGTGCTGATTCCCAAGAATGTATATCTTTTTTATTCTGGATAATTCTAATTTCATTTTTATACCAGCCATGCGCAACCTGGTGATGATCGAAGTCGCCCCAGAAATGAAGGTATTTAAAAAGTAAACCTTCAACATTCTGGTCATTTAAAAATTGTTCGCACCTATTTTTTATGACAGGTAAATATTTTTCATGAACAACTTCATCAGCCTGTAAATAAAAGAGCCAGTCACCGGAACAAACATTTTTTGCAATATCTGTCTGGTGTGCGTTCTCTGTTCCTCTTGGGTATTTATCCAAATCCCACACAGTTTTTATGATTTTTATTTTTTCCGAATTTATGCTTTTAATTTCAGCTTCAGTTTGATCATTTGAATCACAATCACCAAGTGCAACAACAAATTCATTAACAATTGGAAGAATGGACAAGATGGATTGTTTAATTGGATAGTACAGCTTGGCGGCATTTTTAACCATTGTAAATCCGCTGATCGTCATAGCATTATCTTTAACATTCTAAATCAGTATTGATGAAAAGAATAATTTGAATAAAATTTAACGAAATATAAGAAAATAAATTTGTATGGGTAATTAGCTATCAGGTAATAATTATTAATCATTAAATTCCTAACTTTGACAATCAAAATTGAAAAACTCATTTGGAATTATGAAAAAAAGCACGTTAATATTTTTAGTTTACATTTGTTTAACATTTATCTCTTATGCTCAATCAGATTCGATTGAAGTTTATTTGATTGATGCATATTCAACTACTGAAATTCCTTACACATTTAAATTATCCTTTTATACAAGTGAGCCATGTTTATCAAAAGTAATTCTTGAAGATAAATACGATTATGAAATATCTAATGAACCAACTGATTTGCATAAAAAAGAAATAGATTTGAGTAAGTTATCTTTTAAAGGCAAGACAGTTAACTTTGTTATTATTACACAAAATGAAAACGGTGATAAATTTACCAGCGAAGTATTTGATTTTGATCTTCCTTATGAACCGGAATTTAAAGAAGAATCTAACTTTGTTTATTTGTGTTTGTTTGGCGGAACCGTTTTTCTGCTTCCGTATCCAAATCTTGTATTAACTAATGGTGATTCTCATTTCAGTTTAACAAAAGATATTCCTCTCATTTCTTTGAGATCAAAAAGTTTAAGATACCCGGCCGGATATTTTTCAATTGAATATTCCCACATTTTTGATGTAAGCAAGGGAAATTATTTGCGTACGGGTTACAAGCAAATTATTGAACCCGGAATGATTGAGTATATTTCCCCGGGTGTAACAGTTTATACCAACTTTGTCGGAAATAACGGCGTATCCCCAGAAATCAGTTTCGGGCTCTTTCGACTTTTAGATTCATTCACTGTTTATGCGCGTTATCGTTATAATATTAATCCAGGGAATTCATCAGAAAATTTTAACGAAATCTCAATTGGATTATATTCTTCATTCTTTTCATTTTATCTTAATTAGATTTTGATTTACATTAAATCAACAGGCACTGCACTTCTTTTGATATAGATAAATTTCCATTCTTTTGATAACTATCTGTATGAAATCAGGGCTATTTTTTTTATTAATAATTTATTCCTCGCTTACACTTGCTCAATCAGGAAAACTTATTGGAAAAGTTACTGATGGAAATTCTCCCATACCTTCTGTAAATATTGTAATTGTTGGAACAGGTTTAGGAACTGCAACAGACGATGATGGCAAATATCGTATTGAGAATATACCGGCTGGTGAACATCAGGTAAAATTCAGTTCTTTAGGATATAGTACAAGACTTCAAACAGTAACAATAAAATCTGGAACAGCATTGGAATTAAATATAACAATGCTCGAGAAGGTAATTGAAATTGACCCGGTTGAAGTTACTGGAAATCTTGGACAGGATCAGCGGGATACAAGAACAAGTCTAATTGATTTAAATCCACGCGATGCAAAAATCCTTCCAGGTGCAGTTGAAGATGTATTCAGAACTTTGCAGTCATTACCCGGTGTGCTTGCACCGAATGATTTTTCTTCACAATTAGTAGTTCGAGGCAGTGGACCGGACCAGAATTTAATTATTCTTGATGATGTTGAAGTTTTTAATCCTTACCGACTTTACGGCGTTGTTAGTATGTTTAATCCTGATGCTGTTGAGAATGTAAATCTTATTTCTGGCGGATTTCCTGCTAAATATGGAGACAGACTTTCCGCTGTGCTTGATGTTACAAATAAAGAGGGAACAACAACTCAAAATCTTAAAGGAAGTTTGAATGCTTCCATTGTTGATGCAAATTTAATTCTGGAAGGTAAAAATCCTTTCAATTTAAATGGAAGCTGGCTGGTTAATTCACGCAGAACATATTATGATTTAGTAATTGAACCATTCGTAAAAAATTCAGGACTTGTAGATGAAAATACTAGCTTTCCGAATTTTTATGATGTCCAGGGAAAAATAGTTATTGGTCAATATAATGGGAACAAGTTTTTATTCAATGGAATTCTTTCCCGTGACGGGGTAAATGTTGTTAGTGGGCCAGACAGAAAAACACCCGACAGCGCTGCAGTTTTCAATGTAACTAAAAACGATCTTGTTTCTGCGGCATGGCATTTCGCACCTAACTCAAAACTTCTTAATAAAGTGATTATTTCATGGTATAAAAATAATGGCACGACGGACTTTAATTCTGAAATTCTGGATCCGTCTTTAAATAGAAATAATTTTGAAAATACAGTTCCCGATACGCTGGCTCCTTATCTTCTTGGGTTCAAATTCAATGGAATATTTGCTTACACAAAATATGCTGTAGACGATAAATTCACTTACAATTTTGGTGATCACATTTTGGAAGCCGGAGCAGGTGCGGATTTTATGCAAAGCAGGATGGATTTTCAGTTCGAGCTTGATCCCGGGTTGCAGGCAATTTTTTCTCGCAATCCCCAGTTCAGAGCAGCATTAAGTAATTTGAAAGATATTCAAAATTATAATCGATATAGGACTTATGTTGAAGATAATTATAAATTAACGAACCGATTTACAATCCAGCCGAGTTTAAGATTCGATTATTACAACATTTTAAATAAAGGATATATTGCCCCAAGATTTTCTGCTTCTTACGCAATCGATGAACTTACAACACTCCGTGCAAATTGGGGAATTTACTATCAATCACCCGGATATGAAAAACTTCGTGATGAAGGAGTTCTTTATGATTTTTCAGGAGATAATGTAGATAATTTGCAAGCAGAAAAAGCAATCCATTATGTGCTTGGTATAGAAAGATGGCTGAACAGCGAATGGCACCTTAAGCTTGAAGGATATTACAAAGATTTTCAGGATTTATACATTCAGAAAATTGTACAAGGTGAAGTGTTTGTCACAGAGCCAATTCCCGGCGGCAATCCAAAATCAGTTTCGGGCTGGACACAACCGGCAATAACCCAGGGAGATTCGGCAACACAAATTCCATTGAATGGTTCTTTCGGTGAATCATATGGGTTGGAATTTCTTCTGGCAAAGAAAAATATTTTTCAACAAAATAAGTTTTCAGGTTGGATTTCATACTCACTTGCTTACACTGACAGAATTGAAGGAGACAGAAAATTTCCATTCAGATTTGATCAGAGACATACGGTAAATCTTGTTCTTCAATATGAAATTAATAGTTGGCTGGATGTTGGATTCCGATGGCAGTACGGTTCAGGATTTCCTTACACTAAACCTGTTGGTGTAAAACCAAGAATAATTCTCGAGGATCAGGATCTTGACGGTAAACCCGAAACTCCGGTTATCGCAACGCGAAATACTTCCGGTGATCCAAATGGTGAAGGAGAAGTGATTTTCGATATTGATTTTGGGAATAAAAAACTCAATGCAAGAAAACCGGAATATCACCGTCTTGATGTTCGTTTAAATGCAAAAGCAGATTGGTGGAATCTTGACTGGGTAATTTATTTAGATATTATTAATGTATATAATCATAGCAACACACTCGGCTATGATTATTATGTAAATGAAGATCTGACATTAGGGAGAGAAAAAACAACAATGCTGCCGATTATTCCCACCTTAGGTTTTAGCGTAAAATTCTAATTCTCTTTTAAAGTGTTTACTCTAATAGTGAATTGTGGAATGCCAGGTATTCATTCGATAAAATTCCAAATGAATAATTTTGGAAAAAACGATCTTTATTTTTTTTGAAATCCAGTACTCTTTATTTACTTAATAATGTTTGAAGAACGGCTAAAACATTCTAAGATTTGGCTAAACTTTGCTCTTTGTCCCTGCTTAGTTTTGAGGTGTAATTAACCACAAATTAAGAAAGGAACAAAAAAATGAACACACAAAAAGTTTGGTTTATTACCGGGGCTTCCAAAGGATTTGGATTATCATTGGTAAAATTATTATTGACGAACGGTAATAAAGTTGCCGCAACATCACGCAATAAAAATAATATCGAGGAAAAAGCAGGACAGAATCCAAACTTATTGGCTATGACAGTTGATATTACAGATGAAAACGCTGTGAAAAATGCTATTGATAAAACGGTAAAAACCTTTGGCAAAATTGATGTCGTTGTAAATAATGCTGGCTATATGCTTCTGGGAAGCTTGGAAGAAGTTTCAGCCTTAGAATTCAATCAATCAATGAACGTAAATGTTTATGCATCTTTAAATGTGATCAGGTATGCTGTTCCTTATTTGAGGAAACAAAAAAGCGGACATATCATTAATTTTTCATCTTCCGCAGGTTATAGCGGAGATGATTGTGCCGGAAGTTATAATGCAGTTAAGCATGCAATTATTGGTTTATCAGAAGCTTTATACTATGAAGCAAAGAATTTTAATGTGAAAGTAACAATCGTTTCTCCAGGACTTTTTCGCACAAGTTTTTTGGAAAAGGGGGGATTTGTTTCGGCTCAAAATAAGATTGAGAAGTATAATACAAATCAGATAATCGATGTGATGAATAAAATTAACGGAACACAACCTGGAGATCCTAAAAAATTAGCTGCCGCTTTAATGAAAATCGTTGAAGAAGAAAATCCTCCACTCCATCTATTAATGGGAAAAGATTCCTATGAAAGAGTTACGGTTTATTATAATACACAAATAGAAGAAGTGGAAAAATGGAAAGAATTAACTTTTTCAACAAATTTTGATTAATATAGATTTTTTGAAATAACTTTATTGCCTATAAACCATTAGTAATAAAGTATTAAATTAATTCGAAGAAGAGTAAAATTTAATCTCTTTTCAGTTCTAATATTTTACAAAAATGAAAAACAAACATATCCATAGATTTAACTCAATAAGTAAGTTTCATAAGGTTCTTGGTTTGCCTAAACCAGAGCATCCTTTAATCAGTTTAGTAGATTACAGTGAAATAGAATATAGTCTCGAAAGAAATGAGATAAGATGGATACAAGACTTTTACTCTATAGCGTTAAAAAGAGATAGGAAAATCAAGATCAAATATGGTCAACAGAAATATGACTTTGATGAAGGATTATTGTCTTTTGCAGCTCCCGGTCAATTAATAAGTGTAGTTGCAGATAATGAACCTGATCCTGAACGTTCGGGTTTTCTTTTATTCTTTCATCCTGATTTTCTTTGGAAGACATCTTTGGCTAAAGATATAAAGAATTACGAATATTTTGGTTACTCTGTTAATGAGGCTCTTTTTCTTTCTCCAAAAGAAGAAGCTACAATTGATAACATTATGCAAAACATAAAACAAGAGTACCATTCAAACATTGATAAGTTCAGCCAAAATATTATTATTGCCCAGTTAGAACTGTTACTTAATTATTCAGAAAGATTTTATCAGCGTCAATTTATTACCCGAAAAAAGACTAATCACCAATTATTAAATCGTTTGGAGGAAATACTTACTAATTACTTTAACAGTTATGATTTAGTAAAAAAGGGATTGCCTACAGTTGAGTCTATTGCCAAAGAATTAAATATATCTCCCAATTATTTAAGTGGATTGCTTAAATCATTGACGGGTCAAAGTACTCAACAGCATATACATGATAAACTGATAGAAAAAGCAAAAGAAAAACTATCAACCACAAATTTATCGATAAGTGAAATTGCTTATGACTTGGGATTTGAACATTTGCAGTCCTTCAGCAAATTATTTAAGAATAAAACCAATCTTTCACCTTTGGAATTCCGTAGGTCTTTTAATTAATAGTTTCAACTTATAAGTGATATTTCTAATAGGTTGAAATATGATCTTCTGACTAAAATAATTTGAGCTTCTGACCAAAACATTTATTTATAATATAGTCTAAGTTTGCTTTCAACAAAAAAGGAAAGTAAAATGAAAAAAATAGTATTAATAACCGGAGCGTCATCAGGAATAGGAAAAGAAACAGCAATATTATTAGCAAATAATGGATACAAAGTTTATGCTATTGCAAGAAGAATCGAAAAATTAAAAGAATTAGAAAAATTTGGTATTATTACTTTTTCGGCAGATGTAACAAAGAACGAACCGGTAGAAAATTGTGTTAAACAAATCGTAGACTCTGAAGGAAGAATAGATATTTTAATTAATAATGCCGGTTACGGTGAATACGGAGCAATAGAGAATGTTGACATAGAAAAAGCGAAATACCAATTTGAAGTAAATGTTTTTAGTTTAGCAAGGCTTATCCAATTAGTCACTCCATATATGCGTAAGCAAAAATTCGGCAAGATCGTAAACATTACTTCCATAGGTGGCAAAATGGCAACTCCTTTAGGAGGATGGTATCATGCCAAGTAAATTTGCTGTAGAAGGTCTAAGTGATAGTCTCAGGTTAGAACTTAAACCTTTTGGTGTGGACGTAATTATTATTGAGCCGGGAGGTGTAAAAACAGAATGGGGTCAAATAGCATTTGACAATTTGAAAACTACTGCTACTAATTCTGTTTATGATGATTTAGCAGATAAAGCAAAACGAATGTATGATATTATAGCCAAGAAAAATATAGAGCCAATTGGAATAGCTGAGTTGATAAAAAGATCTATTGAAGTACAAAAACCAAAAGCACGTTATTCAGAAGGATTTTTAGCAAAGCCAACTATCATCGCAAAAAAATTTCTGAGTGATTCTCTATTTGATAAAATGGTAATGAGCCAGTTGAAGTAGTTGATAAAATGGAACATAAAAATGACGAAATATTAAACCATAATATTCTGTACACTTGTTTACACCAGAATAAATATGGAAATGAACAAATAGTGATGGAACATGCTTTCACATTTATTTTATCAGGTAAAATTAAATTTCAAACAAATGAATTAACGAGTATTTATGGTGCGGGACGTGTTGGGCTTATAAGAAAAAATGAACTGGTAAAAACACTAAAATTACCTGATGAAGACGGATTACCATTTAAATCTATTAGTATATTTCTCAATCAGCAGTTTTTGCGTAATTATGCTACCGAAAAAAACATACCCGGGCAAGAAGGATACACAGGCAAAAATTTAATTGAGTTTTCTAAAAATCCTTTTATCAAGTCCTGACTTTGATTCCTTAATTCCATATTTCAATCAGCCAAATAAATTGTCACCCTACCTGGCAGAATTAAAAACCAAAGAAGCAATTGAATTAATTCTGGAGGTAAATGAAGAGTATAAGAGTTTTCTTTTTGATTTTACCGAACCTTTTAAGATCGATTTAGAAATGTATATGAAAAAAAATTTTACTTTTGATATACCTCTTAAAGAATTTGCAAGGTTAAGCGGGAGAAGTTTATCAACTTTTAAAGGGATTTTAAAAGGGTTTTTAATACCACTCCGGAAAATTGGTTGAGAAAAAAGCGATTGGAAGAAGCTCATTTTTTAATTTCGGAAAAGAAACAAAGACCTTCTGATGCCTTTATACAGGTGGGATTTAAAAACTTTTCACACTTTTCGACTTCATTTTAAAGAAATGTTCGGAAAATCACCAAGTGAATTTTTGTAAATTATGAAATGAGCAATAAGGAGAATAATCTCTTATTCGGTATTCTGGTATAAACATATTAAGCAATTATTTTTTGTATCGACAATATCATTTTGCCAATTTGTGTGTATTTTTTTGCAGATATTCTAAGTTAACAATATCAAAACCAAATATCGCCTTACTATTAAGCTATAAAATTTTTTTTGTTGCGTTTAAAAGTTTAAAGATATATTTTTGTTTGTATCCCTAGGACTCGGGATACAAATTACCATCAAACAAGTATGAGTAAGATAGTTTCAAATGGATTTATTATCTGAACTACAACAAATAGGTCTTACCAAAAGAGAAGCAGAAGTGTATATGGCACTTCTTAAAAGAAAAGAATTTACTGCCCCTGAACTTGCAAAGATAACCACTGTTACCAGAACAAAAATTTACGAAATTCTCCAAGCACTTGTCCATAAAGGAATTTGTAATGAAAATTATAAAAATGGAAATAAAGTTTTTCGTGCTGTTAAACCCAAAATTGCATTGCAGAACATTATTGCAAATTATGAACAAACGGTAGAGCAAAAGAAGAAAACTTTTGAAATACAGCAAAAAGTTGAAATTGAACAGAAAAAAAAGGCAGCAAAGTCCTTAGAGAAAGCAATGATTGCTTTACATAAAACTAATCAGGACTGTGATGATCCGCTTGATTATATTGAAGTATTAACTGACAAGGGTCAAATAAGGGAAAGATGGTTAGGAATACAAAAGGATGCAAAAAAAGAAATACTAGTTTTCACCAAACCGCCATATACAATACCGACAATTAGAGATAATGTTGTGGAAGAAGATAGTCTTATTAATGAAAAGCAAATAAGAGTAAGAAGTATATATGAGTATAAAGGTCTTAATTCACAGGAAACAAATGATCTTATAGAAACAATTGAATTATATGAAAAAGTCGGTGAGAAAGCAAAAATTATTAAAGAATTACCAATGAAACTAATGATGAGTGATGAAACAGTGACTATGTTCGCGCTTAATGATAGGGTATCATTAAAACCCAGTATTACCACGATGATTGTAGATCATCCGAGTTTTGCAAAAGCATTAAAAACAGTTTTCGAAAGTTATTGGACGAAAGCAATTCCAATCAAAGAATTTAAAAAAAATATGAACAAATATATTAAAGAAGAAAGAAGAGTGAATTAAAAAAAGGAGAATATTGTAATAAAAAGGGCCATTAGAGACCCGCGAAAGTCTTTTCTAATGGCCAGAAAACGCAAAAACAGAGATAAAAGTTTTAACTAATAATCTCTATTAGCGCTTTTTAAATTTAAAGAAAATATATCAGTGATAAAATATGTCTGATAATAATAATCATAGGTAGAGCCTGGAATAAAAATTATTCTGAATCATTTAATAAAAGGATTCCTAATCTAAATTACTTCTTAATTATTAAACCGGAGAATAAAATGAAACTTGTAACTTTTTTGCTCACCTTAGTCCTAATCCCACTATCAATAGGTTATGCGCAACCAATTGATACATTATGGACAAAAACAATTTCTAATGCGCCCATAGGAAACGTGACATCTTATGAAATGATAAAATATTCTGAAGATGAGTTTATCATTACAGGTACTTTTAATGATAGCTTATACTTAGTTAAAATGAATGCATCAGGAGGGATTATTTGGGAGAAATATTATTATGAGAGTGGTGGTTCATTTGGTGCCGGTATCGATAAGGATGAGTTTGGAAACATTTATGTGATCGTATGGAAATATAATTCGGCAACTATGTGGAAATTATTTAAATTTGATGCATCTGGTGATACCTTATGGAGTCGGACAATAAATAGTCCAAACGGCAATCCTTATATACCACGTGCAATAACAATATATTCAGACTATGTTTATGTACCTTGTTCATTAGGTCCAGGGGCAAATTATCTGTTAAATAAGTTTGATTTTAATGGGAATACAATTTTTACTAACACATAGTAATCATGGGTGGAGCTTTTAATATCCCCCGCAGCATAACTGATGATAGTAATGGGAATGTAATTTTGGCTGGTGTTGGAGGTACTGGGTTTGGCTGGCAGATATTAAAATGTAATTCTAATGGGGATAGCTTATGGTCAAAAACATTATTTAGTTTTGGTAGAGAAGCCCGTTCTGTTATAACTGATAATGAAGATAATATAGTAGTAACTGGGTGGGTAAATGCAATATATAAATATGATCCAGATGGAAACTTATTATACAACCAGACACTCGGAGGCGATGATAACTGGGAAAGGGCAAGTTTATTAAAGTATGATGACGAAAATGTATTTGTAATAGGAGGAAAAAGACGCGCTTCGGGATCTTCTTTTGATATTTTATTAGGCAAATATTCGATCGCTACAGGAGATTCAATTTGGACGTATGTTTTTAATTACCCGGAACCCGAATTTGGTGCTTACGGATGGGATGGAGCAATATTGAATGATTCGTCACTAGTTGTTATAACACAGACTAATACAGTGATAGGTAGTACCTTTTATTCTAATATATACTTACTGAAATTTTCTCTGGCAGATAATCCAGTTCCTGTTGAGTTAAGTTCATTTACGGCAAATATTTCTAGTAATAGTAGTGTTGTTCTAAATTGGTCAACAGCCACGGAAACTAACAATCTGGGATTTGAGATTGAAAGAAAATCTGTTAACGGAGATTATGAAAAAAAAGGATTTGTCAATGGTTTTGGTACTACAACTGAACCTAGAACATATTTGTTTACAGATAATACTGTTTCTTCAGGAATTTATTTTTATCATTTAAAACAACTTGATTATAACGGATCATACCAATATTCAGATGAAATAGAAGTAGAAATCTCTCAGCCAAAAGAATTTAGTCTTAGCCAGAATTTTCCAAATCCTTTCAATCCAACAACGAAGATTAAGTATTGGATAAGTTCGGATGGGAATGTGACATTAACAGTTTACAATATGTTAGGGGAGAAAGTAGCAGAACTTGTTAATAAAGTAATAAACGCCGGTGTCTATGAAGTAAACTTCGATGCTTCCAAATTAAGCAGTGGGGTATATTATTACAGGATTAAAACAGGAAATTACTCGACTGTTAAGAAAATGTTGTTGATGAAATAGTAGTTCTCAAACTTGACATGTAGTAGAAGACTTTATTAAGGGGAATTCAAACTACCATTGAATTCCTTTTATATTAAATATTTATAAGTCGTTGACTTATTTGAGTGATTAACCGAGTGTAATAGGGTTAATATTAATAAATAAATCGATAATTAATTAAAAAATGGTTGTAACATTTTATGCCTCACTTATGTAAAAACAATTTCTGGAGTCTCAAAATGAATTTTTTTTCAAGTATAATTTTAATGGTGCTTATGCTCATTTCAATTTTCTTAGCGCAACTAATTGATACAACCTGGATCAGGACCATTTCATTTGTGTCACAGGGTTCTAGTGCAAAATCCTATCAAATGATTAAATACAGTTCTAATGAGTTTTATTAAGAGGGGAGTGGGAAATAATAGTGTCTAGTAGCGAAGGTTATATAGATGGGAATATAGAATTTGAAAAATATTTATACGCTTTAGGAGGAATATTTCGTACAGGGATAGATACAGGTGTATAAATGTTTATGTGATTAGTTGGAATTATTTTATAAATAATTAATGGTAATTTATAAAATTTGATGTTTTTGGTGATATTTTATGGAGTTGAATAATTAACAAATCGATATATGGTTATAATATTTGTTATGTAATTGTTGTTAACTTAAATAATATTTATGTGGTTTTAGATGTAGGAGATTTGTTTTACTATTAAGTGTTATATAAATTTGATTTAGATGGTAATAGTATATTTAATAATTATTTTTAGGTTAATGGAAATATGATAGTTTTGAGAGATGTTGCGTTGATTTAAATGGAGATGTAATAATGGTTGGTGGAGGAGGATTAGGATGGTATATAATAAAGTGTAATTTTGATGGTGATATTTTATGGAGTTTAATTTTATGGGTTATGGTATTATTAATGATTAGTGTGAGATAGTAATAGATAATAATGATAATATAACAATAAGAGGATGGGTAAATAGAATAGTTAAATATGATATAAATGGTAATTTAATTTATAATAATACTTTGGGTGGTGACACTAATTGGGAATTTTATAGTTTACTAAAGTATGATGATAATAATGTAATTGGGATAGGTGGTTATAGAAGAAGTAATGGGTTTTTATTTGATTTGTTTTTGGGAAAATATTTTATTGAAATAGGTGATTCGGTTTGGACAGATATTTGGATTCACTCAGATCAAAATTACGGATTATATGGCTATGATGGAGCAGTATTTTTTGATTCATCACTTGTAGTATTGGGCCAAACTATTGATGCAACAGGTATTTATAGTGTTATTTATTTAATGAACTTTGCTATAGCCTATAATTCTGTGCCCGTAGAATTAACATCATTTAATGCAAGTACAAACGGCGATGGAAATATAAACTTAAATTGGTCAACTGCTACTGAAACTAACAACCAGGGGTTCGAGATTGAACGGAAATCTATAAATAACGAATTTGAAAAGATAGGTTATGTGACTGGGTATGGAACAACAACAGAACCAAAATCATACTCATTTACAGATGATAAAATTTCGACTGGTAAATATTCCTATCGCTTAAGACAGATAGATTTTGATGGAACGTTTGAATATTCAAACGAAATCGAAATAGAAGTTTCTATACCAAATGAATATTTCCTAAGACAGAATTATCCGAATCCGTTTAATCCAACAACAAAGATAAAATATACAATCTCTTCAGATGGGAACGTAACGTTAACAGTTTACAATATGTAAGGACAGAAAGTAGTGGTACTTGTTAATAAAGAGGTAAGAGCAGTATAACATGAAGTAAACTTCGATGCATCTAAATTAAGCAGCGGTGTATATTATTACAGCATTAAATCAGGTAATTATTCGGCAGTTAAAAAAATGTTATTGATGAAATAGTAGCTTCTCTAATTAATTAAATAATAAAAAGGCCATTAGTGACCTGGTTAGTCATTAACTAATGGCCAACGCTATAAATCATTTAGTATGGTAATTATGTCAATACTTTATATAACGCTTTTTAAATTTAATGATATTGCTATTTCAAGACAGTGATTCAATTCTAATAACAAAAGGGAATGTTATTAGAAAAAATGATAGCAAGGCCATATACAAAATTATTTAACAACGATCTTCAAGAGGATGCAAAATGAAAATTTTTTCAAGTATAATTTTAATGGTGCTTATGCCCATTTCAATTTTCTTAGCACAACCAATTGATACAACCTGGATCATGACCATTTCATTTGCGCCACAGGGTTTTAGTGTAATATTTTTTCAAATGATTAAGTACAGTTCTAATGAATTCATTATTACAGGAGGAATAGGAGAGGATAGTCTTTATATAGCAAAGGTTACGTCAGATGGAATCATAGTATTTCAAAAATCTTTATACACTTCTGGCGGAATATATGGTGTAGGGATCGATAAAGATACATCTGGAAATTTTTACGTACTCAGCGTGAATTATTCTATAAATAACCAATGGCAACTTATAAAATTTGATGCTTCCGGCGATACTTTATGAGACGAACGATTAACGAACCGACATATGGTTTTAATAGATGCTATAGTATTAGGGTTGGATCAAATAATATCTATGTAGCTGCAGAAGCAGGTGATGGACCATATTATTATGTGTTATATAAATTTGATTTAGATGGTAATAGTATATTTAATAATTATTATTTAGCTGATGGAATTTTTATAGTTCCAAGAGATGTTGCTGTTGATTCAAATGGAGATGTAATAATGGTTGGCGGAGGAGGATTAGGATGGTATATAATAAAGTGCAATTCCGATGGCGATACTTTATGGACAAGAACTATACAGGGCTATGGTTTTCTCGATCAGGCACGTGCGGTACTAATTGATAATAGTAATGATATAATTGTAAGCGGCTCGGTAAATAGAATAGTTAAATATGACACAAATGGTAATTTAATTTATAATAATACTTTGGGTGGTGACACTAATTGGCAATTTTATAGTTTAATTAAGTACGATAATAATAATGCTATAGGAATTGGAAACCATCAAAGAAGCAGTGGAAATTCATTCGACTTACTATTGGGAAAATATTCTATTGAAACAGGTGATTCGGTTTGGACGGATATTTGGATTCATCCTGACCAAAATGTCGGATTAACTGGCTATGATGGAGCAGTATTTTTTGATTCATCACTTGTAGTATTAGGCCAAACCGTTGATGCAACGGGTACTTATTTGGTTATTTATTTAATGAGCTTTGCTCTAGCCGATACTCCATTGTCCGTAGAATTGACATCGTTTAATGCAAGTATTAACAGAGATGGGAATATAAAGTTAGATTGGTTAACGGCTACTGAAACCAATAACCAGGGATTTGAGATTGAAAGAAAAACTAATGATGAATGGGAGAAGATTGGTTATTTGGCTGGATTTGGAACAACCACAGAACCAAAAGCATATTCTTTTACAGATAATGACATTACAACAGGAACATACACTTACAGATTAAAGCAAATTGATTTTGATGGAACATATGAATATTCATCAGTAGTTGAAGTAGAAGTTGATTTCAACCCGAAAGAATATACGCTTTACCAGAACTATCCTAATCCATTTAATCCGAGTACAACAATAAAGTATTCACTTCCCTTTGCAAGTAATGTAAAGATCATTGTTTATAATATGCTTGGGAAAACAGTAAGCGAATTAATAAACAAAGTTCAGGAATCAGGCTATTATGAAGTAAACTGGAACGCAGGTAATAATGCATCCGGAATATATTTCTATAAGATAGAAGCAAAATCAACAGACGGAAAAAATAACTATACCTCGGTTAAAAAGATGTTGATGGTGAAGTGATGAAGTAATATAATCGCCCGAGGCTCTAATTTATAGAGGACCTCCTGAAGGGGAATCCAAATACCACCCTTGGGTTCCCCTTATTAAATTAGCTGAAAAAAGTTTTTCTTCAAAAATTAATAAATAATTAAAAGGTTGAAAAAATGTCTAATACAGAAACAGGTCACGTAAAAAATGTAGCAAACTTCAACCGGCTGGTATCAGCCTGCACAGGCTTTGGAACTTCATACAACCCCTCAAACCCCACTATTATACTTACAGCATTAACTGCAAAGTATAATGGATCTAACACTGCACTGCTTAGCCTTCAGTCAGGAATGCAGCCATTAGTGAATGCGGTAAATAACCGTGAGATAAAATTCGCTTCTCTAAGTTCACTCTCAACAAGAATATACAATGCACTTGCGGCATCGGAAGGTGTAACTAAAGAAATACTCGATGATGCAAGAACGATAATAAGAAAAATACAGGGGAAAAGGGCAACGCCTCCTAAAGTAGATGACCCTGCTACACCCGAGGATGAATCACTTGGCAGTATCTCCTCTTCACAGATGAGTTATGACAACAGGGTATCATTCCTGAATTCATTAATTCAACTTCTGACAGCCCAACCGGGATATAATCCCAATGAAATAGAACTGACAATCACAGAACTTGAGGCTTATCAAATGAGTCTTGCTGACGTAAATCAGCTTGTAATTGATTCTACAACGACCGTTAACAATCTTCGTATAACACGTAACACTTTGCTCTATGCACCAGTAACAGGACTTTGTGATATAGCAGCCACAGTAAAGAAATATTTAAAATCAGTCTTTGGTGCTACAAGCCCTCAGTTCAAAGAAGTAAGCTCAATCAAATTCAGAAAATATAAGATATGAAAAATGATAAGTTTTAGTATTAACAGTTGATAAAATACTATGATCATTAAATAAATAAGCTGAGTTATAAAGTTAATAGCCTTAGGCACTCAGTTAAATTAGGACTGCATTTAAGAAAATGACTTATACATTGAGGAAATAAGAAATGATAAAGAATTAAATTATAATAGTAAAAAGTTAATTGATGATGGTATCCAGTTATTTTATAATGGTACAAAGCAAGTAAGAAATGTTCCTGGGTTAAATAGTGGTGTCATTAAGTAAATTCAGATCGTTTGTAAGAAAATGAGACAGAATAATACTGAAACTCCAATTTAGAATAAAAGAATTGATGCTGGATTTAGGCTAAATGAAGAGGACAGCAAAATAGAAAAGCTAAACTATGTTGTGCCGAAAACAGGAAGGAGATGATAATAGTAGAATAGAACGAAGATCTTATACTTACAAATAAAACAAATACTCCTCCAATCATTCTGATTCCCATAATAGTCAGTAGTAAAAGGGAAGCTTATAGCTGCTTTCCTTTTGACTAATTACTAATAATTTAAATTTTAATAATCTTATCACGGGTGTTATCTTTCTTAAGTTAAAAATTGATTTTTATATTCTTTCATATCCCAAATGAAAAAATCTACAATCCTCTGGCTCGTTGCATTTATCTTAACAATTTTATCTGCATACTATCAAAGAGTTACAGGACCTACTTATCCAGCCTCTGGTGAAGTAAAATTAATAAATGAAACTATTTATTATAATTTTGATAGATCACAGAGCAGTTTAAAAGATGATATTGTAAATCTTATTGTGAAAGATCGCAGTATAGCTTGTGCGCTTCATTGGAGGCGATTAAATTCAAATGACGATTGGTTTATTGAACCGATGAACAGAAAAGGTGATAAACTTATTGCAACAATTCCTCATCAACCAAAAGCCGGAAAAGTTTTATACCAGGTAAAATTAAAATTTGGGGAAAAAGAAAAAATTATTCCGGATGAACCTGTAGTAATTCGTTTTAAAGGTGATGTACCTGCATTTATCCTGATACCACATATAATTTTTATTTTTTGTGCCATGTTGTTTTCAACAAGAACAGGTATGGAATATTTTAATCAGGGGGAAAAATATAAATCACTAACCAGAATAACTTTAGTTTTAATTATCCTTGGCGGACTTATTTTCGGACCACTCACTCAACTTTATGCTTTTGATGCACTCTGGACCGGCGTTCCTTTTGGTTATGATTTAACAGACAATAAAACTTTGATTGCTTTTATTGGATGGCTTGTTGCGCTGATTGCGATTTCCAAAACGTCAAAACCAGGTAAATGGATTATTTTTGCTTCAGTTATTACTTTTATAATTTTCTTAATTCCTCACAGTTTATTAGGTTCAGAACTCAACTACACAAAACTAAGATCAAAAGAAAATAAAATTGAATTGAATAAAGACACAACAGCCATTCATACAATTGAATAAAAACTCAGAAATACTAACCGTAACTGAACTTACTTCAGAATTAAAGAAAACTCTTGAAGAAAATTTTGAACGAATTTCTGTGGTTGGGGAAATTTCAAATTTTAAATCTCATGTTAGCGGACACTGGTATTTTAATTTGAAAGACTCAGGTGCTGTTATCAGTTGTACGATGTGGAAAGGATTTAACCAATATGTTTTCTTCACTCCTCAGGATGGAATGAAGATTATCCTGAATGGAAAAATTACAGTTTATCCTCCACGAGGTTCCTACCAGGTTGATGTGAGATCGATGAAGCCAGCTGGAATGGGAGAATTGCAGGAAGCTTTTGAGAAACTAAAAGCAAAGCTTGAAAAAGAAGGTTTGTTTGACGAGGAATTTAAGAAATCAATTCCATCTTTCCCTAAAAAAATTGGAATTGTAACAGCAATTGATGGAGCAGCTTTCCGGGATATGATTAGTGTCGCTCAAAGAAGATTTCCTTTGGTCGAATTAGTTATCTCGCAATCTAAAGTGCAGGGAAGTGGAGCAGCAGAAAGTATAGCAGAATCTATAAAACAATTGAACAAAAATTCGAATGTTGAAGTCATAATAGTTGGGAGAGGCGGAGGTTCTATCGAAGATCTTTGGGCTTTTAATGAAGAGATTGTAGCCCGGGCTATTTTCGCTTCTAAAATCCCAATTATTTCCGGTGTCGGACATGAAGTTGATTTTACAATTGCAGATTATGTAGCAGATTTAAGAGCACCAACTCCATCTGTCGCAATGGAAATGGCAACTCCTCAACAGGACGAAATCTTTGCCTTTATTGATGAATTTTCATATACTGCTTTTCAGTATGTTGCAAAAAATATTAGCAATAATAAAAAAGAAATTTATAACATTCTAAACTCGTATTCGTTCAGGAATCCATTAAATATTATTCGTAGGAAAGCTCAACAAGTTGATTTTATGATTTCAGCAGTTCAACAGGTAATTGCAATGTATTTTAGTGAATTAAAAAATAAATTATCGTTGATACAAAAAACTATTGATCATAATAACATTGAAAAGACGTTGGAGAAGGGTTTTGTTTTGGTGAAACAGAATTCTAAATTTGTCACACGTGCTTCAGGTTTCAATAGGAAATCCGATTCATTGTTAAAATTTTCAGATGGCGAAGTAAAACTTAAACCATAATCAATTCTAAAGAATATAATTGGCAAAGAAAAAAAGCAAAAATAGTTTTGAAGATGATTTAAAAAGATTGGAAAAAATTAGTTCCATTCTTGAAGACGAAAATGTTGGTCTTGATGATTCTGTACAATTGTACGAAGAAGGAATTATGCTATCAAAAAATTGTCTTCGGACATTAAAAAAAGCAGAACTAAAAATTACTGAGCTTCGTGATGAAATAAGTCAGATTTCAGAAGAATCAGAAACTTAATTTTCAGATAAATGATCAGGAGAATTATTTAATGATAGATCAATCAAAATATCCGGTTCTTTCAAAAATTGATATTCCTGCACAAATAAAAGAGCTTGATCTAAAAGAACTCAAACAGTTGTGTAAAGATGTTCGCGAATATATGGTTGATACAATTTCTGAAATCGGTGGACACTTTGGCGGTGGTCTTGGTGCGGTTGAACTGACTGTTGCAATTCATAAAGTGTTCAGCACACCACACGATTTAGTTGTTTGGGATACCGGTCACCAGGCATATCCTCACAAAATTTTAACAGGTAGAAAAGAAGCTTTAAAAAGAATTAGAAAGTATGGTGGGATCAGCGGATTTTTGAAAAGATCAGAAAGTGAATATGATACTTTTGGTGCTGGTCATGCCTCAACCTCAATTTCTGCTGCTTTAGGAATGGCAATTGCGAGGGATATTAAAAAGGAAAATAAAAAAGTTGTTGCAGTAATTGGCGATGGAGCAATGACAGGTGGAATGGCGTATGAGGCAATGAATAATTCAGGATTATTAAAATCTGATTTGATTGTTGTATTGAATGATAATAATATGTCGATTGCGCCGAACGTCTGGCAGATTTCAAATTATTTTACTGAAATGATTTCGCATCCTGATTACAATAAATTTAAAGGACAAATTTGGGATCTGACCGGTAAACTGGATACTTTCGGGGACAGAATGAGAAGAATTGCTGCCCGGCTTGAACATGGAATTAAAGCTGTTGTTACACCCGGAATGTTATTTGAGGCATTAGGATTCAGATATTTTGGTCCAATCAATGGTCATAATGTTCATCAATTAATTAGAATTTTTGAACAGGTAAAAGATTTAAAAGGACCAATCCTTGTTCATGCGATTACTGAAAAAGGAAAAGGCTACAAACCTGCTGAAGGACATCATCAAAAATTACATGCCTCAACACCTTTTGATAAAATTACTGGTCAGGCACTTAAAAAAGCAGGGGCACCACCTGCATATACCAAAATTTTTGGAAACGCGATGGTTGATATAGTTAAGAACAATCCAAAAGTTGTGGGAATCACTGCTGCAATGCCGGACGGAACTGGGATGGATATTTTGCAGAAAGAATTTCCTCATAATTTTTTTGATGTTGGAATTGCAGAAGAACATGCGGTTACATTTAGTGCAGGACTTGCTACACAAGGAATAATTCCCGTAATTTCTATTTACTCAACTTTTCTGCAGCGGGCAATTGACCAGATAATTCATGATGTTGCTTTGCAAAAATTGCATGTCGTTTTTATTCTTGATCGAGCCGGTTTAGTTGGTGCCGACGGACCAACCCATCATGGTGCTTTCGATCTAACCTATCTTAGGATGATTCCTGGTATGATAATAATGACTCCAAAAGATGAATCTGAATTACGTGATATGGTTTATACTGCAGTTGAACATTGTGATGGGCCTGTTGCCGTACGCTATCCAAGAGGTTCAGCGTTGGGTGTACATTTAAAAGATGGATTTGATAAAATTGAAATTGGGAAAAGTCTGAAGTTAAGGAATGGAGAAGATGTTGCACTTCTTGCTGTTGGTTCGATGGTTGAATATGCATTGAAATCTGCTGAAATGTTAAACGTAGATGGAATTTCTTGTGAAGTTATTAATATGAGATTTGTTAAACCTATTGATAATGAAATGCTTGATAAAGTCACCGGGAAATTTACTAAGATTGTTACACTTGAAGAAAATAATCTGCCTGGTGGTTTTGGTAGCGGTGTGCTGGAATACTTTGCTGAGAATAATTATAAGAATGATGTACTTCGGATTGGAATTCCTGATAAGTTTATTGATCATGGTACACAACCAGAGCTTCATAAAGAACTTGGAATTGATCCGGAAGGTATTGCAGAAAAAATAAAAGTGTTTGTTGGAAATAAAAATATCCGTAAAGAGGTGTTTGTTTAGTGAAGAAAACCCAAATCGGTGTAATTGGATTAGGGACAATTGCCCAGCTTGTACATCTTCCTAATTTTTCAAAGATGAGGAATGCAGAAGTTGTTGCTGTTGCTGAATTAAAACAAAGTAGACTAATTTCAGTCGCTGATAAATTTAACATTTCTCATCGGTATAAAAACTATAAAGACTTACTTAGTCATGCAGATGTGGATGCAGTTATAATTACAACTCCAACCAGCCTTCATAAAGAAATTGCCATCGATGCTCTTAATGCAAATAAAGATGTTTTGATTGAAAAACCACTTGCAAGAACATATGCTGAAGCCAAATTGATAGTTGACGCCGCAGAAAAAAATCAACGAAAATTAATGGTCGGCATGAATTTAAGATATCGACCGGATTTGATGCTGATCAGAACTTTAATTCATGCTGGTGAGATTGGTGAACCGTTTTATTTAAAATGTGGATGGGTGAGAAGACAAAGCAGCTCAGAAAACTGGTTTATGAAAAGAGAGGAAGCAGGCGGAGGCGTTCTTTTGGACCTCGGAATTAATTTGCTTGATGTGGCTCTCTGGCTGCTTGACAGTCCTGAAGTAAATTCAGTTTCAACTCAAAATTATTTCCAGAATTCAAAAAACCTGGAAGATACTTCTGTAAGTTTTATCAGGTGTGATAATTCATCGGTAATAAATCTTGAAACAAGTTGGTCATTGGCTGAAGATAAAGACACATTTTATATTTCTATTTATGGATCAAAAGGTAGTATTTCAACTACTCCGTTTAAACTTTTTAAAAGACTAGGGCAAGAAAATATTGATTTGAAACCTTCCACAACAGAGAGTCCTTCACAACTTTTTAAGAAGTCTTATCTGAATGAACTAAAAAGTTTCATAGGAGCGATTAACGGTTTGAATCCTGTCTTTTCAACCGGCGAACAAGCAATGAAACTACTTAAAATATCTGAAGCAATGTACAAATCAGCTTCTCATGATAAAGAAATAAAAATAAGCTGAGATGAAAAAAATTTTACTGGTTGATGATGAACCTGACATCCTTGAGTTTTTAAAATATAATCTTGAAAAAGCTGGATATGATGTCCTGATCGGCAGTAACGGAAAAGAAGCTATTAAGCTGCTTGAAAAAAAACCTGATATGATAATTCTTGACATCATGATGCCTGAGATGGATGGATTTGAAGTTTATGAAAAAATAAAGTCCAACAATCAGCACAAACAAATTCCGGTAATATTTCTTACTGCCAAATCCGGAGAGTCTGATGAAATAAAAGGCTTGGAAATTGGGGCAAGTGATTATATTCAGAAACCTATATCCCCCAAAAAATTATTAGCCAGAGTTGAACTTAATTTAAGAAAATATTCCATCCCGAAATCTGGCAAAGGAAATCTTACAACAACAAAAATTGGCCCATTAGTTATTGACGTTGAAAAATATTTAGTGACTGTTGATAACAGAAAAAAAGTATTTCCCAGGAAAGAGTTCCAGCTTCTGCATTTTCTAGCAAACAATCCAGATAAAGTATATTCAAGAGAAAGTTTGTTAAAAGAAGTTTGGGGAGTCGGAATTTATGTGGTTGATAGAACAGTAGATGTTCATATTAGAAAAATCAGAGAAAAATTAGGTAAACATTCGGATTTGATTGAAACAATTAAAGGGGTAGGATACCGTTTCAAAAGTGTGGGATAAATTAAAGGTAAATCTCTCTTCTTCTCTCATTTATATTCGCGAATACATCGTATTCAACATTCTTTTGCTTGTGATAATAATATTCTTTGTTCGTGATTTTTCGATTATCCTTCCATTAGTCTTTTGCCTGGTAATACTTAGTCTGTTTATTCTCAATTTGATCGGTCTACGTAGAAACCGCGAGTTAGAAGACATCAAAAAAATCATTAATAATATCAGGAAAAATTTATATAACAGCGAAGAAGAAATAATACTTGATAGTCATTTATTCTCACTACAAAAAGCAATTAAGAAAATGTTTAAGAAAACGAAAAATGATATTGAGTATTTGCAAAGACTTCAGCAGGTAAGATCACAGTTTCTCGCGAATGTTTCCCACGAATTACGAACTCCAATTTTTGCTATCCAGGGATTTATTGAAACATTGTTGAACGGTGCTATTAATGACAGCAATGTGAATATTCAATTTCTGGAAAAAGCTAATCAACACACTATCAATTTAAGCAACCTGTTGAATGATCTAATTGATATCTCAATGATAGAGTCGGGTGAAATGAGGATGAATTATAGATATTTTAATATTAACGAATATCTAAATAATATAGTTTCTGAAATGAAGCCAATCGCAGAAGCTAAGAGTCTTGAGTTGATTTGTCATTCTGTTGATAACGAACTTTTAGTATTTGGAGATAAAGATAAACTTAGACAAGTGCTGGTAAATCTTATTCAGAATTCATTAAAGTATACCGAAAAAGGAAAAGTTGAAATCCTTGTTGAAGTTGAGAGGAAATTTGCCAAAATAATTGTTCGAGATACTGGTATTGGAATTCCCGAGAAAGACTTGGATAGAATTTTTGAAAGATTTTATAGGGTTGATAAAGCACGTTCACGTTCTGTTGGCGGGACAGGGTTGGGGCTTGCCATAGTAAAACATATTGTCGAAGCTCATGGTTCAAAAATATACGTAAAAAGTGAACTGAATCAGGGCAGTGAATTCTCATTTCAACTTAAAAAGTAGCGGACTGCAACAAAATCAGAGTTTTTGAATATATAAAAATTGACTTGAATAGTGAATTTATATACATTTGTAGCTCGAATTTTACAAAGATAGAGGATTAAATGTTTGCAGTTGTAGATATACTTGGTCAACAATTTAAAGTATCAGAAAATGAAAAATACTATGTTCCCAGCATAAAACAGGAAGTTGATTCGGAAATCACTTTTGATTCAATTCTGATGGTTGGCGAGGATAAAAAAGTTAAAGTTGGAAATCCTTCTGTTAAAGGTGCAAAAGTTACAGCCAAAGTTCTTGAACACGTGCGTGATGATAAAGTTGTAGTATTTAAAAAGAAAAGAAGAATTAGTTATCAGAAATCCAATACTCACAGGCATCATTTAACCCGGATAGAAATTATAAAGATTGCTTAAAGGAGATTAATAATGGCTCATAAAAAAGGTCAGGGTTCATCAAGAAACGGAAGAGACAGCAACCCGCAGTATTTAGGTGTAAAAAGATTTGGCGGAGAGAAAGTTATATCAGGTAATATAATTGTCCGTCAGAGAGGAACAAAATTTCATCCCGGAATGAATGTTAAAAAGGGAAGTGATGATACATTATTTGCTGTTGCAGATGGAGTTGTTAAATTTGAAACAAAACGCGGTAATAGAAAATTTGTCAGCGTTTACGCTGCTTAGCTTTAATAAATTTTAAAAAATTAAACCCTCCTTATTGGAGGGTTTTTTATTTTAAAGCTATTTAAGTCTATCCTTTCTGGATAACAGAATTATTTAGAATCCCAATCTTTCCATATCGACTACCAATCCTTTTACAGCATTTATTGAATTATCCAACAGAGCTTTTTCATCTTTGGCTAATTCAAACTCCATAATTTTTTCAACACCACCTGAGCCAATAACAGCAGGGACTCCAACGTAATATCCATCAACCCCGTATTCACCTTTGAGATAGGCACAAACAGGTAACACTCTTTTTTCATCACCAAGAATTGCTTCAACCATTGAAATTGCTGCAGACGCCGGTGAATAAAAAGCAGAACCGGTTTTTAATAACTTTACTACTTCGCCACCAGCCATTTTTGTTCTTTGAACCATTGCACTCATTACTTCTTCAGCTTTAGCTTTATCTCCGTATTTTCTTTCAAGTAATTCCATCACGGGGATTCCGTTAATGTTTGCGTAACGTATTATTGGAACCATTGTATCGCCATGCCCACCTAGCACCATAGCATTAACATCTTTTACAGAGACACCTAATTCCCATGCAAATAAATGTTGAGAACCTTGAAGAGTCTAATATGCCAGCCTGTCCAAAAATTTTATGATGCGGGAATCCTGTAACTTTCTGGTAAAGTGTTACCATAGCATCAAGCGGGTTGCTGATAATAATTGAGATGGAATCAGGAGCATTTGCTTTAACGCCAAGAGCGACGTCTTTCATTATTTTTGCATTTGTTGAAAGCAAATCATCTCTGCTCATTCCAGGTTTTCTGGGAAGTCCGGCAGTAACAACTACAATATCTGATCCGGCGATATCTTTATAATCGTTAGTTCCTTCAACTCTTGCATCAAATGAATCGATTCGGGAGGCTTCTGCTATATCTAAAGCTTTACCCTGTGGCATATCAGGAACTATATCGAACATTACAACATCCCCGAGCTGTCTTAAAGCTATCAACTGGGCAAGAACACCACCTATTTGTCCGCCTCCGATTAAGGCAATTTTTTTTCTGCTCATAATATTCTTCCTTTCATTTTTAATATGATTCTGTAATTCAAAAATATCAAAAAATTTTAAGAGTAGATATACTTAAAAGGAAGGTTAAAAGAAAAGGGAGATTAGTTTAAGTTTAACGAAAGTATTGTTTCTGTTCCGGAATCAGTAACATTATATTCAAGTCCATCCATATAAACCCGCATAAGATAAACTCCTCGGCCTGAATCTTTGAGCAGGTTTTCCGGCTTGGTTGGATCCGGAATCAATGCAGGATTGAAGCCTTTCCCTTCATCAATAACTTTTACAAGCAGCCTGGAATCAGAAACAGATACATCAACTTTAACAAGTTTTGTTTTGTCATTTTTATTAGCATGAATAATTGCATTTGTTGTGGCTTCGGTTACAGCTAATAATAGAGAAGCTATTTTTTCTTCAGGTAACCCGATGTCTTTTGCAAAATAGTTTACGAACTCCTCAACAGTGATTATATTGTTCGGATCGCTTTCTATTTCAAGATGATAGTGATTTTCAGACAAATTTTGTTTGGCTTTTATTAAAAAATAAATAAAATAAATTTAATATCAACTCAGAATTTCCAATTCATTTCAGCAAATAAATTTATCCTGTCAGAAGTTGTTTGTTCTTCAGAAATAAATTCATACCAGCTATTAAATTTAAGAATTAAATTATCCGAACTGATATCAAGTTCCATAAGCGGACCAATGCTTCGATATTCGGTATCCGGAATTCTTTTAAGTCCTTCATAGTTATAGGTGTTTACGTTAAAGAATCTAACACCAACAGCTAAAAACATTTTATAAAATGTAAACCCAACCTTCGGATCAGTGAAAATTTCGCTTATATATCTTGAAGGTCTTTCTTTAAAATCTTTCCAATTCAGATCACCCTGATCACTGATTTTAATGTACCCATCAATTATTATGCTGAATAAATTGCTCATTTGCCAGAGTGTTGAATCAGTAGCAACCATCTGTCGGAAAGAAATACTGTGCAAATTACTGGTTAAATCTTCAAAATCATACACTGTATAATTAGCAGAAACTTCAAAAGTATTTTTTGACCTGAATCGTTGCGAGAAATAATTACCTCCGGTGATTAGTCTTAAAACCTTATTTATATAATTGTTTGCACTTTTGCTGGCAAATATATAAACAAGATGACTTTGTGTCCCTTCAGTTGAAATAAACATTTCAAAATATGGAGTGAGCTGATGAGTATATCTTATCCTGGCAATTGTTAAAAGCTCATCACGATCATCATCATTGTTTATACTTGGTGTGTCGTACTTCAGTTTGCTGTGATAAATACTTGCTGAAACCAAATCCTTTTTTGAAATCCTGAATTCGTTTGACAGAGATAAAGCAACATTTGAAGAATTGTTGTTTTTCCTGCTTTCTTCTTCTGATCTCTCATCAAAAAAAATCCTGTCAATTCCAATAAAATCTTTAGCTTTATGTTTTTCATCTCTTTGGAAAAAACTTAATCTCAGTGAACTATTTAAATAATCCGATTTATAATTTAATGTGGATTCAATTCCAATTTTAAGTTCATCAATCTCTGAATCAAAAATATTTTTATTCTGAATGGAAGTCGATTTATACCTTTTATTCCTGTCGATTGTTCTTGAATTTAGTCCACCTGTGATGCTGAAAAATGTATTTGTAAAAATTTTGTTATAGTAAAGCTGGTCTTCAAGCGAAAATACAGATTCGGTTCTGCTCTCAATATTTTTTGCTACATTGAATTCTGCTGAAGTAATTGAATCCGTAGCAACATAGAAATCTTTCCTGCTTCGATTGTATTTTACATTAAGAAAATTTGTTACATCATTTGTAAATTGATTTTTCAGGATAAGATTAAAGTACCTTAATGTATTCTTCCTGGGGGAAACATCCTCGTTCTCAAATTTTAATGCGGAAGTCAAAGATAAATCTGAAAGTAAGTAATCTCTTAAATACCCTTCAATTCCATATAAAGGTCCGTTGTCATTTTCACCAACCTGCCGGTTATTTGAGTAACCGCCAAACGGAGTGATGACCAAATCTTTTATTAACTCAGCTTCAGTATAAAGCGTAACATGATTAATTGCCGCCTGGTTAATTGCCGACAGCCTGTCATCTGAAAGAAGTTTGCTCTCACCATTTAATCCGATTTTTATTTTTTCATTTAAATTATACAGACCATTTATTGCAAGATACTGATCATCCTTTACACTTTTTGATCCGGTTTTTGCAAGAGTAGATTTGAAATTTTGATTTATTCCAAAACTGAATTTATCCGTCGTGCCGGAATAGTTAAATCCTGTGCTAAGGTTATAAGTACTCAATTGTTTTTGAAAAGAAGAATAAAGAAGATTCGAGATTGGTATATTTAAAGAATATTGTAGAGAGTCGGAATCCATCTGCGCGAAGGTGGTAGAAAAATAAATAACAAACAGGAGTACAAAAATTTTTATTTGGGTAACAGATGAATTAAAATTCAATATTATTCCGGAAAATAAAAAAGAATTAAACTTTTCATTTTAAGATAAGTAGCAAAGACAAATAGTTAAAGTTATTTTGTAGAAGTGTAAAAATATTTTGTATTGGTTTTTTTTGTTATGAATTCAGAATCTAATGTTGAATTTCGAATAGTTAGTCTAATTTGAGTTTAAACACCATCTATCTATTAAACTATATTGGTACTTTAGATTAAACTTAATTTTAATAGCAATCATATTGTAACAAATTTGATAAAATTAATACTTAAATCTAAAATTATTGTTAAAAATGTATTCATTGGGTACATTTAATAAATATTTTTTTCGAGTTAAGCATCTAATATTATTCTTCATAAGAAAAATTAAAGCAATTTTTTCCCGACTTAAGCTTCATTTAATCATAGGACCAATCGAAGGGATTTTATTAAACCTTGCTTATTTATCTAAATTATCTAGATGGATTTGCAATAATTAGAGACTTAAACTAAACGATTTTTATAATGGAAAAGTTGTATATGAAGAAAGATTTAAGTTTCATGAATTTGTATTTAATGAAAAGATAAAAAATGAAGCAGTCGATTATATTGAATTTGAAGTTGCAAGTGGAATTGCATTCAAATGGTGGGTTGATAGGATTAAAAATAAAGATAGTAAGTTTTTTGGTTTTGATGTTTTTATAGGTTTACCTGAAGACTTTGGAGTAATGAAAAAACATCATTACGATACTTTAGAAACGACACCAGATATCAAAGATGATCGTGTTAAATTTATAAGTGGATTGTTCCAGGATTCACTACCTGGTTTTCTGGCAACTTATTCTTCTTCTCAAAGAAAATTAATTCATATGGATGCAGATCTCTACTCTTCAACTTTATTTGTTTTGACCAGCTTAATTACTTTTTTGAAAAAAGATGATAATTTAATTTTTGATGAGTTCGGCGTCCCAACTCATGAATTTCGTGCTTTCTCAGATATTATTTCTTCATATAATTTAAAATTTGAGGTTATCGGAGCCGTAAATAACTATTTGCAAGTTGCATTTAAAGTGACTTGATTGTGCAAAATGATTGTCATTTCTTCAAGGTTTCTGACTTCATAAATGCTAAATTATTGATTCTTTCCTTTACATGACGAAAACTAAAAATGCGGCTTATTTTTAAGTACAGAATATTAAATCTGAACTAAATAGTGCAATTTCTTTAAATTGACAATAGCTCATTTTTTGGATAATTTTCTACTTAATTAATAACAAAATTTGATGATTGAACAATATCTTCCCGTAATTCTGGTTATAGCTGTTGCAGGCATTTTTGCCTTCGCAACTGTTTTTTCGTCTCGTATATTTGGGCCGCAAAGACCGACCAGTGAAAAATCATCCACTTACGAAAGTGGAATGAAACCGGTTGGTACGACAAAAGAAAGAATGTCGGTTAAGTATTATCTCGTGGCGATGTTCTTCATCATTTTTGATATTGAAGTTATCTTTGTGTACCCATGGGCGGTTCAGTTCAGAAAATTATTTGCAGAATTTGGAGCTTCAGTTTTTATTTCGATGTTAGTGTTTTTAATAGTGCTTGAACTTGGATATTTATATGCTTATAAGAAAGGTGGTTTTAAATGGGATTAGAAGCGCATTTAAAAGAACACGGATTTTTAACAACCCAGCTTGATACAATTATTGCATGGTCAAGAAAAAATTCTGTTTGGCCGATGCCGATGGGAATTTCCTGCTGCGCGATTGAAATGATGGCAAGTGGTGACCCTAAATATGATATTGCAAGATTCGGTTCAGAAGTAATGAGATTCACACCGCGTCAATGTGATTTAATGATTGTTGCCGGAACTGTTACTTATAAAATGTCCCATGTAGTTAAAAAGATTTATGACCAGATGCCTGATCCGAAATGGGTAATAGCAATGGGTGCCTGCACATCTTCGGGCGGAATGTACCGCTCCTATTCTGTTGTTCAGGGAATAGATCAGTTTCTTCCGGTTGATTGTTATCTTGCCGGTTGCCCGCCGCGTCCTGAGAATTTATTAAATGCTTTGATTCAGATTCAGGAAAAAATAGGAAGAACAAAAGCTAGTCAGTTTCAGAATATAAAACTTCCTGAGTTAAATGTCATTCAGAATAATTAAGTCTTATGGAAATTAATCAACTCGTTTTAAAGAAGTTAAAAGAAAAATTTCCGCAGGTGAATTTTGTAGAAACTGTTTACCGCGAGGAGCTGACAATCACTTTTCCCAAAAAAAATATTATCGAAGTTTGCAGTTTTATTAAAACCGATCCTGAGCTTGAATTTGTTTATTGTGAAGATATCACCGCTGTTGACTGGGCAAAACGAACAAACAGGTTTACAGTTGTTTATCATATCTTCTCAATAAAAAATAATTTCCGTATTTGTTTAAAAGCTGATGTGGATGAAAAAGATTGTTCAATTGATTCTGTATCATCTGTATGGAAAGCGGCAAACTGGCAGGAACGTGAAACTTACGATATGTACGGAATAAAATTTAACAATCATCCTGATTTAAGAAGAATGTATATGCCGGAAGATTTTGAATATTATCCACTCAGAAAAGATTTTCCGCTGATGGGAATTCCCGGATCACTATCATTACCAAAAAAATAAATTATGCAGCAATTACCGGAAGATAAAGTACATCCTAAAATATATGATGCACTAATGGGTGCTGATACAGATATTACTATCGAGGATGCACTTGAAAATGAGATGATCCTTAACATGGGTCCTCAGCATCCTGCAACCCACGGAGTCTTAAGATTGGTTCTCAGACTCGATGGTGAAACAATTATTGGTTGTGTTCCTGAACTTGGCTATCTGCACCGCGGTTATGAAAAGATGGCTGAGAACATGTCTTACTATGAATACATTCCCCACACAGACAGACTCGATTACATCTCCCCGATGGCAAACAATGTTGCCTGGGTTCTTGCTGTTGAAAAGTTAGCTGGAATTGAAGCTCCAAAGCGTGCACAATATATCAGGATGATGATTGCAGAACTGGCAAGAATTGCTTCTCATCTTGTAGCTGTTGGTTCGTTTGCTATGGATGTTGGAGCATTGACAGTTTTTCTTTGGACCTTAAGGGAGCGCGAAAAAATTCTTGATATATGGGATATACTTTGTGGTGCACGTTTTACAAATAGCTACACAAGAATCGGCGGTGTTGCCAATGATGCGCAGCCGGAAGCACTTGCAAAAGCTAAATGGTTCATCGAACAGTTTGAAGAAAAATTAGTCGAATGTGAAGCATTAATTAATTCGAATAAAATATTTATTAATAGGGTTGAAGGGATTGGAGTCCTTTCTAAAGAAGATGCAATTGATTTAGGATTCAGCGGACCAAATTTGCGCGCGAGCGGAGTTGATTTCGATCTCAGAAAAAATGCTCCGTATTTATGTTACAATGAAGTTGATTTTAAAGTCCCGGTTTACACTGAAGGTGACGCACTTGCAAGATATTTCCTGCGACTTGATGAGATGCGCGAGAGTGTTAAAATAATTCAACAGGTAATTGAAAAAATGCCAGCCGGTGAAGTTCTTCTTAACCAGCCCAAAAAAGTTCTTCCGCACAAAGCTGAAGTTTATTCAAAGATGGAAGAACTGATTCACGATTTTATGATTGTAAATTTTGGAATTAATCCACCTGAAGGAGAAATTTATCATGCGATTGAAGGATCGAAAGGTGAGCTTGGTTTTTATCTTGTCAGCAAAGGCGAAGGAAAGCCCTGGAAATGTAAAATCCGTTCTCCCTCGTTTAACAATATTCAATCGCTGCCAAAATTAGTTATCGGCCATATGATTTCAGATGTTGTTGCAATCGTTGGAAGCATCGACCCAATTATGGGAGAAGCGGATAAATGAGATTAAGTTTAAGAGTAAGTTAAAGATTTGAAATGAGGTTCAGTCACGAAAAATTGACAGTCTATCAACGCTCGTTAGAATTTAATGAATTTATAAATGATTTATTAAATGCTAAATCAGATAAACTAAATGTATTCGATCAGCTGGATCGGGCATCAACTTCAATTCCATTAAATATTGCTGAAGGAACAGGGAAATATACTTCAAGAGATAAATGTAGATTTTATGATATAGCACGAGGTTCTGCTCTTGAAAGTGCTGCGTGTTTGGACGAAATATATATAAGGACGAAGATTGATATAGAAGAAATTATAAAAGGTAAAGAAATTTTAATTGAAATTGTTTCTATGCTTACAGGATTAATAAAAAGTACATCTGACAGGGTTTATGAAGAATCAATTGATTATAAATCCTGAAATAAATAAATGAATAAACAAATTAATCTTACTCTTAAACTTTAACTTATACTTTTTCGATGTCATTTAAATTCACAGAAGACAATTTAACCAGGATCGAACAGGAAGCAAAAAAATATCCTGTCCGCAAACCTGTTGTTATGGCTGCTCTTTATCTTGGACAGGAGCAAAACGGATTTATCTCTTCCGAAGTTATTTCCGAAGTTGCAAATATATTAGAAATTACACCTGAAGAAGTTTTAGGAGTTGTTACATTCTACACGATGTATCATCAGAAGCAGATGGGAAAATATCACATCCAGGTTTGTACAAATGTTTCTTGTATGCTTCGTGGTGGATATGAAATATGGAATCAGGTAAAAGATAAATTTGGAATCGATAATAATGGAGTTACAGAAGATAAAAAGTTTTCGCTTGAAGAAGTTGAATGTATGGGAAGCTGCGGAACTGCACCGATGATTGCTGTAAATGAAAACTACTATGAAAATCTTTCAAAAGAAAAAGTAGAAGAAATTATCAAATCACTTGAGACTTCAAACTGATGGAAAAAATAGTTTTACCGGATATAGAAAATTTTCATCAGATTGAAACGTACCTTCGGCATGACGGATACACTGCAATTAAAAAAGCTTTATCTCAATCCACTGATGATATAATTGACCAGGTTAAAAAATCGGGTTTGCGAGGTAGAGGAGGAGCTGCCTTTTCTGCAGGACTCAAGTGGAGCTTTATGCCCAAAACCACTGACAAACCAAAATATCTTTGTGTTAATGGTGATGAAAGTGAACCGGGATCATTTAAAGACCGCGAAATATTTCAAAGAAATCCTCATCAGTTGATTGAAGGAATATTAATTACAAGTTATGCAATCGGTGCAAAAACTGCATACGTTTATATCCGCGGCGAATATCACAAATGGATAAAACTTTTGCAAAAAGCAATTGATGATGCATACGTCAAAGGATTTGTTGGCGAAAAAATGAAAGAAACTTTCGGCACAGGGTTTTTCTGTGATATTTATATTCATAAAGGAGCCGGAGCTTACATTTGTGGTGAAGAATCTTCTTTAATGAATTCTTTGGAAGGCAAAAGAGGATACCCAAGAGTTAAACCGCCATTCCCTGCACAGAATGGTTTGTGGGGTTGTCCAACAACGATCAACAATATTGAAACTCTCACAAATGTTCCTGCAATAATTAATAAAGGATGGGAATGGTTTTCAAAAATCGGTCAACCGAAACATCCGGGAACATTGCTTTACGGGATTAGCGGACACGTTAACAAACCCGGCGTTTACGAGTTACCTACAGGGACACTTCTCACAGATTTGATTTATAAATATGCAGGTGGTGTTCCGAATGATAAAAAAGTTTTATGTGTTATTCCTGGCGGATCTTCAATGCCTCCAATTCCGGGAGACCAGATTGAAGGTGTAAAGATGGATGCAGAATCATTGAAGGAAGTTGGTTCTTCAATTGGTACGGGCGGAGTTATTGTTATGGATGAAGATACTGATCTTGTGAAGGTACTTGCAAGAATAGCTAAGTTTTATCATCATGAATCCTGTGGACAATGTACACCCTGCCGTGAAGGTACAGGTTGGATGTTGAAAGTCCTGGACAGAATTCTTGATGGCAAAGGCTCCGCTTCCGATGTTGATCTGCTTATTACAATTGCAAATAACATTGAAGGCAATACAATTTGTGCATTGGGTGAAGCTGCTGCCTGGCCGGTCAAATTTATGGTACAAAGATTCAGAGATTACTTTGAAAAAAGAGTAAGTAAAGAATTAAACATTCCTGTTGCAAACAAAGTCCACTCTATGCGACAAACAGCAAATCCATTAGCTGATGTGAAGAACTAGTTCAAGTTAAAACAAAAAACCCTCTCCAAATGAAGAGGGCTTCATAAATAGGTTTGATAAAATTTATTTTTGTTGTACAGCCCGCATTCCGAGTTCTCCATCCATCATCAATAATCCTGCTGCATTGTTACCAACCATTTCCATTCTCTTTAATAATTTTTGTGCTGTAGCTTCTTCTTCAACCTGCTCGCTGACGAACCATTGCATAAAATTATTTGTTGCATAATCTTTTTCTTTAATAGATAAATCAACAATGGAATTTATTGATTTTGTTACTTTCTGTTCAGCAGCAAACATTTCTTTGAAAATATCAAGATGGGCCTTCCAGTTAATCTTTGGCGGCTTAATATCTTTTAAAGTTACTTTACCTCCCACAGTATGAATGAAGTCAAAAATTTTCATTGCATGTGCATACTCTTCAGCAGCCTGCATTTTAAACCAGTTAGCAAATCCTGATAAATCATGTGATTCAAAATATGCAGCCATAGCAAGATAGCTGTATGATGAGAACATTTCTTCGTTTATCTGGCTGTTTAATGAATCCTGAACTCTTTTAGGTAACATCCTGCCCTCTCCGTTTTGGTTATTAGTATTTGTTTTTACGAAATATATAAATTTTATTATAAAAATTGTTGTCATAAAATATTTTATTTTTCCTTGATAATTTTTTGCATGACATAACTCACAGTCTACCCGGGTCAAATTGTTATTGATTGGAATTCCGTCCCTCTTTAAGTAATTTTACAAACAATATTCCCTTTAAAAATTTCGGAAAAGGAGCTAAAAATGGCTATAAAAATAGGCATAAACGGATTTGGCAGAATCGGCAGACTTATGTTCAGACGCTGTATGGAAATTGGCGGATTTGACTTTGTAGGTATAAATGATTTGACTGATGCTAAAACTCTTGGACATTTATTAAAGTATGATTCTGTTCACAGAAGATTTAATGGTGAAGTAAAAGTTGAAGGGAATGAACTGATAGTTAATGGTGACAGAATTAAAATTACTGCTGAAAAAGATCCTGCAAAATTAAACTGGAAAGGTGTTGATGTTGTAATTGAGTCAACCGGAGTTTTCCGTGATAAAGGAAGCTGTATGAAACACATTCAGGCCGGTGCAAAAAAAGTAGTACTTACTGTTCCTCCAAAAGGCGATATCGATGCTATGGTGGTTCTCGGCGTAAATGAAGAAGTGTTGACTGGAAAAGAACAGGTTGTATCGAATGCTTCCTGCACAACAAACTGTTTAGCTCCGATGGTAAAAGTTTTAAATGATAATTTCGGTATAGAAAAAGGTTTTATGACTACTGTTCACTCTTATACAAATGATCAAAGGTTGCTTGATTTGCCTCATAGTGATTTGAGAAGAGCAAGATCTGCTGCTGTTTCAATTATTCCTACAACAACCGGAGCAGCAAAGGCAATTGGGAAAATTATTCCTGAACTTAAGGGAAAACTCGATGGAGTTTCATTAAGAGTTCCAACACCAGATGGTTCACTTACTGATTTTGTTGTTAATGTTAAAAAAGAAGCGACCATTGAAGAAGTGAATGCTGCATTTAAGAAAGCCTCTGTTTCAATGAAAGGAATTCTTGAGTATACCGAAGATCCCATTGTTTCCGCAGACATAGTTGGAAATTCTCATTCCTGTATTTTTGATTCTCTCTCAACAATGGTAATTGGAAACTTGGTTAAAGTTGTCGGCTGGTATGATAATGAATATGGCTACTCCTGTAGAGTTGTAGATCTTGTAAAGAAAATTTCTTAAACAAATAGATAAGCAAGTCCGCTCAGGCGGATTTAAAATCTGGCTTTTCAAACAAGGCTAATCAAATGAATAAACTTTCAATTGATAAAATTGATTTAAAGGATAAACGAGTTCTGGTCAGGGTTGATTTTAATGTACCACTTGATGACAGACTTAATGTAACAAATGATATCAGGATAGTTGAGTCACTTCCCACAATCAGAAAAATTATTAATGATGGCGGCAAAGCCATCTTGATAAGTCATCTCGGCAGGCCAAAAGGTGAACGGAAACCCGAATTCAGTTTAAAACCCGCTGCTGAAAGATTATCAAAGTTGATTAGTAAAAATGTAATACTTGCGCCGGATTGTATCGGTTCTAAAACAGAAAAGATTGTAAACGATATGAAAGCTGGTGATGTTGTACTTCTTGAGAATTTAAGATTCCACAAGGAAGAGGAAAAGAACGACCCTGATTTTGCAAAACAGCTTGCTTCACTCGGTGATGTTTATGTTAATGATGCATTTGGAAGCGCTCATCGGGCTCACGCTTCAACTGAGGGTGTAACTAAGTTCATTAAAACCTGCGCAGCAGGCTACCTGATGCAGAAGGAACTTGATTATCTTGGTACTGCTTTGTCAAATCCTAAAAGACCATATTGTGCTATCCTTGGCGGAGCAAAAATATCCGGCAAAATAGATGTGATTAATAATTTATTAGATAAAGTCGATTCGTTAATTATTGGCGGCGGAATGGCATTTACATTCTTTAAAGCACAGGGAAAAGAAATTGGCAAGTCACTTCTCGAATCAGAAAAAATTGATTTAGCTAAAGAACTATTAGCAAAAGTAGGTAAATCAAAAGTTAAACTTTTATTGCCAGTTGATATTGTTGTTGCTAACGAATTTAAGAATGATTCTCCTTCAACAATAGTTAATGTGAACAATATTCCCTCTGATAAAATGGGATTGGATATAGGTCCTGAAACAATTAAATTGTTTTGTGATGAGTTGATGAAATCAAAAGCTATTGTGTGGAATGGTCCGATGGGAGTTTTTGAAATGAGCAACTTTGCCAAAGGAACTTTCGCTATTGCAGATGCTCTTGTTGAAGCGACATCTAAAGGTTCAGTTACAGTAGTTGGCGGCGGCGATTCTGCTGCAGCAATTGATAAAGCAGGATTGAAAGATAAGGTTTCACACGTTTCAACAGGCGGCGGTGCTTCACTTGAATTCCTTGAAGGTAAAACTTTACCCGGTGTTGCCGCTCTAAATGATGTTTAAAATATTTTAAGGAAAAATTTGTACAATCAATATAAACCCAGAGGATTTGGCGGATTCAGTATGTTTCCAAAGGTGATTAAAAACCTTTTAATCATCAATGTTGCGGTATGGTTTATACAGCTTATCATGAATTCAGGTATTCAGGGTGGTACAGTTTTACTGGATAAGTGGTTCGCACTTAATCCTATTAATCTTTTTGGCTATTCGGGTTGGCCTTTTAATTTTCAAATATGGCAACTAATTACATATCAATTCATGCATTCACCAACAGATTTTATGCATATATTTTTCAATATGCTTATGCTGTGGATGTTTGGAATGGAGATTGAAAATATCTGGGGCTC
The DNA here is from genome assembly GCA_963822905.1 of uncultured Ignavibacteriales bacterium. Lineage (GTDB taxonomy): Bacteria > Bacteroidota > Ignavibacteria > Ignavibacteriales > Ignavibacteriaceae > CAWGJF01. The sequence goes on from CAWGJF010000001.1 coordinate 1,436,421, forward strand.
TAAAAAATTTCTGACTTATTATCTATTATGTGGAGTCTCTGCGGGTGTTTTTCAATTATTCCTTCCTCAATTGTTTGGTGTAGCTGCTGGTCCGACTATCGGTGCTTCCGGTGCAGTATTCGGAGTGATGATAGCATTTGCAATGATTTTCCCCGACAGATATATATTCCTCTGGTTTTTAATTCCCATCAAAGCAAAATATTTGATCGGATTTTTATTTTTCCTCGAGCTTTTCCTGGTTGGAGATGCGGGAAGTAATATTGCACATCTCGCTCATCTTGGCGGTGCAATTGCAGGTTTCATTTATATAATGCTTGATAAAAATACTTACGTGTCACTTAAAAATTCTTTTAGAAATATATCAGGATCCGGAAAAGGATTCTCTTCAACATCAAATCCTTTTAGCGGGATAAGTGATAAGTTTAAGAAGAAAGAACGTAATGTTGAAGAAGCTCACTATTATGATATTAATGATACTAATCGTGATGAAGGAGTTTCGCAGGAAGACATTGATAAAATTCTAGATAAGATCAGTCAGTCCGGTTACCAGAATTTAAGTGAGAAAGAGAAAAAAGTTCTTTTCGAAGCCAGTAAAAAAATGAAATAGAATTGAAAATTCTATCAACTCTAATAGTTTTATCAATTTTTATAACAGTTTTTTCCTGTTCTGAAAAAAAAACGGTTGATGAGGAAAAACTGATAAAAGTTTACGCCGATCTTCTTATCATTCAAGACACAACAAAAACTGAAAACTATTCCCTTGATTCTGTACGTTCAATTGTTTTAAAAAGGTATGATTTAACTTTCTCAAGTTACAACGAAATGATCAATGAACTTAATCAGCAACCTGAAAAATGGGAGAAGTTTTTTGATAAGGCAATTGCTTATGTAAATGAATTAAAAGTTAAGTCCGCTCATTAAATTTTATTTTAGCTACCGCAATTCGTAATAAAGGATAACCCACTTCTACTGGTAATTTTTGTTTCAAATCTTTCAAGGATTTTGTACCCTTCAAATACTCTTTCCTAATTTCATCCATTTTATTTTTTTCAATAAGATAATCTATATCGATTCCTGGATCATATTCAATTATAGTTTCAACCTGCATCGAAACTACTGCTTCGGAAATTTTTTGAAGTTTAGCTATTTCCTGCAGCGAATATTTTTTTTTCAGCATCTTATATGTATCACCAAGGTTTTTAGGGATTCGCTTACTATTCTGAGGAATATTTTGTTGATCAATGTTTGATTTAATTACTTCAAGAACATCATCGCCAAATTTGTTAAACATTCTCTGGTTAAATCCATTTATGGATAACAACTCTGACTCGTGTTTTGGTTTCATCCTGACGATTTCTTTTAATACTTCATCAGGACAAATTACGTATGCACTTTGCATAAATTTTTCTGAAGTTTTTTTCCTGAGTTCTTTTAAAGAATTAAATAGAGATAAATCAGCTTCATAACCCTTAGTAGAAATGGAATCAATATTTTTCACTGATGATGTATTTATACCATCTGAAATCAATTGCAGGTATTTTATTCTTCCGGACGACCTCAATATTTTTTTCAAAGTAGCAAGCTTATGAATTGCCATCCTGATCTCATTAGAATCAAAGTTTCTGCACGATCCGAACCGGCTGAATTTACTCAAGCTTTCTTTTGTCGCTTTTCCCTGGAGCAAATTTATGAGTGAAATTTCTGTTAATTCATTTTCTGCTTCTTCGAGTGTTTCTAATATTATTTCAGAAAGATATTGAACAGCTGAATCTGAAATTTTTTCTTCAAGCAAACAATTATCACATTTACCGCACTTGTAGTTTGAAAGATTTTCCCCAAAATAGTTCAGGATATATTTAAACCTGCATTCACGTGAATAAACATATTTGGTTATCTTATCCAGTTTTTTTTGTGCATTGAGGAAACCTTCATTTATTCTTTTATAATTTAATCTAATCGAATTTTCATCCGCTCTGGGCTGCGTTAGTAAAATGGTTTCTTTCATAATTGCTGCCTGGTAATTTATTACTCCCATGTTATCAAGTGTTTGCAATAGAGTCTGTAATGCGTTTTCTTCAATTCCTGAATCTTTACATAACCTGGATAAAGAAATTTTAAGTCCTTTAGAAATCGTTTCATTTCCATAATCTCTTAGCAAAAGCAGTAACAGGTTTTTAGATTCATCACTAGTTGTTTGTTTTATAAAAGATTTAAGTTGAGTAGTATTAAACAAAAATTTTATCGTATCTTTTTTATCAAAACCTGAAACCAAACTGATATATCCGGTGTTTTGTAAGTATTTTAATGTAGCATGAAGCAAACCTTTTGAAATATTCATCTTTGAATGGCGGGCGATATATTCCGGCTCCACAATTAATTCCTTTAAAGTAGTTGAACCAACGGCAACCTGGTTATAATCACATATTGCTTTGTAAATATTTATAATTGCTTTTTTATCCGGGTGCGAATTTGAAATAAAAAACTGGTGAATCCCGAGATCTTTTTCATCGAACAGAAGGTATGTAAAAGAATTAATATCATCTCTCCCGGCTCTGCCGATTTCCTGGTAGTAATTTTCAATTGATCCGGGAATATTGTAATGAATGATTAACCTTATATCGCTTTTATCAATACCCATTCCAAAAGCGTTTGTTGCTGCGATGTACGAAATTTCACCGCTAATAAATTGTTCCTGTATCCGTCTGCGTTCAGGAGAGGAAAGGCCAGCATGATAATAATTACACCTAACTCCCGAAGTTAGAAGAAACTCACTTATTTCTTCAGCATTTTTTCTTGAAGCCGTATAAATTATTGCTGAACCGGGATGTCTAGAAATTAGTTCTAATACTTTTTTCTTTTTGTTTTTAGGAAATAAAACATTTAACTGTAGATTCTCACGTTCAAATCCCCTTACAAAAATTTTAGGATTTTTTAAATTAAGTTGTTTAACAATATCATCAACAACTTCCGGGGTTGCAGTGGCAGTAAATGCCGAAATCTTTTTTATTCCACAGAACTCTGCAAACTCATTTATTCTTGTATAGCTTGGTCTGAAATTATGTCCCCATTCACTAATGCAATGAGCTTCATCAATAAAAAGAAAATTAGGTTTTAAATTATTAAGTAGCTCTGCGAACCGCAGGCTCTCCAGTTTTTCCGGTGCAAGGTAAAGTAATTTTATCTGTCCGAGGGAAATCTCTCTTATAACATTTTCAGATTCAGCAAAATCCATTGTACTATTAATAAATGCTGCAACTTTTTTGTTCCTGTTTAAATTATCTACCTGGTCCTTCATCAAAGCAATCAGTGGGCTGATTACAATTGAAAATCCTTCGCTTATCATTGCCGGTAATTGATAACACAATGATTTACCACCACCGGTTGGAAGAACTGCAAGTACGTTTTTTTTCTCAATTACGGCATTAATAATTTCTTCCTGTCCATGTCGAAAGGACTGGAATCCAAAAAAATCTTTTAAAACTTTAACTAATACCATTTGATAAGATGATTAAAATTCAATTTATTCTTTGTTATTTGATAAGTCGTCTTTAATTTCAAAGAGAAAAATAATTCAGCTTTAAAATAACGTATCTTTAATTTAATTAAGAATTTATAAATCAAAAGGATGAAGAATGATTAAGAAAATTTTATACTTTATTTTCTTATGTAGCATCACAATTCCAATTTTTCCACAACTAAACTACACTGATATTTTGAATAAAAATTCAATTTACTCAAATGCTCCGGATAATGTAAAACATTCCAAAGCATTCATACGTCAATGGTGGTTTTTTGATCAGAGGGCTTTTCCCAACGGATATATTCCGAATGGAGCTTATGAGAATGCAATGCAACAACGTGATTTGTTGAAACAACAAAATTCTACCGGAGTTAACGTTAACTGGGTTAGTCTAGGTCCAACACCCGGAGGATATTTCAATTATGGAAATATTTCCTCAAGAATAGTTACGGGAGCATTTGATCCTTCAAATTCAAACGTGATTTATATTGGTCCGGCAAACGGTGGTGTTTGGAAATCAACAGATGGTGGCATCAATTGGAATCCGCTGACTGACGATCAAGAATCAATGGCAATGGGTTCAATCGCAATTGATCCGGCAAATACAAATATTATATATGCAGGTACCGGTGAAGCAACTTACAGCGGTGCTTCTTACTATGGTAGGGGATTACTGAAATCAACTGATGGTGGTAACAGTTGGATGAGATATACAACCGGCTTACCTAACTCAACTTATTTTGCAAGAATTAAAATCAGACCAAACAATTCTAATGAACTACTGGCAGCGCTTGGTAATAATGGGCTTTACAGAAGTTCAGATGGTGGACAAAGCTGGAGCGTTGTGCAGGGAGGACGTTGCGATGATGTTGTTTTTACTTTCACTGGTGATACTGCGTTTGCCATTGTTGCTGGTGCAGGATTAATGAGATCTACTAATGGCGGTGCTACATTTTCAGCATTTGGTACAGGGTTAGGATCTTTTTCAAGATCACAATTCGATCTATGCTTAACTTCTCCAAATGTTATGTTTGCTGCTAATTATACTGGTGGAACAGTTAATGTTTATAAGTCAACTGACTTTGGTGCAAACTGGACTCAACTTTCTATGTCATCTGATTTCCAAAGCCAGGGAGGTCAGGCATGGTATGATCTTTATCTTAAAATCAATCCGCGAAACCCGAATAAAGTTTATATTGGTACTATTGATGTATACAGAACAACAGATGGATTAAATTTTACAAACATTACAAATGGGTATTCCGGGGGTTCTGTTCATGTAGACCAGCACAATTTATTTTTCCATCCTACCAATGAAAATACATTTTTTGTATCTAATGATGGGGGAATCTGGAAGACAACAAATAATGGCGACACATTTACAAATATGAATCATACTTTAACCCTAACACAATTTTATCGAATTAAAGCAAGTCCCTTTGATGCAGGTAGAATCCTTGGTGGAACACAAGACAATGGAACACAACAAACTTTTTCAACACTTAACTGGAATGCAGCTTTTGGTGGGGATGGTGGTGAAGTATCTTTTAATCCATTTGATAATAATTATATAATCGGGGAGACTCAAAATGGTGGACTTGTGAGAACAAGCAATGGAGGAAGTAGTTGGGCTAATGCTGTTAATGGTATAAATACTGGTGAAAATGTTACGTGGGTTGCACCAATTGTTGCTCATCCTACCATTTCGGGAGTATTTTTTGTAGCAAGACAACGAGTTTATAAGACAACAAATAACGGTACGGTATGGTCAGCAATTTCGGCAAATGTAAATGGTTCAAGCGCTGTTAGAGAAATGGGAATTAGTCAATCCAATCCAAACATTATGTATGCGACATCAGGTGCAGCCGTTTTCCTTTCTACAGATGGTGGAGCCACATGGACAAATAAAACAAGCGGTCTTCCGGGAAGAACAATCACCTCAGTTAATATAAATACTTCAGATGAAAATATAGCCTATCTTACTTTTTCTGGATTCGGTACCGGTAAGGTTTACAAAACTACAAATATGGGAAGTAGCTGGATTAATATTAGCGGCGATCTTCCTGATTCACCAGTTAATGATCTGTATTATTATTCCTTTGATGCAGTTCATCCCAACACTTATTTTGTTGCAACTGATATTGGAGTTTTTCTTTCCCAGGATGATGGTAACAGATGGACAGAACTAACTGATGGTTTGCCAAATACAGTTATTATGCATCTAGATTATTCAGGTTCAAATCAAATGCTTCGTGCCGGAACACATGGCAGAGGTGTTTATGAAGCTTTCATTGATTTTTCCGTCCCGGTTGAACTCGAATCATTTACCGCCTCAATAAATAAAAACAAGGTGAGTTTGGATTGGAGTACAGCTACCGAAACAAATAATCTGGGATTTGAAATTGAACGAAAATTAAAAAACCAGGAATGGATCAGAATTGGATATGTTGAAGGAAATGGAACTACTACTGAAAGTCATCCATATAAGTATACAGATGATTTTTCAGAGTTACCTTATGAGGGTACTGTATTGTATAGATTGAAACAGATAAATTTTGATGGTTCGTTTGATTATTCTCAGGATATTTCAGTGGATTTAAAATATATTCCTGATGAAATCTCTCTTTCCCAGAATTATCCAAATCCATTTAATCCTTCCACAACCATAAAATATTCATTATCAGAAGAAAGCCAAATTAAATTAAAAATATTCAATTCAATTGGAGAAGTAGTTGATATACTTTCTTCTGGAGTGGAGCAACCAGGCAGCCACGAAGTTGTTTGGAACGCAGAGAATTTCTCATCAGGAATTTACTTTTACCTTTTGGAAATTAGTAAATCTGATGGTTCTTCCGTCAAAATAGAAGTAAAAAAATTAGTGTATGTTCGTTAATATATTAAGGGGTGTACAATGTGCATCCCTCTTCATTTAAAATATTGATATAATGCTTTTAAAGCTTCCATAATGCATTTTTGTTGTTATTATAAATAATTAGCCTGTTTTAGTATTACTAAATTTCTTAATTTTGAATCAGGGATTTTTATTTATAATTAATTGAAAAATCCTGTTCTAAGTTAGTGTTGAATTATTTAATGAATCGATGAATGAAATTGTCATATCACAATTTGCTTCATTATCTCTTTTCTGTTTAACTTCTGGAAATAAATTAATAGAAACTGAAATCGAAAAATCTCGCAGGGAAAAAATGCAGGAAGAAAACTTAAAGCTTGAAGATCTTATAAAGCACTCACCAAATAAAATTGATGATGATTCTATAAAAAATATTGCAATTATCGGGGCGGGAATAATGGGTCAGGGAATAGCTCAAACTATTTCTTCCTCAGCTCTGGACGTTCTGTTAATTGAAAAAAGTAAAAAAGAATTAGACAAAGCTAAGTCAATGCTTTCCGAATTGATGGATAGAGAAATAAAACGTTGGGCTATGACTGGCTCGGAAAAAAAAGCTATTTTGGGAAGAATAAAATGGGAAACTACCTTAGATAATATTGAAGATTGTGATCTTATAATTGAGGCTGTGGCTGAAGATTTTGATTTAAAAGTTGAGGTATTTAAAAAATTAGATGCTAAAGCACAGGAAGATTGTATTTTTGTTTCAAATACTTCCACTTTAAGTCTTACTAAAATTTCTGAATTCACTTCAAGACCAGATAAAGTAATTGGACTTCACTTTCTTCACCCTGTTCCCAAAATCCCGGTTGTAGAGGTAGTTAAATGTTTACATACTTCAAACGAGACAGTACAATTAGTGAAGAAATTTGTTTCGGTAATCGGAAAAACTCCCGTTGAAGTTTATGAATATCCTGGTTTCGTTACAACGCGTGCAATTGTTCCATTGTTGAATGAAGCGATGTATATATTGCTTGAAGGTGTTGCAACTGCAAAGGATATCGATACTGCAATGAAGCTTGGTTATAATTTCCAGAGCGGACCACTTGAAATGGCCGATGCAATGGGTCTTGATGAAGTGCTTGCATGGATGGAAACCTTATGGAAAACTCTTGGTGAACCACGTTACCGTGCTTGCCCGATTTTAAGAAAACTTGTTCGTGAAAGAAAGCTGGGTAAAAAAACCAGTGAGGGATTTTATAAATACGATGAAAGTGGAAATATAATTGGTTAATATTTTATTCTTCTTAGGGGAAAATAACTCTTTATGAAAATTCTAGTTTTAAATTGCGGAAGCTCATCAATAAAATATCAGTTTATTGATACGGAAACCGGAACTGCACTTGCTAAAGGATTAATAGAAAGAATCGGGATGACAGGTGCTGTATTAACACACTCCAGGTTTGATGGCGATAAAATTAAAATAGCCGGTGAAATTCTTGATCACACAATGGCAATTGAATACGTACTCGGAGTTATGTTAAGTAAAAATCATGGTGTTATTGAAGATAAAGAAGATATAGAAGCTGTTGGACATCGTGTTGTTCACGGTGGAGAAACTTTTACAGGTTCTGTATTGATTACTGATGAAGTGATCAAAGCTTTGCAGGACAATATTGAACTTGCGCCATTACATAATCCGCCTAATATTAAGGGTATTCAGGCTGTTACCAGAATTTTACCGGATACTCCTCAGGTTGGAGTTTTCGATACTGCATTCCATTCGCAAATGCCGCCAAAAGCTTACCTGTATGGAATTCCTTTTGAGCTTTATAAGAAACATAAAATCAGAAGATATGGATTTCATGGTACTTCTCATTTATATGTTGCAAAAAAAGCAGCTGAATTGTTAGGAAAGAAAATTGATGAACTAAAAATAATAACAATTCATCTTGGAAATGGATGCAGCATCGCAGCAGTTGATCAGGGTAAGTCTGTGGATACCTCTATGGGATTTACGCCATTGGAAGGTTTACTAATGGGAACAAGAAGTGGTGACCTGGATCCATCATTGATTTTATATATTATGGGAAAAGAAGGACTATCACTTAGTGAAGCAGGTACATTGTTAAACAAACATAGTGGTCTAATAGGAATTAGCGGTGAAAGCAGCGATATGAGGGAAATACTTACTGCGGTTAAAGATCAACAAAAACGTTCCAAGTACGCATTTGATATTTTTTGTTATAGAATTAAAAAATATATCGGGGCATATTCTGCAGCATTGGGAGGTCTTGATTCTGTTGTATTTACTGGTGGTATTGGTGAAAATTCTTCAGAAGTACGAGCTGAGGTATGTTCAAATATGGAATATCTTGGAATTAAGTTAGACAGTTTACGCAATGAGAATAATGAAGAAATAATTTCAGATAATTCATCAAAAATATCGGTCTTTCGTATTCCAACAAATGAAGAATTGGTAATAGCTATGGATACTGATTCGATTGTTTCGAAGTTAATCAAAAATTCTACTGTTTAATTTTCAATTTGTTCATTTGAATGAAAGGTTGGGGATGGATACAGGTTTAAAAGGTAAAGTTGCACTCATAACTGCTGGAAGTAAGGGTATTGGCAAAGCAATTGCACAACTGCTTTCAGAAGAAGGATGTTACATTTCGATTTGTTCCCGCACAAAAGAAAATCTTCTAGCAACATCAAAAGAAATTAAAGGAAAATCTGATATTGATGTATTTTGGTCTGTTTGCGACATAGATAAACCTAAAGACATTGAAAATACTTGTAATGCAGTTCTGGATCAATTTGGCAAAGTTGATATTCTTGTAAATAATTGTGGCGGACCAAGAGCGGGGGTTTTCTCTTCAATAAATGATAGTGATTGGGAAAAAGCTTTTGAACAAGTTCTGATGAGTGCAGTTAAATTTACGAGATTTGTATTGCCAAAGATGATTCAAAATGAATGGGGAAGAATAATTAATATAACTTCTGTTTCAGTAAAACAACCAATTGACAATTTAATTCTCTCAAATTCACTCAGAGCTGGAGTTACAGGATTTGCTAAATCTCTTAGCAATGAAATTGCAAAACATAATATTACTGTAAATAATATTGCACCGGGACTTACATTAACAAACAGGCTATATGAACTTGCGGTATTAGAGGCGAGGGAAAAGGGTGTCTCTCACGAAGATGTATTGATAGATATGGCTAAACGAATTCCAATAAATCGTTTAGCTAGTCCTGAAGAAATAGCTGCTGCTGCTGTATTCCTTGCTTCAAAACAGGCTGGGTATATAACAGGTAATACCATCCAGGTTGATGGAGGTTATACAAAAGGGATATTTTAGTTAATAATAGCTTTTTATTTTTCCTCAGAAACAGAGGACACAATGATCAAACAAATTGAACTATCAATCCTTCCTGAACAACTTTATAATGAAGATTTATTAAAACAATCTGCTGCAAAAGTTTTAAAAATTTCTGCCAGAGATATCACAAAATTAATTCCGCTAAGAAAATCTATTGATGCCCGCAGAAAACCGGTTTTCAAAATTTTATTTAATGTATATATCGGGGAAATACCTGTAAAAGAGCAAAACATTATTGATTATCAACCTGTCAGGGATAATAAAAAAGTAATTATTGTTGGATTTGGTCCAGCCGGAATGTTTGCAGCACTCCGGTTGATTGAACTTGGAATAAAGCCAATAATAATTGAAAGAGGTAAAGATGTTAGAGAAAGAAGAAAAGATTTAAAGGCTATTCAACAGTATCATATAGTAAACCCGGATTCAAATTATTGTTTTGGAGAAGGTGGAGCCGGAACTTACAGTGACGGTAAACTATATACAAGATCTGTAAAAAGAGGCAACGTAAAAAAAATACTTGAAATTTTCGTGCAACATGGTGCTGATGAAAGTATAGTAATTGAGTCACATCCACATATAGGATCAAATAAATTACCGAAAATTATTGAAGCTTTTAGGAATACCATTCTCGGTTGCGGGGGAGAAATTCATTTTAATTCCAGGTTGACAGACTTAATCATTGAGAATCAACATATCAAAGGGGTAATAATTAATGCTGAAGAAAAAATAACTGCAGGTGCAATTATACTTGCAACCGGACACTCAGCAAGGGATGTATTTTATCTTTTGAATAAAATGAGGGTCAAATTAGAATCGAAATCATTTGCGATGGGTTTCAGGATAGAGCATCCACAAAATTTAATTAATGAGATTCAGTATCATTCAAAAATAAAACAAGAAAATCTCCCGGCTGCAACATATAATTTAAGCTGTAATGTAAATGGAAGTGGAGTATATTCGTTTTGTATGTGCCCTGGCGGAATTATTGTTCCAGCTGCAACTTCACCTGCTGAAATCGTTGTTAACGGAATGTCTCTTTCAAGAAGGGATTCACCTTTTGCAAATTCAGGATTGGTTGTTGAAATAAATGAAAGTGATCTGGATAGTTACTATCATTCAAAGCAATTTCCGGGATTGGAATTTCAAACAGATCTTGAAACACTTTCTTTTAAGCTGGCAAATAAATCTCAATCTGCACCGGCACAAAGAGCAACTGATTTTTTAGATGAAAAATATTCTCAGACTTTGCCTGCAACATCCTACATCCCTGGATTGACTTCATCACGGTTGGATAAGGAATTTCCTCAATTCTTAATCAATCGGATAAAGAATGCATTAAAAATATTCAATAAAAAAATGAATGGTTACTTGACTGAAGAAGCTGTACTTGTTGCTGTAGAAAGCCGCACTAGTTCTCCAATTCGGATTCCGAGAGATACTGAAACAATGATGCATATTAACATTAAAGGATTATTTCCTTGTGGTGAAGGTGCCGGTTATGCAGGTGGAATAGTTTCATCTGCCATCGATGGAGAAAATTGTGCTGATGCAGTTAATAATTTTTTATAATAAAAAGGTGGATAGGAAATCCACCTTCAATTAAAATTTAAAATTCTGTTACCTCATTAGAATCATTTTTTTAGATTCTGTGTAATTACCAGCGGTTAGCCGATATACATACATTCCACTTGGCAAATCTTTTCCATCAAACATAATTTGATGATTACCTGCTTTCTGGAATTGATTCACTAAATTAGTCACTTCTTCACCAATTGAATTAAAAATTTTCAACTTTACGAACCCGTCGTTGCCAAGCTGATATTTAATTATGGTTTCAGGATTAAACGGGTTGGGGTAATTCTGTTCAAGCAGTATTGATGATACTAATACACCTTCAGCTTCAACTACATTTGAATAAGAGAATGCTCCGTTAAAATCGATCTGTTTCAATCTATAATAAACTTTTCCCGGAATTCCCTCATCAGTAAAATGGTAATTATGATTTTGAGTGGTGTTTCCGTTTCCTTCAATAAATCCAATAGTTGAAAAAATAATGTTGTCGCTGCTTCGTTGTATTTCAAATCCCTGGTTGTTGATCTCACTTGCTGTTTCCCATTCAAGAATTATTTTGCCATTTTCCATCCTTGCGGTAAATGTGGTAAGTTCAACAGGAACTTCAGCAACAAAACGATAAATCCTTCCATTAGAACAAGTAATATATAGTTCATTACTTTGATCTACGCCAAAAGAATAAATTGAAGATGGAGCATTAAGTAAAAAAGTATTAGTAGGAGGATTTATACCATCATATTCGAGAGACCATATTTTTGCTGAACAGTAATCTCCGTAAATATATTTTCCTTCCAGCGAGGGAACAGTTGGACCCCGGTAAACATAACCGCCGGTTATTGAACACTCAGCTCCGTGCGGGTATTCCCAGATTGGGAATATATATTCAGGATAATTACAACCGGATGTATTGTAATTATGATTTCCTTCATAACATCGCCAACCATAATTTTTTCCGCTTTCTATTATATCTATTTCTTCCCACGCTCCCTGTCCAACGTCGGCGCACCAAAACCAATTAGTAACAGGATCAAAACTATCCCGCCATGGATTTCGCATTCCCCAGGAATAAATTTCTCTTCTAACACTCCCGGTACTATCAAAGAAAGGATTATCCAGCGGGATACCATAATTTTTTCCCGGGTCGGGATTGTTTATATCAATTCTTAGGATTTTACCGAGCAGGGAATCTATATTTTGTGCGTAATTATTTGGATCTCCACCGGAACCGCCATCTCCTACACCAATATACAAGTAGCCATCGCTTGGTCTGAATCCTATCCAGCCTCCATTATGATTTGAAAAAGGTTGACGATACGTAAGAATTTGCAGTTCAGAATTTTTATCAGCAGAATCAGGATTGTTTGTAACCTGAAACCTGGATATAACAGTTCGCATATATGGACTATTGGTAGTATAGTTCACATAAAAGTACCCGTTGTTTTTATAATCCGGATGAAAAGCAAGACCAAGCAGTCCCATTTCACCTCCCGAGGCAACTCTGTCTGTTATATCAAGAAATGTTTTAGCCGTAGTTGTGCTGCTTGAGTTTGGGAAGACTTTGATAATACCATTCTGTTGAACTACAAAAACTCTATCTGTACTGTCTCCGGCATTTGTTAAAAACACGGGACTTGAAAAAGTTAGATTTGGATATGCATTTTCTACAGAATAAGTCTGTGAGAAATTGGGTCGTGAAAATATTAGCATGAGTAATATAAGAGAGAAAAAAAGTTTCATAGGAGATACCTTGTTATTGTTTATTTTTCTTTTTCAATAATATTATTCCCCATTTCCGTTAAAAATTTATTAAAGTCATAGCCTGAATTAACTGCGAGAACTTTCAGATTTAACAACCACTCCGTGTTTTTCCTGATCATTGTAAAGGTATAACTTTCTCTTTCCTTTAGAGTTTTGCGCTTCCACGAAGCATCATCATTATTCATCAGGATTGAATTTAACTCGATTGATGTTAACAAAGCAAGCCAGTTAACCAACTTATCGATTCGTTCTTTGTTGAAGTAAATTACTCCATCGAATTTATTCACATGAAGAAAATCCTTGATGACTTTATCATCTAGTAACATTTTTACAAGAGTTTGCCCGGTCTCGACTACATTTTCATTTAATGATTCTTTCTTCCCATTGTTTTCTTGAGTTTTTCTACGCTGAATAATTTTTTGATAATAAAGCACATGTAAAAGAGCAACCGTTAACTCTGATTTTTCACGGACATTTTGGCCATCCGTATATCGTTCTATTACAATATCTAATGGTTTTGATAACACCAGGTTATTAAATTCATCAATAAGAATTTTATCTTTATTTTTATTAATCATTAAATGCCGTAACGCCGACAAAACAAAAAGTATGGTGAGTTTTGTGTTTAGTTTTATTTCACTATTAATTGGGAAGATTAAATTAACTGCCTTCATCCATTTTGGAACATTCTTCCTGGTATTATATTTAATCCAGGTACTTAAAAATGAGTGAATATTTTTTACGTCGATTGTAAAGTTTTCTACTACATTTTCATTAATCAATTTATTATCAGAATAATTATTAAACGCATCACATAGAGAATTTAAAGCAGGAAGAATTTCATCCGGAAATTTTATCTCTTGTTTCACTTTTCCCTTTATGGACCGGGTACTTAGATATTTTTTAACTAATTCAAGGTTCGTATTCGATGCAAAATTTTCAAATTTAGTATGAAGTGGTATTAAGTCCATCTCATACAATGCTTCAACAATTGAAGGAACGCCGCTGCCATTTAATGTATTATTTAACTTTCTTAGTTTTCCTTTTTCATCATAAAGCTCTTTGAATTGAAAACAAACCCGGTACTGATAACCGAAAAGACGAATCTTTAAACCTTCATTATGCACTTCTGAACCAGACAGTAAATATTCTAATCCGGTTCGATGATCTTTATAAGAATAATAATATCTCCAATCAGGATTCATCCATAAAAGAGATGCTATTTTTTCTGATTGTTTAAGTGAACCGGTATTACTGGATTTTGCTCTTATCAAAGAGTAGTTAATTGTTCCTTCAGTTGTTGAGTATGAATTGTTGTATAAAACAACTGCAGCTTCATCACCCGACCGGTTACTAAAAGCAAACACGTTCTGATCAACAATTCCGTTTGTTGTAACGAAATTATAGAACTCAAAATTTTCTACCTTGCTGAAAATGTGTCTTAATTTCATCAGTGGAAAAATCTCTTTCTGATGTCTCCACATTAAATGCTCGTCGGGAGATTCTGTATAATAAGCACGTTTGTATTCCATTCCGTATTTTTCAGAAAATCCTTCAACCTGTCCATGTCCAAACATCGGAAGGCCAGGCATTGTTACAAGCATAACTACGACACCAAAATATTTATCACCTTTACCAAACTGGTTAACAGCGGTTTCTTCATCAGGATTGCTCATAAAATTTACATAGCGTTTTAGAATCTCAGGATTAAATTCCAGGGTATTGATAATCAGTTGCCTGTATTTTTCATTTTCTTCTTTCATCATCATATGCATAAAAGCACTATTGTACACTCTGTGCATTCCCAGTGTACGAACAAAATAACTTTCCATTAGCCAGAAGGCTTCAGCCATCAATAAAACATTCGGCATTGATTCATTAATCCTATCAACAACTTCTCTCCAGAATTCTTGTGGTATTGCTGAATTGAATTGTTCAATAGTTAATGCAAAATCGGAGCGTGATGGAATTGCTCCACCAGCTCCCGGCTGCGGATACCATAAACGCTGGTAATGTTTTTTTGAAAGTGTCATTGCAGCATCAAACCTGATTATGGATGTTTTGCGTGCAACGTGCATAATTGTTTGTATCAGCGATTCCCGGACTTCCGGATTGAGAAGATTCAATTGTGAAGTATCGTTCCATGGCATGTTTGTTCCATCATTACCATGATAAAAATATCTAATGTCTCCTGTGTGTTTATCTTTTCTCTGAAAAACAACAGCAGCATCAGTTCTATCATAATATTTATCCTCGATTCTTACTTCAACTCTTTCATCATCAGAAAGATTTGGTCCATTGAATGTATATCCAGGATACGGTGGATTGTTTCTTTGAATAAAGTAATCAGGTTTTTCAACAACCCATTTAGAATAAATTCCTGTGTGATTTGGTACCATATCACTCGCAAGTCGAATACCTCTCAACCACGCACGATCTTTCAAATTCTGGAATGCCGATTCTCCTCCAAGTTCTGTTGCAATAACATAATCGAATAATGAATAAGCAGAAGCCGCAGCTTCAGGATTACCAGTAAATTGTTTTATCTTTTTTGAAGCCGTGCTTCTTTCCCAGATACCTATAAGCCAAAGTGCATTAAAATTCCATTGAGCAAGTCTGTCCAATTCTTCATCTGGGATTTGATCCAGCTTTTTAATTTCTATTTTAAACTTTTCCGAAAGCTGATGCATCCACACAAAAACATTTTTTGCTATCATTACGACTTCTGGAATCCAACTCGTGTCTTCTGTAAACTTTTCGTATTCAATGAAATATAATTCTTCTTGTTTACTTAAATCCTGACCCGAATCTTTTTTGTGCTGAATCTCCATTAAATGAATTAATTCTTTATTATAATCAGGAACCGGGGGAGTGCCTTTTTCACCACCCCCATGTTTTACAAAAAGCTTAAAATCTTCTTTTATTAAATCTGAACCTCTTAATAATCTTTGACGGAGCTGTTCGTTAATCAAAAATCCCCATTCATCACGGATAAAATCAAGCTGCTTCAGAATATCTTCCGGGTTTTGCTCAATCGGTTTTCTGAGCATTTTAAATAAACTTAAGCCGCCTTTAACAACAGGTAATTCACTTTCGAAAAATTCTTCAGTTTTTTGAATGATTTTTTTATAGTTGTCCAGCTTTTTGAGATTATCATCTGCAAAAAGTTCTTTAAGATTTGCAGTAGCGGGATTTAAATTTTCTATATTAAGAAGAATAATTTCTTCAAGAAGAATTTCTACATTTGGTTTGTTTTCGGTTTTACCCTTAATAAAATCTTTTGTGCTGATTTCACCCGAATATACTTTTAATGGAGGGAACTCATCAATAAATACATTCAGAGTTTCTGTGAGACCATTTTCACTAATTTCTTCCTTTAAATGATTTATTGCTTTTTCAAAAACTCCTGGATTAGTAGAGTTTTCATAATGTCGGATCATAAAATGAAATAATTCGTGTAAGAGCCCGCAGGCATTTATTTGACCGGCTGTTACAAGCTGATCGTAATTTCCCTCAAATTGTCTTTTCCTGTTAATTTTATCAGATAGAATTCTTGCCTGGTGTGAATCTGCGATTATAAGATTCCCTATCATTGAAAACAGGGAAGTATCAAATTCATACTTTATTCTTGTCTGTTTCGATACGTGAAAATCAAATTTTATCATTAAATCAATTCAGAATAAAATTTATAAAGATTAGCAAGTGGATTTGTGTTCAAATATACAAAAATGACAGGTAAATGTAAGTCAGTAATTTATTTTGAAAGATGATAGGCAGTACTTGAACCAACCCAGGTTTTATTCTTATTAAAGTCTACGCCCATCATCTTACCTTTACTTGTTCTTATGAGGTTATTCACAAGTATCGGAGTATTATCCCATAAAAACATCATTCTAATTTCCACTTTTGATTTTTCATCATGCGTTTCAATTAAAGGGGAATAGTTAATTTTTTCCTGTAAAATATAATTTTCTGGATCAGGAATTGATTGCAGCATTTCTTTAGTTACATCTACCTTAACTCCGAGCCCGGCAAAAGAAAATAAAGGTTTTAAAACATAATTTTGTAAATCATCAGGAAGAAATTCCAGCTCATTTACAAAAAAAGCTTTGGGTACATATTTCCCTTTTAATAATGGAAGAGTGTATTTGCTTATTCTGAAAAACCAGTCAGGATGGCAAATCCATTTTATATCAAACTCATCTCTGAAATCAAAATTATATTTTACCTGAGAACGATTTAATTCATCAAAAATAACGCGGTTATAAATTCTTTTAACTTCTATCTCATTTGAATTCTTTTTGTAGAAAAGTTTATTGTCTTTATTTATAAGATCGGAAATACAAACTGTACTAATACCGGTTAGTTCTTCCGTTGCTGCAAAATCTATTCGTGTTTTCTGTTTGTGTGGTTCTATTTCCAGAAGAATTACATTCTCAGGATCAGTATCTCCGATAATTATTTCTTTAAACTTTGTAATGTAATTTTCTGGAGTAAGGTTATTGTAATAACAGGTATAATTATCTGGAATGTAAAAATATTTTCGTAGAATTTTATCCAAATAAAATTGATAGCCATAGAGAGTTGGAAAACCCTGCAGTTCAATTAATTTAGGATGAATTTTTTCATCGTCACCTTTGAAAAGAGCAAAATCAATAGCAAGCAATTGCGGATGTGAATCTACTCCCGGAACTTTTAGCCCGTTAGGGATTGCTTGTTTACATTGTTCAATTAACTCTTTGTTCTGTATTTGATCACAAATATCATTTGATGCCAGGATAATTTCATTTGTAACTTCTTCGGTCAGGAAAATGGGAGTCTCGCAAACTCTAAAATCGGTAGGATATTTTAGAGTTGAATTAAGTTCATTTAAGAAATCATCGTATGTCGATTCACTGAATTCCGAATTAAATTTTTTTCTAATTTCTTGAATCATATCGTCATGAGTAAACAGAGGAAAGTTCGTTTATTGCATTTCGCAGAAAAGACGGTAATACACTTTCCCGAGTAAGTTTAATTGTGTCCGATCTTTTTAATAGCTCAATCATCTGGTCGTAACGCTCTTCGCCATATTTTTCAACAACTTGTTTCTTACGTTCGTCCTGCTTAATATGATATAGCATACTTTCAGGATCAGCTTCGGGATGAAACTGTGTTCCGACAATTTCATCAGAAATTCTTATAGCAGCTAGAGCTGGTTCTTTAATTCCATCATCTGGTATTTCATAAGATAGAATCTTTGCCCCGAGCTCTTTAAAAACATTTTTATCAGGTTCAATAACCTGGAATTGTCTGATATCAGCTGCATAAAAAGGATTTGAAAGATTATTCAGAAGTATGTCCGGCTTTCCTTCCTCTGTAATGGAAAACGGCATCACTCCAAACGATTTTGAAGGGCGTTTAATTACTAATCCAAGTTTGAAGAATCTGCCCATCAGCTGGAAGGAATGACAAATGAAAAACAAATATTTTTTCTTTTCAGAATTATTCTGATTGAAATCCCATATTTTATCAAGCAAATTGAAATAATCCTTTTCCCATTTTGTGCCTTCATCTTCAAAAGGACTTCCTGGTCCGCCTGATGAGATGTAAATATCTTGATCTAAATCAGGTACTTCACCCTTAAATCTTGTGTCAAATACTTTATAATCAATTTTATGTGATTGTTCACCATTGTTTAATGAAGTAACAATTTCTTTGATGCATCTCATACCTTCATTTTTTTCATTGTTATAGAGATCAATCGTTGCAACTTTAATTGGAGTGTTTTTCATCAGATATTTAGTCCTCTATACGTTTCTTCAACAATAAATTCAACAACACTTTTTGTGTCATGTGATTGTTCCCAGACTTCAAGCTGCCTGTCTGCACCGCTGCCCATTTCAAGAATTTTATTCAGATAATTTACTTCTTCTCTTGAACCGAGTTCATCAACAACATCATCAATAAAATCCATAAGTTCACCCGCAAGTAACTTAAATCCCACTTCTTCCTGCTTGCCGAAATCTATTAACTTTCCTTGTATACCATATCTTGCAGCCCGCCATTTATTCTCTGCAATAAGGGCACGCCTGTACAATCTGAATCCAAGATTTTGTTTTATTAACTTATGAAGTTTTGCAACAATGCCCTGCATAATTGCGGCAAGACAAATCGTTTCATCAATGCGCATTGGAATATCGCAAATTCTGAATTCAAGTGTTGTGAAATAAGGATGAACTCTTATATCCCACCAGATTTTTTTTGCGTCATCAATACATTTGGTTTTTACAAGGAGCTTAACATAATTATCATATTCAGAAAGACTACCGAAATAATCAGGAATACCTGTCCTGGGAAATCTATCAAACACTTTGCTTCTGTATGATTTGAATCCTGTATTTCGACCCTGCCAGAAAGGCGAGTTTGTTGAAATTGCAAAAATGTGTGGCAAAAAATACCTGGCAGCATTCATAATATGTATTGCAATCTCGCGATCAGGGACACCAACATGAACATGTAAGCCAAAAATTAAGTTTGCTCTTGCAACCTGCTGATAATCAGAAATTATTTCTTTATATCTTGGATGTGCAGTAATTTTCTGATCTTTCCAATGTGAAAAAGGATGAGTACCCGCAGCCGCAATTCTTAGATTATTTTTATTTGCCAGTTTTGCAAGTTCTTTTCTCAATCTAGTTACCTGTTCACGGGCATCCACAATATTAGTACAAATATCAGTTCCCATTTCAACAACAGACTGATGCATTTCTGCTTTTACATTTTCAGCAAGAATCATTTTTCCTTCTTCAAGAATCTGCTGAATATGTGATCGCAATTCACCGGTTTTAGAATCCACAATCTGAAATTCTTC
This sequence comes from uncultured Ignavibacteriales bacterium, assembly GCA_963822905.1. Lineage (GTDB taxonomy): Bacteria > Bacteroidota > Ignavibacteria > Ignavibacteriales > Ignavibacteriaceae > CAWGJF01. The sequence continues at coordinate 1,456,355 of CAWGJF010000001.1, forward strand.
TTCGACTCCTAATGTAAATAATCCTGGATCTGCCATTTTATTTATTCAATTAAAGTGATTCATTTTTAGCAAACTTAGTTATAAAAGTTCCCCAGGTAAGATTATTCTTTCCTGCTTTATGCTCTTTGGCTTTTCTTATGGCCATATTTGCAGCCGCTTCAACAATCCATTCAAAATTTTCTTCTCCAACAGAATTTTTATCTGCGTCGGGAGCGGGGTTACAAAAATCAATTGCATAAGGAACACCATCTCTTACTGCAAGTTCCACAGTATTAAAATCATAACCAAGAGCATTGTTAATTGTTAGAACCGCTTCTAATAATTTTTTAAGTAACGTTGGCTCAATTGGTTCAGGATTGCGGACATAACGAAGATGATGTGGCTGCTTTGGATCATATCGCATAATGTGAACATCTTTTCTATCTAAACAATAACATCTGAAATATTCTGTGAATTCAATTTCTTCCTGGAGCATCATCACAAGCTGTCCGGTTTCATTATATGCATTGAAAAAATCTTCTGATGAATTTAGCCTGTAAACATTTTTCCAGCCGCCACCTGCAAATGGTTTGAAGAATGCAGGAAACCTGACGTACTTAAAAATTGCTTCCCAGTTTAAAGGGTAAGATAAATTCCTGAATGAATTCTCATTAGTATCATCAGGATGCTGGTTGGATGGAAGTAAAACAGTTTTTGGAACAGCGACATTCAATTTTGTCATCAATGCATTGTTAAAAAATTTTTCATCTGCACTCCACCAGAACGGATTGTTTATAACAGCCGTTCCACTCAGGGCAGCATTTTTCAAAAAAGCTCTGTAGAAAGGAACATCCTGAGATATCCTGTCAATAATAACATCATATCCACTATCAGCTCCCTGAACAACTTTATCAATGCTCACATATTCTGCGATTATTTCTTCGCCTTCGGCGGATTCGTTTTTTAAATTTATTCTTTCTACAAATGCCGGTGGAAAAGTATTTTCCTGTCCGAAAAGTATTCCGATTTTTTTCATTTTGCTCCCGGAACAAATAGGTTAAAATTAATTAAATATTACACTGAATATTGGAATTAGTATGTAAAAAGGAAAATTCCAGAAATGGTTATTTATGAGTCAAATATAGTAAAAAATGATTGCTTATCAATATTTTAGAAAATCGGTTGTTCTGAAATAATGATTATTTTTTATAAATGAAATCAAATTGAAATTATTTGAATATTAGTCTATTTTTAGTCTTTAATTGAAAAGCACTTCGAATATGAATCAAACCCCGTTAATGTCCCAATACTCTAAGATTAAAGAGGCAAATCCTGATACAATTTTGTTGTTCAGAGTCGGGGATTTTTTTGAAACATTCGAGGAAGATGCAAAAACTGCTTCCAAAGTGTTGGGAATTACATTGACGAAAAGAGCAAATGGCGCAGCTGGTGAGGTTCCTCTTGCAGGATTTCCACATCATGCAATCGATACATATTTGCCAAAGCTTGTTCGTGCAGGTTTTCGTGTTGCAATTTGCGAGCAGATGGAAGATCCGAAGTTTGCAAAAGGAATTGTTAAGCGCGAAGTAATTGAAGTCGTGACTCCGGGAGTTACTTTAAATGATAAACTTCTCGATCACAAAAAAAATAACTACCTGCTCGCAGTTTATTTTTCAGAAGAAGTTGCCGGAATTTCATTTGCCGATATTTCAACAGGTGAGTTTTTAACTTTTGAAGTTCCTGAAAAAGATTTCAGTCAGCAAATCTTATCAATCCTGCCTTCAGAAATTCTTGTACAGAAAAAAGAAAAAGCTCGTCTTGAAGCAGAATTCAAAAGAGCAATGCCGGAATGCAAACTTACAAAACTCGATGACTGGATTTTTAATTTCGAATACGCAAAAGAATTATTGTTGATGCAGTTTAAAACACAAAACCTTAAAGGCTTTGGAGTTGAAAATCTTTCTGCAGGAATAATTGCTGCTGGCGCAGTTTTAAATTATTTGCAGGAGACACAAAAAGTTGCACTTCCTCATCTCAATAAAATATCACTTTACAATCCATCAGAGTTTATGATTCTCGATCCTGTTACAAGAAGAAATCTTGAAATAACTTTTACCATGCAGGATGCAAGCAGGGAAGGATCGCTTATCGGGATTCTTGATAAAACTTCTACTGCAATGGGAGGAAGACTATTAAAGAAATGGATTTCAGCTCCGCTCAGGAATATTGAACAGATTAATAAAAGATTAAATAGTGTTGAGTCTTTATTAATAGAAAAATCAATCAGGAAAAAAATAATTAAAGAACTTGATGAAATTGGCGACCTTGAACGATTGATTTCAAGAATATGTACAGCAAGGGCAAACCCACGCGAACTTGTAGTACTTAGGAATTCTTTGAATAAAATACCTTTGTTGAAAGATTTGCTAAAATCATTTTCGGATGAAACAATCAAAAGCATTTCTGAAAAATTAAATCCACTTGAAACTCTCACCAAGAAAATCCAGGAATCGATAATTGATTCGCCTCCTGCAGCCATAATGGAAGGTGGAATTATAAGAGCAGGTTTCAGCCCTGAACTAGACGAGTTGAGAGATATTGCTTTCCACGGAAAAGACTGGATTGCAAAGCTTCAGAAGCAGGAAAGAGAAAAGACAAACATCTCTTCTTTAAAAGTCGGATTCAATAAAGTTTTCGGTTATTACATTGATATCAGTAATGCACATAAAAATAAGGTACCTGAAACATATATCCGTAAACAGACTCTCGTAAACTCTGAAAGATACATTACCCCTGAACTAAAAGAATACGAAGAAAAAATTCTTAGTGCCGAAGAAAAAATTAATGAACTGGAATTCCAGATTTTTAATGAAATCAGGTCACTTGCTGCATCTTCTGCGGATGAAATTCAACAGAATGCGAGAATGATTGCTGCTCTTGATTGCTTTGTTTGTTTTGCCGAATGTGCAGAGCAATACAAATATGTGAAACCAAAAATTAATGATGGAAATAAAATTGCAATAGAAAAAGGAAGGCATCCGGTCGTTGAACAAATTCTTCCGCCCGGAGATAAATTTACAGCAAATGATTGCACTCTGGAAAATGAAACTAATCAGATAATTATACTAACCGGACCAAATATGGCAGGCAAATCTGTTTTCCTTCGCCAGATCGGGCTTATTGTTTTAATGGCGCAAATTGGGTCTTTTGTTTCTGCGAGCAAAGCAGAAATCGGAATAGTTGACAGAATTTTTACAAGGGTTGGGGCAAGTGATAATATCACCTCGGGGGAAAGTACATTTCTTGTAGAAATGCAGGAAGCAGCAAACATTCTTAATAATGCAACGCAAAAAAGTTTAATTCTTTTAGATGAAATCGGTCGGGGAACAAGTACATTTGACGGGATTTCAATTGCCTGGTCAATTACTGAATATCTCCATGAGAATGTAAATGTGGCAGCGAAGACATTGTTTGCAACACACTATCATGAACTGAACGAGCTTTCAGAAATATTTCCAAGGATAAAAAATTATAAAGTTGAAGTTCGAGAATATAATGACAAAGTTGTATTCCTTCACAGAGTTTCACCCGGCAGAGCGGACCACAGTTACGGAATTCAGGTTGGACAAATGGCAGGTTTACCATTATTCGTAACAAACCGTGCAAAAGAAGTATTGCAGAATCTGGAAAGTAAAGAACTCACTCCATACGAAGTGAGAAAAGAAAAATTAAAAAATATGTCGATGAAAAGTGAAAACCAGATCAATATGTTTGAGGTTAAGGATGACAAGCTAAGAGGGGAAATTGATGAAATTGAAATTGAAAAACTCACACCGATTGATGCTCTAAATAAATTAAATGAATTAAAGAGGAAAGTTAAAAATGATGCGAAATAAATTTTTAAAAATTACTAACTTAATAATATTAATCTTTACCCTGGTTTTAATTTCTGTTTCATGTAATGAAAATCAAGAAATAAAAAAATCTGATCCGGAATATGTGAAAACAATATTAAATGAGAGAGTGGAAAAAGATAGTGCAATGCAGTATGGAGCATATTCACCTTTTAAAAGAGACACAACAATTACTTTTACTGGCTTAAAATATTACCCGGCTGATGAATCTTTTATGTTTAAATCTAAACTTTATCGGTTAAATCCTCCAGACACCGTTGCAGTAATGGGAACAAAAGGTGAAACAAGAAGGGTTATAGTTGAAGGATATGTGAACTGTGTTAAAAACGGTGCTGATCACCACATAAATGTTTATAAAGGATTCAGTCCATCAGGGGAACCTTATTACAGTATTTGGTTCACAGATCAAACAACCGGAAAAGAAACTTACGGTGTAGGAAGATATCTTGATTTTGAATACAATGAAGACCCTGATTATGTTTACACAATCGATTTTAACAAGGCTTACAATCCGTACTGTGCTTATACAAAATTATATACCTGCCCGGTTCCAAGAAAAGAAGATTACATAGATATGTTAATTGAAGCTGGTGAAAAAAATTATCACTAGTTCAAATACAAAATTTATTTATTTAATTCTAATTTACTCTTATTAATACAACTCTATTATTCAACTTTTGACCTTGAGGAGTACCATTATCAGCAATTGGGAAATCTTCTCCCAAACCTACAACTTCAAATTTATCTTTTTTGAGCCCGTGTGAAATAAAGAAGTTATACACAGCCTGGGCTCTTTGGAGTGACAACACTGTGTTATATTCCCGGTCTCCCTGGTTATCTGTATGACCTTCAATCCGCCACCTGGATCCATACTGAGCTTTAATTTTTGAAATTACGGCATTTAATTCATTTGAAGATCCCGGAAGCAGAGCAGACTCTCCTAAATTGAATAATGATGAAGCAGAGAAGATATATTCTTGAAAATTATCAGAGCAGCCATCCCGAGTAACCCGTTCACCGTAAGGTGTATCAGGGCAATGATCTGCATAGTCAGGAATTCCATCACCGTCTGTGTCAAGCGGACAACCAAGTTTATCAACTGCTGCACCTTCAGGAGTATTCGGACATCTGTCAGCGTAATCAGGAATACCATCTCTATCAAGATCAAGAGGACAACCATTGTCATCTACTTTAGCACTCTTCGGAGTGTCAGGGCATTTATCAAGATAATCTGGAATGCCATCTGAATCTGAATCGCTTGCACAACCATTTATATTTACCTTCGCTCCTTGAGGAGTATTTGGGCATTTATCAAGATAATCAGGGACACCGTCATTATCAGAATCCACTGGACAGCCATTCATATCAACCTGAACAGCTTTAGGCGTACCTACACACTGATCAAGATAATCTGGAACACCGTCGTTATCCTTATCAACAGGGCACCCGTTCTCATCAACCTTTACATTATCGGGAGTCGCAGGACATAAATCCCTGCTGTCTTCAATACCATCATTGTCACTATCCTTGCGGGCATTAATAGTATAAATCAAACCCACATAACCCACATAAAAAATATCATCTTTTTTACCGGTTTCAATATCATCAAGATAATCATTGAAGTTGTAGGCAGTTCCGAATGAAACTTTAACTCCAATGTCCTCAGTTATTAAATAACGTAAGCCAAGTTCCAGGTTCAAATTAACCGCATTTCTAGAATACACACCATTTTCATTATTCATAAGTCGATTACCATTGATATCTTTCGGATCAAAATTGAGGTTGGAAACTCCTACAAACAGAGTTGGAAACAAAGCATCCCCAACCAGGTAACCATAAGTCAAACCACCACCATAAAAAACAAGACTGGTTTTAAAATCAGTAGGTAAGGGTCGTTTTGTTAAATCATTTCCATTCAAGGTACCGGTTCCACCGAATAGTTTTAATCCTACCAAATGTCTGGAATAAGTGTTAAAAAAATATTCAGTTGAACCACGCCAGATTAAATCTATATTTGAGGACTTATAATCGGTATACCCAAAAACGCCGCCTCCTTCAATTGCAATTGTGATACGTCCCATATGTGGATGAACAAAATGGTTTTTAGAAATCTGCCCATATAAATTCCAATCTGTAAGAATAATTATGACAAGCAGGCTAAATAGTATAGATAGTTTAATTGAAGGAACCGTTTTCACTTTTCACCCTTTTGTTTAAATAAATAATGATAAACAATGAATTATTATACTAAAAATAATAATTTTAATCTAAGATGTGCTGAATAAATAAGCAAATGTCCTGATAAATCGATTGGTAATTTTTACAGATAAATAATTACATACATTCACTCTCTCCAGGATAGTTAGGATAGATTTCATTCATTTCACTTCTAAAGAAAATCACTTAAGTTAATTACCTATTTATAATACAGTTTATGATTATTTATGATTAAAGTTTTATTTGTGATAGTTTTCTTTTTGTGGATCAATGTTAGTTTTTCACAACAACTTTCAGGAACAGAAGTAAAAAAAACTTACTATCCAAATGGTGTTGTAAAAACCGAGGGTGAATATTGGTATGATAGGCTTGATGGATTATACAAAGAATATTATCCAAATGGAAAAATCTGGAAAGTTTGGAAATTCAAAGATGGAAAAGAAGATGGAGTATCAACATGGTATTTTGAAGACGGAAAAGTGAGTATTGAATGGAATTACAAAGAAGGAATAAAGGAAGGTGTGGCGAAATGGTATTATGAATCAGGCGAGTTGTGGGCAGAACAGAATTATCATAACAGTAAACTGGATGGAATAACCTATACTTATTACAAAACAGGTGAAATGCAGGGAGAGTGGTATTATATTGATGGATTACTACAGGGTAAATCAAGAACTTATTATAAGAACGGTCAACTTGAAGTAGAAAGAAATTTTGTTGATGGAAAACAGGATGGAGAAGTTTTGATTTATCACGAAAATAACCAGGTAGCAGTAAAAGCAAATTTTATTGATGACAGGCTCGAAGGCGAGGTTAAACTTTATGATATGGCTGGCAGTTTGAGAGTGCTCGATAAATATAATAATGATCAACTGCTTACAAGAGATCGATTCGATTTCCAGGGAAAGTTTGAATCAAAAGAAGAGATGATCAGAAACTATTCTGATGGTGGGTTGCTTCAGGATGAAATTTTCAAGATTGATGGTGTAAAACAGGATGTTGCAAAATTTTATTATGATTCCGGTTTTTTAAAAGAAGAAGTTCCATATAAAGACGGAGTGATTGACGGTAGATTAGTTGACTACTATGAAGATGGAATTGTTTCTTCAACTACTGAATATCTGAATGGTGTTAAAAAAGGAGTGCTGAAAAGTTACTATGAAGACGGAAGACTTAAATCGGAAGAAATGTATGATAACAATATTAAAACCGGGATTGGTATTACTTATTTTAAAGACGGCACTCTTAAATCAGTGGGGAATTATGTCGACGGGATTTTAAATGGTGATTATAAAACCTATCACAAAAATGGGTTAGTCGAGAGTGAAGCAAAATATGACAACGGTGAAATAAAAAGTAAAAAATATTTTTACTATGAAGATGGTGCAATGCGACGTATTGAAAGTTACTATAATGGAAAGCTAGATAACTGGATTAAGGAATATTACCAGGATGGAACAATTAAAACCGAACAATATTATTATGAAGGTGAATTGTTAAAGGAGCGCCAGTATAGCCTGGATGGAGAAATTACTTCATCATTTGGTTACTGAAAAAATCAGAAACTTGCATTTAGTTTTAGCACCATTTACATTTCTTTATAATTTCAAAAATTACTAACCGGTTATGAAAAAAAATAATAAGTTTAAAATCGGGTTGATACAAATCTCTATGAGTAAGGATGCTGACAAAAACCTTTCCAAAACAATTCAATGGATTAATAAGGCATCAAAAAAAGGTGCAGAAGTCATTTGTCTTCCTGAACTTTTCCGCTCTCAATATTTTTGTCAGAGTGAAAACATTGATTATTTTGATTTAGCTGAAACAATTCCCGGACCATCTACTGAAGTAATATCCCAAGTTGCAAGAAAAAATAAAGTTGTTGTTATCGTTCCAATATTTGAAAAAAGAGCAAGCGGAATTTATCATAACTCGTTAGCGGTTCTTAATTCAAAAGGAAAAATTGAAGGCATTTACCGAAAAATGCACATTCCTGATGATCCGTCTTTTTATGAAAAATTTTATTTTACTCCAGGAGATTTGGGCTACAAGTCTTTTAAAACTGAGTTCGGAAATATTGGTACATTAATTTGTTGGGATCAGTGGTATCCCGAAGGAGCCAGATTGACAGCAATGCAGGGCGCAGCTGTTCTGTTTTATCCCACTGCAATTGGCTGGCATCCTCATGAAAAAAAAGAACACGGAAAATCACAGTTTGAATCATGGCAGACAATTCAAAGAAGTCATGCAATTTCTAATGGTGTTTACGTTGCTTCTGTAAACAGAGTTGGTTTGGAAAAAGAAAATTCTAAATCAGCAGGAATTGAATTTTGGGGATCATCATTTGTTGCTGATCCGCAAGGTGTAATCATTGCACAAGCATCTGCAGGTAATGAAGAAATTATAATCGCAGAAGTTGATTTGAACAGAATAGAATACATTCGTCGTAACTGGCCTTTTTTGCGTGATAGAAGAATTGATAGCTATGGACCAATAACAAAAAGATTTATAGATGAATAAGTTTCGATTACCTGCCGAGTGGGAAAAGCACGAAGCAACCTGGATTGGCTGGCCATTCAATAAAGAAGACTGGCCGGGAAAATTTCAACCTATTTCATGGGTTTACGGAGAAATTGTTCGTTACGTTTCCCGATCAGAAAAAGTGAGAATAATTGTTGCTTCAAATAAAGATCAGCAGAAAGCCGAGAAAGTATTAAAAGATGCTGATGCAAATTTTGAAAATATTGAATTCTTCAAATTTGAAACAGATCGAAACTGGCTTCGCGATAGCGGTCCGCAATTTGTAAAAGATGAAAAAGGTAACTCGATCCTGATTCATTTTAAATTTAACGGATGGGCAAAGTATGATAATTATAAGCTTGATTCCCAGATTCCTAAATTGATTACAGGTAGACAAAAACTTCCAAAATTAAAAGCAACTTTTAATAATAAACACGTTGTGCTTGAAGGCGGCAGTATTGAATATAATGGTCAGGGAACTTTAATTACAACAGAAGAGTGCCTGATGGATGAAAAAGTCCAGGTTAGAAATCCGGGTTTTACAAAAAATAATTATGAAAAAGTTTTTGAAGAATATCTTGGAATAAAAAAAGTAATCTGGCTGGGAAAGGGAATTGCCGGCGATGATACACACGGACACGTTGATGATCTTTGCAGATTTGTAAATGAAAATACTGTAGTGCTGGTTGAAGAAAAAAACCCGGAAGATGAAAATTATAAACTGTTAAATGAAAACCAGGAACGACTTCAGGATGTAAAACTTGCTGATGGATCAAAATTAAATGTGGTATTTCTTCCAATGCCTTCACCAGTATTCTTTAAAGGAGAAAGATTGCCAGCCAGCTATGCGAATTTTTACATTTCAAATTACGCAGTACTTGTACCTACATTTAATGATCCGAATGATAAAACAGCATTGGGTATTTTATCGGAGCTTATTACTGACAGGCCTGTAATCGGAATCCACGCTGTGGATCTCGTCTGGGGTTTGGGCACACTTCATTGCCTTACTCATGAGCAACCGAATTGATATATTTACTATAGCAATTCAATTTTTAATGGAGGGGGATCCAAAATGAAATCTTCAAAGTTGTTTGCTACTTTTGCCTTTATATGGATTTTTTCATTTCATTCATTTGCACAGGATCAAACAGCATTACCCTTCTTGCAATTAAGTCCATCTCCTCAACAGAATGGTTTAGGGTGGACAGGTGTTTCAAATCCTAATGACGATCCCTTTGGTTTTTATTTTAATCCAGCGATGCTCGGATATTCAAGTCAGCATACAAATCTTTCAATGCAATTTTATCCTTCAAAAGCTGATTGGCTTGGTTTTAATGATCTCAAATTTAACAGTTATGCTTTCAATTTGGGCTATAACTTTGTAAATGAGCTAAATGGATTACGTGTAAGTGCGGGGGTAGGATTTATACATAGTAACTTCGATTATGGAAAATTCATAATTTACAGAACTAATGCCTTTGATAGTTATAGTGCTTATGGCTTTGGTGTTGCAATGAATTATTTTATTTCGCTCTCAATTGGAATTACTTTCAAGGATATTCACTCTCAATTTACTCAAATAACGGGATTAGAAGCGGGGAAATACGATTTAGATGCAACAGCTTTAGATTATGGCATTCTTCTATCTATTCCAGTTGTAAAATTAATTGATGATAATCTTTCATTTCAAATTGATGATGAATCAAAATTAAAACCTGTTCTCAATTATTCTATAGGTTACTCAAGATTGAATATTGGAGATAAGGTGTATTATGTGGATCCAGCTCAAGCTGATCCATTACCCCTAACTGCTCGTTTAGGTCATACAATTGGAATTGGGATCAATTTTGCTTCTGATGATATTAATGTAAAAGTAATTAATTATGATTTGATCTTTGAAGCAGAAGATCTTTTAGTTATAAGAGATTCATTGGGAAATTCAACGTATCAGGGAATGCTGGGGGACATTGATATCTGGAAAAATCTAATTCAATTAAAAAGTGATGAGAATGTTATAGTACATAAGGGTCACTCCATTAATTTTGCTGAAACAGTTACTGTATTGAAAGGATCTTTTATAGGTCGGGGATACCCTTCAACACGGTTTTCTGATGGTATTATTGTTAGCACTAATGGGTTATTTAAATGGCTAAACTCGTTTGATTTAAATTCAGAGTTTTTGGAATTTTTCACTAAGCATTTTGAAATTAGATATATCAGCTCTACAAATCTTAAAAAAAGTTTAGATTCAGATTTTTCTGGAATTTCAATTGCTTTAACAAATTTTACCTTTAACTAATAGATCCTGTCGTACATAATTTAATCTGGATACCTCAGATTTAAGGATAATAATTTTTTATAATTCTTGCCATTTCACTGACTTTTCTTGGAATTCCTTTCCAATCATTTTAAGTTTCTATACTAAATAATTATTCTTATCAACAGAGGAGCCCTCGCTATGATAATAGCAATTCCGAAAGAAATCCTCCCCGGAGAAAACAGAGTAGCATGCGTTCCCGATGTTGCCTCCAAACTAATTAAAGCTGGATTCCAGGTACAGGTTCAAAAAGACGCTGGCCTGAGTGCCGGCTTCACTAATGAACAATACACATCTGCCGGAGCAAAAGTTATTGATAATTTAAATGAACTTTACTCAACTGCTGATGTTGTTTTTAAAGTTCAGAGACCACTTGATAATCCTGAGACCGGGAAAAATGAACTCGAACTTATGAAGGAAGGAACATTATTAATTACTTTTCTTTATCCACTTAACTATCCAGATGCTGCAAAATTATGTGCGCAGAAAAAAATAAATGTTATTTCAATGGATATGATTCCTCGTACAACAATTGCACAAAAAATGGATGCGTTGAGTTCACAGGCAAACATTGGCGGTTATAAAAGTGTTATACTTTGTGCAAATGAACTTGGTAAAATATTTCCATTAATGATGACTGCAGCCGGAACAATCTCGCCAGCTAAAGTTGTAATAATGGGTGCTGGTGTTGCTGGATTGCAGGCACTTGGAACAGCAAAACGTTTAGGCGCTGTTGTTGAAGTATCAGACATTCGTGCCGCAGTTAAAGAAGAAGTTTTATCACTCGGCGGAAAATTTATTGAAGTTGAGGGTGCAGAAGATATGCAGGATGCCGGCGGTTATGCAAAAGAAGCTTCAGCAGAATTTTTACAGAAACAAAAAGAATTAATCTTCAAGCATATTACGGAAGCAGATATTGTAATCACGACGGCTCTTGTTCCTGGTAAAAAAGCTCCGGTTCTTGTTACAGAAGAAATGGTAAAGAAAATGAGACCCGGAAGTGTTATTCTTGATATGGCTGTTGAGTTTGGCGGTAATTGTGAAGTAAGTGAAAAAGGAAAAAATGTTAAAAAACATGGTGTGACAATTATCGGTGAACCAAATTTACCAGGTATGGTTCCAACACACTCAAGTGAAATGTACTCTAAAAACATTCTTAATTTTATTCTTCATTTTACTAAGGAAGGGAACTTCAATCTTAATCTTGAAGATGAAATTATTAAAGGTAGCCTCATCACTTATAATGGTGAAGTTGTAAATCAAAGAATTAAAGACCTTCTTAAATAAAGGTTATAACAAAAAATATAGAGGGTAATAATGGCAGAAATTAGTTTTTTAATGCAAATATATGTTTTCGTGCTGGCAATTTTTGTAGGCTTTGAACTCATTACTAAAGTCCCACCCACATTGCATACTCCACTTATGTCCGGATCAAATGCAATTTCAGGCATCACTATAGTTGGCGCACTTCTTAGTGCAGGATTGGAAGAGTTTACTATTAGTACGATACTAGGAGTAGTTGCTGTAATGTTTGCAATGATAAATGTGGTGGGTGGATTCCTGGTTACTGACAGAATGCTCAAAATGTTCAAAAAGAAGTGAGTTTAAAAAATGAGAATAATAATAGAAATAACATATCTGGTATCATCGATCTTTTTCATTTTCGGTATTAAATATTTAAGCTCTCCAAAAACTGCACGGAAAGGAAACCTTTTTGCAGCAATAGGAATGCTGATGGCTATTGTGATCACATTATTCGATCAAAATGTATTAACATACGAATATATAATCCTTGGAGTTGTTGTTGGTTCGTTAATTGGTGTTGTTCTGGCAATGAAAATTCAGATGACCGGAATGCCGCAAATGGTTGGCTTGTTAAATGGATTTGGCGGAGGAGCTTCATTACTTGTTGCACTCTCTGAGTATTATAAAATTGAACCGGTTATTCCGATCAATACCGGGGTTGCAATTGTACTTTCCTTATTAATTGGCAGCGTTACATTCACAGGTTCATTAATCGCTTTTGGAAAATTGCAAGGACTTGTAACCGGTAAAGTTGTTAAATATCCATTGCAACACCCTCTGAATGCATTATTGGTACTTATTGTTATTGCAGCCGGGGTTTATATTGTAGTTGACCCGTCAATGCCGGAATTGATTTTAATTGTAACCGGCATTTCACTTATTCTTGGTGTACTCCTTGTCCTTCCAATTGGTGGAGCAGATATGCCGGTTGCGATTTCATTGTTGAATTCATATTCTGGAATTGCTGCGTCAACAACTGGTTTTGTTCTCGGGAATAATGAATTAATAATTGCCGGTGCACTTGTCGGTGCTTCAGGAATAATTCTTACTTTAATCATGTGCCGTGGAATGAACAGATCACTTTTGAATGTTCTGGTTGGGGGCTGGGCTTCAGCAGGAGCTGGTGGCCCTGCAGCAGAAGGCACCACGCACAAGGGTGATGTTAAATCAATCGACGCAGAAGAACTTGCAATGGTACTTGAATCAGTCAGCAGTGTAATTATTGTTCCCGGTTATGGAATGGCGGTTGCACAGGCTCAACATGCCGTAAGAGATTTAATGAACGCACTCGAGAAGAAGGGAGTAAAAGTTAGATTTGCAATTCATCCTGTTGCAGGAAGAATGCCAGGACATATGAATGTACTGCTTGCTGAAGCACAGGTTCCTTATGATAAACTTTATGCAATGGAAGATATAAATGATGATTTCCCGAATACAGATGTTGCAATAATTATCGGTGCAAATGATGTTGTCAATCCGGCAGCCCGTCATGATCAAAATAGCCCTATTTTCGGAATGCCTATTTTAAATGTTGATTATGCAAAAACAGTGGTTATAAATAAGAGATCATTGAATGTTGGATATGCAGGAATAGATAACGAATTATTCTTTTATCCAAATGCTCTTATGTATTTTGGTGATGCTAAGGATGCTATTACGAAATTAACAAATGAGTTGAAAGCTTTATAATTTGTTTTATAAATAATAACTAGATATTAAATTAAGCCCCGGTAGATGGGGCTTTTTTTATTCACTTTTCTCCAAAAAACTCTCAAAGATTTTTTCACTTGGTAATACATAATAATCAGAATAAATATTCTGATAATTATATTTTGACCACAGCATTGGTTCAATACTTATTCCAAATTTAATTGCGAGACTATCTCCGAACTCATCTGCAAATAAATTTTTGAAATCCTGACTGTGAATAAACTCATCTATACCAGAACTATCCGGAACTAATTCATTTTCAATCCATTCTCTTACAGGATTCGGTGATCTGAAAAAGAATTTGTTTTTAGTTTTGCAAACTCTATTCTCAAGGTAGATTTCACCCGAAGAGTTATTCATACTTCTATCTTCTGACCACTTGCCATCTTTATAAATTTTATAAGAGATTTCTAAAACCGGTATATTGTTTACCACATTATTTACATAATACCACCTAGTATCCATATCTGGTTCAACTAAAAAAGAAAGAGGGTCCAATAATTGTAATTTATCTTCATTTAAACTCCATTCAGTTGGAATATTGTCGTAAATTTTGAATCCCAGATATTTGTCAGAGAGATTTTTTTGCTGAATCAGAATTCTGTATTCTCCTGAAAGAAGGTTTTCAATAGTGTATGTTATATTCTTTAAATTATATCGAACATCATTTTCAATGACAAAAGTGTTATTTGAAATACTCTCAACATAATCGATAAGAGTATAAGTTTGTCTGTTGAAATTTCCATCTGTTTCTTTTTCAAGAATGATTCCCCCGGGTATTACATGAAAATATGTAAAAGTTATATTTGGACATTCCTTTTCTGAATATCCACTTCTGATTGAAACATATAATAAGTTATCCTGTATTTCTCCTTTCTTAAAAATATAAAAAGTGTTCCCAACTTCATCCTTCTTTATTTCAGGAGTTGGTGAACTAATTGTATTAAAGCGCCAATACTGTTTAGATGCTAACTTATTCTTCATAAGATTATTAATAGAAGTGTCAAACAAATTAAATATTTGTTTGTATGAAATAAAAATCATGAACAGGCAGATTAATATTAACCCGATAACAACTTTTTTTTCTTTGATTGATTGAAGTATCATATTTAATCTATAACTACTAATAGCAATGAAAATCCAAAATCCGGATTTATACGACTCAAATTTAAGGAAATTTAAAAACGCATAAAATCCATCATAAATTGCTTGCTATCCATTCAAAGTTTAGTACATGTACTAAAGATTTCTGTCCATATTTAAAAAATAGTTAGTACATGTACTAAATAGATTATCGAAACGATGCCTTATCTTTTTAATGTGAATTTCAAAAAAAATGGTTAAGAGATGAAATCAAAATCAATGTGCAAAGGAATCAATCCCGATGGAACGAAATGCAGTAATCATTCTCTTCGAAATAGTTACTATTGTTATATGCACTTGAGTCAGGCAACAGAAGTTGATATCCGTCAGATGGAAAAGAGGAGGTTGAAGGAAATTCTTTTGATGTTTACTGTTATCATTGTTTTGATTCTTGTGTGTGTCTTGACGGATTTTAGATAAGCCCGGATTATTCAGTTATCAAGAAACTTATAATAAAGATATATTGGAATGTGAATTATTATATCCGGGACTGTAATTTTAGAATCAACATGAAAGAATATTTAAGTAATTAATTCTTCAATGAATTATTTTTTGTTTAATATAACGGGCAATTAAAATTTTGGCTCAATGACGTGGGGTTTTTTGATCATACTGTAAAAATGCAACAACATCCTTTGTTTCTTTTCTTCAGCTTAAATTTATCCAGGATTTTTATCCATTAATTTGCTATCCACTAAACAAAATATTTCGAACAAATTGAGTAAGGGAAATTACTTTTCAAATAAGGAAAAAAACCAATAAACAGAAGTCTACTTCCGGGGAATTTGAAGTGAAAGACATTTTGCACTCAATTATTTTTAACAATACTTTCCACAGATTTGGCTGCGTATTCAACTTCTTCAAGTGTATTGTACAAATAAAAACTTAACCTACAACTTGCAGGCGGATCAAGATTTAAATGTCTGTGAGCAAGTGTTGCACAATGACAGCCCGCTCTTGATTCAACACCAACCATGTTTAAAGCTTCTGCAATATCAACAGGATTCCAGCCGGAAACATTAAATGAAATAAGTCCTGTTCTGCGCTCAACATTTTTAGGTCCGTAAATAGTTATTCCTTTTACCCGGCTTAAAATATCCATAGCTCTTTGAGTAAGTATGCAGATGTGCCGGGTAATTCTGTGCATTGCTTCTTCAACAGTTTGATAAAGAAAATCATTGTTTGTATTAAAGTATTTATGTTCATCAGGATTCAATGCAAGATCAAGCAGATAACGAATAGCTTGTGCTGAAACAATTGTTCCAAGAATATTGGGAGTTCCTGCAGAATATTTCCACGGAAGAAAATTATAATCAACTTTTTCAGGAGACACCTGACCTTCTGCAATCATATCGCCGCCATATAAAAAAGGAAGAGAATCATGCAGTAAATATTCTTTAGCACATAAAACTCCAACACCAAATGGAGCAAGCATTTTATGAAAGGAAAATGAAAGATAATCAACATCCAATGCCTGGAAGTCAGTAAAGGTACTGGGAATAAGCTGAGCTCCATCGATAAGCAATAGCGATCGATTTTCTCCGTCTGGCTGAACATAACCACTACAATTGGCAATGTCCTTTATTAAATGTAATGGAAGTTTCGTACCGAAAAAATTGGATGCACCTGTACAACAAATTAGTTTAGTTCTTGAGTCAACTAAAGATCTCATATGAGAAAGATCAAGCTCACCAGTATGAGGATGGAAATTTACGAGTCTGCATTCAACTTTAATTCCAAACTTTGGAAGAATCTCTTTGCATAGTGCATACCATGGTACATAATTCGAATTATGTTCCATCAAAGTTGTAATAATATTATCTCCATCTCTGAATGTGGTAAGAAGGGAATACATTACGGCATTATTTGCTTCTGTTGCATTCCGGGTTATAACAATATTTTGCCGGCCAGGTGCATTTATAAACCGGGTAATTGTGTCATAAGATTCTTCGAAAAGATTAGTCATCTGTTTTGAAGCATTAGATTGTCCGCGATGAACATTTTCATAGCCAGAGATAAGGTCATTATAAAGTTGTACAAGCTTAAAAGGCGGCTGTGTACTTGCTGCGTTGTTTGTCACAATACGGTTACCCGGAAAACGAAAGTGTTCCCTGATAGCGGCTACATTCAGTACTTCTTGATTTCTTATTGCACTCATATCATTATCCGGATATGTTTTAATTTGTTCAAGCATCTGTAATACCATTTTCTTATTTGTATTCTTTAACTGGTTTATTTAAGCAAAACCAATTTTCTTGTTTGTGAAAAACCACCTGCTCGCAATCTGTAAAAGTAGATGCCGCCTGGAAGATTAGAACCATCAAATCCCACTTCATAATTTCCTGCTGGTTTATATTCATTTACAAGTGTTGCAATTTCATTTCCAAGGACATCATAAATTCTAAGTGTTTGCCAACTACTAATAGAAGTCTGCCAACTTATTTTTGTGGTTGGATTAAACGGGTTTGGATAATTTTGCAAAAGTTCGTATTGAAAAACTTTATTTGAAGATATGTCTTTGACATCAGTTAACTGTTCTGGACCTAAACGAATCAACAATACATCTGATTCTGCTGTACCGGAAGGTGTCAAACTCCCGCCAACAGCATAACCACCATCAGTAGTTTTACGAATTGAATAACCAACAGCACTACCATTTTCTTCAATCGTTTTTGTCCAGATTTCATTTCCTAAAGAATCGGTGCGAATAACTATTACATTTTGAGTTGAATTAGCAATTGAAACAGAAGTACCGGTAATTACAAAGCCACCGTCGTTAGTTTTTGCAAGAGAATACCCTCCCTCATATGTTGATGCTTCACCGTATGTTTTTGTCCATAGTGAATCACCTGAAGAGTCGGTTCGGATCAAATAAATATCGGAGTTTCCTGAGCCGAAAGAATAGGTCAATCCCGTTATTGCACAACCACCATCTGACGTTGGAACAATTGCTTGTCCGATATCTTCCTGATTACCACCGAACGTTTTACTCCAGAGAACATTTCCGGAAGGGTCTGTACAAATAAGCCAAACGTCATAATCACCGGCTCCAAAGGATTTAGTGTAACCTGTAATTATATAATCTCCGTAAGAGTTTTGACGAACATCGTTGGCTCCATCGTCATTTTTTCCGCCAATTGTCTGGGTCCATAATAAATTACCGGAAGCGTTAGTTTTAACAAGATATGCATCATAAAACGAAGATACAGTTGTACCGGTTTCCCCCGCCACTACAAAACCCCCACCATTTGGTGTTTGAAAAACCGCATTACCACTTTCATATCCTGTTGTACCATAAGCTTTAGTCCAGAGAGTATCACCCAAAGAATCAGTTCTTGCAAGAAATACATCATAGTTACCTGCGCCGATTGAATTTGTATAACCTGTTACGATTAAATCACCATTAAAAGTTTCTCTGCCATCAAAACCACGTTCTATCTGATCAAAACCTATTGTTTTTGACCATAGGACATTACCAAGACTATTAGTGTGTATGAGCCAAATATCAGAACCACCCAAACCTGAAGATGAAGTACTTCCAAAGATTATAAAACCTCCATCCGATGTTTGCAGAATAGCATTTCCATCATCTGATTCAATACCTCCAAAACTTTTCTCCCATAGTACTTCAGGCGACTGTGCAAATGATGTTGTAATAATCACACATAAACTGAAAATTGTTATTACACAAAATCTGTTGATAAGTTGTTTATACATTTTATTTGTTCCCTTTATATCTATTTATTTCAATCATATTATTTCATCAGAACTAATTTTTTTGTTTCGAGAAAACTTGCAGCTTGTAATTGATAGAAATAAACTCCGCCTGGAAATTTTGAAGCATCAAATTCAACTTCGTAACTTCCGGCGGGTTTGAATTCATTAATAAGTGTTACTATTTCATTTCCAAGAACATCATAAACTATTAGTGTTTGCCAACTACTAACTGAAGACTGCCAACTGATTTTAGTTGTCGGATTAAATGGATTGGGATAGTTTTGTTCTAAATGAAAGTATTGAGCCAACAAACTATTCCCATCAACATATGTAGGTGTTAAAGTTCCGGTTAACCAGAAATCAGAATCCCACGGATGCACACTCCAATCTCCCCAAGCTTCAGCATCGGAATCACTCACAGCATATTTAACATATCTTTCACCATCAGGATATCCACCATTAAAATCACATCCTTGCCCGGATGTTACTTTATTTGAATCGATACCGCCAACCAGATAGGTTGAAAATATATATTTACCGGGCTGGTTTATATCATAGTTTATACTATCCCACGTAACCCAGCCTCCCGAAAAAGTATCTGGCACAATTACCTGTTCGGTATTTAGAATTGCACCGGATGAATCCCTTACATTCAGTTTTAAAGTAACTTCATGCCCGTTTCCTGTTCCATTAATTGCTGAGTCGAAAGGAACTGTAAAGTAAAAAGCAAACGTCTGGAGTTTAACAGGCTGATTTAGTAATACACTCTGCGCAACAACAACATTTCGGTGCTGAGCCGGATTGTTATCTCCTCCAAACCAACCACTTGCATTAAGACTATCAAATTTGATTTCAAAATTTTGCGCAAATGAGACACTGCTTAAAATTAATAAGAGAGTAACCAGTTTATATGAATTAATAGACATTTCACTTCCCTTTTCTTCAATTACTTAATTAATATCATTTTCCTGGAAACGGAATAAGTTCCCGCATTCAATCTGTAGAAGTAAACACCACTTGGAAGATTGGAACCATCAAATTCAACTTCGTAACTTCCGGCAGGTTTGAATTCATTAATAAGTGTTACTATTTCATTTCCAAGAACATCATAAACTTTTAGTGTTTGCCAACTACTAACTGAAGACTGCCAACTGATTTTAGTTGTCGGATTAAATGGATTGGGGTAGTTTTGAGAAAGATTGAAATAGCCGGGAACTGAACTTGTCAAATCTTCTTTAACTGAAGTGGTCCCACCAGTTATTGTCTTGAGTATCAGCCCATTATTTCCAGCGATCCAGCCGGTTTGTCCATCAACAAAAAAAACAGATTCATAGCTACCGTTATTTAATGAATTCAGAATGCTCCAGGTCTTTCCCTCATCTGTTGTATGTATGATTGTACCTAAACCGCCGGTTGCCCAGCCAATGTTTTCATCAATAAAATGAATATCGAATAAGGAAAGATTTATACTAACCCCTGTATTCTGGCTGTTCCATGTGCTGCCGGCATCTGTTGTTTTAAGCACCGTACCATTAGCTCCGCAAATCCAGCCGGTTGTATTATTTATAAAGTACATTGCATATAAAGAAGATGTAACTCCACTGCTAACGGAATTCCAGGTTACACCGTCATCCGAAGTTTTAAATATTAATCCATTTGCTGCAGCAATTAAACCATTAGAAGCATCCAGGAAAGCTACAGCATTCAATGAAATAACTTGAGGAAAGGAAACTGAAAACCACTGTTCACCACTATTCGTTGTTTTAAGTAAAGTACCCTGCGCACCGACGATCCAGCCTTCATTTTGGTTAATGAAATCTATCCCGTTTAACCCCCAACTTGTTGGATATGATTTCATATACCAATCTGTTCCGCCGTTAGTTGTTTTAGCAATTTTTCCCTCTCCTCCGCAAAGGAAGCCAGTGTTTTCATCCAGCATTTTAATGTAAAAAAGATAAGTGTTGGCTGAATCAAGATGCTGAGATTCCCAGTGATTACCGCCATCCGTTGTTCTCATTACAGTCCCCAGGTAGCCAACTGCCCAGCCAAGATTTTCATTAAGAAAATCAAGATCATAAAGCCAATCAGGCGCACCTGCTCCGTTGCTTTTCATTTCCCAGGTTTGCCCGGCGTTGGTTGTAGCAACCAGAGTACCGGTTCCGCCTACAGCAAAGCCGTTATTAGCATCATAAAAATCAACTGCATTCAAAATAATATTTGTTGGTGAAGGTGCTGTACTCCAATCGCTTCCACCATTAGTAGTTCTAAGAATTGTACCATCATAGCCAACTGCTACACCAGTGTCAGCATCTGTAAAATAAATATCATTGAGTACTTCAGCAGAGTTACTATTTGTTATTGTCCAGCTTGTACCAGCATCAGTAGTTTTGAGAATAGCTCCTTGGCTTCCGGCAACCCAGCCTGTATTTGAATCAATAAAAAAAACTGAAAACAAAGTATTTAAAGAAGCATTTCCACCGGCTGTCCAATTAATTCCTCCATCAGTTGTAAAATAGTTAACACCGGAAGAGCCAACAGTCCATCCGTTGTTTTCATCAATAAAAAATATTGAATAAAGTGTATTGTTTGAGGGAGTCGAAATTAAATGCTCAGTCCATGTTAATCCGCCGTCAGTGGTTTTACATGTTGTTCCAACATTTCCAACTACCCAACCGGTAGTCTCATTGATAAAGAAAATTTGTTGAAAGGAAGCAAAGAATCCGGTTGAGTAAGAAGTCCAGCTTGCACCACCATCCGTTGTTTTTAGAATTTTATTCCCAATTGTGATCCAACCTGTTGATTCATTTATAAAATAAAGAGCATCTATGCTGCCCGTTTCACCATTTATTTGAAATTGCATATCCCAGTTATTTCCGCCATCATTACTTTTCATAAAAACAGCGCTCTCTCCGGCAGCTACAATTATGTCAGATCCGAGATAGCTTACATCTTTTAAACTTCCCCCCTGGGGAAGTGGATTTTGCCAAAACCAGCTATTCTGTGCCACCGTTGACACGAATGAAAAAGCCAATATGGTTAGCAGAAAGATTTTTTTAAACATAGTTTCCTTTCATAAATGAATTTTTTTATACGGTGGAAACTTGCATTAAAAAAATGCGAAATTATTTCAATTTGGTATCAGATTTTATAAGATATGTCGTATAGGAATGGAGATGTTAAATTTTTAATCAATTTTCTGATGTTTGATGGTCTTCGTATTTGTTTGATTGTTTTTTAAAATCTGATGGAGTGATGCCGAAATTTTCCTGGAACATTTTAGTAAAATATGCCTGTGAGTTAAAACCAACTTTATATGCAATCTCTGCCATATTGCCTGCATTTTGCCTGATTAAGTTAGCGGCACGTTGAAGCCGGAAATTCCTTATAAATTCACTCGGAGCTTGATTTGTAAGAGCTTTTAGTTTTCTATGAAGTTGTGAACGGCTCATTCCAATTTCAGTACTCAAAACCTCTACACTAAAATTTTCATTCTCTATATTTTTTTCAATAATGTTCGTAAGCTTATCAATAAAAATTTTTTGATTGGAAGGTACAATGACATCCGCTGGTTTTAAAATCATTTCTGTTCGGAATTTTTCTCTCATCTGCTGGCGCAAACGAATAAGATTCTTTACCCTGGTTTTTAATTCATCTGTGTTGAATGGTTTAATAAGATAATCATCCGCGCCGGTTTCTAATCCTTCGAGCTTATTTTCTAAAGAAGCTTTTGCTGTAAGCAGAATAACCGGAATATGATTTGTCTTAAAATTATTCTTTATTTCTTTACTTAATTGATAACCATCCATCTTCGGCATCATTATATCGCTGATAATTAAATCAGGAATTATTTCTTCGGCAAGCTGAAATCCTTTTTCTCCATCTTCAGCTTCTATGATTGAATATTCGTCTTCAAGCTGTTCACAGATAAAGTTTCTTAAATCAAAATGGTCCTCAACAACTAAAATTATTCCACCTTCATTTTTTGTTTCATTTCGATTGGACAGTTCTACATCTATAATCGCATCATTTACACTTTGAATTAATTCTGTTTCAGTTTTAATTACTCCTTGAGAATCTTCCATGATTTGTTCATCGGAAAAATGTGATTTACCCAGTAGTAAAATTATTGTGAATGTTGTTTGGTTATTCTTACTTGAAACGGTTACTTCACCATGATGCATTTCAATTAGTTCTTTTACCAAAGAGAGCCCAATCCCGGTTCCTTCAAAGTTTTTATTATCATTTGAATTACCCTGGTAAAATCTATCGAATAAATGAGGCAATTCATTCTCAGGAATATTAACTCCGGTATTTGTAATAGAAACTTCCACCGTATTTTGTTTTGTAGTGATATTTATAGATATTTTTTCTCCTTCCGGTGTAAACTTAAGTGCATTTGAAAGCAGATTATAAATTATAGTTTCCATTTTTTCAAAATCGAAATAGACAATTACCGGATCAATTAGTTTGTCTGTTTTAAGTGAAAGATTATTTAGGATTATGTCTATTTTATTCTGGTCAGCAAGTGAAACAAAGGAAGAAGCTATCCTTCGGGTAAACCTGACGATATCAATTCCCCCAGCTTTTATTTTTACCGTGCCTGCTTCAAGTTTTGAAAGTTCCAGCAATTGATTGATAAGTTGCAGTGACCTATCCGCATTCTTTTTCATTATTTTAAAATCTGACTTATCTTCTTCAGGTCTTTTCAATCGTTTATCAAGAATTCCTAAAATTAAAGTCAGCGGAGTTCGAAACTCGTGAGATATATTTGCAAAGAATCGCGATTTCATCTGGTCAATTTCGTGGAGTTTGTTAGTTTCAAATTCCTGCATTCTTAGCTGGTTGCGTGTTTTGATACGGTTTATCTCAAATCTTCTGAGTAAGTAAAGAATTAACAAAAAGAAAATAACATAGCCAAAATAGGCGCTTGTCGTCTTCCACCATGGTGGAAGAATTATAATTTTAATTGAAGCACCTTCTTCATTCCAGTAACCATCGCTGTTTGATGCTTTTACGCGAAATACATATTTACCCGGTGGAATGTTTGTGAATGACGCTGTGTTTAAATTGCCGGAATTAATCCAGTCTTTATCAAATCCTTGCAGCTTGTATGCATACTGATTAGCAAATGGATTTGTAAAATCAAGAGAAGCAAAATTAAATGTGAACGAGTTTTCATCGTGGTTGAGAACAACTTTATTTGCAAATAAAACAGACTTTGTGAGAATTGAATCCTGATTTTTCCTTTCGCCGAACGGATTGCCGTTTACTTCAATCGCAGTATTAAATAAACTGAAACCAGTTAGGTAAACTTGCGGACTTTCAGCGTTGTCTATTATGTCTTCCGGGTTAAAAATTGTAATTCCGTTTGAACCACCGAAAACCATTTCACCGGAGTTGAGTTTTTTGTAAGAGCCTCTCCATTCTCTTTCAAATACACTGGTTTGAATCCACCCGTTTTGTTTATTATAAATTCTGAAAGTTTTATTATCCCGGTTAAATTTAACAAGAGCTGATTTCGTCTGAAGCCATAGTTTACCGGAATTATCTTTTAAAATGCCAAATACTCTTTTATCAATTATCTCCGGTAACTCAGGCATTTGTTCGAAGACTTTTGTTACAGTATCGAAAAGGAATAATCCTTCGTTTGTACCCAGCCAGATATTTGTACCAGTTCCTTCACAAATGCTGTAAACATCAAATGATTTTGAAGTATCATTTAATGGTTTTTGCGGCAGATAATTTTTAAACGATTGGTTATCCGGGTTAAATTCATCTATCCCGTTGTTAGTTCCAATCCACAGAACAGAATTACTTGTCTGGTAAATTGAATAAACATCATTACCACTTAAAGAATTTTCATCGGATGGATTATTTTTAAATCTTGTAAAATTATCTTCTGCAGGGTTGTAAAGATTTAAACCATTATTCGCTGGTCCAACCCATATTCTACCTTGCTTGTCCTGAAAAAGCAAAGTAACAAGATTAGAGCTCAAAGTAGTTTCATCAGTTGAATTATGTAAATATTCTTTAATAGAATTCGACTTTGGATTGAAATGATTAAGTCCATGCATAAAATTTGTTGCAATCCAGACTGATCCATCATTTACAGAAAGTATTTCTAAAGCCCACGGTGATTTGATGCTATAAGTTTCAGGGTTATATCTGGTAAATTGTCCTGTAGTTAAATTAAGTTTACAAAATCCTGTGTTAAGTGTTGAAATCCACAAATTACCTTCATTATCTTCGTCTATCCCGGTTACTTCAGAACCGCTGATGCTGTTTGAGTTTTCCGTATCATATTGAAAATGCCTGAAAGCCTTCTTCCATTTCGACCATTTACAAAGACCTTTGTCTGTTCCAATCCAAATATTTCCTGATCTGTCTTCAAAAATATTTTCAATATTATTTCCCGGTATGCTGTGTTCATCCCGGCTGTTATAACGAAAATTTTTTGTTTCACGATTAGTAGGGTTGAAAACGAAAATCCCTTCCGATTGAGTTTCTATCCATAGATTTCCATCACGCCATTCGTGTATATTTTGGAATAAATCCTTTGCCCGAACATTTTCAAATATATCATAAGAAAATTTGCTGTTGTCTTTAATATAAATTCTCTTTAAAGATTCACCGCTAGTTACAAGCCACAGCCTTCGCTTACTATCACAAAGTATTCTTTGTAGATCACCCTTAGTTTCGATTTTATAGTGATGCTGTTCATTTGTATAAATGTTTACAGAAACAAATTGCCGCCCATTTGTTGTTAGCCAGATTAAATCAGAACCATCAAATGAAAGAGACATAATCAGAAAATCTTTGAACATTGGGGGAATATTATTACCTAATTTTACATAAGTTATTTTTCCTGAAGCCAGGTTAAATTTATATAAACCTTGTCCGAATGTTCCAAGCCAGAGATTTCCCTGGTTATCCTCACAAAAAGCATTTATAAATTTTAATTTGGTTGAAAGCGAATCAAATACTGGTGGTTCAATCCGTTCAAAATTATCTTTCTCGAAATTATAGCGAAGTAATCCGTTTGCGGATATCCAGAGATTACCATTTGAATCAGAAAAAACTGTCATTATATCATTTCCAGTAATGGAAGTTGAATCTCCTTCAATCGATTTATAAACTTTTACGTTTTTACCATCGTATCTTAACAAACCATCTTTTGTCCCAAACCACATAAATCCATAAGTATCTTGTCCCACGCAGGTTATATATTCACTTGAAATAAATTCTGAGAGGTCTACACTGTCAAATGTAATTGGAGCAGTAAATACTTTTTCAGTTTTGCCTGTTTGAGCATAACTCTGTGAAAATGTTGAAATAAAGAAATTGATAAGCAACAAAATCACATATTTGAAATTGTAGTTCATTTTTATAATAATTTAATAAAGTATTCAGCAGAACATTATTGAATAGATTTTAATAATTTTTTACAATAATTAATTTTAATTTGTCAATTATTTTTGTCAGTCAAAAGATAAAAGAGAAGCGGAGAATTAACAATTGATAATCTTTGGTTATTAATTATCAACATATCGTATAATATATACTCATACTTTCCCAATGTTTCTTACCGATAAAAAAACTAAATTGCATATGTAAATGAATAATACAGAGGGTGAAATGAACATTGACTGGACCGAATACCTTAACCAAACCTTAAATGTAACTCTTCATGAAAACTATGGGGTAAAACAAGATCCCAAAACAGAGCAGGCATTATATGAAATCGTTTTCAAAACCGGCAGACTAATAAATGCTTTTGACGATGGATTACTGCTTGAAAGCAAACGTGAAGAACAGCGCGTGGGGATTTTTATCCCTTACAATTCAATTAAATGTGTAGAAATTTTTGATTTTTAAACCAGGAAACATTTTGAAAATATATTCACTCTTTTTTATCCTGATTTTTTCTGCTGTTCAATTTCCACAAGACTTCACTGTTAAAAGTTTAATAGCATACACATCAGACAGCAAGACTTCAATTCCAGTTATAGTAGAAAGCAATAAACTCGTAATAGAATTTGATGTTCAGGGAGATTTTATTCCCAATATGAATATGGTATTTCGTTTTTGTGATTCTGACTGGAAGCCAACTCAAAATATTTTCCTACTTAATCAAAATCATTCTACCAATTATTTCCTTGATTTTGATAATCTGCCGATCACAGTGATTGACGACGCAAAGTATCATTTTAAAGGAAGTTTTCCGGATAGTAAAGGTGATGTTGAGTTTCCATTTTCGGGCAAATGGAGATTTTATATTACTGATACACAGGACAGTTCGATTGTTTATGGACAGGGAAGATTTTATGTAGTTAAAAATGATTTTCCTATTTCTGTAAAAGTGAAACAAGATGAACTCGAAGACAAATCTTATTGGCCTGTCGATCTCGCAAAAGCATTTAATGTGTCTACAGACTTTTATTTACCTGCAGATTTTCATCCCGCTTTTGTAGATCATGTTGAAATAATTGATGATCATCTTATCGATTATCCAATTGTTGTTAATAGAAATATGAATGATCTCAAAAGACAATTTAAGTGGGATGCTGACCGGAAGTTTACTTTTACGGCAAGAGATATCCAGGCTGGTAATGAATATCGACAAGTAGATTTAAGAAATCATAATTTGTATTCCGGTCCTGACGTTCATGCACAACGTGATGGAATTGAACAATCCCGTTTTTATAAAAATCCAACCGGAACAGATTTAAATGGAGGGTTGCTTTATAGTGATTTTAAAGATGATTTTTCAACTTATTTAAATGTAACCTTTTCTATCCGACCTCCTGAAGAAATTCAAAGTGATATATTTCTTGTCGGCGCTTTTAATGACTGGAAACTTTCTCCCGAAAGTAAAATGGATAACAGCGGTGGAGTCCATTCACTAACACTTCATCTTAAACGCGGAATTTATGACTATCAGTATGTTGTCGCTGATTTGTTAGGGACTGAAATTCAAAATGCTGACTGGCAGATTCTCGAAGGAAATACGTGGAACCATTCCAAGGAATTTCATGTTTTTCTGTATTATAAAGAACAACAGGATGGAGGATATGATAGAATTATCGGGTATGCTAAAGTAATAACAAAATAATATGGAAAAATTGAATATTGGCGTTATTGGTACCGGTCATCTTGGAAAGTTACACACAAAGCTGCTTTCTGAAATCGATAATGCAAATCTTGTTGGAATTTATGATGCTAATCCTGACCAGGCCAAATCAGTTGAAAAAGAATTAAATGTAAAATCATTTGAAAAACTCGATGATCTTCTCCGAAATATAAACGCAGTTTCTATAGCTGCAACAACAACCGCACATTATGAACTTGCAAAATATTGTTTTGAAAAAAATGTTCACGTTATTATTGAGAAGCCGATAACTGCAACAATTCCGCAAGCAGAAGATCTCGTAAAAATTTCAAAAGAAAAAAATCTGAAGCTTCAGGTTGGACACATTGAACGGTTTAATCCAGCACTAGTGTCAATGGAAGAGTTAATTAATGATCCGATGTTTATTCAAACTGACAGGCTAGCACAATTTAATCCTCGCGGGACAGATGTAGCAGTTGTTCTCGATCTTATGATTCATGATATCGATATAATTTTGAGCCTTGTTAAAAGTGAAGTCAAAGACATTAAAGCTAATGGGGTTCCGGTTGTCTCAGATAACATTGACATTGCAAACGCAAGAATCGAATTTGAAAATGGTGCTGTGGCAAATGTTACTGCAAGCAGAATTTCACAAAAGAAAATGCGCAAGATGAGAATCTTTCAACGCGATTGCTACCTTGCTTTGGATTTTACAACAGGCATTTCTGATGTTTATCGTTTACTTCCGGTGGAGAAAGAATTTGATCAATCTTACATTTCATTTGGTGAAATTGGAGTTGGTGAAAAGAAGAAACGACTTGTATATTCACAACCTGAACACCAGGAAATAAATGCTCTCAAATACGAACTTCAGCTTTTTGTTGATGCCGTAATTAATGGGAAAGAATTAGTGGTTTCAGGTGAAGATGGTTTGCGTGCTTTAAAAGTTGCTGAAAGAATTTTAAATCAAATTGAATTAAACCTTAAAGGGAGACAATGAAAAAATTATTATTTACCACATTTGTCATTTTTACAATTTTAGGAGGAATGAATTGTAGTGTTTACCAAACTATTGCAAATCTTTCACGATTACAATTCAAGCTTGGTGATGTAAATAATTTTGCAATTGGAGGAGTAAATATTTCTGGTAAATCTAAGTTCCAGGATTTTTCTGCTCTTGAAATAATAAACCTTACTTCAACTTTAACATCAGGAAAATTTCCTGTTTCATTTGTTTTGAATGTCGATGCAAAAAATCCAAATGACGGAACTGGTGGTTATGCAAAAACAAATGCAACTCTGCAATCATTTGCATGGAAATTAAAGATAGATGATAAGCAGACAATTTCCGGTGATATTGGAAGCCCGTTCACTGTTCCCGGTACGGGCGAAGCCATTATCATTCCTCTTACAATGGAAATGGATTTGCTTAATTTCTTTAATAATAATGGGCTGGAGTCCTTAGTTAATCTTGCTTTGGCTCTCGGTGGTCAGCAAGGTTCTTCTTCAAGATTAACCTTACTTGCAAAACCAACTGTTTCAACACCGATTGGAAATATTTCTTATCCGGGTGAACTGATAATTGTTGATTCAAAATTTACGAACTAAATTATATTTATCTTCTTAATAAAAATGGCGGATAAAAAAGTAAAATATGTAATTGGTGTTGATCTTGGCGGGACAAGCATTAAGTTTGGAATCGTTTCAGATTCCGGCAAACTCATAAAAAAGAACTCCTTCAAAACCGAAGCCGAGAAAGGACCGAAAACTGTTCTCGAAAATATTAAAAAAGGAATTCACTCATTCATTGCAGATAAAAAGTATAAAATAGTCGGAATAGGAATTGGCTGTCCGGGAGTTGTAACTCCTGGAAAAGGAATTGTTGAAAATCCACCAAACCTTCCGGGTTGGAACAAAGTTAATGTCGGAAATATTATTTCGCAGGAATTTGACAAACAGGTTTTTGTTGATAACGATGCAAATGCAGCAGCTATTGGTGAGCTTATTTTTGGAAGCGGTAAACGATATAATTCATTTATAATGGTAACACTTGGCACCGGTGTCGGCGGTGGCATTATTATAAATAATAAAATATATCATGGTGATAAAGGAGCTGCAGGAGAGATTGGTCACATATCAATAGATTATAACGGACCAAAATGTAACTGCGGTTCGTATGGCTGCATTGAAGCATATGCAGGTAATCAGTATTTAAAGGAAAGAGTAAGGAACGAATTAAAAAATCATCCAGAATCAGAAATCTGGAAGTTAATTGAGAATGATCTAAGTAAAGTTTCACCCCGAAATATTCAGTATGCTGCTGAATTAGGAGATGCATATGCAAAATCTGTAATTACAGAATTGGGTGTCCGGCTTGGATCGGCTTTTGCTTCTTTGTGCAATGTGCTGGACATTAGTGTTTTTATTATCGGTGGAGGATTGGCAGGCTTTGGAAAGCCACTTTTCGATTCAATGGAAAAAACTACAATTAAAAGAGTACTGTCTCCAATCAAATCACGTGTAAAAATTTTACCAGCCAAACTTAAAAATGATGCGGGTATAAAAGGCGCATCTGCTTTGGTATTTCATCGTACCTGAAAGTTCTTTCCTTCTGCACTTTAAATTTGTAACAAACTTTATATCTCAACGTCAACTCAATATAGTATATTTAATCAGTGGAGTAATTATTATTTTTCAAGTATGAAATCGATCTTTCTACTGATTATATGTATAATTTCTACTTCTTTGCTTTCCGCACAACAGGTGGATTCGGTTTTTTCCGAAAGTGATTCACTTCTTGTTGAATCTCCCGATTCTTTAAGTCTTTTAGCAGATGAAAATGAAAAGTCAGATATTGATACTGTGATTTATGCTTCTGCATCCGATTCGCTTATTTTTTTCATAAAAGAAAAAAAGATGAGCATACACGGAAATGCAAATATTAAATACAAACAGACTGATATTAAAAGCTCCAATATTTATATCGATTTTAATCGTTATGAACTTCAAGCTGAAGGCAAAATGAATGATTCGTCAGGAACAATGTCGGATACACCCGTTCTTTCGGATGCTGGAGAGGTTTATGAAGGACAAACGATGAAGTATAATTTTAAGACGGGGCAGGGATCACTTTCTGAAGTTAATACTGAATTACAGGGGGCATTTTATCATGGTGAAAAAATAAAAAAAGTTACGAAGGATACTTACTTCATTGAAAATGGAAAGTACACAACTTGCGATAAAAAAGATCCTGACTATTATATTTTTTCTCCAAAGATGAAAGTTATTCAGAACGATGAAATTGTAGCTGAATGGGTCATTTTATTTTTTGGTGATGTACCGCTTCCTTTACCCATCCCATTTGCTGTTCTTCCACTACAGTCAGGCAGGCGTTCTGGAATTATTGCACCGGTTTTTGGATCAAGCGGAACTTATGGTACATACTTTTCAAGGTTCGGTTACTTCTGGGCTATAAGTGATTATATGGATTGGAATGCACAGGCAGATTATTATACTCGTGGAAGTTACACTCTTAACAGCCGTTTCCGATATGCAAAGAGATATAATTTTACCGGCAGGATAGAAGGATCATATAAAGATTTTACGACTGGTGAATCAACCGACCCTGATTTTAATGAGAAGATTGATTGGGATCTGAGATGGTATCACAACCAAACAATTACACCTTCGATGAGGTTGGATGCTAATCTTGAATTTGCTTCAAGTAATTTTCTTCAGAGAGGTACTGTTAATCCGAATGACTATTTAAGGAATGAAATCATTTCTAATGCAACTCTTTCAAAATCCTGGGAAGAATCCGGTATAAGCACAACAATTAATTACAACCGCAGACAAGTTATTCAGACCAATGATATCTATGAAGTATTGCCAAGTATATCTGTCAGCAAATCTCAAAGCTATCCTTTCAGATCCGGTTCCTCCGAATCGAACAGAAAATGGTATGAACTTTTTGGCTATTCTTATTCAGGACAATTTCAGAATAACAGGAATAAAGTAAATGGAGATTTAAAAATAAGAGGAGGAGTAAAACACAATCTAAATTTCGATTTTTCACCCAAGCTTGGATATTTTACCATCTCGCCAAGATTCAGTTACCAGGAAAAATGGTATAACAAGCAAATCGAAACCAACTTTGAACCAAACGATACTGGCGGAGTTTCATTAGTTACTAAAGACATTCATAAAATTGATTTTGTTAGAACTTTTGATGCTGGACTAGGCGCATCAACAAAATTTTTCGGATTTTTTACTCCTCCAATACCGGGGATTAGTGCAATCAGACACACTGTTACTCCATCGATTACTTATAGTTACAGACCTGATTTTTCAAAACCATTCTGGGGATACTATAAAGAGTATACTGATACTTCCGGAAAAGTTGTGAAGTATGATAAATTTTCTAAAGAAATATTCGGTGGTGCCAGTTCAGGTGAGCAGCAGTTGTTAAGCTTTAACATCGGAAATAATTTTGAAATGAAAACCATACCGGATCCAACTGATACAACTTCAAAAGAACAAAAAATACAATTATTAAATCTTTCTGCTGGAATAAGTTATAATATTGCTGCGGATACTTTAAATTTTTCTGATCTCCGTTTATCATACAGAACACAAATAAGCGATCTGTTCGATTTTTCAGGTTCATCAAGTTTTACACCTTACGATTACGCAGGCACAACACCAAGAATTAATAAATATTTAATCGATGAAGGAAAAGGTTTGCTTCGATTGACAAACTTGAGTTTTTCTGTTACTACACATCTGTCCGGAGAAAAGCTAAGTACATCTGAAACCGGAAAGAATCCTTCCAATAATAATGAAAAAGATGAATATGGATTAAGAGATGATCAGAGTAATGTTTATAAAGGAATTTATCCTGAAGGTGATCCGGATTTCAGTATTCCCTGGGACATTTCTCTTTCATATAATTTTAATCTTTCACGTCCAACACCGGAGAATGAAAATAAATATTCTAATATTAGCGGAAACCTTAATTTTAATCTTACTCCCAAATGGAAATTTTCAGTAACGGGAGGATATGATTTCAAAAGCAAAGAATTTACTTCTCCACAAGTCAGGATTTCGCGCGATTTACATTGCTGGATAATGAATTTTACATGGAACCCGGTTGGATTTTATCGTGGATACCGGCTTGAAATAAGAGTAAAAGCTCCTCAACTTCAGGATTTAAAAATAACGAAGCAAAATGAATTTTTTGAAACAAGATAATCTGGAAAAGTAAAACGTGAGACGTTAGATGTGAAAAGAAAAAAAAGGAATTAATAGTGAAACATTTTATAATTGATGGAAATAACCTGATTGGAAAAATGAAAGACCTGCAATCGCTTCAGAGGAATAACAAACAAGCGAGCAGGGAGAAACTGGCTGTAATCCTTGAACGATATTTTGTTAAGAAAAAAGCAAAGATTACATTGCATTTTGATGGTTTTGCCAATGAACCAATAAATGTTTCAAAACTTAAAATTATTTATTCTGAAAATAGAACAGCTGATGATATCATTAAGAATCAAATTGAAAATAGTAATAATAGAAAAAATCTTATAGTTGTTACATCAGATAATAACCTCAGGGAATTTGCAAGAGTATGCTCTTGTGAAGTAATCAAGTCAGAAGAATTTGTGAAACTACTATCTACTTCACAAAATGAGAATGAAGAAAATGAAAAGATATTAAGTATGAACGATCCTGAAGAGTTTAAAAAACTTTTTGGAGTAAAATGAAACGATCATTGATGATGCAGGTTTTTTCTAGACTGGTTTCATAAGAGCACCTATTATTTTATTATACAACCAGGGAAATTGCACCTGATATCAGTCCATCCACAAATCCTCATATCATCCGCACTATTCCTCCAAGCTAGGTTAGTGAATAACCCAAATAAAGATTACCAAGATCATTAATAATTTTTCCATTTGAATCAAATATCAGGAGCCAGAAGGTAAGTAATAGAATTGTTAAACCCCGGATAATTCCATAAGCAAGAATAAAAGCTTTTATGTTAAGTCTCATATTACTACCTATCGGATTTTATTGAATCCAACATGTTAAAATATTTATTTTTCCCCCATCGTTAATATCTTTGAATCTGCAAACTGTATTACAATTTTGTGCATAAAAAAAGAATAAATCATTTTCTTTATTGAAATGAAAATTTTATATTGGCAAAAGGAATGTGGAAGAATACCCTTTAGAAATTTGTTATTTCTCCCGGTAATTTAATTGGCTTATAAATTTTAATATCAACATGGCAAACTTCGGTAAATTTTTAAAAATGAAGATCAATTTTCTAACAAAAATCCAAGGAGGACGCATGAAGTATATTCTTACAAATCAATTCTTTTTTTCTTTCATTTTTCTTTTTTTTATTTTTCTTACATCATCGTTTGCTCAATGGGATGACCCTAATTTTGATAGAGTGCCGCTGGAAATGATGCAAATAAATAATAATCCGCTTATGCAATCGGAGGTTGTTACAATTGATGGTTATGATGACTTTTATCTTGGTGTAGATGATGCAGAACCACACGTAAGCCAAAATCCATTAAATCCAACTCAATACTTTGGTGCTTATAATATTAATGGAGGGTGGTACACAAATGATGGGCACGATTGGACACACATTTCACCAAGTTTTCAAACAAATCCAAATGGTGATCCCTGTACAGCTTATGATGGTTCAGGAAATCTATTTTATGAAACAATGTATGGAGGTATTACTGGTTGCAAAGTAATTGTATCTACTAACAATGGTGCTACCTGGTCAAATGCTGTAACTTCAGTTGCGGGCGTTGATAAAAATTGGATGGCTGTAGATCAAACCTCCGGCCCTTATTCAGGATATCTTTATACTGGAATGACACCCGGTAATTTTGCACGTTCAACAAATAGCGGAGCAACATGGACAACCACAAACACTTTTGGTACTCAATCGGTACCTGGGATGATGGTATGTGTTGGAGCCAACGGTAGTACGGATGGGGGAGCAGTATTTGTTGTTACAAATTCAGGTAGTCAATCGGCTTCAACTTATACGTTTTATTTATCAACAGATGGTGGGCTTACGTTTAGTTTGAGGTCATCACAAAATTTTGCAGGCTATGTTGGAACTTTCAGTTCACGTCATACTGTTGAGGCAATGAGAACTAGGCCTTATCCATTTATTGCGGCAGATAATAGTAACGGTACTTATAGAGGAAGGTTATATCTTGTCTATGCTAAGAATGATCCACCAGCTAACGGAAACAAACCCGATATTTTTTGTCGATATTCCACTGATCAGGGAACTAGCTGGTCATCAGAAATAAAAGTAAATGATGATGTTAATACCGGGAGTAATCATCAGTGGCATCCTTCAATTTGGTGTGATGTTTCAAGCGGCAGATTATTCTGTAAATGGATGGATACCCGGGACACACCAACAAGCGATAGTGCTTATATTTATGCAAGCTATTCAGATGACGGAGGAATAACCTGGGCAACTAATCAGAGAGTATCCAATCAAAAAATGAAAATAAATTATCTTGGAGGAAGTGGACCTCATTACCAGGGTGATTATGACGCGATTGTTTCGACAAATAACCAGGCACTTGCAATGTGGACTGATTTCAGACTAGGAAATTTAGGTAGTTATGTTGGTTATTTCCCTGATTTTGCAATGACGGTATCTCCAAATTCAATAACTCTTCCACAAAATGGCGGGCAGGTATTTGTTTCGGTTGATGTTCCTGATGTTAAATTATATGACACTGATGCAATATTCTCTGCCAGTATTTCTCCGTTACCATCCAGCGGAACAGTCACACTCGACTTTCCCGGCGGTAATACAATTAGCAGTTTCCCGGGAAGTGTTCAGTTAAGAGTGCAAACCAGTGGTAATGTCACAGTTGGAGCATATACAATTACAATCCAGGGAGAGGGACCAAATGGTACTCCTGTTCACAGAAGAACTGTTGACGTAGATGTTGTTGTACCCGTTGAGTTAACTTCATTTACTTCAAATGTAAAAGATCAGGATGTTATTCTAAACTGGATTACTGCTACTGAAACCAACAATCAAGGTTTTGAAGTTGAAAGAAGAACAACAAATTCTGATTTTGTTTCGGTTGGTTTTATAAATGGCAAAGGAACAACAACTGAATCGCAAAATTATAGCTTTATTGACAGAAAAATGTTACCCGGTAGTTATGTGTACAGATTAAAACAAATAGATTTTGATGGTTCTTCAGAATATTCCCAGGAAGTGGAATCTGATATCACAAATCCAATTGAGTATGTACTCAGCCAGAACTATCCTAATCCGTTTAATCCATCAACAACAATAACATATTCAATTCCTGAAGCTGGAAATGTTACAATTAAAGTCTTTGATATTCTTGGAAATGAAGTGGCAAATTTAGTTGATGAATTTAAACAGGCTGGAAAATATGATCTGAATTTTAATGCAAGTAATTTAGCTAGCGGTGTTTACTATTATAAAATGACTTCTGCAGGATTTTCAGAAAGTAAAAAATTAATGTTGATGAAATAATTTAACATACGTAAATCTTATAAGGCGGATTTTTATCCGCCTTTTTTTGTGTTCATTAAGTCAATTTTATTTAACTTTGATATTATAAATAATCTAATCGCTGTATTTCATAAGGGGAAAAAATGAAACACATTCCATTTTTAATTTTTATCACTCTTTTAATTAATGTTATGAACTATTCGCAAGAATTAGATTCTGAATATTTTGCTGAGAATGTTGAAGTTTATTTCAAATTTGAGATCAATTATTTAAGCCAGATTAATGAACTAACAAGAATTATTTCTATTGATAATGTTAATGGGTTGACTGTTTACGCTTATGCAAATGAAACCGAGTATAATAATTTTTTAAAATTAAATATCAGTTATGAAATCCTTCCTAAACCCGGAGAGTTAATAATTCCCAAAATGAGTGATGACCCGCGTGAAATTTCGGATTGGGATACTTATCCAACTTATGATGCTTATGTTCAGATGATGAATGATTTTGCCACCAATTTCCCTTCAATTTGTAAACTTGTAGATGCCGGAACAACAGTACAGGGAAGAAAAATTTTGTTCGTGAAAATATCTGATAATGTAAATGTAAGGGAAGCAGAGCCGCAGTTTATGTATACTTCAACGATGCATGGTGATGAAACAACAGGATATGTTTTAATGTTAAGGTTGATTGATTCATTGTTAACATCTTATGGAACAAATACAAGGATTACCAACTTAATTGATAATACTGAAATCTGGATTAATCCTGATGCAAATCCTGATGGAACATATCATGGAGGAAATAATACTGTTTATGGGGCAATAAGG
Source organism: uncultured Ignavibacteriales bacterium (assembly GCA_963822905.1). Lineage (GTDB taxonomy): Bacteria > Bacteroidota > Ignavibacteria > Ignavibacteriales > Ignavibacteriaceae > CAWGJF01. Next base: position 1,493,667 of record CAWGJF010000001.1, read on the forward strand.
TATAATGCAAATGGTTATGATTTGAACAGGAATTTTCCGGATCCTGTTTATGGTATAAATCCAAATGAACAACCGGAAACAATAGTGTTTAAAAATATTGCCGAACAAAATAATTTTGTACTTTCTGCAAATTTTCATGGCGGTGCTGAGGTTGTTAATTATCCGTGGGATACCTGGACAAATGGTTACCCTGATTATATTTCTCATCCTGATGAAGATTGGTACAAATTCATTTCGCATCTTTTTGCTGATACTGCACAACAGTATAGTCCTTCGGGTTATATGTCAGATTTTGATGATGGAATTACAAACGGAGGTGACTGGTATGTAATTAATGGTGGACGACAAGACTATATGAATTATTTTATGAATAGCAGGGAAGTAACTATTGAAATTTCAAACACAAAACTTCCGTCCGCAAGTCAGCTGCCTGCATATTGGAATTATCTTAAAAGGTCATTTCTTAATTATATGGAAAGTGGATTCTATGGAGTTCAAGGAATTGTTACAGATACAAGTGGTATTCCTTTAAAAGCAAAAATAACTGTTCTATCGGCATGATGAAATGAATTCTGAAATTTATACTGATTCGATAAATGGAAATTATTATCGTATGCTTGCACCCGGAGTTTATTCCTTTGAATTTTCTGCTGATGAATATATGTCACAAACAATAAACAATGTATTCGTAACTAATTTTAATACTACTATCCTGGATGTTCAGCTCGTTCCTAATTCTTTACCGGTTGAATTACTGTCATTTAATGTAAGTGTTAATGATAAAGGAGTTTTACTTGAATGGAAAACAGCAACAGAGAATAATAATTCAGGATTTGAAATTCAAAAACAGGCTAATAATCAACAATTTTCAAATACCAATTGGGAACTTGTTGGTTACGTAGATGGTTTTGGAACAACAACCGAACCTCACAATTATTCTTTTACAGATAATAATATTCAACCAGGATATTATTCTTACCGATTGAAACAAATAGACTATGATGGATCGTTTGAATATTCAGAAATTGTTGAAGTCGAGGTTAGTTCTCCAAAAGAATTTATTCTAAATCAAAATTATCCTAATCCATTCAATCCTTCAACAGAAATTTCATTTAGAATTCCTGAAACAGGAGAAGTAACTTTAAAAATATTTGATGTTCTTGGAAATGAAATGGCAACTCTTGTTAATGAAGTAAAATTAGCAGGGAAATATGAAATAGAATTTAATGGTGATAGCTTTTCAAGTGGTGTCTACTTCTATTCTCTTTCTGCAGTCAATTATTTCTCTACAAAAAAGATGATCCTTCTCAAGTAAAAAAATAGCGACTCACTTTAAAAATGAGTCGCTTTTTATCCAATTTTTTTTATATCTTTGCCAATCATTCACTAATGATAATCGTTGATGAAAAATAACTACATTATTTTATTCCTATTTTTAACTTTTATTTCAGTTGTTGTTATAGCAAATATTAATGAAACAGATCTTATTGGGTGTACTGAATTAAATGGGAGCGGGTGTGTTTGTCATTCATTAGATATAGATACTTCAGTAACTGTTTGGGTTGAGGGTCCTGATACACTGTATGTTGGTCAAACCGGAAAGTACAAAATGTTTATGACCGGAGGTCCTGCTCAGGGTGGAGGATATAATGTGGCTGGCAGGTTTGGTCAAATGGTATTAGTTGATTCATTCTCTTACCAGAATCCGCAGGCAATGAATGAATTAACCCAGGCATTTTCTCTTCCTTTCCCATCTACAAAGGACACAATATATTGGAATTTTGGTTATACTGCTTCGGATAGTTTAACCGGATGGGATACAGTTTATTCGTGTGGATTAAGTCTGGTTTGGGATTCAATACCTGATTTTCACGACAGGTGGAATTATGGCCCTAAATTTCCTATTAGGATATTAAGCCAGGTGAATTCAATTGATAATTCTGAACAGACTTCATTGGAGTTTAAATTATATCAGAATTATCCAAATCCATTTAATCCATCGACAACAATTGATTTTTATTTGCCAACTTCTGAAAATGTTAATTTGACAATTTTCGATGCAACCGGAAGTGAAGTTGAAGTACTTATTAATTCGTTCATGGAAAGTGGGAACCATTCTGTAAGTTTCAATGCAGGTGATTTATCGAGCGGAGTTTATTTCTATAAAATTGAAACAGCCGAAACTCAATTAGTGAATAAAATGCTGCTTCTTAAATAGCTCTGACTTAGAGATTACTTGTAAAATTCAGAGTAACAGTTGTCGGAATATTTGTTGAATTATTAAGCCCAACAGAAATATTCCATCCAACCTCTTCTTTTAATTTATTATTATATGATGCAATTAGCCGAACAGCATTTATTGCACTGGCTACACGATTTAGAATCATTGCACCAACAATAAATCTTAAATCATTATACGTTTGCTCACTTGTTGTCCACATAGCCCGATAGGTTTTTCGTTCCTGTGCTGACTGCCATTTCCAAAAATATTGATCCTTATTATACATCGCTTCAAAATCCCTGTCTAGTGCCTTTTCATTATTATATGATTCTACATCAGAATAATCACTAATGGTTGCATAATAATCAGCATCTTTGCCTGTATTGTTTACCCCGGCATGTTGAGAAGCGAAGGTTTGATAATTATCCTTCTTCCAGCCTGCATAAGTATTCATCCCTATATAGGTTCCCCACAAGACTCCTTCAGCAATAGTAAAGTATTTGCCGACATTGTAAGAACCAGCATATAGTTCACCCATACCTGGTAGTAAAAGTGAGTAAATTATTCCAAGCCCAACACTCTTTTTAGATTCATCATAACTGCTGAATTCAAAGTTTGATTTTATCCCAGTTTTATTCAGGTTTTCCTTAACCTGGTTTTCCAATTGGATTATTGAAGATGTTTTGCTTTGTTGAGTGTAGGAAATAATTGTAAGACTGAAAAAGAATATGAGGAAAAATTTCATTTTTTTATTTTCTATTTAACTTTAAGAGGGGATTAAATCAACTGAATTTTTAATATCCAATATTTCGCAAAAACAGGTTTCATTAACCTGACTGATGATTTTTACACTGCAAAATTTGTTTATGTGATGTGAATTTAATGGAGCTTGAACCCTGATATAATTGGATGAAAATCCTTTCATCGTTCCTTTAAAATCTCCAGATTCAAAAAGAACATCAATTTCTTTCCCAATTAGTTGTTTCTGAAACTCATTTCTTTTTTTCTCACTTAGAATCCTAAGTATTTGATTCCTTCTTTTTCTTTCAGGCACATCAATTTTCCCATTTAACTCAATAGCTTTTGTGTCCGGTCTTTCAGAATAAGTGAATACGTGTAAATAAGAAACCGGGAGATCTCTCAAAAAATTATGCGTTTTAATAAACTCTTCTTCTGTCTCACCAGGAAAACCAACGATTACATCGACACCAATTCCACAATCGGGTATCATTCGCTTTATTTTGTAAATCAGATTTTCATATTCAACAACAGTATATCTTCTTTGCATTGATTTTAGTATTACCGGACTTCCGCTTTGAAGGGGGATATGAAAATGATGACATATTTTTTCATTCTCTGCGACAAGATGAAGAATATTCTCTGACAAAAGATTTGGTTCAATTGAACTGATTCTGATTCGAAAGTCTCCTTCAATTTGAACTAGTTTCAGAAGCAAATTATAAAAATCAGTATCAAAGCTCTTTCCATAATCGCCAACGTTTACTCCAGTCAGAATTATTTCTTTGTAACCGGAATCGAGAAGGGATTTAAATTCTTGAACAACATTTATCAAAGGCATACTTCTACTGCTTCCACGGGCAAGTGGTATTGTGCAAAAAGAACATTTATAATCACAACCATCTTGAATTTTAAGAAATGCACGGGTTCTCGAATCTGAATCTGTAGAATGAGCAACACCAAACTCTGTAAGATCTTCAAGTGGACTAACCCTTATACATGTTAAATCTTTTTTCTCAAATTTATCGAGGATTGAAAATAATTTAAACTTTTCAATACTGCCCAATACTGCATCAACGCCGTCAATTGAAGCGATTTCCTGTGGACGAAGTTGTGCATAACATCCAGTGACAATTATATAGGCTTCAGGGTTTGTTCTAAGTGCACGTCTTACAAGTTGCCTGCATTCCTTTTCCGCATTTTCTGTTACTGTGCATGTATTGAACAAATATACATCTGCCTTCTGATTTGAATCTACAATTGTAAATCCATTTTCAGTAAACTCTTTCCCAATCGTTGAAGTCTCAGAAAAGTTTAACTTGCAGCCTAATGTATGTAGTGAAACCGTTTTCATTTTAAAAATAAATTTAAAAAAAAGCGGGATATAAATCCCGCCTTAATGTTTTATCATCAGAATTTCTACTGATTGTCTTCTTTAGCTTTCGATGTTTCTTTATTAGTTTCATCCTGAATTTCGAAGATCGGGAACTCCGAAGAATCGATAGCACCCATTTCGGCACTCTTAATGCTTTCAACCGATACTCTGTCAAGTTTATGTTTGGTCAGGTAGTTTTCAATTTCCTGATCAGGTTTTTCCTTAAGTGCACCGATTGCACTGAGTACAATCTTTTTATTTGTTTTGTCGAATTCGATTACCTTTAAAGGAATTTCATCATCAACGGGGAAGTGATTTGCTACATTCTTTATTTTAGAAGTACTTAATTGGTTGGCAGGAACAAATCCATCAACGTCATCAGGTAGTTCAGCAATCAATCCCTTTTCAATTATCCGTACTACTTTTCCAATGGTGATTGATCCAACAGTGTATTTATTCTCAAAAATATCCCAGGGATTATCTGCAATTTGTTTGTGTCCTAAAGATATTTTTCTTTGTTCAACATCAACATTCAATACAACTACATCAAGTGGTTCACCTTTTTTAACAACTTCGCCGGGATGTCTTATTTTTTTAGTCCATGAAAGATCTGAAATATGTACAAGCCCATCGACGCCGGGTTCAAGCTCAACGAAGACACCAAAGTTGGTTAAATTACGAGCAATACCTGTATGTTTTGAACCGACCGGGTATTTCTTCATTAAAGTTTCCCATGGATCCGGTTCAAGCTGTTTGATTCCAAGAGAAATTTTCTTTTCGTCTTTATCAAGGCTTAGAATAACGGCTTCAATAATTTGTCCCATAGCTACAACCTGAGAAGGATGTTTTATATGTTGAGTCCAGCTCATTTCTGAATTGTGAATCAATCCTTCAATACCTTTTTCGATTTCTATGAATGCACCGTAATCGGTTAGTGAAACAACGCGACCTGATACTTTATCACCAATCTTATATTTCTCATCAATTTTTTCCCAGGGATGGGGGAGAAGTTTTTTAAGGCTGAGTGAAATTCTCTTTTTAGCTTCATCAAAATCAGTTACTACTACTTTAATAGTTTCATCAAGTTTTACAATTTCACTTGGATGATTTATTCTTCCCCAGCTAAGATCTGTAATGTGAATAAGTCCATCAACACCACCAAGATCAACGAATACGCCAAAGTCTGTAATTGCTTTTACAATACCTTCAAGTATTTGTCCCTTCTCAAGGCTTTCAAGGATAGCATTCCTCTGATCAGAAATTTCCTCTTCAACAAGAACTTTATGAGAAACAACAACATTTTCAGTAGGGACATTTACCTTAACAACTTTGAATTCCATATCCTGCCCAACGAAGGCATCAAAGTCACGGATTGGTCTGATATCGATCTGAGAGCCGGGAAGGAATGCTTCCATACCCATAAGATCCACTACCATTCCACCTTTTATTCTTTTTATAATTTTTCCAACAAGTATATCGCCAGTTTCATGAGCATTCAATACTCTTTCCCAGATGCGTAAGAAATCTGCCCTCTGTTTGCTAAGTACTAAGTTACCTTCCTGATCTTCAACACTTTCAAGAACAACTTCAACTTCGTCACCAACTTTAATTTCGTCTCTTTGTGCAAATTCATTTAAAGATATAGAACCTTCAGATTTAAATCCTACATCAATGATAACATTGTCACCCTGTATGCGGACAACCTTACCTTTAATCATTTCACCTTCTTTTACATCCTTGAAGGATTCAGAGTAAAGATTTGCTAAAGTTTCAAATTCTTCCTGTGTATAGTCAACAAGATTGAATTTGTTTTTTGCTTTTAAATAATCATCGACAGTCACAACCGGTTTAGTCGTTTCGTTAACCTCTGCAGTCATTTAACCTCCTGAAAAAAAATCTGTCTTTCCGGGTAAAGCCATAAAACCGAACGACAGTTTAATTTATTTAACATAAGTTTTTTATGTGGCTTTAAAATCCTTTTTGATTTCTAATTTAATACCTTTTTTCTCTGCGATTCTTTCAGATTCAATCAGTATTTTCCTGACCTGCTGTTCTATCGTTACTTTTGTAGTATCTATTTCAATTGCATCATCAGCTTTTGTCAGCGGACTTGCTTCACGGCTCGAATCTATATGATCACGTTTTGTAAGATTTCTTAAAATATCATTCACCGAAACATCCACACCAGAATCAGAAAGTTCCTTTGTTCTTCTTTCTGCCCGGGTGTCTATTGAAGCTGTTAAAAATATCTTTACATCAGCATCCGGAAAAACAACAGTTCCAATATCCCTACCTTCCATAACAATTCCACGACCTTCTTTACTCATTTTACGCTGTTTATCTACCAGAATTTTTCTTACTTCAGGAATCTTACTAACATCGCTTACGTGTTTATTAACATTTAAACTCCTGATTTCATCTGTGATATCTTTATGATTTAGTTTTACAAATGTTTTACCACCAATAAAATCAAGAACAATTTCGGATTCACCAGCGCTTTGAACTATCTTTGCTTCATCATCAAGAATATGATTCTCAATTGCAAGCAATGTGATTGCTCTGTACATTGCACCAGTATCAACATATAAATATCCAAGTAGATCAGCCAACATTTTTGCAGATGTACTTTTACCGGAACCTGCCGGACCATCAATTGCGATGATTAATCCCTCAGACATAAGCATCAAAAATATCCATAATTAACTATTTTTCAAATAGTTAGAGAGAAATTAAAGTCCAAATATTTTCCAATAAACGGGGTTTTAACTTAAGAGAGGATTTATTCGAGCTTTTGACCGCCCAATTCATTCAGAATTATTTCTTCATAAGGGTCGAGTGTTTCAGATTTCTGAGATTTCAGTTTTTGTTCTGATAAGGGAATATTTCCAGATTTTTCCATAGTGCTGATTTCCAAAACTGAATTAAATCTCAATCTTTTCCCAAAGTAATCTTCACATTTTTGTTCAATATATTTTTCGTGCATTCCAAAAGTTTTTTTACTTTCATCATCTGTGAATCTTACATCAAGTTGATTTCCAATTAATTTAACCGGCTTTAGTTTTTCCAATGCTGGTCCCAGTAAAAATCCTTTTTCGTTATTAATAACATTCACAAATCCCTGCCACATTTCTACTACTTTATTAAAATCAAGTTCAGAAATATTTATCAGCGAATTTATTTCTGCTTCAGTATCCTGAATTTTGACAGGTTCCCTGACAGTTTTACTTAGTTTTTTTTCTGAATCGTATTTTGTTTCCTCAATAGCTGATTTGTTAAATAAATTTTGTTTCTGAATTTTATTTGAAGAATTTTCAATTGTACTTTCGTCTTTAACATTATTTATCAAATTGGAAATTGTTTGGGTCCTTTCCAATCCTACCAGGTGGCACAATGCTATTTCAACTTTTAATTTTTGATTCTGAGAATATTTTAATTCTTGTTGAGTCCTATTTAAAAAACCAAGTAAGCGAAGCAGATCGCTTTCAGAAAATTTATCTTTATAATCAAGGTACATGTTTTTATAAACTTCAGCAGTTTCTGCAAGATCGGGTTTATCAGTTACAACAACAGTTAAAATATTTCTCAAATGTTCGTTTAAACCATCTATAAAATCTATAAAATCCCAGCCGTTTTTAAATATTGTATTTGAAACATCAAAAACAGTTTTATAATTTTTACTAAGTATGGCATCTGAAATATTAAAAAATATTTCCTCATCAATCAGGTTTAACATTTGAGATACGATTTCAGCATCGATTTTTCCATTACAATAAGCTATAACCTGGTCAAAGTAACTTTCAGCATCACGTAAAGCTCCGTCAGCTTTTTTAGAAATGATTGTCAGGGTTTTATCATCAATGACAATTTTTTCTTCCTTAGCTATTTTAGCTAAAGTATTTTTAATCGTTTCAAGTTGAATTCTTCGAAAATCATATCTCTGGCATCTTGAAATAATAGTCAGTGGAACTTTGTGTGCATCTGTAGTTGCGAAAATAAAAACTGTATGTGCCGGTGGTTCTTCAAGTGTTTTGAGGAATGCATTGAATGATTCCTTTGTTAGCATATGCACTTCATCAATAATATAGATTTTATATTTTCCGCGTGTTGGCGCATACTTTACTGATTCTCTTAAAGTTCTTATCTCATCAATACCACGATTTGAGGCCCCATCAATTTCAATTATATCCATTGATTGAGTCGATGAAATCGATTTGCACATTTCACATTCATTACAAGGCTCTGAGTCCTTCAGGTTTTCACAATTCAATGCTTTTGCAAGAATCCTGGCAGTTGTGGTTTTGCCAACTCCTCTTGGTCCAGTAAACAAATAAGCGTGAGCAACGCGATTTTCTTTAATTGCATTTTTTAAAGTGCTGGTAATGTGTTCCTGTCCAACAACATCACTGAACTTTTGCGGACGCCATTTTCTTGCAGTTACCTGAAATGCCATTTTAATCTTTGATGAATTAGAAATAGTTTATTTTATAATTATTTCTGAAAGGAATTTACATAATTCTTCCAGGTAAAGTTTATCCGTTTGAGTGAAAGAATGGTGTAAATAACTATCTATATCAAGAACCCCAAAAAGTTTATCATTTATAATAATAGGCACAACAATTTCTGATTTTGAATCAGCATCACAAGCAATGTGCCCGGGGAATTTATCAACATCCGGAACTATAATTGTCTCTCTTTTTAATGCTGCTGTACCGCACACACCCTTCCCAACTTCGATTTGGGTGCAGGCAACTTTCCCCTGGAAAGGACCGAGATACAATTTTTTGTTGTCAAAAATATAAAAACCAACCCAGCTAATTTTATCAAAGGATTGTTTTAGAAGTGCAGAAAGGTTAGATAAATTAGTTATCAGTTCATCATTTTTGTCTAAAAGCGATTCAGATTGGGATATAACATTCTGATATTGTTCATCAAGCGAAATATTTTTATCAACCAAAACATTCTCAGTCAATTATTTTGCTTTCTTCTTAGGTGATTTTTTCTTCTTATTTTTTTCTTGAAAAGCCGTTCTCAGTTTTATATCGGGGAATATATATGGAATAGCTTCCTCAGCACGTTCAATCGGGATCAAATTCATTCCTGATTTTACTTTATCCGGTATTTCTTTCAAATCTATTTCATTCTCTTTTGGAATTAAAACAGTTTTGATATCATTCCTTTTTGCAGCTAATAATTTTTCAGTAAGTCCCCCGATCATCAGGATTGAACCTGTTAAAGTTATTTCACCTGTCATTGCAACATTATTTGAGGCAGGTTTTCCACTTATTGCAGAAAGCATTGCCATTGCCATTGTTATTCCCGCTGAAGGACCGTCTTTTGGAATTGATCCTTCCGGAAGATGAATATGAATTTCTTTTCCTTTAAAAAAGTCCGGACTTAAACCAAATTTTTTAGCTGATGACCGGAGATAACTCAACGCTGCCTGGGCTGATTCTTTCATTACATTACCAAGCTGTCCGGTTAAATTTAATTTACCGGAACCATTCATAATTGTTACATCAACTGTTAACAGTTCACCGCCGGTGCTTGTCCATGCTAATCCCGTTACACTTCCAATTTTATCACCTTTGCTGTGTCGCATATTACGGTAACGCGGATTCTTCAAATATTCTTCAACTTTTTTCTCGTCAATAATGTGTTTTATCTTTGATTTCTTTTTGCCATTAGTTGATTCGTTCATTACAATATCTTTTGCAAGCTTCCTTAAAATAGCTGCAGCTTCGCGCTCAAGGTTTCTAACACCAGCTTCACGTGTATATTCTCTTATTATTTTTTTAATAGCAGCGTCTTCAAACTCTGCTCTGTTTTTATCCAGTCCGTGAGCTTTAAGTTGTTTTGGTATTAAATGTTTTTTCGCAATTTCAAGTTTATCAAACTCGAGATAACCCGGAAGTTCAATAATTTCCATTCTATCCTGAAGCGGAAGAGGAATATTATATCTGACATTTGCAGTTGTGATAAACATAACCTGTTGTAAGTCATAATCAACTTCAAGATAGTGATCACTGAAAGTATGATTTTGTTCAGGATCCAAAACCTCAAGCATTGCAGATGAAGGATCTCCACGGAAATCCATACTCATTTTGTCTATTTCGTCTAAAAGAATAACCGGGTTAATGGTTCCGGCGCGTTTCATTGATTGAACAATTTTCCCGGGCATTGATCCAATATATGTTCTCCTGTGCCCACGAATTTCCGCTTCATCTCTTACACCGCCTAAACTGATTCTAACAAACTTTCTTCCAAGTGCACGGGCAATAGACATTCCAAGTGATGTTTTGCCAACTCCGGGAGGTCCTACAAAACAAAGTATCTGACCCCGCATTTGTTTAACAAGATTTAATACAGCGATATGCTCAATTATTCTTTCCTTAGGTTTTTCTAATCCAAAATGATCTTCATCCAGGATTTTTTGAACATGTTTTATATAAAGATTATCTTTTGTCTTTTTTGACCACGGAACATCAATTAACCAATCAAGATAATTTCTGATTACTGTGGACTCCGGTGACATCGGCGGAGTTTTTTTCAGTTTGTTAAATTCTTCATAAGCTTTCTCTTCAACATGTTTTGGCATCCTTGCTTTTTTGATTTTAATCCTGATTTTCATGAATTCCGGTGATGCGTCTTCATCTTCTCCAAGTTCATCCTGTAAGATTTTTATTTGTTCCTGGATAATAAATTTACGCTGAGTTTTAGCAATATTTTCCTGGACCTTGTTGTCAATTTCTTTTTCGATTTTCAGTATATCAATTTCAGAATTTAAAATTTTTATTACTTCGTAGTATTGTTCTTTCAGTTCATGTTTTTGAAGAATTGATTGTTTGACTTCAATAGACTGGCTAATGTTTGCAGCTGCATAAAATAATTTTCTATCAGGTTCGCTAATCGTATCAAATGCCGCAAGTGTATCATTAGAAATGTTCCTGCTTATTTTTACGTACTCTTTAAATAAGGCTGACATTTGCCTGATCATTGCATTCATTTCATGATCATTTTGTGTCTCAGGAAGAACGACTTCAATTTTTGCTTCAAAAAAATCTTCTCTCTTTGAAAACTTAACAATTCTTGCCTGTATCAATCCATCCACAAGGATCTTCATCAGGCCATTGGGCAGCTTAAGAATTTGAACAATTTTTGCAATTGTTCCATCAGTGTAAATATCATTTTCACCAGGGTCTTCTACTGAAGATTTTTTTTGAGTCGAAAGAAAAATATACTTTGTATTTTCTGAAGCGTAATTTGCAGCACGAATTGATTGCTCCCGGCCAACTAAAACCGGGAAAATCATATATGGAAAAATGACAATATCCCTTAATGGAAGAACAGGAAGTAAATCCGGTAAACTATCTATAAAAGAACTTGTATCTTCTTTTTTTATTTCAACTTCGCTAGCTTCTTTTAACAATTCTCACCTGTTTTAATAGTTCAAAAATTAACTTGAAATATATCAAAATCGCTTCCGGCATTCAAGGAATCAAAACCTGCTATGCCCCAATGCACAATTATAAATCGAAATTACAGCCATTCTTACATTATCGATATATTTGAATGAACAATAGTAATTTTTATGATAAATGATATTATAAACATAGCAAAAGAAGCCGGAGGAATAATTAAGGATGGATTCGGAAAATCTTTTCAGATTGAATTCAAAACCGGTGAAAACAATCTTGTAACAGATATAGATAAAGCTTCCGAATCGTTGATCATAAATTTTGTACAAAAGAAATATCCATCACACGGAATTCTTGCTGAAGAGGGTGGTGGGATGAATTCGAATGCAGAATATGTTTGGGTGATTGATCCATTAGATGGCACGACAAACTTTGCACACTCGCTGCCGATTTTTGCAGTATCTATCGGAGTTCAGAAAAAAGGTGAAACAATTGCCGGAGTTGTTTATGATGTTATGAATGATATCATTTATTCGGCAGAAAAGAATTCTGGTGCATTTTCAAATAATGAAAAAATTTATGTTTCCGGAAGAGAAACATTATCACAAAGCGTACTTGTAACCGGATTTCCTTATGATATAAAAGACAATCCGGGAAAAGCTTTTGAACGGTTTGAACTGCTTACAAAATCATCCCGTGGAATGAGAAGACTAGGTTCTGCAGCAATTGATTTTTGTTACCTTGCAAAAGGTGTATTTGACGGGTTCTGGGAAGTTCATCTTCATCCATGGGATATTTGCGCAGGGAAATTAATTGTGGAAGAAGCTGGCGGGAAAGTAACCGACTTCAAAGGTAACCGGATTAATATTTTTTCTAAAAAGATACTTTCAACTAACGGAAAGATTCATAACGAAATTATCAAACTGATGAACACAATTGATTAATTACCTCAGTTTCTTTCCAGGCTAATATACATTTGCTCAATTACATTGTTGTATTTTTCCTCTATAATTTTTCTTCGAACTTTCAAACTTGGTGTAATTTCACCGCCTTCAATTGTGAACGGTCTTTCAAGAAGGACAAATTTTCTTACACGCTCATAATTAGCTAACTTTTTCTGAAGCTGCCCAATATCAGTTTCAAGTAGTTTATAAATAGTTTCATTCTTAACTAATTCCTGTTCATTTACATATGGGATTTTATGCGAGTCAGCATATTCTTTAATAGCTTCAAAATCTGGAACAATAAGTGCGCTTAAAAACATCCTTCGGTCACCAATCAACACGAATTGATCAATATATTTACTTGCAAGAAATGTATTCTCAATCGGTGTAGGCGCTATATATTTTCCTCCTGATGTTTTGAAAAGATGTTTTTTCCTGTCCGTAATCATTAAAAATCCATCTGCATCAAATACTCCAATATCACCTGTATGCAGCCAACCATCAATTATACTTTCATCAGTATCTTTTTTCCTTTTGAAATATCCTTGCATAATATTTGGACCTTTAGCCAGGATTTCTCCATCCTTTGCTATTTTTATTTCAACTCCCGGGAATGGTTTACCGACAGTTCCAAACTTGTAATCGTCAACTCTGTTTGCTGTAATTACAGGAGAAGATTCAGTCAAACCATATCCTTCAATTATTAATATTCCAATCGCTTCAAAAAACTCTCCGAGTTCACGTGGCAAAGCAGCCCCACCGGAAATAAAAAACCTGAAATTACCCCCGGTCTTTTCCTTTAATTTTTGATAAACCAATTTATTCGCAATCGAATGCTTAGCTGCCAATGCAACAGGAATACTGCCGGTTTTCTTTTTTTCAGCATATTTTTTTCCGACTTCAATTGCCCAATAAAATATTTTTTGTTTTGAAGCTGGCTGGCTTTCAACATTCTTCATTATCTTGGAATAAATTCTCTCAAACAATCTCGGAACGGTTGTCATAATTGTTGGTTTTACTTCTACAAGATTTGCCGCGACACTTTCGATACTTTCAGCATAACAAATTGTACATCCTGAAGAAAAAGCAGTATAGTATCCAGCCATTCTTTCAAAAATATGACACAACGGTAAGAACGAAAGGAATGTATCATCTTTTGTTATAGGGAAAGCTTCTAGCGCTGAATTTACATTTGATAAAATATTTTTGTGAGTGAGTATAACACCTTTAGGTTCCCCTGTTGTTCCCGAGGTATAAATGATCGTGCAGACATCATCTTCTTTAACAAGATCGATACTTTTTTTTAACATAGCAGGGCTTTCAGTCTGAAGTAGTTTCCCCATACCCTGAACTCTGCTGAATGTCAGCAAATCTTTTACGTCTTGATCAAAATCATTTTCATTAAAGATGATAATAAACTGAAGATGCTTACAGTTGTGTTTTATCTTTAAAACTTTATTCAACTGGTACTTGTTGGAAACAATTATTCCCTTTGCTTCAGAATTATTTAAGATATACTCTATAGAATCTGAAGTTAATGAAGGGTAAAGAGGAACATCAACAGCACCAAGTGCAAGAATTGCCATATCTGCGTAAACCCATTCCGGTCTGTTTTCTGCACTGATAGCAATCTTATCTTCTCTTTTTACACCAAGAGATTTTAAACCAAAAGCGAACAGCTCGGTTTCTTCTTTAAATACTAAATAAGTAATCCCTTTATACTTACCTTCAATTTTTCGTTTAAGGAATTCCTTATTATTTTTTTTACCATAGTCCTCGGTTAAAAAAACAAAAAGTTCAGGAATCGTTTTACAGGCTTTTAGTAATGCCATTTCTCTCTCCTGGCTTCAAAGGTTTTGAAATAGAATTATCACAAAAATCAGGTTTGTTTTACTCTCTCCTTCTTTACAACAGCTAAAATAATATGTTTCACAATATTTCCAAAGTGACATTTTCACATTTGATGGTCTAAGGATAACAATCCTTATTCCTAGTACCAGATTCTTATAACTTTAATAGTATCCAGTCAGGAAGTAAATGGAATATAACCTTAAAATAATACTGTTGTAATACCTATGACAACGCTTTCTTAACGTATTCGGAACGTATTCAGAACGGATTTGTATGCTAATTTGATCGAGTTTTAATTATATTTGGGTATGAAAATACAGGTGAATAAACGATGGCAGAAATAAAAAGAACATTATAGGGTGAAGTATCGGGTAAAATGGGAGAACTGGTATTCCGCAGGATGAACGGAAAGAAGTTCGTCTCTGTACGACCGAAAAAATATAAGCCTACTAAATCCATAAAGCTGAAATAATCCCGTCCAAATTTTGGAACAGTTGTTAACTTTGCTGTTGCAACAAACTCTGTCCCTGAGCTTAAGGAAGTTTGGAAAGAGTCTAAAGCTTTGGGGAGCAACTCCTATCATAAAATAATAAGAAGTAATTCTAAACTGGTTGATACGGAAACTCTTACAAGGTACAATAAAATAACTCCCGTCGGTCTTGAGCTTTGGCTGGAAACAGCAGTTGCAAAAAATGACAAACTTAATGTAACAATTTCATTTCCCTCGGTAAAAACAGGAATGCCCGCCACGTTGTGTATGGTATTCTATTTTGAGAGAGACAAAATTTTCGCACAGAGGGAAGTGATAAAAGAAGAAGCAAAAGATGATATCTATTCATTAAACATTCCATTAAGCAGTGAAATAAAGAAAGCATTTAAAACAAATAAAAAACCGCTTGTTTATCTTGCGGTTACAGGCGTACCTGTTAAGAGAAAAGTATTCTGGACGAGTACTATAGTAGAACAGTTGTAAATAATGTTAAAGGTTTTGTTCATCTTATAAGATTACTAAGAAGTTACTTTTATCATTCCAAAATAATTGCCGTTTAGCAACCTGTTATCAAAATTTAATTTGACTTTCGGGTTAATTTTTTGTTAGTTGTTTCTGAGAATATTAAGGGGTAGCAAGGTGGTTGAAAGATTAGAATATATTTTCCCGTCTAATTGTAAGAAATTTTCAATCAATAACTATAAATTCTTACACACTATAAGACTCTTCTCTCAATTAATAATTCAAAATGATCATTTGGGAAAGCAATGAAAAGACTAATTACAATTTTCATATTACTAACAATAAACCTCTCAGCCCAAAACCGCTGGTTCTCAATGCCCTCATTCTGGGAAGTTGGTTCACCACTGACAGGCTTTACAGTTTATAATATAGAAGCCTTTGATATGAACAAGGACAACCATCTTGATGTTGTTGTCGGCAACTGGAACGACACTTACGTTTATTACGGAGGCTACGGGATACTTGATGACACAGTTGATGTAACATACACAGGCAGGATGCTTGCAGTGTGTGACTACAACGGAGACGGCTTTGATGATATTGTAGCAATGCACTTGACAAATTATGATAGTGCCAGATACGATTATAACGGCGAAATATTATTTTACTGGGGAAGTGACACTACGGGGTTAGCCATAGATACAATTGCTGATTACTCAATTCCTCTGCCTACCTTATACCCAACAATTGAACGATTTACACGAGGATATTTTACTGTAGGAATACAAAAGGGAGATTTGAATGGGGATGGAAAATGTGATCTGGTTTTTAGTTCAACCGACATTCAGGATTCCATTTCGATTTTACCTAGTGGGAAAATATATATTTTTTTAGGAAAGGAAACGCCCGCAGATACAGCGGATTTTATATTAATTGGACAAAATGCACTAGCACACTTGGGTAATTTTATTCAGGTAGGAAATATAAATGGTGATAGTTATGATGACTTTTTGTTTAGCTCAAATAGGCCTAGAACAGTAGGTAGTACTTATGATAGTATTAATTACTTACATATTTTTTACGGTTCAGATAATTTTTCAGCATTACAAGGAAATGAATCAAAATTATATTCATCATTTGTAAGCCCCCCTGACAGTACTGCCGGATGGTTTATAAGAAGTTTCTCGGTTGATGATATAAATGCGGATGGAATAGAGGATCTTGTTGTAGGGAGATCAATATATAATTATCCTCACGTGAGCACCGTTCATTTTGGGAGTACAAACGGAATAGATACTATTCCATCATTTACATTTATACAGGATACAACAAATCCGTTCTTCTTTAGTGCGGGGGGAGTGACGATGAACGTAGGGGATTATAATATGGATGGTTATGATGATTTTATTATGTCGCCTGCAGGTTATCAGCAGTTTGCACTTCACTTCGGAACGCCCTACCCAAACAATATAAATCGTTATGGTGCAAGAGGGTATTCAAATGGAGGTAGTGTATTTCCTCAAAGTGGAGTAAATATGGGTGACCAGACAAATGATGGTGTAAATGACATTGCGGTTATTGGAGGGGGATATGTACTTATGTTATACGGAATAGATTTTCCGACAGAAATAAAGAATGAATCAGCACAACCAGTAAAATTTAATTTATATCAGAACTATCCTAATCCGTTTAACCCGGCAACACATATAATTTATAATTTACCATCAGAAGGTTTTGTAAAATTGAAAGTATATGATATAGCCGGAAGAGAAGTTGCAACACTTGTAAATGAAAATAAAAAAGCCGGAAACTATTTGGTTACATTCAATGGAAACAATTTTGCAAGCGGTGTTTATTTGTGCAGGATCCATTCAGGTAGCTATTCCAGCTCAATAAAAATGTTGATGATTAAATAAATTTTAAATAAAGATTCAAAATGAAAAATTTAATATTCTTATTTACCTATTCAATCGCAGCTATTGCAATATTTCCGCAAAGCATGGTTGTACAAAAAAATGATGGTACAAATTTGTTTATCGATTTAAATACTATTGCTAAGATCAATTTTATTATCCCTTGCCCGGGAACACCAACTGTAGATTATGCCGGCAAGATTTATAATACTGTGTTAATCGGTAACCAATGCTGGCTAAAAGAAAATCTTGATGTGGGAACGATGATAAACAGTTCGGGCACCCAGGATAATAACGGCATAATAGAAAAATACTGCTACAACAATGTTTTAGACAGTTGTACAACATACGGTGGACTTTACCAATGGAATGAAGCTATGAAATATGTAACAACAGAAGGGGCACAAGGAATTTGTCCGACTGGATGGCATATACCAACTTTAGCAGAAATCCAGACATTAGCAGCAACTGTTGAAAATGATGTAAATATTTTAAAAGAAATCGGGCAGGGTATCGGAGGTGGTGCGGGTACAAACACAAGCGGATTTTCGGGGCTGTTGGCGGGCTATTGGGAGGGCAATAATTCCTTCGGCTATTTAGGCAACTACGCTGACTTTTGGATTTCTACGGAGGTCGATGCCTCTAACGCTTACTACATGTACTTGTACTACAACTACACTAATAGTCTTTTCGACCCAAACGGCTATTACAAGGAGACAGGTTTTAGTGTGCGTTGTATAAAAGATTAGTTAAGAATGAAAATTTTAACTCTGATATTAATTTCCCTGTTTTACAATATTTATATTCTTTCTCAGACAATTAATATAAGAGTTGACAATCTTAACGAGGACAAAGCAGTTCTATATTCTTTATTGGGTGAAACGACTTCTTTAGTTGACACAGTATCAGCTATTTGTAATGGGACCTTTCAATTTAGCTTAGCTCAAAAACACTCCGGTTTCTATCGTTTATCATTAAATTACAACGCAAAGATTGATTTCATTTTTGATAATGAAGATGTTGAAATTATTACTGATGCAAATAACTTTTTTGATAGTCTCAAGATTGTAAAATCAGAATCGAATAAGATCTATTATGAATTTGTAAAACTGAACAAAGATTACAAAACTAAAACAGTATTGCTTCAGCTGGTGCTTGCCAGGTATCCTCAAACAGATGATTATTATAAAGCCACAAAAGAAAAATTATTGCAAGTTCAGGATGAGTATTTACAATTTGTAAATGTTACTTCTCAAGTTGATCCCAATACATCTATCGCAAGATATGTAAAATCATCTCAACTGCCGGTTGTTGATGCTGGAATTCTTTTTAAAGAACAATTTACATATCTCAAAACTCACTCACTCGATAATGTTAACTTTTATGATGATGAACTTATTTATTCTGATGCTTTCACAAATAAAACCATTGAGTATTTAACTTATTACCGTAACCCTCAGTTACCGCTGGAACTTCTCCAAAAAGAATTTATGCTGGCAGTTGATTCGATACTTAATAAAGCTAAAGTAAATGAAATTGTATATCAGCATATTGTTGAATATTTAATAAACGGATTTAGAGAGTTCGGTTTTGAAAAAGTAATTGATTACATAGTCGATAATTATATTTTAAAAGACAATCTCTGTCTGGATGAAAAACTTGAAAGCTCGTTAGAAAGAAAAATTGAACAGACAAAAAATTTCAAAATAGGCAGCGCAGTTCCGGATATAATCATATCAGATTCAACCGGGACACAATTCAGTTTAAATGACCTGACATCCGAAAGAATACTGATTTTATTTTATGCAAGCTGGTGCCCCCACTGTAAGAATCTTATCCAACAATTAAGTGAACTATATCAAAATCAAAAAAAAAAAAACACAGAAGTACTGGCGGTTTCAATTGATACTTCAAAAACTGATTTAATAGATTTCTTAACCCTCCATAATGCGAACTGGATAAACGTTGCAGACTTCAAAGGCTGGAATGGTAAAGCAGCAAGGGATTATTTTCTCTATGCAACTCCCACTATGTTCTTGATTGACAAAGAGAAAAGAATTATTGCAAAACCTTTGGGGGTTGATGAATTAAAAAGCTGGTTTTGAAATTATACTTTATTAAATCAGATAATTTTTATCAATAATAATTTAAGCGCATTGTGGTGCAATCATTTCCTGCTGCTGTAGAGTTCTTCCCGGTTAAACCAGAATAAATAGCCTCTGTTATTTTTCCTGTACTTTCTTCTTGATAAGAAAGTAACAAAGAATCAAGACTGCAAAATCTCAGCTGAGAATTATTATCATTACGCTATGAAAAATTATCAGGTGGTTTAAAGGGCGGGTGAAATTTGAAGTGAATAAATCAAACCCCGGTTTCCAGTGGCAGAGTAGATTTTATGACAGGATAATCAGGAATGAAAAAGAATATTATTTTATCAAGGAATACATAATTAATAATCCGCAGAATTGGGGAGAAAATTTATTATCCAAATATTTTAACAAAATTAAAATGTAGGAATTTGATTCATCAAATTCAGTTTAGGGATGCAGGAATTTGATCCTGACATTCATCAGGACAGGTTCATCAAATTCATTATTGATATTGTTTTGAACATCATAAATGATGTTCCTACATTAACAAGGTTTTATTATCTTCAGCTTTTCATTTATTACGGTGCTATGCCAAAAGAAAATTTAAAAGCGTATTTAGCCTGGGTTGCAGTCTGCATTATCTGGGGAACAACTTATCTTGCAATCAGGATCGGGGTGCAAGACTTTCCGCCTGTCCTGTTTGCAGGATTGCGATGGATAATTGCCGGGCCTATACTGATAATAATCCTGAAATTACGCGGGTACAAACTCCCGGCATTAGAAGATATAAAACATCTTGCAGTTGTCGGAATATTATTAATTGGCTGCGGAAACGGTCTTGTTGTATTTGCCGAGCAGTGGGTCCCCAGCGGTTTAACAGCATTGCTGTTGGCAACCGATCCGTTATGGATTGTAGGTATTGAATGTTTATTACCGAACGGGCCAAAATTGAATTTAAAAATAGTAATTGGTGTACTGCTTGGGCTGGCTGGTGTGATCTTAATTTTCGGAAGCAATATTTCGGATATTGTAAACACAAATTATCTTATTGGAATTGCTGCTTTATTGTTCTGTGTGTTTTGCTGGTCGTCCGGTACACTTTATTCAAAGTATAAAAAAGTTTCTGTCCATCCATTAATGGGCGCTGCGGTTCAAATGGTTATTGCTGGGTTAAAAAAGTTAGACTGCTATAGAATAATCTGTGAAAAGAACTCCCACTGGAAGTATAAAAAATATTTGTCGATTCTTAAGAATTACTGATAATTATTAAAACTTTTGTGTTATTTTTCTTTCACTATTCTCCAAAAAAAATATTAGAAAATTATTTGATGAAGGGGTAATATGAATCATCAATTCAAAAATATAAGTAGAAAAATATTCTCGCTGTGTACATTGTTATTCCTGCTTGCTTTTCTTCTTTTCCCGGGATGTAATGAATCTTCAGATAATGCTGATACAATTTCGTGGTTCGGGTAATATTGTATCGCAGACAAGAACTCTTAATGAATGCTCCGGCGAGGTATTGCAGAATACCGGGAATATTTACTTAATACAATCCGACACTCAGTCTGAAATGGTTGAAGGTGATGATAATATTATGGACAAAAATGAAACGGAAACAGACGGCGGCAGCCTGGCAGCAGGTTTAAAAAAAGGAAGCTATGAAAAAGTAACCTGCAGAATATACGTGTCGTTAAAAACTATAAATAAAATGCTAATAAACGGTTCTGGAAATATTATTACTGAAAATATTAAGTCCGATGAGCTTTACTGTAAAATTAACGGGTCCGGCAATATTAACATTAAAGGGAGCGGCAATTTAATTGATTGTTATATTAACGGAAGCGGAAATATCTCTGCGCAGGAATTTATAGCAAAGAAATGTAAAGCTTACATTAATGGTTCCGGGAATATTACATTGAACGCAAGTGAAGAAGCCGATACTGAAATAAACGGCTCAGGAAATATTTATTACTCCGGCAAAACCCCCGGTGCTGAACTGGGCAGGACTGTTAAAAAATAATTACTGTTTCTTAAGACTCAGTAATAATTATTGATACTTTTTATTATTTTGTAGATGCCATTCTCCTAATACAGATCATCAATTAAGAAGTTAGAAGTAGAATAATTACGCAAAAAAATTCATAGTGAATTTAAATTTGTAAATAAGAATTGCAGCATTATTAATTACTTCAGTTTGCATATACATAGAAATTTCTATATTAATTTTGGTTCAAATAAAGTAACTCAACAATTCAATCAACAAATTGCAATATTCAGATTATTACAAATTACTTGGTCTAAGTCCTGATGCAACACTGGAGGAGATCCGTGAATCATACCCTTAAAGAAACCAAAGGAAAATCATCCTGATAAATTTGGACTGGATGAACACTCAGATGCATAGGAAATAGCGAATGAATACATTAAAGCATTGAATCAAGCCTATAAAACCCTTTCTGATCGATTAAAGCGATCCACATATGATAGCTCAAGGGATAACTCCAAATATCAAAATTCACAATCTACGGATACTTCAAATTACAATTATTCATATAGACGTGACCCCTATTTTGAAAGACTAAGGAATAACAATACAATTTCATTTGAGTTTAGAACAGTATCAGATAACTTAAAGCAAAAGATTATAGATCGGCAGAACAAAAGACACATATACAAATTAAAACTCAGAAGTGTAAATTATGCATATGTGATGATCGTAATTCTCTCGATGTAGTTTTTAATTCACTATAGCGTTACGGATTCTAAAAAATGGCAGGAAGACACTTTAATAGGTTATCATAAAATGAGCGGAATGGTAGGACTTCTTATTTTCAAGTTGGGAACTATTATATATGAATGGCGTAAATCCGAAATCAAGTCACATTTAATTCTAACTCCTATCCACTTTATTTTTACTGATCTCAATACAATCAAGTATACCTTCCTCTGGAATCTAAAAGATATAAAGTTTACTAACCACTATGTTAATGGAGTTTATAGCAGAACTGTAATGAACTTAATTTTTCTTGATGAAAATAAGACGGTAAACTTTCAAAGTATCATTACAGCTCAACAGTTTCATAATAAGGTAAATGAACTCCTATATATTGCTTCACAGGCGGAAAAAAATAATAATACTAATTATTTTTTGAATGAAGACGATTTATATGGTGAAGATATTCCGGGGACTGTTCAGCTCACAAAAGACAAGACAAATAAGAAGCTTGGTTATTTAATATCAGTTGTTTTAGTCGGCTTGTTTACTTTTGGAATGTCAGTGAGAAACGACTCAATCCGTTCTGATGATCATGCTCATATACCTCCTCACAAATACACAAATGAGTATTCAAATCCGGAATCTGGTTCTCAAAACTCGATAAATAATGAAAATTCTGGGGTAGAGAATAAATCAGCAGATGGAAAAATTAAACTTGTTGAAAAGCCACTTCCAAGAAATGGTTCTACAATATATTATTCTACAGAATCAAGGGTACTCCACTCAAAATTGAAACTTCCTCCGAATTTTGATACTTCGTTAAGCTTGAAGATTATAATACGATTAAAAAAATCTTAAATGTCTTTAATAAGACTATTAAATGAAATCGAAATTAAAGTACCTCTCGGTTCTTATATAGTGAAATATGCTGTTGGTGAAAAATGGTATGGCGAAAAGTATTTATTTGGTCCAGAAACAAGGTATAACAAGGCAGATGAAAAATTTGTCTTTGAATTTGACCGCTGATCAATATTTAGGTTACACAAGAGAACTCTATGTTCATATGAATGGAAATTTACAAACCGAAGAGATATCGGCTAATGAATTCTAAGAATAAAAGGTGCATACAAGGAAATTATTAGAATTATTTTTGATTGTGACAGCAATTCTTTCAACCAGCTTTGCCCAGGTTGAAAAATCGCAAACCCTTAAACTTGCAGAGATATTTTTTAACGATGAAGAATATGAAAAAGCACTTGAATATTATATGGATGCCTGGAAGAGTGGAGATACAAATTCGGAAAACATTCCAGATAAAATTGCCTCCTGTTATTACATTACAAAGAAATATGATAAAGCGATTTATTGGTTTCAGAAGGCCTTAAAATATCCTACAACGCAGTGGCAGCTTGCATCTATTTACTCCTCTCTTGGTTGGAGTTATGAATCAACAAATCATCACAATAAGGCTATTGAAAATTTTAAGGCAGCCGAAAAATTGGGGATTACTTTCCCCTCTGAATTTTTGTTCGAAAGCGAGGGGTGGTACTTTGTTACTATGTCCGGCAGAGATCATATTTATTACAAAAAAGATATTAAAAAAACTAATTCGGGGTCTTACCGCGTTTGGACAAAGTGGTATTGGGATGAAAACAGCATTTCGACTGAAGATATTAAAAGGATATCTGAATTGGGTGGTGATATGTCAGCACAGAACAAGTTGGAGGACGAAATATTAAAAGAGCGAAATGGGGTTAAATCATCCAAGGTATTATTCGAAATTGACTGCACAAACCAAAAGATGAGAACGCTCTCCACAACAGATTATGGTGTGGATGGAGCCTTGATTGGTTCATTTAATTCTGAAGGTGAATGGCGGTTTGTTGTACCCGAATCAGTTGGAGAGTCTTTAGAATCGATTATATGTAAATGATGGTGCTAAGTTCTAGTTGTACCAACTGTAAAGAATTCACTATTCTTTAATCATTTGCCTAATTTATTGAGACCGCTCAGAAAACAAATCAGGTATGAATTTTACTCTCTCCTTCTTTACAGTAACTAAAATAATATGTTTTGCAATATTTCCAAAGTGTGTGTTAGTTAAATTTTCTTCTCGCTTCTCTGGGAGTTAATCCTTAGTTTTGTTTTGTGAGATTAAGGGATAAAAAATGAAAAACAAAAATGCCCTGAAATTATATCCATCCGCTTTTCTGTTTCTTACTTTATTCTTTATACTTTTAGCTTTTCCGTTGATGCAAGCTAGAATAAGGTACGTAAGCAAAACCGGCACAAGCACCCCGCCATATTTAACCTGGGAAACAGCAGCAGACAGCATACAGGAGTGCATTGATATCTCAGTATTTGGCGATACAATATATGTATCCAACGGAGTTTATGAAGAACAGGTAATAATGATACCCGGCTTATCTCTGATTGGGGCGGGTATGGATAGCTGCAAAATAGATACGCGTGCCTTAGTTACTTCACAGAACTTTGTCTCGGTTGCAATTGCTGATAGCTGTTTGTTAACAGGATTTCATATTCTGGTTTATTCTAATACAAATTGGGGCATTGGTATTTCGAGTGTAGGGAGTTGGGAAAATTGTTTAATTACTAAAAACAGCATCTCTACCGGGAATGAAGGAATTTACTTAGGTGGTAGTCCCATTATATATAAAAATAGTTGTTATAGTGTTAAACGAGGCATTGAAGTTTTTAATTCTAACGCAATTGTAAGAAAAAATTTTATTTCGACTGCTAATATACCGGAAGCACAGGGAATACATATCGAAGCTTTTGACAACAATTACTACCCGGTTATTGATTCAAACTATATTGAAGTTACGAGCCCTCTCAGTTGGGGTATTGAGCAGTCTTTCGGGGCAAATCCAACAATTAGTAATAACACGATTATATTAAAACACGTTGGAGCAATGGGAATACAGGGCGGGGGTTATCCTGATTCATTAATAATTTCCAATAATTCAATTTATGCTATAGAAGGTCACGAAGGAATTGATAATTATGTGGCAAACGCAAGAGTATTCAATAATCACCTGGCAGGAAACTTTAATGGAAAAATCCTGCAAGTATATAATAACAATGTAGTTGAGAACAATATAATAACAGGAGGAACATCTTGGGGAGTTTATGCCTGGGGAACTTCAAACTTGATATTAAAATACAATAATGTTTGGAATAACACTGCAAATTATTATGGTTTTACACCCGACAGCACAAATCTTTCAGTTGACCCAATGGTAGTGAATGACGATACAACGCAGGGAGAACTTGATTTCCATTTACAGAAATATTCTCCTCTGATTGATGCTGGAGACCCTTCAATTCTAGATAAAGATTCATCAAGAAGTGATATTGGTCTTTACGGGGGTTTGTGGGGAGAAAGTTACAAGTATGTTGACTATCCACCCAGGGCACCAAGAAACGTTAATGCTGTAATTGATACCAATAACAACAGCATAATAAATATAAGCTGGAACAGGAACACAGAAGCTGACTTTGATTATTACAACCTTTACAGCGATACATCGGCTAATTTCACAACAGATACAACAAACTTTGTAGCAGCTAATAGAAGATACATCATACCTGTATTTAGTAACAAAAGAAACAGATAGTCTTTATTTTAAGCTAACGGGAGTAGATAACCAGGGCAATGTATCAAATCCATCGGAAGAAGCAGGAGTATTACTGGTAACAGGAGTAGAAGATGAATGGAAACCTGTAAGCAGTTTTATTCTTTACCAGAATTACCCTAATCCATTCAACCCAGCAACAAAGATAGGCTACAAGCTGAGGGAAAGAGGCTATGTAAAGTTGTACGTTTATGATATTAAAGGAGAATTCGTATCAGTACTGGTAAACAAAGAACAGGAAGCAGGGTATTATGAAGTAGAATTTACGACGCAGACCGGAGGTGGGAAGCAGGAGACCGGAATCAGGGAATTAGCAAGCGGAGTATATATTTATCAGATACTTGTAAAGAATGAAAAGAATATTCCTGTTTTCAGTGATATCAAAAAAATGATCCTAGTTAAATAACGCAGTCATATTTCTACAACCTGCCTGCCGGTAGGCAGGGCTCAATATGACATCCAGACATTTGGTAGCTATCACGATTTTAATGTAACATCAATTGGAGGCTGTCACGGTCGTACCGTGACAGAGAACAGAGGTTTTATTATATTTAATCCGTGGGAAGAAGAGGAAGAAATAATTTAACAGAAGAACAGTTCTTTTTTGTGACAACGACAGTGGTTAAGTTCACACCTGTATTTTCAAATCCTCATTTTTGTGATATACTTATCTCGAACATAAAGCACTATAGAGAACGATATAAGTTCGAAGTTCTCAGCTATGTAATTATGCCTACACACTTTCATTGGATTGTAGTGGTAAATCCAAAATATGGAACTATCTCAGATATTATGAGAGATATAAAGAAATTTACTGCCTGGCAGATATTTGACACTCTGGATGAAAATAAAGACAGCAAACATATTACAACCTTTAGGGAATCCGCAACTGGCTTTTCAGATCAGCAAATGAAATTATGGATGAAAAGATTTGATGATGAAGTTATAAGAGATGAAAAAATGTTCTGGACAAAGCTGAATTATATACATAATAATCCAGTAAAAGCAGGATTAGTAAGCAAAGCAGAAGATTATAAATATTCAAGTGCAAGGAACTATATAACGGGAGACCATTCAGTGTTGGAGGTCGATGTGGAATATGCAGGAATAAAAACAAGATAGAGTCAGCAATAAAGAAATTATGTCACGGTACGACCGTGACATCCTTGAAAACAGTGATGCCAGCCTGGAGTTTATGTCACGGTATCAATCCCTGCAAGTATAGCGGAATAGACTGTGACATCCATAAATAACTTCTTTGCTTCTCTAAACTCAAAGCCTTAATTTTAATGTCTATTTTTTAGATATTTTTAACAAAGGATATTCATGTCAAACGCTTATTTCAGACCACCACAACCAATAAATGAACCAATAAAAACTTATAAACCGGGCAGCCAGGAAAGAGAAGAATTAAAAAAGAAATTAGCCGAATTAAAGTCCAGACAAATTGAAGTTCCTTTAATAATTGGCGGCGAAGAAATTAAGACCGGGAACACTGCAGAGATGAGAATTCCTCATAACCACAAACACGTACTTGGTGTTTATCATAAAGCCGGTAAAAAAGAAGTTGATATGGCGATTGAAGCAGCCCTTGAAGCAAGAAAAGAATGGGCTGAAATGCCGTGGGAACAGAGAATTTCTGTCTTCTTAAAAATTGCTGATCTGCTTGCAGGTCAATGGCGTTCAACAATAAATGCGGCTACAATGCTCGGTCAGTCCAAAACTGTTTACCAGGCAGAGATTGATTCAGCTTGTGAGCTTATAGATTTCTACAGGTTCAACTGTTACTTTATGACTCAGTTAATGGAAGAACAGCCATATTCGCCAAACGGAATGTGGAACCGTTCAGAATACAGACCGCTTGAAGGTTATGTTTTTGCTGTTACACCTTTTAACTTTACTTCGATTGCAGGAAATTTGCCAACTGCTCCTGCAATTGTTGGAAACGTTAGTTTATGGAAACCAGCTTCGAGTGCAGTTTATTCTGCATATTATTTAATGAAATTATTTGAAGCAGCCGGACTGCCGAAAGGAGTTATTAATTTTGTACCGGGTTCAGGCGGACAGGTTGGAACTCCTGCAATGACAAATCCGAATCTTGCGGGTGTTCATTTTACAGGTTCTACAGAAGTATTCCAGAATATGTGGAAAACTATTTCTGATAACCTGAAGAACTCGAAATATTATCCAAGAATAGTAGGGGAAACCGGTGGAAAAGATTTTATCTTTGCTCATAATTCTGCTGATGTGGATGCACTTGTTGTTGCTGCCCTTCGCGGTGCTTTTGAATACCAGGGACAGAAATGTTCTGCTGCATCAAGAATGTATATACCTAAATCTATCTGGGGTGAATTTAAGGAAAAATATATTGGTGAAGTTAAAAAAATTAAAATGGGCGATGTGGAAGATTTCACTAACTTCTTTTCCGCTGTTATTGATAAGGCTGCTTTCGAATCTATTACCGAGTACATAAAGTATGCAAAGAATTCTAAAGAAGCTGAGATTATAACCGGTGGTAATTTTGATGATTCAAAAGGATATTTCATCGAACCAACCACAATCGTAACAACTAATCCGAAATTCAAAACTATGGAAGAAGAAATCTTCGGACCTGTGCTTACGATTTATGTTTATGAAGATAATAAATTTGATGAAGCATTAACTTTATGTGACGAAACATCACCTTATGCTTTAACAGGATGTATCTGGGCACAGGATAGAAAAATGATTGTCAAGATGTCTGATCGCTTAAGAAATGCTGCGGGTAATTTCTATATAAATGATAAACCCACTGCAGCAGTTGTTGGTCAGCAGCCATTTGGAGGAGGCAGGGCTTCAGGTACAAATGATAAAGCAGGAAGTGCGATGAATATGCTTCGATGGATGACTGCAAGAACATTAAAGGAAACTTTTGATCCTCCTAAAGACTGGCGTTATCCTTTTATGAGTGAAGATAAATAAAGTATTGAAAAGTCATTTCGACCGAAGGGAGAAATCTTTTGCTTTAATGAGAAAAGGATTTCTCAGTCTGGTTTTACCATCCTTCGAAATGACAATCATAAATTTTAATAATTTAAGGAAGTGTAATGAAAATTCACGAATACCAGGCAAAAGAAATTTTAAGAAAATATAATGTAGCTGTTCCTAAAGGTGCAGTTGCATTTAACAGTGAAGACGCTGTGAAAATAGCAAAGGAAGAAATCGGTGGAGAAGTTTGGGTTGTTAAAGCTCAGATTCACGCAGGCGGCAGAGGAAAAGGCGGCGGAGTTAAAGTTGCAAAGAATCTTCACGAAGTCTATGAGCTTTCCAACCAGATTTTGGGAATGACTTTAGTAACGCATCAAACGGGACCTGAAGGAAAAGTTGTTAAAAGGTTATTGATCGAACAGGGCGTAAATATTGATTGTGAATTATATGTCGGTATTACTTTAGACAGAGCAATTTCTAAAAATGTAGTAATGGTTTCTACCGAAGGTGGAATGGAGATTGAAAAAGTTGCCGCTGAAACCCCTGAAAAAATTATCAAAGAAACAATTGAACCTGAAGTTGGTATGCAGCAATACCAGGCTCGTAAGCTTGCTTTTGCTCTGGGACTTGAAGGACAACAACATAAAAATGCGGTGAAATTTTTGTTAGCACTTTATAAAGCATACGAAGGAACTGATGCTTCACTTGCTGAAATAAATCCTTTAGTTGTAACAAAAGAAGGTGAAGTAATCGCTCTGGATGCAAAAATGAATTTTGATGATAATGCTCTTTACAGGCATAAAGATATTTTAGAATACCGCGATCTTGATGAAGAAGATCCGCTCGAAGTTGAAGCATCAAAATATAATCTAAATTATATTAAGCTTGACGGGAATGTTGGCTGCATGGTTAACGGTGCCGGGCTTGCAATGGGAACAATGGATATTATAAAACTTGCAGGTGGTGAACCGGCAAACTTTCTTGATGTTGGCGGCGGAGCAAATAAAGAAACAGTTTCAAACGGTTTTAAAATAATTTTATCTGATCCAAACGTAAAAGCTATTTTGATAAATATATTTGGCGGGATTGTCCGCTGCGACAGAGTTGCCCAGGGCGTTATTGATGCCACAAATGAAATGAAGGTTACTGTCCCGATAGTTGTAAGACTTGAAGGTACTAATGCTGTTGAGGCAGGAGAACTTCTACAACAAATCAGGACTGAATTTTGAAGTTGCTTCAAGTTTAAAAGAGGCTGCCGAAAAAGTTACTTCAGTTCTTTCAAATTGATTACTTTATTACATTCATTTAGAAAAGCCGTACATTTTACGGCTTTTTTCTTAATAAAATCTGGGTTTTAGTCAAGCATAATTCATGTTGCATTTAAGGTATATTAGTAATACATTTTCCCAACTTTTTGAACTGATTTGGAGATTTAGTGTCGATTTTTGATTCCGATTATAACGAAGATGATCTTTACGATTTCTCAGCAAAAAATCCACGGGAAGAAATTGATGAATGTAAAGAATTGCTGCAACGCGGGGATATCTACAGTTCTATTGAACGAATTGAAAATGTAATCCAGCTTTGTCTTGATAATGAATTTAACGAAGACGGATTATTTTTAGCAGACAGCCTCATAGAAATTGCACCCTACAATTCAGAACTCTGGATCAGGAAAGGTCTATTTCTTAATGCACTTTACAAATTTGAAGAAGCAGTAGAGTGTTTTAACCGGGCTTTATCATTAAACCCTGCCGATTCAGAAGCTATAGTTGATCGTTCAATAGCTGAAGAAAATCTTGGTCTGCTTGGGCAAGCTGAAGATTCTCTGAAATCAGCTCTCAAAATGGATCCCACAAATGAAGACGCACTATACAGCCTCGGAATTATTTTACAGAGAAGAGAAGATTTTAATGAAGCAGTTATTTGTTTTAAACAAGTAATCAATAAAGATCCTGAATATTCAGAAGCTTATTATGAACTTGGTTTCTGTTATGAAAATATTGAAGAATTTAACATGGCTCTCGAAGCTTATGATAAATTCCTGGATTATGAACCATACAGTCCGAACGGCTGGTATAACAGGGGCGTAATATTAGTTAAACTTGAACAATATGAACAAGCATTGAACAGTTATGATCTTGCTCTTTCTTTAAAAGAAAATTTCACGAGTGCCTGGTTTAACAAAGGAAATCTGCTTACTGAATTGAACCGTTATAGTGAAGCTCTGGAATGTTTTAAGAAAGCTCATTCCCTGGATTTATTTGATGAAGAAACCTGTTATAATATTGCGAATCTTTATGAAGAACTCGGTGATGTTCAACAGGCAATAAAATATTATAATGAAGCCATCAAATTAAATGATGAATATTACGAAGCATATCTTTCCCGCGGTTATTGTTATGACTCAACCGGTAAATACCAGCTTGCATTAAAAGATTTTAACAAGGCAATTTCACTTTCAAAAGACAGTGTGGAAGCATGGTATGCGAAGGCTGACCTTGAATATTCATTGGGAAACTTAAAGGAATCTATCCGCAGCTATATCCAGGCTTTAAAGCTTTACCCGGATAATTATGAAGTCTGGTATACACTTGCGGAGACATATATTGAAACCGGTGATTGGCTAAATGCACTTAAGGCTTTTAGCCAATGTTCAAGAATAAAACCGGATGATGCAAATTCAATGTATGGGAAAGCAAAAGTGAATTTTATACTCAGTCGGACTGAAGAGGCAATTGAGTGTTTAAAGATTGCATTTAAGCTGGACCCGGGAATTCAAACTGAATTTGAAAATGAGTATCCTGAAATAAAATCTTCCAAACTCTTTAAAAAACTCTTAGGTGAAAATTAAATACTGATTGGTTTTATCCTGCAATTGAGGGCAGATAATCAGGCATCGAATTTACTTAACAAATGCGCGACTCATTTAACACAAATACCGTTCTTACTGGTTTAATCGGGCACCCGATTAAGCAATCCTTCTCTCCATTTATCCAAAATGTAGCTTTTGAATTTAAGAATATGGATTACTTGTACCTGCCATTCGATATTCCTCCCGCAAACCTGAAAAATGCATTAAGCGGTTCTGTTGCTTTGGGGATAAGAGGATTCAATGTTACAATCCCGCATAAAGAAAGAATAATAGAGTTCCTGGATACACTCTCTGAAGAAGCTGCAATGATTGGTGCAGTTAATACTGTTGTGAATGATCATGGAAAACTAATTGGCTACAATACGGATGTGACTGGCGTAATCGAAACCTTAATGCCTTTCAAAGATGAAATTACCGGTTCGATTGTAACTGTTGTTGGAGCTGGCGGCGGTGCTCGTGCTGTCATTTATGCTCTCATCAGGCATTTCAAACCAATGGAAATAAATGTTATTAACAGAACAGAGGAACGTGCACTTTCTTTACAGAATTATTTTTCAACCAAGATGAAATTTGATGCATTTAAAAATTTTGAATTGTTCCCGCCGGATAATGTTGATGTTTTAAAAAGTTCAAAGCTAATCATCAATACCACTTCAGTAGGTATGTTTCCGGAAATAAATGATACTATAACTGAATTAGATGATTCATTTAATAACAAACAGATCGTCTTTGATATAATTTATAATCCGCCCCAATCTAGGTTTCTGAAGATAGCAGAAAAAAACGGTGCCACCTGTTTTGGCGGGGTAAAAATGTTTATAAAACAAGCTGCAAAGGCTTTTGAACTCTGGACTGGTGAGCAGATGCCTGTTGATGAAGTTACGAAATCGCTCGAACTTTACATGTCTAAATAATTAATCAAGTTTCGCAAGAGCTTTTTTTAACCTGTATACCGCTTCCTTTAAATTTTCCATTGATGTTGCATACGAAATCCTGAGGTAACCTTCCGCACCAAATGCACTTCCCGGAACTACTGCAATATGAGCCTCATAAAGCAAGTGCATTGTAAAATCAAATGATGAATCAACTTTAAGAATTTTGGAAGCTCTGTGTAAATAGTAAGAAATATTTGGGAACAAATAAAATGCACCAGCAGGTTTATAACAAGTGATCCCTTTAATGCCTGTCAATTCATTAAAAAGATATTCTCTCCTTTTTTTGAATTCCGCAAGCATTTCCTTGATAACATATTGGGGCCCCATTAAGGCTTCAAGTGCTGCTTCCTGCGATATTGAAGATGCGTGTGAAGTGCTGTGGCTTTGAATTTTATTCATCGCATTTATTACATTTTCATTTGCAGCTGTATAACCAATTCTCCAACCAGTCATTGAGTAAGCTTTTGAAATTCCATTAATCAATATAATCCTGTTTCTAAGTTCAGGTGCAATGCTGGCAAAACTTACAAACTCAAAATCATCATAAACCAATTTTTCATAAATCTCATCCGTTATTATGTAGAAGTTTCCTTTTTCACACACTTTAGATATCTCAAGTAATTCTTCTTTAGAATATGCTGAACCTGTAGGATTAGATGGATTACAAAGTATTATGGCTTTTGTTTTTGGAGTGATTGAATTAGCTAACTGTTCAGTAGAAATTTTAAAACCTGACACATCATTTGTATTAATTATAACTGAATTTCCCTGCGCCATACTTACCATTGCAGGATAAGATACCCAATAAGGTGCCGGTATAATAACTTCATCTTCCGGATTAACGACTGACATAACCGCATTGTAAACTGATTGTTTAGCCCCGTTGGAAACAATAATTTCATTCAATTTATAATCAAGATGATTATCTCTTTTTAATTTTGCTGCAATTGCGGTTCGTAGTTCAACTGTCCCGGAGTTGATTGTATACCTGGTTTTATTTTCATCAATTCCCCTTTTACCAGCTTCCTTTATATTTTGTGGAGTAGGGAAGTCAGGTTCACCCATACTTAGATTAATAACATCAACTCCTTCAGCTTTTAGTTTTTTTGCTTCTGCTGCAACCATCATAGTTGCAGACGCACCAATCTGATGAACCCTGTCAGCTAACAAATTGTAACCTCTTTGGAAAATAGGGGGAAATTTTATCTAGATTGGAATTGAAGTTAAGGGTAAGAAATCATTTTTCAAAAAGTTAAAATATTATTTTTTCTTTAAAATTTTAGAATGTTCTTTTACGATATTAATTAATTCTTTTGAGTGAGAATAAATCCATCCAGATTCTGTCCCGGTTAATTCTTCTCTTCGACCATCTACAATTTTATCATAATTAAGTACATCGCCCGAAGGTGTGATCTGGATTGTGAGATTTAACATAGATTTCCGGGATTTATTATTGTCCTTTTTACGCACAATTTTTTTTTGGACAAACTGGATTAAACGATTTTCATAAACATAGTACCAGTTAATAGATTCACCACCACTTCTTGAATTCAGCCTCTCATTTATGAAAATCAATGTTGAGTCAGAAAAATATGCAGAAAATGATGAATAAGAATCAGAAGAACCCCAATCAAAATTTTCACCCACAGCAGAATACAATAGGGAATCAATTTGATGAGAAATTTTGTGTATTCCTTCTTCGGTATATTCCTTTTTACTACAGGAAAAAATTAATACAGGTAAAATAAAAATGGAAATTATTATTGAATTTTGTTTCATGTAAATATTCAATTTAAAATAGAAAAGCCGCAGAAAGCTGCGGCTCAAAGATAAGTATTTTTATTTTTTTCTTAATTCGTCCCTGATTTCTGTAAGCAGCATTTCTTCTTTTGAGGGAGCAGGTGGAGCGGCTGGTTTTTCTTCTTCTTTTTTCTTCATTGAGTTCATTGCTTTTACAATAATGAATATTACAAACCCAATAATTAAAAAGTCAATAACAGTGTTTATAAAAACACCATATTTTAAAAGAACCGGCTCAACACCTTCCGAACCTGCTTTTAATGTAAGTGCGAGATTCGAAAAATCTACACCACCAAGCAATATTCCAATTGGCGGCATTATAACATCAGCTACAAATGAAGAAACGATTTTACCGAATGCAATACCGATTATTATACCGACAGCCAGATCGATTACATTGCCCTTCATGATAAATTTTTTAAATTCCTGAAGCATTCCCATTTTCCTTCCTGAAATATTTTAATGATTTATTGCAATTTGACGTGGTTAATTTAAATTAACTAAAAGATAAATCCCAACAGGAATGAATATTCGGGTCCGGAATAGTCTTTTTCAGATCCAATTGGTTTTGAAAATTCAGAAACAAAATGATAATTCGCATTTACACCGAGTTTAAAGAAACCAATTCGAAAATCTACTCCTGCTCCAAGTCTTGAACCGAAAACCGTTTCAACAATGGTTTCCTCCTGGACTGAAAGAGCTGATACTTCACTGCGGTTGTAAATTCCGATATAAGGACCTATTGAGGCAGACAGATAAGGCATAACAATTCTTTCATCAGCAAGCTGCAAAGGGTAAAAGTTTAATCCAGCCAGAACGGGAACAACGGTTGCAACTTCATTTTTTACAGATACTTCATTAAATGCAGCTATATTAGTTGAAACTTTTGAATCAACACTAACTGTTAAAGCTCCGGCAGAAAGACGGAATGATAAAAAGTTTTTAAAGAAATACTGGAATGCGAGCGAACCCATAAATCCGGTCGAGGCATTTGTGGTTTTAAGGTCATTATTAATGTTTATTAATGAAACGGATGAGACATTAGTATCATCGTATAAACCTACAAGCAAATCAATGGAAACCTTCCCGGTAAAATAATTATTAGTTGATGATTGGTCGGAATATTTGTCTGCCTGCGCAAAAGATATAAGAGGGGAAATTAGAAAAAGCAAAAATAATTTTTTCATTATAGACCCCATAAATAAATTTATACTGTAAAAATACTAATTTGAGAATTGAAAATATTGTCAAATAAGAAATGCCATACTAACTTATATGGCATTTTAGATAAGACTTTGAATAGTTTACTTAACCGAAATTGTCAACTTTTTATTATTAAAGATCTGGACAATTAAGTTAACCCAGTTAATTATCAATCAATCTTCTATGATAATTTATTTGTCCAAGGTGATAGCTAAGATGACCAAAAAGATGTAATAAAAAATATCCCGTTGTCATTTCTTCACCATATTTATTTACTGGGTAGGTTTTTCCAAGTATTTCTTCATTTAAAGAGTTAAGAGTTTTATCAACTATGTTTTTTGTTTCATCAATTTCTTTTAATAGATCAATAACCGGAATATTTTTTCTGCTGAATTCCGCATCACGGTTTCTTTCGTAGCCGGAGTTTCCCAATAGTGCACCAATAAAATGCTGCAGGTTACCGCAAAGGTGAAGACAAAGATTCCCGCCACTGTTTTTAATTTCACCAGAAATCTCCCACAAACTTTCTTCACTCGTGTAGGAAGAAATTTCGGTTTTCAGTTTCTCAATATCGCGGTTGAACAGTTGAGTAAACACTTCTTTCATTCATTCTCCTTTTTATCCGAAATTTACAATCAATTTTTAATTACTTCCACTGACCAGTCCTTTGGATTTTCTTCAATTAAATCCTTCCGGATTACAAATTTATAAAAACCATCTTCTTTTGGAACCGGGTTCATATCAAGAGTAAAACCACTTACATAGTTTGCAATAAGATTATTTGTATAAAGATTATAAACTACAATTTCACTGTCGTTAATTCTAATTAAATATCTCTCACAAATATAATTTTTATCCGGAAAATATTCGCTAAAACTTTTGCTCAAATAATTTTCTTGTTTGTCAGGAGTTGAAATTAAAATATTTCCTTTTGATTGAATTAAATAAAAGCTATCAGATTCGCTTAAAATAAACGAAGTACCTGATTGTATAGTTTTAAATTCTGAATCATTAAACTCAAAATTTATCAAATTATTCTTATCCCGGTTTTCTGTAAATTCTAACCAATTTTTTCCATCGGGAAGATCATTTACAGATATCACCATTCCGTTTGAATTATCGGCACTGTATTTTCTATAGAGCTTTTCATATTTATCAAATTTAAAAGTATCAAGAATAAACCTGTTATATAAACCCGACAAGGGATAACTCATAGAGGCATCATTGCTTTTAAAATCATCCGAATTTAACAATTCTTTATAATCCAAAAATCCTGATTCAACAAGAAACTGACCGAGGTTGAGAATGACTTCAGGTTCTTTCCCACCTCTTCCTCCAAGTGCTACGGCTAATCCTTCCTGCAAAAATGGATGTGTGTAGAGAGGAACATTTTTTAATTTGAAATTTATCAACAGGTGAACAAGCTCGTGGTAATGACAATTGAATGTTGTAATAAGATAATCGTAAGCAAGATTGCACATTCCTCTCGCTTTATAGCCGGTTAACTTTTCGATTTCATTTTCATCTTTGCACAGAATGTAAATTATTTTTTCTTTCTCCAGCTTAGCTTTTTCTTCTTTTGTATAATTCAAAACATCAAGAGTTTTTGTTAAGAAGTTCTCAAGCTGTTTGATTGAATATTCGTTGAAATATTTTGGCTCGCTTATATAAAATATAAAATGATCGCTTTCTATCTTATCCCAGTCTTTATAAAAATAATAGGGCGGGGAAACAAGCAACCCATTCTTAAAATAATATTGTGTTTTGTAATTTTTCCCAGGTACTTCAAAATGAAGAATTGAGAACTGTTCATCCTGCTTTTCAAAATCAATTTTGTAATTAATTTTCCCACCCTTTAGTTCATCTATTATTTCACCCGGTATTTCATAAGAAATAAGAAATTTATTTTTTACTCCTTCGTAACTGATTTCTAATCTTTTTGAAATTGCAAGTTCTTCAGGCAAAACAAAACTTTTCAGTGAATCACTGTTGTTTATCATCGCTTCAATAAACTGTTTGCCACTTTCATCCTTTAGTGAATTTTGTTGAGGAATTATTTGAAGTGAAACAGCTAAGACGAAAAGAAAGAAAAGGATATTACTCATTTGTTTGACAAGATGGTTTTGGAAGATATTTCGAAATGAAATATATTTTTTGAAGTATTATTAATCGAGGGAATTAAAAGAGGACTATAATAAAAAATGCCACATCAAAAAGATATGGCATTTGCGATTAATTCAAAATAAACCTTATAAGATTTTTAACTTTTTAATCTCACCGGTCCTGCTTTCTTAACTTCTTCAGCAGTTCTATCTGCAAAGAGCTTAGAGTTTTCTATGTGACGCATTTATGCTAGATAATTGTAAGAATCGAGTTTTCTTTTTCTTCTAAAAAGCTATTTATCGATTTAGCATTTTCTTTAAGTAATGTTTCAATTTTATCTGTTGAACAATTTCCGGCTTTTATCCAAATCACTTTTGGTGGATGACCTCTGACTATAGCTTTTTCAACAAAATCAGAATCTTTTGAAACTATAATACAAGAATTCATTTTTGCGTAAAGCCACACTTCTTCATCTGTCCCCGTTTCTAGTGAGATTTCTTTAATATGAGAAATATCTGGAAAAATGTCCTTCAACTTTGAGCAAAGCTTAAACGAAAGGTTCTGGTCTAATAAGATTTTCATCCGGGGAGATTAAGTGATCTTCTTTCTCTGTCAGCTGCAAAACTTAAACAAGCATATATATCTTCTTTTGTTAATTCAGGAAAGTCATTAATAATTTGTTCAACAGTCATACCGGAAGCCAGGTATTCAAGAATATCATAAACGGTAATTCTTAAATCCCGGATACAAGGTTTTCCACTTCGTTTTCCGCTGTCTATTGTAATTATTTTTCTATAATCCATTTTGCCGCTCTAAGTTTTTATCAAACATAATTTATTAGTATTTGATAATCAACTTTCTTCAGGAGTAATAAGTTGTATAAAAAAAGACGGATGTAAATTCCGCCTTTAAAAATATTTTACATAGTTTCCTGTTCCTGGCTACCGACAAGCAGGTTCACGGGGATGACAAATTTATTTAACTTTTCAGCCTAACCGGTCCAGCCTTCTTCACTTCTTCTGCAGTTCCATCGGCAAAGAGCTTAAAGTTCTCTACAAATCTTGCTGCAAGTGCATCATATTTTTTCCAGTATTCGTCTTTATTTCCCCAGCTATTTGATGGCTCGAGCACATCTTCAGGAACTTCAGGGCAGGAGAGGGGTACTTCAAACCCAAACAGCTTGTCTTTTCTGTATTTTACTTTATCAAGCTTGCCTTCAAGCGCTGCATTTAAAAGATTTCTTGTATGACGGATGCTTATCCTTTTTCCAACACCGAATCTTCCGCCAACCCAGCCGGTATTTACAAGCCAGACATTTGCTTTGTGCTTCAGCATTCTTTCTTTCAACATTTGGGAATATTCATACGGATGACGAACCATAAACGGCGCACCAAAACAAGCGGAGAAAGTTATTTGCGGTTCAATTCCAAGCCCGATTTCAGTTCCTGCAATTTTAGATGTGTACCCGCTTATAAAATGATATTGTGCCTGTTCAGGATTTAGTCTTGCAATCGGAGGCATAACACCGGAAGCATCACAGGTTAAAAAGATAATGTTCTTGGGATGTTTATGAACATAACCTTCGGGTACTGCATTTGGAATAAACTCAATCGGGTACGAGCAGCGGGTATTTTCAGTAATCATATCATCATCGAGATCAATGTGTCTGCTAACCGGATCGAAAACAACATTTTCAAGAATGGTTCCGAATCTTCTGGTAGTTTCATAAATTTCAGGTTCAGCTTCTGCGGAAAGACGAATCACTTTTGCATAACATCCACCTTCAAAATTAAATACCCCCTGACCACTCCAGCCATGCTCATCATCACCAATCAGTAACCTGTTTGGATCGGCAGATAAAGTTGTTTTACCTGTTCCGCTTAACCCGAAGAAAAGTGCAGCATCACCTTTCTTTCCAATATTTGCAGAACAGTGCATTGGTAGTACATCTTCAAATGTTAAAAGGAAGTTTAAAACTGTGAAAACAGATTTTTTAATCTCACCACCGTAAAGTGAGTTTGCAATAATTGCAGTTCTTTCAGCAAAATTTAAAACTATTCCTGTTTGAGTTCTAGTTCCATCAATTGAAGGATCAACTTTGAATCCGGGTAAGGAGATTACTGTAAAATCAGGAATGAAATTTTTCAACTCATCACGATCATCGATCGTCAAAAACATATTTCTTGCAAACAGGCTGTGCCATGCTTTTTCGGTTATCACTCTTACTTTAAGTCTGTAATCGGGATCAGCACCGGCATAAACATCCTGAACAAAAACTTCTTCGCCCTGAAGATAAGCTCTCGCTCTTGCCATAAGAGCAGAAAATTTTTCCTGGCTAAAAGGTCGGTTATAAACGCCCCACCATATTTTATCTTTTGTTCCTTCTTCCTGAACCACAAATTTATCAGCAGCAGCTCTTGCGGTATGTGGTTTTGTATTCACGAGCAGCGGACCGCCTTTGGTGACTTTACCTTCATTTCTAAAAACAGCTTCTTCGTACAAAGCTTCATCAGGAAGATTCCAGAATATTCTGTCGAGGTCAGTAAATCCCTGGTTTTTTAATCTGAAATCGGAAGCAAGTTCCATTGCCTGTTTTGCTGCGGGTGTATCGAATTCTAAATATTTCATGACCAATCCCTCACTAGTTTTCTGTCGCCAATATAAAGTTCATTAGGTGAATTTGGATCGAGCGCCCATTTCATTCTTTCAATTCCATCTTGAATATCTTTTATCGAACCACAGTAGCTTAATCTTAAATATCCTTCCAAACCGAATTCTGCTCCGGGAACGGTAAGCACCTGTACTTTATCAATTAAGAATGCTGAGAGTGCATTTGAACTTTTATTGTAAGCACTGAAGTCAGCAAAGCAATAAAATGTTCCGTCTGGTTTTGTTATTTTAACTCCCTCAAAAGATTTAAGAAGATCAATCATTACATTCCTGTTGTTTTCCAACGTGATTCTTAAACTTTCAACACTTGATTGAATTCCATTGAGTGCACCGACTGCTGCTTTTTGTAAAAGAACAGAAGGACCGGAAGTCTGGTGTCCCTGTATGTTGCTCATTGCTTCGATTACTTTTTTGTTTCCGACAGCCCAGCCAATTCTGAAACCTGTCATTGCATATTGTTTGGAAACTCCATTGATGATGATCATCTTCGAATTTTCATCTTTTTTCTTTGCAAACTTGAAAGCGTTGATTGGTTTTCTTCCATCAAAAATTAATCGGTGATAAATATCATCCATAATCAGCCAGATGTCTTTCTTCTCACAAAACTGAACAACATCCGAAATAAATTCTTCACTGTACATTGCGCCCGAAGGATTATTCGGACTATTAATTATAACAGCTTTTGTATATGAACCAACCCTGTCTTCAATATCTTTTATAGTTGGATAAAATGTTCCGTCTTCCGGA
The DNA here is from genome assembly GCA_963822905.1 of uncultured Ignavibacteriales bacterium. Taxonomy (GTDB): domain Bacteria; phylum Bacteroidota; class Ignavibacteria; order Ignavibacteriales; family Ignavibacteriaceae; genus CAWGJF01. Next base: position 1,534,841 of record CAWGJF010000001.1, read on the forward strand.
AGTGCAGGAACAGGAATCGCACCAATCAATCTAGCCATATCAGGATAACTAACCCAGTAAGGTGCAGGAAATAATACTTCTTCCTGCGGATTTAGGATTGCCTGAAGTGCAACCATAAGTGCTTGCTTAGCTCCGCTTGAAGCAATGATATGCCGCGGAGTAACTTTCCTGTTATAAAATTCTTCTGTGTATCGAATGATTGCCTGTTTGAGTGCCGGAATTCCGTCAGCAGGTGCATATCTCACTTCACCCGTGTTAACGTGTGCGACCGTTGCCGTTATTGCTTCCATAGGAACTCTGCTTTTTGGTTCCCCTCCGCCAAGATGAATTACGGGATCACCTTTCTCTTTGAGAATTGCAAACTTTTCATTGAGTGCAAGTGTTGGAGAGGGCTTGATTGACTTTGCGATAAGACTTAAACTCATTTTTCAGCCCCAATTATTAATAATAGAATATTCATAAAAATTTACGTATGAAAATTATTCGTACTGTACACCATAAGCAAATTTTTTGTTTGCCTTTATTGACTTTGTTAAAAACAAATTGCAATTTAAGGACACCATTAGTTTAACTGGTTCATTATAAGAGTATTAAAATAAGAGTATTAAAGATCTTGAATTACAGAACCTTCGGGAATATTTTGAGTAATACTCTTTACTAGAGATACAATTCAGTAATGTGGGCAAATTACTAAAAGATTTTGAACTAGGCCTTTCTAATTAGGATATAGCGGGTAATTAGGACAATATTATTAGATAGTAGTTTTTGAGAATAAACTGACTGTTGTTTATAAACTTAAATAAAAGAAAGGAATGCTCTATGAAACACATTTCTACTTTCCTCTTGTTTGTGCTTCTGACTCTCGGTGGAGTTAATTCGGTATTTGCACAAATGATATTGGATACAGGTCTTTCTCCAAATAACGGAGGCTCACCAACCTGGGGTATGTTTATGGATCTGATTGGAGGCTCGCAGGATATTGACATAGTTGGTATGTCAACTGCCAGCACTGCTTTGGCAAATGCTGGATTTACCGTTCAACTTTATACATACCAAGGTAATGTTTTAGGTTTTGGGCAAGGAGGTCCTGGTAGTGACCCTACTGGTTGGACTGATATGGGCACTGTTGCTGTTACGCAAGGTGCAGTAGACAATGGTATTTCACTGGTATTTACAACTCCTACTATTACTATTCCTGCTGGTGATACTATTGGTGTTGCTATGGTGTTCATTGATATTGGTCCAAGATATTTTGGTAGCGGAGCTCCTCCCTATACAGAAGTTAGTGATGCTAATTTAACACTTGTGACAGGTGATTCACGCCAAATGCCATTCACACCTAGTGGTACTTTCTTTACTTCGCGAGCTCTTTGTGGAGAAATAGATTACAATTTCAGTGTCCCCGTTGAACTTACTTCTTTTGCTGCAACTTCTGTTGGAAATGCTGTTCAGTTGGAATGGTCAACTGCATCTGAAACAAACAACTATGGATTTGAAATTGAAAAGACAATCCAGGGTAATTCCGAATGGAATAGAATCGGTTTTATTTCAGGAAACGGAACAACTACAGAAAGCCAGAATTATTCTTATACAGATCAATCTGTAGTTGCAGGTAAGTATTCATACCGGTTGAAACAGATAGATTTTAATGGACATTTTAAATATTATGATCCGGTGGATGTTGAAGTAATAGCTGTAAAGAATTTTGTTTTGAATCAAAATTATCCAAATCCATTCAACCCTTCGACAAGAATAAGTTTCACTATTCCACAAAGTGGTTTTACATCACTAAAGGTTTATGATATTCTTGGTAACGAAGTAGCCTCATTATTGGAAAAAGATTTGGCATCGGGCAATTATGATATTAATTTCAACGCAACTGAACTGACAAGTGGTATTTATTATTATACACTCAGATCAGGAAATTCTGTTGAAACAAAGAAAATGATGCTGCTGAAGTAATGTTTTTTTAGTGAGATTCACTTAAAACAGTGGATCTCACTTGATTAAATTATTTATGAGAAGGAAAAATTAACTTTCATGAAATTCTGATTAAAACTGAATTCGACATTAACTTATAAAAATTAATTATTTTCATTGAGCTGGTTACATTATCAAAAACAAATAGAAATTTAAAGTCGTTATTCATAATCTGATAACAAGAAAGAGCACAACGGATTTTAGATTACAGAACCTTTCGAAATTATTGTGTCCAAAACTTTTCATAGATTTACGTATTCCTCATTATAGCTAAAATTGAAAAAAATTATTCTATAAATCATTTTGAGCTTTTTGGGAAATAGGTGTTGAACTCTGATGAAAATACCTGTAAAGATCTAATTCAAAAAATGTTCATTTTATAATCAAATTTGATTTGCACTAAATGATTTTTTTTTTATCTTTAAACCCACGGAGGGTACGTTGTTTTGTATTCAGAGCCCTTCTCTTTAATGTTTCTATATTGATAAGTGGGCAATTAGTTAAGCAAATTAAATTAGATCAGTTCCTAGTTATAATTAATTTACTTTATCATCAACATTAATTGGAGGCTCTATGAAAAGTAAGCTCTACACCTTACTTATTTTAACTTCACTTATTTTGTGTTATGTCATGACAACCCAAGTCGCAGCACAGAATCTTCCTGACTCTAAGTTACCGTTTGTAGTAAATCCTAATCCACATCTCATTAATCCCAATGTTGAAGTACCACTTGAAGAAACATTCGGCTCAAATGCCAATATATTTGGCCCGGCTGGTGTGAGAGGTCGTGGTAACGCTTTTCTATGTACTACACCTAGGAAACTTGTAGAACAAAGATCATACCTTAACCCAACTGCCTCTGCAAGTATGCAGTTTCTTGTTTATGAAGGTTCTACTTTTGCCGGGGTATATAATCTTGTTGCTTCTACTGATGTTACCGCCGGACCTGGTGAAGGCTGGTATAGTTCCGGTGCTATGGATTATGATTTACAAGCTGGAATGTATTACTTAATATATCCTCAATGGGATGCTACTGCAAACTATTATAACGAACAAGCTATTGCCCCTTATCCTATTGATTGTTCTTTTGGACAGTTAGTTGGTGGTGTTGGCTGGGATTGGGCTCCTACTTATTCAGTGCCGCCTGCTGCCACTCAAACATCGACTGGTCTTGAAGGTTCCGGAGTTGCATATTACCAGGTGATTGTCACCGATGATCTCGTTCCGGTTGAATTGACGTCATTTACATATCAGGTATCAGATAATAACGTCAATTTAAATTGGGTTACTGCAACTGAAACAAATAACCAGGGATTTGAAATCCAAAGAAAAACTGGTGAGGATTTTGTTGCCATTGGTTTCATAAACGGTTATGGAACGACAACTGAAAATCATACTTATTCATTTAGCGATCAAAATCTTCAGCCTGGAGTTTATACATATAGATTGAAACAAATTGATTTTGATGGTTCATTCAAATATTATGATCCGGTAAACGCTGAAATAAGTGCTCCCATATCATTCAATCTCGATCAGAACTATCCCAATCCGTTCAACCCTTCAACAAGAATAAGTTTCACTATTCCACAAAGTGGTTTTACATCACTTAAGGTTTATGATATTCTTGGTAACGAAGTAGCCTCATTATTGGAAAATGATTTGGCATCGGGCAATTATGATATTAATTTCAACGCAACTGAACTGACAAGTGGTATTTATTATTATACACTAAGATCAGGAAACTTTGTTGAAACAAAGAAAATGATGTTGTTGAAGTAAGTACAGGCTGATCTAGTATATTCAAGCCGTTGGGTTAAAAAATACTCAACGGCTTATTTTTTTGTAGTCGTCTCTTACAGGATAAAAAGTATCAACAATTTTACAATCAGTAATTGCTTTTCCCGAATGTGAAACACCGGGGGGAATTGAATAACTGTGATCAGCTTTAAGTATGTGCGGTTTATCATCCACTGTTAGTTCAAATTCACCGGAAAGTACCAGGGAAATTTGTTCGTGCGGATGTGAATGAGCAGGTAGCGTGGATCCGGCTTTGACCTTCCAATAAGCAATAGTCATATTATTTGAGTGAATGAATTTTGCAAAATAGCCAGGAGCAATTTCTTTTTCTTCTACTAAATTTAAATCCAGGTAGCTCATACTAAATCTCCTTCCTCAATTCCTTACCAATGGATTCAATTTCCTCCCAAACTCTGAAAAAGTTTTTTGAACAGATTTTTTCAATTTCTTTTTCCGAGTAACCTCTTTTTAACAATTCAAAAATTAAATTCGGATACATAGAAACATCATCAAGTCCCCGTGGCATAAAACGGACCCCGTCAAAATCGGAACCAAAACCAATGTAGTCAACGCCAACAAGATTTTTTATGTGATCAATATGATCAGCAACTTGCTTTACAGTTACATTTTCTAAATTATTTTTATGAAAAAATTCATCAATCATGTTCCTTGCTGAAATATCTCCGTACTTAATATTTTTTTCTTTTAAAAACTGAATTAATTCTTTATGGGTTTGATCACTTCTCTTCCTGAATTCACCGTCAATAAATATCGAACCAAAACTGACCATAATTATCCCGTTTTTTTCAACCAGGTTTTTTATCATTTCATCGCTCATATTTCTTTCCCAGTCTGGAGTAAAATGTCTGCAGGAAGAATGTGTAGCAACGACTGGTGCCTTTGAAAGTTTAATAACATCATAAAATGAACTATCAGAAACGTGTGAAATATCTACAATCATACCCAACCTGTTCATCTCTGCAATAACTTTTTCTCCAAAAGGACTTAAACCATTCCATTTTCTTTCTTCATCATATGATGAGTCGCATATCTGGTTGCATTTGGAATGCGTAAGAGTAATGTACCGAATACCTTTTTTACAAAAATACTCTAAGTTCTTTTAAATCATTTTCAATCCCGGTTCCGTTTTCCATCCCCATTAAAATGGAGATTTTATTTGAGCCAAAATTATTTTTTATATCTTCAATAGATGAAGCAAAAGAAAACTTGTCCGGGTTTTTCTTTGTAATAACATTTACATTAGTTATTAATTCTTCTGCAAACCTTTTCCCTCCGCCGGTTATTTCAAATTCGGCCGGAATATAAACTGCCATGAAAAGTGCATCGAGACCGCCGGCTTTTGCACGGGTATAATCAAAATGACCTCTCTGAGTTCTTTGCGAAATATCCTCGTTATCAATCTGCAACCTATAAGGCACATCGATATGTGTATCTAAAATTAAATATTTTTTTGAAAGTTCTTCTGCTTTTAGTTTCAGTTCTTCTTCATTAAGAGTATTGTTCATTAATTATTCCTTTGTTCGAGAGTATCAAAAAGTATTTTTAATAAGAGGAAAAATAAAAAGATGTTTTTGAATGAATGTCATTGATTTTCAAATAAATTTTAATATTTGAAAATTATTTTTCAGAAAAGTCCAGGGAGATATTAGCCAAATTTTTTCTTCAAAGCTGCTGTAACAACAGGAGGCACAAATTCACTGACATCACTTTTTAGTTCAGCTAGATTTCTGATTATAGTTGAATTCAGGTATGTATATTTTTCGTGTGGCATTAGAAATACCGTTGCAATATTACTAGCAAGTTTTCGGTTCATTAGTGCCATCTGGAATTCATATTCAAAATCACTGACTGCCCGCAAACCCCTTAAAATACCTGAAGCTCCCACGGCTTTGGCATGATCAACAACCAACCCATCAAAGGAATCTATTGAAACATTATCAAAATCTTTAAGGCTTTCCGTTAACATTTTCACTCTTTCATCAACAGTAAAAAGAGGTTTCTGTTTGCCGGGGTTTTTTGCAACAGTTACAACTACAGCATCAAAAAGCTCGATGGCTCGTTTTACAAGATCTATATGTCCAAACGTAACTGGATCAAATGTGCCGGGGTATAATATTTTTCTCATAAAATTGAAGTCGTTGTTTTCCGAAATATATAATTAATTATCATAAGAAATGATTTATTCAGGAAATTTTGAAATAAATACCACTCATCAAAAACCCTCCTGGTTTTATTGGAATTAAACAAAACTATCCTTTAAATTATCTAATCTAATATTCGGAATTCTAAATTATACTTTCATTCAATCAGAAAATCATCCATTCCTACTATCATCGGAGTAACTAAAATGCAAAAAACATTTTTTTCCATAGTTTTTGGAATCTTCTTCATTTTTGTTTCAGTCAACTTTTCTCAGAGCAATTCTGAACCTGACTCACTTAAAAATATTTCACTGTCCGGACTTTCATTCAGAAGCATTGGTCCTGCTGTAACCGGTGGTAGAGTAGTTGCAATTGCTGTCAATCCTTTTGATCATACTGAATATTATGTTGGCTCCGGACACGGTTCTTTATGGAAAACTACAAATAGTGGTATAACTTTTACTCCAGTGTTTGACGGACAAAAATCTTATGCAATAGGTGCTATAACTTATGATCCTACAAATCCAAATGTTGTTTGGGTCGGCACAGGTGAAAATGATAACCAGAATAATGTGATTTTTGGAGATGGTGTTTATAAAACTGAAGACGGCGGAAAAAGCTGGAATAATATGGGATTAAAAAATTCACAACACATTGGAGGAATTGTAGTTGATCCAAATGATCCAAATATTGTTTTTGTTGCTGCATTGGGTTCATTAAGAAATGCAGGAGGTGAGAGGGGAATATTCAAAACTACCGATGGGGGAAAAACCTGGACAAATGTTTTACATATTAGTGATTACACCGGCTGTTATGAGGTTCATATGGATCCGCGCTATTCAAATATTTTATATGCGACTGCACACCAGCGAATGAGGAATTTATACACCGGAGTTTACGGCGGACCTGAAAGCGGAATTTATCGTAGTACGGATAGTGGAACAAACTGGGAGAAAATGAAAAATGGTTTACCTTCAGAAGATGTTGGAAGAATAGGGATGTCAATCTCTCCGGTTAATCCTGATATTTTGTTTGCAATCGTTGAAGCAACAGATAAAGACAAAGGAGTTTACAGAAGCAGTGATCGTGGTGTTAGCTGGACAAAACAAAGTTCATATTTGTCAAGTTATCCTTTCTATTTCCAAAAAGTTTTTTGTGATGTAAAAGATGTCGACAAAGTTTATAGCAATGATGTTTTTATTCAGGTAACAATCGATGCCGGAAAAACCTGGAAAAATCTTGGAGATGATAAAAAACATGTTGATAATCATGCAATATGGATTGATCCGGATAACAGCAGGCACCTTCTGGCTGGTTGTGATGGAGGAGTTTATGAAACGTATGACCGGGCAAAAAGTTGGGACTTTAAAGCTAATCTTCCTATAGCTGAGATATATAAAATTACGACTGACAACTCAATACCATTTTACAATGTTTACATCGGTACACAGGATAACAACAGTCTTGGCGGACCTTCGAGAACAATTAACTCAAGCGGAATTACAAACCAGGATTGGTATTTCACAAATTCTGGCGATGGTTTTCAAACGCAAGTTGACTGGAAAAACCCAGATATTATTTATGCAGAGTCGCAGAATGGCGGACTTGTCCGATTCGATAAAAAGAGTGGAGAAAATTTATTCATTCAACCACAGGATTTTTCTGATAGTGCTTACCGTTTTGATTGGGATGCTGCTTTGTTAATTTCAAAGCATGATAATAAAAGATTGTACTTTGGCGGGAATAAACTTTTAAGAAGCGATGACCAGGGAAGTACCTGGCGGGAAATAAGTCCTGATCTGACAAGAGGTGTTCCGCAGGAGATGCAAAAACTAATGGGACAAAGTTGGAGTATTGATCAGCTGTCGCATAAAAGTTCTATGGCTTCGATTGTGACAATCGCTGAATCTCCTGTTGATGAAAATATTTTGTATGTCGGTTCGGGAGATGGCTTAATTCACTACACAACCGATACAGGTTCCACCTGGCATAAATCATCGGTTGCTGGTTTACCTGAGTACGCAAGAGTTCATCAGATTGTTGCTTCAAATTTTGATAAGCTTGTTGCTTACGCAGCATGCCAAAATTATACGGGTGGAGATTATAAACCTTATATGTACAAAACAACGGATGGCGGAAAGACATGGTTTTTAATAAACCATAATCTTCCGGAATTGGGAAGCACTTACACTGTAGCAGAAGATAATGTGGATAAAAACCTGCTTTTTGTCGGAACACTTTACGGAATTTATTTTTCAAATGATGGCGGAAATGAGTGGATACAATTAAGTAATGGAATTCCTCCGACTTGTGTAATGAATATGGAAATTCAACAAAGAGAAAATGATCTTGTTGTATCCACTTTTGGAAGGGGAGTTTATATTCTTGATGATTATTCGCCGTTAAGATTTTTATCAAAAGAAACTCTTAAAAAGGATGCTGAAATCTTTCCAATAAAAGATGCATTAATGTTTATCCAGGCAAACCCACTAGGATTCAGAGGTGAAGCATTCCAGGGTGCAAGTTTCTTCTCAACACCAAATCCTGAAGTTGGAACAGTTTTTACATACTATCTGAAAGATGAAATTAAATCTTTAAAAGAAAAAAGAAGGAATGAAGAAAAAGAAAAGCAAAAGAAGGGACAGGATATTAAATATCCGAAGTATCAGGAATTAAAAAATGAGATGGAAGAGCCTGATTCATATTTGCTTTTCACGATAACTGATGAAGCAGGAAATGTAGTCAGGAAAATAAAAACAGATGCAAAAAAAGGAGTTAACAGGATTGCCTGGGATTTCAGATATACACCCTTCACGCCAGTTTCTTTGGAACCAGTTGATACTTCTATTCCGTGGATTGAACCTGATAGAGGATATATGGTTGTACCGGGAAAATATTTTGTTTCACTTTCAAAATTTGAAGATGGAAATTTCACTGAATTAGTTTCTCCAAAAGAATTTATGTGCAAAACATTGAATAATACTTCTCTTCCTGCTGAAGATAAGATGGCTCTTGATGCATTCAATAAAAAAGTAGCTGAACTAACCAGGGCTATTACAGGAGCAGATGCATTAAGAAAAGAATTGGCTGGTGAACTTTCATATTTGAAGAAAGCCGTATTGGAATCGGCACAAGTTCCGGAGGAAACATATTCTAACATTATTAATATTGAAACTGATTTGAGGAAATTGAATAGAAAATTAAATGGTGATCCTTTAAGAGCCAGGTACGAAGGTGGAACTCCAACATCAGTAAAACAACGGGTTGAACTAATAACCGGCGCATTGTGGGCAACTACTGCAGCACCAACAACAACATTTAAAAAATCTTATGACGATGCTGCTTCAAAATTTGGAGTGATACTTAATGAATTAAAATCTATTGAAGGAAATATCAAACAGGTTGAAGATACTCTTGAAAAATATGGTGCGCCTTTCACACCTGGAAGAATGCCTGAATGGAATAAAAACAATTAAATTTATTTAAAAATGAAAATGGTTAAATAACTGATTTACAATTTATCAGAGGAGTTAAAATGAAAAAGCTAATTATCCAAATTTTTATTTCATTGATTTTTGTCGCCATGTCTTTTGCTCAGACTGTTGATGAAATATTAGCAGACTATTTTGCCGCTAACGGACAGGATAAATTACTTGCAACAGAATCTATGACAACAAAAGGGAAAATAATTCAAGGACAATTTGAAATCCCATTCACTTCCTATCATAAAAGACCATATTATTTTAAATCAGAAGCAGAGTTTCAGGGAATGAAAATTACTTCCGGGTTTGATGGTGAAAGGGGATGGTCAATCAATCCAATGACAGGCTCCTCTGATCCTCAGCCGATGACAGAAGAGCAGATCGACAAGATGAAATTACAGGCTGATTACGATGGAATATTCTATAATTATAAAGACAAAGGTTATAAGGTTGAGCTTACCGGTAAAGATAAGGTTGACGATATTGATGTTTATGTAATTACTTTAACAAGACCCAATGGAGATGTTATTACATCATATATTGATGCAGAAAATTATGTATTGCTAAAAACTAAAAGCAAAATGAAAATGCAGGGAGTTGAAACCGAAGCAGAGACTTATTTCAGCAACTATAAAATAACTGATGGAATTTTGCAACCATATTCTATTGAAACGAAAGTTGATGGTAAAACTGTAATGCAAATGGCTTTTGATGAATTTAAATTTAATGTTGATTTTCCGGATTCAATTTTTGATATGCCTGTGGTAACAGCTCCGGCAGACACCTCCGGTTCTAAATAAGTTGAGTGAGGTGTGAAATGAAAAAAATCATTGCAATTTTGTGTTTTGTATTATTCATTTTTTCTTTTCAGAGTATTCAGGCACAAAATATAAAATTAACTTCAAGCTTCTTTGGTTCGATGAAAGCCAGGGAAATTGGTCCGGCAATTATGAGCGGACGAATTACATCTGTTGATGCCTGGAATGAAGATGCACGTCTTGTTTATGTTGGATCCGCCGGAGGAGGATTATGGAAAAGTACTAATGGTGGAACGACATTCAAAGATGTTTTTAAAGATGAAGTTCAGACAATAGGTGCAGTCGCTATAGTCCAAAATCATAAAGATACAGTTTGGGCTGGAACAGGTGAATCTTGGACAAGAAACAGCATTAGTATGGGCAACGGAATTTATAAAACAACAAATGGAGGTGATGATTGGCAGAATGTTGGATTGGAAAAGACTGAGCACATTTCAAAAATAGTAGTGAATCCTGAAAATAGTGATGAAGTCTTTGTTGCTGCTCTTGGAGATGTTTGGGCACCAAACAAAGAACGTGGAATATTTAAAACTGTTGATGGTGGAAAAACCTGGGAAAAAATTCTATTCATTAATGAAAATACAGGTTGTGCTGATCTTGCAATGGATCCATCAAACCCGGAAATACTTTATGCAGGTATGTGGGACTTCCAGAGAAAGCCATATACCTTCAGATCAGGTGGCGCGGGCAGTGGATTATTTAGGACAACAAACGGTGGGAAAGATTGGGAAAAAGTTGAAATCGAATCTGCAAAAGGTGAACTCGGAAGAATTGCAGTTGCGTTTTCACCTGTCAATCCCAAAATTATTTATGCATTAATTGAATCAGGAAAAACAGGACTTTACCGTTCTTTAGACGGTGGTAAAAGCTGGGAACTCAGAACAACATCACAGGTTGTTACCGATCGTCCGTTTTATTTTTCTCTTATCATTCCTGATCCGGTTGACACAAACAGGATTTACAAACCTGGTTTTTATCTGTCAGTAAGTGATGATGGAGGATATTCATTTACAATACCTTATGTTGAAGGTGGAAATGTTCATTCTGATTTGCATGCACTCTGGGTCAATCCGAAAAATAATTCTAATATGTATTTGGGAACTGATGGTGGTCTGTATGTAAGTTATGATAAAGGAAGTACCTGGACTCATTTTCAAAACCTGCCCGTCTCCCAGTTTTATCATGTAGCTGTAGATAATGATAAACCTTATAATGTTTATGGCGGATTGCAGGATAACGGATCTTGGGCGGGTCCATCTGAAGGAATAGATGGTATCAGTAATAATGATTGGAAAAGTGTTGGGTATGGAGATGGATTTACTGTGCTGCCTGACCCGAATGATGATAATATTCTGTACTGGCAGTATCAGGGTGGAAACTTAATGAGATTTTACAAGGACACCCGTGAAATAAAAGAAGTAAAACCTTTCTCGGATAATCCGGATGAACAACTTAGGTTTAACTGGAATACACCGATTGTATTTTCACCTTCAAAAAATGGTACTTTATATATTGGTTCACAATACCTGTATCGAACATCTAACCGTGGAGATTCTTGGGTTAAGATTTCTCCTGATTTAACAACAAATGATCTTGAAAAACAAAGGCAGGAAGAATCAGGTGGATTGACAATTGATAATTCAACTGCTGAAAATCATTGCACGATTTTTACGATCAGTGAATCATCAAAAGATAGTAAGATTATCTGGGTAGGAACAGATGATGGAAACCTGCAGGTTACAGAAAATGATGGAAAAAACTGGATAAATGTTACTTCAAATGTTCCCAATCTTCCTGAAAATACATGGTGTGCTAAAGTGCAGGCAAGCAACTTCAATAAAAACACAGCTTATGTTGTATTCGATGGACATAGAAATGGTGATAAATCAGTTTATGTTTTTAAGACAACCGATTTGGGGAAACACTGGACTTCTCTCGCAACAGAAAATATTGAAACCTTTGCCAGGACAATTACTGAAGATTTTATAAACCCGGATTTATTATTTCTCGGAACAGAATATGGTTTATACGTTACAATAAATGGTGGAAAAGATTGGGTTAGGTTTGAAGGAAAAGTTCCTAGAGTTCCAATCTATGAAATGGTAATTCATCCAACTGAAAATGATCTTGTAATTGCAACACACGGAAGAGGTATTTTGATAATTGATAACATCACTCCTTTGCGATTACTTACCAATGAGGTACTTTCTTCTGAATTAACAATATTTCCTTCGAAATCTTATACTATAACAAATCCTAAATTTATCTATGGACTGTCGGGAGATCAGGAATATTGGGGAAACAATCCTAGTTCTTCTGCAATAATAACATACTACTTGAAAAAGAGACACATCTTTGGAGATATGTCAATTGAAATTTATAATTCGGAAGGTGAGCTTGTTAGTACATTACCAGCAGGCAAGAATAAAGGAATAAATATTGTTAACTGGCACGTAAGAAAGAAACCGCCAAAAGTAAAAGCTTCCACACCAACATTGGCCTTCAGAACAGCGTTCGGTCCAACTTTTCCACCGGGAGATTATACCATCAGGATAAAAAAAGGTGATAATGTTTACGAAGGAAAAATCACCTTGCAGACTGATAATGAATCGAAACACACTGCAAACGAATTGAAACAACAATATGAAACTCTGGATAAATCATATAATTTACTTGAAAATATATCTTTCACTGATAGACAGACAACTGACTTAATGGAAAAGTTGAATAAAGTAAAAAATAAAATTGAAGAAGACGAATTGAGAAATGAGATTAATAATTTATCTAACAAACTTGAAAAAATACATAAAGAGCTTGTTTCAACAAGTCCAAACCGGCTATCAGGTGAAATCAGATTGGCTGAGAAAGTTGCAGATATTTATTCCGGAATAATAAATTATTTAGGTAAACCAACTGATTCACAGATAGAAAGATTGAATTTACTTGAAGGAGTTTACAAAAATTACAGAAATGGAATGGATTCATTTTTAAATAAAAATCTTCCTGAAATTAATTCCGGGTTTAAAAAATTGGGATTAGAAGAAATAAAAGTAATCAACCGAGTAGAATATGATAAAGAATAGGAGTAGTAAAATTAATATTATTATTTAATTAGAATGCACACAGTACTAAAAACAGTTGCAACATTTGAGTATGCTCATTTTGCACATCTTGCAAAAGGAAAACTTGAATCTGAAGACATTGAATGTTTTATATTTGATGAGCATACTTCTTCAATGAACTGGTTTTATAATAACGCAATTGGTGGAATAAAATTAAAAGTCAGGGCAGAAGACTTAACCAGAGCTCAACTAATTCTGCAAGAAACTTCTAACGCAGTTCAGGAAGATTCTGAAGTAGTACAGGATTACGAGGGATCAATTGATCAAGATGATAAAAATAAATGTCCCAAATGCGGGTCGGAAAATGTAGAAGATGAAAAGTATTCAAAAAAGTTTTTTTATTTATCTATTATACTTTTAGGGTTTCCAATGTTGTTCAAAAACAGAAAATATGTGTGCAGCAATTGTGGGAATAAATGGAATAAAAATTAAATTAAAAACCCGCTTCCGGCATAAAGAAGCGGGTTTCTGTGGAGATGAGAAGTGTCGGTCACTTATCTTTTTTCTTACATCGTGTCAGGTGCTTTAATTTTTATTTAATACGTGTCACTCTCCTTATCGGTGCCCGTTCCACCGAAAGTTGCATTAACATAGTTACTACCGGCACTCTCAATTCCATCACTTGTAACAGCAACAACAAAATAAACATAAACCTGCCCTGAGGCCGCATCAGTTTTTTCTTCGTAAACTGGTTCTGTTACAGCACTCAATTTTTTGAAGTCGAGTTTTGACGGATCAATTGCTTCTTTCGAACTGCTTGCTTCAGCCTTGTATATATTATAAGTTACTTTCTGATCAGTTGATGGAGCATCCCAGTTTAACCTGACAGTGCTTCCATCTACAGTAGCCTTAAGGTTAGAAGGTGGGGCAGATTGCGAATAGGATAACCCCGCCAATAGGAATATACTTATCAAGAATATCCTGGAGATTTTTTTTAGCATCATATGTTACCTCCATATTTACATTTGTGTGATTAGTTTTGTCAGATCTATAACCTGAAAACCAAAAGTCAGACCAAACTAGGAAACCTCGTTTTTTGCTTAAAATTTATATTATTTAAAATTAGATTCCTGCCGGAGAAAAGCGATAAACTGCCGGAATTAAAAAATCCTGCGGAAAATGCTTTTTATTTGAAGTTTTTTCTATATTGATAATTTTAGTAATTGCCAGGTTAGTCAAACTGTTTTTTTATTATAAGAGAAAAAATTAGAGGAAGGATTTATACAGAAATTAATTGGTAAACTGATCTTTTACCTTAAAATCCGCGGTATAAAAATGATCAATGATTTGATTTAAGTAAGGATGATACTTGTTAGGTAGTTTTTTAAATTTAAAACTTAATTTTTCCTTTAATTGTTCTAATGGTATTTCTTTATCTATATTTCCATAGAGATTAGTCAAATATTCTTTCAATTTATTTTGAGCTCTTATTACGACTTGTTCATTTTCTGAATCAGCTATATGTATCGCCGCAACTTCAGGATTGAATTCTTGTTCACAAAACTCCCTGAAACAAACTCCTCTTAGATATTCGGCTACAGTGCTCCGGTGCAATCCACCTAATTCAGATGCAACTTCCGAAACTGAATTATATGAAAATTCTTTTTCACGGAATTTTTCTATAATTCGTTCCTCAATATCTTCATTATTCTTTAATGTGCCTATAATTTCGGATGGAAGAAATCTAAGCTGAATAAGATTATTATTTTCAACTTTTGCTAATATTGCAGATCTTTTGATAACATTTTCCAACTGCCGAACATTCCCGGGCCAATTGTATGCAATAATTGCTTCCATCGCTGACGCAGAGAATTTAAGATGCGAAGCATTTTCTTTTTTTAGAAAAAATTCAGTTAAAACAGGAATATCTGTTTTTCTTGTACGAAGTGGAGGAATATATATTTTAATAACATTTAGCCTGTAATATAAATCCTCTCTGAATTTTTTATCTTTAACAAGCTCTTCAATCTTTTTGTTTGTTGCAGCTATTATGCGAACATCAACTTTAATTGTTTCAGTTCCACCTACCCGATTAAGTTCACCTGATTGTAAAACCCTAAGCAATTTTGTCTGGAATAATTCATTCGTTTCTGTTATTTCATCAAGAAAAATTGTTCCTTTATGAGCAATCTCAAAATATCCTTTACGCGATTTATGCGCTCCTGTATAAGCTCCTTCTTCATGTCCAAACAACTCGCTTTCAAGAAGCGATTCCGGTATAGCTCCACAATTAATCGTTACAAAATTCTTGTCCTTTCTATCACTCTGGTTATGAATTGCTTTTGCCATAAGCTCTTTCCCGGTACCACTTTCTCCATTAATTAACACTGTAGCATCAGTAGGTGATATTTTTTTTGTGAACCGGATTACTTCTTCCATGCTACTATTTTTATTGTAAGCAATTCCGTTTAATTCAAACTTATCGTTACTTCCATATTTACTTTTGTACTCCGAAAGGTCTTCAAATTTTGTGGATAGATTTGTTAATTCGGACCGGTACTCACGAATGAATTCAGGTGAGTTGTTACCATTTGAATCATTCTTATAAGTTGTTAGTGTCTCCTCTAATTTTAAGATTTTTTGTCTGCTTTTATCAAGCATTGATTCAATACTGTGTTTTTCTTTTTCAATTGATTTAGATTGTAACTGGAGTATGTTGACCTGATAAAAACCTGAAATTATTAATGAAAGAACTGCTACTAATAATGGTTGAGCAGAAATAATAATATCAAGTTTGAAAAGAACAAATGAAAGTACAAGATATACTAATACCAGCAGGCTACCAATTAATACGAATTTAGAAAACCTGGCATTCTTTGTCACTGTATAAAAATAGATAATACCTGCGAATAATATAGAGATAAAAATGCTAATCCAATTTGGAATTGTATGTAAGAAACGTTGTCTTAAAATTGTATCCACAACATTTGCGTGTATTCCTAACAGGGGAAATTGGCTATCAAATGGTGTAGATGCAAATTGACTTGTTCTCTTTCCCATTAACCCGATAAGAACGATCTTATTCTCAAATTTTTTAAGTTCAGGAGAAATGGTCCTGGTTTGTGCATAGGAACGATACATATTCAGAAATTCTGAGATGGAAATCATATTGAGACTGTTCATTCCACCACAATAATTTATCAACATCTGGGTGCCATCAACCGGGATATTAATTGAATTATCACCATTTTTTATTGATACTTCGTCAGTACCAACAACCAGTGAGTCTTTGGGAACACCATAATAAATTCGCATCAGCTCAAGTCCCAAAGCAGGAATAAGTTCACCACTTTTCAAAAAGCTGTAACTGGAATCCATATTATTAAGAACAAGAGGAACTTTTCTGATAGAAATACTTTCTTCAAAATTCAGATGACCAAATCCAGTGGCATTACGGAGTAACCATGGAAATGGTACTTCAAGATCAGCACCAGCATAAAGTTTTGAGGTATCACTTTCAACTTGTGCTACCATTCCGGTATCAGGAACTACAGATTTTTTTGATGTATCAATGTTTGATGGGGTATCAATTGTATTAAATATTCCGCCAACACACACACGTCCTGAATTTCTGATTGAGGTAACCAACCAGGATGCCTGAGCAGGGTAGTCAGGACTATTCTTATCAAAGACAATATCGATGCCGATTGCTTTAACGCCAAGTTCGGAAAGCTCATCTATTAATTTTGCATAATAGATCCATTTCAGCGGAACTCTTCCTAAAGAATCCATAATGGCATTGTCTATGTAAAGAGTTATAATTGAAGAATCAGTTTGGGTCTCACCCCGAACATCAAATTGAAGATCAGTGAAACTTTTATCAAGACTGGAAAGAGGTTTGCTTATAATAATATGAAATAAAGCAACTGCTATAATTAGAAGTAAATATGCCTTTACTTTATTAAACATTTGTCAGGTAATTGTTAGTATTTTGTAATTGAATAAAGTACCAATATTACTATATAGTTTTCTCCGAATAATTTTTAATAATTATTTGAGCAAGTATATAAAAATGTGATAAAATTAGTAATTCAAATCAAAAGATATTGATATTATTGAAATATAACCAGTAGTCACCCACCCTAAAAAAACGCTGAAAATTGACTATTTACGATGATTTTTATGAGTATTCACAAAGAAATTTTACTTCAGAATTTGGATAAACATATTTGTGTTATTAAGAAAAATTAAAGGTATGAAATGATTTTTTAACACTATATTAATTTTTGTTACTTTATCTTCAGATCAGCTTTTTGATTTAATAAAAATTGCAAACTAGTGGAGGTTATTAAGTTTACAAAAAAAAAGAACAAAGCCCGTTAGTTAGCAACGGGCTTTAGTTTTAATAATTATTTAGAAGTTATATTTCTATTTTTCTACAACTAATCCTGAACCATACTGTTCTACTTCCAAAAATTTAATGACTTCATCGGTTTGAGTATCAATTATTCCTACAAATCCTGGCGGGTTTTCTCCGGTAACTTTATAGTATGGTTCAAATAAATCGCTCTGATTTGTGTTTTGACAAGAAACATAAACGTATTTATCATCACTGGTGATGTCGCAGCCATGTATCACCCTGAATCCTGGATGTACTATCGTTTTGGTTTTTATCCAGTTCAATCCATTTTTTTCAATCACACTCACTGTTCCGGTTTCCTGTGAACCAACGTAAATTTTATTGCCACTACTGGTGACAGCTATTTGCATAGGTTTGGCATCAACAGTTATCTCCCTGATTTGCGTATCTGAGTTTGTATCAAATACCAGTAATTTACCAGTTCCACGAGCAGACACATATAAATAATTTCCATCAGGTGAAATCATTGCTTGCATCGGCTCTGCGCCGGGGACAGATATTTCATCAACGTATTCATCATTTACAGCATCGATCACACTAATAGTACTTAAAGAAAGATTAGCTACATAAAGTTTGGTACCATCAGGGGTCAGCGCAATTCCGTGAGGAACACCTTGAGCCGGGAGGGTAATTTGTTTAATGACTGTCATATCCTGAATATTAATTACGAAAATAGTTGAATAGACCGGGTTCGATGTTGATGACCTGGAAACATAGGCTTTTGTTCCATTTGGATGAAGGAGAACCATTCCCGCTTTTTCAATTATACCATTTCCAACTTCACCAACCTCGTGATAGTTTGTTGGATCGGAAATATCTATCTTAAGAAAATTACCTGCTGCAATAAGTGAAACAAAAAGATTGTTTCCCTGCACTTTAACCATATGAGGAGAATTAATCAGGGAAGGTATCTTTTTTACATCAATTACCGCAGATACAACTTTAGAGTCGCCGTCAATAACAGAAACTTTGTCACTGTTCTGATCACAAACATAAACTCGGTATGAAGGATTACTGAAAGGCACAGTACTATTATATCCCAGGGCTCCACCCGCAATCCAATCTCTTATTGCGTTTACAGAAGCAGTATCAAGTGAAACATTTGCATGTGCTGTAATAGCAGGAGTTACATTTCCAATCAACATTTGATATAAAAGTGATTCTACGAGTCTGCCAGGGATAACCACATCTCCACCATAATTTGGAGTTGCCCCATGTAGATCTATCGGAACTTCCTTTAAGAAGGTCCGAATAATTTTCAAGAGATAATCCACTTGATGGGGTGTTCCCCGAATGACAACCACTAGTTGCACAGTTTTTAGCAAAAACTTCAGCCACTTCCTTTGTCAAAAATCCGTTATTGGTATTGTCTACAATGACTGGCCCAACACCGTTATCTTTGCAGGCTGATAAAAATAGCAATGACAAAAAACATCCGCTTAACAACAGATAAAATAATTTCATAATTTCTCCCAAGCAGTTTATTTCAATAAAGTCATTTTAATTGAACGTGAATCATTGCCTGCATTTAATCTGGCAATGTATAATCCTGAAGGATACCGAGAAGCATCAAAGTTTACAGTATAGCTTCCCGCAGAATAATTATCTTCAAGAATCGTTGATATTTCTTTACCTAAAGTATCATAAACTTTTAAACTAACAAATTCATTAACAGGAATTTGAAATGAAATTTTTGTTGTTGGATTAAACGGGTTTGGATAATTCTGATTTAGAATAAATTCAGATGGAGCTAAAATTTCAGCTGTTACTTCTTCAGAGTAATCATATTTTCCGTCATAATCTACCTGCTTCAATCTGTATGTATAATTACCCGGAGTTAGATCTTTGTCAGCATAAGAATAATTTTGAGACTGAGTTGTTGTCCCGGCTCCTTTAACAAAAGCTATTGTATGAAAATCTTTTCCAGATTTTTTTTGAATTTCAAATCCTGAATCATTTGTCTCAGTTGCGGTACTCCAGTCTAATTCAACATTTTTCCCATCAACATTTGCAGTAAATGAAATTAATTCAACAGGTGTAACTCCATCAAAATGTAAAACATATAATCCGGTAGAAATGTCTGATATTAATGTATTTCCAGAAGGGAGAAAAGGATAACATCCCCACGCACCATTATATGTTCCTCCATCATTTGCCGGATAGGTATCATACTGTCCAGCAACCTGTGGATTAGCAGGATCTGAAATATCAAGAACAACATAACCTGATGTGTAATAAGAAATATGAGCGTAATTTCCCAGGATAAAACAATTATGAATTATTGAGCTTCCTGTTGGTAACTGCCAGCTTGAAACAGTCAAATCCCAGGTACTTCTATCCTGCAAATCCCAAATTGTTAAATCGCGAACGTTGAATTCTTCACAAGCATAGAAAAATCTTTTGTCTTCAGTCATCCAGCCGCTGTGAGCATAAATTCCGGGCAACGAAGCACTCGAACTAACCACTTGTGGATTTGATTTATTTGTTACATCTATTAGTTGATAAATTTGTGAGGAACCATCACAAACTACTACTGTATCATCCCAAACATAAACATCGTGAATGTAACCGCTTCCTGTGTAATACGAAGTTTGTGTAGGGCTTGTTGGATTACTCAAATCAAGAATGTGCATTCCGCCTCCGCCTTCAGTTCCAATTACATAAGCAAACCCGTTATCGATAAAAATATTATGGGCACGATTAAACCAGGTGTTCAATTGGGCAACCAGCGTTGCGGTTGTTGGTAATTGTGAAAGATCAACAATCTGAAGACCATCACTTGTTTGATCAGAAACAATATAGGCATATGTTCCCCATGTTTTTATATCCCGCCATATTGAAGGTGTCCCCGAAATAAAAGCAACTTCTGAAGGATTTGTAGGATCTGTAACATTTACTATTGACGTTCCTGATTCACAACCTAACAAGGCATACTCATTTCCTGATCCATCAACATATCCCCAAATATCATTATAGTCTCCGGTAGAATGCTGATTCAAATTACTTAAAAGCGTGACATTGTTTTGTGCAAACATCAGAATCGGGATAAATAAAAGCATGGAAAAATATCTCATTGTAACCTCTGTAATTATTAAAACTATTTAAGTAAACTCATTTTAATTGATTTTATATCCTCTCCGGCTTGTAAACGTGCAATATAAATTCCTGATGGTAGTCCAGAAGCATTAAAATCTATTGAATAGGAACCAGCATTCATTACTTTATTATAAAGAGTGTTTACATTTTCTCCAAGTGCGTTGTATACAGATAAATTTACGAATTCTTTTTCAGGAAGTGTAAATTTAATTTTTGTTGAAGGGTTGAACGGGTTCGGGTAGTTTTGGAATAAAACAAAATTTGTTGGAGCAGAAATATTCACTGAAATTTCAGTCGAATATTCATACGTTCCATCGAAATTTAATTGTTTGAGTCTGTAGATATATTTCCCGGGGTTAAGCCCTTTATCAGTATAAGTATAGTTTTGGGTTTCTGAAGTTGTACCAACTCCTTTAATGAATGCTAATGTTGAATATTTATCAGTGGATTTCCTTTGAAGTTCAAATCCATTATTATTTTCTTCTGTTGCAGTACTCCAGTTCAGTATTACATTTTGTTCATCTGCCGTAGCGGTAAATGAAGTTAATTCAACAGGAGTAGCACCCTCAAACTGCAGTACATACAGCCCGGTCTGCATATCAGAAATTAAAATATTTCCACTCGGTAAATATGGGTAGCAACCCCATGCACCTTTATAACTACCAGTACTTGGTGTCGGATCAGTATCATACTGACCTACCATCACAGGATTCAATGGATCGGAAATATCAAGAACAACATATCCATCTTCATAATAGGATATGTGAGCATAGTTCCCCAAAATAAAAACATTGTGAATTGGTGAATTGGAACTAGTTTGCCAGGTAGGAACAACGAGATCCCATGTGGTTCTATCTTGTAAATCCCAAACGGTTAAATCTCTTACATTAAATTCTTCACAAGCAACAAAATATCTTTTATCTTCAGTTAACCAACCACTGTGTGCATAAATTCCCGGTAGTACTGCACTTGAACTTACATGAGTCGGATTACTTTTATTTGTAACATCAACAACTCCGTATTCTCCTTCAGAAGACACATAAGCCGTATCATTGTAAACATAAATATCATGAACATATCCATTACCTCCATAATACCCAACTTCAACAGGATTGACGGGATCACTTAAATCCAGGATATGAACTCCGCTTCCATTACTTGCGCCAACAACATAAGCATATCCATTATCGATATAAATATCATGTGCGGTCACAAAAGTTGTTGTATAAGTATTTACCAAAGTAGCTGAGTTTGGAAGATTTGCAAGATCAATAATTTGCATTCCACTGCCTGATCCGGTTCCTTCAGTTACTACATAAGCATAGTGAGAATGTATTTTTATATCGCGCCATTCATAAAAAGAATTTGGTCCAGGAATCATTGTTACCTGAACCGGGTTTGCCGGATCTGTTACATCAATAATTGAAGTCCCACCCGTTACTCCCATAATTGCATATTCTCTTCCATTAGTATCAGTGTATCCCCAGATATCAGAATATTTAGTTCCTGGGTAGGGGTTTAATGTACCTAACAATGATACTGATTGACTGTATGTAAAAGAGCACAGGAAAACAAACACCGTAAAACAAAATGTAATTGTTTTTTTCATATAGATTCCCAATTGTGATTGAGATTATTTCAGAAAAGTTACTTTAATTGTCTGGTTATAAAATTTTGTACTTAATCGTACAATGTAACTCCCCGACGGAAGGATAGAGCCGGAATTGTTTTTCCCGTTCCACTTAAATTGATGAATACCGGAATTCAAGTTCCCTTGGAATACTTCCTTAACTCTTTCTCCAAGTATATTATAAATTATAATATCTGCAGCACCTGATACTTTTAAATTAATAACAATATTTAAATCAGGATTAAAAGGATTGGGATAAGCCTGAATTAAATTGAATTCATTTACAGGAGTTTCCCAATCAGCAACATTTGTTATCAATGTATTATTATAAAAATATAAACCTCCTTTAACATTTCCAAGTAATAAGTCATAGTCTGTATCATTGTCAATATCAATAAAATTGGGAGCAGTACTTAAACCAAGGTTTTCATTTATGAAGCTGTCAGTTTGAAAATCCCAGATTGGCTGAGAGTTAGTCCCTGAATTTTTATAGTAGAAAAGTTTGCCGGCACGGTTTCCGGAAAATAAATCCAGTTTACCATCACCATCCCAATCAATTATGAATGGAGTGCTATTGTCACCTACATCAAGTGTATTAAAATAATTTTGATTAATTGTGAATTGATATGAAAATTGGGTTCCGGTATTTTCATAAAAAACAAATTTTCCATTAAACCCGCCAATTACCAGATCAGCATCATTATCATCATCGATATCTATCAGAAATGGAACAGCGGATGTTCCAATGTCAATAATCTGATTGTTGTTATCCATCAAATCTATACCTGATAAAAATTCAGGTGAATTTTGTGTGCCGGTATTTGTATAGACCAAAAGTTTTCCATCAAATTTTCCAACAATCATATCATAATCATTATCTCCATCAAGATCACCGAAAGTCGGGGTTGCACTTAAATCGAGAAGAATATTTGCAAATGTAGAATCTTCATAAAAGAAAGATGGATTTGAAACTGTACCAATGTTTCTTAAAAAATGAATTGAACCAAGTGGGTTGTTCAATGAACCTATAAATAAATCCTTATCACCATCATTATCAATATCACAAAAAACCGGAATACTCGAATTTCCCACATCAAGTGATTTCAAAAAATCGTCTTCAACTAAATGATGATTTGCATTCTGAATTGTCCCGTCATTCCTGTAAAAAATAAGTGATTGTTTTACCGTTGGATCATACAGCACAGAAACAAACAAATCATAATCCTGATCGTTATCAATATCAATAAACCTCGGCATATTAAAACCACGCGTGTTTACGCTATCAGGATTAATTGGATAAATATTTG
Organism: uncultured Ignavibacteriales bacterium; assembly: GCA_963822905.1. Classification (GTDB taxonomy): domain Bacteria; phylum Bacteroidota; class Ignavibacteria; order Ignavibacteriales; family Ignavibacteriaceae; genus CAWGJF01. Next base: position 1,558,595 of record CAWGJF010000001.1, read on the forward strand.
AGATAACATGTAAATCTGGTTTTAAATTTGTTCCCTGGTTTTGAATTAAGTAAAGACTATTACTAAAAAAATCTCCCCAGAAAAGATCGAGATCATCATCATTATCTATATCAATGAAATCTAAAGAACTTGCACCATGCTTTACAGCATCAGTTCCTACAATTAGAATATTTTGCCAAAAATTTGTAATAAATTTAAAATTAAAATTTTGGGATGATCCGATATTTTCATAATAAGTTAAAGTTCCGGCTGAGTTTCCACTAACGAAATCAAAATCTCCATCATTATCAATATCAACAAATACCGGATTACTTCCTGCTTCGCTGTATATTGAATTTCCATCAGCATCAAGAACAGTATCAGCGGATAAAATAAAATTGGGTGAATTTATTGTCCCGTTATTTTCATAATAACTAATTCTGTCATTGTTTGCTGTGAAGTAGTCATAATCTATATCGTTATCAATGTCCACAAAAAAGAACCAATCATATAACTTTAAACCGGGCAAGTTTGTTAATGATAATTTATAATCAGGATTTGATGCATTACCAATGTTTTCATACCATCCAAAAGTTCCATCACTGTCCAGAAAAATGATATCATAATCTCCGTCAGCATCAATATCAATAAACTGAGGTTCAAGATTATTATGACCGCCGGAAAATGAGTCCTTTATTAAACCCTCTGAATCACTTACAGGAAATCCATTCAACTCTTTTAAGAAAGGCTGAGAGTACGACGTGATATAGAAAACAAAATTCGCAAAAAATAAAATTATTGATATGTAATTTCGTAAAGGCAAGAGTCTCCTATTATTTTGAATGGATCAACTTTAAAATTAGAAATATCTTTACTCCTGGTTTGAATTGATCGTTCAATAATCATTATCGTTTCTGAATGAAAGTATTTATTGCTTAAAAGATTTTCAACAACATTATAAATATCATATTGAAAGAATGGGGGATCAGCCAGAATTAAATCATAAGTTTTTTCACGAAATAAACTTGAAAATTTGAGCACCGGTACTTTAAACACTTTACAATTATTTTCTGCTTCAAGTGAATTAATATTAGCTTCAAGGTTTTTCTGAATAACAAAATTTTTTTCAACGAAATGAACTTCTGTCGCTCCGCGACTAAAACATTCTAACCCAAGTGAACCGGAACCCGCATAAAGATCCAGTACTTTTAATTCTTCAAATGAAATTTTATTGTTGAGGATGTTAAACAGAGTTTCCCTTACTCTGTCAGTGGTTGGTCTGATTAAATTTGATTTGGGGACATTAATGAATCTCCCTTTCACAGAACCTGAAATAATTCTCATTCTCATAATTGAAAGATAAGAATTAACCTGCAATTCTGTATGCAGACCCGGCAGCAGCAGCAAACGAATTGCTTAATGATGTAAATAAATTATTTTCAGAAACAGCCGGTGTAGCAGATATTAATTTAAAAGGATTAAACACATTTGGGGATTGATTTACAATATTTTTAATATTGTTTTTTATCTCACTATCGATTTTATCACCTGATAAGAATACTTTTAATAATACATTCCGGTTTATTTTTTTAATCCCGGTTGATTTAAGTTCATCATCAATAAAATCCAGAGCACCCGGCGAATATGCTGTCCTTAAATTCTTATGATAAACTATTTTTCCATTAGCTGATAAGATAATTGAAACATCATCAGATGAAATAAAAATACTTGCAGTAATACCTTCAATTAAATTTTCACCACTGTATTTAACTGATCTTACTGCTGAAATATTTGAAGCTTCAATGGATTTGAGCTGATAACGATTTGAAGCACAAAACACTTTTAATATTTGTAAAAATTTACGGGGCAGTGCAAGAATTAATGCAGTGTTTCAAATTAATAACCGGGTTTTTTTCAATTTCGATATACTGAATACCAAGGTTGCTGATATTCATAAACGGGAATAAAACAGAAAGTTCCCATCTGAATTCTTCAACCAGATCAGTATGCACCATGGTATTATCATAAGGTGTTTGGTGAGAGTAAAATAAGCCTGACGGAAGTGCAAAAGAAAATGAACCCGAATTCAGAGTTGTTGATTTTTGAATTTGTTCAAAGGCATTCTGCAGTCTATTGTTAATGTCAGAATCTTTATCATTTTCAAAATCAATTGATTGTGAAAATGGAACTTCTACTATATTTATAATTCTTATGCGCTCTGAATGTCTTTCAACTTCGACTAACTGAAATTTGTTGGGAGTAATATTGATTCCTGCATGACATTCAGATGGTTCCATCTAACGCAGGTTATTCCCAGGAAGCCGTGTTCTTCAGTGCATCATTATGAAGGTCACCAACAGTTCCGTAGCCATCAGGATCTTCCAGGTAATACTTTGTACCAAAAACTACTGAAGAATCAATTCGAACAACTGTTCCTTTTCTATTTACAACCGTGTCAGCTGAAATAGTAGTATCTATTTGCAAAACATATTCAGAGTGGGTTTTTGGTGAATACATTAGGCTATCTGGATTAAAAGTGCCCGAGGTTAAATTCTTAAAAGGATTTGTTGATTTTCTGGTAAGTGAATCGTATCCGTTTTTAATGCTATCAACATACGAATCATTTTTCACAAACATTATCAAACCAGTAAGATCGCCGGTAAAATCTCCAAATTTCTTTTGCCAGAGAATTTCGGCTTCTTTGATATTTGTCATTCTCAAACGTGATTCAGCCTTATAATATCTTTCGGCTTCCATTACCGTTTTTGGATCAATGATTGCGACTTTTATTAATATAACAGTAAGGATTGCAATAACGACATACAATGCTGCATGAATATACCATGGATCGCCGCTGCCAGGTTTCATTTCTCCTCCGGGAAAAAAGTTTGATAATGTTTATTCAATATATAAAAACTTTTTAATTTTATTAAGCTTAGAAGTACCAATTCCTTTTACTTCCATTAACTCATCGAGTGATTTAAATTTTTTAATCAATTCACGATACGCAATTATTTTTTCAGCAGTTTTTTCACCAATACCGGGTAATCTTGTTAATAAATTTATACCTGCTGTATTTATGTTAATGCTTTTTTCAGTCAATGGAGGTAAAGCATCATTTTTACTATAATCAGGTTTGGTAAGTTGTAAAACTTCTGATTTAATTTCAACTTTATTTTTTGATGTTTTTTCATCGGATAAATCACTTAAAATATTATTTTTATGGAAGTTAAACGAACTATCCTCCTTTGAATAATCAAAGATATTGTAATCATTTACAGGTTTGTTCTGGAAAAAATTTTTGTAAATCAATCCCACAAAAAAGATAGCTGATAGAAAAAGCAGAACACGGATTTCTGTAGTAGTAAACCCTATTTTTTTTGATAGATTCTTTAACATTTAATTCGTTAAAGGAATAAAACAAATTATCTTAATTAATGAATAGAAACATGATAAAAGTTACCCGGATATCCTTATAATCCAAATTTCTGGAAGAAATTTTTATCGTCATTTCCTGACGATGGCTTGAAGTTTGGCATCTCTTCCAGTTCTTTCAATAATTGTTTCTCTTTAGCACTCAGTTTTTTCGGAACAGAAATATTTACCTGGACTAATTGATCGCCAGCACCCGAAGAATTCAAATGTTGGATCCCTTTACCTGTCATCTTTAACATTTTACCGGGAGGGGTTCCGGGTTCAATTTTTAATAATGCCTTTCCTATGAGTGTTGGTACTTCGATTTCAGTTCCCAAAACTGCACCAGGAAATGAGATGTTTAGCAAATAAATAATATCATCACCTTCACGGATAAAATGTTTATGTTTTTCTTCTTTGAAGATGACCATAATATCACCAGGATGTCCTCCACGTTTCCCAACATTACCTTCGCCTCTCAATGTCATATAATTACCTTCCTGAACACCAGCGGGTACATCAACTTTAACAGTAACTTCATCCTGAACGCGACCGTCACCCATACACTTTTTGCAAGGTGTATCGACGACTGTTCCTTCACCACCACAGTTGTTACAGGTTGTTATATTTACAAACTGTCCAAATACAGAACGGGAAACTGTTCTCATTTCTCCCGAGCCCTGGCAAACAGGACAGGTTTTTAAAGATGTTCCTGCCTGAGATCCGCTTCCACCACAATCAGAACATTTTACCTGTTTTTTAATTTTTATTTTTTTTGTTACTCCTGTCGCAATTTCCTCCAGATTCAATTTTAATGTTACACGCAAATCAGAACCCGGAGTTCCTGTTCCTCTTCTTTTTGATCTTGATCTGCTACTGCTTCCAAAAAAATCATCAAAAATTGATGATCCACCAAAAATATCTGAGAAGTGAGAGAATATATCGTTTACATTTGAAAATCCTTCGGTACCAAATCCACTTCCACGAAGTCCTTCGTGTCCAAAACGATCATACCTTGCTTTCTTATCATCATGACTCAAAATTTCATAAGCTTCAGCTGCCTCTTTAAAATTTTCCTCTGCATCTTTGTCACCCGGATTCCGGTCGGGATGATATTGCATGGCCATTTTTCTGTAAGCTTTTTTTATCTCTTCTTTAGAAGCATTCCTGTCAATGCCCAGAACCTCGTAATAATCTCTTTTTGCCATATTAATTATTCGTTACCATTGTTTGTTTTTTAATTCTGTTCTTCGGGTGATTCAAGTGAAGATTCTTCACTCACAATTACTTTTGCGTGGCGGATAACTTTATCCTTATATATATATCCGTTTTCAACTTCCTGAAGAACTGTGTGTGGTGGAACAGAATCGTCTTTCTGCTGCATCAAAGCATCATGATGGTTTACATCAAAAGGTTTTCCAACAGACTCCATTTTCTGAACACCTGCTTCTTTCAGGATTTTAACCATTTTATCATAGACTAATTTTATCCCGTTTTTTATTGCTTTTATATCTTCTGCATCCTTAATATGCGTAAGCGAACGTTCAAAATCATCAATTACTGGCAGTAGTTTAATGATAAATCCTTCGGCTGCATAGTTTAAAAGATTTAATTGATCGTTCTCTGTTCTTCTTTTATAATTTTCAAACTCTGCTGCTTTTCTGAGAAGTCTGTCATTAAGATCTTTAACCTGTTCGGATAATTCAGAAATTTTTGTTTCATAAGATATTGTAATCTCATCATCACTAGATGACTGATTTTTTTCATTTTCTAATTCTATTTGTTCTGAATTTTCCTGCTCGTTATTAACCTGATTTTGTTCTTCATGTATTTCATTAATATTTTTTTTGTCTTTGGACATTCGTTACTATTCCTCCTTATTTTATCGGGTTTGTTAAATATTCTGATAACATTTTTGCCATAAAATCTACAATGGCAACAATCTTTGAGTACTCCATTCTTTTAGGACCGATTATCCCAAGTGTTCCCTGGGTTTCGCCAAATTTGTATTCTTTACTTATAAAACTGTAATCCTGAAGTTTCTTTTCTTCATTCTCACTTCCAATTGAGATATAAATATCATCATTTAAATTTTCACCGGATTTTTCCATTATGTGGATGATTATATCTTTATCCTCAATCATCTCAATAACGCTCTGGAAATTTTCCGGGTTTCCAAATTCAGGATGATGCATTATATTTTTTGCTCCCGTTACTATCACTCTCTCTGATTTTATTTCGTCTTTAAATATTTTATCAACTGAGTCGATAAATAATCTTATAACCGGTCTTTGATTTTCATCAACATCCTGGAACCTGTCAGAAAAGGTGTTCCTGATTTCTTTAAATGTTAACCCATTCAATCTTTCATTTAATAATAACTGTACTGATTCAAGTTGTGATTCTTTAATATTTGAATCCAACTCCAGGGTAATAGTTTTCACAAGTCCGGATTTGATACTGATTACTACCATAATTCTTGTCGAGCTTATATTAACTATTTGCAGCTTTTCAAAAATTCCGGAATCCAGATTTGGATATGAAACACACGCTAATTGTTTAGTAATTGAACTAAGCAGTTTCCCTGCAAGCCGAACCATTTCACCAGTTTCGGTTGGTTCTGATCCAAGGCTGTTTTCAATCAATCCTTTTTCCCTGCTGCGAATTTTTTGTATGCTCATTAATGAATCAACATAAAAACGATATCCTTTGTCAGTTGGAACACGCCCTGCAGAAGTATGAGGATGATTAATATACCCACTTTCTTCAAGATCTGACATAATATTTCTTACTGTAGCAGGCGAAACTCCAAGATCATATTTCTTCGTAATATTTCTTGAACCTACCGGAGAAGCAGTCAAAATGAATTGCTGAATAACGTATCTTAATACGTTTTTTTCTCTATCGTTCAACTGTTCGTGTAACATTTTCTTCTAAAGACTTAATAAATAAAGGTTTTCAAGGATGCAAATATATCAATTTCCATTAAATTTTTTAGGGTAAAGAGACGTAAATCACTTGGATTGTTCTTCCCAAAGCCAATTCAACTATGTTATGATGCAGTTATTTAATATTTGTTTCTGGAATACAATTATATTGCAATAATTGTCGCATTTCTTCTTTGCTAAAGAATGGCATTTATGGTAAATTTTGGTTCGAGGGTAAATTAATCTAAAATGTTGGAGAATATTTTTGAACGATGCATATAAATCGGCAGGAGTTGATATAAATGCCGGTGAAGAAGCTGTAAACAGAATAAAAGAATTAGCACGTTCTACTTTTAATAAAAATGTTTTGGCTGATATCGGACATTTCGGAGCTTTCTATCAGCCGGACCTCTCCAGTTATAAAGAACCAGTCTTTGTTTCAAGTGTAGATGGAGTTGGGACAAAACTTAAAATTGCATTTCAATCAGGTAAACATGATACAATTGGACAGGATCTGGTTAATCACTGTGTGAATGATATTGCTGTATGTGGTGCTGAACCTCTTTACTTTATGGATTATCTTTCTCTCGCAAAACTTGATCCTAAAATATTATCGTCTATTATTGAAGGATTCTCTGTTGCATGTATTCAAAATGGATGTGCCCTGATAGGAGGAGAAACAGCAGAGATGCCCGGCTTTTATAAACCAGGCGAATATGATATCGCCGGAATGATAGTTGGGATAGTTGAAAAGAAAAGCATAATTGATGGTAAAAATATTGAAGCCGGTGATATTCTTATAGGTATTCCTTCAAATGGATTGCATACAAATGGTTATTCATTAGCAAGAAAAGCTTTACTTGAAAAATTTACACTAGATGAACGGGTTGAATTATTAAATAAAACTCTATCCGAAGAGCTGCTTCGAATTCATAAATCTTATCTTTCCTTGATTAAGAGTTTAAAAGAAACTGTTAATGTAAAAGGAATTGCACACATTACAGGTGGTGGTATTGTAGGAAATACAAATCGAATAATTCCTAAAGGATTATCTTTAAAAGTACATTGGGGAAACTGGGAAACACCCCCGATATTTAAATTAATCCAGGAAACAGGGGAAATCAGTAATGATGAAATGCGACAGGTATTTAATATGGGAATAGGTCTTGTAGTTATCGTACCCCGTAATCAGGAAGAATTATCTTCGCAGGTCATTCTTGAAAATAGAGAACATCCTCTCGTTCTTGGTGAAGTAGAATAAATTATTCGCAAAAGAATTTGTTATGTTCATCGATTCACACGCCCATCTTTTTTATCATAATTTTGAGAGTGATCTCGACCAGGTAATTGAGAATGCCCGGAAGAACGGGATCAGCAACATAATTGTTCCTGCTACAGATTTAAAAACAGCCGAAGAAGTAATTAAGTTAACTGAAAAATATGATTTAATATTTGGGGCTGTCGGTGTTCATCCTCATGATACAAAAGATTGGGATGATTCGTTTATTCCTAAACTGGAAAAATTAGCAAACAATAAAAAAATTATTGCTATTGGTGAAATAGGTCTGGATTATTATTATGATTACTCTCCCAGTGAAAAACAGATCGAAGCATTTAAAGCACAAATAGAACTTGCACTCAAATTAGATTTGCCAATTATTGTTCACAACCGTGATTCCGATAAAGATATGATGGAAATTATTGGCAGTTATTGCTCAAGAGGATTAAAAGCACATTTTCATTGCTTTAATGGTTCTATAGAAGATGCAATGGAATTAATTGGAATGAACCATATGTTATCTTTTACAGGAAATATAACATTTAAAAAATCCGATTCATTAAGAAATATAGCTGCCCAGTTGCCAATGGATCATTTGCTTATTGAAACTGATTCTCCATTTATGACTCCGGAACCTCACCGGGGAAAAAGAAACGAACCCGCAAATGTTACACTGGTTGCAGAAAAACTTGCTGAACTTCAAAACATAAGAGTCAGCGATGTTGCAAGAATTACTACTTACAATACTTTCAGAATGTACGGAATCGGGGATAGCAGCGATACGGTTTTTACTTATAAGATTGGTAATTCACTTTATATAAATGTAACAAACAGGTGCAATGCCAAATGCGTATTCTGCAGAAGAAAAGGAAGTCCCGTTTTACAGGGATATAATTTGAAGATGAATAAAAATGAAGAACCGGATGCTGTTGCATACATTAAAGAGATTGGCGATCCGAAAAAATATAAAGAAATAGTTTTCTGTGGTTACGGTGAACCAACGATTCGCTGGGATGTTGTAAAAGCCGTTGCAAAATATGTTAAAAAAAATGGCGGGCGCACAAGAATAAATACTAACGGGCATGGAAATTATATTAATAAAAAAGATATCGCACCTGAATTTAAAAACGTGATTGATATTGTATCAATCTCATTGAATTCAGTTGAGCCAAGACAATATTCTGAGATTACAGGACTTGAAACCAGGATGTTTAATGAGATGATAAAGTTTGCAAAAGAAGTACGTCCTATGGTTGAAAAAGTTGTAATGAGTATTGTGTCGCTTAAAGATGTAGAAATCGAAAAAGCACGAAAACTGGTCGAAGAAAAAATTGGTGCTGAATTCAGAGTACGGGATTATTTTTAATTTGATGAAATCCTTCCTTGTAACATTTTTATTTATTGTCTCTTTTCAATCAGGTTTTTCCCAGGAAAAATTAAAGGACAAAATAAATAATATCCTCGTCGACAGCTTTTTTAACCGATCAATAATTGCAATTGATGTTTATGATCTGACCGGGCAGAAAAGTTTATATAAAAAAAATGAGAAACTACTTTTAAATCCTGCGTCAAATCAAAAAATTATAACAACATGTGCAGCACTTCAATTCCTTGGTACTTATTATAAATTCCAGACAAAATTATTTCATACCGGGTTAATCGAAGATGGAACATTGTATGGTGACTTATACCTTGTCGGGGGATTCGATCCCATGTTTAAATATTCCGATCTTGATTCTTTATTAAAACCATTAAAGGATCTTGGAATAAAAAAAATAACAGGAAAAATTTGTGGCGATGTTTCGCTTAAAGATTCTCTGTACTGGGGAAAAGGATGGATGTGGGATGATAATCCTGATCCAACTGCAGTTTATTTAAGTTCCCTGAATATAAATGAAAACTCTGTTGATGTTTTTGTTGAGGGAGTAAAGATTGATTCGTTCTCCGTTGTGACACTAAATACTCCGGGAAAATATTTTAACATAATTAATAAAACAAAAACAACTGGCCAGTTTGATGAAGCAGATTTTGAAGTAACAAGAGACTGGATGAACAATCCTAAAAATATTTTAATTGCAGGACTTGTTCCCATAGGAAAACAATATGACGAAGAGGAATCAACAGAAAAACTAAATGTTCAAAATCCTGCCGAATATTTTTTATTTCTTGTCACTAAAAAACTAAATGAGATGGGAATACAATGTGCTGGGAAATATGAAATTGAAAAACTTCCTGGAAATTCTGTTTTCCTTAGTTCTATCGACCGTCCGATCGATAGTGTTATAGTTTATACTAATAAAGAAAGTGATAATCTTGGTGCTGAAATGTTGTTATACACATTGGCACTTAATGATTCTGCTGCACTTGCAACCAGGGAAAACGGATTAGAAGCTGTCAACCGTTTTATTGATTCATTAGGTTTTCATTCTGAAAATTATTCTATCGCTGATGGTTCCGGTGTTTCCCGTTATAATCTTGTTTCTGTTGAATTACTTTTGAAATGTTTAAAATATTTGTTTTATAAAAACCCGGGATTGTTTAACCTCCTTTATTCATCATTACCAATTGGTGGAGTTGACGGCACACTTGAAAAAAGATTTCTTGATACAAAAGCATTCAATAATATTCGTGCAAAAACCGGAACACTTTCGGGTGTAAGTGCACTTTCAGGTTATATTACCTCTGCCAACCAGCACATGCTTGCTTTTTCAATTTTACTGGAGAACTACACAGAAAAATCTGCATATGCAAGAAAATATATTGATCAGATTTGCGAATTGCTGGCTGAGTATAAATGAGTCTAACAAACTACAAACAATTCACGATTCAGTCTACTCCTTTTCTTCCTGAATTATTAAGCGGTCTTTTATGGGAACTGGAAATCCTTGGTGTAACGGAAGACGAGGATTCAATTAAAGTTTTTATTGATGAAAATGCTCCGGTTGATAAAAATTCAATCAGTAGCCTGTTAAATAAAATGGTTGATCAAAATCTGATAGATAATTTTTCAATAATTGAAGAAATAATTCCTTTAAAAAACTGGAATGAAGAATGGGAAAAGAGCAGGGAAGTAATCAGAGTTTCTGAACGGATAATTGTTAAACCAACTTTTAAAAATTATTCGCCTCAAAAAGATGAAATCGTTTTGATAATTGATCCGAAAATGTCTTTCGGAACAGGTGAGCATCAGACTACTAAACTTGTTCTAAAATTTCTAGAGAAACATATCAAAAATGATGATAAAGTCCTTGATGTCGGTTCGGGAACAGGAATTCTATCAATTGCTGCGATTAAACTTGGAGCTAATTATGTAGTTGCTGTTGATAATGATGAATTATGTCTAGATAACTGTGAAGAAAATAGTGAATTGAACCAGGTTTCGGATAAAGTGAAAATATTATGTGGTGAAATAAAAGATGTTGAAGAAAATGAGTTCAATCTTATAATCGCAAATATTCAGAAGAATGTTTTGCTTGATATAGCGAATAATATAAAATCAAAACTTAAAAAGAACGGAATTGTAATTTTATCCGGTCTGTTGCAGGAAGATGAACAGGATATTGTTAAGCATTATTCATCTTTAGGATTTGTTAAAATTGAATCGGAAATTATGGATGAATGGATTGCGGCTTTGTTCAGGTTATAGAAAGGTAAGAAAATAGAACACGGATATTACTAATCTGACTGATTAGGACGGATGTTCTTTTTATCATTAGTAAAATATTTTCTTTTGAATTGTGGCTCTTTTCCAAAATTTAACAGCAATCCAACTTCAATATCTGTTGCTCTAAGATAATTTAATAATTGAGCTTCATGTTCTTCGCATATATTCTCAGCAGATTTTAATTCAACGATTACTAAATCATTAACTAATAAATCTGCATAGTAATCCCCGACTTGTTTAAGTTCATAATAAACTTTAATATTTTTTTGCTGTTTAACATTTAAACCTGATTTAGTTAATTCAATTATCATTGATCTTTCATAAACCTTTTCTAAAAATCCGTATCCGAGTGTATTATAAACCTTATAAAAAGCTTTCAATATCAGATCAGTTATTTCACCATGCAACATAAGTATTCTTGAAAATTTAAAATGAGTTTATCCGTTGATATCCGTTAAATCCGTCTAATCCGTGTTCTATTGTTCCTCCTTGTATACAATCTCACCATCAAAAATTGTCATAACAACTTTTACATCTTTAATTTTAACCGGATCGATCTTTAAAATATCTTCATCCAGGACAACAAAATCTGCAAGCTTACCAACTTCAATACTTCCTTTAATGTTTTCTTCAAAAGATGCGTAAGCGGAGTTAAGAGTATAACATTTAATTGCATCCTCAACAGAAATTTTTTGTTCAGGATTCCAGCCGTCAGGATTTTTTCCATCGACAGTTCTGCGGGTAACTGCAGCATAAATTCCATAAAGAGGATTTAATGGAGCAACAGGCCAGTCTGTTCCAAAAGCTACATCTGCTCCACTTTTAAGCAATGATTTATAAATATGAGTAAACATTGCTCTTTCATGCCCAATTCTTTTTTCAGCCCAAACTCCATCATCAATGCAGTGATATGGTTGCACAGATGCAATCACACCAATATTTTTAAATCGTGAAATATCAGATTCTCTTAAATGCTGTGCGTGTTCAATCCTGAATCTTCTTTCCCACGGAGAATTCTGATTTTTAATTTTTTCATATAAATCCAAAACAAAGGCATTTGCCCTGTCGCCGATTGCATGAATGCAAATCTGGAGCCTGTTCCTGTCTGCATCAAGAGCCCACTTTTCAAGTTTGCCATTTGAAACTACATCTGTTGGTAAACCGGAAGTTGAAGGGTCCTGTTTGTACGGCTCAAAGAACCAGGCAGTAAGTGCGCCGAGTGAACCATCTGCATAACCTTTAAGTGCTCCTCGTTTTATTAATCCTTTATCATTGCCTGCAGTCATTCCTGTGCGGACAATATCTTCATACTTATCAATTGGCCAGATTGAATAAATCCGGCAGGTTAAGTTTCCATCCTCCATAACTTTTTTATAAGCTTCAAGCTCCCCGGGCTGGGTCATATCCTGAACACTTGTAACACCATACTTTCTTGCTTCTTCAAGTGCAGCCATTGCTGCTTCAACATTTTCTTCCAGTGATGCAGGAGGAATAATGTTAAAGATAAGATCCATTGCATTGTCTTTTAATATACCAGTTGGTTCACCGGTCCCGGGATCACGAACTATAACTCCGCCTTCAGGATCAAGTGTAAATTTATTTATTCCTGCAAGTTGAAGTGCAACTGAGTTTGCCAGACCCATATGCCCGTCAATCCTGCTTACAAAAACCGGAGTATTTGAAGTAACACTGTCAATCAATTCCTTAGTTGGAAAAGATTTATCCATCCATAATTCATTATCCCATCTTCCACCGGTTATCCACCTGTCAACTTTTCCTTTTGCATACTCTTTAAGAATGTTCACAAATTCTTCTTTTGAAAGTGCAGGTCTTAAATTTATACCGAGAAGATATTTTCCACCAGGTGTAAAATGAAGATGAGAATCATTAAATCCCGGAAGCATAAGTTTTCCATTAAGATCAATCACATCGGTTCCGGCATTAATAAATTTGTCTGCTCCTTTTTCTGAACCGACATAAATAATTTTGTCACCCTCAATTACTACTGCTTGTGCATAGGGCTGCTTTTCGTTTACTGTATAAATTTTTCCATTTATAAATGCTTTTTTCATTTGCTGCGCATATAAAAATTGATTGGATGGTTGAATGATTGTATGAATAATTAAAATCAGGATATATAAAAATGAATGTTTCATAGTATTCTTTGACAGGTTATTAGTACGCAAATATATAAAAATATATTCGTTTTGATTAGCTTCTCAAATATATTCGCTTGTTTGCATTTCACTTTTCTAATTGCTCCTGATTTTATGACAGAATTACAGATGAACAAACTGAGGATAATTAAGAGCCAAGGTTAAGCCAATGTAAAGCCAATCTAACGGCAAACTCATATCCTTGAAAATAAGTTAAAATCGAAGTTATGAAAATATCATTCAGCCAGATTGACAGACACAAATCCTTAAGCAGATTAGTTGTTTACTTAATTTTCATATTTTAAAAATCGAGTGGACTTTTTACACCCATCCCAAGATTTTTAATTATATGAGTGTATATCATTGTAACGCGGACATCTTTATGGCCCATAAGTTCCTGAACTGTTCTTATATCATAATTATTCTGAAGCAGGTGAGTGGCGAAACTATGCCGGAATGTGTGCGCACTTGCAGTTGGTTTTTCAACCCCGGCTGACCTGATAGCTCTTTTAATTGCTTTTGACACAGAGGAATCGTGATAATGATGTCTTATCCTGTTCCCTTTATCATCTTTAATTATTCTTTCGGAAGGGAAAAGATATTGCCAGCCGAATTCTTTGGATGCATTTTTATATTTATTACCAAGCGCATTTGGCAGAACGGTTTCACCTAAACCTTTCTTAATATCAGCATTATGCAGGTCACGTCTTTTTTCTATTTGTTCTTTAAGATGAGGAATAAGTGATTTGGGAAGAAGCGTTATCCTGTCTTTGCCGCCTTTTCCATCACGGACAATAATTTGCTGTAATTCAAAATCTATATCTTTAACGCGGAGACGAAGAGCTTCCGAAAGCCGAAGACCCGATCCGTACAGTAATCCCGTAATTAGTTTGGGGAGACCTTCTATATTCTGAATTACTGAATGTGCTTCTGATTTGGAAAAGACAACAGGAATGTGTTTTGGTTTTGTCGGACGTTTAATATTTTCAATCCAGCCAATATCTTTTTGAAGAATTTCCTTGTATAAAAATAAGATTGCCTGCATTGCCTGGTTTTGGGTAGATGCAGAGACCTTTCGTTCAACTGCGAGATAATTAAGAAAATTTCTTATTTCGTCCTTGCCAAGCTTTTCAGGATGGGTTTTATTATGAAAAAGAATAAATCTTTTAATCCAATTAATATAGGATTCTTCTGTACGATTGCTGTAATGCAGAGAACGAAGATGGATTTTTACCTGTTCGAGCAGTTTAGGTTTTTTATCCTGTGTATGTGTGTAATTCCTGATTTGCACAATTGCCTTAGAATGATATTAGGATAAAGTTTATCTTAATATTAGGTTTACCGTTCCAAATAGTTGCTAATTAAGTAATAAATTAAACTTTTTTCTTGTAATTATCTGCAAAGATAATAATATTAAGATAAGAAAAAACAGGAATAGCTAAAAATTGAGTGAGGCAATTCCTGATAAGTATTAGTTATATGTTATGATGACAAGAGAATTAAAATACTTTATACTCTGGTTTGTCTTTGGATTAATTTTTGCTTTTGTACTTTCTTTACATCTTAATTTCCCATTCTTACCAAAGAAAAAATATGAACAAGGTTTTTGGAACTATTTAGGCCGTTTCCTCATTTTCTTTATTCCATATTTTTTCTTTTAAATGTTCGTTTAATCTTTTTCATTATTTACAAACTCAGAATTATTAAGCGCATAAATAAACCATCAGTTATTGCAAGTATATCATTTTTTGCATTATTCGGTGGTTACTTTGCAAATATTTATGCAAATGAAAAAATATTTTTTAGTCTAATTGATCATCCTCTAATTTATCAACCAATTTCTAAAATGGATACTGATTATCGGCGTGTTATTTGGCAACGCTACACTGCGAAAGGTGGATTTTATTTTCCACCTGACCGTTTCATCGATGAAACTTTATATTTTGATTCAGACACAACCGCTACATTGATAACTAAATCAATTGAAAAGAATAATCTTTTTTTATGGAAATACTTATTTAATGTAAATGATTGGATTGATACAACTAGGGCCATTTTTAGGAATGACTCACTAATTTCAGATTTCGGATATGGAATTGATGACATTAAATATTTTGATTTTAAAAACGATACTTTGAGATTTAAACCAAATCTTAAAGTACTAATGTAAATAAATAACATATAACCAGCGCCTCAACCCGACCGCCATTTTAGTTTGGCGGATTTGAGATTTTTGAAATTGTGTTTTAGTTAAAGATTTTGTTCTAAGTGTTCGTTCTAATTAATTAACTTACAAACTGCACTTTTGCTGACGCAAGTTAAGTGCAGTTATGTTAAATATTTATCAGTTGTGTTTTACTCGGCTTCCCTGTTATGGGCGGCGGGTTAGGCGCAACGTCGTTAGCTGGCTTTAAAGTAAATTTAAATTCAATATGAATATTTACAAATTATCTTTCTTTCTAGTTTGGATTGTAATTCTTATATGTTATGGATGTAGTGAAGATGAACATATAACTAACTATCCACCCTCAGTTAAAGAATCATTTTGGCAAAAATTAGATGATGCACCAGAAGTAAGTACAAATTGTTTTTTAGCTAAAGGAGATACTCTTTTTGCTGGTACTGTATCTGGATTGTATTATACCATTGATTCTGGATTTACTTGGAGAAAATTAGGCGTGGGAGAATTATCAACAGCACCAATTCACGCCCTTATTTCAAATGATAATAAAATCTTTTTAGGTAGTGGAATAAAAAAAGGATTGTATTGTAGTTCTGATAATGGATTAATCTGGAATCTCAGTAACAATGGATTACCAAATTCAGCGCCAATAAGGTTAATTGAAAAAGAAAACTTATTATTTGCTGGAATGGCAGATAGCGGAGTTTATGTTAGTGCTGATACTGGCATTACTTGGCTCTCAACAGATCCGACTATAGCTGGAACTAGGGTAAGAGATTTTACCATATCGAATGAAAATATTTTTGTCGCAACATTTTTTAATGGTGTTTTTTTATCAAGTGACAACGGAGAACATTGGATTAGCTCGATGAATGGTATAACTAATTATTTATGTCAATGCATTTTTGCAAAAGGTGATACTGTTTTTCTGGGAACCAGATATGGTGGATTTAGAAGCACTGATGGCGGTCAAAATTGGTCTGATTCTTTTTCGGGATTACCATCAGGAAATATTTGGGATCTGATTGCTAATGATAATTATTGGTTCGCGGGCTCTGATAGTGGTATATATTTAAGTCCAGATAATGGAGACAAATGGATTTCAATAAATTCCGGATTACCTGAAAC
Organism: uncultured Ignavibacteriales bacterium; assembly: GCA_963822905.1. Classification (GTDB taxonomy): domain Bacteria; phylum Bacteroidota; class Ignavibacteria; order Ignavibacteriales; family Ignavibacteriaceae; genus CAWGJF01. The sequence continues at coordinate 1,575,324 of CAWGJF010000001.1, forward strand.
ATCACCAGTTTACAAAATGACTTTTTTCTTTGAATACATTTATATTTATACAGCATCAAGTGGTATGTGGCGATGCAATATAGATTCTCTTGTTACAAATATTCAATAAAAAAAGGATTACAAATTGCTACCAGCTAACAAGCAACTCAACCCGACCGCCAGTTTCCGTTTGGTATATTTCATTTTTGGAGTTGAGTGCAATTAACAAGTTTGTTGTTCAACGTAGTCAAGTAAATTAATAATCTTGCAAACCGTACTTAAAAAGAAAGATAAGCATCCCGCCACAGCGGGACTAAATCTTCGGCATTAACTTTTTAAGCGGCCTTGTTATTCTGGGCTGCGGCTTAGCAGCAAACCCGTTATATGGCAAAAAGAATTTGCAGCATTTAAATATAAGTTTGGAGATAAAATGAAAAGTGCTTATAAAAGATATTTACTGCTAATTATCATTTTCTTAGCAATTATATTTATTTCTAGTTGTAAAGAAAATACATCAACAGAATCAACTGGGGAACAATCTGGTGGCACTATTTTTATAAATAGTAATCCTCAAAATGCAAATATTTTTCTTTTGGGTACAGATACTAAAAAGTTCACACCTGATAGTATAATTAATTTAGATCCTGGTACATATAATATTACGCTTAAACTATATAACTATCTTGATACTGCTTTCAATGTAGATGTCCATAACAATTTAACTACAAGTAAATCGGTAGCCCTTGAAAGTATATTTGATGGAAGCTTATCATATGAAATAACTGATAATCTTCCCTTTACCAATTATACAATAAGTTTCTTCCTTAAATATAAAGTGGACATATACGTGACTAATTGTAGTATAGTCAAACCAAATAATACTTCTAGCACAATATCAATTAATAAAAAATTTGACAAAGGAATAATTCAAAAATTTTATGGTATGTTATTTGGGAATGGGCAACCTATAGCTAATCCTTCTGGAAAGTGGCACTTTCAGATTTCTGGTTATAAATATGGTTACTCAACTGAAACATTTACAAGAGACTATGAAATTAATGTTGTTTTTTGATAAACATAAATAGAGGTAGGATGAAATGATCAATACTTCAATCTTTAATAAAGACAAACTTCCTATCATTATATTCTTGGGTTTAATCCTTGTTATTACATTATTCCCTCCTTTTAGTTGGGGAGACGAAAGATTAATAACAGAAAAGGAAAGAAATAAATACTATTACGAATATGATAAAAAAGCATACGAGATTTTTCCTATTAAACAATATGATTTCATTTTTAATAATTCGAAAAATGAAATTACTTCAGACAACGTTTGGGGTTGGGTAGACTACAAATCAGTAAAGGCAAAATTTTTATTATCGAGACATTTAATCATCAGTGAATTAATAATTAACTATCTTCTAGCTACGCTTGTTTCATTAATAATTTTTGTTTTCAGAAATAAAACCTTTAATAAACATCCAAAAGAGTCAAACTAATGGGAAATAATTTCAACAAGGAAAAATTTGATTTAATCTTTCGTTCTAAGAGGTTTGAGATTGAAAATCGCCAAAGAAAAGAGATGAAAGAATTAGTAGCGAAATTAGCAAGAGAAAATATCAGAGGTTCTTTTGCAAACAATACAACCAATGAATTAACACAAAATCATTTTAAGGAAATATTGAATATCTGGATAGAATCATTAATTGAATCTTTTAGTAAAAACAAAATTTTTGATGTAGATATAAAAGAGATAAAAGTATTATTTAAAACGTTTAATGAGCATTTTATTGAAAGAGAAAAAAATGGATTTCAAACTGCTCTTATATCCCACGGTAATAGCATTGGAAGTTCATTAGTTACAGATAATGTTAAAGCTTTAGAAAATATGTTAAATAGGGTTAGGACAAATTCGAACGATTTATTAACCTTAGCTATCGATAAACATAATGAGAATCTTTCTAATGGTGAAAATGTTCAGAAATCTAATGAAAGTGTTACAAACATTGAAAAAAACAATACTTCAAACTTTTGGGAAAAATATGGAAGTCAGATTTTTATTGGTGTTATAGTTACAGTTATTGGAGGAATAATTTTAGCATTCATTCTTTAATTATTATAAAATGCCATATAACAAGCCAATCAACCCGACCGCCTTTTCGCATTCGGCATTATTAAATATTTTCTGGTTGGCTGTTCCGTTTTAAGTTTGTTGTTCAAGGTTGTTCTATTAATTAACATTGTTGCAAACTGCACTTGCAAATAAAGATAAGTGCAGTTTGCTTAATCTTTGGCTTTGTCTTTTTAATCTGCATTGCTGTGCTGGGCGGCGGGTTATCGGTAACGCCGTTATATTGCTTAAGAGATTAGAGAAGAGATCTATAATTTCTGGCGCCGTGTAAAATTCTATGAATGAAAATTGTTTTTTCTTCCATTGTATAAAAAATGAGATAGTTTTGAATAATCAAATATCTATAACCAAGATTTCTTATTTCATCTTCTCTTGGGATTCGACCAAGTTTAGGATTTTCTGATAATAGTTCTAAGTTCTTTTCAATTTTTTTTGCAATTGCATCTGTCGCAGTTGGATTCTCTGCCGCAATGAATGATATAATTTCTGTAAAATCTTCTTCAGCTATACTAAGAAGTCGAACTTGATATTTATCTGTTGGCATTTATTGTTTCTCTAATATTTGTCATCACTTGTTTTAGTGTTTTACCTTTGTCGCCTTCAGATTTTTGTTTTTGGGCAACAGACAATTTGCTAAGTAAATCAAGTTTTAATTGTAATTTTGAATAATGAGCCATTGACATTACAACTAAATCACCTTCACCATTTTTTGTAATAAATATAGGTTCATTAGAATTATTGGCAAGTTCAGATATTTCATTTGATTTATTTCTCAAATCAGAAATAGGTTTAATAATTGGCATTTTGTTTTCCTTTATGTATTCGTGTCAAAATTATATCATTATTCTGATAGATGCAATACATAAAATAATAAATGCAATATAACCCGCCAATCAAGCGGACGCCGTTCCTGCCTGCCTGCAGGCAGGTCTTTGGCTTTGTCGTTTTATCTGTATTGCTGTTATGGGCGTCGGCTTATCGGCAACGCCGTTACGTGCATAAGTAAATTTAATGAGGTTCTAATGAATACAAATAAAAATTCAATATCTGCAGTTTTTTATTAAAGAAAAGTTTCTTTTGCAACTGTATCTATTTATCTTCTTATCGAAGAATCAAAAAAATACAATACATTAACAGTCAATCTAACCTGAATTTTAATTATAAATAACAGATCTCAGAATTTATTTAGAAGACTAAATTGATAAAAAATAATTTTTTACCAAAAAGAAAATTCTGGAAATATATATCATTTAGAAGATATCTAATATTTGTGTCGGCTATATTCTTCCTATTTTCAGGAATTGGATTTATCATCGATCTGCTTTCAGAAGGTTCATATTCAGAACTGCTGCTTTATAGTAATGTATTTTATTCAGGTATTGTTGCAGTATTCTACGTTTATGCTTTTACAAAAAATCTTAAATTTCTTCCTTTTACTATCCTATTTCAGATTGTAGTTGGAATTACCATCTGGAAAGGAGCTAACCAATTACCGCTTTCCGAATTTCCCCAAAGGGCATCTTTTGATGCCATTGGAATATTAGTAACACTTGTTCTGGGATATATACTGCTTGTTATATTTATAAATAAGGAGGGAATAAAAAATTTTCGGCTTCAGGCTGAAATGAACCTTGCGCAGGAACTTCATTCGAACCTTGTTCCCAAAATTGAAATTGTTAATAATCGCTTTGAAATATTTGGAATATCTAATCCTACCGATGAAGTCGGCGGCGATTTAATTGACTTTTTCGAAAATGAGACTGCACATACTTGCTATATTGCAGATGTATCAGGTCATGGAGTTGCGGCAGGTTCGATGATGGGGATGTTTAAGAGCACGATTAGGGTTTTATTAAACAAAGATGAACCGCTTTGTTCAATTTTAACTGAAACCAGCAAGACAATTTATAATCTAAAAAAGAAAAACATGTTTCTTACGTGTGCATTTTTAAAATTTAATTCAAACTATACTGTGGAATATTCAACAGCAGGTCATCTTCCGGTTTTAAAACTTGCAAATGATTCAAACAATTTTGATGAATTGATAATAAAGCAACTTCCAATTGCGGCGACAAAAGATTTTAATTATACAACAAACAGCACAGTATACAACAAGAATGATTTATTCATATTACTGACTGATGGAATTACAGAGATGTCAAATAAAAAAGATGAAAACTTTGGAATGGAAAAAGTAAATCAGATTATTTTAAATGACAGACATGATGAATTGTCCCATATTTATGAAAAAATAAATAATAAGTTAGCTTCATACGGTAAACAAAAAGATGATCAGTCAATTTTATTAATCAGATGTTTATAATTATCATAAGTATTATTTTTTAACTAAAGTTATAAATTGAGTTTTGTCATCTTGAACGAAGTGAATATCTAAAAAATTGTATATTGAACAAGTTGAACCTTTTGGTGAAATAAAAGAAGAATAAAATGCACATAACCTCTTTAATCAGTCAAAGGCTGACAGGTAAGTAAAAAGTCAATAGGATAAAAGAATCCCTGACAAAAATAATATGTAAAAAAGTTCTTTGATTTACTGATCTTCAAATTTTACTAACTACTACTGCCAATAATATCTATTCGATTACCAGTATGGCTCACGCCAAGCCGGAGCAGGCAACCAAACCTCCCGCCTTCGTTAAAACTTTGGCGGACGAGCTGGTGGCTGTCTATTTGCAACAGCGTTGTACTTCTTAAAAAATATTTGACTCTCAATATATAAGTAATTACATTGTGACCACTAACAATTTTGAGAAATGAAATGATAACAAAAGTTGTGAAAATAGGTAATTCAAGAGGAATTAGAATTCCAAAATCAATAATTGATCAAAGTGGAATCAAAAATGAAGTAGAATTGGAAGTTAAAGATGATAAAATAATTATTAAGTCTTTGTCTGAAGTAAGAAAAAATTGGAATTTAGCCTTCCAAAAAATGTCAGAAAATAATGATGATTTATTATTGGATGAAAATACTTTAACTGATCAAAGTTCTTGGGATAAAGAGGAGTGGACTTGGTAATGGATTATCTTAGATATGAAGTTTATTTAGTCAATTTAGATCCGACAATTGGAAGTGAAATAAAAAAGACCCGGCCTTGTATAATTGTTTCTCCAAACGAAATGAATAAAAACATTTCAACAATAATTATTGCTCCACTAACATCAACGAAAAGAAACTACCCTACCAGAATAAATTGTCACGTTCAAGGGAAAGAAGGCCAAATTGTATTAGATCAAATTAGAACTGTTGACAAAAAAAGACTAATTCAAAAAATCGACACAATAAATAAAAGAACTCAACTAAAATTACATAAAGTGCTAAGTGAAATGTTTGCAAAATAAAGCAACATAACATCTTTAATCAGCCAAAGGCTGACAGGTAAGTAAAAAGTCAAAAGGATATAAGATTCCCTGGCAAAAATGATTTGTAAAAAAGTTCTTTGATTTAATGATCTTCAAATTTTTAAAACGTTAATAACAAGTTGCCAAAGGCGTGACTAAATCTTTGGCATTATCAATAAAAAAGTTTCTTACTCTGGGTTGCAGCTTAGCTTCAGTGCCGTTAGCTGTAAAATAGTTTATGATGGATATCAAATCAAAAAAGGCATTGTTACTAGATATGAATCATACTTTCATGTTTGGTGAAGATAGGTTTGGAGAAACTGAAGATTTCTCGGTTTATTATAAAAGCATTGACGGCAAGCTTGAGCAATTATTATCTAAATCAAACAATTCGTTCCGCATACGAATATCTTAACATTAGATATCCAGACGAAACATATAGAAATAACTTCCCCTCAGTTGGTAAAGCAATTAAAGAAGTTTCAGAAATTAAAATCAATGAAGTCGAATTAAAAAAAATTGTGAATACATTTGCTTTCCATGAACTAGGACAAATTCCAGAAGATTATGTAAAAGTTCTTCATAAATTAAATGATAAATTTATTCTAGGAGCAGTTATTGATATTTGGTCGCCAAAAGGAGCATGGATTAAACTTTTTAAGGAATTGGGAATATATAACTTGTTTAAATCTATGTCTTTTTCATCTGATCATGGAATTGTAAAACCATCCCCAAAACCTTTTCAAATGGTATTACAAGAACTTGGCATATCTAATAAAGAAGCATTAGTTATAGGAGATTCACCCAGAAGGGACTTAGGTGGTGCAAGAGCAGCAGATATTGATTGTATTTTAGTTGGGGGAAAATGTCACCCGGAAGCTTTGTCGTGCTATGATGATCTTCTGAGTTTTTATTATAGTTTATGATATTTACGCTAACCAGCCAATCGAACCGACCGCGAGAACTAACGGCCGAATTGATTTTCTGAAGTGAAGTTAAAAAGGAAAGTAGGCTAAAGATAGATGTAAATAAATAATCAGCACCGCACCGCTTTTAATAAGATTTAAGCGGTGCTACAAATTCTCAGCAGTTCTGGGCGGCGGGTTATTTGCCACGCCTATACCGCTCATATTATGAACAATTTTAGCAAAACCCTACCAGCAGACACTTCCGACTGAAATTTTTAACTTTCTGAAAAAAATGAAAAATAATTTGCGAAACCGAAAAGTTGCACATATATTTGCAACCAATTAGTTTCATTTAAACAATTAGACAAAATGCGTAGAGATATTTTTCAAGCAATTTCAGACCCCACAAGACGGGCGATAATAGCATTAATTGCACTGCAGGCAATGACACCTAACGCCATTGCAGACAATTTCAACTCGACACGCCAGGCAGTGTCAAAACATCTACGAATTTTAACAGAATGTAATCTTGTAAAGCAGGAATACCAGGGCAGAGAAATTTACTATTCCCTTAAAATTGAAAAAATGAAAGAAATAGATAATTGGCTGGAACAATACCGCAAGATCTGGGAAAACCAGTTTAATCAATTAGACAACTTATTATCAACAATTAAAAAAAATAACAAATGAAAAATTTACTATTTGACTTCACGGTTGACAAAGCTGCCAAAACAGTATATATAACCAAAGAGTTTGATGCGGAACTTTCATTGGTATGGGACGCATTTACAAAACAAGAAATCCTTGACCAATGGTGGGCACCCAAACCTTATTTGTCAAAAACAAAAGCGATGGACTTTAAAGTCGGCGGACGAAGATTTTATGCAATGGTAAGCCCGGAAGGAAACGAGACGTGGGCAATTCAGAAATATACTTCCATTAGTCCAAAAACCAATTTCAAATATTTGAATGCATTTGCAGATAAAGATGAAAATCCAAACTTGCCTGGCTCTGATTGGGATTTAACTTTCACAGAGCAAAACGGAATTACTAAGGTGAGTATAGTAATTTACAATGATTCGCTTGAAAGAATGGAACAAATGATTAAAATGGGTTTCAAAGAAGGCTTTACTATGACATTAAACGAATTAGGAAATTTATTATTAACATTAAAAAAATAAAAGCTATGAAAAAAATATTTTTGAAATCAAATTTATTCAGGCCCCTGTTAGTGATTGCCGTATTTTTTTGTTCCTTATTTTATTCTTATGGGCAACAGATTAAACCTATTGATAGCGGCTATGCACCGGTTAATGGTATTAAAATTTATTACGAAGTATACGGTGAGGGTGAGCCTATTATTTTATTGCACGGTGCTTTTTATACCATTGAAATGAATTGGGGGCAAATAATACCTGAATTATCAAAAACAAGAAAAGTAATTGCTATTGAATTTCAAGGACACGGACACTCACCTTATTCAAACAGAAAGTTAGATATTGCTACATTGGCAAAAGATGTGGAAGGAGTAATGGATTATTTAAAAGTTGATAGTGCTGATGTAGCAGGATATAGTATGGGAGGTTCTGTGGCTTACCAGTTTGCTGTGCAAAGTCCTGAACGGCTAAAGAAATTGGTAATCATTTCCTCAACATATAAAACCAGTGGTTGGCTACCCGAAGTAAATAGTGCTTTTAAAGATTTTAAACCTGAATTTTTTGATAATACACCAATAAAAACCGCATACGACGCAGCGGCGCCTGATAAAACAAAATGGAGAAAATTTATAGAGCAAATGATAGCTTTTGCACAAGTCCCATTCAATGTCGGGGATTCCAATATTGCAAAAATTATTGTACCGGTATTAATCATTTCAGGCGACAATGACGGACTTGATAAAGTTGAACTGATGAAAACTTATCAATTACTTGGAGGAGGTGTTTCTGCTGATTTGAGTAAAATGCCCAAATCGCATTTAGCAATTGTACCATCACAAGGACACGTGAGCCTGATGATGCAGACGAAAACAATATTAAGTTACCTAAAGGAATTTTTAAAATAGGAGAATTAAAGAACGGTTTCTTTCAAAAAATATCTGTCTTCTCTATTAATGGAAAAACTATTGCAAGAACAACTATTATTGAGTCAGCAATTAATTTTCTCTATTGCGTTTACAAGTACGTTGTCAATTCTAAATCGCGTTAATTGGCATTTTGGCTTAAACTTTCGTTGACTTTATTAGCAGTACTTCATCAAGACAAAAAATAAAGATTATTGACTAAAAACTGTTCTTAATTATATTCTCCAATAATTCTCAAAAAGTGATATAACAAACGGTTCAAACTGATTGCTCTATAGCATTTGGATTTTTACAAATTTTAATGTTGGTCATTCCGTGTATTATTTCTTGATCAGCGTAGTTGTGCTATGAAGGATTTTTTTTATTGTAAAAATTATTTATTAAAGAGGCTTTGTTGTTCCAACCTACATTAAAGTTCAGATAGGTAAAAACTGAGTTGCAGATTAAATGCAGGTTGTTAGACACTCTTAGAAATATCTACATTAAGGAATTGCAATGATTCTTAAGTTTGCATCAATAGCAGGTTTTATTGTCGCTGTTCTGGTCCTTGTGATTCTCATTTTGCGAGAATCAATTCTTGCTACTGGCTTAATCGCAATTATAGTTCAAGCTCTTGCATTACTTCTCATGTTCTGGGCACGCATTACGTTCGGTCGTCGCAGTTTTCACGCAGCTGCAGACCCTACAGAAGGTGGTCTAATAACTTCTGGTCCATATCATTGTCTACGGCATCCGATCTATGCTGCTGTATTGTATTTTCTTTGGGCAGGTATATTGAGTCATCTTTCATTGTTGAATGTGCATTTTGGATTCCTTGCAACAATTGGCTTACTTATTCGCATCTTTGCAGAGGAACGTCTCTTGACAGAAAAATTCCCTAGCTATTCAGATTATGCAGTACACACCAAACGAATATTTCCATATGTATGGTGATTCAAATGTTATGGTAATACTAGAAGCACCTGACAAGATCCTCAACGCAGATCACCATTTTAATTCGGAAATCTGTCTATAGCAGGCGGGTTTATAATTTTTAATATTTGTATTTAATGTCTAAGTTAAAATTTAGAAGAAAGCACAAATATGAAAAACTTAGCGTTTACCTTTTTAATAGTTCTTGTTTTTTCCGGTTGTAATAAAGATGATAGCATTACTTCAGGTGGTGAAACTGAATTCAAACAAAAAATGCGTGAATTTGTAATTGGGATTAGCGAATATTCAAAAGCAATTAATCCTAACTTTAATATTGTACCGCAAAACGGAATTGAGTTAGTAAGTGATAATGGCGACGTCACAGGTCAGCCGCAAGCAGCATATCTTAGTGCAATAGATGCTAACGGGCAGGAGGATCTGTTCTATGGTTATGATTTCGATGACCAGGTCACACCACCAGCAACGATTTCTTATTTAAAAAGTTTTTTGAATCTTTCTAAAATCGCTAACAACACAATATTAGTTACAGATTACTGCAGCACTCATTCCAAAATGGATGATTCCTATCTGCAAAACAATAATTCAGGTTATGTTTCTTTCGCAGCGAATCAACGTGAATTGAATAACATTCCTGATTACCCGGCGCAGATTTATCAGGAAAATAACTCGGTGATAACATCAATGGCTCAGGTGAAAAATTTTTTATACCTGATAAACCCGGATAATTATTCTACAAAAAGTGATTTCATAAACGCAGTGACATCTACAAATTATGACTTACTGATAATGGATTTGTTTTTTACTGATGGAACACCATTTACAGCATCCGAAATTAACCAGTTAAAAAGTAAAGCCAATGGTGGTCAAAGGTTATTATTTCATACATGTCAATTGGCGAAGCTGAAAATTATAGGTATTACTGGCAGTCAGCCTGGGATACTAACAAACCAGAATGGATGGATGCAGAAAATCCTGATTGGCCGGGAAATTTCAAAGTGAAATATTGGTACAGCGAATGGCAAAATATTATTTACGGAAATGATAGCTCATATCTGAAAAAAATATTGGATGCTGGTTTTGATGGTGTTTATTTGGATATAATCGATGCTTTTGAATATTATGAATAATCAGGACTAATAAGCTTGAAGATGTAGCACAGGAAAGAAGGATAGGTTATGCATGGTATGGTTATTGGCCGCTTGATCTTATTCAAAAAGAATATCCTGAGTGGCTGAAAAGAATTGAAGCTGACGAATAATTAAGATTATGTCTGTTCTTAAAGATAGTTATTGAAGAAAGTTTAATAAAATAATTTGTGAATATCTGCCGGATTAGAGGATTCCGATTCGGTATAAGTAATGGTTTTCTGCGAATAAAAATGCTTAATACAAATTCAAATTATATTCCGGACTATTCCAATTATTCTATTTCAGAATTAGAAGATGCCTTAAAACATATTGATAAAGACGAATACCCTGATAGAGTTATTCTAATTGAAAAAGAGCTTTTAAATAAACGAGCGGAATTAACAGACAATTTAATTGATAAAAAAGAAGAAACACTCACTGGTAATTCTGATTGGAGTTATAAACCTATCGTCTTAATTAGTTTGTTTTTTATTATCGGAGGTATGATAAAGATTATATATGTTTTATATAAATATTTTAATTCCCAAGCGAGTAATTATATCCTTTTTATGTATTTACTTTTCTTCGGATTTGCTGTTTTCGCTGGATTGTTATTTTTTAAGAATAAAAAGTTAGGGGCATATTTCCTTTCAGTAGTCAGTATTTTACAAATTCCCATATTAAATATAGGAAGCATTGCTTGGTTATATTCTGTGTTTTTTACTTCTTTGGTCTACATTGATACTGAATTCACATTCAAATTTATTTTTGGATTAGGAAGTACTTTAAGCGTTGGTTTTTTCCCAGATAGAGAACCAATGTTTGAATTAGGATTTAATATTATTCCGATAATCTTTTCGATACTAATAATAAAATATATTAATAATTTTTCTTCCAATCGAAACCAGAGTTAGAAAGACTGTGAGATCTATTTTTAAAATGCATTATAACCAGCTCCTCTACACCGACCGTCATTTCGGTTTGGCGAATTTGAGGTTTTTAATTTTAATATTTTCTAAACGCTCATTTAATCAACTTCAGCTCTTAATGAAAAAAACTATCCCATTTATCCTGATTGTATTTTACAATCATTTCCTGCAGCAGCAGTGAAAAAGTTACGATTAGATAAAACTCAACTTGCTGAACAGGTTAAGAATGAATTTCTTCACGCGTGGAATGGTTATAAAAAATATGCATGGGGACACGATGAGTTAAAACCATTATCCAAAAGTTACAGGGACTGGTACGGTCAATCTTTATTAATGACACCGGTTGATGCATTCAGCACAATGAAACTTATGAAACTGGAAAATGAAGCGGAAGAAGCCAAGCAACTGATCCTTTCAAATCTTTCTTTCAATAAAAATATAAGCGTTCAACTCTTTGAAGTAAATATCAGATTGCTTGGCGGATTGTTCTCTGCTTATCAACTTGATGGAGATAAAAGATTTCTGAATCTTGCTGTGGATCTGGCTGACCGGTTATTACCTGCATTCGACACACCAACAGGAATGCCTTACCGGTTTGTTAATCTTGTAACCGGTGTGAAGAAAGATTCGCTGAATAATCCGGCTGAGATCGGAACGCTTCTGCTTGAATGGGGTACATTATCTAAAGAAACCGGTAATCCTGTTTATTATGAAAAAGTTAAACAGGCTGTCCGCTATTTGTATTCCAAACGATCAAAATTAGATCTGGTCGGAACAATAATTAATGTTGAAACAGGCGAGTGGGAAAATACCGAATCACATATCAGTGCAAGGATTGATTCTTATTATGAATATTTGTTGAAAGGCTGGCTGATGTTTGGCGATGAGGAGTTGAAAAAAATGTGGGACACCAGCATTGCAGCAATAAATAAATATCTTCCACAGCAAGTAGAGAGTGGCCTGTGGTATTGTACAGTTGATATGAATACTGGTAAAAGATTGAACACAAACTTTGGAGCCCTGGATGCGTTTTTCCCGGCAGTGCTTGCTTTGAGCGGAGATATGGAAAGAGCAAAGCAATTACAAAAAAGCTGTTATAAAATGTGGATGTTGTACGGCATCGAGCCGGAAGAAATAAATTATTCTACAATGGAAATTAATTACGACGGTTATATCCTTCGGCCGGAGAATATTGAATCGGCTTACTACCTTTATCATTTTACAAATGATCCTGAATACCTGGAAATGGGAAAAGAATATTTTGAGAGCATTGTAAAATATTGCCGCAATGACGTTGCTTATTCACATTTAAGCAGTGTCAAAACAAAAAAACAGGAAGATGCAATGCAAAGTTTCTTTCTTGCAGAAACAATGAAGTATTGTTATCTGATTTTTGCAGATCAAGGAACAATCGATTTTAACAAAACACTTTTCAATACGGAAGCACATCCTTTAAAAATCTGGAAAGAATAATTTGATGAAAGTTTTATCTGTACTTATCAGCATATCTTTATTTTTTACATTTTCGGCTTTTTGTATAGGACCGGATTCATCCGGTTCAATGCAGAACAAATCACCTGCCGATTATGTAAATCCTTTTATAGGCACAGAAGAAATGGGACATACTTTTCCCGGTGCTGCTGTTCCTTTCGGGATGGTGCAGCTTAGTCCTGAAACAGACACGGTTTATTACAGCTACGGGAACGGCTACAATCCTGATGTTTACCGCTATTGTGCAGGTTATCAATATAATGACAAAACAATTGTAGGTTTCAGTCATACACATTTCAGCGGAACAGGACATTCGGATCTCGGGGATTTTTTGATTATACCGACTGTCGGCAAACTTCAGCTTAATCCCGGAACAGCAGACAAACCAGAAAGCGGATACAGATCAAGATTCTCTCATAGAACAGAAGAAGCGCATCCCGGTTATTACACTGTTAAACTTGATGACTACAACATCAAAGCAGAATTAACAGCAACAACTCATTCTGGATTTCATAAATACACTTTTCCGGAATCTGACAGCGCACATATAATTCTTGATATGAACAGCGGAATTTACAATTACGATGACAAAGTTGTGTGGGCATCAATAAGAATTGAAAATGATACTCTTGTTACAGGTTACAGGCAGACAAACGGTTGGGCAAGAACAAGACTGGTTTACTTTGCAGTGGTTTTTTCTAAACCAATAAAATCTTATGGCTTACATGATGATGAAAAACTCATCTACAAAGGTTTCTGGAGAAAGTGGAACCAGGATGAAAATTTTCCCGAACGAGCAGGACATAATATAAAAGCTCATTTTGATTTTGCTACAAGCGAAGGCGAAAACATAATGATCAAGTTTGGTTTGTCTGCAGTAAGCACAAACAATGCACTCGAAAACCTTGAAGCAGAAAACCCGGGTTGGGATTTTGATAAAATAAAAGATGAAGCAAAAGCTGAGTGGAATAAAGAATTATCTAAAATAAAAATAGAAGCAACCGAGAACCGCAAAGTTAATTTTTATACGGCAATGTATCATAGTTTTCTTGCGCCGATTGTTTACTCGGATGTTAACGGGCAGTACCGAGGGCTTGATCAGAATATTTACACAGCAGATGGTTTTAAAGATTACACAATTTTTTCTTTGTGGGATACTTACCGTGCGCTCCATCCCCTTTTCACGATTATACAGCAGCAGAGAACAAATGATATAATAAATTCTATGCTTGCTGCATTATGAGCAAAGCGTTCATAAAATTTTGCCGGTATGGTCTCACTACAGCAATGAAAACTGGTGTATGATTGGTTATCACGCCGTTCCGGTTATTGTTGATGCATATATGAAAGGGATTACCGGCTACAATCTTGATGAAGCCCTTGATGCAGTTGTGGCAAGTTCAACTTACAAACCTTACGATGGCATCGGCGATTACGAAAAGTACGGATATGTACCTGAAGATCTGAATAATTATTCGGCATCTAAAACTCTGGAATATGCTTTTGATGACTGGACGATTTCACAGTTTGCAAAATCTACCGGCAACAAAAAGATATATAGTGAATTCCATAAGCGAGCAGAATCATATAAAAATATATTTGATAAAAGTACAGGATTTATGAGAGCAAAGAATTCAGACGGAAGCTGGAAATCTGGCTTTAATCCATTGAGTACAGACGGACAAGGATTTATTGAAGGCAACTCGTGGAATTATTCACTTTATGTTCCGCATGATATTGCAGGTTTTATAAAATCTGTTGGGAGGAAAAGATAAATTAATTACCTGGCTCGATTCACTTTTTACAATGCAGGTTTCCGATGAAAGTATTGCAGAAACTGAAGACGTAACAAAAGCGGGAATGATTGGAAATTATGTTCATGGAAATGAACCGAGTCACCACGTTCCGTATATGTATGTTTATGCAGGTGAACCATGGAGAACTCAGGAACGTATTCATCAAATAATTAATACCATGTATAAAAGCAAACCTGACGGACTTTGCGGCAACGACGATTGCGGACAAATGTCAGCCTGGTATATTTTCAGTGCTATGGGATTTTATCCTGTTGCTCCGGGAAGCAATCAATATGTTTTCGGTAGTCCTTGTGTACAGAAGGCTATCATCAATCTTGAAAACGGAAAACAGTTTACGATTGAAGCAAAAAATCTCTCCGATAAAAATATTTATATTCAGTCTATTATTTTAGATGGAGAAGATTACCATAACAGTTTTATTCTTCATAAAGATATAGTTAACGGTGGCAATCTTGTGTTTAATATGGGACCAAAACCAAATAAAGAATGGACAAAGAATATGAAACTACCTTATTCGATGAGTGGTGATTCTGATGTCAGATAATAAATCGGTGCTAAGTGAAATTACACCATACATATACGGAACAACCAGACTTGGTGATTCCAATATTCCATATGAGGAAAGATTAAACATCGCCCTTGCCGCAATCGATTCCGGGGTGTGGTTTCATACAGCAAGAATGTATGGAGATGCGCTTGAAGTACTCGGCCAGGTTTTCAGAGAACAACCGGAGAGAGTACCCAAACTCATAATTAAAATTGGCTGGGAAAATAGTAACCAGATCAGGAGTACAATTGAAGAAAATATTAAACCTCTGGGAATCAGTGGAGTTCAACTAGGCCAGTTATGTCTCAGCGGTGAACTTGAAAATGAATTTGCACATGGAGGAAACTGTTATAGAGTATTTGAGGATTTAAAAGATGAAGGGCTTGTGAAAGGATTTGTTGTTGAAGCATTTCCATGGACTTCCGAAGCTCCGTTAAAAGCTTTGCAGGCAGGCTACACTGAGGGAATTATCGATGGATTTATTTTTTATCTAAATCCTTTGCAGAGGTTTGCTTCCAACAAACTTTGGGATGAAATTAATTCGAGAAATAAATCAATCATTTCGATGAGAACTATCTCCGGAGGTCCTGTTCACAGGTTGCGCGATCAACCCGGATTTGCGTGGAAAGATTACCTGCAGAAACGTGCCGTTGAAGTTGCGCCTGTTTTCGAAAAATCAGGAATAAAAAGCTGGACTGAATTCTGTGTTCGGTTTGTACACAGCTTTCCAAATGTTAGAGCAACAGTAGGTTCAACCAGCAAAATTGAAAACCTTCAGGAATTTCTTTCAGCAAAAGAGAATATAAAACCGTTACCTGAAAATATTGTAAATGAAATACAAGAATTGCAATACACATGGTCGGATGAAGTTGACCTGCATGCACAGCGCTGGAGTATGTAATTGGACACCGACAGGTACCTCAGCATCTTTAATTATGAAAACAGTTTCAGGTTCCATTGAATATTTTAACCAGGATATTGACTTAACTATTTTTACGTATGCAGAATTAAAAGGTAAATCAGGAAATGGTGAAGGAACAATTTATTTGGTAGGCACTCAAGACAATTTAACTCTTGTAGGATTTTAATATAATGTAAAGGATGATTTATGGATGTTTAATTTTTTAATCTTTAACTAATAGTTTATCCTTTACCCTCGATTTAATACCTCTTTAAAGCACCGTTCATCAGAAATGGTTTGTTATTTATAGATGAGATTATAAAATTTTTCCAAAAATTAGAAAATATTAATTGAATATCTGGTTAGCATTCTATACGGTTGCAGTTTCACAAGGATTTTTTGTTTCATTGGTTCTTTTATTATTGAAGAAAGGGAACCACAAAGCAAATATTGTCCTTTCATTTCTTGTACTTTTGCTAACTTTTTATCTGCTTGATAATCTATTGGGAATGACAGAATTCTTTCAGAGTAATCCTCACTTCCTTCATATTGTATCCCCGCTCTGGTACCTTTTTCCACCATTGTGTTATTTATATGTAAAAATACAAGTTAATGCAGAAATAAAATGGAAATGGTATTATATTTTTCACCTGGTCCCATTTTTTATAATGTTATATCAGTTTGCACCATTTTATTTATTACCAGGAAACATAAAACTTCAATTTTATTCAGGAGAATTAAAACCACCCGGTTCACAATTATTAAAAATATTTTATGTTCTGCTTTCACCCACTCAACTTGTTCTCTATTCCTCAATAATACTTTTCAAAAGGTTAAGAGAAAAATATAACCTTATTCTCAACCAGGCACACTTCAAATGGATTAAGATGATGTTTTCTCTTTTATTCATCTTTGCAATAATTGAATCAGTCATCATAACTAAATGGATTATTACGAATCAGATTACGCTTCAATTTAAATATGTCCCGCTTGCTTTTTTTTCATTAATCATTTATGTGATTGCATATCTTGCTATTGTGCAACCTGAAACATTGTTTTCGTTTAATGTTCTAAAAATCAAAAAACTGAATGGAGATCTGACTAAACAATATGCTTCTGATTTAATAAATCTGATGAATGAAGAAAAACTATATTTAAATAGTGAATTAAAATATTCTGAAATTGCTTCCCGCTTAGGAATTTCTGCAAGATATTTGACCGAAGTTTTAAATCGTGAAATAGGTAAAGGATTTAATGATTTTATTAATCAATACAGGGTTAGCGAAGTTCAACGTAGAATACAGAATAATGAAATTGAAAATTTGACGCTGTATGCAATTGCTTTAGAATCAGGCTTTAACAGTAAATCATCATTTAATCGGATTTATAAAAAACACACCGGACTTACACCATCCCAATTTGTTGCGAATTTGAATATTACGGGTTCGCAAAAAGTCTCTTAAAAAATCCTGGGAGTTGTCCTATTTGCCGCAAACAGGGCGAAAATGTATAAAAATCACAAGATATTTGCATAAAAAAGAAAGGATCTTTTATGCGGCTTCAAACTTTTTTAACTGCTATTATCATATTTCTAATTTCATTTAAAGCATTTCCACAGTATGTGGAGACAATAACGACACCGTTTAATGCCAGCGGCGGTGTTGCTATTGATGATTCCGGGACTGTATATGTAGCTGATTTTGGTAATACACTTTCATTAGCAAACGGTACAAAAGTTTACAAGGTATTTGATAATGGAACCGTTCAGGAATTTGCTTCCGGATTACAGGGCGCTTCAGGAAACGACTTTGATTCACAGGGAAATCTTTTCCAATCTAATATTGCAGGAAACAAATTAAGCAAAATTACTCCAGGTGGAACTGTAACAACATTTGCAACAACTGGGATAATTAGCCCTGTTGGTGTTGCTGTTGCCGAAAGCGATACAATTTACGTTGCTAACTGTGGAGGAAATAGTATTGCCAAAGTTTCGCCAGATGGCAATTCATCAGTATGGGTTACAAGTTCATTGTTACAATGTCCAAATGGATTAACCATCGACGATGATGGTAATTTATATACCTGTAATTTTAATAATGGAAATATAATTAAAATAACCCCTGGTAAACAGGTTTCTATACTTGCTACGTTGCCGGGAGGTAGATGTGGACATTTAACATATTTTGAAGGAGTATTGTATGCCGTTGCAAGATGTGCTTTCAAAATATACAAAGTAACTCTGAATGGCGATACGACATTAATAGCTGGATCAGGAGGACGTGGAAATGATGATGGGAAGGGAAATGTTGCAACATTTAATCATCCTAACGGAATTAGAGCAAAAAGAGTTGGAGACAATATTTTTCTATATGTAAATGATGCAACTTCATTATCGGGTAATTGTACAACTGTTCCATTAAATCCGGTTGTTATAAGAAAAATTACAATTCCGGATTCTGTAGTGAATGTTATTGAAAATGAAGTGTCTGTTCCTGAAGATTTTAAGCTTTATCAAAATTATCCGAACCCATTCAATCCCACAACAATAATAAAATATTCGATTCCACAATCATCAAATGTAGCTTTAAAAATCTATGATGTACTTGGAAGAGTACTAGTGGACCTTGTGAACGAAGTAGAACCTGAAGGAAGCTATGAGGTTGAATTTGATGGAAAAGATTTAGCAAACGGTACTTATTTTTATCAATTGATTACAGGGAACACAATTGAAACTAAAAAAATGGTGCTATTAAAATAACAGAGGACATTTTACCTAATTTTATTTCAATTGCGGAAATCATTTTTCTATAGACTCAAGAATATAGTCTGATAATATTTTATCGGTCTGTTCGTGCATTCCGCGTGTGTTATAATTGGTTGAAGTAATTACAACGCACATATTTAATTCCGGGAAAACAAGAATTTTATTTCCTCCATTTCCACTCATGTAATAAGCTTCATATTTTTTTGAATTGTTCCCGAAAGATTTCAGCCACCAAAGGTAACCGTATTCAGTTTCGTCATCAATCTGAGCATGCGGTGTAATTGATTGTTCAATCCAATCTTCAGAAATTATTCTATTTGCGTTCCAGGTTCCATTATCCAGATATAATTGAGCAAGTTTAAGCAGATCCCTACTTTGCATTTGCAATCCTCCTCCAGTCATTGCTAAACCGGTTGGCGTAATTTGCCATTTTATATTTTTGATTCTCAAAGGATTAAAAAGGTTCCCGGCGGCAAAATCCGGAACCGGCATATTAGCAACATGTTCTAACACGCCACCAAGAACAACGACTCCAGCAGTACAATAGCTAAAACTTCGTCCGTAAGGTAAATCTTCTGGTTTATTTTCCCAGGGCGGAGTTCCCCGAATGGGAAGATCAAGTGCAAACTTAACATAATCTTCAATGAGGTACATTCGCTCTTCATTACCACGTGAAAACTCATTCCAATCATCGCATTCAAGGATCGAACTCATGGTCAGAAAATCCTCAATTGTTATTTTATCTTTTCGTGGATCAGGATTTTTTAAGGGCTGTTTATCCGAAAAGTAATTTAACACATACGAGTCAACACCGGGAATTATTTTTTGATCAATTGCGATACCAATTAACATACTTGTAATTGTTTTTGTTGCTGAACGTGTGTCCATTAAATCTGTTTCTTTAAAGCTGTTAAAATATTTTTCATAAATAAGATTACCATTGCGGGCAATTAGTACGCTTGAAATCTTTTTGAGCTTTCCGGAATTAATATCATCTTCCATTCTTATGAGAGGACCGGCTGAGAAATATTCTGATTTAATATTAGCGGTCTTCCAGCCATCCTCAAGAGTGGATGGTTGAATAATTCTATCTGTATTTTGTGCAAAACAGCTTATTATTAACAGTAGAAATAAATTAATCCCTAAAACTTTTTGCATAATTACTGTATCCTGAGTTTGATTAAAGAATAGAATTTTATATTAGACTACAAGAAATCCAAATGGTTAACGTTTTTTAATAAATATTTTACCGTGTAAGCCAGGAAGTTATTGCATGCGTAACCTTTTCTGAAGCATCCTGCTGAACAAAATGTCCGGCATCCGGAATAGAGACCAAAGTCAATTCATTGTCAATCCAGTCCCAGGTTCCGTTCCAACCTGCCGGAAGCAATGCCTGGTCATTTTTCCCGAAGATGGCAAGCGTTGGACACTCAACCATTTTAATTTTAGTTTTTGATTGGTCACTAGTTTTTCCTGTTTGGGTTTTTGATTGTTTTGGATAACTAACTTTATAATAATTCAGCATTGCTTCAATATCCGAATTCTTAAAAGCCTGTAAGTAATATGGTTTTGCAGACTCATCTTTTACCCATTCCATTAAAGATTCAGGCGTCAAATCAATGTGAGATTCATCTTTCTGAAATTCTTCTGCATAGGAACTGTTCTCTTGCTGCTGTTTATTGTTCGACAATTCTCTGAATAATCCACGGGGATGTGGAGTACTCAGAACGATGAGCTTTTCAACTACCTTCGGAACATTCATTGCAACCTGCCAGGCAATTGCTCCTCCCCAATCGTGACCGATTAAAATAGCCTTTTTATACCCTGCATCATTTATAACAGAAATAATATCCTGAATCAGGCACGACATTTTATAATTGTCAACTCCTTTTGGCTTATCACTTTTATTATACCCGCGTAAATCAACCGCAGCCACTTTATAATGTTTTGATAATTCAATCATTTGATGTCGCCAGGTATACCAAAAATCAGGAAAGCCATGCATCATAACTACTAAGGGTCCATTACCCAAAGTTACGTAGTGAATTTTTACACCGCCATTATCTGCATAATGGTGTTCAACTTTGTCAAGTAAATTCTGACTGAATGTTAAATTAAGCGTCAATATTATCAAACATATTAACCATTTTTTCATTTTATTACCTCATAACATTTTTGAAAATTGTTAATCAAATTTTGGAATAAAATAAAGCGGAATCGTCCGATTTTAAGGTGAATGTGTTTAAAGTGATAGGAATTTACTTTGTTGCTGAATTTAATTGTTGTGGTGGATGTGAAATTTCGGAATCATTTTTAAGTTGAATCAAAAATAATCTTTTAACTTTTGCATTTTTATTCAACAAGGGAAAAATTGATTTATAATTTCTTATTAATTTTGTCAATATAAATTCTTTATTGTGAGATTATCAACTTGATTATTTTATTTGTTGTATAATCCTATGATTCTATACTTCTTATTTACCAATTTATATTATATTTCTAGCTTTATAGTTAAAAAAACATCGCACTAATTTTCATGGCAACAATTAGCATATTATCAACACTAGCACTTTTATCAGCTGCAACCGGAATTTTCTTTTCATTTGTTTTTCTAAGTATTAAGGGAAATAAATCCCTGGCAAACAGGATGCTTTCACTTCTACTTTTTCTTTTTTCAATCCGGATAGCTGAGATTGCTTTTTACTGGACTACATTTGTTCTGGATTTTCCACATATATTTGATATCAGCTCACCGATGCCATTTCTCTTCGGTGTATCCATTTTCTTTTATGTTAAACTTTCTTTGAATGATGGAGAGAAGCTTAATTATACGTTTCTTTATCATCTTATCCCTTTTATTCTTTATACTATCTATCTGATGCCATTTTACTTGCAAAGTGCCGATTCAAAAATTACCGAGTTAATGAACATCACTTCAACGAACCCTGTATTTGGAATCGAGTTTTACACATTCCGTACTATTAAGCTTTTACATATGACCGCTTATGCAGTACTGACCGGAGCATTGATAAACAATGTGAAGATCAAAGATTTGAACAAGCAACAGCGTAATGAAATAAAATGGTTTAAATATCTTATTATAGGTTTTGTGGTGTTTATAGCCATCACAGGATTTCAAACGTTTGGAATAGCAGTTTCCGGATACAAGTACATAATTGAATTAGATTCCGCATTAATGATCACTTGTGCATTCATGATTTACAGTTCAATTTATTTTACAGTCAAAAATCCTGATATATTTATTGGTACATTTCGCAAGCTGCCAATATTAAAATATAATCGTTCGTCTTTAACAGATGAAAAGGCAGAAATATATTCAGGGAAAATTATTGAACTGATGCAAACTGAAAAAATATATTTAAACCCTGATTTGAAATTGAGTGATCTGTCGAAAAAATTATCGATCCCTGTTCATCATATTTCACAGGTAATCAATGATAATCTTAAATTGGGATTTAGTGATTTTATAAATAAGTACCGAATTGATGAGGCAAAGAAATTATTAATAGATCCTGAATATGATAAATTCACTATCCTTTCGGTTGGATATGAAGTGGGATTTAAAAACAAAGCATCATTTAACAGTGCGTTTAAAAAATTTACAAAGCTAACTCCTTCCGTTTTCAAAAAACAGAATTTTACACCAAAACCCCAAAACTTGTAAAATCTTATAATCACAGACGACTTTCATTCACATTTTATAAATCTTAAGTCTCCATTTTCAATCTAAACAGGAGGTCTTTGTGAGAAGTACGTTTTTATTTATTTCAATACTTACATTTGTTGCAATCAATATTTTCCCACAACAGGTAGAAACCTTAACTGGGCCATTCAACGGAAGCGGGGGAATAGCTGTTGATGTTTCCGGTGTTTTGTATGTTGGTAACTTTGGCTCCGGATTTGGGTCCAATGATGGGACAAATCTTTTTAAAGTTTATAGTGACGGTACAGTTGAGGAATTTGCAACCGGATTTAATGGTGCTTCGGGTAATGCAGTTGACACCGACGGAAATGTTTACCAGGCAAATATCAACAATAATACAATAAGTAAAGTTTCTCCTACAGGTGATGTTACTTTATTTGCCAATACAGATTTGTACTATCCGGTTGGTGTGGCAATTGACAGTAAAGGAAATATTTACGTAAGTAATTGTGGAGTTGATAATACCGGCGTAAATACAATAACGAAAATTACTTCATCAGGACAAACTTCAAAGTTTGCATCAAGCACTGCATTTGATTGTCCTAACGGGTTAACCATTGATGAAAATGATAACTTGTACACCTGTAATTATAACAATGGCAAGGTTTTTAAGATTGACCCAAATGGAACAGTTCAATTATTGGTTACACTTCCTGATAATAACAACTCACATCTTGTATATGCAAACAACAGTTTATATGTTGCTAAAAGATGTGCGAATAAAATATACAGAGTTCTATTGGATGGCACGTACTATTTAATTGCAGGCACAGGTGTAAGAGGTAACGATGATGGAGATCCTTTATCCGCTACGATAAACTTACCAAACGGAGTTTCAGTAAGCCCTGGTGGTGACACTTTATATTTTACCAGCAAAACATCTTTCAACGGCGGCTGTTTTGATACAGATCTAAATCCCGTACTCGTAAGAATGATTACAAATTTGAAAAGTATTTCTACAGTTGAAGACAATGAAGATATCCCGTCTGAGTTTGAACTAAACCAAAATTATCCTAATCCGTTTAACCCAACGACAAAAATTAAATTTTCAATTCCCTCTTCAAAAAATCTGTCAATTAATTTAGTGCAATTAAAAATATATAATGTTCAGGGAAGAGAAATTGCAACACTTGTCAATGAAGAAAAACCTGCTGGGAGTTATGAGGTTGAGTTTAATGGCAGAGATTTAGCAAGCGGGATTTATTTCTATCAACTTAGAGCAGGAAATTTTGCTGAAACAAAAACGATGGCATTGCTTAAGTAATGGTAAAAATATATAAGCATTAAAAAATATTCTCCTAATAAATAAAGATTACCATACTTGTGGCATTGAGGAATACAATGGGGAATTAAAATATTGAATTTGGAAATTTTATAATTCAATATTATTAAAAATCCATAAAGGAGTTTTAAACTTATGTTAAAGAAATCCAACCTCCGTTTTTTAATCAACATAGTTCTTAGTATTACTTTTTTCTATGCTACTATGTTTGCACAGAACTCATTCTTCAAGCCTTCGAGATTGAATTACCAGGTAGGAGGTTTGCCCTGGGGTGTTGTTAGCGCCGATTTTAATAATGATAATAATCCTGACATTGCTACTTGCAGCAGGGCTGAACAATCCGTAACAATTTTACTTGGAAATGGAGATGGAACTTTTAGAGACAGGACCGACTTTGATGTTGGTATCAGCCCCAGATCTGTTGTTGCCTTTGACTTTAATGATGATGGAAACATCGATTTAGCAACAGCTAATCTTTTAAGTGATAATATCTCTGTTCTTCTAGGAAACGGAGACGGAACTTTTCAAAATAGTGTTAATTATCCTTCTGGTACAGCAACAAGATTCATTATTGTAAATGATTTTAATAAAGATAACATCCCTGATCTTGCTGCAACAAATAGGGATGATGGTACAATCTCAATATTTTTTGGCATTGGTGATGGGACATTTAATTCTGCAACACATATAATATCTCCTGTCAACTTTAATCCTCGACAGATAACTACTGCCGATTTTGATAATGATACATATCCAGATATTGTAGCGGTTCACGATGATCAATCGACACAGCCAGTCTCTCGTGCTGCTTTTTATAAAAATAATGGTGATGGAACGTTTAGCCAGGGTGTAGAATTAACATTAATAGTACAGGGAACATTTACTGAAGCTGTTTCCGTAGGCTCAGGTGAT
The DNA here is from genome assembly GCA_963822905.1 of uncultured Ignavibacteriales bacterium. Lineage (GTDB taxonomy): Bacteria > Bacteroidota > Ignavibacteria > Ignavibacteriales > Ignavibacteriaceae > CAWGJF01. The sequence continues at coordinate 1,600,209 of CAWGJF010000001.1, forward strand.
TTTAATCTTGATAATAAAACAGATTTGGTTATAGGAATTGATGAATCAAGTACAGGCTATTTAAATATCCTTTTTGGAAATGGTGACGGCTCTTTCCAGACTCCTGTCATTTTTAATGTAAGCGGTGGTCCATTCGCTATCGAAGTAGCAGACATGAATAACGATTTATACCCAGACCTGGTTTGCATACTTGCTGACAGAAAATCGATTTCCGTTCATTTAAATCGAGGTGACGGTACATTTACAAATGAACTGCCTCCCGACATATTTGATGAACCCAACCACTATGTGATTGGACAATATCCAAGATTTCTAACATCGGCAGATGTAAATAAAGATCAGAAGAAAGATATTCTTGTTGTTCTGGAAGACGCAGGGGAAGTATCCGTACTATTGGGGAATGGCGACAGTACTTTTGTTGTTGCAAATGAATACAGAGTTGGAGTTCCACCCCAATCATTCCCGATGAAAGGGCTGGCTGAAGATTTTAACGGAGATGGGAACCAGGACCTTGCAATTACAAATTGGGGTAGCTCATTTGATACAAGTGTTGTTACTATTCTATATGGAAGTGGCGACGGGACTTTTCCTGATAGCGCAAACTATCCGGCTGGTATAAACCCAAAAGATGTTGAAAAGGGTGATTTCAATAATGATGATATTACAGATTTGGTAATAGCCAACGAAAGAGATTCATTAATTTCAATATTGTATGGAAAACCAGACGGAACATTTAATCAAGCCGTTGCAGTGAACTTTGGCAACGACCCACAGCTGAGTATTAGATACTATCCAGATCTCACAGTTGCAGACTTTAATGGTGATAATGAAGAAGATATAGCTATTGTTAATCGGAATCAGCAAAAAATTCATATAATTTATGGTGATGGTTCAGGAAGTTTCAGCAGTCCGGTTTTTATTAGCACACCGAATAGACCCGAATTGATCAAAACTGCTGATTTCAATAATGATGATAAACCTGATATAGCAGTAATGAATGCTGAATATGGGGGTTTAAACAAGATCACTGTATATCTTGGTGATGGAAGCGGGGGATTTTCACAACCCATTGCAACTCAAATTACTTCAACTTTACTTTATCACTTTAGTTTTGCTTTTCTTGATGATGATAATTTTATTGACATGTTGGCGGTTGAAGGAGAGGAGGATCATATTTTTGTTTTCCGTGGTGCCGGAGATGGAAATTTTAGTCTCGTTAATACATTAGATGTCTTTGCACCGGATGGAGTAAGTGCAAAAGACTTTAATTCGGACGGGAATAATGATATTGCGGTAACTTGTGGAGATAATTCTGAAGTAGTAATTTATTTTGGTGACGGAATGCTTAACTATATAAGGTCTGATGAATCATTCGGAACCCAGGGCGGTGGACACAGAATTATCACGGCAGATTTTGATAATGATAATGATTTAGATCTTGCAGTTACTAAAGGGTTTTTTGGTTATGGATCGGTTAGTGTTTTGTTAAATTCACTTAATATTACGAATTTCAATAATGAGATAAACAATGATATAGTCACTGATAAATTTGAACTCTCTCAAAATTACCCGAATCCCTTTAACCCAACCACAAAAATTAAGTTTACTGTACCATTTGTCATTTCAAGTGGAACGAAGCAATCTCAATTGATTACATTAAAAGTTTACAATGTTCTCGGAAAAGAAATTGCAACACTTGTTAATGAAGAAAAACCTGCGGGGAGTTATGAGGTTGAGTTTAATGACAGAGCTTTAGCAAGCGGGATTTACTTCTACCAGTTGAATGCTGGAAATTTTATTCAAACTAAAAAGATGATGCTGCTCAAATAGTCTTCATCAATTCGAGCGGGGAGATAAATCATCTGGTATAATTCAACCATTAAACTTATCTTTAAATAAAAATAATAATTAATAAAATTTATGAGATAATAAATGATTGATAAAAACCTGAAAATTGAAATTGCAGAAGTTTTTGAGGTGCCTGTTTCCAATGTTTGGAATGCTCTCACTGATAAAGAAAAGGTGAAACAATATTTTTTTGGAACCGAGGTCACATCAGACTGGAAACCCGGTAACGATATTGTTTTCAGAGGTGAATGGGATGGAAAGGCTTATGAAGATAAGGGCAAAATTTTAGAAGCCCAAAAAGAAAAACTAATTAAGTATTCCTACATTAGTTCATTTTCAGGCTTACCCGATCTTCCTGAAAATTATGCAATTATAACTTACCTGCTTAAACCAGTGAATAGTGGAACTGAATTGAAAATAATTCAGGAAGGTTTTAAAGATGAAAAATCCTGGAATGATTCTAAGCAGGGGTGGAAGTTTGTGTTGAAAAATCTAAAAAAGCTTCTGAATTCCGAGTAAGTTTTCATGGTAATCAGGACCGCTGAAAAAGCAGACTTTCAGGAGATTATAAATATTTATAATCATGCCGTCGATGAAAAATTTGCAACTGCCGATACAGGATATGTTAGTGTTGAATCCAGGAAAGAATGGTTAAGTCAGCATTCACCGGAAACTTATCCCATATTTGTAGCTGAGGAAAATGGAGAAATAACAGGCTGGTGTTCTCTTAGTCCATACAGACCTGGCAGAAAAGCTTTAAGAACAGTTGCAGAAATCAGTTATTATGTTCATAAGTTTCATAGAAGACAAGGAGTAGCAAATTCTCTAATTACTTATACTTTAAATGCAGCTGCAGAGCTTGGTTTCAAAAACCTGATTTCAATTTTACTCGATGTTAACAAGCCAAGTATCTATTTATTAGAAAAGTTTGGTTTTGTAAAATGGGGACATTTGCCGGACATTGTATTAATTGACAGTAAAGTCTGCGGACAATTTATATATGGGAAAAAATATAAAAAAAATATTAATCCAATAATTTAGTTAAGTATTTAATGAACAGACTAATTAATATTGAATCTGTGGAAGACATTCCTGAAGAATATTCCATTACACCAATCGAGTTGCTTTTGGAATATCACAACCTTGGAAAAAGTTTTGAAAAATATTCAAATGCCCAACTACTTGTCGGAATGTGCATGGATAACAGGAAACATCTGAACATCCCTGATAACTTTGCTTATATTATTCGGGCAGGCGGGGCAAATCTTCGTTACAGTGAGTTTAAAGTTTCTTTTGCAATTGCAGTTGGCGGAATAAAACACATTGCACTAATCGGACATACAAACTGCGGGATGGTAAATTTAATTTCTAAGAAAGAACAATTTGTTAATGGTTTAGTTGATAATGCTGGATGGGATAAAGAATTTGCTATTGAACATTTTAACCAGTTTGCACCAATGTTTGAAATCGGGAATGAAATTGATTTTGTTTTAAGTGAAACAGCGAGACTAAGGAACCGTTATCCAAAAATAACAATTGCTCCAATGTTATATAAAGTTGAAGATAATTTGTTATATATGATAAGAGAGGAAGTTTAATCGATGTAAACTCTTGGAACCCTGGTATTAATATTTGTTAGAATTTCATAGGGAGTTGTTCCTGCCCATTCTGCCAATTCCTCACAGGTTATAGAAATTTTTCCATCGCTGCCTAGCAAAATCACTTCATCACCATTGTAGGCACTGTCCTGGTTTATATTTGCAACAATTTGATCCATTGAAACATTTCCAATTACAGGATACCGTTTTCCCCTGATAATTACCTCAGATTTATTTGAAAAATTTCTGAAATATCCATCACCATAACCCACAGGAATAGTAACTGCTCTTATTGGTTTTTCTGTTTGCCAAGTTAATCCATAACCAACAGGATGACCCGGCTTGATTACTTTAAAGTAAATTACTAGCGACTTCCAGCTTAATGCAGGCATTACTTTTATTTTTTTAGAAACTTCAGAAGATGGATATACTCCAAACATTAAAATTCCAGGTCTAACCATATCCAGGTTTGCTTCCGGTACCTGAAGAATCCCTCCTGAATTCGAAATATGTTTTATTGGAGAAGGAAGAGATCTTTTTTCATAAAAAGAAATCACTTCAGAAAATCTTTCAAACTGCAATTTTGTATGGGTAAGATCTTTTGAATCTGCGTTTGCAAAATGTGAATAAATGCCATCAACAATTACATTTTTACATTTTAAAGTTGCTTCAAGAAATTTTTCTGCATTGTAGTAATGAACTCCGATTCTTTCCATACCTGTATCAATTTTCAAATGAACTTTTGCTTTAACTTTTAATGCTGATGCTGCTTCATCAATCTGGTTGATTTTATCAATGGAAGAAGCGGTTATAGTCAAATTATTTTTTAAGAATAAGGGAACTTGGTTGCCCCAAACACCTCCAAGAACAAGTATAGGAATATTTATTCCATATTCACGAAGTAAAATTCCTTCTTCAACTACTGCCACACCAAGATAATCAGCCCCGATTTCCTGCATCAACTGTGCAATAAGAATAAGCCCATGACCGTAAGCATTTGCTTTTAAAATCGGCATAATCTTTACCGGACCAACAAACTTATTTATTTCAAGAAAATTTTTTTTTATAATCCCTAAATTAACTTCTACGCGGGTAGGTCTTACAATTTCATCAACGCTGATTGTTGGGTGGTTTGTGTAATTCTTCATAGATTTAATCAGATATCTTTTTTCTTTCTTGTAAAGATAAAATTTTATTCTGAATAACTTACTTCAGTAAATTTAATAAATACTTTTATTCAACATACAGGAGAGTTTAGATGAAAGATTTACAATATCCAGTTGGTAAATTCGAACTAAATACATTTCCTGATCCGAAAAAGAGAACATCATTAATTAAAAGTATTGCAGGATTACCTGATAATTTAAAAATTCTTGTCAAAATATTAAACAATGAACAGCTTGATAAACCATACCGCGAAGGTGGTTGGACTGCCCGTCAAGTAATTCATCATCTTCCGGACAGCCATTTGAATGCCTATATCAGATTCAAATTAGCTTTAACTGAAGACACACCTGTAATCAGACCATATAAACAGGGGGCATGGGCTGAGCTTCCGGATGTTATGAAAACTCCGGTAGAAGTTTCAATAAACTTACTAGAATCAATTCACAAAAGATGGGTAATACTACTTAACGCAATGACTGAAGATGATTTCAGAAAAAAATATATTCATCCTGAATCCGGCGAAGTTAGTTTAGGTGAAGTTCTGGCGCATTATGAATGGCATGGCAGGCATCATCTTGCACATATTGCCTCGGTAAAAGAGTAACCTGTATTATAGTTTATTCAACTAATTGAGCTGGTTTCTTGAATAATTTTTATTCAATTCACTTTAAATATTTTAAGTATATTCAACTCTCAAATTCCAAATAATTTATCTTTTTTAATGAAAAATATTTTCAGTGTTGACCTTGAAGATTGGTTTTGTGCATACAATCTTAGGATTAACATAAAAGACTGGGATAAGCAGGAACTAAGGGTAGTTCAAAACACAAGAAAAGTTCTGAAAGTTTTAAGTAAATATAATACCAGAGCTACTTTTTTTGTACTTGGCTGGATAGCTGAAAAAGTTCCTGATCTTATAAAAGAAGTTGAAGCTGAAGGACATGAGATATCTACTCACGGATATTCTCATACATTATTAACTCAAATGACTCCTGAAGAATTTGATAATGATTTAAAAATAGCAATGGATGTTACCGGATCTATTGTGAATCAAACAATTACAGGTTTCAGGGCGCCTTCATTTACAATTACAAAAGAAACATTATGGGCTTTGCAAATCCTTAGTGAACAGGGAATTAAATATGATTCTTCTGTTTTCCCGGTTGGATTTCACCCGGATTATGGAATCGGAGATTCAGATTTAAATGTTCATCAAATTAATGGAATTACTGAAGCACCATTAAGTGTTGCAGAAATTTTAGGTAAGAGAATTCCCTGTAGCGGCGGAGGTTACTTCAGAATTTTTCCTTATTCAATTACAAAGAAATTAATTGAGACCTGCAACAAGCAGGGAAGACCGGTTATTTTCTATATTCATCCCTGGGAATTAGATCCTGAACAGCCGAGACAAAATCTTTCGGCTTCAAAGAGATTTCGTCATTATTTTAACCTGGGAAAAACCGAAAAAAGATTAGGCAAATTACTTTCACAATTTCAATTTCAAACATTAGGAGAAGCGCTGCAATTATGACCGAAGAGCTAATTACTCAGAAAAATTATTGGGACAAGGAAGTTCAGAATTTTGATTCAATTTATACACATGGGAAAAGCGGATTTTCTAACTGGCTTGATAAAAAATTCAGATGGGATATGTATGCCAGGTTTAAATATACAATTCAAAACAGCAAACCTATTGAAGGAAAAACTTTCCTCGATGTAGGGTGTGGAACTGCTTTATTTTCACTCGAGTTCGCAAAGAACGGAGCACAGCTTGTAACCGGGATTGATATTTCTGAAAATATGATTGAAGTGTGTAAGAAACGGGCATTAAAAGAAGAAGGTGGAAGCAAGTGTGAATTTTTTGTCGGAGACTTACTCAAATTTAATCCTGAAAGAAAATATGATGTAGTAATTGGAATAGGATTATTTGATTATATCAGCCAGCCTTTTGACGTAATTAAAAAAATGTGTGAAGTTTCATCTGATAGAGTTATAATGACATTCCCAAGATCAGCCACCTGGCGTGCAGTAGTTAGAAAAGTTAGATTATCTTTAAAAGGATGTCCGGTTTATTTTTATTCAAATAAACAACTGGATGAATTATTTAAAAAAGCTGGATTTGTAAAGTATGATTACGAAATACTTGGACAACTTTTTTGCGTAACTGCTTATTCTAAGTAGAAGTTAACAAACATAATAAATCAAATTAGTTAGGATTAAGAATTATGAAAAATCTTATTCTGCTTTTTGCATTATTGTTGACTCAGACGAATATTTTTTCACAGGATAAAAATACTGCCCAACCAAAGTATGATGTTTTTTCATTTGAAAAAGAAGTTATTTTGCCAGGATTTCCAAATGATATTTGGGAAATTGTAACGGGTGACATCAGTGGTTGGTGGGATCATTCTTTTTCTGGAAAACCTTATTCATTTTATATTGAACCTTATCCCGGTGGTGGATTTTATGAGATATTTGATGAAGAGGGAAACGGGGTTCTACATGCAACTGTGATTTATGCAGACAAAGGAAAGCTGCTGAGATTTGATGGACCGCTGGGACTTTCCGGAAAAGCAATTCAGATAGTAACTACTTACCAGTTTGAAGCTAAAGGAGAAGATTCTACTAAATTTATTGTCTCAATTAATGCTGCTGGTCAGGTTGAAGAAGGAATTCCTGCAATTGTAGAAAAAGTCTGGGATCATTTCATATACGAACGTTTGGAACCATTCGTAAAATCAAATTATAAAAACGATTAAAGTAAGTTTCAAATTATTCGTTTTTTATTCAGCAATTATTAATATTTGGCAGTAGATAAATTAAATTATAAACCATCTTTATTAATAATTGAAGTTTTTAGTTACATTTTCACTTGCAGGGTTATTTCTTTTTAACTCTATCGGTTACCAGATTTTATTCGGTATTTTGTTCTATGAGCAACATTCTGAAATGAATTCCTGTTTGAATGAAACAGATAATAAATCATTGGAAAAGATTGTTATCAATTCATCAAATCATTCTGATTTTTTTGTGGTGAATGAAAATGAAATATTTTATAAAGGTTGCCTCTATGATGTTAAACATAAAGAGTCGAATGGTGATATAATAATTTATAATTGTAAGAAAGATGAAAAAGAACTTGATCTGTTAAGTCACTTTATCAGAATGAACGATGAAAGCAAAGAGGGAAGTCGTAAAAACCCACTAAGTAGTTTCCTTCAAAAGACAATCCAGGTTTTATACTTTCAAAAATTTCATCCCTCAGACTTTCAATTACCTTCATTTGAATTTTGCTATTCAGCATTCACAATTCAATACAATCAACCGACATTAAATTTAATTACTCCACCACCTCAATATTCTCTTTCTTAAAATTTATTTCTCAGATTTAACATAAACCAATCCTATCGTTTGAATAAGAATAATTTTTTTATTCATGATAGGATGGATGAATCTGAACCTATACTTATTCTATAAATCTTTTTTAATTAATTACTGAATTTGAGGATAAAAATGAATTTAAAATTTATAGTTGTTTATTGGTTATTACTTTTGCCATCTATTCTATTTGCCCAGGTAAAACTTTCAGGCAATGTAAACGATAGCGAATCCGGCAGCAAACTGGAATCAGTAAACATTTTTATTCCAGAGCTACAACGCGGAACAGTTACAGATATTTCAGGAAATTATTCAATCGATAATTTACCCAAGGGTTCATTCAGTGTACAGTTCAGTTATGTTGGATATAAAAGTAAAGTTGTGATTATTTATTTCGATAAGAGTGAGGTTGTACAGAATGTTAAACTTGAACCATCCAAACTGGAAATTGGTGAGGTTGTAGTTTTAGGAAATAATATTAACGAACTAGAAAAAGTGCCATACAAAGTTGAAAAAATTTCAACTGATGATATGAAAAAAGATGGGATGATAACTTTAAACAGGGGGTTAACTTTACTCCCCGGTATATCGGAACTTTCAAATGGTTTTTCTATTTCCAAACCCGTGATACGAGGACTTTTTGGTTACAGAGTTGCTTCAATTGTTAGTGGATTACGATTTGATAATCAGGAATGGCAGAATGAACACGGCTTTGGAGTTAATGATGTTGGAATCGGAAGTGTCGAAATTATTGAAGGCCCTGCTGCATTATTGTATGGTTCGAACATGATTGGTGGCGCTGTTAATTTTGTTGACCCGAATTTTGCTCCTGTTGGCAGAACAGTTGCAAATGCAAATCTCCAGATTTTTAGTAACACTCTCGGTGCAAATGCTGATTTCGGAATCAAAGGATCGGGAGAAAAAATTCGCTGGCAACTTTACGCTGGTGGACAAAGTCATGCTGATTATCTTGATGGTAATGATGAAAAAATTCCCAATACTCGTTTTGCAGAAGCAGATGCAAAAGGAATTCTTGGATATAACTATGATTGGGGTTATTCAAGTTTGTCCTACGCATTTTCACATCATATACACGGAGTTGTTGAAGAAGCTGAACTTAATAATCCTGCTGAAGGTGAAGAAAATCACTTTGAAAGAGAGTTTATGGGTCCGCATCATATAATCCAGACACATATTGCTTCATTAAGAAATTTGTTTTTTGCCGGCGATTCAAAAATCAAATTGAATCTTGGATTCCAGAATAATCATAGAATTGAACAGGAAGGTCAGGATGAACAAATGATACTTGCAAAAAGTACGGCGGAAATGGATATGGGCGAACTTGATGTATTCCTTAATACTTTTTCATATGATGCAGAATGGATTTATCCTGTGTTTACAGAAGGTGAACTTACCCTCGGAACACAGGGGCAAATCCAGGGAAATGAAAACGAAGGTGGACGAATATTGGTTCCAAATGCTGATATAAATGAGTTTTCTGGTTTCGCCTATTTAAAAAAGAATTTTGAGAAATTTTTATTTGAAGGTGGTGCCCGTTACGATTTCAAAAAGATTGAAACAACTGAAATGGGTATACCTGGCGATGAAGCTTATTTTGCAATGATTGATAAAGACTACAGTACATTTAATGGTGCAATTGGCGGTTCATTTTTTCCTGACAAAAACTGGATAATAAAAATTAATGCAGCTTCAGGATACAGATCTCCGAATCTTGCGGAACTTGCATCGAATGGTGTTCACGAAGGAACGACAAGGTACGAAATCGGCGATGCAAATCTTGAAAGTGAACAAAACATTCAGGGTGATCTCGGTATTACATTTGTTTCAGAATTTGTGAAAGTTTCTGCCAGTGGCTTTTATAATCATATTCAGAATTTTATTTACCTGAACCAGACAACTGAAATGATCGACATAAATACGGTTTACAGGTTTATTCAGGAAGATGCAAATTTATACGGTGGTGAATTCAGTCTTGATATAAAACCGAATGATTGGCTGGATCTGAGTGGTTCATTTTCAACTGTTATCGGGAAGAAGAAGGATGAAAGTTATCTGCCTTTCATGCCGGCTGATAAAATTATTGCCGGTGCTAGATTCAATTTACCTGATATGCCATCCATCAAGAATATTTTTATAAGCTTTAATACAAGAACCTACCTGGAACAAAACAGGAATGCGGTAAACGAAACATCAACACCAGGGTATACATTACTTGATGCCGGGATTGGTGGTACATTTGCAGTTGGTTCAGTCCCTATTACTGCTACAATCAACGCCACAAATATTTTAGGTGAGGTTTATATTAATCATCTGAGCCTGTTAAAACCGCTTGGGGTTAATGATATGGGAAGAAATATTAGTTTATCATTAAATGTTCCATTTGATGTAAACTAGGATTAATAGATTTGTTTAAAGAATTATAAGGGAACTGATTATTCAGTTCCCTTATTTCAGAGAAAAAATTATAGATTCAATCTTAGTGAACCAATAAAGTTCCTGCCTGCAGCAGAAATTCCTGATGAATAAGGTCTGTATCTTTGGTCTGTAATATTTTCAACTCCTACATATACCTCAAAATTTTCAAGTAACTGATAACTTAGTTTTAGGTTAAGTGTGTACCAGGAAGGGCAGTAAACATCTCCACTATTATCTTTTGCATATAGGTAATCTTTCTCAATTTCACTTGGAGGCAAATCAGCATTGCTGATTTCACCGTTATATACCACATACAGATTTGCTTCAATATTTTCTTTTCTGAAAATAAATTCAGTTTTCCCAAACCACGGAGCCGCGTGTCTTAAAGGTACGGTATCTCCTGCATCATCTTCTTCTTTACCTTTCTGATAATTGAACCTGCTCCGGAAGCTAAAGTATTCGGCAAAGTTAAGATCAAATGAAAGCTCAACTCCCCATATATAAGCGTTTGCTGCATTCTGGATTGCCTGGACTTTACTCAGTTCACCTGAATAGTAGATGCTGTCCATTCCATTTAAAATGAAATCTCTTCTCACCAGAGCATTGTCAAGGTATGTGTGATAACTAGTTACATCAAATTCGGCAATCCTTGAAAATATTTTCATTAAGCTAATTTCGATGTTGTAAGCATATTCAGGATCGAGACCAGGATTAGGAACAACAACAGCGCCTGGTTCAGAATCAAATACTTTCCCAATGTCATCAACATTTGGTGCACGGAATCCGCTGGAAAGATTTAAATTAATTTGCCAATCGTTATGCGGATGCCACACTAATCCCGCGCTTCCTGTTAATGCTCCCGTTTTGAGTTCAGCAGATGTAAACGGGAATGGATAAAATGTTGTGTCGAAATCTGCATCGAGAGTTACAAAATTATATCGTAATCCCATTTGTAAGACGTACTGAGGACTAAATTTATTTTTGTATGTAACATATCCGCCAAATGAATTCCAGGTTGAACCATCAGGATACCTTGAAGGGCCGGGAGTGATTTCACCTGTATTTATATTTTCAGAATTGCCTGTCGATTTTACTTTATTTAAAACAGCTTCCACTCCATAATATAAATTTGATGTACTATTAATTTCTTTTATGAGATCCAGGTTAAGAGAAAATGCATAAACTTTTTCTGTGTTGTTAGTTTTATCAACCGCGTTAAGATTCCTGTCGTGTCTACTTTCTTCAAAATGCTGGTAAGCCAGAATCAATTTTGAAAGATCATATATTGAATTAGGTGCAAAAGTTGTGACCGTAAGTGAATGCATCATCCAGTTCTGTGGGCCATAGTACCATTCAGCAGAACGAAGAGTATTATTCCGAGGACGAATCAGCCTGTCATAACGGGAATAATCAGATGTTGTTGAATAATGAAAAGCATATTGGAATGCCCATCGATCAACAGGCTGGAATAATATTTTTTGCATAAAGTTTAGCTGGTTATATCCGGTTTCAATTTGTTCTTTCGGATCCGGATTAACAAGCACAGGATCTCGACCATTTATCCTGGTTTGATAAGTTGGTCTTAAAAAATCAACCGGTCCGTTTGAACCCATTACGAGATTATCAAAATCACTGTATGTAACACTTGTAAGAAATCCCAGGTTTTGTAAACCTATATTGAAATGCAGATGTCCGGTTTTTTCAAAATCAGCAGAAGAAAATCTCGTCATCGCTCCTGCATTAAAAACTAAATTTTCGCCAGATGCCAGTCTGGGTGACAAAGTATGAAAATTCATTACACCGGCAATCGCATCGCTACCAAAGATTACTGAACCGGGTCCGAAAATAACTTCAGTGTGATCCAGGGAGTTTGCATCAAGTGAGATTACATTTTGCAGATTCCCGCTTCTGAAAATTGCTGTGTTCATTCTTACGCCATCAACTGCAATCAATAAACGGTTAGTTGCAAAACCGCGTATCATCGGGCTGCCACCCCCGAGCTGACTTTTCTGGATAAACACATTACCCGACATTCCAAGCATATCTGCAGTAGTTTGCGGATTTTCAAAATCAACATCACGCGGGGTAATAACTTCAATCGTATTTGGGATTTCACTTTTATTTTCCTCCCACCGGTTTGAACTGACAACTACATTGTCAAGAGATATAGTAGTTTGAGTCATCAACACAATAAAATTATCTTCTTCCAATCTTGAATACATAACTTCGATTCTTTCATAACCAATCAGGCGGAAGATTATCAGTTTCTCTTTATCAAGTCTGATAATATCAACCTTGCCATTAGAGTTTGTTAATACTGCACGGTTCGGATCCGAATTATAAACTGATACAAGTTCAAGTGGGTTTTGTGTGTCCCGATCTTTAACAGTAACTATTTGAGAAAACAAGGGAATATTCAATAAGAATATCAATAATAGAAATGTTTTCATTTTAATTCCTTTGACTAATTTGCAATAGTTTTGATTTAGCAGCAGAAATCTTACTGCGAAACAATTTTTGTTTTGAATAATAAAGGGAATAAAATTATGAGCGGGGAGGCGGAGTGATTAAAAATTGTACACCGTCTAACATGTGGTTGGAATTGTAAACAATAAAATAGTTCTCATCCAAGGAATTACATGGCTTAGTTCCAATCTCAGGAGGTATTGAATAAAACTGGTTTAAGGAAATGCTTAATCCTTCTAAGTCTTTTTCTTTGTTTGGATCTTCATTTATTAGCTTATTGAAATATTTATCGAAGTAAGTGTATAGTGCAGATTCATTTTCATCCTCAATACAATACAAGTAAACAGAATCACCTAGAAATTCTTTTTTCACAACATCATACATTTTATTTTGTTGCCTGAATTCATCGTCTTCAATCCATTGAATTCCAATTTCACCTGGATGGAATTCGCTTTTCTCAAAACTAAATAACACTAATTCAGTTTCCGATATATCGTCCAGCATTACTTCTAAAATCTCAGTTCTGTATTTTGTCTGAAATATTTTAAATATAGCAAACTGAATTACTCCGTGAGAGATTATCAGGAATAACATACTAACTGAAATGATTTCTTTTATTCTCATTATGAAATATTTTAATTGGATTTTTAAAGAATAAAAAGAATACCGAAATTTATTCTAATTCATAAAGATAAAACATTACCTGGATAATTCACACAAATACGAATCTGTTTTTAAACTGTTTAATATGAGATGTGGAATTGACATCTCAATTTTATATTTTTGAGTAATACAATTTCTCATTTTTATGTGTAGAATCATTTCTATACTTCTTTCCTTCCTTATCATTTTAAATTCCAGCGGTTACGTCTTTATCTATATTGAACGATTAGCAAGTAATAAACAAAAGATGGAATTATTGATTTCATCGCAAAAGAATTTATCATTGTTCGAAAAATTTATATTTACTGAAAAGGAATTTTCAAGTAAAATAAAATGGCATAGTAAAATCGAATTTGAACTGAATGGGAAGATGTATGATATTGCCAAGGTAAATAAAACTAATGAAAGGGTTATAGTTTATTGTATCCAGGATGAAAAAGAAGATGAGCTTATTTCATCTTTTGAAAAAGTGAATAAAACTAATTCCGAAAAAGATAAATTACATTTTACACAGACTTATAATACTTCCAATCTTATTGCAGTTGAGAATAAATTATTTTTATCGGAAAAGATAAGGAATGTGACTGCACTTTCTGGAGATTATTTTAATAATTACCGTTCAGTTTTCTTACAATCCCCAACACCTCCCCCAAAGATAGCTTAGCTTTATCGTTACAGAACCAGTTACTAATAATTTTAAGCTGAATTAACAAACTGAAATAATCTTTGTAATGTTAATTCCGGTGGTTTCAAATTATGAAACTTAAATACTAATTTCTCAAAGGGGACTTAAAATGAAAAAATACGTTGTTCTACTAATTAATTTATTCTTCTTTGTTCCATCTCTTCATGCTCAGAATCAAAATGTTGATACTGTAAAATATTCGTTACCCGAAAATGTTATTATAACTGCATCACGAACCAGTATGACTTTAAAAGAAACTCCATTTGCTATTGGACTAGTTGATAGAACTTTTATAAATACTTTATCAAGATCTGTTTCGATGGATGAAGCATTAAAACTTGTTCCCGGAGTTAAGATAGATAACCAGGCAAATGGAAACAGGCTTCATTTATCTATCAGAGGTCAAGGTATTCTAACTGAAAGAGGAATCAGGGGGATTAAACTTTTGCTTGATGGGATTCCGATTAATGATCCTACAGGATTCGCTCCGGATTTTTTTGATGTTGATTTAAATACAGTCGAAAGAATTGAAGTTTTAAGAGGAAGTGCTGCTTCAATCTATGGAGCAAGTGCTTCAGGAGGAATTGTAAATATCACAACTCAAAATTCACCTGATGTTCCGTTATATGGTGACGTTGACGGCAGCGTTGGATCAAATAATTTTTGGAAACTACACGGACAGTTTGGTGGTAATGTTAATGATATAAATTACAGTGTATCTTTTTCCAGGACACTTGGTGATGGATATAGAGATCATACCCATTTCTGGGGAAATATAGTTTATGCACACGCGAACTTTACGCCTGTAAATAATGTAAAAATTACCCCGATTTTTGGATATACCCATTTTTATCATGAAAATCCTGAAGGTATAAATATGGAGCAATATAACCAGGATCCCAAACAGGCAAATCCTGATGCTGTTCCCTATAATGAATATTTAGAAACTGAACGAGCAACAGAAGGACTCACAGGGTCAATAATTTTTGGTAAAAGTGAAGTTCAATTTAACGGTTATGTGAAACGAACAAAGTTTACTGAAGCTAATAATCATACTTTCAATTACAGAATAATAACCACGCCCGGTGCTTCCTTACAGTATTCAATAAACTTTGGAGACGAAAAAGATTTTCTACAAAATAGAATCATTCTTGGTTCTGATCTTCAATGGCAAAATATTGATGAACATAGAGTAGATAACATTTTTACGGTGCCGGGAGATACAATAAGATCTAAAGAAAAAATTGAACAATCCGGGTTAGGAATGTTTGCTATGGATCAAATTAAAATCGGGAAACAATGGAGTATTGTACTCAACCTGAGATATGATCAAATAAATAATAAACTCACTGATGAATTAAAAAATCCATATGATGCTTCCGGAAGTGCAGATTTTTCAAAAACAACAGGACGAATTGGATTGGTCTATAATCCTTTTGAGAAACTAGGTTTTTATGCAAACTGGGGACAGGGATTTCTTCCTCCTGCTACAGAGGAGTTAGCACAAAATCCTGATAACTTTGGAGGTTTTAATACTCATCTAACTTATGCAACTTCAAATAGTGTAGAATTGGGTATGCGGACTACAATTCTTGATAATGCTTATTTTGATATTGCAGGATTTTACCTTGCAACTGAAAATGATTTTGATCGCTATCGAATTCAGGATTCTCTCAGAAACCAGGAAACATTTTACAGGAATGCTGGATCGAGTCACAGGTTCGGATTAGAGTTTTATGGAAAGTATACCCCTGTTATGAATTTCAATTTACAACTTTCATATACTTACTCTGATTTTAAATATTCGAACACTTCTTCAATACAAGTGATAATGGATGATCCAACCATCATAAAGTATATAGAAGATGGAAATTATTTACCTAATTCACCAATGCATCAGTTGTATCTTGATGCAGAATACGATTTTACAAGTGGAGTATTTGTTGGACTTGCTGCAGAAACCGTCGGTAAAACTTTTATTGATGGTGCAAATATTGAATCAGAGGCAGCACCTGGTTATACACTGATCAATGCTAGAGTAGGGTATGATTGGAATATTGGAGGTATTTCGGGATTGCTAATGTTAACCGGCAAAAATCTGGCTGACATAAAATATATTGCGTTTACTGAACCAGATCCCGGCGGAAATGCTTACCAACCAGGTTCAGGAAGAGAGTTTTTCGTCAGTGCCAAAATCAAACTGTAACTTGTTAATACTTTTTACAGTTTAACCTCGATTCCGGGTCAATAATTATTGATCCGGAAATTGTTTATTCATCCAAATGATATTTTCATAAAAGAGCGTTAACTTTCACTGTTAAAAATTGATGTATTTAATTTCTAAAATCTACAGGCGATGAATTGAAAACCGTTTTTGTTTTTATTTTATTACTAACCTTAATCTTCCCGGCTCAAATTTTATCACAGGACGAAAAGAAAGTTGAAGCCGATTCACTTGAATATGGCTTGGAAGAAGTAACTGTTGTAGGAACTCGTACTAAAGAGAAAATAATTGATATTCCATATTCTGTTTTCAGTGTTGAGAAGCAGGAACTTTCGTACGGCAAAAAAGTTTCTGCTAGAAATGTACTTGCAGATGTTCCGGGTTTGTTTCTACAATCAAGATATGGGAATCATGATCTGAGGGTTTCGATAAGAGGATTCGGAAACAGGTCGAGCACAGGAATAAGAGGTGTTAGAATTTTACAGGATGGAATACCTGAATCAGAGCCTGATGGTGAAACTGTAATTGATGCTGTTGATTTTACTTCGCTTCGTGGAGTTGAAGTTGTAAAAGGAAATCTTTCATCTTTATATGCAAATGCTCCTGGCGGAGTGATTGATTTCAAAACTGACTACCTTTTTAATGATAACTATGCAGCAACTTTTAATCAGGTTGGAAAGTTTGGATTCCGGCAAAACGGATTTAAAGTTGGATTGAGAAACAATGACAATCGTTTTTTCCTTTCTTATTATTACAGAAATCTTGATGGATACAGAAAACATAGTGAAGAATATCAACACCTGGTTAATACTGTTTATGAAGGCTACCTGGGGACAAGATCAAGCATAACTTTATTAGGAAATTTTGTGGATGGTTTTAACAGGTTGCCCGGACCATTAACAAAAGAGGAATATGGTACTGACCAGTACATGGCAAGCCCAATTGCGGTTGCACAGGATTTCAGAAGATTAACAAAAAAAGGCAGACTGGCAGTTAAGTACCAAACTGGTTTTGGCGGACCGGATGAAAATGAACTTGAAATTGTTGGATATGGTGGAATAAAAGAATTAACAAAAACTGACAATGAATTTTATACACTTTCAACCCGTTATTCACTTGGGAGTTTAATTCGTTATGCGAACCGAGGTCATATCTTAAATTTTCCAAATACATTTACCGGTGGTTTCGATTTTGCATTTCAAAGCGGACCAATAAGCTCTTTTGAAAATATTGGTGGCAACAGGGGAATATCTGTTGAAAATTCGAGTGATGCTAGTGTTAACAATATTGGATTTTATTTCCTGGATCATCTTGATATTGTAGAAAATAAACTTGGGATCTTTCTTTCAAGCAGATATGATATAAGCACTTTTAAAAGAGACAAATACATTCCTTTTGGTTCAAATGATTCTTCACGCGTTTTCACAGGTTTGACTCCAAAGATTGGAATAAATTATAAACTATTTTCAGATATTGCTCTTTACACTTCATATGGAATTAGTTATGATTATCCCGCATTAAGTGAACTGGATAACAATAGGTTTACATCCAATTCATCGTATACATTGAACCCCGATCTTGACCCGCAAAAATCTCAAAACTTTGAAGTTGGAATAAAAGGAAATATTCTTAACACTGAATCCGAGTTTATGAGAAAAGTTATTTTTGATATAACATTTTTTCATTATTTAATTGATGACGCAATTGTTCCTTATAATTTTAATCAAACAGTATTCTTTAGTAATGCAGCTAAAACCAAACGAACTGGGATTGAAGTTGGAGTCAAAACACATCCGTTTGAGGAAACTGAAATGGTTGTGAATTATACTTTTACCAATTTTAAATATGACAGATATTCAACTGTGAATCACACACCGACCGGAGATGAAACGGTTAATTATTCAGGCAATTACGAAGCTTCTGTTCCAAAACAAATTGTAAATTTTATCTTCAATTACGAATTCGAAGTCAGTGATGATATCTCCGGTTTACTGCAATGGGATTGTGATTATATCGATAAGATTTATGTCGATGATGCAAATACTGAAACTGCTTCAGCATATTTTTATGGAAATATTATGACCGGACTGACTTATCAGAATGAACAATTCAGTACTGTGTTTTATGCCGGAGTCTATAATATATTTGATAAAAAATATGTCGGGTTTGTTAACATAAATGATTTTTTTGGAAGATATTATGAAACAGGTGAACCCCGAAGTTTCTATATGGGATTAAATATTAATTTGAAATTATAAAAAGCGAGAATGACAGTGATTTATATACTAACTTTGTTGCTATTGCTGATTCCTTTCGTAGGGTTTTCACAAATAGAATTGGACTTACAAAAAACAATGATATTTCCCAGTCCTGAAGGATATACTCAAACCGAACCAATTGCAACTTATCATCCTGCAAATAGTTCATTTATTTTTGCAAGTGCGGTTACATTTAAAGTGGGCTCTCTCTTCAAAAGTGAAGGAATTTATATCTCTACCGATGGCGGTTATACATGGACAGGTAATGATACTTGTACTGGTTCGTCAATATACAACCATGGTGGAGATCCCGGAGTCATAGTTACGCAAAATAATCGATTAGTTTTATCACATATAGCATTATCTCCAATCACCGGTATGTATTCAAATTATTCTGATGATTCTGGAAAAACCTGGTCACCAAATAATGAAATTACCAGTAATCAAACTGGGGATAAAGGTACAATTGCAATTGATCATTCGCCTCAAAGCAACTTTAATGGAAGAATATATCTTTCATGGACCGATGTCTCATCAACATCACCTGCTCTTTGTTCATATTCGTCTAATGAAGGTGAAACCTGGAGTACTCCAGTGATTATTAATCCTAATCCACCACAACGTTGTATTGGTGGTTCAGTTGAAACTTCAAATGATGGTAATGTTTATGTAACATGGTCAGGTATTTCTTCAAGCTTTAATTTAGATTTTGCAGGTCTTGGAATTTCTACTGACGGAGGTGAAACCTGGACAAATCAACAAAATATTTTTGATATTAATGCAATATATGGGTTGCTTCCTCAAAAAAGTAATATTTTAATTAACGGACTTCCTCAAATTGTAGTTGATAAGAGTGGAGGGAGCATGAATGGATGGCTTTATATTGTTACAACTGAAATCAACAAACTTCCAGCAGGTAGTGATCCGGATATAATTCTTCACCGATCAACTGATAATGGTAATACTTGGTCTCCAGGTATTCGCGTAAATCAGGATGCTTTAAACAATGGTAAAATACAATATTTCCCTTATCTTGATGTTGATCCCTATGGAAACCTGAATATTTTGTTTTATGATGATAGAAATACTACTTCAGATTCTGCGAGTGTATTCCTTACCCGTTCAACAGATGGCGGAGATAGCTGGACTGAATTCGAAATAGCAAGTACAACATTTAAACCTAAGCCAATTGCTGGCGGTTCATCAAATTACCAGGGAGACCACATTGCACTTATTTCAAATGATTACCAATTAAATGCATTTTGGATGGCAGACTATACAGGAATTTACCAGGTTTGGTCTGCAGTTATTGATATGAATGTCCTTGGAGTTAATGAAAATAAAAATCAACAGCCAACTTCATTTCAATTATCTCAGAATTATCCAAATCCTTTTAACCCAACTACCAGTATGCAATACTCAATAGGCAGTGGGCAATTTGTTACCTTAAAAGTTTATGATGTCCTCGGAAGAGAAGTAGTAACACTGGTTAATGAAGAAAAACCGGCGGGTGAATATGAAGTTGAATTCAAAGCTTCAAAACTTCCAAGCGGAATATATTTCTATCGGTTAAAGGCAGGCAATTTTGTTGAAACAAAAAAGATGATTTTACTTAGATAATAAATTATTAAACCAGAATGAAAGCAATCAAATATTTACTTTTAACTTTTATTATAACTGCCAATTCATTTGCACAATATACTACACCAAATACAAGTGTTGAATGGAACCTTGACAGCCTTGTGGTTTATTCAGGTGGGGTTATTACAGGCACTTATCCTGATTACACACTTAACAACAAAATTTATGTTTCGGCTAACGATCTTGTCTGGATAACTCCGGGAAGCACAATTCAAAATACCACCGATGTTTCGGGTTTTGAAATTAATGGAATATTTAAATCCGAAGGAACTGCCGACAGCATGATTACCTTTACATCGCCAACACAGGATTCAACAGGATTTTATGACGGCTTAAGATTCAATGAGAACACGATGAGCAATTCATCTCTAATTTCTTTTACATATATAGAATTTTCTAATTACGGTATGCGATGTATTGATGCCAGTCCAACTTTAACACATTCTCACATATATAAATGTGGAAGAGGAGCCCAACTAAGCAGCTCCAACTCTGAAATATCTTATTGTAAGATTGAAAGAAGTTATGAATATGGAATTCTTGTTAACCTTGATTCAAATCCTTTGATTGAGAATAATGAGATATGTTTTAATAATACGCAAGGTACATCTGCAAAAAATCAAATAAGTATAGGTTTGCAGGGTAATAACTCTCCGGTGATAAGAAATAATACAATCTACGGCGGCGAAAGTATTCCAACCGGAGGAATTAGCTTATGGGTGAGTGGTGCAAGTAATTTTTCAAATATGATTGTAGAAGGAGATACAATTTATAATAATAGTTATGGTATTACTCTGCTTAGTTCAAGCAATGGAATTATAAATGCGATGATTAAGGATAATGTTATATATAATAATAATATTAACCCAAATGCTCTTGTTTCCGGAAGCGGAATTAATATTAATGGTTCCCCTGAAAACCAGCCTGTTGTTACCCGTAATGAAATATTTGGTAACTGGTGGGGTATAACAATTCAGAATGGAACAACCGTTCAGGCAGGTCCGCAACCTAACATAGGTAATATTGAAAATGCCGATACAACTGATGATGGTTTAAATATAATTTATGATAACGTTCAGGGAAGTGATGTTTTTGATCTTTACAACAATTGTACAAATGATATAATGGCGCAAAACAATGACTGGCAGGTGTATGATTCAACATTAATAGAACAACATATTTTTCATAAAGTTGATAACCCATCACTTGGTCTCGTTAATTTTATTCCTTTCTTTGAACCAATCCCGGTAAGTGTTAAATATAATATTGAACAAGTACCAGATAGTTATTTTCTTTTACAAAACTATCCTAATCCTTTTAATCCTGTGACCAATATTCAGTATTCGGTAGGCAGCCTGCCTAACGGTGAGGCAGGTAGGCAATTTGTTACACTAAAAGTTTATGATATTTTGGGAAATGTTGTTGCGACTCTCGTGAATGAATACAGACCAGCAGGCAAATACGAAGTTGTGTTTGATGCTTCGTCACAACCAAGCGGTATTTATTTTTACCAATTAGAAACAGATAATTTTATAGGAACAAGAAAGATGATTCTACTGAAATAAAAATAGTTATTCATATTTATTAGTTTAAAAATTAAAAAGCACGGTCAACACTTAAGTAGAACCGTGCTTCTTTTTAATAATTATTAGTTTACTACTTCATCAACATCATTTTCTTAGATTCTCTGAAATTCTTACCATTTATACCGTTCGCTTCAAGAACATAAATATATGTTCCGCTTGCTAATGAATTAGCATTAAAATTAACTTGGTGTGTACCGGCTTCCAACTGTCCACTTTCTATATTTTCTATTTCCTGTCCAAGCATATTAAATAATTTAATATTTATGTTTGACTCAACAGGCAATGTAAAAGTAATTCTTGTCGAGGGGTTGAATGGATTCGGATGATTTTGTTCAAGTATAAAATTGGTTGGGGAAATACCATCAACTTCAACTGTAGAGGAATAAGTTGAAGTTCCATCGTAATCTATTTGTTTAAGTCTGTAATATTGGGTTTCTACAGGGACTTCAGAAATCTTGTAAGTATAGTCTCTTGATTCCGTTGATGTCCCGAACCCAGGTACATAACCTATTTTTTCAAAATCAATATTATTTAAACTTTTTTCTATATCGAATCCCTGGTTATTTAATTCAGTTGCAGTAATCCAGTTCAAAACCACTTTATCATTTACCAATGAACCCGTGAATGAGGTTAACTCAACTGGAAGAAAGTACGGAGATTCTAATTTATATATTCCGCTTGATTGTACAGCAAACTCAGAAACAGAATCTATTGAAAAGACCTGGTAACCCGCAGATGGTATCGTAATTGGTGTCCAGCTTACACCTCCGTTAACAGTTCTCCAACTGCCGGGGCTTGTAGAATAACTATTTGCTACAATTACATTTCCATCAGATGGTTGAGCGTAAACTCCCCACATACTAATTCCGCTAAAAGTAGGTTGTAACGTCCAGCTTGAACCATAATCTGTTGATTTGAGTAATCCACCACCACCACTCCACTTAGTTGCCCATGCAACACCAGGATGAGTATAGTCAACTGAAATAGTCGGTATTTCTCCAGATGTTGAATAGGGGTGAGTCCAGGTCAAACCATAATCTGTGCTTTTGAAAATTCCAGTTCCGTTGTCACCAATTAAGATTGTAGTTGTACCCGGGAAAACTGCAATATCACAAGGAGCAGAAGACGGACCAAAATTACTTGAAATTGTATTCCACGAGTCTCCAAAATCAGTTGATTTTTTAAAGTTGGTATTTGTCATTGTGAATATCACATTTGGATTTGATGGATCCTGTTCCATAGGTATTCCGAAATATGACATTTGTCCTTCATCTAATGATATAGTCCAGGTAGTTCCATCATTTGTTGTTTTGTAAATTTTATCATTAGGAGATGATTCAGCAGCAACTAAAAAAGTTCCGGGATTACTATCATCTAGTATTATACACTTAATTTCTGATGCTGACGGAACACTTGTTCCGGTTACTGAAAACGTTTCACCCTTATCACTGCTTTTGTACACCGTAGCGTTTGAACCATAATAAATCAGGTTGGTGTTAATTGTATTATAATCAGCTGGACCACCCAGGCTGCTACCTGCTTGTTTCAGAACCCATGAATATGCTTGTGGAAACACAGAAATACTAAAGCAAACTGAAAACAAAAAAAATGTGAAAAATTGCCTCATCATTTTTCCTCAATTGTTAATTATTGTTGATTGTTGGTTAATGCCGAAATGCAATTGTTATAAAATAACTATTAACTGACAAAAATCAAATAATATTATATAGAGTTAATATTTAGATTATGTATTAAATCATAATTGAGTTCATTTCTTATACAATGGAATTCTTACTGAAGAAATAGTAACTTTAGAAAAAAAATTTACACAATTCTAATAATTATGAAGCTTGATGTTATTGCTTTTGCTGCTCATCCGGATGATGCTGAATTATCTATGGGGGGAACGATTGCCAGATTCAATTCTATGAAGTTGAAGGCAGGGATTGTGGACTTAACTCAGGGTGAGATGAGTTCACGTGGCAACATAGAAATTCGACAGAAAGAAACCCGGAATGCATCAAAAATTCTTAATTTATCTGTTAGAGAAAACCTGAAAATCAGTGATGGGAATATTGAAATTAACCAGGAAAATCTTGAAAAGGTTGTTAACCTTATAAGGAGATTCACTCCGAAGATTATTTTTGCTCCTTACTTTAATGATCGGCATCCTGATCATATTCAAACAAGCAAACTAATTAAAAATGCCATGTTTGTAACAGGGTTAACAAAATTTAAAACCAGTTACCAGGGACAAATCCAGTCAACTTACAGACCGAAAAAACTTTATTATTATATGCAGACTTATACTTTCGCACCTTCATTTATTATTGATATCACAAAACATTTCCAGCAAAAGATGAAAGCAACCCTAGCTTTTAAAAGTCAATTTTATGATTCAAAGCATAAAGGGCCGCAGACATTTATAAGCAGACCTGAATTCATTGAATTTCTCGAAGCGAGAGCAAAAGTTTATGGATTCGAGATAGGGAAAAAATATGGGGAGCCATTTTTCTGTGAAGAACAAATTGAAATGGGAATAGAAAATCTACTTATGTGAGTTTACTTGTCTTTAAATTTTATTAATCATTAACCGATCAATTATGGAGAAATTATGATCCTTAAAGATAAAGTCATTAAAGAATTGCAAGCGCAGGGGATTCGAAATATCAGGGAAGTATTTTATAACTATGGCACTCCGGCACTTTATGAACAGGTTGTAAGAAGAAGGGAAGGACTGCTTGCACATTTAGGTCCCATAGTCGTCAGAACCGGGCATCATACCGGCAGAAGTCCGAATGATA
The DNA here is from genome assembly GCA_963822905.1 of uncultured Ignavibacteriales bacterium. Classification (GTDB taxonomy): domain Bacteria; phylum Bacteroidota; class Ignavibacteria; order Ignavibacteriales; family Ignavibacteriaceae; genus CAWGJF01. Next base: position 1,624,963 of record CAWGJF010000001.1, read on the forward strand.
AATTTATTGTTAAAGAACCTACAAGTGAAAAAAATGTTTGGTGGGGAAAAGTCAATAAATCAATTAATGAAGAAATGTTTAACAGGCTTTACGCAAAAATGATGGCTTACATTCAGGGAAAAGATTTATATGTTGAAGATTGTTTTGTATGTGCGGATGAACGTTACAGGTTGCCAATAAGAGTTATAACAGAAGCAGCGTGGCATAATCTTTTTGCCAGAAATATGTTTAGGCGGTATAATGATCCTGCCGAACTTGAAAAACACGATCCGAAGTTTACCATAATACAAATGCCGAATTTTCATGCAAACCCTGATAATGATGGAACAAATTCCGAGATTTTTATAATAATTAATTTTGCAAAAAGAATTGTACTGATAGGTGGAACCAGTTATGCGGGTGAAATGAAAAAATCAATTTTCACCATTCTTAATTATATGATGCCGCTTGAAAATGTTATGTCTATGCATTGTTCTGCAAATGTTGGTAAGAAAGATGATGTAGCATTGTTTTTTGGTTTATCGGGAACAGGAAAAACAACTCTTTCTGCTGATCCAAACAGAAGATTAATTGGAGATGACGAGCATGGCTGGAGTGAAGATGGTGTATTCAATTATGAAGGCGGATGTTATGCTAAAGTGATTCGTTTATCTGAGGAGGCTGAACCGGAAATTTATGATTGCACAAGGAGGTTCGGAACCATATTGGAAAATGTTCAGATCGATGCTCAAACAAGAAGAATTGATCTTGATGATGAAACGTTTACAGAAAATACCCGTGCTGCTTATCCTCTAACCCATATAAGCAATATAGTTGAGGAGGGATTTGCCGGACATCCAACAAACATTATTATGCTGACAGCAGATGCCTTTGGAGTTTTACCTCCAATTTCAAAATTATCAACCGAACAAGCTATGTATCACTTTATTTCAGGTTACACTGCAAAAGTTGCAGGCACTGAAAAAGGAGTGACAGAACCAAAAGCAACGTTTAGCACGTGTTTTGGTGCACCGTTCATGGTTTTACATCCAACAGTTTATGCGAAACTTCTTGGTGAGAAAATCAAGAAACATAATGCAAAATGCTGGCTTGTAAATACCGGGTGGACAGGCGGTCCCTATGGGACTGGAAACAGAATGAAAATACAATACACTCGAGCAATGTTAAATGCTGCTCTTGAAGGAAAGCTTGATAATGTTGAATTTGAAATTGAACCTTTCTTTAATCTTGAGATACCTAAAACTTGCGAGGGAGTTCCTTCAGAAGTATTGAATCCAAAACATACCTGGAAGGATAAAAATGCTTATGATAAAATGGCTAAGCAACTAGTCGAAATGTTCGTAAATAATTTTAAAGAATATGAAACTGGTACTTCAAAAGAAATAATTTCTGCCGGACCAAAATTGAAGTAAATAATATTAAAGTGAAGATGATCCTAAATGTTTATTAAATATTAATTTTTTGTTTATCAAGTTATTGTAATACCAATTTGATTTTTCTATACCGGTAAAATTAAAATTTAGGGGAACAAATAAGTGTGTGAATTGTAATCCGATTCCACTATATTTCTGCCCAATTTTATACTATTTCCTGCTATACTTATTGATGCATAAAAATATTTCTTTTTACAGACTTTTCTCAGTTATCCTAATCCTTTTTTTTCAATCTAATTTAAGTGCACAGATACTTGGGACATTAAGAGGATTTGTTACAGATTCAACAAATGGAGAAGCGCTTGTTTTCTGTAATGTTTTTATTAAGGATCTAAATACAGGTGCTTCTACAAACGAACGCGGACTTTATCTTATAAAATCTGTTCCCCCAAACAAAGAATATGAAGTAACCATTTCTTACGTTGGTTATAAAACAAAAGCAATTCAGGTTTTTATTGAGCCTAATAAAATTACCAGTCTTAATATAAAACTTGTGCCTCTGAGTATTGAGCTACAGACTGTTGAAAAAGTTGGTGATAAAATTATTAAGGCGAATAATACAGATATAAGTCTGGAGAGAATATCTGTTAAGGAATTAGAGATATTACCCAAAGGAATTGAGTCAGATATCTTCAGATCTTTGCAAGATATTCCTGGTGTAAGTACTACCGGAGATATTACAGCAAGATATTATGTTCGTGGAGGAAGTGGAGATCAGAATTTAATTTTGTTAAATGGTATTGAACTTTATAATCCATTTCATTCTCTTGGACTATTTAGTGTCATCGACCCTGAGATGATAAACAGTATAGAGTTTTTTAAAGGAGGATTCACCTCGGAATATTCGGGTAGACTTTCCTCAGTAATGCGGATTGTTACAAAAGATGGAAATAAAAACCGTTTTGGATTCATCGGCAGCGGAAGTTTCCTGACAGCTAAAGGTTTATTTGAAGGACCAATTCCAAATGGTTCCTTTATGATTACAGGTAGAAAAAGTTATAACAATAATTCCTTAAAAAAGTTTTTTAATAAGGATAATGTTCCAATCGATTTTTATGATTTCTCTTTTAAACTTAATTATTCTTCACCTGATATTTTCGAGAATGCCAGGTTTTCGATCTTTGGATTTAGCTCAAACGATGTTGTTGATTATAATGATCCGGTAAGGGAAGGGTTTAAATGGAATAATTCTTTATTTGGATTTGAATGGATACAGGTTTATGACGTTCCGATTTTCTCGCGCCTTGGTGTATCAGTAAGTAAATTCAATGGGGAAGTAATTCCTAATTTAAGCACATTAAAATCCAGGGAAAATGAATTGTCTGATTTCAATATTAGATTTGATATGAATGTCGTTTTTTCTAACCGGGATGAAATCGGATTAGGGGTGCAGATAAAAACAGTAAATTCAAAGTTTTTACAGGAAAACGCTCTTGGAGCTAAAACCAATATTGAAAAATTTGGTGGTAATTTGAGTTTTTATGGGAAGTATAAGTTTCTACAATACAAAAATTTCGGAATAGATGCTGGCACAAGATTTAATATTACCGGTTTAAATAGCAATACCGGCGGATCATTTGAGCCGCGAGTTAATGTAACTTACAGGATAATTCCACAGCTTGCATTTAAAGCCGCGTGGGGAATTTATATTCAGCAGCTTGTAGCTGTAAGTGATGAAGATGAAGTAATCTCAGTTTTTGATCCATGGATAATTATCCCGGATTATCTGGATCCTTCACGTGCTATTCATTATAATGGCGGACTTGAGTTTGATCTGACACAGGGAGTGAACTTTTCTGTTGAAGGTTATTATAAGTTATTAAAAAATCTTCCAGTAGTTAATGATCAGAAATTTTTTTCATCTGATCCCGACTTAATTGTTGGTTCGGGAGAAAGCTATGGTTGGGAATTCTCTTTTAATTATGGAATAGAACCGATTAATTTTACTGCAGCATATACGCTAAGCTGGGCATACAAAACTTCAAGGGATTGGACTTATTATCCGAAATATGATAACCGGCACGCACTCAATCTGATTCTTGAATATAATTTTGGAGATGGGTGGATAGCAAGTGCTATCTGGAATTATAATTCCGGTTATCCGTTTACTGAATTGCTCGGATATTATGATAAATATTACCGCAATGATATAAATGATCCGGGAATTGGAACCGGTGAATTTATTCCATATGCAATCTTAGGTGACAGAAATCTTGGAAGACTTCCGGCATATCATCGACTTGATTTAAGTCTGATAAAAAGAATTCAGTTATTCTCAACAAACATTGAAATAGGGGCGAGCGCAGTTAATGCTTATGATCGGAAAAATATTTTTTATTTTGATCGAAATACAGGGAAAATTGTTAATATGCTTCCACTCCTTATTACGGGAACAATGAAAATCGAAATATGAAAAAACAGATCTTATTCGTTTTATTATCATTAATATTTTTTGTCGCATGTGATAAAAATTTTAGTCCTTATGGTGAATTCAAAGATAAATATATTTTTACAAGCATTATCAGAAGTGATACAAGTTTTCAGATCGCAACGATTTTTCATAACTATAAACCTGATGGATATGATCCATCTAATTATTCTGAGGATTCACAAGTAAAAGGTGCTGATATCAGGGTTTTGTATAATGATTCTGTTTATGTTTTTAGAGATTCATCAGTTGCAAGAACTGATACAAGTCGTTACAATTTTCCATTTTCATTTTATTACAATGATAAGATTAAAATTTCACCCAACAATGGAATTGAAGTTGAAATCCTTCTGCCTAACGGGAAAAGACTTCGGGCTTCATCGGTTACTCCCGGAGATATACGATTTCAAAATAAAAGTGAAGTGATTATTCCGCCAGTGAGTTCTGATTTCATTCAATTTTATTGGGATGATCTTGGTGAAGGGATTTACTATCAACCTTATTTGGCATTAAGATACCAGGTAAATGAAAATGGAAATGTGATTGAAAAAGAAAAAGAAATACCTTTAAGATATATTGAGCAGAATGGTGAATCAAAACCAATTTATCCTGCTGTTGGTAATTCAACAATCGTTGCGTACATGCAGGATGTTGTTGATAGAATTTTGCAGGAGATTTCAGCTGGTGATCCTAATAAAGGCAATTACTCAATATACCAATCGGCAAAATTCACTCTAATTGCTTATGATCAATCACTATCAAGGTATATATCTTCAACAAGTCAGTCCCTTGATGATCTTACAGTTACGGTTGATGTTGCCGATTATTCAAATATCGAAGGAGGTCTTGGAATTTTTGGAGCATTCAATAAGAAAAGATATGATCGAATTAAGTTTTATCAGCAATACATTAATACTTTTGGATATAACTTCATAACTGAAAATTGAATAAATGAAATCGAAGTATATAATCATATTAATTTTGTTATCATTAATATTTACTTCTTGTGATAAGAAAATTTCGAAAAGTCCTGTTGAACCTCCTGCTCAGGTGGGTAAAATCATAGTGAAATCTGAACCAACAGGTTTCACTGTTTATCTTGATGGAAAAAATACAGGTAGGAAAACACCTGACAGCTTAATTTACCTGGATGAAGGAAATTATGAGATCACGCTAAAAAAAAAATATTATAGAGACACAACAGTCACGATTAAACTATCTGAAGACGAAGTTTCACATTTGGATGTTAGTTATTTCAATAATCCATCAATGTATGGTAATCTGGCATTATTCAGTTCCCCAAACGGTGCAAACATTTTAATTAACGATTCCTTAACGACAAATACAACTCCTGACACAATTCACTCAATTCTTCCTGGTGAATACACGATTAAATATCAGTTATATTCTTATCGTTCGGTTGAATTTACGACTATTGTCAAGAGTAGCCAAACTTTATCTTATTCAAAAGAATTACAGGATACTTCCGTTTGGGTTGATTATCAGGTATTTAATTCAACAATTCCTTCAAATTCCCTTTCTGCAATTATAATTGATCAAAATGACAAGAAATGGATTGGTACACCTCAAAATGGATTACTTGAATTTGATGGGAATAATTTTAATCAATTTAATGTAACTAATTCACCACTCCCATCTGATCTTATACTTTGTTTGGCAGTAAATTCGACAAATAAAATTTCAATAGGCACGGATCAGGGATTAGCAATTAATGATAACGGAATCTGGAACATCTATACCAAACAAAATTCTGGTTTACCTCATAATTATATACAAACACTGGCATATCAGGGCGATATTTTATGGATTGGGACACCCATAGGGTTGGTTAAGTTTGATGGTAATTGGGAAACGTTTCAGCCTGATCCTGCGCCAAGTAGAAGTGGCATTACTACAATTTCAATAGATCTCGCAAATACTGTATGGGTGGGAGTAAGTGATACTGGTATTGGTGTAGCTTCTTTTGATGGTACAAACTTTAATTTATACTCAATTAATCAATATCATTATCCTAATAACAATGTTATCTGTTCCGCAGTTTCTCAATCAGGAAACCTTTGGTTTGGATTTAATCCTTATCTTGGCATGGGTGGAGGTGTATCTTATTTTGATGGTAACTCATTTAATAATATAAATTTAACTTCTCAGATTCGAAATAATAATATTTTTGTAGATGATAGTGATATTAAATGGATATCAACTAATAGTGGCTTGTATAAGATTATAGGCTCATCGATAAGTGATCATTATTATATAGCTAACTCTCCAATTCCATCAAATGATATTATCGCTACTGTTAAAGATAGTCAGGGAAACCTTTGGATAGCAACTGGAACAGCAGGGCTCGTAAAGTTTAAGGGAGCAAATTCCAATTAATTAAACAGGGACTAATGTATTTATTTAGTCACCTGGAAAACCGAATCAATCACTGTTCTGTCAACCCACTTTATAATTGCGACAACATTATCTTTATTAAGTTTTGGTTTTGCAGGAGCCCCACCACAAATTTCATCAATTTCTTTTTTGAGTTCTTTAATATCCCTTATAGGTAGATTGGATTTTTTTAATGCTTTTAATAAATCCTTTCTCTTAGGATTAATACAGATCCCTCTCTCAGTTGCAATTACATCGATCAATTCACCCGGTCCGCAAAGTGTTGTTACCTCATCTACAATTACAGGAATCCGGTCTCTAAAAGATGGGATTGCAAGTATTGTACATTTTGAATATAGGCAATTCTGCCAGCCGCCGATTCCGTGAAGCAAATAACCGTCTGAATGTGTAACAACATTCGCATTAAAATTAACATCCACTTCTGTAGCTCCTAAAACTGCTGCATCAACGATTGATGCAAAGTTTCCTTTGCCATGAAAATTGTAGCTTGTAAAAGGAGAGGTATTAACGTGTCCGTCATTTTCTCTCATACTTCTTACACCTTCGAGATCGAAAGTTTGTCCATCAAGAATGTAATCTATTAATCCTTCTTCAAGCATCTCAACAAGATACTTTGTACTCCCTCCGCGCATAAATCTAGCCTTAACATTTTTTTGTCTCATTTTTTCTTTTAAGAAAAGAAGAAAAGCAAGGTTAATTCCTCCAGCACCAGCCTGCAATGAAAATCCATCTTTCATAATTCCCGATTCATCAAGAAATTGAGCAATGTATTCTGCAATTAAAAGTCTGTCCGGTGATTTTGTTACCTGTGTTGTTCCAGAAACAATTTTTGCCGGATCACCAAGAGTATCAACCTGAACGACAAAATCCACATTGTTTCCCTGGATCTGCCACGGGATGCATGGGAATGGAACAAGATTATCTGTCACAACAATTACTCTGTCAGCATATTCAGAATCGGCTAAAGCAAATCCGAGCAATCCGCAAGCGGAAGATCCGCGGTCTCCGGTTGCATTGCCAAATGGATCAGCTGTCGGAGCTGCGATTACAGCAATGTCAATATGAACTTCTCCATCCTGTATTGACTGATATCTTCCTCCATGAGAACGAAGAACCCCAATTCCTTTCATTTTTCCCTCGGAAGTAAATCTGCCGAGTGGCCCGTTCATACTTCCTTCAATGTGATGGATTGTGCCGTCTTCAAGATATTTTATTAAATGTGAATGAACAGGAAATGAAGCAGAAGGGAACCATCGGATATTTTTAATACCCATTTCTTTTATTGTATCGAACAACGTGTTTGTAACAACATCACCATTTCTTAAATGATGATGAGTCGAAATTGTCATCCCGTCTTTTAGTCCGGCTTTCTTTAAAGCAGACTTTAAATCTTTTGCAACTTTGTTTCCGTCTTTCGGATAATCGATACAGGTTCTGATTGGTGGTTTCGCTTTGTTACCAGTCGGTTTGTATTTGTTTATCCCTTTGAAAGGAATTTGTTCTTGTCCGTTTATTTCAACTGGGACTAATCTTCCTGCAGCGTTTTTTACTAGTTTCATTGTTTTCTCCAGTCTTTGGGAAGAAGATTATTCATCTTTGCCAAACTAATAGTCTTTTGTGCGCGCTTAACAACAGGCGGATCAATCATTTTACTTCCAAGTGAAACAACACCCAGTCCTTTTTTCTCTGCTACTTCAAATGCTGAAACTATTTTCTTTGCTTTTTCAATTTCTTCAGTCGTTGGAGCAAATGCTTCGTGAACAACTTTTATTTGTCGCGGATGAATGCAGCCTTTTCCCTCAAACCCAAGTGATTTGGCTTCAATTACACTTTGACGCAAAGCTTCCATATCGGAAACGTCTGAGAATACTGAATCAATCGGCTGAACACCAGCAGCACGGCAGGCATTTAGAACCATTTGTCTTGCAAATAAACTTTCTTTTCCTTCATTTGTTCTTTGAGTGCCGATATCTGCAGTGTAATCTTCCAGTCCGATTGAAAGAGCACAAATATTTTTAGAAGCGGAAGCAATCTCATAAGATTTTATGACTCCCAATGCACTTTCAATTATCGGCATATAAAAAATTTCATTCTTAACTTTAAATTTCTTTCTGAGTTTCTGAACTTCCGTATCAACTTGTTTTACCTGATCCGCAGATTCACATTTCGGAATTAAAATTACATGAAGATTATAAGGAACAATAAACTTCAGATCATCCAATCCTTTTGGTAATTGATTTATTCTTACCATTCTTTCACAGCCATAAAAATCAACTGAACGGAGAGCATTACGAACCACCAATTGTGCAGCATCTTTTTCAGTCGGGGCAACGCTGTCTTCAAGATCCAGAATTATTCCGTCAGGATTGTGAAGTCCGGCATTAACAAAAAATTTGGGTTCATTTCCAGGTAGATAAAGTCTGCTTCTTCTCAAATGGTCTTTCTTTGTCGGATAAAGATTTTTATTATCCATCGGAAGAAGATATTCTTTTTCTTTTTGGGGAAACAATCTTTTTATGGCAAGTTCGAATCTTGCAGCAAGCACAAACGGAAGTGCGCCATTATCCTCGCAAATTATGTTGACATTCCTCAATCCAAAGAATTTTGACATATCGAGAATCGTATTTTTTATAGATTCTCCATACATCGATTCTACTTTGCTTTTAATCTTTAACTTGATGCCACCAGACGATTTTTTTGCCAGTTCAAAATAGCAATCGGAACGGATTGTCTCATCTCTTTGTCTGCAGCTTGTTTATTTGTTTAAATTTTTGTCTTTATAATTTCTCATTTCAAAGTACAATTAATTTCTTCATAAACTCTTTTGCAGTCAAAAGTTCAGCATTAAAAATTGCTTCTTTGACTTCTTTCCTTCTTCCCTCAACAAGAAGATTTCCTGAGAGTGCTTCAAACTTATTATCAAGATCTTCCATTGTCATTGGTTCTCTCGGATCACCTTTTGGGTATTCCAGATATTCTGAGAACTCTCTTCCATCTTTTGTTTTTACAACTACCTTGCTTGGTTGTTTTGCGGGAAACATTTTTTCAAATTCTTTTGAAGGCTCACCTTTTATTTTATCAATCACTTCCCAGATTCTAGGGTCTTTAAGTTTTTCATCGCTGAATGATTGAGTTGTAACTTTATGATCAACCAAAGCAGCAGCAATGCAGTAGGGAAGTGAGTGATCTGCTGTTTCTCTTGATTCAGGACGATACTTGTGCGGATCGAAAAGTATATCGTAAGCTTGCGCTAAAGTTGTAAGAGTAACGGTTTCAATCTGATCGTAAGTTATGTTGTTCTTTGTTACAGCTTTCAAAGTTGCAGAAAGATGTGTGTGAGTTAGTGCTTCTGTCGGGAAAGCTTTCATTCCGCATTCAAGAATTTTATAAGAATCTCCAAGTCCACCGACAAGTTTTTCAACATTCCATTTCCATTCTGAAACGCCATCTCTTCCTTTCATACTTACGGGATCAACCTTCTGTTCTTTCGCATTCCAGCCAAGGAAAGTATCCATAAATCCTTCTTTACCTTCAAACACAGCTTCAGTTCCGCTGTAACCGCTTTTTGCCATCAATGCTGCAAACACTCCGCTTTGCACTGCCATTGGATCCACTGTGTTTTTCATCATTGTTAGTTTACCAGCAGTTGGGCAGCCGATTGTATGATTATGACTTCCGCTAATTCCAATTGCGTTTACCATTTGATCTTCATTTAATCCTAACATTTTTCCTGCAACAATCGGAGAAACGAATTGTGTTAATGTAGCGTGATGCCATTTGCGTTCACGAACTCCGGGTGAAGCAAAAAGACAAAGTCTCTGCTCGAATTCATAAGCAAGAACAATTGCAGTGATAACTTCCTTCATAGATGCGCCAACCAATTCTCCAACCGAAAGTGCAGCAGGAATAATATCGGACGGATGTGAAGGATCTTCTTTCCAGTATATGTCGTTGAAATCGAGTGCTCGAATCATTAGTGAGTTAACAAGAGTTGCATTGACGGCAGGAATTCTATTTCCATATCCTATCACCGTTGCTTCTCCCTTGCCCGCCATTTCAGTGTAAATATCGTACAGTATTTTTACATCCTTTGTGTGATATCCACCGTACGCACAGCCGATTGAATCATACAAATATCTTTTTACTTCATTTACGACTTCTTTTGGTAAGTCTTCATATTTAAGTTTGATTGCAAATTCTGAAATTGTTCTAGAAATAGATTTGTTCATATAGTTCCTTTAGTTTTCAGTATGTCATTGCGAGCGAAGCGAAGCAATCTTATAAGATCGCCACGTCATCCTTCGATAAACTCAGGATGACTCGCGATAACAGGTTATTCTATAAATTTTTCTTCACCCATTCTTCCAAACCACCTGCAATAATCAATTCCTGTGCAGCTTCACCAACAGGATCGATAGAATATTCTTTACCATCAAAAGTGATTGAAGAATTTTCAAAATCTATTTTTACTTTTTTATTTGTCTGGACTGTAAGTTTTTCTTTACCATATTTTTCTTTAAGATCATTCACCAAATCAGAGCATTCAATAATTAAAAATCCATTGTTGATTGCATTACGTGCATAAGTCTCACTGAATGAACCGGCAATAACGAAGGCAATTCCTTTATACTTAAAAGCAGTTGCAGCTTGTTCGCGTGAGCTTCCTGTTCCAAAATTAAATCCGCCGGCAACAACATCACCTTTGCTAGCAATCTTTCCGAATTCAGGATCATAGTTTTCCATAACAACACCAGCTTGCTGCTCAGGAGTATAGTCATCAATGTAAGTGTACTTGCCGGGATAAATTCCATCAGTGTTCAAATTATCCTGGTGACAGAATAAAAGATTTCCTTCAATCACAGAAGGGAATTCAGTTAGAATTTTTACTGAAGATTTTTTTGATGAAGATTTTTTATTGATTTTAATATCAGCTTTAATTTTTTGGTTTTCATTATCCCAGTTAAAACCTGCCGCCGGTCAGGCAGGTCAATCTGACCTGCAATTGCAGAAGCTGCAACGACTGCAGGAGAAGCTAGATATGCGAAAGCATTCGGCGAACCCATTCTTCCTTTGAAGTTTCTATTAGTTGCAGAAATCCCAACTTCGCCATCTTCGAGTAAACCTGTTCCTAAACCAATACAAGGTCCGCAACCGGGAGGAAGAGTTTTTGCACCGGCATCAATAAGTTCCTGCCAGTATCCTGCAATTTCACTTTGCTTCTGAACTTCACTTGAAGCAGCGGCAATGTAGAACTCAACTCCATCAGCAACTTTTTTACCTCTTACAATTTCTGCGGCTTCTTTAATATCATCGAGTCTGCTGTTAACACAGGAAACGAGATAAGCTTTATTGATTTTCAAACCTTTCTTCTTCAACTCTGAGACAGAGTTCATTACTTTCACTGAGTTTGGTCCTGATACAAACGGTTCAATAGTAGATAAATCTATTTTTAATTCTTTTGCATAGAATGCATCATCATCGGCTTTGATAATATTTTTTTCTAATTCGCTGATTCTTTCATGGTTTACTCTCGGATGAATTCCATTTCCATCCTTGTCAGAGGGGACTCGTTCAAAACCTCTTTTAGAAATGAAATGAGCTCTTTCTCTTAACCACTTAATTGTATTTTTATCGATAGGGAACAAGCCGACAAGTGCACCCCACTCGGTTGTCATATTAGCAACTGTTAGTCTTTCTTCAATTGTAAGATTTTTAATTCCATTACCTACAAACTCAATTGCGTGGTTTAAAACTTCATCGTTATTAAAATATCCGCAAAGAGAAATGATAACATCTTTTCCTGTTACACCCTTCTGAAGTTTTCCGATCAGTTCAACTTTTGCGATTGGCGGAACTTTCCACCAGGTTCTTCCTGTTGCCCAGATTGCGGCGGCATCAGTTCTGACAATCGGAGTTCCAAGACATCCAAGTCCACCATACATATTTGAATGTGAATCCGAAGCAACTGCCATTGTTCCCGGCCACGCGTATCCTTCTTCACACATAATCTGGTGCCCAATTCCACGACCGGCAGGATAAAAATCTGCGCCCATTTGTTTGGAGAACTCTTCTATCTTTTTATACTTTTCTAAATTCTTTTCGCTTCTGTTTTGAATGTCGTGATCTAATGTGTGAACAACCTGTCGAGGATTAAAAAGTTTTTTTGCCCCGATAGATTTGAATTTCGGAATGACTGCACCGGTGTTATCGTGTGTCATTACATAAGCTGGTTGGATCATTAAGTAATCACCGGAATGAATTTCGTGGTTTTTATCTAAACCAACAGCAAATTTTTGTGCGATTTTTTCAACGAGTGTTTGTGACATTTTATCTCCGTTTTCCTGATCTCAGCAAGAAGCAAGATGTGAGAAGCAAGAAGTTATTATTTAATTTTATTTTTTAATGATGTTATCATCGCAAATAAACTGTTCAATAATTTTTCAATTTCGTTTAATTCACTCTTTCTACATGGCTTTAATTTAAGCACAATTTCTAACTGAGTGTCAATCTCAACAATTGAAGACCTTGAAATTTCAAGAAACCTAATTTTTTCTAACTTTGAAGTTCGAGAAAATCCTTCAGCAATATTTGAACTAACAGAAACTGAAGCTCTCCGAAGTTGATTTGTTAAGCCGAATAATTCTTCTTCGGAAACTGCGAAGTCAAAGAATAATTTTTAGAAACCAATTCCAAACTAAAATTCCATATATCCAATTTCTTATGGCTAAGCTCCAACATCTTTACCTCTTACTTCTCGCCTCTCATCTTTTACACTTTAAACGGTTCAAAAGAAACAAAATCTGCGTGATGAACAATAATAGCTTCAGTACTTCTTTTGGCATCATCTCCTTCTTTTGCATGATAAGCAATTATGTGCTGAACTTCCGGTGGTAAACCAAACCGGTCAGCAATTGCAACACCGCTAAATGGATGACGCAAAAGTTTTCCGGCTTTGCTTGTCGTTAACTTGCCATAGACTTTATCGTATTCTATCAGTTTACCTACATCAATCAAAATTGCACCGGATATCAAAATATCCATATCAATTTTAATTTCATCACCAAAATTTTCTTTCATTTTATTTGCAATATCAACTGAAAGTTGAACAGCGGTTCGCTTGTGATTCATAAAAGTTATCTTGCAATCTTTGATCAAAAGAGAAAACGGAATCACTTCAAGATCTTCTGCTAATAAAACAGAATTCTCAATTGCATAAACCCAGCAGTCGAGAGTTTTTTCTCTTAATTCTTTATTTTGAATCCAGTTTATTTCAGGCCAAATTTTCAGAACTTTGTCACGCATATAAATTCCTTAAAGGTTTTTAATAATTTCATCAGTCATTTGCTGAGTTGTAGCTGCACCATTTTGAAAAACATCTTTACTTCCACGTAGCTTCATCATATCATAAGTTTTTACTTTACCTTCTTCAATAACTTTTGAAATTGCATTCCTGATTTTTGTTGCTTTTCCAGTTTCACCAATATGATCGAGCATCATGCAGGCACTTAAAATCATAGCAATTGGATTTACAATTGATGGATTAAGTTCCTGGTATTTTGGTGCACTTCCATGAGTTGGTTCAAACACCGCAACTTCTTCACCAATATTTGCACTGCATGCAAATCCAAGTCCGCCAATTAGTCCGGCAAAACCATCGCTTATAATATCGCCGAACATATTTTCAGCAACAATAACTCCATAGTCTTCAGGATTTTTTGTAAGCCACATCATTTGAGCGTCGATGTTTGTATCCCACAAAGCAATTCCCGGATATTCTTTTACCATTTCTTTTGCGATCTTCAACATCATTCCTGATGTTTCTCTTAACACGTTAGGCTTTTCACATATTGTTACGTTACTGAATCCGAATTTTTTTGCATATTCAAATGCTGCATGAATTATTCTCGTCGCAGCTTTTTTAGTTACAATTCTTGTTGATATTGCAAGGTCTTCATTAGGAACGTTTTTAAAAGTTTTCCATTTCGGATGAGTTTCGAAAGCTGCACGAACATTTGCCGGAGGATTTGTCCATTCAATTCCGGCATAAAGTCCTTCAGTATTTTGTCTGAAGATAACTGTATTTACAATCGGTTCATTAAAACTGCCTTTTCCATCTTTGCGAATAAAATTTAACGGGTTTCCTTTAAATGATTGACAGGGACGAATACAAATATCCAGGTTGAAATGTTGTCTTAAACCTACAATTGGACTAAAGTAAACAAACCCTTTATCCTTTAGTGAAGGATCAAGCTCTTTATTAGCAGCATCTTTAGGTTTAGAAGTTATCGCGCCAAACAATCCGATTCTATGTTTTTCGAGCAGATCAATTGTTCGTTGTGGAAGAGCATTTCCTTCTTTACACCAAAAATCCCAACCAATATCGGCGTGAATATATTCTGCTTCAAATCCGACAGCATCTAAAACTCTAATTGCTTCAGGTAATACGGTTTTACCAATTCCGTCGCCGGGCATTGAGACGATTGTTCTTTTCATGTATAAAATCCTGCAAAAAATGTTAAAAAATCAAATCAAACTTAGAGAAATGGGTATTTGTAAGCAAGGAAAGTATTTCATTTGGAAGTAATTTTGGGATGATAATCCGGTCATATTTGCAAAAGGAAAGTGCGCTTTTCATCAAAATTTAAGAAAAGAGAAAAATATTGTAAATTGCAATTCGAGAACAATAATTGATGTTAATCTGCGTGCTAATGAAAGAATCACATACGAGGTTCAAAACTGAAAAGGACAAGATAATTGAGCTGAAAAATCTGCTTGATATTCTGGTTCAGAGAAATATCCTTCCGGATAAATATAAAGGTATTTTAAATCAGGTAAATGAGTCACTTCATAAACTTGAAGATGTAAATTCTGAATTAAAATTACTTGCTGAAGCATCACTTGATGTTCTTTTTAGAGTCACTACTACAGGAAAAATTTCTTACGTAAGTCCTTCAGCGACTGAATTACTCGGATATGAAACTAACGAACTGGTTGGTAAATCCATAGCATTTGTTCTTCCTCCCGAAAAACTTACTCAATACCTTCGGTCAATTAAAAATTACTTAAGAGAGAAAGATGTAATCGTCTTCACTGCTGAACTGATTCATAAATCTGAAAAACGAATTCCTGTTGAAATCACCGGCAGACTGATAAGTTTTCACGGAAAGAAAATGGGGCAGGGTTCTGTTCGAAATATTTCTTTACGAAAACAAGCTGAAGATAAACTCCGTGAATCTGAAGTAACATTCAGAACTGTTTGGGAAAATTCTTTAGATGGAATGAGATTGACTGATGAGTTTGGTACTGTTTTTCTATGTAATGATGCATTTGCTAAAATGATTGGTAAATCAAGAAATGAGATTGAAGGTACCTCACTTGTATCTATTTATAGGAGTGATACTGAAAAACAAGTATTAGAAGATTATATTAAAAATTTTCAGGGTGAAAACTTCCAGCAGCATTTTGAAGCAAACCTGGAATTGTGGGATGGCAGAACTGTTGACCTGGAAGTAACTCATTCTTACATGACTATCAGGAATAATAAGAAATATCTATTGAGTATATTCAGAGATATTTCAAGACGAAAGAACAATGAAAAAATAATTGCTAAAAAGGATAGGCTTCTTCAGGGCATTTCAGATGCGACAAAAATAATAATGGCTTCGCGCGAACAAGCAGATGGATTTAAACTGGCATTAAAAATTTTAGGTGAGGCAGCAAAAGTTGATCGCGTTTATATTTATAAGCATCAGATTCTCCGGGGATCGAATGAAATGTATTTTCGTTTGATGTATGAATGGGCTTCACCCGATACAGTACCCCAAATAAATAATAAAGATTTTCAGAAAATATCCTATTCAAGATTTGCTGAACTTAATTTTTATGAAAGTTTTTCAAAAGGAAAAACTTTATCGTTTGTTCTTGATAATATCCAGAATGATATACGAAGATCATTTATTGATCCTGAAATTAAATCTATAATTCTAGTCCCGATATTAATAGATGACATAT
The DNA here is from genome assembly GCA_963822905.1 of uncultured Ignavibacteriales bacterium. Taxonomy (GTDB): domain Bacteria; phylum Bacteroidota; class Ignavibacteria; order Ignavibacteriales; family Ignavibacteriaceae; genus CAWGJF01. The sequence continues at coordinate 1,641,250 of CAWGJF010000001.1, forward strand.
ACTGGGGATTTATAGGGTTCGATGAAATGCACCAAAACCGGATCTGGTCTGATGATGAAGAATCAATTTTAGTTACGATGGCAAGTACTATCGGTGGAGTGATTAAAAGGAATCTTTTCCGTGATGCACTATTGAGAAAAAATCAGGAACTGGATAATGCATTCAAATCTGCAGAGAGAGCAACAAAGGCTAAGAGTGAATTTCTTGCATTAATGAGTCATGAAATCCGAACTCCTATGAATGGCGTAATTGGAATGACAGGCTTAATGCTCGATACAAACCTGGATGAAATTCAGAAAGAGTATGTCCGTACCATCAGGTTAAGCGGAGAACAACTTTTAGTAATTATAAATGATATACTCGATTTTTCTAAAATCGAATCAGAAAAGCTGGAGCTTGAAAATACCCTGTTCGATTTGCGGGAATGTATTGAAGATTCACTTGACCTGCTTGCAACCAGAGCGTCTGAGAAGAAACTGGAACTGTTGTATAGAATTGATGATAAAACGCCAATTGCTGTAAATGGAGATGTTACGAGGTTAAGACAAATACTAACTAATCTTGTCGGCAACGCAGTTAAGTTTACAGATGAAGGTGAGGTTTTCATTTCTGTTTCTTCAAAGAAAATAGATCAGATGAAATATGAACTTTTATTTAGTGTTAAAGATACTGGTATTGGAATTCCTAAAGATAAAATGGACAAGTTATTCAAATCTTTCAGCCAGGTTGATTCTTCAACAACAAGAACTTATGGTGGTACAGGACTCGGGTTGGTTATAAGTAAAAAATTAGCTGAATTAATGAACGGAAAAATGTGGGCTGAGAGTGAAGACGGTAAAGGCACTACATTTTATTTTACAATTCAAACTACATCAATTTCTTCTGATACTAAGATTAATTCGTACCAGGCAATACCTGAATTTTCAGGTAAGAGAATCCTGATTGCGAGTGATCGGATCAACAGTAAAAAAATATTAATAGAACAACTAATTGATTGGGGAATGGTTCCTGTCGAATTTACAGATTTTAATGACCTTCATGATTACGCAATGAGGAATCAGGATTACAACGGAATTATTTATGATCACACTTCAGGGAATACAGAATACAAAAGGATTGTTGACGGAGCTAACCAGTTAAGTAATAGTGTAGCTGTCCCTTTTATTGTGCTTACTCCTCTTGGAAAAATTTCTGAAGAACTCACATCACCGTCATCTAAGATTACGGTAATCCAAAAACCTGCAAAGAGAATTTCATTGCACAAAGCTTTCCGTTCCTATTTTTCTGAAGAATCAGTTGAAATAAGCAAAGACAAAGTAACTTCACCAGCCCAGGAAGAAAAAAATGAATGGAAGCAGTTTCTAAAAATATTATTAGTCGAAGATAATGCTGTTAATCAGAGGATTGCCATAAGACTTCTTGAAAAACTTGAACTAAGAGCAGACATTGCTGGTAATGGAATTGAAGCAGTTGAATCAATTAAATCAATTAATTATGATTTAATTCTTATGGATGTTTTAATGCCGGAAATGGATGGATTGCAGGCAACAAAAATTATTCGCAAAGAATTAAATAGAACCAACTTGCCTAAAATTATTGCAATGACTGCAAACTCAATGATTGGCGACAGGGAGATGTGTCTTGATGCGGGAATGGATGATTATCTTACCAAACCGATAAGGATTGATGAGCTGGAATCCAAATTAATTAAGTGGGGCAAAGCTGCTGTTGAAGAGAAGGATAATTATGTAAGTGTACTTAAAGGTCAGCCGCTTGAATTAAAAGTATTAGATGAAAAAAAGATTGCAATCTTAAACGACATTAATACAAAAGAAGATCTTGTTTTCTTTATTGAACTTCTCGATGTTTACCTGAAAGATTTGCCTGAGATACTAGAAGAAATAAAAAATGCAGTTGAATCGAGTAATTTTAAAAAATTAAAATTCTTTACGCATAAACTCAGGGGAAGTATTTTAACTTTAAGCCTTGATGCTATTGAAAGAAATTGTTTTGATCTTGAAACTGCTGCAGGTGAAGGCTATTTAAATGATGAGTTGGTTGAGAAAAGTCACGAACTAAGAGAATATATTGGAAAAGTATTGGAAGAACTTGTTATACTAAAAGCAAAGTATGCAGTAATTAATAATTGATCTTAGTAACCCCAATCTGTGTCAGACATTAAATTAAAAAAACGAGCGCCATTAAATCGTACACTTACGTTAAGTGATATCGAAGTACAAAAATTTAGTGAAAATTTGTGCAAGGTTACAAAAAAAAGAACATCAAAATCCATTAAAAATAAAATTATTAACCAGGATTTATTTGAAGTTTTAAATTTCCTGCCGGATAATTTTGTCGATCTTTTGTTTATCGATCCGCCTTATAACCTTTATAAAAAATACAATCGCAATCAATTTACCGAAATGGATGATGATGATTATAAAAACTGGATTGATTCGTGGCTTTCACGAATCACCAGGATTTTAAAACCAACTGCCTCAATATATATTTGTTCAGACTGGAAATCTTCGTTAGCTATTGTTTCTATAGCGTCAAAATATTTTAAATTAAGAAATCGAATTACCTGGGAAAGAGAAAAAGGTAGAGGGGCCAGTAAGAACTGGAAGAACTGCATTGAAGATATTTGGTTTTTTACAGTTTCAGATGATTATATATTTAATCTAAATGACGTTAAGCTTCGTCGGAAAGTAATTGCTCCTTATAAAGATCTGAATGGAAATCCTAAAGACTGGTCAAAAGTAGATAAAAATAATTATAGGGATACTTTTCCATCTAATATCTGGACTGATATTTCTATTCCATTCTGGTCAATGCCTGAAAACACGGATCATCCGACACAAAAACCAGAAAAACTACTGGCAAAAATTATTTTATCTGCAACAAATAAAAATGATTTTATATTTGATCCTTTCGCTGGTTCTGGCACTACACCTGTGGTGGCAAAAAAACTTGGAAGAAATTATTGTGGGATTGAGATAGACAATTATTTTTGCTGCCTTGCAGAAAAAAGATTATTGATTGCAGAAAAAGATAAATCAATTCAAGGTTATAATGATAAAGTTTTCTGGGAAAGGAATACACTTTCAGATCAAATGAAAATGAATAGTGATAAATCAATTAAGACTAAAAAGAAAAAATAAAATCTAGTATATTTGTAAACGAAATTCGCCGGCTAACATGTAATTACCCAACTCCGTCAGGTCCGGAAGGAAGCAGCGGTAAGTATGAGCTTGTGTAGCCGGTTTTTTATTTTAAAACTGGAGGGATTAAAATTTCCAAAACACCTTTCCCGATTGCTGGTTTTCCATTAAAGGTTATTTTTGCAAAAGAAGCTGGTTTAAAGGGTACATCAAAAATATCGCATCCGGTAAATGAAGATATTGCATTTGAGATATCCGGCTGATGTCCGATTAGCATTAAGTTTTCTGATTTGTGCATTTTGATTATATGGAGGAAATCTGCACTATCTGAGGAAGGTTTGAGAAAACTATCTTTCAATATATCTTTAGAAAAATATATTTCTTTTTTAATATGCTCTGAAGTTTGAACTGCCCGGAGGATTGGCGATGAGATAATGAAATTTATTTCATCAATAAAATTATTCCATACTTGAATCGAGTTTTGTAAAATGTTAATTCCTTCCGAAGTAAGTTCTCTCTCGGCATCAGATTTTTTCACAGAAGCTGACTCGGCTTTTGCATGTCGTACTAGATATAAATTCATTTGTCTCCCGGAAATTCTATTGAATAGAGAGTTATATCTTTAAAAATTCCAGCCAATTCCTTATTGACATTCTTTCCTTGTTGCGAGTTCATCAAGCTGTCGAATGTTTTTTTACTTTCGCAATTTACTTCAAAATAGAGATCATATTTTGTTTCATTTAATAAATTGCTTTCTACTTTCCCTAAATAAATCTTCTGATTAAATATTTCACTCAATGATGGGACCAATCTTTTTTGAATGATTTCAGTAACCTGGTCGTCTGTGGTTTTATGAACAAAAAAAATAGTTTTGTACTTTAACATCTGATTGAGAATGAATTTAGAATTTTGTCCAGTTGTTCTTTATTCTTTTCATAAGAATATTTTGAACATTCAAATATCAATAAATATTTTTTATGATTGCAGGAATGCTCCATAATTCTGACGGCATAAATATTTTGTTCTATTAATCCTGAATCCCGTATTACATAATTGACCGATCTCCGGATGTTAAAAGTAAATTTACAAAAGTCTTCGGCACTTGCAACGTAATCAATATTGGCTACAGAAATGGATGCACCTAAACCAGGATTTACGAACCTATCACCGAATAAATCCTGATGAAATTTGCTGGTCAATGTCATATCATCTATTTCTTTCCAATCCGGAGTTATAGACAATGAATAATCCGATTTGTGGATATATGGTTTTGTATCCTGATTTTTTGAAGAAGTTAACTGTGTTTTTGTTGGAATCCAGTTATAATCCTTGATTTGCTTTTCCACATAAATAGTAAAAATATTTCTCTCACTTATATATTTCCCTGAATCTGTATTGAAAGTAAATACATCTCCGGTCTCGGTGAGTCTTGAGTCAGTTGATTTGATTATTGTTCGAATCTCATCATCAGAAAAATTTTGAATTTCCTGAGTATAAACTTTGTCATCAATTTCAAAACGATTGAAGAACCGAAAAGTTAATTTCCATTTATCCTGATCAAGTGCATAGAAGGATGTTCTACCAAGTTTTAAGATATCCTTTGATATGAATTTTTCAGAGACTATTAAATAAGTTTTGCCGTCTAAATCCTTCCATTCTTCAGCAAGGTTTCCATTTAAAGATTTATCAAGAAAATAGAAGTTTAGATAATTATCGTATATGGCAAGAAGATTTAATTTTGGATTTGGATATTCAACCAGCACACTAAAGAATTTGTTGCCATTAATTAAAGTGCTGTCTATTTTCAATTTGTTATAATTTTGTTGAATTATTTTATCTGAATCTATTAATCCTGAGAGTCTTTGGTTTGCAGCAATGCTTCCTTTTAAGGCACTGTCGACAAGCGAATTTAAAGTGCTGCCGTAAATTTCTTCCTTCTCAGAATTATTTCCTGAACAGGAAATCACGAAAATTGCACTGAGTATAAGTAATCCAGATAATTTTATTTTTATCATTTATTAAATATCATGGTTGAATGTAATAGAAAGATAATAATTATTTTTGATATTTCTGTGCCTGGTTTTATATTTCACCTGAATTCATCTCAAATATGTGGTAACAAGTATTAAAACATACGCTCTCTGTTTGTTGTTTCTGTATTTGTTTTTCCAAAATGGAAAAGCACAGGAAATTCGGCTACCTCATCTTGCACTTAGCGGGACAACTATTTCAATTAGCACTATTGATATTCCTAATTCGCTTGACTGGATTACAATTGAATTTAATTCTGAAGCGATACAGGATACCTTTGTTGTTAATAATATCTCTGGCAAATTTTCAAAAAAAATTACTTTAAGCCATACAGGAAATTTTGAAGTCACAATCAAAGAATTACCGAATCTAAAATCTGAAATAAGAATAATCCCAGGATGGTTAAGTATTCTGCCTCCCCTTATTGCAATTCTACTTGCACTAATTTTCAGACAGGTAATCCTCTCCTTAATGATTGGAATATATGCTGGCGCAGTTTTTATCTATGATTATAATTTTTTAACCGGTCTTTTCAGATTAGTTGATCATTATGTAATTGACGCTATTATCGATAAATCCCATGCAGAAATTATTGTGTTCACTTTATTGTTTGGCGGAGTTATAGGTTTAATTTCGAAGAGTGGTGGAACAAAAGGAATTGCAAATTCATTAAGTAAGTTTGCAAAAACCAGAGCTTCGGGAATGTTTGCTGCATGGTTTTCTGGAATAATCATTTTCTTTGATGACTATGCAAACACATTAGTGGTTGGTAACCTGATGAGACCACTTACTGATAAGTTGAAAATTTCAAGGGAAAAACTTTCTTTTATTGTTGATGCAACTGCTGCTCCGGTTGCAAGTGTGGTGATTGTCAGTTCCTGGATTGGATATGAAGTTGGGTTGATCCAGGATGGGTTGAATGCGATCGGGTCTACAGCAAATGCATATTCAACTTTTATTGATACAATTCCATTCAGATTTTATCCTATTGCTATGATTGTTTTTGTTTTTCTTGTAGCAATTACAAGAAGAGATTTTGGAAAAATGAGATTTGCCGAACAAAGAGCAGTAACAGAAGGTAAATTATTTGATGATAAAAGTATCCCACTTCTTGATAACAGAATTGAACAGGAAAATGAAGATGTACAAAAGCAAAGATGGTTTAATGGAATAATTCCTATTCTAGTTATCATTTTTGGAACAATTGCCGGGTTACTTTATACAGGGATTAGCTCATTACATGCCCAGGGAATCTATAATTTTGGTCTGCGTGATATTATCAGTAACTCTGATTCATATCTTGCTTTGTTATGGTCCAGTTTTGCTGCAGCAATTGTAGCCGCAATATTAATTCTATCACAAAAATTATTAACTATTAATCAAACAGTAGAAGCATGGTTATCAGGAATCGGATCAATGACTCTTGCTATAATCATTTTAACTCTTGCGTGGGGAATTGGTTCAGTAACCACCGAAATTAGAACTGCGGATTATATAATAAACCTGATGAGCGATTCAATTAATCCCAGGTTTCTTCCGGTTATTATTTTTCTTGTTTGCGGGCTAACAAGTTTTGCAACAGGAACAAGCTGGGGAACAATGGCTGTTATGATGCCGATTGTAATTCCGTTAACTGCCCATGTTACAAATCTTTTTGGATTTAATGCCGTTGATACTCAATTGATGTTAAATGGAACAATCAGTTCTGTTTTAGCGGGGTGTGTTTGGGGTGATCATTGTTCTCCTATTTCAGATACAACAATTTTAAGTTCAATGGCTTCCGGCTGTGATCATATTGATCACGTAAGAACTCAGCTTCCTTATGCAATTTTTGTTGGAATCACATGCATGTTATTAGGTGATATAGTTTCGGCTTTTGGCGTTTCACCATTTATATCCATATTTTTAATTACAATGACAATGATTTTGGTTCTGTATCTATTTGGCAAGAAGAATTGATTGGAGTTAATACTCACTTATATGCAAGTAGTGAATCAAGGCTAGTGTTAAAAGTATATCTCAAGCTGTAGTTTGTATTAAATCCTGAAATATAATCTGAGTGTTTTTCTTCAGAAAAATTTTTATCAAACCAGAGTGAAGCAGGTTTAATTAATTGTTTGTGTGGAATTCTTGTTGCATCTCCCAAATCCAATCCAGAATGTGAAAGATTTTCTTCATCAACCAAAATTTTTGGGTTATCTGTGATTAAGTACTCTCCATTATAAAGTTTTTTGAATCTTTTGGGAAGAATCTCTTTAAGTTCATTATATGAATAATATTTATAGATTTCTCTGTAATCACCAAATTCAATATAAACAGCACTATTCCCGGAATGAACTAAAACCGGCGTTCCTTTTTCGATCATATTATAAATTATTTCCGCATCTTCCCTTGATATTCTTAAACAACCATGCGAAACATTTTTTTTGCCAAGATATTTATAATAACCATTTCCCTGCAATGCATGAAAACCAATTCCGAAATTAAATCCCATCCAGTTGAGCATAACTGTACTGTCGAATTGTACTGAGTATAATTTTTGACTCTTTGAATGAATAGTAAATAAACCTTCTTTTGTTTTAATACCTTTTTCAACTTTATCTGTTCCACTTGAAAGAGGAAACTCTTTTATCCAACCTTCTCTCGATCTCAGCTTACCGTGTTGTGTGACGAGATTGACCTCAATAATAAAATTGCTTAAAGTATAAATTGTATCCCGAAGTTTTGTAAAATCACATTTTATTTGCGGATTAATTAAATAAACTGGTTTTTCTTCAGCAACCGGTTCAGAAATGAATTTATAAGAATTAACATTTACAAGAAGAATGCAAAATGAAATTATTGCAATATGATATTTTGTCATGTTTTTAGTTTTTGGAAAAGTAATCTGCTAAAAGCTTTGCCTTGCTTTGCCCTACTAGCTCTTCGATTTGTTTACCATCAGTGTTTCTTAATTTTTCAACACTGCCAAAGGCTTTTAACAACTTCTGTGCCGTGGAGTTGCCTATACCATTGATTTCCGTTAGTTCACTTTTGATAGTCCGTTTGCTTCTTCGGCTTCTATGAAAAGTAATTGCAAAACGATGTGCTTCATCACGTATTTGCTGTAATAGCTTAATGCCGGATGAAGTTTTTGGAATTGATTCAGGTTCCGAATTATTAGGAAAGAACACTTCTTCAAGTCTCTTAGCGAGACCAATGATTGGCACTTGTATAATATCGAGATTTTCTAAAACTTCAACAGCACTTGATAATTGACCCTTGCCGCCATCAACCATAATTAAATCAGGAAGTTTTTCCCCTTCATTCCGTAGCCGAGAATATCGACGATGAATAACTTCTCTCATACTTGCAAAATCATCAGGTCCATCAACACTTTTAATAATAAATTTCCTGTACAAACTTTTTTTTGGTTTGCCATCTACAAAAACTACCATACTTGCGACTGAATCAGAACCCTGAATATTTGAAATATCGAAACACTCAATCTTTTTTGGAAGTTGCTTCATTCTCAAATCTCTTTGCAAAGCAGAAACAGAATAGGGGATTGCACCTTCCTTTTTCATTTTTTGAATTTGTATTTCCTTCAATTGGAGGATAGCATTTGCTTTACACATTTTTACCAGTGATTTCAGTTCTCCCCTTTTAGGAATAATCATTTTTATCTTTCTATCACACAATTTCTTAAGCCATTCAATCAGCAAATCCTGTTCATAAGGTTCTGTTTCTACAAGAATTTCTTTAGGGATTTCTGTGTACTCTCCGTAATAAAACTTCAAAGCTGCACTATAAATTTCCTCAGAATTTTCATCTCCTTTAATGCTTAAGTGAAGTTGTTTTTTGCCAACAAGTTTTCCATTTCGTATGTTAAAAATTGAACAAGCTGCGTCTCTATCTTCATTTGCTACTGCGATGATATCTCTATCTTCAAAATCATTTGTTACAATTTTTTGTTTTGATGATAAAATTCTTAATTGCTCAATTTTGTCTCTTATCTCGGCAGCTTTTTCAAATTCCATTATCTCAGAGGATTTTTTCATTTTTATTTCAAGCTCATCAATTAAGTCATCGGTTTTTCCCCGAATAACCTTAATTACTTCTGAAACCATTTCGTTATAAGCAATTTCAGAAACAATACCCTCACATGGACCATCACATTTTTTTATATGATAATCGAGACAGACTTTAAATTTTTTCCTGTCAATTGATTCCCGGGTTATATCGAGTTTGCAGCTACGAATTTTGAATACTTCATTTATCGTCCTCAACGCCGATTTCATGCTTTTAACACTTGTATAAGGTCCAAAATATTTTGATCCATCCCTGATTACTCTTCGTGTTGGATAAACTCGCGGGTAAGGTTCGTTAGTAATTTTTATGAAGGGAAATGATTTATCATCTTTTAAATTAACATTATAGCGAGGTTTTAATTCTTTGATAAGATTATTTTCAAGAACCAGTGCTTCTACTTCCGAATCAGTTACAACAAGTTGAAGATCAGTTATTTTGCGGACAAGAGCTTCTGTTTTTGCATTTGATACTGTTGAATGAAAATAACTCCTGACACGGTTTTTAAGATTTAAAGCTTTGCCAACATAAATTACTTTACCTTTTTCATTTATGAATTGATAAACCCCAGGTTTATTAGGAAGATTTTTAAGCTTATTATTTAAAACAGTCTGCATAGAATTAACTTCAAAAAATATATCTGCCTTCGAAAAAGCTGGGGAAAATTAATAAATAATTTGAACTAAAAAAGTAGATAGAGAAGATGGGGTGATTTACAACAATCTATAATTTAACTTAACTCTTCATTTTTCCCAATGATGACAATTCCCGATTCAGTTACAGTGAATTTCTTTTTGTCTCCTTCAAGATCAAATCCAATTTCATAACCCTCAGGAATTATAACATTTTTATCAATGATTGCTCTTCGTATTCTTGCATGGCGACCTATATTACAGTTATTCATTATAATTGAATCGGTTACATAGGAAAAACTATTTATCCTCACATTCGGACCAATAAGTGATCTTTCCACAAGTCCACCCGAAATAATAGAGCCATCACAAACCAAAGAGTTTAATGATCTTCCAACGCGTTCACCTTCGTGTGAAACTGTTTTAGCGGGAGGATGTTGATATTGATATGTTCTTATAGGCCAATTTAAATCATATAAATTGAAGTCAGGGGAAACACTTATCAGGTTCATACTTGATTCGTAATAACTATCAATTGTTCCAATGTCTTTCCAGAAAGGTTTCATTTTTTTATTTTCATCCTGAAACTTATATGCACGCACATTCATATTTGCATTAACCATATATGGCAGTATGTCATTACCGAAGTCATTGCTTTGAAGTTTATGTTCATCCATCACTTTAAAAACATCACGTAGAACTTTAGCATCAAAAACATAAATACCCATGTTCACAAAAGAGGAATCAGGATTATTAGGAACTGAGGGTGGGTTTTCAGGTTTCTCAATAAATGATGATACTTTATATTTGTCATCAACACCAACTATTCCAAAACGGCTTGCCTCTTCCCGCGGAACTTCAATGCATGATATTGAAACGTCTGCTTTTTTATCTATATGATACTGAAGTAATTTCAGATAATCCATTTTGTATATATGATCGCCGCCAAGAATGAGCACCCATTTTGCTTTAGTATCGTTACTGAAAAGATTTATATTCTGGTATATCGCATTAGCTGTTCCAAGATACCAATCATTATTAAGTTTTCGTTGAGGTGGAACAGAATAAATAAATTCGCCAAGTTCAGGATTGAAAATACTCCAGGCTTCGTATAAATGTTGATTTAGTGATTCAGATTTGTACTGAGTCAAAACATAAATTCTTCTTAAGCCTGAATTGAGGCAATTTGAAAGAGAAAAATCTATAATTCTGTATTTACCGCCGAAAGGAACTGAAGGTTTGCTTCTGATTTTTGTAAGTGGAAATAATCGTTCTCCCTGACCGCCAGCTAAAAGCATAGTAACTGTATCTCTTAAAATGGAAGAACCCGGAAGACTCATAAACTTTCTCTTTAATTTCTTTTAAAAGATATATAAATATGATTTGATTGGCAATTTAACTTATCGTTAATTTTTATATATAGTTTTATTTTGTTTTGAATATCATCGGTAAAATTTTCTTTAACTTATATAGTATGACAAAAAATTCAACAAAATCCAAATACACTTTTATAATTTTGTTCCCTATAGTTATTTCTGTTGTGCTGCTTGCTGTAAGTTACAAAGTATTGACTTCCGGAATTAAATTATATAAAAAAGCTGAACCAATTGTAAAAACCTATATTCATGGGTCACACCTGGAATTAAACGAAGACGATGATTCATACATTTCAGATAATCAACATCAGGTTGATATTTTGCACTATGATCTCTCTTTTGATTTGTATCCTGAAACAAAGTCGTTCAATGCTTCTGCAAATATTACAGCAAAATTCAAAAAAGTGACAAAACAAATCGATCTGAACTTTTATGACAACTTTGATATTTCTTTAGTCTGGTTGAATGGTAAAGATGTTCCGTTTAAAAGAACTGAAAAGCGATTAACAATTTTTCCTGATGAATCTCTTTTAGTAGATACTTTTAATATCCAAATAGATTATTATGGGAAACCAATAAGCGTCGGTTTAGCTGGATTTGTTTTTGGAGAGATAAATAAAAAATCACTTGTTTATACTTTAAGTGAACCTACTTCTGCTTCTTCCTGGTTTCCCTGTAATGATTTCCCATCTGATAAAGCTTTGCTTGATATTCATATTACAAATGATTCATCAAATGTCTCTGTTTCAAATGGCAAATTGGTTTCAGTTAAAACAAAAGGGATCAGAAGAACTTATAGCTGGCAGACAATATATCCGATTTCAACCTACTTGATTAGTGTTTATTCTTCAACTTATTCAGAATTTAGTGATGAGTATGTAAGTGCAGATAAACAAGATACAATGCAGATTTCATATTATGTTTTACCAGATAAATTAGAAGATGCAGAAATAGATTTCCGGGATCATTCTGAAATGCTCCGGGTATTTTCAAAACTGTTTGGAGAATACCCATTCATAAAAGAAAAATATGGAGTTGCAGAATTTTTATGGTATATGGGAGCGATGGAAAATCAAACAATAACAGGTGTTCCACCAAGTATAATAACCGGGAAAGGTTTCAACAAAGATATACTTGTTCATGAATTAGCACATCATTGGTGGGGTGATGCAGTCGGACTTAAGTCTTGGAAAGATATATGGTTAAATGAAGGATTTGCAACTTATTCTGAGGCACTATATTTTGAAACTGAATCTGGAAAACCTGCTTTGATTTCTACGATGATTGGTAAAAAGCAATCTAGCTATCGGGGTACTCTAGCTGATCCTGGAAAGTTCCTTTTTACCAGTACTGTTTACAATAAAGGAGCATGGCTTTTGCATATGCTCCGTTTTGAAATTGGGGATTCAGTATTCTTTAATTCTTTGAAGAAATATTATCAAACTTTTAAGTATTCAAATGCCTCAACTGCAGATTTTGTGAAAATTTGTGAAAGTGAATCGGGAAAAAACTTAGAAATATTTTTTGATCAGTGGCTGAACAGGGAAGATTATATAAATATAAAATATTCCTGGAAAACTGAAAATGATGAATCTGAAAAAATAATTAATTTGAAGATAATTCAGGAACAGGATGAAAGTTCTGTTTATTCATTTCCCCTTGAAGTTGAAGTCATAATTGATTCGACAAACACTAAAAGGTTCAGGTTGCAGGTAAATAAAAAGACTTCTACTTTCCAGCTTGAAGAAAATAAGAAACCTATCAAAATTACACTGGATCCTGACAACTGGCTACTAGCAAATATCCGCGAATCAGATCTTGAACAATGAATATATTTTATTTAAACCTGTTAATAGCTACTTTTGTTTATTGAATTTAAGAATTGTGAAGGTTTGTGGGTTCAAAATACTTTTTCATTTCCGATATACATCTTGGTCTTCAAACAAAAGAAACAGAGAAATCTAAAGAAAGATTATTGGTAAGATTTCTTGAATTTGCACAAAATAATTGTAATGAATTATTTATTGTTGGTGATCTCTTCGATTATTGGTTTGAATATAAAAGAGTTTATCAAAAAGGATTCTTCAGAACTCTGACTGCACTTCAGGATTTAGTAGAGAACGGCATAAAAGTTCATTATTTTATCGGGAATCACGATTTTCTTCATCGGGATTTTTTTGTAAAAGAAATTGGTGTAAAACTTCATGGAGATCCGATCTCAATTGAACTAAATGGAAAAAAATTTTTCATAGGTCATGGTGATGGCTTGGTAAAAAATGACACTGGTTATAAAATCCTAAAGTTTGTTCTTCGAAATAAAATTGCTCAAAAATTATATTCTTTATTACATCCTGATCTCGGAATTGGTTTAGCAAGCAGGACCAGCAAAACCAGCAGAGATTATACAACCAAAAAAGATTACGGTGAAGTAGACGGATTGTTTGATGCTGCTAAGAATAAAATTGACGAGGGATATGATTATGTATTGTTTGGTCATCTTCACAGACAAATATTTCAAAAGTATAAAAACGGAGTTTATATTAATCTTGGTTCCTGGCTGGATAAACCCTGTTACGGTAGTTTTATTCAGGATGAATATAGAATTATAGACTGGAAATAATATGGCTAAAAGAAATATTTCAGATACTGAATATCAAAAATATTTTAACGACTCCAAACACCGTAATGGTGGTAGGAAAAAAAATACTAAAAATAGAAAAATAAACTGGTGGATTATTTCTTCAATAATTCTTTCCCTGTTTATTGCTTTTGCAATTTATATTTATAGCGGACTTCCTTCACTAGAAGAATTAGAAAATCCTAAACCTCAATTAGCCAGTAAAGTATTTTCTACGGATGGTGAACTGATTGGTCAATTCTATATTGAAAATCGGATAGAAACTGATTACGATAGTTTACCGCCGTACTTAGTGGAAGCTTTGATATCAACAGAAGACAGAAGATTTTATGATCATTGGGGTGTTGACTTACCAAGATTCATTAAAGCAATGATTAAAAATGTTTTTTCTTTTTCATTAAAAGAAGGCGCCAGTACAATTACTCAACAGCTTGCAAGAAATCTTTATGATCTAAAATCTCAAAGGGAAAACCAGTTCGATAAAGCAATCAGGAAATTAAGGGAATGGATTACTGCTGTACAGATTGAAAAGAATTTTACGAAAAATGAGATCATAGAATTATACCTCAATGTTTCTTATTTCGGAAAAAGTGCTTATGGAATTGAAGCTGCTTCAAGAGTTTATTTTAACAAGAAAGCCAGTGAGCTAACATTACCGGAGGCAGCTGTTTTTATAGCACTTTTAAAATCTCCACGTGATTATGACCCAGTTAGCAATTATGACTATTCATTTGCAAGGCGTAACCTTGTCTTGCATAATATGGTAGTAACCGGAATGTTGGATGAAAAAAAATATCAAAAGCTTAAAGAAGAGCCTATCACTCTTGCCTCAGAACGACCAAGTGCGATGCAATCTGATGCGCCTTATTTTATGGAATATGTTCGACAACAGCTTTCAAAAATGGCGGATAAATATGGATATGATCTTTATCGTGATGGATTAAACATTTACACAACACTTGATTTAAGAATGCAGAAAATTGCTAACCAGGTATCGGCAAAGCACCTGGAAGAATACCAGGATCTTTTTGATAAAAACTGGAGCTGGAAAAAAAATAAAAATCTTTTAATTGATATTCTTGAGGAATCAATTAGAAGAACATCTAGATATAAAGCTGCAGAGACTAATGAAGCAAAAGCACTTATTTTGAATGAGTTGAAAAAGGATGAACATTTTGTTGATTCAGTAAAAACATCAGTTACTAAGATTGAAGAAGGATTTGTTGTTGTAGATCCATTCACCGGTTATATAAAAGCTCTTGTAGGGGGCTCTAATTTGCAGTTTGGCAGGGGGTTAAATCACGTTACCGGAATCAGACGACAAGCCGGTTCAACATTTAAACCTTTCGTTTATGCAACAGCTATTGAGAATGGATATTTCCCTGCATACACTTTGTTAAACCAGAAATTTGATTATAAAGGATGGCAGCCACAGAATTCCAATTTTGAATACAGCGGTTATGAAACATTAAGATGGGGACTCGCTCATTCAGTTAATGTTATTACCGGAAGAATGACAATTTCGGATATTGCTCCACCAAATCAAGTTGTTAAAATTGCTCAACGAATGGGAATTGAATCAAAACTGGATGCAGTGCCTTCAATTGCTTTAGGTACATCTGAAATAACACCGCTTGAAATTACTTCAGCATTTGGAACATTTGTGAATGATGGAGTTCATGTTACTCCAATTTCGATTTTAAAGATTGAGGATAAAAACGGAATTCTTATTGATCAGTTTATGCCTGAGCACGTTCAATCTATTGGTAAAGAAACTGCATCCATAATGGTTAATATGATGGAAGAAGTTGTAGAAACCGGAACAGGAATGGGCGTAAGAAAATATTTTCAGTATCCTGCTGCAGGTAAAACAGGGACAACGCAAAATTTTTCAGATGCTTGGTTTGTAGGTTATACTCCTGATCTTGTTGGAGGAGTCTGGATTGGATTTGATGATCACAGGGTTAAGTTTACTAATTGGTATGGTCAGGGTGCAAAAGCTGCACTGCCAATCTGGGCTATGTTTATGGAAGCAACATATAAAGAATTGAAAATTCCTGTGAAATATTTTGAGCTTGCTACTGGAATTGATTCAGTTGCATTTTGCAAAGAGACTATGGATTTAGGTGATACAAGGTTAGCCACTAATTACTGTCCTGAAGTTGTAACAGATATCATTAATACAAAACATCTCCCCCAAAAATGTGAAATTCATACTGATAGTAATAAGATAATACATGAAGATAGACAGGGGAATACAGGATGGTAAAAAAACTTCTCAAAATAGAATAGAATTTAATTCAGGAAAAATCATTAATTTTGAATTAACATTTTTGCCCGGATGGTGAAATTGGTATACACGCTAGCTTCAGGAGCTAGTTGGCGCAAGCCAGTGCAGGTTCAAGTCCTGTTCCGGGCACAGAGGGTTTACTGAAAAATATCAACGCTTATCAAATCTATTTAAAGTTTAATTCTTCTTTACAAGGAATTGATTTATAATAAAAAGCTCAGTTCTATATTATAGGGGAAAATGCTACAGGAAATTTTTGGGATAATAGATAAAATCAATTGAAACGAAGGAATAAAAATTTAAGTAAGAGAGTTAATCTGTGATTTCATCATTAGTAGTGAATTGGGTTTATAATATATAAACAACATTATTATCAGAATTTTTAGTGTATATTTGAACTGTTACTTTATTTTACGCTAAATATTGAAAATGGCATATATTTTGTCGTTATTTGGGTAATTTTTAAGAACAACTTGAAGATTGTTTACTTTCTAAGAGACTAAATCAATAATAACCTATGGTGGTTCAATGAAAAAGTTATACTTTCTCATATTTATATTCTTTTTAATCATTCAAACTTCTTCTTTTTCACAGTTTAATGATTACACAGCAAAATTTGGAATCAGGGGTATCGGGTTGCTTCCTGATACTGAGTTTGACAAAGATTTGAAACCGACTGATGCAGATTTTAAATTTTCGTTTGCAGGCAGGGCATTTGTTAGAC
Source organism: uncultured Ignavibacteriales bacterium (assembly GCA_963822905.1). Classification (GTDB taxonomy): domain Bacteria; phylum Bacteroidota; class Ignavibacteria; order Ignavibacteriales; family Ignavibacteriaceae; genus CAWGJF01. The sequence goes on from CAWGJF010000001.1 coordinate 1,658,170, forward strand.
TCGAGTTTTTCACTCCTGTACTTGAAACAGAAATCGGTGCCGGCTTTGGCAGGTTAGCCGGAGTTGACTTCAATAAAAATAACTGGTGGACTTATATTATTCCGATGGATTTGAGATTTATTTTGAGTCCTTTTAGAATGGATATTTGGAATCCATATGCTTACGGTGGCGTTGGAGCAATGAATTTCAACAACGATAAAGTTCCTTTAGTTCCATCACCTAGTCCTGTTAAACAGAAAGGCTGGACTACTATTTTTCCCGTTGGCGGCGGAGTTGAGATTGCTCTTTCCGATGCTTTGCTTCTTGATATATCCGGTGGGTATACTTTTACTCTTACTGATGATCTTAATGGATATAATAACAAGGACAAATATGCTGATCAAAGTAATGATGGTTATTACAACTTTGGTTTGGGATTAATATTTGTGAATGGAAGCGACGCTTCTGATGATGATAAAGATGGTTTGATTAAACGAGATGAAAAAGAAATTGGTACAGACCCAAACGATCCAGATACTGATAAAGATGGATTGAAAGATGGTGAAGAGGTTACCAATTACGTTACTAATCCACTTAAAGAAGATACAGATGGTGATCAATTAAAAGACGGCGAAGAAGTATTTAAGTATAAAACTGATCCAAATAAAATGGATACAGATAATGATAAACTTTCAGATGGTGATGAAGTAACTAAGTATAACACCGATCCTTTAAAAGCTGATACAGACGGTGATGGATTAAATGATAGTGAAGAAGTATTAAACACAAATACAGATCCAAATAATACTGATTCTGATAACGACGGATTAACAGATGGCGATGAAGTAAAAATCTATAAAACTAATCCTTTGAATCCGGACAGCGATGGAGATCATTTAACTGATGCGGAAGAAATAAACAGGTATAAAACTGATCCGCTTAATCCAGATACTGATGGTGGAACTGTTGATGATTATACTGAAGTAAATCGTGGAACAAATCCACTTGATCCTGAAGATGATGTTGTTAAAATAAATGTTCCTATAGTTCTTGAAGGAATAACATTTGAAACAGGGAAATCTGATATAACTCCTGAATCAGCTAAAATACTTGAAGGAGCTTTGAAAACATTGCAGACATACCCGGATATTATTGTTGAAATTTCCGGTCACACAGATGATGTTGGAAGTAACGCAAGTAACCAGAAGCTTTCACAAAGAAGAGCAGATTCTGTTCGTTCATGGTTGATAGGCAAAGGTGTAAATGGAGATAGAATTATTGCTAAAGGTTATGGTGAAGAATATCCAAGAGTTCCAAACTCTTCACCGGATAACAGACGTATGAACAGAAGAATAGAATTCAAACGAATTAAATAGTGAATTAAGATTCTGTGATTTGAAATGCCTCCTGAAATGGAGGCATTTTTATTTTAAAATGCTTCGTTAAATGAAAGGTAAAACTCAGTTCTGTATTTACTGAATCCAAAATCAATACGAACAGAAATTTTTTCTTCAGGAATCACAGAGCCTCTTATTCCAATCCCGCCAGCTAATTTTAATCCGTTCATAGAAAAAGAATCGATTTGCGAAAAAGCTTCTCCAATTCCGCCGAATATAGTTAGTCCAAATCTCCAGAAAACCGGAAATCGGTATTCTCCCTGCATAAAAAAAGAGTTCTTATCTCTGAATCTTCCTAAATAAATTCCCCTTAAATTCATTTCTCCACCAAAAGTAGGCAGCAAATAAAAAGGAGTTGTACCATCCACAATATCGGTGAATACCTGTATTGCAAAAACGTGGGTTGTATCAAGTAAATTCACACTAAAAAATTTTCGAATATCAACTGTATATCTTTGATATGAAAAATCACTGGCGACAAATTTCCCATAGAATGTAGATTTAATGTCAAGATAATCTCCATGGGTAGTTGAAAAAGAATTATCTCTTGAATCAAAATTGATACTTAATCCAAATCCTGAATTAATCCCTCCATTATTCCCTGGAATATCTTCTTTTAAAAGTTTTTTGCCTTCTTCTTTTTTAAGAATTTTATCATCTCTATAATCAAGTCTGATTCCAGCGCTTATCTTTCCGATTTGAAAATTTAAAATTTTTCTATTTACATTTAATTTAAACCTGAGAAACCTGGGTGTGTAATTTTCTTCATCATTGGCTGAAGTGTTGTTTCCTATTCCGTAAAACTGGAATGGATATTTTGAGTATGCTATGTCTCCATAAATTCTGTAAATATCCTTGCTAAAATAAAAATCATACTCAGCCTTTACCGTGAATTGTTTTTTTGTTGTATAGTGAATATTGGAATAAACACTGGATAGTCTTTCATCTTTGCAGTCAGGATTTTCCAGGTAAAAATAAAATAATCCAGCAAGTCCAAAGCTCCAATCTGTTTCCGGTGAGTGACTAAGAATCGGTGCTCCAATAACACCAAAATTTTTTTTTGATTCAGTAGAATCATTTATCACTTGAGCAAACAGGGTATAAGAAATGAAATTAAAAATGAAGAATAGTACAACGTATTTAACTTTCATCAGGTATTAAGTGGAGTTTTAAATTAAGGATGGGTAAAATTACAAAAAGAAAATTGCAACCGGATATAAATAACTACATATTAGAAAATTTAATTAGGAGAGAATAAACGTAAGGATATTTTTCAGAGACTAATAACAAAAAACTTTCAAAATCCAAAAAGTTCGCAGCAGAAGTTTGGAAAAATGATTCTATAACGGGTGAATACTTTCCATTTTAGAATAATCCAGGTCAAAGCTTTCAACCGCTTCGTTCAAAGTCGGGTAAGTATCAAATATTTTCAGAGTTCCGGATTTTTCCATAAATGTTTGCATTACCGAAGCAGGTTCAACAAGTTTTATTTCACTTCCACTTTTACTTACTTTTTTCTGTGAAACGACCAATGCACCGAGAAAAGTAGAGTCCATAAATTCACATTCGCTAATATCAACAACTATCTTTGGAAATTTCTTAACAATATCATCTTCAAGAATTTTTTTCAGTTCAATTGCTTCTTTCCAGGTGGCGCGTGTTAGATTAACTTTTTCAACGATTACGTCTTTTACTACTTTTTTTTCAAAATCTTCCATTGTACCCTCACAACGAAATTGTTATTTAATAAATATTTTTTATAATAGTTTAATTCTTACTTCTTTTACCAATAACTATTCCATAAATATTTTTTTGCGTATTCTGTCAAATTCAATAAATATTTAAAGATTCAATGCCTCAGTTTGGTAAAATGATTCAAAAATGAATACGCGCAAATAAATGAAAATGTGTACTATCGGTGATTATAATTCGGTATTTTAATAGCAAAAAGAAGTTAAAATATATGAGTAATTTTTGAATTTAGAAGAAGGTTATCAGCAGGCCCTTAAATTAGCCAGGGAACATTACGAAAACTTTCCCGTGGTTTCTTTTTTTCTACCGAAAGATATCCGGAAGGATATTGCAATAATTTATTGGTTTGCACGTACTGCAGATGATTTTGCTGATGAAGGTACGGGTGGTATCAAAGAAAGGCTTTCCCTGCTTAATTTTTTTGAAACAAGATTCAGAAACCTTCTGAATCAAGAATTCCAAAACCCTCTTGAATTAGCACTTTTTACTACTATTAAAAATAAAAATCTTACAAATTCTTATTTTTTGGATTTGTTGTCGGCTTTCAAACAGGATGTTGAGAAAAACCGTTATGCGAATTTTGATGAAATATTGGATTATTGCAGAAGATCAGCCAACCCGGTTGGCCGACTGGTACTCGAATTAAATGGAATAAAAAATGATGATTTGAATCAATATTCTGATAAAATTTGTACCGCCTTACAATTAACAAATTTTTACCAGGATTCGATAATAGACTTTCAAAAGGGAAGAATTTATTATCCTGAAGATGAAATGGAAAAATTTGAAGTTAGTAAAAAAGTGTTTGAGATAAAGGAAAATAATTTTAACTTCCAACAATTGTTGAAATACAATGTTGACAGGGCTCAAGAGATGTATAATGAAGGTGAAAAAATCTTCGGATTTCTTAAAGGTAAATTAAAATTTCAGATTAAATGGACTGTAAAAGGTGGAGAAGAAATTCTAAATAAAATTCGTTCAGCCAATTATGATGTTTTAAACATCAGGCCTGAACTAACTAAATTTGATATGATTAAATTATTTTTTTCGGCAATTTGATGAAAGATGAATCTAAAGAAATAGCAAAAGGGAGTCAGAGTAGCTTTTACTATGCCTTCAATTTATTGCCCATGCTTAAACGTGATGCAATGAATACTGTTTATGCTTTTTGCCGACAAACTGATGATATTGTTGATGAAGGAAATGAATCAGTTGACATTAAATATGAAAAGCTTCATAAATGGCGGGTTGAATTGGAAAAGTCTTTAACAGGATTTTCAGGTTACCAAATTTTGAACAAACTTTCGTCAATCATTAAAAAATTTAACATTCCCTTAGAACCTTTCTTCGAGCTTCTAAAAGGTATGGAAATGGATCTCCAAAAAAATCGCTATTTAACTTTTAATGATCTTGAACTTTATTGTTACCGGGTTGCTTCAACAGTCGGTTTGATGTGTATTGAAATTTTTGGTTACAAGCATGATTCAACAAAAAACTTTGCTGTGAATCTTGGAATCGCACTTCAGCTTACAAATATTTTGCGAGATATAAAAAAAGATGCAAAGAACGGAAGGATTTATCTCCCTCAGGAAGATCTTGCCCGGTTTGGGTATAAAGAAAATGATTTGATGAATTTAACTTACAATGAGAATTTCCAGGAGATGATGAAGTTCGAAGTTGAACGTGCAAAATATTATTTCGATAAAGCAACTGATTGTCTTAATCTTGAAGATAAAAAAGCAATGTTTGCTGCAAGAGCAATGCAGCATATTTATTCCAGGATGCTCAACAAAATTGTTGATGCAAATTACGATGTATTCAATCATAAAATTAAACTTTCAAAATTTAAAAAAGCAGGGATTGCCGTGGGGGTTTGGGCGAAATACAGATTAGTTTACTGATGCCTAAACACTGCATAATTATCGGCGGAGGATTTGCCGGACTTTCGGCAGCCGCTCATCTTTCAAACCTAGGATTTGAAACCACTCTTCTGGAAGCTTCTCCAAAACTCGGTGGCAGAGCTTATTCTTTTTATGATGAAGAAACCAAAACTGTAATTGATAACGGTCAACATATTTTGATGGGTTGTTACAATTACACAATTGAGTTTCTTAGAATGATCAACGCTTTCGATAATTTTTATGTTCAGAAAAAGCTTGAAGTAAATTATCTGAAACGGGATTCTCAACAGTTTAAATTAAAAGCGGGAATTCTTCCTTATCCGATTAATCTAGCAGTAGGGTTACTAAAATTTGATGCTGTTTCTCTTAAAACCAGGATTAGAATCCTTAAAACCCTATTAAAACTTCCATTAGTTAAAAAAGAAAATGTAGAAAATCTTACTGTTAAACAATGGTTGAAGATTGAAAACCAGGACGATTCAAGTTTAAAATCATTTTGGGAAATTATCTCGGTCGGAGCTTTGAAATACATCAATTGAAAAAGCATCAGCTAGAATATTTATAGATATTTTAAAAGAAATTTTCCTGACCGGTAAAAGATCATCAATAATTATTTTACCATTAAAAGGATTATCTGAATCTTACTGTGATGCTGCACAAATTTATATCTTATCAAAAAATGGAAAAATAAAATGTGGTGAAGAAGTAAAAGAAATTGTAATTGAGAAAGATAAAGCAGTAAAAATTATTTCTAATAAAGATAGTTACGAAGATTTTGATTTTATTATTTCTGCCATTCCTTTTTTTGCTTTTACAAAATTTTTGGATAAAAATATTCTTTCGGGTATCCCGGAATTCGAATATTCAACAATTGTAAATATTCATATCTGGCTGAAAGAGAATAATCTAAAAGAAAAATTTTATGGACTGATAGATTCACCTGTCCACTGGATTTTCAATAAAGGATCACATTTAAATCTTATTATCAGCGATGCAGGTTATCTAAAGGAAAAATCAAGTGAAGAAATTTTCGAAATGGCAAAAACTGAATTAATAAAGTTTATTAAAATAAATCCAGAAAATATTTCAACCTATAAAGCAATCAAAGAAAAACGGGCAACATTTGTTCCTACATGTGAAGTGTTAAACAATCGTCCCTCAATAACTACATCAGTCAAAAATTTATTTGTTGCTGGTGACTGGGTTGATACAGGTTTGCCATCAACAATTGAGAGTGCAGTAAAGAGCGGAAAAATAGTTTCAGAAAAAATTCTTGATATTTAAATTAAAATCCTTCTTCCGAAATTAAATATACCATTGTAGTTATTGCAGCTGTTCCAAGTTCAAGCTCTCTTGGATGAACTGCATCAAAAACATCTTTTGGTGAATGGTGAAAATCAAAATATCTCTGTGGGTCGGGAACATAACCTAACAATAATTCTGTATCTTTTATTTTACTGATATCTGCTCCGGTTCCTCCGGGCTTAACCCACCAGATTTCTGATTTTTCTAAAATTGGAAGCCAGCTTTTAATTTTTTCTTCAATATTTTTTGAATTGGTTTCATATGTAAAACCTATTGGTGTGAAACCACCTCTGTCTGATTCAATTGCGGCAATATGTTTTTCATTCGAACTGTCTGCAAATTCACCATATCTTTTTGCTCCACGCGAACCATTTTCTTCATTAATAAATAAAACGCACCTTATTGTTCTTTTTGGTTTAATATTTAGTCTTCTTAAAAGATCAAGAGTCTCAATCGATTGAACGCAACCAGCACCATCATCGTGTGCACCGCAACCAACATCCCAACTATCAATATGTCCGCTTATAACAATTACTTCATCAGGATATTCGCTTCCTTTAATCTCGCCAATAACATTATATGATTGAGCATCGGGCAAAGTTTTACAATTAAGATTCAACTGGACTTTTAAATTTGGATTTAGCTTTAACTGCTGGCTCAGATATTCCGCATCCTGAACACCCAAAGCGGCAGCTGGAATTTTTTGCAGACTATCAACATAAAGCATAACCCCGGTATGGGGAACATTATCATCTTCTGTAGTTACCGACCTAACTAACACTCCAACTGCTCCGAACTTTGCAGCATTGATTGCTCCGTAAACACGTTGATCAACTGCTTTCCCATAAGCTGAGAATGTTTCGATCATTCCTTTATCAAGAGGTCTGTTATAAAAAACAATTTTATCTTTTACATTTTTTGCTTCAAGCTCTTCAAAAGATTTTACTTCAACAACTTCTGTCGTAATTCCGTTGTCAGGTGTTCCAACACTCCCACCGAGAGCAAGAATATTTAATTTTCTTTTCCCATTGGAACCAATTGAATATGCTTCTTCGATATTTCCTCTCACCCAATGTGGAACCATAGTTGATTGAAGCCAAACTGAATCAGCACCAATTTTTTCTAATTTATTTTTCGCCCATTTGATTGCTTTCAGGGAATTTTCTGATCCGCTTAATCTTGGTCCGATTATACAAAGCTCTCTTAAAAAATTATAACCTTGATTTTCATTTAATGCAGACTGAACAATTTGATTAGCTGTTTCTGAGTATTGTTTAATCTTTAAAGTATCTGAAACAGCTTGTTGAGAATGAGAATTAGTGAACGACAATAAAAAGAGTATTATTGTAAAATAAGTGAAAAAATATTTTTGCAATTTATTTCCTTTTGGAAAGTTTTTATATTTATAAAAAAGTTCTTACCAAGTAATTAAGATTTATTTGTTAAATATTAATCTAAATTTCTTCGAATTATGAAAGATAAATCCTTATTTTTATTCTAAAATAAAATTATATTATTTATTTCTTATATGAAAATAATACCTACCACATTAATAATTCTATTATCCATTCAAATAAATTTTGCGCAGGATTTGCCGAATTACATGACCGAACAGGAAAAGTTTGAATGGAAAAATTATTCTTATCCTGTTAATCCTTTATTCACAGATCCGCCGGCTTCACCTGTGAGGGGAATGGCAGAATGGGAAGAATTCCGGGGGATAATTATTACATGGACGAGTTTTCAAAGTATCTTAAGACAAATTGTTGATTATGCCCAGGAGGAATGCATTGTTTATATAATTTGTTCTGATTCGAATAGTGTAAAAACTTATTTGCAGCAGGGAGGTGTTCCGCTTTACAACATCCAGTATCTTTTAACTTCATACAATACAATCTGGGTTAGAGATTATGGTCCCTGGACAGCTTATTCAAATGATGTGGATACTTTTAATGTGATTGATTGGATATATAATAGACCTAGACCACTTGATGATGTTACGCCAGTATTTTTTGCAAATTATATCGGGGCACCAATATATCAAACAACAACTACTCCGTACAATCTTATTCACACTGGTGGTAATTTAATGGTTGATGGGAATGGAACTGCATTCTCGTCAAAATTAGTTTTGAATGAAAACCCCACAAAATCTGAGACAGAAATTGATACAATCATGAAAAAGTATTTAGGGGTAGATCGTTACATAAAGATGGATGTTTTACCTTATGATGTTATTCATCATATCGATATGCATATAAAACTTCTTGATGAAGAAACCTTATTGGTTGGAGAATATCCTCAAGGCGTTGCTGATGGTCCGCAGATCGAAGCTAACCTTCAATATATTTTAAATAATTTTCAAACTTGTTATGGGAAACCCTATAAAGTTGTAAGAATTCCCATGCCACCTCAGAATGGACAGTATCCACCATCCGGAGATTACAGGACTTATACAAACTCGATGATAATTAATAAAACTGTCATCATTCCCACTTACGAATACCAGTATGACACTACTGCATTCAGAATTTATAGAGAGGCAATGCCAGGATATAATGTGGTTGGGATTGATTGCAATGCTATTATCCCTTCACTTGGGGCGATTCATTGCATTACAAAAGAAGTTGGTGTTGACGATCCTGTTTGGATTTCACATCCAAAAATAGACCCTGTAGTTTATTCTGCAGATTCAATTGAAGTAAAAGCGGTGATAAAAACTAAATCAGGAATTCAGTCAGCGTATGTTTACTGGTCGGCTGATACTTCACTTGGATACACCCCAATAGTAATGAATTATTCTTCGGGAGATACTTTAAAAGCATTTATTCCACCGCAAACTGATCAAACAGAAATTCATTATTACATTTCTGCAACATCTAATAGCGGCAGGACAGTTACAAAACCAATTCCTTCTCCCGAAGGTGCATATTATTTTGAAGTAAATAATGGAGTTACTTTTGCAGATGAAAACCCAGCTCCATATAATTTTAAATTATATCAGAATTATCCAAATCCCTTTAACCCGAGTACAAAAATAATCTGGCAAATACCTGTTCCCGGTTATCAGAATTTAAAAGTTTATGATATTATTGGTAATGAAATTGTAACATTGTTTGAAGGATATAAACCGGCGGGAAGTTATGAAGTAACTTTCAATGCATCAGTATTACCAAGCGGAGTTTATTTTTACAAATTGACTTCCGGCAAACTTACAACTACTAAAAAAATGATCCTCCTTCGTTAATCCACCTTGGCGGATTGGAGGACTATCTCTAATAATTGAGATTATTGTGAACAGAAAAGCAAAAGAGTACATCCAAGAACTTCAATTGAAAAAACATCCTGAAGGCGGATACTTTAAAGAAATTTACAGATCGGGTGAATTAATCTCAGCGGACAAATTACCTAAACGATTTAAATCTTCTCGCTCTTTTTCAACTTCAATTTATTTTCTCCTGGAAGGGAACCAGTTTTCATCATTTCATAAATTACAATCGGATGAAATCTGGCATTTTTATGATGGAGTATCAATAATAATTTATATTATAGATATAGATGGAAACCTGGAAGAAAAAAAGTTGGGACCGAATTTAAATGAAGGTGAAAAATTTCAGTTTACAATAAAAGCTGGTGATTGGTTTGCCGCAGAATTAACTGATAAAAAAGGTTTTGCACTAATTGGTTGCACTGTTTCCCCGGGTTTTGATTTTAACGATTTCGAACTTGGGAAAAGAAATGAACTCATAAAACGATTTCCGAATCATTCAGAATTGATTAACATGCTGACACACAAATAATCATTCTAAAATCAGGGGAGAAACATTTGAGCGAAAAAAAAATACCTCACATTATATTTTACAAAATACTAAATTCGATTCGAAATTAAACTTTTTACTTTAAAAAATTATTGAAAAAGAATAAGTAATTGTCTAATTTTTTCTTCGAAATTTAAATAAAAACAAAGGCGGCTTATAGATTAGTTTTTTACTTTTTGATTCTAAACTAATAGTTATAAATTCTTGCAGGATTTCAGATTAAACGGAAAATAAAAAATCTCGCTAAGGAGATTCTACGTCTTGCTGTTTTTTCCCTGGTGGTATTTTTTGCGGGGATAAACCTGGGTTTTCTTTCCTCTGGTGAATCACAATTCAATGACTCTATCTGGTTAGACGCCTGTTTCCAGATGTCAAATATAAATTATACTCTTGATCTTAATTCGGTTTTAAATAATAAGGATGACGAGAGTTCCAGTAACTCTGTTATGCATCTTGGTAATTATTTGTCGGAATCGGATAATAGCGATATTGAGCAAACATTAAATGAGCCTTTATTTAATTTTCCACCTGACAGTACTGATGAAGAAGAAACTTCTTCTTTTGACTCAACTCTTTCGGTAGTAGATTCTCTTCTTTCTGATTCACTTTCAACTGATTCTTTGCTGACAAACGATACCACTAAAGTAGACTGGCGTGAAATTGATTCGACAGCCCGGCTGGAATATTTTAGGTATCATCGTGAAGACAAACCTTATGTAGAAATTGAACCAAAAAAGCAATCAGAATTTTTTGTAGAGCCTTCTCCCCAGTATAAGAAGCGGACGATTACTATTGACTCGACTGGTAAATATGTTGAAATAAAAGAAACAATTGCAGGACAAGAAACAAAAACTTTATTAAGGATGTCGCTGGAAGATTACATTTATCTGAAGCTTGGTTTAAGAGAGAGAGAAACCTGGGAAGACATCGGGTACAAGTATGAACTAAAGGAATCAAATAAAGACTTAAGCAAATTAATAACAAGCTTTACTGATTTTGAAATTCCACTTCCAAGCGTTGGGGTGTTAAGCATTTTTGGTGAACCAAAAATTAGTTTGAAGATTGGTGGTAACGTTCAAATACACGGTGCCTGGAGAAATGAAACCACTCAGGGTGTTACAGCTAATCGTTTGGGGAATACCAGGAATGAACCAGACTTTAAACAAACTGTTCAGATAAATGTTAATGGAACAATTGGTGACAAGTTAAATATAAATGCCGACTGGAATACAGAACGAACTTTTGAATATGAAAACCAGTTGAAGATAAAATACACTGGTTACGAAGATGAAATGATTCAAAGCATTGAAGCCGGAAACGTATCGATGCAAACACCTTCACTGATTGGTGGAGGTGAAGCTCTTTTTGGTGTTAAAGCACTTTTTAAGATGGGTCCTTTTAGTCTAACTGCACTTGCGAGCCAGAAGAAAGGTGAAACAAAGGAAGTTTCCGTAAACAGCGGTTCCACTTCGCAGGATTTTGAAGTCAGGGCAACTGATTATTCAGAAAATCATTATTTCATAGATTCAGTTTATGCAGATTCTGCCTTATTTCGTAATATTCTTCTTCAATCCAACATCAAGGTCAATCCAAACTTGAAGTAAATGAAATCGAAGTTTGGAAATCAATTGTCAATATTTCACCAAGTAACAATTCAAGTCAAAGAAAAGCAAATTGTTACATTGATTTACCCTGCCATTAGGACAAAATCAACAAACTTATGATTCATCATATCATGGTGATATAGACTCCTCTTTCTGGTGAAAAAGAAAAGGTAAATTTATTCTGTTAGTAGCCGAATGTAGACTATACTATACATCCTGAAACAGGATTCATAACTTTCAAAACTTCAATAAACAGTTAAGAAATGATTGCAGTTGCATACAAAAGGGGACAAGCTCCAAATATTGAAACTTTTGGTGAATTTCTAAGCTCGAGTCAGGACTCGACAGAATCTTGTACTTAAATTAGTTAAACCGAGAAATCTTCAACCTTCATTCACTAAGGCGTGGAAATTATTATTAAAAAATATTTATCCTTTAGGTGACCAGAAATATAAATAAGGAAGGGTTTGAATTTAAGATCAAATATGAAACTGTTGGTGGTGAAGCAGTTGATGAACTAAATGTTAATGGTAACACAATAAGATTTCTTCAGGCATTTGGATTGGATCAGCAAGGATCAGGTGGAAGCGGAACATCTGATAATATATTTGATTGGCGGGAAGGATTTACAATAATTTCTGAAACTGGGGAAATAATTTTCCCACACTCGAACCATTTGGGAGAATATTCCCCCTGGTCTTGAAGTATAAAAAATATTAAGTGTTTATGATACAACGAAAAATGCCGCTAAAAGAGATACCGGACCGGATAAATGGATACTAACAGGTCAAAAGTAGAGGAGGTGTTACTTCAACTTACCAGTTAGGTTTTAATGTTGTTGAAAATTCTGTAAAGGTAATATTAAACGGAAGAGAGCTATCCCCAAATACAGACTATACAGTTGATTATAATATCGGGCAGTTGACAATAAGGAATGAATCTGCACTCGTCCCTGGTGCTGATCTTAAAATTACGTACGAACAAAATGATCTTTTCCAGCTTGCTTCAAAAACATTACTTGGTGCGAGAGGTCTTTATTCATTCTCTGATAAAACGCAGCTTGGTTTTACCGTAATGAATCTTAACCAGCAGACTTTGAGTGATAAAGTAAGAATCGGGGAGGAACCACTAAGCAATACAATTTATGGATTGGATTTTAAAACTTCACACGACTTACCATTTTTAACAAAGGCACTTGACCTCCTGATATCGACTCGTGAGATGTCATCATTTACTTTTAATGGTGAATATGCCTATATGTCACCTGATCCGAATACTAAAAAAAGTACAATTTCTGAAGATGATGGAAAGAGTATAGCTTATATAGATGATTTTGAAGGAGCTAAAAAAACGATCCCCATAGGAATAAACTTTGGAAGCTGGAAAGATCTTAGTCCGCCAGCAAATCTTCCTTTTTTATTTCTACTGATCCTCATGGTAATAATGCAGCATAAAGCAAAAAGTTTTTGGTTTAATATTACTCCTTCTGATGTAGTGGTCGATAGTATATATGGTGGAAGAAAACAGGTTTCACGGTCGGATCAGCAAATTACAGTAATGGACTATGTATTCGTACCTGACACTCCTGGTACAAATAATGGCTGGCCACAGTTTCAACCGGGCCTGAAAACTGGGGAGGAATGATGAAACTTCTTTCATCTACTGCAAACGATCTTGTCGATCAGAACATTCAGTACATGGAGTTCTGGATTAATATAAAACAAGCTCAACCTGATGATTCTTTGTATATCGATTTAGGAGTCATAAGTGAGGATGTTGTTCCGTATACGACGGGTACTGAGAGTTAAATGGGTTATGACAGAAGACCGTAATCAGAATGATGCAGTTGATGAGGGTGAAGACATAGGTGTGGATTTTATGACAGATGCACAGGAGAAAACTTTTTACTGGCAGTACAAAATCCGATCCGGCAGGTGACAATTTTAAATATCAGGCTAGCAATCCACCTAATATTTTTGATTATTTCAATATAAATGGGACGGAAGGTAATGCTGCTTTAACTGATATTGGTTTATTGCCGGATACTGAGGATTTGAACAGAAGTGGAAATACTGAAAAAGTAAATAGTTTCTATCAGATATAAAATTCCACTAGATACAACAGCAAACAATCCGTTCAGGGTTGGTCCTGCTTTTACTCCTTCCGGTTGGGTTTTGATTAGGGTCCCACTTAGAGATACCTCCGGGATTGTAGGGAATCCAACATTTTCGAATGTTGAAACTATAAGGATGTTTGTTCAGGGAGTGGATCAACAGGTTCACTTCAGGATGACCGAGTTTAACCTGGTTGGAAGCCAGTGGGAAAACCCTGTTAAAAATGATTCTGTACTTAATGTGAGTGTTAAAAGCATTGAGGAAGATCCAAGACTATACAAGTCCTCCCGGTGTTATCAGGGAAAGAGATAGAACCAGACCTGATGAACAGATTTATGGAAATGAGCAATCTTTAAATTTAATTTTAACAGATTTACCCGATGGCGAGTTAAGACAAGCGACAAAAAATTTGTTCAGACCGCTTGATGTTTTTAATTACCGTGAAATGAAATTATTTGTTCACGGAGACGAAAAATATGATTCACTTGGTTCAATTTCTTATTTTGATGAAGGTACGGGTGAATATTCAACAGAAGTATTTTTCAGATTTGGAACTGATACAAATAATTACTATGAATATCGGCAGCCTGTTGAATATAGTCTTGCCCCGGGAAGCAATGGGTGGAATAGTATAGACATAAAATTCAGCGAGTTGACTGCAGCGAAGCAGGGAATTCCAGATGATTCATCAGGAATTATAGAAATCCCTGTTCCCGGTCGTCCTAATCATTATTATAGGGTGAAAGGAAATCCTACTTTAACTTCAATAAAATTTCTTTCAGTCGGCATATATAATCCTCCTGATAATGGTATAAACTCAGGGGCACTTTCAGGTGAAGTCTGGGTAAATGAATTGCGCGTTGTCGGGGCGGATGATTCTAAAGGCTGGGCGTACACTTTTAATACCTCGCTAAAACTTGCTGATTTAATGACAGTAAATTTTAATATGAGTCAGAAGAATCCTTATTTTCATAAATTATCTGACAGGTTTGGCTCGAGGGTGGAAACGAAGAACTGGGCACTTTCAACCGAACTTGATATTTTAAAGTTAGTTCCATTTAATATGAGAGAAAGTAATTTAAAAATTAGTTACTCACATACTGAATCTCTTGGTAAACCACTTTATATTCCAGGAACCGATATAAATGTTGATAAAGCTGCAAATCAATTAGCGAGTCTGCCTCAGGATTCGATCGTGCAAACTCCTGAACAACTGAAAATAGAAACACAAACAATGAGTGTTTCCAATTCAATTTCTTCTTCAAATATTAAATTAAAAATTCCCACAACTCTTTGGTACATCAGGGACACCTGGAATTCTATAACTTTTGGATTTAACTACAATAATTCTTTTAACCGGAGCCCAACTGTTATTCGAGGGATATAATTGGGTCTGGAATGCAAATATGAGTTACGCTTTTAGTTTCAGTCCTGATAACTACGTTAAACCAGCAGAGATTCCTGTAATAGGATTTCTGTTTAGGATCTTGAATGATTACAAAGATTTAAAAATTTATTTTTCTCCACAAACTTTTTCGTCAAGTATTTCTGCAAGAAGAAACAGGAATAGCAGTCGAACAAGACCTACCGGTGTGAATCAAACCAATGAGGTTGTATCAAGGGATTTTACTGCCACACGCGGTTTCAATTTTGCCTGGCGAATAACTGAAGGAGGACTTGTAAACCTAAGCTCAAATTATAATGTTAGTGTAAATTCTTCTCTTGCAAATATTCTGACTGAAAGAAATACCTTCGGTGATTTAATTGACAGACCTGAAAGTGATATCTGGAATGATATTCTTGGGGGAGCAGGTTTTGGGAGAGACAACCAGTACCAGCAATCACTCGATTTTAGAACCTCACCAAGACTACCTTCTTTATGGGATATTAATAGGTATTTTACTCTTACTGCTGGTTATAGCGTTGGGTATCATTGGAATTATGATCTAAGGCAGGAAGAACTTGGGAGAAGTGCTGGTTACTCAAAGAAAGTTACAGCAGGCATGATATTGCGATGGAAATCACTAACCGAGCCGTTATTTGGCTCAGATGAGAAACAACAAAAAGGAAACACACCTGATGGAGGAAGAATAAATAAAGATGATTCTTTAAATGTTTTAGGAACAACCAAAGAATCGTCACTTGTAAGAGCATTGAAGTTTTTAAAACTTGGAGTAAAAGCAATCTTTTTTGACTATGATAATTTTGCATTCAACTTCAGTAATGACAACAGTCTTTCAAAATCAGGAATTGTATCTAAAGGCACCGGTTTTGGTAATTTTTGGGGTCTTGTTCAGAATAATGATAATGGTCCATCAAGAGCTTTCCAGCTTGGTTTGAGCAGTGATGTAGGACCAAGGGCATTTCAGCAGGGAACAAATCTGAGCGATGTTTTCACAGAAAAAAATAGTGTCGATTTTAAAACAGCCAGACCACTCTGGGAAGGTGCAAAACTTGATATTACCTGGACTGTTGGTTGGAACAATACTAAAAACACAACCCTTACTGAAGATGCAAATGGCGATGTAATTATAACAAACATACAACAATCAGGGAACCTCAATAAATCATTTTTAACTTTGCCAGCGGGTTTACCGTTTGTTGATTCGGGAATCAAAAAAGTAAATACATTATATAACCCAAATGATCCCGACCCAAGAAAGAATTTATCAAATGCATTTGTACAGGGATTCGAAAGTCTTCCTTTTATATCCAAACTTCCTATATTAAAAAGCGTAGCCTCATATATTCCAAGAGCAAACTGGAGAATCACCTGGGATGGTCTGGAAAAACTTTTCTTTTTCAAATCAATTGCTCAAAAAGTTTCTTTGGATCATGCGTACACATCAACTTACACAGAAGGATGGAAGCTAAGCAGTTCAGGAAAACGTGAAACACAAACACAAAGGGTTGATTATGGTTTTTCACCTTTGATTGGCCTGAATATTACATTCGGCGAAGTGTTCGGTGGTAACCTGACCAGTAATGTTAAATTTTCATCTAAGACAAGCTATGATCTTGGAGTAACAACTAGTAATATTACAGAAACTTCATCAAGGGAAATTGGAATCACAGCTAACTTCTCCAAATCCGGTTTTGAATTACCTTTATTTGGAGTGTCACTCAAGAATGATATAGAATTTTTATTATCATACACTAACTCTAAAAATTCTACTGTAAGATTTGAAATGGATAACTTTACTGAAGAGGGAATTCCACAGGATGGAACTACAAGGACAACAATTGAACCGAGAATAAAATATACTATTAGTTCTAAAGTAACTCTTTCGGTGTTTTATAAGAGATCATCTGTTCAGCCGGAAGGTGCTGCCCGCATTCCACCAACAACTACAAACGAAGCTGGTTTGGATGTGAATATCCTCATTCAGTAGGTATTTAATTCTACTTCTGATTACATCGGAGGTATTCTTATATTTTAATCTGATTTTTTAATAATTATTAATGCGGAAAAATTATGCCCGGTAAAAAAATTCTTTGGATCGATGATGAAATTGAATTATTACGTTCTCATGTAATTTTCTTAACTGAAAAAGGATATGAAGTTGATACTGCTACAAATGGTGAAGATGCAATTTCAAATACAAAAGAAAATGATTATAATCTCATTTTTCTGGATGAAATGATGCCTGGAATGGGAGGACTGGAAACTCTGGGAAGGATTAAAGAAATAAATTCCAATATTCCGGTCGTGATGGTTACGAAGAGTGAAGAAGAGACGTTAATGGACGAAGCAATTGGAGGAAAAATAACTGATTATCTTACCAAACCGGTTAATCCAAGTCAGATTTTGCTTGTATGTAAAAAGATTCTTGAAGGGAAAAAAATAACCGGTCAGTACGCAGCAAAAGATTATTTGCAAGCATTTAACCAGATTTCAATGTCATTAACCAGTAACCTGGATTTTGCTGAATGGATAGAACTTTACCAAAAATTAGTTAACTGGGATATTGAACTTGATCAACATAAAGAAATTGGATTACGTCAATCACTTAGTGATCAATGGCGGGAAGCCAACAAGGAGTTTTCAAAATTTGTTGAAAGAAATTATCGGGATTGGGTTTCTTCGAATAGCGATCCTGATATTCCGAATCTAAGTCCAGTAATAACAGAAAAATATGTTCTTCCTGAATTAAAAAATGAAAATACACATGTGTTTTATTTCGTAATAGATTGTCTAAGGCTTGACCAATGGCTTACAATGGAAAAACATTTAGTTGATTTATTTAAAATCGAAAAAGATTTTTATTATTCAATACTTCCAACTGCAACACCTTATGCACGTAATTCACTTTTTGGGGGACTATTTCCTTCGGAAATTGAAAAATATTATCCTGATCTTTGGCAAAATAAAGATGATGATGAAAGAAGCATGAATAAATATGAAAAAGAATTACTTCAGCATTTATTAGATCGAAAAAAAATTAAGCTGAAAAATGATCTAAAATATATTAAGATAATTGATCCTGAAGTTGGAAGAAATTTTGAACAGAATATACTTTCATATAAAAACAATCAACTAACTGCTATAGTAGTCAATTTTTTGGATATGATCGCTCACGGCCGATCGGATTCCGATTTACTTAAAGAGATTGCCCCTGATGAACCTGCTTATCGTTCTTTAACAAATAGCTGGTTTACTCATTCTTCCTTGCTTGCAACATTCCAGGCATTAGCGAAAATGCAAAATGTTAAAATAATTATTACTACAGATCACGGAAGTATTCGTTCATTACGTGGAGCGAAGGTTTTGGGAGATCGTGAGGCTTCAACAAATTTAAGATTTAAATACGGAAGAAATCTCAAAGTTGATGATAAACATGCTGTATACGTTAAAAACCCGGCTGACTATAAACTTCCTAAAAGAGGAGTTACTATTAACTATATTATTGCCAAAGAAGATTACTATTTTGTTTATCCTACGGACTATCACAAATACCTTACTCATTATAAAGATACGTTCCAGCATGGAGGAATTTCTATGGAGGAAATTATTCTCCCGGTGATTACCATGGAGCCAAAATAGATTTTGAAATTTCCTGCAAACATGAAATCAAATTCTGAGAAAGACACATCTGCAATCGCGGTTGAGTTTAGTAAACAGCTTGAAATTACAAATAGAATTATTCTTTTAGGCGAACTTGGTGCAGGAAAGACTTTTTTTGTCAGGGAAGTTTTAAAACAATTCAACATATCGAATGTTAATAGTCCTTCATTCGCTATAGTTAATCAATACGAAGGCAAAATTAAAGCATATCATTTCGACTTTTACAGGTTGAAGAATTATGAAGAGTTACTTGAAATAGGTTGGCTTGATTATTTGAATGATGATGAAGCAATTATTTTTATTGAATGGGGAAACCTGGTAGAGGAAGCGATACCGGGAAATAGAGTTGAAATAAATATAAAAGTATTGGAAGATTTATCACGGGAATTTGAATTTATACAGTATGGAAACTGAAAAAGCAATTTTATCCATTGAAACATCTGATGTTGTTTGTAGTGCATGTATTTATTTTAATGAGAATAAATATTTCTCATCATCGATTCATTTGAAAAATTCCCATTCCGAAAAACTACTGATTATAATTGACAACTTGATGAAAGCAGCTGAAATTCAGTCTTACCAAATTGAATCAATAGCGATTTCTGAAGGTCCGGGCTCATTCACTGGTTTAAGAATCGGAATGGCTGCTGCGAAAGGTTTGGCATATGGCTGGAAAATCCCTCTAATTCCAGTCCCGACATTTGAGGCACTTGCATTGGAAATTTCGGGTTTATATAGATCGGGTACTAATTTCTTTATCGTAAATAAAGTAAATAAAGATGAGGTATATATTGCTAAGTTTCAAATTAAGGCTAATAGTTATATATTTGTTGATGATTTGCAGATATTAGAGAAGAAATTGTTACCGGGCAGGATTAAACATTGTAAAGTCTTTGGCAATGTGAAACAGGATACTCCTTTTGTGTTTTCATCTCCTGCACCCGAATTTGTTGCTTTGTGGGCGAAGCAATTCGGAGAAAAAAAGAAAATAATAGATTTTGATTATTTAGAACCTAACTATCTTAAAAGTTTTATAATTAAGGAGAAGGTAAAATGATAAATAAAATTTCCACACTACTTTTATTATTAGTCTCAATTGGTTTTGCTCAAATGTTTCAACCGGAACTGGTTGTACAAAATAAGGTACATGATTTCGGTACTATAACTACCGGGGATGTTGTATTTCATACATTTACCTTAACGAATAATGGCGGCGATGTTTTAAAGATTGAGAAAGTAAAAGCATCTTGTGGCTGTACGGCTGCTAAACCTGAAAAAAATGAACTTGCTCCCGGGGAATCAACAAACCTGCTTGTCACTTTTAATTCAAGAGGAAAAAAGGGACCTCAGAAAAAAACAGTACGAATCACTTCAAATGATCCACAAAATAGTGAAATGGTTTTAACTATTACAGCTAATGTGAAAGAAAAAGAAGGTGATATAAGTGGAACGCCTGCAATTCAGTTTTCAGAATCCCAGCATGACTTTGGAAGTGTAAAAGAAGGAGCAGTGGTTGATTATACTTTTAAATTCGCAAATAAAGGAGCTGGTCTGTTAAAGATAAGTGATATTACTACTTCATGTGGTTGTACTGCTGCACTTGTTAGCAGTGATCATTTAAAACCTGGTGAAGAAGGAACATTGAAAGTCGAACTTGATACAAAACACAGGTCAGGGAAAATGAGCAGAACAGTTACAGTAAAATCTAACGATCCAAAAGAACCATCGAAAATTCTTGTTATATATGCAAATGTTCAGAAAGCTGATAGTTAATGCCCTGGTTCAGAAGATCAAAAGATAAGATTTCACCAGACTCACAAAAAAAAGAGCTCCCCGATGGATTGTGGGTTAAATGTCCTGGTTGTGGTGAAATAATTCATAATAAACAATTAGAAACGAATCTCTGGACTTGTCTTAAGTGTGATCATCATTTCAGGATTGGCAGTCAGCAATATATTCAATTTCTTTTAGATAAAGGTAGTTTTAGAGAATTGAATAAAAAGATGCGTTCAGCGGATCCATTGGAATTTACAGATACTAAGAAATATAAAGATAGAATTGTTGATACAATTAAAAAACAAAATCTGAATGACGCTGTAAGAATTGGAACCGGAAAAATTGAAGGTCGTGAGATTGCTATCGGGTGCATGGATTTTGGATTTATTGGCGGAAGTATGGGTTCTGTTGTTGGTGAAAAAGTAGCCCGGGTTACAGACAGAGCTTTCAAAAATAAAATTCCACTGGTTGTAATCTCACAGAGTGGTGGTGCCCGAATGATGGAAGGTGCTTTTTCGTTAATGCAAATGGCAAAAACAAGTTCACGCCTTGCCCGACTGGCGGACGCACAGATTCCTTACATTTCAGTTTTGACTGACCCAACAACTGGTGGCACAACTGCCAGCTATGCAATGCTTGGGGATTTTAATATTGCGGAGCCTAAAGCTTTAATTGGATTCGCCGGACCTCGGATAATTAAGCAAACAATCGGAAGAGATTTACCTGAAGGTTTCCAGAGATCCGAATTTTTACTTGAAAAAGGTTTTGTCGATATTGTCTCTCATCGAAAAGAACTTCGATCAACAATAAATAATTTGTTAGAACTTATCTCATAGGTTTTTGCTATTAAAGTAATTACCAAAGTCTTCGAACTTCAAAAAGAAATCAAACTTCAGAAAAAATCGGGAAAAACCATCGGCTTTGTTCCAACAATGGGTTTTCTCCACGAAGGTCATTTATCAATTATTCGTGTTTCAAAGAGAAAATCAGATTTCACAGTCGTTTCAATTTTTGTTAATCCAACTCAGTTTGCCGAAGGTGAAGATTTAGAAAAATATCCAAGGGATTTTGAAAAGGATAAAAATCTTCTGGAAAATGAAAAAGTGGATTTACTTTTTTATCCGGATGAAAATGAAATTTATGGTCTAAATTTTCAAACATTTGTTTCTGTAGATGATATCTCAACAATTCTTGAAGGTGAATTCAGACCTACCCATTTCAGAGGAGTTGCAACAATAGTAAACATTTTATTTAATTGTGTTCAACCTGATTTTGCTTTCTTCGGACAAAAGGATGCCCAGCAGGTTGAAGTAATAAAACAGATGGTTGCTGATTTAAAAATGGGGATTGAAATTATTGTTTGCCCGATAATCCGTGAAGGTAATGGTTTGGCCCTGAGTTCCAGGAATATTTATTTATCTTCAAAAGAAAAAGAAACTGCATTAACAATTCATGAAGCACTTTTATACGGAAGGAAATTCATTGAAGAAGATAAGGAAACGAATCCTCAAATTGTGATTGATAATATGAAAGCAGTACTTAGTCAGAAAGAATCTATTAAAGTTGATTACATTGATATTAGAAATGCTTATGGATTCAGTGAAGATGACCTTCTCGATGGGGGAAATGAATATTATATCCTAGTTGCTGCAAGAGTAGGAAAAACGAGATTGATTGATAATGAATTGATTAGAATTTAGTGTTATTCGTTTTTTTATTCTGGATATACAAAGTGTTTATTCCATAAAAAACCAAATTTTCTTCGTAAATAAATTCAAAATTGAGATGCGGAATAATTTTATTTGCATTTCCTCCAGTCAAATACACAATTATTTCTTTGGCAGATTTTTCTTCCTTCAAATAATCTAAATTTTTTTCTATCAATCCTACATTAGAATTAATTACCCCACTTGCAATTGATGATTTTGTCCCATCACCTATTACTGAATTGAAATCAGAAACAATAACATCAGGTAGTTGAGCAGTTTTTTTATTTAAAGACTCAAACATCATATCAATTCCGGGAGCGATCAGACCACCGATAAATTTTCCTGGATATTCAATTATATTTATCGTTGTCGCTGTTCCGAAATCAATTGTAAGAATATAAGTTTTCCTATTATAACTTTTATGTGTTTTAGATTTCTTAAAAAGAAAAAATGCACCTTCAGCTGAACAGAGTCTGTCAATCCCTAAAGTTTCAGGAGTTTTATAAGTAACAGACAAATTAGTCTTCATATCATTTGTAATAACAAAGGGCGATATTCCTTTTAGTCCAGAAATTTGTTGGGTAATTAACTTAGCTTTATCAGGTACAACTGAGCAAATAGCAATTTCAGTGATATCCTGGCTTTTAAGGTATGACTCAAATTTGATTTGGTCAATAAATGAATCTGAAGAAATAATTTTATCTTGGTCAAATATCGCTGTTTTAATTCGTGAGTTACCAATATCAATTACTAGCAACATTAAACTATACTCACATCACCAGAAATAATTCTTTCCAGACCACTTTTTGTTTTCAATATCAAAAAACCTTCGTCATCAATGTCATCAAAAATGCCCGATTTCATTTTGTCGTTCTCAGAAATTGTTATTTTATCACCTATCATTTTACATTTTGATCGCCATTCTTTTAGAATGTATCCAGGATCGTTGTGAGCTATATCAAGAAAATATTCAAACAAATTTAATGTTTCAGCGAGAATTAATTCTCTTTCAATATTTAATTTGAATTCATTTTTAATAGAGGTAGCAGGAATTTTATAATCATTCGGAAAAGTTACCTGGTTAACATTGATACCAATTCCAACAACTATCCTATTTATTCCTTTCCCTTTAGTTGAAGTTTCCAATAATATCCCGGCAACTTTTTTATTGTTTATCAAAACATCGTTAGGCCACTTTAAAGTTGCGTTCAATTGGAATAAATTTTCGATAGAGGTAGCAACTGATAATGATGAACAAAGATTTACTATGTTCGGAGAAATTTTTAAAAGTTCGGGTTCGGTTAACAGGATAGAGAAAGTCAAATTAAGTCCCTTCGCACTTGCCCATATTCTATCTTTTCTGCCCTTACCCTTTGTCTGGTTTTCAGCCAGAACTATAGTTCCATTATCTTTAAACTCTTTACTGTTTTTACTCAAAAGTATATTTGTCGATTCTGTCTCTTCTAAATAGAAGAATTTTCGACCAATATAATCTGTATCAAGTTTGATATCAAAGATTTCAAATGCAAACAAAATTCACCTCATTTAATGAAATAAAATTAAATAAAAACTACATATTTGTCAGTTTTTAATGTCCTAGAATAGTCGAATTGTCAGATTGGCAGCAATAGTGTCGCACTGGAATTTTTCGAGCAAACTTCATAATGTTCCCTAATCTATTATAATATAAGGGCTTAAGGCCTATCTTCGTTAATGGCACTTTGCTTGTATTGTTTATAATTAACAAGTATTAAAATGAAGGAAAAACTAATGAGGTACTTAGAGTTCCAGACCAGACCAAATCTGACGAGGAACGCTCTTATCAATAAGTATAAATATAATTATGGATTTAATCCGGCATTAGAAATTCAAGAAAATGAAGAAGAACTTTTAATAAATATTGAGTTGCCGGGTTTAAAAAAAGAAGATGTCAAACTGGTTTACGAAAATAGCATTTTGAAGTTAAGTGGTGAAAAGAAAAACAAAAATACTGACACTCATTTGAACTCATTAATTTTGAATGAAAGAGCATATGGAAAGTTTGAAAGGAATATAAGGTTAAGTAATAATTTTGATTCAAATTCTATAGATGCAAATTTTGAAAATGGTATTCTCAGTATAAAAATCAAAAAAATAAAATCAGGAAAACCTGGTGAAAGAATAATTGAAATTAATCAGAACTAATCATAGCAGGAGAATGCTGCTAAAAGTTAAAGGAGAAAAATAAAATGGGAAAAATAATAGGTATCGATTTAGGTACGACAAATTCATGTGTAGCTGTAATGGAAGGAAATGACCCGGTTGTTATTCCAAATTCGGAAGGCGGAAGAACAACACCATCAGTTGTTGCTTTTTCAAAATCAGGTGAAAGGCTTGTAGGGCAACCGGCAAAAAGGCAGGCAATTACTAATCCAACAAATACAATCTTTTCCATAAAGAGGTTTATGGGAAGAAATATTAGTGAAGTTTCAACTGAAATGGGTGAAGTGCCTTATAAAGTTGTTCCCGGTGATAGTAATTCAGCAAGAGTAAATATAGATGATCGTGTTTATTCTCCACCAGAAATTAGTGCAATGATATTACAGAAAATGAAAAAGACCGCAGAAGAATATCTTGGACAGGAAGTATCCGAAGCTGTTATTACTGTACCGGCATATTTTAACGATTCACAGAGACAAGCAACTAAGGACGCTGGTGAAATAGCAGGTTTAAAAGTTAAAAGAATAATTAATGAACCAACCGCTGCAGCTTTAGCATATGGATTGGATAAGAAAACAAAAGATCACACAGTCGCAATTTACGATCTTGGCGGCGGAACGTTTGATATTTCTGTTTTACAACTTGGTGATGGAGTATTTGAAGTTAAATCAACAAATGGAGACACACATTTAGGTGGCGATGATTTTGATCAGAGATTAATCAATTTTCTTGCGGATGAATTCCAGAAATCCGATAGTATTGATTTGAGAAAAGATCCAATGGCTTTACAAAGGCTGAAAGAGGCAGCTGAAAAAGCTAAGATTGAATTGTCATCATCTTCTTCGACAGATGTTAATCTTCCATTTATTACAGCAACACAGGATGGCCCGAAACATTTAAATCTGAATATTTCCAGATCAAAATTTGAGCAATTGATTCATGACCTTGTTGATAGAACGAGAATCCCTTGTGAAAATGCAATTAAGGATGCCGGTGTTAGTTCTTCAGAGATAGATGAAGTTATTCTTGTTGGCGGTTCAACTAGAATTCCGATGGTTCAGGAATTAGTTAAAAAATTATTTGGTAAAGAGCCACATAAAGGTGTTAACCCGGATGAAGTAGTTGCAATTGGTGCAGCAATCCAGGGTGGTGTTCTTGCTGGTGATGTTAAAGATGTTCTTTTACTTGACGTAACACCGCTTTCACTTGGAATCGAAACTCTTGGTAGTGTGTTTACAAAATTGATTGATGCAAATACAACTATCCCTACGAGAAAAAGTGAAACTTTTTCCACGGCATCTGATAGTCAACCTTCGGTTGAAATACATGTTCTTCAAGGTGAGAGATCAATGGCTGCGGATAACAGGACACTTGGAAGGTTCCATCTTGATGGAATTCCACCAGCACCGAGAGGAATCCCGCAAATTGAAGTTACTTTTGATATAGATGCAAACGGGATAATGCATGTTAGTGCAAAGGATAAAGCGACTAATAAAGAACAGAGCATCAGGATTACATCTTCCAGCGGCTTAAACCAGGATGAAATAGAAAAAATGAAAAACGATGCAAAAGAACATGCTGCTGAAGATAAAAAGAAGAAAGAATCAGTTGAAGTTAGAAACCAGGCTGATAGTTTGGTATTCCAGACTAAAAAGCAGATGGAAGAATTGAAAGATAAAATTACTCCGGATGTTAAATCAAAACTGGAAGCTGAAATCAAGAAAGTTGAAGATGCAGTTGCAACAAATAATTCAGACCAGATAAAAAGTGCAACAGATTCATTAAGCAAAGCCTGGAATGAAATTGCTTCAAAGTTATATTCACAAACAGGTGGAGAACAACAAGGAGCACCGCAACAGCAACAAACAACAGGACAGGAACAGACTAAAAAAGATGAAAAGGAAGAAGTTCAGGATGCATCTTATGAAGTTGTTGATGATGAAGAAGATAAAAAGAAAAAAGAATAGTTAACCATGAAAGGAACCGGACATTTATATAGTGTCCGGTTTTTTTATCAATAAAATATTATTAAAAAATGAACAGAGGAATAGTAGTTTTTAAAAATCAGCAAATATCACTTGAAGAATTGCTCTCCACAGAAAAAAGTGTTCTTCCCGATTCAGATATTTTCGAAACAAAAGATGATTACGTTCTTGTTGTAAATATACCGGGAGTTTCGAGAAATGATATTTCTGTAAAAATCAATGATTCACAATTAATGATTTTCGGCAGAATTAATTATAACGAAGTAATGAATAGAGATTATATTTTGAATGAAGCAGAAACAGGGAACTACTATCGAACCTTCAAAATATCTGATTCAATAGATATGCAAGGAATCGAAGCTAAATATGAAAACGGTCAATTAACTTTGAGACTTCCGAAAGACGAAAATATTAAATCCAGAACAATTCCAATCCTTTGAGCAGAAACCCGTTTATTACTGGTTCTTTTCTAAATACTCCTTCCACCTTAAGTTTAATTATTTGAGAATAATACTTAATTTATAGCATAATTAAAGTCTTTTTCTCCGTATAATGACTTCATCAGAAAAAAAACACAGAATCATTTTTATTGATTTAATGAGGGCATTTGCTGTTATACAAATGGTGCAGGGGCATACAATTAATGTTGTTTTACTAAATGATTACAGGACGTCTGAATTTCCGATTTACGGTGCCTGGAATTTTATGAGAGGATTGACGGCTCCTATTTTTCTATTCTCTGCAGGAGTTGTCTTTACTTATTTATTTCGGTTAGTTGATAAATCATTTTTCAAAAACCCGCGTGTATTAAAGGGAATTAAAAGAGCTTTTCTACTGATATTTTTAGGTTACCTTTTAAGATATCCTACCTGGTCAGTTTTTGATTTCCGTTATGTAACAGAAGAATCTCTAAGAACATTTTATACTGTTGACGTGTTGCATCTGATTGGCTGTGGATTGTTAGTTGTATTATCCCTTTTGCTAATTTCCGAAAAATTTAAAATCAATGATTCTTATACATTTGGTATAATTTCACTTTTAATTATTTTTTTAACTCCTCTGATTTACAAAATAAACTGGAGTGCTATTTTACCAGTTCCCTTAGCGGGTTATATGTCTGCTGAAAATGGATCACTGTTTCCATTATTTCCCTGGCTTGCTTACCTGTTGATGGGAGGAGTACTTGGAAGCTACCTTGCAAAAAACCCAATGGTTTTTAAATCCGTAAATTTCAGTCTGATTTTGGGAATAATTGGATTTGCATTAATTCTAATTTCAATGCTTTTTGATTTGTTTACGCATGAACTAGGATACGATACGACAATTTATTCTGCAACACCCAACATTGTATTTTTCCGTCTAGGATTTGTGGTAGTATTAAATTCACTCGTATCATATATTGCCCTGAAAGTTGAAACTATTCCCAGGTTTATTATTCTGGTTGGTCGTAATACGTTGCTCATTTATATTGTGCATCTGCTTATTTTATATGGAAGTGCCTGGAACCCGGGGATTTCAAACATCTGGGGAAACACGTTTGATGGATGGCAGTCTTTTGGCGCAGCGATTATAATGTTAACTTTAATGACGTTATTTGTACTATTAATCCATTTTTTCAAAATTAGAAATAAACAACTGGTTACATAAATATCTGTCGGCAAATGAGAAAAGCAAATTCTGTTGAACCAGCAATGAATGAAGAAGAGAAAAATTTTGAGCAAACTTTAAGACCGTCATTACTCGGGGAGTTTGTAGGGCAAAATCGAATTACAGAAAATTTGAATGTGTTTATAACTGCTGCAAAAAAAAGAGAGGAAGCACTTGATCATACTTTGCTGACTGGTCCACCGGGACTTGGGAAAACCACGTTGGCACATATAATTGCAAATGAGCTTGGTTCCAAAATTAAAGTTACATCAGGTCCGGTACTTGAAAAACCGGGTGATCTTGCAGGAATACTAACTAACCTTGAAGAGAAATCTGTTTTATTTATTGATGAAATACATAGGCTTAGTCCTGTTGTTGAAGAATACCTTTATTCGGCAATGGAAGATTATAAACTTGATATAATGATTGACAGTGGACCGAATGCACGTTCGATTCAAATTAGTTTACCGAAATACACTTTAATCGGGGCAACAACAAGGGCCGGAATGCTAACCTCACCATTGCGGGACAGATTCGGAATAAAGTTCAGGCTTGATTATTATCCGGCTGATAATCTGCAGCAAATTATAACACGTTCTGCAAAAATAATTGATGTTAAAATTGATGGTAATGCTTCTGTTGAAATTTCTAAGAGATCGCGTGGAACACCGAGAATTGCAAACAGGCTCTTGAGAAGAACTCGTGACTTTGCTGACTTTGATAATAAGAAAATTATAGACCTGGAAATATCAAAGAAAGCTTTGAACGCACTTGAAGTTGATGAATTCGGACTTGATGAAATGGATAAAGAAATTATTCTTGCTATCATTGAAAAATTTAATGGCGGGCCTGTTGGTTTGAATACTATTGCAGTAGCTGTAAACGAGGACCCTGGTACAATTGAAGAAGTTTATGAACCGTACTTAATACAGCAAGGATTTATTCAACGCACACCTAGGGGAAGAGAAGCAACTTCATTGGCTTACAAAAGATTCCAGAGACCAATAAGCAAGAGGAATGATAATTCTCTTTTTGACTAATCTTATTTAAAAATAAATTAAAAATAATTTGAAATGAAAACTAAGTTAAGAATTGTTTTTGCGATTTGTATTTTACTTACTCTTCAACTTTCAGCACAATCTGATCTATATATAGCTCGCAATGTTAAACAAGCTTTTACAAACGGAACAAGATCGTTTGATGGAAAACCCGGGAAAAATTATTGGCAAAATTCTTCAGACTACAATATTAAAGTAAACATTGATCTTAAAAGCCATTCATTAGTCGGTTCAGAAACGATCAAGTATTATAATAATAGTCCTGACACATTAAAAACTTTTGTAATTCGTTTATATCAGAATATTTTGAAAAAAGGTTCGATACGTGATTTTACAGTCCCGGATCCTGAAGCTATAAATGATGGAGTAAAGATTTCTAAAATTAATATTAATGAAGATAATTTCTCATCTGAAGATGAAACCGTTTCGATTAATTCTACAATAATGACCATCAAGCTTGCAAAATATATTGAACCAAAAAGCGAGTCGAATCTGAAATTGGAATGGAGTTTTCCATTGCAGGATAAAGTGCAAATCAGAATGGGGGGTTATGACTCAACTTCATATTTAATTGGCTACTGGTATCCTCAAATTTCTGTTTATGATGATATCGATGGATGGGACACTTACCAATACGCAGGTATCCGGGAATTCTATAATGATTTTAATAATTATTCTGTTGAAATAACTGTCCCAAAAACCTTTGGTGTTTGGGGAACCGGGACTCTTCAGAATGCTGAAGAAATTTTTAATGCAGAATATCTTAAAAGGATTCAACAAGCTCAAATATCTGATTCTGTAGTTAGAATTATAACTGAACAGGATTTAAATAAAAACAAAATATTTATAGATAATTCCAAGAATACATTTAGGTACAAAGCCGAAAACGTTACCGATTTTGCATTCTCTTTTAGTGATCACTACTTGTGGGATGGAATTAGTTTTGAAGTCGATAAGAAATCCGGAAGAAGAATTTTTATTAACGCAGTTTATAAAAGAGAATCGACTGATTTTTATAATGTTGCAAACATTGCAAGGGAAACTATTCAATATCTATCTACAAAAATGCCTGATGTTCCATTTCCTTTTCCTTGTTTTACTGTATTTAATGGCTCTGGTGGGATGGAATTCCCGATGATGATTAATGATGGATCAACAGATTCCATAGAAAGAACTGTTCAATTAACTTCTCATGAAACCTCACATCAATATTTCCCTTTTTTCATGGGTACTAATGAGCAAAAATATGCGTTTATGGATGAAGGTTGGGCTGTATTTTTACCACTGAGACTTCAACAGAATTATTATAAAAATGATTTTCCCAGGATTAAGGAAATAAAGAATTATGAAAACTTTGCAGGTGATGAGACTGAAATTCCATTAATGGTACCATCTGTAAATTTGGAATATCGTTCATACCGTAATTCTGCATATGCAAGATCATCACTGGCATACAGGTTTCTTGATGATTTATTAGGTGATTCACTTTTTTTGGATGCTCTGCACGAATTTATGAATAACTGGCATGGGAAACATCCCATCCCTTATGATTTCTTTTATACTTTCAACCGAATCTCGGGAAAAGATTTAAGCTGGTACTGGAAACCATGGTTTTTTGAGTTTGGTTACCCTGATTTAAAACTTTCAAAAGCGTATATAGAAGATGATTTATTAAAAATTGTAATTCAAAAAGTTGGTAACATTCCAATTCCTGCGGCTTTGAATATTATTTATGAAGATGGAAGTCAAGAAAAAATTTATCGAAATGCCGATGTGTGGAAGGATTCTGATGAATTGAATTTGAGTTACAAAATACCCAGGCTTGTAAAACAAGTAGTGTTGGGGAGGGAAGATATACCGGATACGAATAAAGAAAACAATATTATTGTAATCCACTAATTATTCAAAAGTTAATCCGCTAGTCAAAACTAAGATAAGTATTTTGTTTATTTCTGAATATTCCATTTATAAAATTATAAATAGCAAACAGTTCAAGGGAAAAGGGGATATAACCTATATATCCCAATGCAGGCATTTCGAAAATATGGAAAAAATCGGCAAGTGGTAAATGATAAATCCATTTCGGATAAGAATAATAATTCCACATTTCCCAAAAGAAACCACAGATCAGACAGCCTGCTATAAGACAGACCACCGGTTTCCAGTTTCCCTCAGACAAAAATGTAAATAAAGATGAGTTTCCCATCCAGGTGTTCAATGGTTCAATAATTAAATACATTGAAATCCAGATTAGATAGAAAAAATAATCCGGCAGAAATATGAGTAGAACTAAACAAAAAATTCCTGCAGTAAAAATTATGCTTGTTTTAGCAGTTGATTTTTTTGTTGCTCTTTTATTATGAAAATAATTAGCCCAATTAAATGCTGAAATTAATTCTGCGGTTTCAAAAACTGCGGGCATTACAGTAGAAAATGAAAGAGTTGCATAAACAGCATATTCAAAATCAGTAAAGAATACTTTTCCCAAATACATCCAGTTACCGGTTCTTTCATTTAACAATTCAAATAACCACCACGATGGGGCAGAAATAAGAAATAATAAAATAAATTTCTTCCAATTTCTTTTTAAAAGAGATGAACCTTTTCTCAAAAAAACATTTGAATCGACAAAAAATATATATCCAAGCCAGAGAGGGAAGAATAACAGGTAAGTACGTAAACCGGTTAATGACCAGTTTAAATACCAGCATACTGATATTAGAATTAAACCTAGAAAAAAATGCACGGGGAGTTTCTTCAATTCAAATATTTATTTTTTGTTACTACAATAAAAGTAAAAGAAATAAAAAAGACCACCCATCCAGGTGGTCTTTCATAAATAAATATTTAATGGAATATTATTTTATCAACATCATTTTCTTTGTCTGGACAAAACTCTTTCCACCACTCACTGGAATTGCTTCCATTTTATAGAAGTAAACTCCGCTTGAAAGGTTTCTTCCGTCAAAAGTTACTTCGTGATTTCCGGCATCCATTGTTCCATTAATTAAAGTAGTAACTTCATTTCCAATCACATCATATATCTTAATCTTAACAGTTGAGTTCTGGGGCACATTGTATTTAATTACTGTGCTTGGGTTAAATGGGTTAGGATAATTCTGATTAAGCTTAAATGATTTTATTGGTGTATTATCTTCTTTAACACTTACAGGTAGTAAATTCTCTCCGTTGTAATAAATATCTGTAGGTCCGAAAGCCCAGTATGCAAAGGTACTATATCGCATATTTGCAGCATCTCTATAAATTGCGCAAACAGGCGGGTTGGTTCCTGTGAATGATAAAGAGTTCCTTTAAATGTAGTTCCACCTAGAGATCCATTAGTTCCTCTACGTACATTGATAGAATCATAATTAAAATTTGAATAGACAACCATAAAATCTCCTGTTCCGCTCATCGAGTCAGCTGAAACCGCAGTCCAGTTTGTGGTTTTAGTAAACTGTTGGTCCAATGTATAATCTAAACCCCACGTTACTCCACCATCTATAGAAGTATGGTAAACACCAACACTATCTTTTGTACATGATATAATTATATCTTTAGGATCAGTACGAACACCTTGTTTTATTGCAATAAATGGTTTTTCATAGTATTTTCCTTGGAATACTGATGGATTCAAGAAAATGGTCCTGAAGTCTGAAGATAAACTTGACCATGATGTTACAAATCCCCTGATTAAGTTATAGCCAGAAAAATCTCTTTGAGTTACAATCATTATAGAATCACTAAAGTTGGCCCCAGGTAAAAATGCTGCATTAGGATATCGATCTACCCAGCTAGACGATGCAAAACCTAATGAAACTGAAGTATGGCTATCACCCCAATCTATACTTCTGTATAAATTTATATTATATGTTGAATCTGCATCATTACTATAATCACCTACTATACATCCAATATAAGTAGCAGTACCGTAGTATTGTCCATCACTTACTGCGGATACATAATTAAATTCTCTGCCCGCTGGTGGTGTATCTATACTTCTTATATTATAGTGACCAGTAGCTGGATTAAATGAGAAAAAACCCAAAGCAGCACCATTATTATCTGTGGCAGCAGAATGTGTATAATATACTATTATTAAAGTCGAATCATTTGTAGTCCCTCTTTTGTCAACAATCATTGAAAGTGTCATTATGTATGCGTTTATAGAAGGGTAATAAATACCACCTATATATGACCAGGTTGCTCCTTCATCCGTGGATCTGACAATCTGAATACCTCTATAGCCAGCCTGATTCAATGAATGAGCTATATACATATTTCCATCATCACCATGTTTTAAATCAAGGTTACGTCTCTGGTAATTTAAAGTAGTACCAGTATCTGCGAGTACGTCATTATTAAGCCAATCCGGTTTATAGTTAATGCTAGAAAAACCTCGGTCGGGAATTGGAAGTTCTTCTTGATTTTGAAATTCTGAAGTTCCAACTACTCTGACTCCATTTGAGTAATTTTTTAGTATAATGTTGTTCAACTCGTTCATTTTTACAATATCGTTGTTCTTTCTTGCTTCATTTAAAGCATCAAGAATTTCGGTAGGAACTTCAGTTTTAGAATGGGTTTGATTTTGAACAAAGACACGTTCTTGGGGTGTTATACCATTATTACTCCCCACACCAGTTACAGATTCCGGACCTATATCCGAGTTTTGAGAAAATATAAACTGGGTACAAAACAGAAATGAAAAAAATGTGACTAATATTAATTTTTTAGTCATTAGGGCCTCCTGGAATGTTATTTAATATTAAGCTGAATTAGATTGAAAACAAATTAATTGTTCAATTCATTCTGCTTTTTGAGTTTCAAATATATTTCTAAGACTATATAGTCTTTTGATAAAATTATTCAACTTGTGATAAACACAAATTGCAAGAAGAATTTAGGTTGATGATTTTTCCGGATACAAATGTCACCAGAAATGGGTGTTCTATGTTTCCCCGGCTAACATCCGGATAATTCATCTGATTTGGGTGGTGGCAGGCAGGATATTCTTTTGTAAAAATTATATTCATTCTTGCTGTGATTAATAAAATAAAAATTTTGCTATATAAGAATTCAAATCTTGCTTATAACATAAGCAATTAAACTGCATTTGTGTATAGAACACATGATCTATTATAGTTGTTATTTGGAAATTAAATTAATGTAAGATCAGGACAAATTATATGAACTGAAATTTTGATTTATAAATCGAAATGTTGTCGACCCAAAAATTTAATTTATCCGCTATTACATTTCTTTTTCAGCAGTATGCAGTCGGTTTCTGGAAAACTGACCCTGCATAATATGTTCATCATTAACATATACTATGCCATCTTCATCATGTGGATCACCATATGTGGAGTGAATTGATTTTAGCCCGCCAAGCCATTTTCTTGCATCACAAATATAAACAAGATCACCGGGATTAGCATTCATCTTTTTCATATCCTGTCGGGAGAAGTAAACTTTGTCGGCAGTTTCGGGTATTAATTTCAATTTAACTTTAATTGTCTCTCCATCAGCTTCGTTCAAAGGTCTGCCTTTAAACATCTCTTTTGCTTTTTTAATAGACCACGCAGTTAAGCCTTCTGTTTGTTTATATTCATCATACTTGATATAATATGTGGCAGATAAGGCAACCATTAATGTCATCATGAATGCAGCGAATATCATTATTGAAATTTCCATTACTGAATCGGGATGCAGGTAAAAGAAAGATGAACTGAATATAAGTCCGACAAAAATAATTCCCGAAATTATTGTAAAACTTCTGAATATAAAAGCTGCGTTTTGCTGCTCTTTGAGTTTTGAAACTGTATTTTTTAACCAGGGTGTTAAATACGTTATGGCTACAGCAACAACACCGCAAACCACCAAGTTATATAAAGCGCGTATATAAGTATAAGGATGCACAGGGTCCATCTTTATGCCATGATCAAATGGTGCTATAAGAATAGCCGGGTAATTTGCACCAAGGATCATAAGCGTTATTCCACCCAGCAAGGAAGAAATAACCGCCGCCGGTGTAAACTTTTTCCAGAAGATTCCAAGGAAAATTGCGACAACCAATGGTGGAGTTAGAGTTGAATGGAAATACCCATGAGCTTCATAAACAGTAGGGAATCTTTCAAATAACAATACAGATAATACGCCGAGTATTGTAATTACAATTGATGATAATCTTGCAGCATTGAGTTCGTGTTTATCTTCTGTTTTAAAATCCGCCGTTTTCATATTAAACCATTTTTTTAACGGGCGGTGAACGTCATTTATATATACGGCTGCAGTAGCATTAATAAGTGTATCGACAGTTGACATAAGTGCCGCGACAAGTGCAGCCATTATAAATCCAAATACCCCCGGGTGTGAAACTATGCTTGCTACTACAACAAATA
The DNA here is from genome assembly GCA_963822905.1 of uncultured Ignavibacteriales bacterium. Classification (GTDB taxonomy): domain Bacteria; phylum Bacteroidota; class Ignavibacteria; order Ignavibacteriales; family Ignavibacteriaceae; genus CAWGJF01. The sequence goes on from CAWGJF010000001.1 coordinate 1,693,877, forward strand.
TCTGGTCGGGTGCTGTATTTGGAGGAATTGTTTGAGGACTGGCTACTGAAATTGCTTTCCCGATCCAGCCTGCATTTCCAACTACTATTGCAGATATAGGAAGCATAAAAAGTATATTAAACACCGCGGCTTTCCTGCCTTCATTTACACTCTTAGTTGCCATAAATCTCATAACTAAACCCATATTCATAAACAGGAATCCTATTGAGCCCGCGATTCCATCCTCCCAGAATATTCCCACAAAATTAAAACTGGACGGTTCATTAAATTTTGCGAGCGGCATTTTCCATTCTACAGGTAATAAATTCCAGAAGGTATTAAATCCACCGATATAGCTTAATCCTAAAACGAATAAAAGTAATCCAGCAAATAACAGGATAAATCCTTGTGCTAAATCTGTGAATATTACTGCTGTCTGACCTCCGAATGTTATATATATTCCGGTTACTATCGATATAAATATAACCACACCCATCAACGTAACATTAAAACTGATGCCGGCAATAACAAATGATTCAGGAAGCATCGGCAGCATAGCTTTTCCTAATGTAAGAAAACCAATACCAATGTATCCGATCATATAAAATAATAACAGAAGTGTTGCAAGAAATCTTGCTGAGGGACTAAATCTTTTTTCAAAATATTCCGGGATTGAACGAATTTTTGTGTAAACAATTATCGGCAGCCATCCAAACAAAAAGAAGGGAATAAAAAACCAATCGTTGATGTAAGTCATTGTCGAGGAGAAACCATTCTCGAAACCTTTAGCAGAATATTTTACGAAGCTATGGCTTCCGACTCCCGTAGCAACAATTGAAAAAGCGATAAGCCACCAGGCAAATCGTCTGCCGCCAAAAAAGAAATCCTGTGTATTCCTGTTATATTTTCCGAAGTAACTTCCAAACAGCATAATAGCAATGAAGTAAACTATCATCACTATCCAATCAGTTGAAGACCCTATATTATGAAAGTGTTCTAAACCCATATTAAAAATAAAGTGCGGAGATTATTAGAAAAGCATGCATTAAAACGAAATAAAAGTAGCCACCTACCATTATTTTAAACCATTTCCGGTGTTTCTTATTGGTCATATCTATTGCTTTACTTTTCCTGAGCAGGATCAAACCAAAAAGAAAAAAAGCACCCCCGACTCCGTAAAGGTAGATGAAAGGAAACCACGAATTGAAAAATGAGGGCATCTGATATTTAATTCGCTGTGGGTATAATTATTACAGTGAAAATTAAGTAAGCATCGAATTTTATCCAAATTATTTTAATTTTAAGATGATTTTTAAACACTATTTTCCAAAATTTGTTCACTTCTTAACAATTATTTAATATTGAAAACCATAAACCGGGTTATTTAATCTTTCAAATTATCATTTTCTAATACTGGTTAGCCGAAGGATACACAGTGGAAATATATTTTATATTAGTAATTATCCTTTTCATTCTTGCAGCCTCAGATCTTGTTGTAGGTGTCAGCAATGATGCTGTTAACTTTCTGAATTCCGCAGTCGGATCAAAAGTGGCCCCTCGGCATGTAATCCTTATCGTTGCCGGATTGGGAATTTTTATCGGGACAACCTTTTCAGGCGGAATAATGGAAGTAGCAAGGAAAGGAATATTCAACCCTGAACTATTCCTGTTCAAAGATGTCATGATGGTTTTCCTTGCTGTAATGATTGCCGATGTATTACTTCTCGATATGTTTAATACTTTCGCTCTTCCCACTTCTACCACAGTTTCTGTTGTGTTTGAATTGCTCGGTGCGGCAGTTGCGGTATCAATATTAAAATTAGCAGAATCCGGAAGTGACATTTCCAGGTTTGTTGAATTTATAAATACAGGAAAAGCACTCGGAATTATTTCAGGTATTCTTATATCTGTCGTCATTGCATTCACGTTTGGTGTTATAATTCAATTCATTACCCGGTTAATTTTTACTTTCGATTATAGTAAAAGGATTAAGAGATACGGTGCTATCTGGGGTTCGGTTGCAATGACATTTATAACTTATTTCATTCTTGTTAAAGGCGCAAAGGGAATAACATTTCTTCCTGAAGGTTCTAACAAGCTGATTGAAAACAATGTTAATATGATTTTACTTGGAAGCCTTGCATTCTGGTTTGTTGTACTCCAGTTCCTTTTAATATTTACCAAAGTAAATATTCTTAAGCCGATTGTATTGGTTGGAACATTTGCACTTGCATTAGCATTCGCAGCCAACGATCTTGTTAATTTTATTGGAGTTCCGCTTGCAGGAATGAGCTCTTATCTGATAGCCAATTCAAGTGGAAACCCTTTTACCATTTTGATGGAAGGACTTAGAGGCCCGGTACAATCAAATACGATTATACTGTTGGGTGCAGGAGCTATAATGGTGGTCACATTGTGGTTATCCAAAAAAGCAAGATCGGTAACAAAGACTGAGGTAAACCTCGGCAGACAGTTTGAAGGTTTCGAAAGATTTGAATCATCAATGCTTTCACGTTCAATCGTAAGGATGATGGTCGTTGTTTCAGGCATTTACAAAAAAGCTATGCCTGGTGCTGTTCAAAAAGCATTCAGCAAAAGATTTGAAGATAGTGCTCCCGTCTTAAAAGATAAAAATGCACCTGCATTTGATCTCCTTCGTGCATCAGTTAATCTCATGGTCGCAAGCGTTTTAATTTCATTTGCTACTTCACTTAAACTGCCTCTTTCAACAACGTACGTGACCTTTATGGTTGCAATGGGAAGCTCACTTGCCGATAAAGCATGGGGAAGAGACAGTGCTGTTTACAGGATAAACGGAGTTATCACTGTTATCGGTGGATGGTTCTTTACTGCTTTTATGGCTTTTACTGTTGCAGGTTCTTTTGCAGTTATAATTTTTTATGGACAGGTATATGCCATAGCCGGGTTACTGGTTATCGCATCTGTAATACTTTTTAAAACTTATGTTCTTCATAAAGAACTAAGTGCTGATGAAGAAGAAATGGAAGATTTTTATCACCAGAATATAACTACGAGTCTTGAAGGAACAGTAGGCAGTCTTAATGGTATAGGCGATTACCTGAAAAATTCCGCTGAACAGGTTGAAGATGCTATTAAAGGATTGTACGAAGAAGACAGAATTATATTAAAGCAGACAAGAAAGAAAGCAAAGAAGCATACTAAAAAAGCGCGGTTTATCACACAGAATATTTTCCAGACAGTTCAGATTCTCGAGGATAAAGAAATTAAAAAAGGCAAGAAGTTTGGCAAAATAATTAATTCTATACAGGAAATTGCTTTAAACACAAAATCCATAGTTCAGAACTGTTTCGAGCATATAGATAATAATCATGAAAAACCTCATAAGGATGAATTTGATTCTATGGTGATGTTATCTGATTTTCTTACTAAGGAAGTGAATGAAGCAGTTGCAATTCTAAACTCAAAGGATTTTTCACAAATCCAGGATTTCAAAGATTCCCTTACGCACTTTAAAGATATTTCCGATAACTTTGATCTGACACAGGTTTCCAGGATAAAAAGAAATGAAACTTCTGCAAGGAACAGTCTATTGTATTTAAGGATTTCATCCGATGCTGAGAATATTTCAAATCATATCTCCAACCTGGTATCAGCACTGAAGAGCACTTATGAAAGTTTTGCAGGTATCCAGGAAAAAGATAAAAATAAACCGGCAGACAGAAAAGACCAGGTTGGGCCGGAAAAGGAGAAGTCAGGAGAGTAAGTTTTCCAGGTTACGGAATAAAATTTCTCTTACACTTAAAACTTTATCCGGGTCGGTGATTTTTTTCAGCTTCATTCCGAATAACAGACCCCAGCTGCTTACAACTACATAGCCCGGAAGAGAAGTGTTCATGCTTTCAATTCGTCCGCTGTAAACCGAGCTTAATATCAGCTTAACAATTTCTTCTTCTTCTTTTAGAAATTTAGTTAGAATTGTTTTTTCTTTTTCGAATGAATCATCGTTAAAAAGCAGCAGCATCAGTTCAAACAGCAGTCTGTATTTCTGATCTGCATTTTCTTTATAGCTGAAATATTCAAGCAGCCTTGCACCGATTGCTGTTTCCTCGTTATTAAAGATGGCTTTGATATCAGTTATGTATTGTGAGGTTTCAAAAGTAAGTGCTTCAAAGAAAAGCTGTTCTTTTGATTCAAAATAATGATAGATAGTTGCTTTGCCTATCCTTACATCGCGGGCAATTTCACTTAAGGTTGTTTTCCCAAGCCCGTGCCGTGCAAACCTTTTTGCAGCAGCACGGATAATCTGGTTTTTTCTTTCTTTTGCCAAACAGTTGAAATTGTTTACTGGGTTTTTACAAGTTTTTTAGCTTCATCTACAATGTCGGCAGCTTTCTTCTTTCCATCACGGTAAAACTCTTCGGCTTTATCTTTACTGCTGGAGTAATATTCCTGTGCATCTTCATAGAAATCTTCTGCCGTGTCAGATATTCTTCTTCTAAGCTTTCTGCCGCTTGATGGCGCAAGCAAAAGAGCAGTTACACTTCCAATCAGGCTGCCCACTAAAACTCCTAATAAAAATCCATTGGCATTTCCATCATTTTTCATATCATAACTCCTATATTTTAATATTTGAACTCTCTTTAATATATAAATTAAGTACAAAGAAACAAGTTAGTTACAATGTAACTTAGTGCGGGCAGTCACTGTTTTTTGAATACCTGCGTCTTTCCTTACTAAAACATAGTGTTTTGTTAACGATTATTTACAACCCGGATTATTTTGTCAGTTCCTCAAGCTTTTTGTTTATAAATTCTTTTGCACGCGGCATAAGTTCCAGGGCTTTTTTATAATTCGTAATTGCATTTTCCTTATCGCCTTTCATTTCATAAGCTTCTGCCAAACCGAAATATGCAGTGCCTGACTCAGGATATTTCTCAACATTAATGTTTGAAAAAGCAATTGCTTCATCATACATTTTATCATCTGCAAGTTTTTCAGTTAGTGCAACAAGAGTATGATCCCTGAAATCATAGGCGAACCCGCCATAATATCTTTTATAAAGATTATTGTAATCCGATATTGCTTCATCAAGTCCATCCGATTTAACCTTATCATATAAAACATCTTCAAGTTGTTCCGGTTTCGAAGCTCCCCGGTGACAGGTTACACATTTAACCTCGACGATTTTATCCTGGTATTCAGAAAACTTAGAAAGATAATCCGAATTAATATCATGCGTCATATTCATCATCGTTCTTGCTTTAAGCTTTTCATTTTTTTTATCTGATTGAAAATCAAATGTGCTCAGCGGCTGACCATCTTCACCTTCGTGGCAGTAATTGCATCTTACGCCTAGACTGAATGTGAATGATTTCATAACCTCAACAAGCTTATCCTTTGATATGTCCTTCGGCAGGACTTTCAGGTTTGTAAACGTATCCGGTATTTGGGCATATGTTACAGATAAAATGAACGACACAATTACAATGATAAAGCTGGATTTGTTAAGCATAATAAACCTCCGGTATAAATTAATTGCATAGATTGTTGATAAAAATTCTGTCCCCGCTGAACTAAAATATAAAGAAATATTGATCTATTTCTATAGTATTAAAATGCAAATAAATCAGAATAAATATTTCACACCTGCCGGGATTTGAGAAGTAAAAGTTATTTGATCACAAATAAGTGTCATTACCTGCTATGAAAATGAACCTGTAACTTTAACAACATATCAATATTTTACTCCTGGCAGGTTTTTACAGGAGTGACGTAGATTCTCATTCTTACAAATGTCTCAAAGTAAAATTATGTCCTGAACAAAAACCAATATTAAACAATTACCAACCGTTTTTTTATCAAATAAGCTGAAAATTGCATACGGTATAATTGTTGTTTTAATCAATCACAATAATACTATTTCACAAAGCTGGACTATTAAAAATTATTTCAGCGGTTCACTAAAGAGGGGATATAAAACTATGGAAGATTTCGAAATAGAAAATATCAACGGAACATCCGTTATTAATTCATACCTTACAAGGGCAACTATCAAGGAAGCTCAGCACCTCAAGAACCTTATTGATGAAGAAATAATCTTCGACCATTTTAATATGGTTATTGATCTTTCCCTTTGTGAATTTATTGATTCTACCTTCTTAGGTGTACTTGTCTATACACATAAAAAACTTGCAGGGAACAATGGAAAATTAAAAATTGTCCTGGGTTTTTATGCCAACTCGGATCTCTTCTTTATAACCAGTGCTTTTAAATTCCTTAATATATTTGATACAAGGGAGGAAGCATTGAATGATTCAGAAGTAGAAGGACTGGTTACTTTAAAGGAAGCTTCATAAATCTCTTTACTGGTTATTCTCGGCTTCCTGTTAATTCGATCCCGCCCTGGCGGGAGCCTGTCCCGCATTTGCGGGAAGAAATCTTGCGTTTAGAAAATGATCCTTCATTTCATTCAGGATGACACTACGCTGTCACACAGAGTCTTTCGAAGTGTCATTCCCATGTAAGCAGGAATCTCTTTCTCATTGTTATTTCGAACAAAGAGAGAAATCTTCGTTCATCGTCATTCCCGACTTGATCGGGAATCTCTTTTTTCTTTTCTGTACGTATTGTCCCCTACACCGGAGGGGCGGGGGGTGGGTTTAATTCTTTTGTTTTGGTTATCCCTTTCCCCGGATGTCACGGACTCTGCCAGGGACATACAGGCATTCCGTTTCATTAATTTATTTTTTATTTCTCCGCTTGCGGATAAATGGAAAAGCAAAAATAAAAACCGCCAGCACCAGCATAATTATTCCCGGCGGGTTATTGCTTATGCCTATTGCAAATGCTGTTACTAAGAAAATAACAGAAACTACGTAATATATTATGTCCGATTTCGGATGCATCCCATCGCTGAAAAGTTCTTTAAATCTGATCATTGTTCTTTATTCTTTTTTCTCTGAATTCGGTAATGTAATTCTCAAGAACTTCTCTTAACAGACGTGGCTTTAAGTTGGACATTAAAACAAATTCTCCTGTGTAATATTTTTAGGTCTGAAGTCGCCGATTATAACAAATGGGTTTGGGGCTCTATAATGATGCAGCTTGGTTGTTCCCAGGAAAAAATAATAGTCTTTAGTTTTTGCAAAGTCATCAAAGTATTTTTTCTTTACATCCTCACAAGCTTTTTGCTCATCTCCGTTATGCCTTACCAAAGAATTCCAGAATAACATACCCGTTTCCCAATCCTCAATCATTAAGAGTTGATTTTTTTCCTGCATCATCTTCAAACCTGAATGAAAATTTATAAGGAACTTTATCAACTACTTCAAATTCAGATATATCATCTTCGTTTTTATTATCAAAGAGATTGAATTGCAGCTTTTTAGTATTCAGGTAATCAATTTTTTTCTCATTCCATTCTCTTTCTGTTTCTTTATAGATGAAATCGATAATCTTTGCAGGTTTAAATACGGCTAATGAAGTACAAACATTTTTATCTTTTGCTTCCGCAATTAATATTTCAAGATTCGTATAAACATTTTTTAATACAAACTTTCTTCTTTCTGCCCAGGTATTTCTGTCTGATTCAATTTTGCCGTATGAAATCATATCTTTGAGCAATAAATCATTTGGTCTGTATGATTCAGGTCTGAAATCACTTTTGTTTCTTACAAGATCTAATTCAATCCATTCATATTTCTTGAACTGTTGATCATAATCAAGTTGCCTGAATGGTATCGGATAAATTCTTATCCATTTCCCGTCTTCAGTAATTCCGGCTGTGCAGACTGTTTCGTCATACTTTTTTGAGATTGCAGGATAAGCTTTTACAGTTATGAGGACTTTAATTCTCATTTGATCCTCTAAAGATGTTTGATAGGATAGTCCTTCTTAAATTTTGTTGCGAGAGCATTTATTGTTCTGCTTCTGTGGCAGCAGTTATGATCAGCTTCAAAGCACATTAAAGCAATTCTTTTATTTGAAATGAATAGCTTATAAAGCTCTTCTAATGCTTCTGATTTTTCCAGGCAAAGTATTTTTTTCGTAGTCATTAAAAAGTTTCTCGTAATCTTTTTTTGAATTGAGCTTTTGTCTTTTGTTCGATTCAATTCCCAGTTCAGGAATATGAAAATATTTTATATCCACCTGCCTGTCCGGCAGGCAGGCATTTTCAACAATAAATTTTAGCTGCTTTTTTGAAAAGCCGTATTTCATACTAAATGCATTTTTACGGATATCGCACAAAACACGTATGTCATTTTTTATTAATTTCATTTGTAAAATGTTCTACAGTTTTACCTTCATACCCAATTGAAAATAGTGTGTATTCATTTTTATTAGTCCTGGAATTTATAACCGCTTTATATTTTTCTTTATCCAGTAACTTGTTTTGCAATTGTACTGTTAATTGCAAAGTAAGGATATTGCTCATAGACATATCTTATTAATTCATTCCCCGATAAATGTTTATACTTTTGAAATAAACCGGTAAGCAGAATTTTGTCGCCTGTCTTTAATGTATTAAGATGATTTGTCTTGTCCTTAAGCTGCCAGTATTTCTCTGACTCTTCCACCAGATTATACTTAACCATTGTTGACATATCCTGGTTTGCCGAGAAAGAAAAGCTGCCGTACTTGTAAGGAATAAATTCAAAGAAAGGTTCTGTTTTATTTGTATTTAATAAAAACAGGTATTTCTGGAAATCAATCTTAGGAAGCTTGCCTCCAAAAACCTGCAGCAGGGATAATAATATTTTTCTTCGGTAATACATCATAGTTGATTCATTTACTTTTATAGTAGGTTTCGGTGTACTCATTTTGCAAATCCTCAATTTGCAATTCATGAATAGTTAACATCTTATCAATTTTTTCCTCTGTAAAACTTTCTAAATTATAATCCTTAAATTCTTTAAAAAGAAGTCACATTTGACTTAAGGTTTCTTAATTTCCCTTTTCTCATAATACTAACTTCATGTGCAAAGTTAGCAAGTTTTGAGTAAACTCCTTACTGGAATTACTAGTATTCTTTTTACAGATACATTACCATAAATGTCTTGAAACCATCCACAACTGAGTATTCATTTGTGAAGCTTCAGATTTAGATATTTCTGCTTTATTTTCATCAACTTCACTCTTACACTCGAAAATAAAATATGAATTACCAATCCCACACCATAAGTTGTCCGGTCCAGTTTTATGCTCTTTGTCAGGTCTTTCGCTAATAAATCCCAGTAAAACTCCAAGTTCCTGGAAAGCAGATTCGAATTTTTCATAAGGCATACCAAATGTCAAATCACTAAACAATCCGTTAAGTGAAAGCATCATTTCATCAAAAGTTTTATGATTTTTAATCCAATCAAGTATATTTTGTACTCTATTATGATCTATAAAATCAAGTTTTGTATAACTTATTCCTTCTTTTGGTTTAAGAAGTTTTTTGTTTTTGTCAAAAGCACTTTTCTGCAAGCTATTCGACTTTGATTTACTTAAAAACCAAGTTACTCTTGCTAACTGCTGAAGATACCAACCCTTTTCATTTTCTGAATTGGAAAAATTATCAATTACATCCTGATATATTTCAGCCGATTTCTCGTAGTCAGTATGAAAAAATTTTTCTTCAGCATTTCTTTCTCTTTCTAGAAGTTCGTGCAAATTTACTATTGTATCTTTCGAAGGAATAATCTTGTTCATTTCTTCAATATAAAAATCTTTCCAATTTTGGTCTCGTTTGATTATTCCCTGAATCAACAAAGATTCAATTACTTTAAAAGGTGATTCTGTGCTACTCATATCTTCTTTAGCCATTTCGGCTATTTCAAAGCCTATCTCAATTTGACGTTTAGTTTGATCTGAAAAATATTTGTTTGTACGGGAACTTCGAATAAATTGTACTAAATCATCTCCAATAAGTAAAATAACTGAATAATCTTTTTCACCACGAACACTTCGTCCTAATCCCTGTTCTACTCTTTGCGCTAATTTTATATTCATTATATCACTATTACTTATGCAACTCTCTTCATATTTATCCGAAGTGAAAGAAAATATGGTTTTGAATCTAAAATTAGAATTCTACAAGATTCATCAGGCAAATCTATGCCATCATATCGATTTGCAAAAACAACAGTTTTATTAAAATTTCCAACCTTTAACTCTGAAACCTTATTAAATAATATTTTCAGTAGTAGCAATCTCTGCCCCAAGTGAAGCATATTGTACGGTTTTTCTTTTACTAGTCGTAATTGCCACAGTACCGAATTTTCTTTTGTGAAGGTTTAGCAAGTTTCGTTATAATCAGGTCACGATCTAAACTTTCATCGATTAAAGATGGAATGATTATCATTCTTTCTCCAGACCACAATTGAGATTCATCTATTAATGGATTCTTTAACAGCTTTTGGTGAAAAAGATAGTCCTTTGATAAAAAAAGAATCATCCTGTGTAGTCGCAGACATCAAAATTCTCTGGTTTGCATTAGCAAATGTTCCAAATCTTTCGATAGGGATATAGTTTGGTGAAAGTTCAATCTCATTTCCAGATAAAAAAATTTGAATATTTAATAAGGAATCTTTTATTATATGGCCAAGTAAAAAAAATGTTTTTACTGTTAATATTATCATCTTTAAATTCTGATAGGAGATTTAAGTAATTCTTCATTTTTTTCATAGGTACTCCAATACGGAACGGGAAGAAATGATTCATAATTTTTATCTTTAATTTCTAAAAAAGTTCCATCACCTTGATTTATAACATCTTCCTCAAATAAATTCATAATTCTCTGATAAGAGGATGTTGTTGTAAAATTCTGATTGTAAAAGATTCCTGATCGTATCAATACAAGCATGTGAGTCATCTAAATCGATACTGTAACAGTCGATAGATTTATTATCTAATTCGAAGATTGTCTTTCCATTAAAAACCCTTTGAGAATATGTTATTAGAATTTTTTGACCATCATAAAAGTCATTAGGAATTTGACTTCCTTCAATAATACAATATGGAATACCAAATTTTTGGGCATCTAAACAAACTTGTTGGGCTAAGTATATATTAGGGCAAACATACATGCAAGGTCTAGAATTTTTATTCAAATGAGATTGTAAAATTAAAAGTCCGATTAGAGTTTTTCCTGCGCCAGTATGTAGTTTTATAATTAAATCTCTTTCTTTCTTTTTCCCTCATGCCAAAGATTAAGGACTGAGGTCTTGACTGGTCTCAAAGGTCCAGTGATCACTACTTCTGTCTAATGAATCGTATATTTCAAACGGACTTATTTTCTTTTCGGTTTTGCCCTTTCTTAGCCTTTTACTAAAGTCTACCATTTATTCCTCAATTTTAATTTCTCAAAATTATTTATTAAAAAGGTAAATCATCTGTGTCCAAATGTTCTTCTTGAGTTGGTTCTTGTTTGGGAAATTTTACTTTGTAGAAAGAAATTAGAAATAATCCAATGGTTACAATTGTATTAATGATAAAATAAGTATAGAGTGGATCTTTTATTATATAGTCCTCTAAAGTTTTACCATGAAAGTTAGTTTTATCACTTCTAAGTTTTTCAATACTTTGAGAAATACTTAATAATGAACTTCCAATTGTTTTGATTTCCTTTGGAATATCAGTGCTAGGATATAAATGAAATTCTTTTAGTACATCATTTGTTAAATCATATAGAGTTTTATTGGGATTTATTTTTATTGCTAATCTTTCGTCTTTTAATATCTCCTTTATTATACTTTCTAGTGCTGAATTTGCCAGTCCAATTGCAATATCAGGATGTTCCTCAATTTGAATAAAAGCTTTTTCAAAAGTAGAACTTGCTGTTTCATAACTTGATTTTATTTCATTCCTAAAAATTGGAATTGAAGGAATGAAATCAGGAGTCTCAACACCTAAGTCAATTGCAATTTTAAGTAAAGTTTCACTATCAATGTTATGTAGTGTTTGTAAAAGATTAATATCCCCATTTTGTTTAGTAAAAATCGAAAAATTTTCCCAATAATCATTCCATTCATTGTGGGAATAATGCCATCTATCTATGTAAAACCTAACGTTTTTATAAGACTGAAATTTTTCCCACATTTTTTTTTCGATATCCTCAATTAGATTCATTAAATAAACAGGAGAGATAGTATTAATCATGTTATATATATATTTAAATGTCAATAAAAGTAGTAAAAGAAATAAACATTACCTCACAACCTTCTTTACTAACTTATCTTTTTCCTTCATTTCTAATGAAAGTAGTTACCTTTGATTTATCTTTCATGGAATGGTTCTTTACAAACTGAGAATAACAAGTACTATATTTAAATTTAGTTTTCATTTATTTATACTATAATTCTATAGCTTCGATCTCTTTTAAGGAAGTCTTAATATACTTGATAACTAAATTCCTTCTATATGAATTATTTCTCGATTTCCAATACTTCTCGAATCCCTCAACCCTTGCAGATTTAAAAGAATTAGAAACATCTATTTCTAACCCTTTTGAAATTTTTTTATTAGCATTGTAGAATGCAAGTACTGAGTAAAAAAGTTGGTTAGCTGCTTTATTTAGCACATAATAACGCTCACAAATATGAATGAACTTTCTTCTACTTGTTTTATTATTGATATTATCTTTTATAGCATTGTATAATAAGTTTACTACCACCCATTTAGCATAACTCCTTTGATAATTTCCTCTGCTCTCATTACTAACAATCTCATTAAGCCAAAAGAATAAAAGATATTCGAATACTGTTCTTTTCTCAGTAAATAATTGATCATAGTACTTCTTTTCAAATAATCGTTTTCTGCCAACATTTCTAACTTCTAAAGGACCCAATCAGCATGCAGCGGCATATTGTGCCATCTCAAGTTTGTCAATTATTTGTTTGAAGTTGTTACCATGTATTCTTCGGGCTTCAGCTTTTTTCATGCTTTTGTTCATATATAAGTAGTTAAGTTTTTTCATCTCCCTGTGTATCTTTGTTTGAATCCTATCATTAGATCTCAAGTCCGCTACAGATATTGCATTTTGCCAATTAGTTGCCGCAACTATACTGTTTACCAGATCCTCAAATTTTTTTGCTTGCTCTTGAGTATCCCTGGGAATCACTAGCAGTTTGGATAGCACAGATACTTTATTGGCTCGTTTTGAAAGAGACAAAGTTCTTGTGGTTTGTTGGCCATTAATTACCTGAGCGTTCTTCACACGCATAAATTTCTTTGCTCCATCACTCACATATTTAGCCCCATCACAAATTATTGTAATTCCATTATTTAAATACCAGAAGTTTTGCGGATTTTTTTTTGCCGTAATTTCAATCGCTGTATTAACCATTGTATCTCCCTGATAACCCCTAATATTACGAGCAAATAACCTTTCACCTATTTCAGGATTTTTATAAACATTTGCTATCTCGCTTCCTTTCATTGAAAAGACCCAAGACTCAATTCTACTATCAGTATCGTTTCGATTAAAGAAATCGCTTGATATTTCTAATCTAATTTCTGGTACAGGAGGTGAAAGCCCCAAAAGATGATCTTGCATTTGTCTAATTAAGTCTTTACCCGTAAATGCCTCATAGTTTGCATTTTCCCAATCTTCTATTTTCTCCTCAGCTTCATTCAAATGTGTTTCACTTACCTTTCCAGTTGTTATATAATACAATTGTAATGCATAACGCTTTTTATGTATTAGATTGTGAGCTTTCTCTATCTTTTTTTGTACATCAACGTTTGCCTTTATTTTAATAGTTTCCAAGCCTCGTTTTTCTTCCGTCATTAGAATTCTACCTGTATCTGCCAAAGCAATTATATCTGATCTTCCCTCATTTACTTTATTTAGTTTATAATGAAACTTTCCTTGTAAGATATATATCTTCTCAATATCATGATCAATATATAAAGCATCAATTCCTTTATCATGAATTTTTCCTGTTATTGAGTCAATAGCCTGTTGTTCGTTTTGTGAAATAAAAGTTCTTATAAACCAAGCAATAAAAGCATTATCTTCTGTAAGGAAAGGATTTCTATCCTTAACCTCAAGGATATCTTTTCTTATTATTTTATAAACAGCTTCTGACATATTGTCCCTTTTAGTAAAAATTTTATGAAATTATTTTCTTAACCAACTTATCAATCTCCTTCATCTCGGCGGAGAGGTGTTTCTTTATATCGAGACGGAGTTTGCCGAGACGGGTTGGACTTAGTTCTTTTTGCGGTGGATTGTCTTCTAAATATTTTGCTGCTTTTTTATGTGCTGTCTCGCTTAGCTCTGCAAGCTTTAAATGCACTTCGTTTGTTTCATCAAATCTTGGGAAGTAAATATCGAGTATCTTTTTGTGAACATCTCTTGCGACCAAATAATCCTTTTGATTGAAAATCTTTCATCAAGTTCATTAGGAATATTTGAATTAAGAATCGCTGAGACATAATACGATTCTTCATTTGTCTTTATAGTTGCAAACCAATAGCATTTATGATCAACAATAAATTCTAAGTTCTAAATTTGTTCTCTCAATTACAACTGCATTAGCATCTTTTCCTGATGAATTATAAATAACTATAAAATTTGAATTAATATTCTGACTTGAGTAATTCATTCTGACAATTAACGTAACCATGCTTGTTAGTATTTTCAGTTTTTTCTGTTTTATGAATTTCCCAAATGTTTTCTGAATTCTTAAACCATTTTGAAGCATTCAAATAACCTTCCTGCATTAAATCATTTGCGATGAAGCTTTATATCTTTTTATACTCCTCATTTTCTTCAATCAGAATTGGTAAGAACAACAAGATCGGGTTTATACAAAGCAAAAGGCAAAATGCTTTTTGCCAATGCAGTTCTGAAAATAAATTTGCTTTCTATCTTCCCTTTGAATTCAAGCTTCCACGGTTTCTTTGCATCAGCTTTAACTGCTTCAGAGGTTTTAATGTTTATAATTCTATCCCGGAAATCTTTTGGATAATCCTGATCAACATCAATAAAATAAAAAGCACGGGGAACAATTGTAGCACCCTGCCTGAAATGTTTCTTATAAGGATTCTCTAAAGCATTCGCTTTGGATTTTCTTGTTCGAAATTGCAGTCGCTTTTCCTTGTTTTACGTAATACCATTTAACAGGTTCCTCTCTGATTTGTTCATTTGCTGTTAATAGATTGCAATTGTGTTCAAACAGTTTTCCATTAAATATGTATCCTGGCAAACCTGAGAAAGGAACTTTTTTCTTTTCATATTTTTCGGCAAGGAAAACACAGCTTGGAATTCTGAACAGCGGAGAGACATCTTTCATATCCCAAATTTGTTTCAGCTTAAACCCAACGGCTTTCCCACTTCTTGTGTTATCATGGTGATCTGCACTAAAGAAGCTTCTGGGTAAAACAAAAGCAATTTGTCCATTTCTTATCTAAAAAGTAGCTGCTGCAATAAGCCAGAAAGATTGCTGCAATTTCAAGATGAGGAAAGTTGGCAACTTTTACAGGTTTAACTTCATACTTTTCAGCCAGAGCATTTAGAATGTCCTGATAATCTTCATTTCTTATCGAGCTGTAAGTAAACCACGGCGGATTACCGATAACAAAATCAAACTTACCTGAAAGGAAATATGGTTTATATAAATTCTGTACTATAAACTTCCAGATGCTGTCTCTTCCTTTTTCTTTAACTGTTTTTAGTCCCGCATATATTTTATAAAAGCTTTCTATTACCTGCTTATTTGCGCCGGATTTATTTCCGTTCTTTGAAAAATGTTTCCTGAAAATGTTTTCAAATATTTCTTCACTCTCTTTTTTCTTTCCCATTGTCTGTTCGGCAAGGTCATCGCAAATGCTCAGAGCTTCATCAAATAACCCGACATCATCAAGAACGTGTGTTGTAAGCAAAAACTTTTCTTTATCAATATTCATCCGGAATTCACCACCGAATAAGTTCTGAACTCCTTCCGGTGCGAGAAGTGTGTTTGCAAGTATTACATTAAGATGAACCGGTTTCTTTGCATTAATAACTTCTTTGCCCAGCGCAACAAGCAGAGTAGTTTTTGCTATCTGCACGCTGAGCGGGTGTATATCAATTCCGAAAATATGATCACTAAGTTCTTCAACAGTAACATCAGGATTTAATTCTTTAGCCCTGTGAATTGCAGCTCTTAAAAAAGAACCGCTTCCGCAGGCAGGATCGAGAATATTATCAGTCTTTTTAAACTCAAACTCTTTTACAATTCTTTCGCAGAGCCAGTCGGGAGTATAATACTCTCCGAGTGCGTGCCTTGTATCAATATCAATAAGTTCCTGGTAAACACCTTTAAGAACATCCTCATCAACATTTTCAAAATCGAAGTTTGAGATTTCCTGTGCGATAAGCCGGAATACTTTTTTAAGATTGTTAAAACTTCGTTCTGTATTTATCCAGTGGAAGAAATCATTATCAACAAAATTGCCAATGTTGTACCTGTGGAAAATAGTTCCATCAAGAATTCCTTTGAGTTCCTTATCGTCAATGTAATCATCATTGGAAACAATACTGTAAGCAAGCATTTTTGAAAAGACACTGAGGTAAGTATGAATTAGAAAAACATTATCTCTTGCCTCAAATGAGCCGTAAGCGATGCTTAAAAATTTACTCCACTGTTCAAAAGAGACCTGAACTTCGCCAAACTTTTTAGCTTCTCCGAACCAGTTGTTCAGTTCACGGAAAGATTCAATAAAAATATTGCTCTGGTAACCGAATGCTTCTTCGATTCTTTTTAAAGTAGCTCGTTGTTTTTCTTCCTTGAAAAGAAAACGGTCAATCCAGTAGTAAAATTCATCAGCATTTCTTTCAGTCAATACAAAGGAACTGCTTTTTATTTCGTTTAAGACAAGTTCGTGTTCTTGCAGTTTTTCAATTGAATCAAGCTGAGTTACGTCAGGAGCGAAAACTTTCCATGTAATAAAGTCAGAAGCAATAAGGGTAAAATTATATTCTTCCCCTGATCTTAACTGCCCTAACAGGTAGCCAGCTAATTGTTCCTTGGCATGATCAAGCGTTTTCTTTAAGTTATTTTCATACTCAATAATAATATGGTTAAAAAGTGTGTCTGCGCTTCCTTTGTGTATTTTATCTTTGCGCGGGATATTCAGAACAGTTTTTTCAGCACCAAGTGTAATTTTATCAACAAGCTTTAATATTTCTTTATCCTGAGAGTAAAGTCTATTTAGTAAATCTTTAAAAGCTTCTTTCTTGGTTGCCTCTTTATTAGCGGTTTTAACTTTTTTAAAGTATTCTCTTATAAGATCTGTTTTTGTCATACAGAACTCACTCTAAATCTCTCTCTTAAAAAGAGAGAGACTTTATTGTCACTGAAAGCGTACCGTGAAATATGCTGACAAAATAAAATATATGACGAAATGACTTCAAATAAGCCCTTCCCTTTGTAAGGGAAGGGTTGGGAAGTGTTCACTTTAAGTTTATTAGCGGATTTAACTTTATGGAGATATTCTTTTATGAGCTTTGTTTTGTTGGACATTAACTTTACAAAATCCTTCAAATTGTGAATGGAATACTATACTCAAGCTAAATCAATAAAATAAAATTACCTAAAAATGTATAGAGAAAGAATAAAACTGTGTTATGTTTTTCATTTGATGACATACTTATCCCTTCATCAAATAAATAATTATTAGATATGCTTCTGGAGAATGGTAGTAGAAAAATAATAAAATTTATAATAAAATAGAGCAGGGAGGAGTAAGAATTTTATTAATTTAATCTCTGTAAAAAGAAAAGACCCGCACCGCTATTAAGCCGCTGCGGGTCATATTTATTTTGGGAGGCGAAACTTATTTAATTTCTAAAAACCTGTCCCTGGGTGTCATAGAAATACCGCACCTGTTTGGGGCAGTTTGAGCATAGGTGTTTCCGCAGGTTGTGCATACAAAATATTTTGAAGCCATTGAAGATTCCTGTTTGTCATTAAGTTTGCTTAAAGCATCCTTATAAAGTTCTTTATGTTTCATTTCAGTCTTGTAGGCATAGCTGAATGAAATAGTTGCAAGGTTTACATTTCCTTCACTTGCTGCCTTAATAAATTCAGGATACATTGTTGCAACTTCATAAGATTCACCGTCTATTGCATCCTGCAGGTTTTCTTTGGTTGATTTAACTGTGTATTCAGGTTTAAAGTCATCCATCTTAATTCCTAATTGTTCAAGCACCGCCCTGTGGTTATTTGCGTGGATGTTTTCTGATTTTGAAGCAGCTTCAAAAAGAAGTGCTACTTTGTTATACCCTTCTTCATTTGCTTTTTTGGAATAAGCGAGATACCTGGCGCTCGCTGTTGTTTCGCCGGTTATTGCTGCTTTAAGATTATCGATTGTAACCGTGGCTGAGTTCCCGGTCAGAGTAAAATTATAGCTTAACAAAGCTACAAACAGTATTGCAGGTATTATAAAAAATTTTGTTTTCATTTTTGATTCCTTTCAGTTTTTCTTTGAATGATTTAGTCAAAGTTATAAAGTGAAACTAAAACAAATCTTAAACGATTCTTAGAATAAGCTTAAAATTTTATTGGGGGTTTTATTTCTTTATTTGAAATATAAAGGAAGTACCGAAGGAAGGTTTACTTTCCACCTTGAGCTCAATATCCTGGAGTTCACAGAATTTTTTAACTATCGAGAGTCCCAATCCAAATCCGCCAGCTTCTGAATTACGGGATTCGTCTATCCTGTAAAACCTGTCGAATATTTTTCTTATTTGTTCTTCCGTCATCCCGATTCCCGAATCTTTTATTGTACATTCAAGAAATGATTGTTGGTCATTAAATAAAACATGAATCCCGGACCGGCTGCCCGAATATTTAATTGAATTGGTTATAACATTTTCAAATATTATTTCCATCATTGATTCATCCGTAAAGGCAGTGGTATTCCCGTTTTCATTAAAGTTTATTTTTATTTCCTTTTCCGAAAGAATTGGTTCCAGCCGGTTTATAGTACGGGCAAATAAACTTTTTAAGTCAATGTTGGATTTATTCGGCAGCACTTTACCAGAATCATACTTAGCAAGAAATAAAAGCTGGTCGATCAGGTTTGTCATCCTGTCTGTTTCTTTAATACAGTAATTAATTTTTTCCTCATATTGCTTTACTTCACGCGGTTTTCTTACCAAAACTTCCAGCGTTCCTTTAATAACTGAAAGGGGAGTACGAAGTTCGTGTGAAGCATCAGAAGTAAATTGTTTTTCCCTGAGCAGGTTATCTTCAAGCCTGTCGAGCAATTCATTAATGGTCGAAATGAGTGTATAGATTTCATCCCTGTTTTCTGGTAGTTTGATTCTTTCCTGCAGGTTTTCTTTTGTAATCCTGTTTGCTGTTTGTATTACATTATTGACCGGTGCAATCGCTTTACCGGCAATATATCTTGTAGTAAAAAAGAGTATAAGTAAAATAACAGGGAAAGATATGAACAGCGCTTTTTTAAGATTCTCAAGGACCAGTTCGGATTCTTCCAGCGGGATCGCCACCAGAAGGTAAGCAATTTTATTCCCGTTCTTATCCAGTATGGGAGTCTGTACCTGGTAAACAGGCGATTGGGAGAGTTTTGTTCCAAGGTAATATTTTGATGATTCCGTATTTAAATATCTAAGACTATCAGTCAAAAGGTTCGATGTCTTTTTTATTGTTTCTCCGTCAAGCCCGGTCACCTGGATAAAAGTTGGATTAACCTCAATCTGTTTGTGTTCACCTTCATTCCATTCTAACGGGTTTGCAAAAATAATTTCGTCATTAACTGTTACAATTATGCTGCTGCTCAGTTCGCTGATTTCAGCATCAAGATCTTCTTTTAAATGAGAATAGACGGTGTTATAAACAATCCAGTAAATTGCTATAAAGAGTACAGTAATGATGAGCGCTGTTGCAAACAGGTAATATGAAGCAACCCTGTTCTTAAATGTAAGATTCAATTATCTTCCTTAGCTATATAACCAACTCCTCTTAAGGTATGGATCAGGTGTTTGGAATCCAGCTCTAATTTTTTTCGTATATAATTTATATACACATCAATCACGGATGTATCCGCATCAAAATGAATATCCCAGACATGTTCTATTATGCTTGTCCTTGTGCAGACTCTTCCTTTATTCCGCATCAGGTATTCAAGCAGTGAAAATTCTTTCTGGGTCAAAACAATTTCAGTATCATTTTTAAAAACCTGGTGTGTTTCAGTTGATAGTTTAACCGGACCGAGTTCAAGCACCCCGTTCTCTGAATTCTGTGGTCTCAGCTGGACTTTAATCCGGGCTAATAATTCTGAAAAATGAAAAGGTTTTTTGATATAATCATTTGCTCCGCTCTCCAGTCCGAAAATAGTATCATCAACAGAATCACGTGCAGTGAGGAATATAACAGGTATCCGGGGATTTGATTTTCTTACTTCTCTTACAATATCAATCCCGCTTATCCCCGGAAGCATCCAATCAACAAGCAGCAGATCATAATCATTGGAGAGAGCCATCTGCAAACCTTTTTTACCTTCTAATGCTGTATCAACTGCAAAATATTCTTCAGTCAATCCATCGTGAAGAAAATTAGCAATTCCTTTTTCATCTTCGATTACAAGGATACGCATTAAAAATTTACCTTATTCTTCATCTTGTTCAGCAATATTTTCTGAATTTGTTGAATCTAAATTACCAAATCCCAGGTCAATCGTCACGCCGGCAGCATGTTTATAAACAAGTTCGCCGCCGTAATATCCTGTCCTTGATATTGAAACCACACCAAGTAACAACAAACCAAAAGCAGCCCATTTATAAACACCGGTATATTTTTTAAAAAGTACCAATGCAATTCTTACAACAGCAGCACCGGACATCAGCCAGAGTGAAATAGTTGCAGCATCTTCGTGATTTTCAAGTGCCTGTTTTAATGCACCGGCTTCTGTAACACCTTCCCCGGCTAAATTTCCGGACAGGTAAGCTGCAACAACACCGAGGGTTCCCATTATCAAAAGATAAAAGCCTGCTTTAGTGAAAAATTCTTTTTTTAATAGTATCCCGGTTGCATCAGCTAAAAACCCTATTAATAATAAAGCTATAGGGAAATGAACTATCATCGGGTGTAAATGATTAAAGTCAAACATAAGTGCTCCTTTCTTTTTGAGCAAAATTAGTCCGGCTTTCTTAAATCAGTCTAAGTGAATTCTTAAAATTTGATTAGAAAATTAATGGTTGACAAATTCAGATTGGTATTGAGCAATTCATTTTTCCCCTATAATTTCTCTTGCTTTAGCCAGGGCTTTATCAATATTGGAGTGAATATTTTCTTCCCCTATTTTTTTTAGAAGACCGGAGTTGGAAAATGCCATAAGAGGCTGGGCATGCACACCTGAGAAAATGACTTCAGTTCCATCCTTTTTTGAATTACGTAATACTTCTTCAAGTACGTGCAGACCGGTAGAATCTATTGCGGGTACATTCCTCATACGGATGATTCTAACTTTTGGCGGTTTTTCTATTACCTCAGTAGCTTCTTTAAATTTTTCAACTGCTCCAAAGAAGAACGGACCGTTTATTTCGAAAACTTCAACTCCTTCAGGTACATCTTTTTTATCTATCGCCATGGGGTCGGAGAAGTAATCAACTTCATCACTCAACTCACGTGTAATAATGCCGACATTCGAAACCATCGCCATCCTTCTCATAAAAAGAAATACAGCGAGAACCATTCCTACTTCAATTGCAATGGTCAGGTCAAACACAACAGTTAATCCGAAAGTTGTAAGTAAAACAATCACATCGCTCTTCGGACTTTTCAGTAAGCTCCGGAAGGTTCTCCACTCGCTCATATTGTACGATACGATAATAAGGATTGCGGCAAGTGCAGATAAGGGTATCAGTTTTGCCCAGCTGCCGAAGAATATCATAATTAGGAAAAGAACAAATGCATGAACAATTCCGGCTACAGGAGTCTTACCGCCGTTTTTAATATTTGTTGCAGTTCTTGCAATTGCACCTGTTGCAGGTATTCCACCAAAGAAGGGGGTTATTATATTTGCAGCACCCTGTGCAACAAGCTCCATATTAGAACGGTGCTTTCCACCTATCATACCATCAGCCACAACAGCAGAAAGTAATGATTCTATCGCAGCAAGAATAGCGATTGTTGTTGCCGGCTGTATCAGGTTTCTGATTGTTGCAAAATCAATTTCAAGTCCTGAAAGCGGGGAAATGGATGAGCTGATTTCACCAAACCTGCTGCCTATTGTTTCAACAGGAAGCTTAAAGAAAGTTACAACTACTGTTGCCAACACCAACGCAACAATAGAACCCGGGATTTTATGAGATACTTTCGGCCAGAATATCATAATTAAAATTGATCCTGCTCCGATCAAAAGCGAGGATAAATTAATTGTTTGTATAAACTCTGAATAAACATTTATCTTTTCAATAAAATCAGCAGGGAGGTTGTCTATGTTTAGTCCAAGCAAATCTTTTACCTGGGAAGTAAAGATTATTAATGCAATCCCGCTGGTGAATCCTACAACAACCGGGTGCGGAATAAATTTTATTATTGAACCGAATCTTGCCAGCCCCATAATAATCAAAATCACACCTGCCATTATTGTTGAGATGAACAAACCGTTCAGCCCGTAATTCTGTACTATTGAATAAACAATTACAACAAATGCTCCTGTCGGTCCCCCAATCTGCACTTTGCTTCCACCGAACACAGAAATAATAAAGCCCGCAATGACTGCTGTGATCAATCCTTTTTCAGGCGTAACACCTGATGCTATGGCAAAGGCTATTGCAAGCGGGAGTGCAACTATTCCAACAATAAAACCGGAAGTGACATCCGAAAAAAATAAATTTTTATTATAATCCTTGAGAGATGAAAACAACTGGGGTTTTAACATTTTAGAAGGTATTCGCTTAAATTCAATAAATCAAAAAAATAATTCGGGAAAGTTATAAAAGAAAATGATCATCGTGAAAATATGTGCAGCTCTTTAAATGTCATTAATATGATCTATGATTGTTTACAATTTTATTATTTATAAACATTTCTTGTTGATGTAGATTGAAAGGTTGTTTCTCTTATTGAATGCAACCTAACAACCTCACTGCATTTTTCAGAGATCAATATGCCACCCTTGCGGGATTTAACAGTACTCTCTCTGTATCTCTCATCTAATAAGAGAGAGAATTATAATTATGGATTAACTGTTGTTAAAAATTTTGTCAGAAGGTAAAATCAAAAGTTACGGGATACAGCAAGTCCTTCCTTTGTTAAGGGAAGGACTACAGGATGAGTTCATCATAAAAACAGGAAAAATATATTATCCCTAAGTGGTTCTTTCTTACGATCTTTTTATCTAAATCCCGGAGGGATGAAATATTTATAGAAATGATAAAGACAAAATAAAAAAAATCCCTTTAGGGATGACATAATTTATTCTCCCTTCATAACTTTTTCCGCTTCCACCATTAGCGCTAACCAAAACTCTTTTGTTTAATGGGGATTTCATTTAATTCTAATGATAATTCCGTTAAGGTAACAATATTGCCGCTGCAATCACAGTTGTCCATAGACCTGATTTATCACCTTCAGCAGATTGAATAATGTTAAATGTTTTTTCATTTTTAATCCTCTTTTACTTAACCAGTAACATTTTTTTTGTTACAATAAAATCATTGCTTTCAACTCTGTAGATGTAAGTACCACTAGTAAGACTACCTGCGTCAAAGTTAACTTTATAATATCCTGCTTCATACACCCCTTTCGCAATTGTCTCAACTAATTCACCAAGAATGTTATAAACATTTATTCTTAATTCTGTCTGCTTTGGAAGTGAAAATCTTATTGTTGTTGTTGGATTAAAAGGATTCGGATAGTTCTGAGAAAGTTCAAATTGATTCGGTACAACTTCTACTTCAACTATATCTGTATACTTGAATGTTCCGTCGTTATCAACTTGCTTCAGTCTGTATTGGAACTTGCTGTTTCCACTGCCGCTGAACAGATCGTTATCCTCATAGCTGTACTTCTTTGGCGAATTTGAATTTCCGGCACCATCAATAAATGCAATACTGTCCCATTTATCTTCTCCTGATTTCCTTTCCAAATTAAATCCGTAGTTATTTACTTCTGTTTTTGTCTCCCAGCTTAAGTTTACTGCTTGATTTCGGAACTCAGCATCGAAGGCTGTCAGTTCTACGGGCAAAGGATCATTGTTCCCTCCAAGAAGTGTTGTAATTACTGTTGCATCTGTATTATCAAAAAAACCTGTATTCAGTGCATCCCAGCTTAGTTGAGATGTTTGATTTGGATCTGTTATATCCATATAAACTGTAAGAAGTTTTGTATTAACATTTAATGGAAGTGTACCTGCAAGTTCATTCAGCATAAAGGGTATATCTACTATCAACTTATCTATAATTATTTGAACTGTTATATTATAGTTTGCATTATCGAGGGGTCCTCCCGGCTCTACTACAACTGTTGGGTTAGCAAGTGCACCGGTATTAAAATCAAAACTAGCATCGGAACCACCAAGAGCATTTGTAAGCAGCCCTGGTGACCACTCATCTGTTCTATAAAGTGAAGTTCAAAGCTGAAAACCGGTCCGGCTACCTGTACATTCTCTATTGATGCATTTCCGGTAACTGCAAAAGAGGATGTGCTAAAAAGTATTACTGCTGCAAATGCTGTTATTATTTTTATTACATTTTTCATTTTCATTTACTCCTTTAGGGAACAAACTCTTGTTTAAGATTATTTGAATTTATATTTGTCTTATCTGCTGCTGTTACTATCCCAGAGAAGTTTGTATCTGCATTATAGTAACCAGTGTTCAGGTTAAATGAATTTACCAGCGATTTATCCGACGCTGTCACTATACCTGAGTTGTTTGTGTCCCCTGAATACATTCCGAATACTCCTCCGCCTAAATCTTTCATAGGGTCAGTACCGTATGCCTGCGTTGAGCTTGTAGTAAGGTCATACAGAGTTGGAGAAGATGATAACTCAACCGGGTTGGCTGTCATTATCTGAAGGTGGTTCCTGTGGTAGATGACAAGGTAATAGCTGCCCCCAGGAACAGAAGCAAAATCAACAAGACTTACTCCATCCAGGTCAACAAGGCTTCCGTCATTTTTTATGAATGCTGCTCTTCTTGCAACTTGTGTTGTAATATCACTTCTCAGCTCAAGCAGAACCCAGTCAACAACATCTGCCGGTATGCTTGCTACTGATTCTGTTCCTGTGTAATTCCACGGTGCTGTGTTGTATGGCTGACTTAATGGAAGATAACCGTTTGTGTTCAGTGTTGTACTCATCACTCCTGATGAGTAAGGTCCTTCAAGAAATACTTTTATGTTTGCTGAGAGGAGTGCTGTTATGCTGTCTGTGGAGAATAGGCTTCCGTTGTCGTGGATATCATAGGCCTGAAGGTAGTAATATGCATTACCTGCAGGAGGAGATGAGTCTGTATATGATGTATCTGTTGTTGTACCGAGCAGAGTGAAGTCTCTTGCAAGAGGTGTATCACTTCTGTAAACATAGTAATCCCTGAGGTCTGGTTCTGTGTTTGCCTGCCAGCCTAGATGTATCTCGCTACTATTCTGCTGTGTATAAAATCCCATTGGTGCAAGTGGTGCAAGGTTATCTACACTGTGTCCGTAAATTATGTTGGATCGCCAGTACTCATTCGGATCCGAAGTTCTAGCAGTAATTCTAAAATAATACGTCCCGCTATTACTTGTCATTGAGTCGTTTGGTGTTTCCGAAATGTAAGAATAAAATGGCTCGTTGGATGCAGGCATTGTTACAATATTTTCCCAGCTAAAACCATTTTCGTCGGGTGGAAAGCTGCGCTGTATTAAGTAGTCTGTTATTTTACTTATTCCCTGAATATCATACCCGCTGCGAACCCATTTTAGTTTTACCTGTCCACCCTGGTCAAAAGGGACATCTTTTACAGACATTATTCTTGGTTTTATTGGTGGTGATGAAGATAAATATAAATATGCTCTGCCTGCATCAGTTCCTCCGGCATCGTTATAATTAGCTCCCACAATTACATCTGAATACCCATCTCCGTTTACATCCCCGGCAGTAGAGACTGAATTACCAAAATAATCTCCGGCAGCTTCACCGGTCATTATTAAGTCTGCTGTGTTATCCATACCCGCATCACCGAAATAAATATATGCTCTGCCTGCACCAGGTCCTCCTGCACTATTTACCAAAGCTCCTACAATCACATCTGAATATCCATCTCCGTTAACATCCCCGGCTGTAGAAACTGAATTACCAAAATCATCACCGGCAGCAGCGCCGGTCATTATTATATCAGCTATGTTATCCATACTTGAACCGCCGAAATAAATATATGCTCTGCCTGCATTACTACCACCGGCAGAATTTTGATAAGCCCCCACAATCACATCTGAATATCCATCTCCGTTTACATCTTCGGCTGCGGAGACTGAATAACCAAATAAATCATTAGCAGCAGCCCCTGTCATTATTACATCTGCAGTATTATCCATACTTGCATCACCTAAAAAAATGTATGCTCTGCCAGCATTTGTTCCTCCTTCATCATTACCAGATGCACCTACTATCACATCTGAATATCCATCTCCGTTTACATCTCCGGCTGTGGAGACTGAATTACCAAAAAAATCTCCGTCAGACTCACCGGTCATTATTATGTCTGCTGTGTTATCCACACTTGAACCGCCAAAATAAATATATGACCTACCAATATTACCCGATCCTGGTGCACCAATTATAAAATCGTTGTACCCATCAGAGTTAACGTCTCCAGCATCAGAAAGAGATATTCCAAACTGTTCTCCAGTCCCTCCAGGTCCATCTATAAAATTGTATCTAATTCCGCTCATAGGATTCCCACCTAGGAATATGCTGATTGTACCACTATTATTTCCATTAAAGTCAGTAAAAGGAGATCCAACAATAACATCATCAAAGCCATCACCATTTATATCTCCAACACCTGAGACTGAATAACCAAAAAAATTGCTGCTAGAAGTACCAACATCACCTATTAGAGTAACATCCGGAATATTATCCAATTCCGGACCACCAAAATAGATATAAGCTATACCGTTATTAGTATAAGTTACATCATCATAAAATGGGGCACCAACAATAATATCATCATAACCATCGCCGTTGACATCGCCTGCATTTGCGACAGAATAACCAAGCTCATCACCATTATTTTCTCCAGAAAAAAATTCATCAGGTATATCGGGACCGGTAAGGGAGTTAAAATAAAGGTAAGCTTTGCCGGCATCAGTTCCGTTTGCGTCATTCCCATAAGCGCCAACTAAAAATTCACAATATCCATCACCATTTATGTCACCAGCTGTTGAAACTGAACAACCAAACCTATCTCCTGTTGCCTCACCGGAGGTTATGATATCAGGAATATTGTCGGGCACAATTCCGCCAAAGAAAATATAGGCTCTTCCTGTTAAAGATGCGTGAGATAACGATCCAACAATTACATCATCAAATCCATCGCCGTTTACATCTCCTGCTAACGCAACAGTCAGACCAAAACTATCACCAGATGTTTCGCCTGAAAATGTGACATCAACAATATCATCCATTGGTGAACCGCCAAAATAGATATAGACTTCCCCTTTTAAAGAAGCCGCTCCCGCAGCTCCGATAATTATATCAGAATAGCCGTCCCCGTTAACATCTCCTGCCATTGTTGCTGCACTTCCAAAACTGTCTCCGGCAAGTATACCTGTAATTTCTAAGTCAGCAATATTATCCATCGAACTGCTTCCGAAGTATATATAAACTTTCCCAGTTTCTGAGTTATTAAAAGGAGAACTAATAATTACATCACCAAATCCATCACCATTTATATCCCCTGCAGTTGAAGCTTTTAAGCCGAAATTATCACCGGCAGTTTCACCGTAAAATGATAAATCCGGAATATTATCCACAACTGAACCGCCAAAATAGATGTAAGCTTTCCCTGCATCTGTTCCGGCCTCATCATTATAAGGTGCACTAACAATAACATCAGAATAACCATCACCATTTACATCCCCTGAGTATGAAACCCATCTACCAAAAAGATCATCCGCTGATTCGCCTGTGAGAATGACATCGGCAACATTGTTCATTGGTGAACCACCAAAAAATATGTATACCCTTCCACTATTTGTGCCTCCGGAATCATTAGCAACTGCACTAACTACCACATCATCAAAGCCGTCACCATTCATATCTCCTGCAAACGAAACACACCAACCAAATTCATCTTCATCAGCTTCTCCACTCAGAATTAAATCAGGCACATAATCGATTGTCGGTCCGCCAAAATAAATATATGCATTTCCTACAGCTGTTTCGCCTGGATATTCTATAGCACCTATGATAATATCAGCATATCCATCACCGTTGACATCTCCAGCATTTGATACGCTTGCACCGAACAAATCTCCTGCATATTGTCCTGTAAAAGATCTTTTGGTAAGGGCATTTGGCAGAGGGTCTTCACTGGCTCCGCTCTTTTCACTTTTTAATTGCATTTGCCTGTTGTATGCTTCAACTATTCTAGCTCTTCGCTCTTCAGGTGAAATATTATTTTGCTGGGAAAAAAGATTATTGTTAATCAATAATAATATTGTTATCCCAGTAATAAATAAGATTCTCATTTATGCACCTTTTAGATTTAATTATTGTTTCCTTTCAACCACTGTATGAGTACAGTTCTTTTGAAAAGCGAACACAATATCTTCAGTAAAGAAAGATGAAATACAGAGCTATCATAATCAGTAATGGATAAAGAAAATATCTAAGCATCTTTCTTTTGAATAAAAATATGTGTTGTCTGAATTGATGTAAAATTATCTGAATACTTGTCGAAAATATTCCAGATATGTTCCAATTTTTATAAGAATTGTTCCAAACGAAGTGAGTCTGTGATTAGAATTGTGAAGAATGAATGTAGGCAATTATTCTTCATGTTGTTTTTTGAAGTCCAGTGGTGTCTGTCCGTAAAGTTCCTGGAACAGTTTTGTGAAATATGCCTGGCTGCTGAATCCAACTTTGTTCGAAATTTCGGCAATGTTGCCGGCATCCTGTTTGAGAAGTTGAGCAGCAGATTGTAATCTGTAATTCCGGATAAATTCTGTAGTAGATTGGTTTGTTACTGATTTTACTTTTCGGTGAAGCTGTGTTCTGCTCATTCCAATTTCATTACACAAAACTTCAACTGAAAATTGATCATTCGAAAGATTCTCTTCAATTATCCTGATTAGTTTCTCCAGAAAAACTTTTTGAGTAGATGGAACAACTACATCTACAGGTTTAATGAGATACTCTGATTGGTATTTTTCCCGCATCTGCTTTCGGATTTTTATCAGGTTCTTTACGCGTATGATCAGTTCTTTTTCATTAAACGGTTTTATGAGATAATCATCTGCACCAGTCTCAAGTCCTTCCAGTTTATCTTCTGTTGCTGCTTTAGCAGTTAACAGGACAACGGGAATATGATTAGTTTTTTCATTGGATTTTATTTTTCTAGTCAGTTCATAACCATCCATTTCGGGCATCATAATATCACTTATAATTAAGTCAGGTATTGTTTTATCAGCTAATTTCATACCCTCAATTCCATTTTCTGCTTCGAGTACTGAAAAATCATCCTGCAAATATTCTTTGATCATTTCCCGCAGATCAGGATTGTCTTCAACAACAAGGATAATAGTTTTATCTGGCTCAATAACTTCATTGTCGGAGATTTCAGAAGCTGTGAAACTTACTTTTTCTTTGTGATATTTTTCGATTGTTTCTACATCCAGATTTTCATATGGAATAATCTGGTCTTCTTTCAAATGAGATTTTCCAATAGGTAAGTAAACAGTAAAAGTCGTCATATGATTTTTGCTCTCTACTTCAATTTTGCCTTTATGTAATTCAATATATTCCTTTACGAGTGAAAGTCCGATCCCGGTACCTTCAAAATTTCTTGTGCCGCTGTCATCAACCTGGTAAAAGCGGTCAAATATCTTTTCAACATTTTCAGAAGGAATTTCAACACCAGTATTAAGAAAAACAATTATAACAAACCTATCTTCTTTCGATATTGAAACATCAATTTTTTCTCCAGCTGGCGTGAATTTTACCGCATTCGATAATAGATTGTAAAATGCTGTTTCAAGTTTTTTTGTGTCAAAATAAATCTGGGTTTTTTCATTAATTGTTGTGCTCTCAATATTTGTACTGTTAAAAGTAAGAGATAGATTTTTCTGATGGGCAAGGGATGAAAACGACGCAATTATTCTTTTGGCGAACTTTACAACGTCATATTCAGAGGCTCTTAATTGAATACTACCTGATTCTATCCTGGAAAGTTCAAGTAATTGATTTATAAGCTGCAAAAGCCTGGAAGCATTTCTTTTCATAATAGAAATTTCTTTTTCATTATCACTACTTTCAATTTTTGCTTTAAGCTTTTCAAGTGAACCGAGAATTATTGTCAGCGGAGTCCTGAATTCGTGAGAAATGTTAGCAAAAAATCTTGATTTGAGCTGATCAACTTCCTGAAGTTTTTTAGATTCAAATTCTTTCAGCTTTAAATCATTTCTAAGCTTAATCCTGTTTAGTTCATACTTTCGCACAGTAAAGAACCCGGTTACAATTAAGACAACGTAAATTGTATAAGCCCACCACGTTCTCCATAATGGCGGATTTATGATAAGACTTAATGAAGTCCCTTTTTCATTCCACACACCGTCGCTGTTGGTTCCTTTTACTTTAAAGACATAACTGCCCGGACTTAGGTTTGTATATGTTGCTTCCCTCTTTTTCCCTGAGTTAACCCAATCTTTATCAAATCCTTCGAGCTTATATGCATATTCATTTTTTTGCGGGTCTGTATAATCAAGTGCAGCAAACTCAAAAGAGAATACGTTTTGATCATAATCTATAACTATTTCTTTCGTATAAGGAAATGCTTCAGTTAAAACTGAACTTTCAGAAACAGTAACTGATTTATTAAATAATTTAAAGTCGGTAATTACAATTTGTGGAGGGGTTTCATTTTCTTTAATTGAACCCGGATGATAAATATTCAGACCGTTTGCACCCCCAAAAAAAAGCGAACCCGTTTTTTCATCTCTAACTATTGAATTTTCATATGATTCTTTACCCTGGAGACCATCACTAATATCAAAGTTTCTAATGTTTTTACTTTTTGGATTATACCTTGAAATTCCATTTGCAGTTCCCAACCAAATATCAGCATCAAAATCTTCAATGATTGACTCAATAATGTTGCTGGGCAGTCCATCACTAATTAGAATTTTTGTAAATGAAGATGTTTTTTCATTATAAAGATTTAATCCACCGCTAAAAGTTCCAAACCAAAGTCTCTGTTCTTTATCTTTATAAATACAATTTACTCTATTACTACCTATACTATTTCCATCTTCCTGATGATGTCTGAAATGTTCAAACAACTTGTTTTTTTTATTAAACCTGCTCGACCCCCCAATAGTGGTTCCAATCCAAAGATGATCAATATCATCCTCTAAAATTGAGGAGACTTCAAATGAGTTTAAATACTTAGGGTTATCTACCATATTTAAACTATTAGTAAAATGTTCGAATGATTTAGTATTTTTATCAAATTTGTTTAACCCACCTAGTCCGGTTCCAATCCAAATAAATCCTTGCGAGTCTTCATAAACCATGTGAATATAATTTGCACTCAATGATACCGAATCGTCGGGATTATTTTTATAAACTTTAATTTCCTTAGTACCGGGCTCATAACTATTCAAACCACCACCAAAGGTTCCAATCCATATTTTACCGGAACGATCCTGAATCATGGACATAGCATAATCATTACTTAATGCAGGACTTGACCTTGTATTCAATACAAATAATAATTTACCTGGTTCTGAATAAGAATTAAGACTATAAACAAATATTCCCGCACCGGTTGTACCAAGCCACAAATTCCTTGTATTATCCAGTAGAATTGATGATATATTATTGCCTGGAACATCCTTCTTACTATTAGGAACCGGTTGAAACAATCCAAACCGCTCTTTTGATGGATTGTACTTGTTTAATCCACTAGAGAGTGTACCTATCCAGATATTATCAAAATCATCAATACATATTGCATAAATACGATTTTCATTAATGCTATAAACATTTTCTTCAGAATACTGAATTCTTTTAAATAATTTTTTCTCTTTATTGAAAACGCAAACCCCTTCATTTGAAGTACCAATCCATAATTTTCCCGATTTATCTTCAGCAATAACACGAATATTATTGCTACTTAAACTATTGGAATCAACGGGATCTGAAACGTAATTTTCGAATTGAATTATGTTGTTATCTTTCAGGGTGAGTTTACTTAACCCGGAAGTTGTTCCAACCCAAAGATTTTTATTCTCATCTTCAATTATGCAAGAAATTCCTTTTCCCACTATACTTTTTGAATTATTTTGTTCTGGCAAATAAATATCAAATTGTTCTGTTTTGTAATCGAACTTGTTTAGACCGTTACGAGTACCAATCCATAGATTGCCATAACTATCCAAATAGATAGCAGTAATATAATTTGAACTCAGACTCTTTTTGTTTTTTTCGTCATTTGTAAAATGCCTGAAAGTACTTTTTACCGGGTCAAATAAATTAAGCCCCTTTCTTGTACCAACCCATATTTTCCCAAATTTGTCTTCTCCTATTACAGTAATTTTCTCAGAACTTAATGAGGTAGTATCATTTTTGATAGGTTTGAAATGAGTAAATATTTCTTTTACAGGATCAAAAAGGTCCAGGCCCTCTCTTGTTGAAATCCAGAAAAGTCCTTTCGAATCCTCAAAAATGTATTCCACTGCAAAATCACTTATCGAATTAAGATTACCCGTAATTTGTCTAAATTGTTTAAAATTATAGCCATCATAACGATTTATTCCATCTTCTGTACTTATCCATAAAAATCCCTTGCGATCCTGAAAAATATGACTAATGCGATTACTCGATAAACCATCATCAGTTGTAATATGTTCAAAACGAATTTGGTAAGATTGGGCTAGGATAATTGAAGAAAGAAGAAAAATAAACGTGAGTATTAAATATTTATTAAGATGAAATGTCATTTTTATAAATCGATTATTAATCAATCTCGAAAACCCTGCATTGAAAATAAAATAATTCCTGAATATTCAAAACATCTTTATAACAAAAAACCCCTGCGGTTTCGAGCAAGGGTTTCGTGTTTTGTTATATAAAATAAATTTTATTTCATCAAAATCATTTTCTTTAATTCAATAAAAGCTCCGGCTTTTAATTGATAAAAATAAATTCCGCTTGGTAAACTTGTTGCATTGAATTTAACTTCATAATTGCCTGCAGGTTTTTCTTTGTTAACAAGTGTTGCAATTTCTCTTCCAGGAATATCTAAACGATCGATTGTACAGACACCCTGAATTATATTTTTCTAGTTGGGTTAGACGTAAAAGGGTTAGGTAAATTCTTCTACAGTAGTATCCGTCCAAAAGATTTTTCTTTTTGCAGGTGTACCTGCAACAGCCAGGTAAAGAAGAAAGTTATTTTTTGTCTTCAGTGCTTTCTTTATTTCAGTGTTTAGCGGAATAGCAAATGAATAAACATTATCTTTTGCAGTATCCACGATCATTTCTGTCTGTGCGAAAATTTTATCCTTCCCGAAACAAAAAACCATGCAAAGTGCTGCAGGCAATCCCGTTTTTACTGAAGGAAATGAAATTGTTACTTCAAGTTTGTTACTTTTTACAAATGCCGATATGAGGTTAAGCTCAAGCCCGTCAGGAGTTATTTTATTAAACGCGGTAAGAACTCCGGTCTTAACCAGCCCGGAATTAGCGGTTATAATTTTATGGTAGGAGTTGCTTGCCTTTGATTTAAATTGTTCCCATACAGTTTTAAGTTCGGGAACAGAATTTGTTACTTTTGCAAAATTAACAACTGTTGCAAAATTTGAACGGGCATTTTTTAGTTTTGTGGATTTAGTAGGCTTATATTTTTTTGGTCTGACAGAGACAAACTTCTTACCGTTCATCTTTCGGAAGACGATATCTCCTATTTTACCTGATACGTCACCTAATATTGTTCTTTTTATTTCTGCCATAGAAAATCTCTTTATTTCTACTTCTGCAAATTTAACAAAAAACTAATAGTATTGCCTTATTAAACCGTTCTGAATACGTTCCGAATACGTTATAAAAACGTAGTTAAAGGCATTACATTGGTATCCTTTTCTATATTAAACAGGTAGCAAAAGGCAGAACACCCGGTCAAAATCCTGATCCGGGAAAAGTAATGTAGAAAGCATATCATTCCTGGTTCCTGCTGCAGCTATGATATTCAGTACTGCCATTATCAGTAATGCTGATAAAAAATTATAACCTTTAATTAGTTTTTAAATCCCGGGTTTGCTCGTAACACTGTAGACGGGTGTATTAAAAAAGGGAAAGTTGTTAAACTTTCCCTTCATTACTTTACGTACTTGTAATTGACGAAATTATTTCATCAATGTCATTTTCTTTGTCGATACAAAATTCTTTCCATCTGAGCCTCTTGCTTCAATCCTGTAAAAATAGATTCCGCTGTTAACATTGGAAGCATCAAATTCAACAGTATGGGTTCCAGCTACTAAGTTATTATTTATCAGTGTAGCAACTTCCTGCCCAAGCAGATCAAATACTTTAAGAGTTACATCAGAAGAAGAAGTAAGACTGAAAGTTATTTTTGTTGTAGGGTTAAACGGGTTAGGGTAATTTTGTTCAAGAGCAAATTCATCCGGCAGTTTAACTTCAACTTCTACGGCATCTGAATATTCATAAGAACCATCATAATCTATTTGTTTCAGCCGGTAAGAATAATTACCCGTAGAAATATTATTATCAGTGTAAGAATAAGCTTTAGGCTCTGTGGTTGTACCATAACCAGCCAGATAACCAATTGTGATCCAATCTTTTAATTTTTCAATTTTGGAATCTTGTAATCTTTGAACTTCAAAACCCTGGTTATTCAGTTCTGTAGTTGTTGTCCATTTCAGATCAACCCTGTTATTATTAACAATTGCAGCAAAGGAAGTCAATTCAACCGGAAGTATTTCATCAAGCGGACGATAATATAAACCGCCGCCATAACTTCCGGTAAATATTGTATTACCTTTAATTGCAAAGCACCTGAGATTTGTATTTAGCAATCCTTCACTTACACTTGTCCAATTGTTACCTCCATCAGTAGTAGAGAATACCCCTCCCGTCTGAATACTGCTGCTGGATGTTGCTCCAAAAATGTATCCGCTATTTTCGATGAATGCATAAATGTCACTGGTTAATCCATTATTAATTTGTGTCCAGAGTGCACCGTTATTTGTTGATTTAAATGTACCACCCAATGTGCTTACATAAAGATCAGTTCCATCCATAAATAAAGCATTTGAAAACTGATTTGTAAGACCATTGTTAACAGGAATCCAGCTTGTACCATTATCTGTTGACCAGAAAACCCCGCTTGACCAGCTTGCTGCAAAAAGATTTGTTCCGTCGTATTCAATTCCGGTAATAAGTGGTGCGCCGGGAACCGAAGAGGTTGCGTTCCAGTTAACACCATTATCAGTAGAAATAAATACTCCGCCTCCATAAGAGCCGAGGTAAAGGTTTGTTCCTCCTGAACCATTTGGAAGAGCTTTCATGTACCAGATAAGTGGGACAGTTATTCCGTTATTCATCTGCACCCAGTTTGCACCATTATCTGAAGAACGGAATACTCCATCACCCATTGTTCCTGCATAAATATAGTCTGTACCGGAACCATCAGGCCCTGAAGCCATAGAGTAAATCCATTCATTATATAAACCTACATCTGTCCATGTCATTCCATCATCGGTAGAACGGAAAGCTCCGCCTCCGCCTGTTCCCATAAAGAAATTATTTCCGCTTATTGTAAAAGAGCGGATGTCACTGCCGGCAATTCCTTCATTTGATTGTAACCAGTGAGCACCATTATCTGTTGAACGGAAAACTCCGCCGCCAAAAGTTCCACAGAACAAATCAGACCCATTTGCTTCGAGCGAGTATGTATAGGTATTTGTTAATCCCGAACTGACAGATGACCAGTTACTTCCATTATCTGTTGAGAGAAAAACCCCTCCGTTATAAATCCCGGCAAATAGATTTGTCCCGGAAACTGCAAACGATGTTACTGAAAGATTACTTAATCCATTGTTAACAGGAGTCCAGTTTGTTCCATTGTCAGTTGAAAGAAAGACTCCTCCGCCCGTACCTGCAAAAAGGTTTGTTCCAATTGAAGTAAATGCTGAAATACTCAGGTTTGAAAGTC
This sequence comes from uncultured Ignavibacteriales bacterium, assembly GCA_963822905.1. Lineage (GTDB taxonomy): Bacteria > Bacteroidota > Ignavibacteria > Ignavibacteriales > Ignavibacteriaceae > CAWGJF01. The sequence goes on from CAWGJF010000001.1 coordinate 1,730,215, forward strand.
CTGAAATCACTGCATTCCAGGTAGAGCCGTTATCGGTTGATATATAAACTCCGTTAGATGCGGTTCCTGCAAAAATATTAGAGCCTGTTATTGCCATTGCATTTACATGATCATTTGGTAAACCGCTGCTTGATAATGTCCAGCTATTACCGTTATTGGTAGAATGGAAAACACCACCGGGTCCGTTAGTTATACTCGTACCGCAAAAGAGATCTGACCCGTTTATTACAAATGAAGTAACATTAAGGTTTGTTAATCCCGAACTTGCAAGAGTCCAGCTTGTACCGTTATCTGTTGAACGGTAAACACCGCCTCCGCTTCCACCGTAAACATCTGTGGTTCCGGCGAATAAGTTTGTTCCGTCTGAAGCGAGTGTTACAACATAAATATTAGTTAAACCATTATTTACTGCTGCCCAGGTTACTCCATTATCTGTTGAAAGAAAAACACCGCCGCCGCGGGTTGCTGTATATATGTTTGTTCCATCAGCCTGCATGTCAAGCACCGTTCCTCCCCATGCTCCGTTTGATTTCAGCCATTGTGCGTCTGCTTTATTAAGCGAAAATAATAATATCACTGTCATTATGATTGTAAACAGGATATTTTTCTTCATAATTACTCCCTTTGGTTTTTAGTTGATTAAGAATTACAGTGATTTAGATATTAAACTATTATTGTTTCTTATTTATTGTCACTTATTTAATTCAGCCGGCAGATTTTTCTTTATAAAATTTTCTAACGATTCAGCCTTCTGCCAGTAGCTATTGAATACTTCTTTTTGTGCTATTGCAAAACTCGGGTGTGTTATAATCATCGTAGTGATACTTGGTGTTAAAGAAACAGGATCATTCAAAGCAAGCATTGTAACTCTTTGATCAATGATAGCAAGCTTCATCGGCAGTTTATTAATTACTCTTACTTCTTCTCCCATCCTGGAATAATGTTCCATCATACTGATGAAGTTAACCTTTGATGATTCATCCATACTGTTATCGTATTCATACAGTCCTTTGCAAACAACATTTCTAACCAGGAGTTCGTTCTCATATTCTATATTATCTTCAGGTGGTATGCTGTAAGGTCCTTTATTAAAAACAAGCTCTTCTGTTTTTGCATTTTCCTGTATCATCAGCCATCTTTCTTTTATCTGACCGATCTCAGTAAGCACTTCGATATATTCTAATGGATCATTAAATGTTTTTGTATTCCTGTATATCTCTTCCAGACTTTTATTTAATTCCTCCAAAGTTTTTCTCTTTTTATCATATTCAGAGGATAGGTTGTCCAGTACTATCTTTGGATTAATGGCTTTAAAGACTTTAGTCCCATTCCTGTAACTCTCATTGCACAATCCTTTTTTTACAAGGTTTTGTAATACTTCGTAAGCTTTGGTACGGCTGACAGTAGTTATTTTTGCTATCTCAGGTGCAGTAAATTCTCGCTTCTGTAACAGTGCCAAATACACTTCACTCTCTCTTCGGGGAATGTCTAGCATTTGAAACTGATCTATTAAATCTTTCATATTTCCTCTGTTTTTCTAATGTGTCCCCTATAGGGGGAGATTCCCCACATAGGGACACACAATATTATGAATTATTAATTTTAGTTACAATAGTGAAAATAAGATTCAAAAGATAAATTGGAAAAGAAATTATCAGACTTTATGGAGGCGATTTAATATAGAATTCAAACTCAAACCTAATCCCAGCACCAGCACCAGCACACAGCCGATCATATTAAACCAGAGAAAAGGAATTGTTGTAAAGAAATAGCAAAAAAGAACAACTATTTCCGCAATTATAGCAGCGATAAATGTAGGTGTTCCTCCAACTCTCTTTAAATAAAATGCAGTAAGAAAAATTCCAAGTATAGTTCCATAAACAAGTGAGCCGAGAATATTTACTGCTTCTACAAGAGAACCAAGCTGTTGAGCAAGCAATGCAAACATAATTGCATACATTCCCCAGAGCACTGTAGATATTTTAGAAATGAAAACATAGTGCTTGTCGTCGGCATCTTTTTTTATTAGCCTTTTGTAAAAATCAATCGTCGTTGTTGAAGCAAGTGCGTTCAGTTCAGCAGAAGTGGAAGACATCGAAGCCGAAAGGATTGCAGCAAGCACTAATCCGATTAAACCAATAGGCATAAAGTTTACTATGAATGAAATAAAAATATAGTTTGTATCGTCAGTATCTGCATCGGGGTTTGCTTTCTTGATCAGTTCTTTAGCTTCTGTGCGTGTTGTTTGTGCTTCATTTTCTTTTTCAGCAAGTTTTTGTTTGTTCTTTTCAATTGCAACTTTATCATTTGCATCAATTGAATTCAGAAGGGAAGTAATATTATCCCTCTTTTCATCCTGTATCTTTTCGTAACTATTCTGAAGTCCGGAATACTGTTCCGAGTAAACGCTGTTCTTCACAAGATCTTCCTGCACGGGATTAAAGAAGAGCGGGGGAGTAACAAACTGGTAGAATACAAAAACCATCGCACCGATAAATAGTATGATAAACTGCATCGGTACTTTCACAAGCCCGTTAACTAATAATGCAATTCTGCTTTGTGCAATAGAACTTCCGGCTAAATATCTCTGCACCTGCGACTGGTCAGTTCCAAAATATGAAAGCATTAAGAATGTTCCGCCAATCATACCCGACCAGAATGTATAACGGTTGTTCAGATCAAAACTGAAATCAATTGCATTGAGTTTTCCCATCTTTCCGGCAATGTAAGCCGCATCGATAAATGAAACCTTCTCAGGAAGAAGTATGTATATCATAGCGAAAGCAGCAAACATTCCAATCGTTATAATAACCATCTGGAGTAAATGTGTTTTGTTAACTGCTTCAGTTCCGCCGACCGCAGTGTAGATAATTACAAGAGCCCCGATAAGAATTATCGTCGTGTTTATTTCCCATCCGAGTATAACCGAAAGTATAATGGAAGGAGCATAAATTGTAAATCCAGCAGCAAGACCACGTTGTGATAAAAATAAAGCACTACCAAGCATCCGGTTCTTCAGATCAAATCTTTTTTCAAGATACTCGTAAGCGGTATAGACATTAAGTTTATTATAAATCGGGACAGCAGTGATCGAGAGAATTATCATTGCAACAGGAAGACCAAGATAGAACTGCACGAACCGCATTCCATCAACATAAGCTTGACCCGGCGTTGAAAGGAAAGTGATAGCGCTGGCTTGTGTAGCCATAATTGAAAGAGTTATCGTAAACCAGGGGGCTTTTCGTCCGGCACGGATGTAGGAATCAATATCAGACGTCTTGCGGGTTTTCCAGGTTCCATAGATAACCACGAACCCAAGAAAACCGCACATAATAATCCAGTCAATCGGGCTCACTCAAAAACCTTTGTGAAAAAGTAGAAGAATAAAATAAGTACTACAAGTTCACTAAGGACAATTGTGTAAAGGTTTTTCCATGATTTACCAAATGGGGGAGCTTCGGTTTTATCCAAATGGTTTTTTTCAGCTTCCATGGTTTCCCGCTGATATCAGGTTTACAAATAGTCTTATTGCCCCGGGAACTCCTGCGGGCAACTCTCTGAAGAAGGACAAACCTGTGTAAACAAATGTACCTTTTCCATAAGTTGTGTAAAGTAAAGAACTTTTAAGAGGAGTTTGATTAGTATCATTCATTTCCAACAATGGCTGGTAGCGTTCATCCCATTGGTTCGGAAAATATAATCCTCTTTCCTGTATCCAGCCTTTAAAATCATTTAAAGTAATTTTATTTGGATAATTCATCAAAGGATTTTTCTCATCCAGAATTTTAACCGGCGAATCTTCTTCTGTCACTCTGTCATGTGAAATTGTTAATGGGTAAACTCCCGGTTCCATTATCAAAGCTCCGGTTGTGTTGTACTGTTCAACAAGAGTCCCGCCATTATTTACATATTCGTTCAGCTTTTCATTATAAATCGGAATTTTATCAATGGTGTTGAAAGCCCTGATTCCAACAATTATTGCATCAAAACCTGCAAGACTTCCATTCATAATAGAATGATCATCAAGCATAGTTACATTAAAGCCAAGTTGCGAAAGTATTTCAGGAATTTTATCTCCCGAACCAGGCAGGTAACCGATTTTTGCAACCTGTGATTTACCGATATCTACATAAACAAGTTTTGCTTGAGCTTCAGGAAGGTAAACCTGTTCAGGAATATGCTTGTAATTAATTCTAACCATCGAGTTGTTGAAATCTTTTCCATCCAGAACTACTTTCGCTTTTAAATTTGATATTGTTGAAGTTTCAGATGGATTCAGACTTACGGTGAAAGATGATACTTCTCCTTTTTTCATAGAAGGAAAATCAAATTTGGATGGGTTTATCTTCCAACCGTTCTCGGCTTCAATAATTAATTCACCTTTCGGAATATCTTTTTGAGCAGCTACAGTTACCGCAATCACTTTTTTATTCAGATTTCCAAATAGTAGAAGCGGTTGTTCAAACTGAATTGTAACAGGAGGTACAACTTCAACAGGTTGATAAATTTCACCATCAACCGGATCAGTATAATTGTAAAATACAGGTGTTGAATAACTAAATACTTCACCTGATATCTCCAATGAGAATTCAACAGTTATTTGTGGTGGCGCTTCAGCAAGCCCCAGCAACTTTGGATTACTAACTTCATAAGTTCCGTAACCATGGTTTTCTACCAGCCAATAAGGTTGAGTATATTCAAAACCAGTTGGTATAGTTACCACCGCAGAATTTTCCACCAGGTTATTATTTTTTAAATCAGTTTGAAGATTTGTTGTTGAGATAAAAGGAAAAGAAATTTTATCGAGTTTCACATCTGCATTTGATCGGTTAACAATGTCCGTAGTAATTCTTAAAGTATCTCCCGGAACAACTGTCTTCTGTTCGGTTACCGATTCTATCCACAACCCTAAACAGGATTTTATCACAGCTTTTATTTCTTTTGATTTGATTTCTTTCCAGTATTCATCATCAATATTTTGAACCAACTTGTATGCTTTAACTAAATCAGGAACAATTGATGAGGGATTTTCAGGATCAAATTCCTTTTCCGCTTTTAAAAGCATTGCAGAAATTTGATCTGATCCGTTTATCCTGTTCCAGCTTAGATCAATACCGTCGAATACTTTTTTAGGGTAATTTGTTTTGTCGAGTGAATAAAAATAATTTTCATAATCACCTCTTCTGGCTGATGCGCCGAATCCCTGACTTTTATGCATGCTTCTGCTAAGTGCGGCAATTTCCATATAAGATTTTCCAAGAAGCTGGTTATATTTTCCGAGATTGATTTCTGCTAAAGTATCAGCATCAATTCCCATTGATTTTAATGCAGGAGTCCATGCATTCCAGAAAATTCTTTTCACTTTCCATGGTTTCACATACTTAAGCTGTTCGGGAAAAGAATTCGGATCATTTGAAATTTTAAAAGCGTCAAGAGCCAGAATTGCAGAAGCGGTGTGATGTCCATGTCCACCTTCTCCTGTAGTCGGGAATCTTGTAATTATTACATCAGGTCTGAATTTTCTTATCACATAAACTACATCAGAAAGAATTTTTTGCTTATCCCAGAATTTGAATGTTTCATCGGGTGATTTTGTATAACCAAAATCTATTGCTCTTGAAAAAAACTGTTCTGCTCCATCAATTCTTCTTGCCTGTAAAAGCTCCTGTGTCCTGATAATTCCAAGCAATTCACCCTGCTCATCACCAATCAAATTCTGTCCGCCGTCTCCACGCGTCATTGCAAGATAACCGGTTCTCAAATGTTTTTCAGTTGTCAGGTATGAAAGCAAAGCTGTATTTTCATCATCAGGATGTGCCGCTATGTATAAAACACTTCCTACAACATTCAGTTTTTGCAGGGCAAGTTTAATCTGTGACGAATTCATTATTTGAGAAGGCTGGGAATGAAGTGTTGAGATTGAAAATAGTATTAATAAAAAGATTTGCGTAACCGGTAAAATATATTTTTGTTTCATAAGCCCGACGTTATATTAAAATGATTGGAATAAAAGTTAATGATTTTCACTTTATCCTGAAAACCAATTTCATCTTACTTTTTTATCTTTTTATCACCAAACCGATTTGGATGAAATGAAAATAATAGGGATGAACTGTTATATATGAATATAATTACAAATCTTTAATATTCTATAAATCCCAATGATTAAGCAATAAATTCGTTTTATATATTTCTTATATTTGTACCAAATTATTCAGGCAGAATTTAATGATTCAATTAAATGATATAAAAATTGGTGGTGGAAATAAATTCGTTCTTATTGCCGGACCTTGTGTTGTTGAAAGCAGGGAAATAACATTTCAGACAGCAGAAGAAATAAAAAGAATTGCAACGAAGCTGAACATTCCATTTATTTTCAAGTCCAGTTATAAAAAAGCAAACCGGACAAGTGTAAATTCTTTCACTGGCCTTGGTGATTCTGAAGCATTAAATATTTTAAGTGATGTTAAAGAAAAAATTAAAGTTCCGCTTTTAACCGATGTTCATTCAAAAGAAGAAATTAAAAATGTTGCTGAAGTAGCAGATATTCTTCAGATACCTGCATTTCTTTCCAGGCAAACTGAAATGCTGGTTGCTGCAGGTGAAAGCGGAAAGGTAGTGAATATAAAAAAGGGACAGTTCCTTGCTCCCGATGAAATGGAGCATGCAATAAAGAAAGTGGAATCAACCGGGAATAAAAATATATTATTGACTGAAAGAGGAAGTTCGTTTGGTTACCATAATCTTGTTGTTGATATGCGTTCGCTGGTTATAATGAAAAGCTTTGGTTACCCTGTTTTGATGGATGCGACACATTCTGTTCAGCTACCCGGGAAAGATACAATGAGTGGTGGACAGCCAATGTTCATAAAACCACTTGCACGTGCAGCTACAGCTATCGGTATTGATGCGTTATTTCTTGAAGTTCATCCAGATCCTTCAAAAGCACTGAGCGATGCTGCAAGTCAGCTTCCTTTGAGCGAACTGGAAAGTTTGCTAATTGAAATAAAAATGATTGATGATTTAATAAAAAGTTTTAATAAAGTTTGATGGTGGATTTTCCCAGGGAGATATATAATTCCGAAAAAGAAATATTATTTTCGGTATTACCCGAATCTAAGAGCGGGTATAAAAAATACCGGCAGCGGATATCTGGAATGAAAGTAATAGGGCAGGGAAGATTCGGTGGAGGTAATTTTATTTTAGGATTTGAAGGTGACGAGGTTGAACTCGATATTCCATCAGCATCAGTATTTTCATCCGGCATTGTCAGGTACAATGAAGTTAAATTTGATGTTACAATTCACGAAGATGAAGAAAATCAAATTGAGTATGATATTTCTCCTTTTGGAAAATTAAAACCAGAAGAAAATATTAAAATTGATTCTGTAGCAAGTCTTTCTTCCTGGAATAAAGGTGAAAAATCTCCTTATACAAATTCAGCGGTTAAAGAATATGTTGTCCTTAATAATAAATTCATTCTTGTAATTGATCAATCAGCAAAAAAAATATGGATGAATGATATGGAAACCGGAGTAAATCATATCATACCATTGACTAACTATTACAACGAGCTAATGAGATATAAAAATATTCGTGAACATGATATAGCATTAAAACCGGGAAGGTTTTTTGATGACCTGGATAAATACTCTGAACAAGATATTCTTTCTGCTTTTTTGAAATATGATAAATATATGAATAGGTTCAATCTTCAGCAGAAGATATTTTCGAAAAATTGATCTTATAAAAGAAAAAAATTTTAAGAGGCTAAATTGAATTCTAAAGAAATTATTCAAATAGGTAAGCAGGTAATAGAAATAGAAGCAAAGACTATTGCAAACCTTGTTAGCAGTATAAATGAACAATTTGTAGAAGCAATTGAAGTTATTTTTAATTCAACGGGAAGAGTGGTACTGACCGGGATGGGAAAGTCAGGCTTAATTGCTAGGAAGATTGTTGCAACATTGAACTCCACAGGAACCGCTGCGATCTATATGCACCCGACAGATGCACTGCATGGTGATCTTGGAATGGTTCGCAAAGAAGATGTTGTAATAATTATATCTAAAAGCGGATATACTGAAGAGCTTCACAAGCTTTTACCAATGTTTAAAAGACTTGGTGTTAAAATCATTGCAATGAGTGGAAACTCTAACTCAACTTTAGCAAGAGAGGCTGACATAGTCTTAAATATTTATGTTGAGGAAGAAGCATGTCCGCACGATCTTGCGCCAACATCTTCAACGACTGCTGCACTCGTAATGGGAGACGCACTTTCTGTTGCGCTGCTTGAAAAGCGAGGTTTTACTGCTGAAGATTTTGCACATCTTCATCCGGGAGGAAGTCTTGGCAAACGTTTGTCTCTCCGGATTGAAGAAGTAATGATTAAAGGAGATGGAATCCCGCTTGTCGGAATAGATGCACCGATAAAAGAAGTCATTCTTGAAATGACAACAAAGAGATTGGGATCAACCGGAATTGTTGATAAGGATGGAGTATTGTATGGTATATTTACTGATGGTGATTTAAGAAGGTTGCTTGAGAAAACAATGGATATTAAAGACTTGAAATCAAAAGACATCGCAACAAGAAACCCCAAAGTAATTAAGAAAGATTATCTTGCCTCATTCGCTCTTCAGAATATGGAGAACTATAAAATTACATCCCTGATTGTTGTCGATAGGGAAAACAAACCAATTGGGATTCTTCATTTACACGATCTCGTTAATCTTGGTTTGCAGAGAAGGTGATGAAATATTTACTGCTTCTCTTACCATTAATTATAATTGCCTGCACAAAAGAGAATGTGAAACCTCAGATAGTTTCTTCCTTCGAAGGCAAAGAACTTCCATCGCAGGAAAGCTGGAACTCCACAATCTTTTTTACGGACTCAGGAAAAACAAAAGCAATACTCACCACCGGCCACTTAAGAGTTTATGAAAAATCCAATGAAACTCTCTTTGATGATGGATTGAAAGTAGATTTTTATAATGACCAGGAACAAAAGACTTCAACATTAACTTCTAAAAAAGGCAGAGTTGATGACAAAACAAACAACCTGTATGCACAGGATAGTGTGGTAGCGGTAAATGACAGCGGTGTCGTTGTTCGAACTGATGAAATGGTATGGCGGGATAAAGATAAGAAGATTACTTCTGATAAATTTGTAACAATCACTTCACCAAAAGAACAAATTGAAGGATATGGTTTTGAATCCGACCAGCATCTTCTGAATTATGTTATTTACAATATAACTTATGTCACCAGCCGGGATTCACTCAGATGATTAAATTTATTTCTCTTTTCATACTCTTAATAGCAGGATTAGGTTTAGCTCAGCAAACTTCGGAAAGAATAACAGTAGTTGGGGACAGCTTAGTTGGCAAGGTTATAAATGGTGAATCCATACGTGAAGTGAATGGTAATGTAATTTTAAAACAGGGAAATGTAACGGTTACATGTAATAAAACAATTCAAAACATCTCCAGAAATGAAGCGGAATTAATCGGTGATGTTGTTGTTGTTCAGGATAGCCTGACGCTCAAAACAAAAAGCGGTTTTTATTTTGGCAATTCAAAAAAAACCAGGAGCACAACCGGGTTGTTTCTTGATGATGGAAAGGTAACTTTAATAGCAGACAGCGGAGAATATTATTTTGATGAGAACAAAGCGATATTTGAAACAAATGTTAAGCTGGTGGATTCATTGACAACGATGACATCAGATAAACTTATTTATTATCGTAAAGAAGACAGAGCTTTTGCTACGGGGAATGTTAAAGTAACCGATGAAAGCAGCATAATTTTTTCCGATACGCTTGATCATAACAGAAAAACGGGTTACAGCATTGCTGATGGAAATGTTAGAATAATAAATCCCGAAAATCATACAACAGTATTCAGCGGTCACCTGGAAAATGATATACAAAAGAAATATTCTTTCATTTCTGAAAATCCTGTGCTACTCCAGGTTGATACAACATTTAATGTAGAAAATGACAGCAGCATAGTTGATCGAATTGACACTTTAATTATTGATGCAAAGATAATGGAAGCTTATCGTGATTCAACAAAATTATTTAAGGCAATTGATTCAGTAAAAATTCTGAGAGCAGAATTTTCTTCCGTTAATGATATCACACTTTTATTTCGTGAATCCGACATGATTGTTACTTTTAAATTGAAGGAGGATTCTTCTGCGCAGCCTGTCTTGTGGTATGATAAATCTCAACTAACCGGGGATTCTGTAACAATCTTTCTCATTGATAATAAAATCCACAAGCTTGATGTTGATGGAAATTCATTTATGCTTTCACAAAATGAAAATAATCTTGACAGGTTTGATCAGACTTCTTGCGATAGTATTAAAATGTATTTTGAAGGAAATAATATTAATCGCTCTGAATTTTTCGGAAATGTTTATTCTTTTTATTTTATGTTTGATGATGAAAAGCCAAATGGTTTAACAAAATCAACGTCAAATTCTGCAACGATATTTTTTAAGAACAATGCAGTTGATGAAGTTAGGTTATATGGTTCACCTAATAGTGAGTACTATCCTGAAGTAAAGGTGAAAGGATTAGAAAAAACATTTACGTTGCCAAGGTTTGTATTTCATAAAAACAGACCATTGAAAAGCGAACTATTAAAAAATATAAGTGAATAAATATGGCATCGACATTACGAAGTGAAAATCTTGTTAAAATTTATAAGAAACGAAAAGTTGTAAATAAAGCTTCCGTCCAGGTTTCAAAGGGTGAAATCGTTGGCTTACTTGGTCCGAATGGCGCAGGCAAAACTACAACTTTTTATATGATTACTGGAATGATCCGTCCTGAATCTGGGAAAGTTTTTTTAGATGAAAATGAAATCACGGATGTTCCGATGTACAAACGTGCTAAGATGGGTATTGGTTATTTACCACAGGAAGCTTCAGTTTTTCGAAGACTAACAGTTGAAGAAAATATTATGGCAGTACTCGAAATGACTAAATTAGGTTTAACCGAACGTAAGAAAAAAGTTGAATCATTGCTGGATGAACTTACTATCGGTCCTATCAGAAAAAGTAAAGGATTCCAGTTAAGTGGTGGCGAAAGAAGAAGAACAGAAATTGCTCGTGCTCTTGCAACAGATCCGAGTTTTATTCTGCTTGATGAACCGTTTGCCGGTGTCGATCCCATTGCTGTTGAAGATATTATGAACATTGTTGCAAACTTAAAAAATCGTGGGATCGGAGTGTTGATTACAGATCACAATGTTCATGAAACTTTAAGCATTGTTGATCAGGCTTACATCATGATTAATGGTGTAATTTTCAAACAAGGAAGTGCTGAAGAACTTGCAAATGATGAAGAAGTGAAGAAGATGTATCTTGGAGAAAAATTCAGACTGGACAGGTACAGTTAATTTATTTTTTATCTAAAAGTAATTCAGCAAACTTGATATTTTCAGTTTTACCCAAATCAACAAAATAATCCTCGTTGTGAATAAACCCTGAAATCTTTTCATTCTTAGCTGCAGCCAAATAAAAATCAATTAAGGAAAAAACTTTTTCTTCCGGCATTAAGCTGAAACATTTGCTGCTAATTATTTGCACACCACTAAACGCAAACTCGTTTAACTCAGTTTGATTTTTGCGGGCAATTTTTTCTTCGCCTGTTTTAATATTTTTCCAGCCGCAAAGTTCGATATTAGTATTGAATAATAATTTTCTCGAGCTTTCTCTTCCTTTGACAGCTAAAGTTGCAAATGCGTTTGAATCATTATGCTGTTTAATTATTTTATTTAAATCAATATTTGTAAATGCATCAACGTTGTGAACAAGAAATGATTCTTCATTTTTAAAAAACCAGCTTGCTTTTTTTACGCCACCACCCGTGTCAAGGAGTAGGTCTCTTTCATCCGAAATTGCGATATTTATTCCAAAATTATCTTGTGCTTTTATGAAGTGAATTATTTGATCTGCAAAATGGTGAACGTTTATAATTATATCTTTTAAACCGGATGAGATTAATCGTTCAATCAACATTTGCAACATTGGTTTTTGATTAACCTCAACAAGAGCTTTGGGAATTTTATCTGTGAATGGTTTTAGTCTTGTACCGAGTCCGGCAGCGAGAATCATCGCTTTCATTTGTTATTCTCTTTGTCTTCTAAAGCAAGATGATGAAGATCGATCACAATATCATTATTTGTTGAAAGATGTTCTGCAGTTTTTTTTGCACAGAATACAGATCTGTGTTGTCCACCGGTGCAGCCGAAATTTATTTGCAGGTTAGTAAAATTTCTCTCCAAATATTTTTTTAGTGTTCTGTCGATTATTTCAAAAATGTTATTCAAAAAATCATTTGCAGTAGTTTCTTTTTCCAAAAATTCCTGAACAGGTTGATCAAGTCCCGTTAAATCTTTAAAATTATCCTGTCTTCCGGGATTTTCAATTCCACGGCAGTCAAAAACAAATCCACCACCATTTCCGGAATAATCATTTGGAATTTTATTCCTGTATGAAAAACTGTTTATTGTTACTTTTAGTTTTTCCGTTGATGTAGACCCCTGAATTTTTTGCAGCTCCTTATTGTTAAATATCCGGTTAAAAGAAAATTCTAATTCCGGAAGTTTTATACCAATTTTGGAATCAGTAAGAAGCCATTCAATATTTTTTAAAGCATAAGGAATGCTTTCCAGGAAATGAGACTTGCCTTCGAAAATTCCGCGGAAACCATAAGCACCCATTGCCTGTAGAATTCTGATCAACACAAATCCGTAAAAATATTTTCTAAATTCATTTTCACTTAGGTTAATTTTGGCTGATATGGAATCAATGTAGAGGTTTAATAATTCATTTTTAAATTCATTTGATAAATCTGCTTTTGCATCAAATAAAAGTGATGCAAGATCGTATTGCAAAGCTCCTTTTCTCCCACCCTGGTAATCAACATAAAAGAGTTGATTATTATTTATCAAAATATTTCTTGACTGAAAATCTCTGTATAGAAAATATGAATCATCCACTTCACAAAGAAAACGGCTTAACGAAATAAAATCATCTTCAATTTTCTGTTCATCGAATAAAATATTTAACGGTTTCAGGAAGTAATATTTAAAATAGTTTAAATCCCATCGCATTGACTGTTCATCAAATTTATTCCTTGGATAACACACAGTATAATCCAGTTTCCTTCTCCCCTCAACCTGGAAAGAAATTAAGTCTTGAATGGCTTTCTTATAAAATTCTTTTGCTGCACTAAAGTTGGATTGAACTATATTAAAAAGAGTTTGATCACCTAAATCTTCTTCGAGATAAATGTTTGATGATAAATCTTCAACAAAAATTTCGGGAACATTTAATCCTATTGATTTAAAATGTTTTGAGAATGAAATAAAGGCTTTATTTTCTTTTTGCTCGGGACCAAAAACTCCGACAGCGGAAATATTTTTATTTTTCAGCCGGAAATATTTTCTTGCGGATCCTGAAACGGGAAGGGGTATGATAGAATCCGGCTCAGAACCATTCCACGATTTGAATAAGTTGGATAGTTTATATTCAGTTCTCATTATTATGATCAGTGAGTTCTTCTTTTAAAATAGAATAAACAAAATAGTCTAAATACTTTCCTTCTTTAAAAACTGCTTTTCGATGTCTTGCCTCAAATTTGTATCCTGCTTTTTCAAGCACCCGCATTGAAGAAGTGTTTCCTTCAAACACTCCGGCAAAAATACGATTTAGATCAAACTTATTGAAAGTGTAATATGTTAATAAAGAAAGAGCTTCTGCAGTAATTCCTTTTCCCCAGAATGGTTCAGCAAGCCAATAACCGATTTCTGCTGAATACCGGTTTACATCTTTCTGAATTGTAAATCCTATTGAACCAATTAATTCTTCTTTCGTAGCAATTGCAAAATTTGTTTCAGGAACCTGGCTGAGAATATAATTCAGCCATTCCTTTGCTTCTTTTTCAGTATAAGGATTTGGAAAATAATCCCGCAGTCTTTTATAGATGTTATAATTGTTTGCATACTTTGCCATTGATTTGACATCTGATAATCTAAAGCTCCGGATAAAATATTCGCCGAATTGAATTTTCATAAAACAAATTTATATAAAAGGAGTTGGAGATGAAATTACCAGTCGCCGTCCGGTCCGCCATAAGCTCCCTGGTCATTTCTCGTTCCATCGACATCTTCAAATGCCGGATCAGGATTGCCATTGTTAATGCAAGGTGAATTTGATTGAAGATGAAAATTTCCTTCGGCAATAAAAAAAGGATTCGCCCGATCGTAGCCAAGAAAATTAAATTGTAGAATTACATTAGAAGAATCATCATCTACAAATGCAATCCTTCGATCACCTTGGGATGATAAATTATTATATAAAATATTATTCTGTACGTCTTCATTTATGGCATTATCAAAAACAAATCCCCCGCCAAAGGTATAACAGGTATTCCTGTAAACTGAATTGTTATATATTTTATTTGATGAACTTAACGAATAAATTGCTCCCCCGTATACCTCAGCGTCGTTTTGATAAAAAATATTATTATTTATTGTGATTGATGAATTCTCACTGTAAATAGCTCCACCAAATGTTGTATAGTTATACGTAAAAGTACAATTGGAAATTTTGCCTGCCGCGTTTGTAAATTCGACAGCTCCTTTTTTAATTGAGCTATCAGAAGGAAGATACACATCATGCACGTTGCAGAATTTTAATATTGATTCTGTGAATGTATTTCTAATATGAATACCTTGCCAATCGTATCCGAAAGGTCTAAATGTGATGAAATTTTGTCTATCACCAACTGCAATTAGAGTTCCAGAAACATTTAATTGACTAGCTGCACCAAAGAATAACTCTGTCCCTGGTTGTATTGTTAAGGTATCACCAGTTGCAATTGTTATAGTAGAGCTTACATAAAATGGCGAATTACTTTTAGAAAGAATCCCTTTCATTGTTCCGCTAATCTCGGTATAAATACCGCCAATTGATGGATCCGGATTCGTGCCTGTATATATTTCTCTGTCAGTGCAGGAAAACAATAATAAAACAGGAATTGCTATATGGAAGAATGAAATTAATTTCATAATTGAAAATTAAGTAATGCTTTATTGAAATTATACTGGTAATTTTATCTCTTTTGGAGAAAAAATTATAGAGGAATTTTAAATCAATGAAAACATCGAAGATGAAATTTTTATTGATAATAACCATACTAACATTTGGTTCTATAACATATCCGCAAAACTCTGTAAAATTAAACCTTATTGTTATTTCTCATCTTGCTAATGACAGTTCGGGAGTTTTTATTACAGGGAATAGCCCGGTTATCGGAAACTGGAATCCGAAATTCTATAAAATGGATGCTGTAAACGATTCAACCTGGCAATCACAAATAAATTTACCTGTTAATACAACCCTGGAATTTAAATTCACTTTAGGTGATTGGAATAGAGAAGCGTTAAATAGTGATAAAACCGTCACGCATAATAATTCTATAAAAGTAATTTCTGATACAACAGTAGTATATCATATATCATATTGGAGTAATAAAAGAGAAAATAAATTCAGAGGACAGATTACCGGGAATGTTGAATATCAACGTGGGTTTTATGGTAATGGAATTATTCCAAGGGATATCATTGTCTGGCTTCCGCCTGGTTACAATGTTGATTTGGAAAAAAGATATCCTGTTTTATACATGCAGGATGGACAAAACATAATCGATCCACAAACTTCGGCTTTTGGCGTTGATTGGCAAATGGATGAAAATGCGGATACCTTAATTAAAAAAGGATTTATTGAACCGATTATCATTGTCGGGATTTACAATACTCGTTTAAGAGAGTCGGAGTATGGATTTAATGATACTTCATCTGCATACAAAAAATTTATTGTGAATGATTTGAAACCATTTATAGATTCTCATTACAGAACTAAAACCGGAACCGAATCTAATGCTATTGCAGGCTCATCACTTGGCGGTTTAATTGCCTTTGAACTTGCCTGGGAATTTCCGGATGTGTTTTCAAAATGTGCTTGTGTATCTCCGGCATTTGATATTGAACAATATAATTACATCCCTTTCGTTCAGAATACAGATTCTGTTAAAAAACAAACTCAAATTTATATTGATGTTGGAGGACATGGAATTGATACACTACTTCAATCAGGCGTTGATGAAATGATTTCTGTATTAAAACAGAAAGGATTTGATGAAGGAGAAAATCTATATTATAAATTTTATCCTGAAGCGACTCATTCCGAAAAAGACTGGGCTGCACGGGTTTGGCGAATTTTAATTTATCTTTTCGGAACTGAAAAAGGCAAAAGATTACTTTGAATTTTTCTGAAAGTGTTGATAATCTTTTAAGCCTTTCCAATCTCCTCCCCATATCCATCCAAGTTTTTTAAACTCTGCGGTGATTGGTGAATCTGAAGAAATAGTTCCCGGAACATTTACATTATAGTTTGAATTTTCAGGAGAGGTCTTGTTATCTTTTACATACGGGTTCAGTAAGGGATTAATATCGATTGCTAATCCTGCTGCATGTTTTGACAGTATTCTTGAACCTGAAATAAATCTGTAGTTAAAACAAGAAGTGTTATTGTCATTCATTGAATTTTCATCGGACCAATTATATTTACTTATTGGAATAACTTTTTCAACAGGGAATTTGGATTCAAGGATAAAATTAAAAATCACAATTAAATCTTCGGCAGCATTTTTATTTACAACTAATTGACCCTGGTGAAGTTTTTTATCAAAGCCGAAATAATAAACAGTAATTAATTCTAATTGTTTTTTTTGTGCTTCAGGAATATTTATACCGGCTAAAGCCTTTTCGATGTTTATATCGGAATCAACAATTAAAGTGTCTTTGTTATCAAGTTCAGCGTTTGATTCGTTTAGTTTTGTTTTTGCTTCTTTATTAAAATCCTGAGCAAATACCGTGGAAAAATTAAATGAATAAAGTATTAATAAAAGAAATAATCTTTTTAGAATCATATCAATATATCCAATCTATTACCTGTGAAAGTAATATTCTTAAACAAAAATAGCATGGTAAAAAAAATACTGAAATGATTTAATTCTTATTTATATTTGAATACAAATTAATGAGGGTTTCATGAAAAAATATTTCGCACTTTTATTTTTTAGTCTATTTATTTTATTTGGCTGTAACAAACAAAATGATGTTGTAAAGCTTGATAATGGCTTGACATTTAAAGACGATAGCCTTGGAACAGGGACTGCTGCTGAAATGAATAAACTTATTACAGTTCATTTCAAGGGCTGGATGATTCACGATTCAACTGATTTGTTTGGTAATTGGGATAAAGATCCGGAGAGGAGAGCTTATTCATTAGGGAACTCGTATGAACGGAATCAGCCGGCAAAATTTGTACTTGGTACATCTTCATTTGTTAAGGGAATTGATGAAGCAATTGTTGGAATGAAGAAAGGTGGAGTGAGAACGATTATAATTCCATCTAAATTAGCTTACGGTGAAAAGGGAATTGGTGGAATTCCGCCAAATACTGACTTAAAAATGACAGTTGAACTGCTTGATGTTAAAGATAGAGTTGTTGCAAAACCATGGGATCTTCCTGAATCTGAATTTAAAACAACACCAAGCGGATTAAAGTATGCAATTGTAAAAGAAGGTACAGGTGCGTTTGCCGATTCCGGGCAGGTTGTTACTGTTCATTATTCAGGTTACCTTGATAACGGAACTATGTTTGATAGTTCTGTTGAAAGGGATGAACCATTTTCCTTTGTTCTTGGAATGCAGCAGGTAATAAAAGGCTGGGATGAGGGATTAAGATTTAATGAAAAAAGGAAGCAAAGTTCGTTTTATAATTCCACCGGAGTTGGGTTATGGTAGAATTGCACTTGAAAAGATTCCTGCTAATTCTACTCTTGTATTTGATGTAGAGATGCTGGATATTCAATAGACTATTCTAGAGGGGAGTTGTTATTCAACTCCTCTCAGATATAATATTTTATTAAATTCATAGCTTGTGAGTAATACCCGCCGGCAAACAAATTCAGATGATTTAAGATATGATAAAGTTTATAAATGTTTTCGCGGTATTCATATCCTGCTGGTAATGGAAAAGTTTCATTATAAGCATTGTAGAATTCTGAGTTAAATCCTCCAAATAATTTTGTCATTGCAAGATCGGCCTCCCTGTTACCATAATAAACAGCGGGATCAATTAGACAAGCTTCTCCATTTTCATCAACCATAAAATTCCCGTTCCATAAATCACCATGAAGAAGAGATTTTAAATTATCACTGCCCGATAAAATATCTTCAATTTTATTTTCAAGTTTTGAAATTCCATTTTTCAATTCGGAAGTCGAATAGCCGTTCTTTTCTGTAAGTTTATATTGATATAGAATTCTTTTGTTGAAATAGAATTTTACCCAGTTATTTTTCTCCTCTTCTTCAGGAATATTTTTCTGCCGGTTTGAACCAATAAAATTATCTTCGTAAAAACCATAATGATCTGATGTGAACTTATGAAGCTTCGCAAAGCTTCTTCCAAAATCTGAAAAGAAAACCTTTTTCTTTGTTGAAAGGTTTATCAATTCAGTTATGATTAACTCTGAATCAAAATAATAAACTTCAGGAATGCGGATTGCAGAAGCTTTTTTTAACTCAATAAGTCCGTTAGCTTCTTTTCGGAACATTTCGTTTCCGAAAGAAGGATTATATTTTACGAAAGCTAATGAGCTATCATCAAATTCAACTTTGTAAGCGTTGCTTATACATCCGCCGGAAAGGGAGGAAATATTACTAATCTTTTTCTTTAACTGATTTTCAATCCTGGTTTTTATTTTTTCATTTAACATCATTCGAAATTTTTTTTATAAAACCATCGATTGATTCTTCAAGGATATTAAGCACATTTTCAAACCCTGTACTGCCTCCATAATATGGATCGGGAACCTGTGTGACGTCTTCATTACTCTGAAAATCCGTCATACGGAATATTTTATCCTTATATTTTTTTTCAGCATCCAGCCGGGTAATTTCAAAGTAATTATCATCATCCATAGTCAGTATGTAATCAAATTTTTCAAAGTCAGAATTTGGATTAAATTTTCTTGCTTTATGTTCAAGATTGTATCCGCGTTTTTTTGCAAAAGCCTGCATTCTTTCATCGGGTGATTCGCCTGTGTGATAACCAATTGTCCCGGCTGAGTCTACAAATATTTTATTCGCAAGTCCATTCTCAGAAATTTTCTTTTTCATAATTCCTTCGGCTGCTGGGGATCTGCAGATATTTCCCATACACACGAATAATACTTTAGTCTCTTTCAATATTCATTTCCTATTAAAGTTGCAACAATATTTCTTGTGTGCGGAGCGTGCCTGTGTTCACATAAATAAATTCCTTGCCAGGCTCCAAGATTCAATCTTCCGTTGGTAACAGGGATGGAAAGATTCGCCCCGATTAAAGTTGATTTTATATGAGCGGGCATATCGTCCGGTCCTTCGGAAGTGTGAATAAAATAGGACTCATTTTCTCTCACATTTTTGTTGAAGTAGCTCTCCATATCGATACGTACATACGGATCAGTATTTTCATTCAGAGTTAGTGATGCTGAAGTATGCTGAATGAGTAAATGTAAGATACCCGTTTTTATTTCTTTGAGTTCGGGCAGGTTATTTATCACTTCATTAGTAACTAAATGAAATCCTTTGCCGCGTGAGTTGAGCTGAAATTCTTTTTGAAAAATTTTCATCAGTTAACTTGTCCCGGTTTTAATTGAATTAATTTTTATAAACACACCTTCTAAATTAAACAACTCCTTTATTCCAATACACTCACCGGCAATTATTAATTTATCATTAATCTGAATTTTACCGGCATTATTGATTTGGTATTGGGAAGCAAAGCAATAAATGTTGATTTCATTTTGAGTGCTTAATTGGATTACTGTTATTGTATCCTGGGTTGTGTATATGGCAGCAGCAATTCCGGTAACTTCAATTTCTTTGGCTTTGAATTTATTATCTGCCTTTACAGAATCAGCGAGGTAACTTTGTGCAAGCTTATCTGCTGTGATTTTTATTTGCCGGTTTTCAAGATAAAGATAAAATATTGCAACAATCAAAAGCAGGATCATTGCCATATTCCCAAATTTCTTTTGCGTCTTCATAACTTAAAATATAAATAAAAAAGGCGAATCACTGATTCGCCTATATAATATCTACAAGAAAAGATTCTATCTTGAGCCTAATTCAACCTCAAAAGTTTTTTCTTCTTCACCTCTTTTTACAACAACTTTTACTTTATCTCCCGGCAGATAATCAGCAAGTGCATAAGTAAAATCATAAATGTTGGAAATCTTTTTATCACCAAACTGTGTAATAATATCACCGCCCTGCAGCCCGGCAATTTGAGCGGGACTTCCGTCAGAGACTCCGCTGATTTTATATCCATCAGCATCTCCCGCAAAATCAGGAACTGTGCCGACGTAAACTTTTCTGCCAGGCATCTGACCTGCATCTTTTTTCTCAACCAATAAATAATCTGCTTTTGATTGAGTGTGATCGATGTCTTCAATTACCCGGTAAACGTATTTCAAAACTTCTTCTTCACCGGGATAATTTATCTTATCAGCATCATCAGTCGGTTTGTGATAATCTTCGTGTGTTCCTGTAAAAAAGAAAAGCACGGGAATTTTCTTTCCATAAAATGATGACTGATCGCTCGGTCCGTAACCCTCATCATTAAAAGTAAGTTTCAAACTATCAGAATTGGTTTCATTCAAAATTTCTTTCCAGTTTGATGAAGTGCCGGTTCCGTAAACTATAAGTGAATTTTCATTATTCAATCTTCCGATCATATCCATGTTTACCATGACATCAACATCTTCATTCGGAACAGGTGAATGATTTACAAAATATGCACTGCCAAGCAGTCCGAGTTCCTCGCCTGAAAATGTAACAAATACCATAGTTCTTTTTAACTGGTCTTTAATCGAGGCGAATTTTTCTGCAAGTTCAAGAACTCCTGCTGTTCCTGAAGCATTATCATCAGCACCATTGTGGATTTGCGGATCTTTACCTCTATAAAGTGAATTTGGTCCTCCCATTCCAAGATGATCGAAATGAGCACCAACAATTATATAATCATTCTTTAATTCCGGATCGTTTCCTTCAAGATATCCTCCGACATTCCAGCTGATCTTTTCAACTTCTTTTATACCAGTCGACAATTCCGCCTGGGAGTTTATCAAAGAAAAAGATTGAGGTTTTTTGTCCTCAACAATATTTTTATAAACTTCCTCAAGGTTTTTCCCATTCATTTCAAAAACTTTTGAAATCATATTTCTCTTAACATCAATAACTGCAAAATCTGTAATTGCTCCACCGTAATCATAATTAAATTCAACAAGATCATCTTCTTTTTTGAACTCATCAAAACCATTTACGAAAATAATTCCTGATGCACCTTTGTCTCTTGCTACAGCAGACTTCTTTCTTAAAGAAGAATATGCATCGAATTTGGAATGAGGGTTTTTTACGTCGGGATGCTCACGGAAAACAATTACAATTTTATCTTTAACATCAATTCCAGAATAGTCGTCGTAATCAAGATCGGGGGCAGAAATTCCAAAACCAGCAAACACCATGTCACCATTTATTGTGGCATCTCCGGAAAAGGGAACAGTTATATAATCTGTTTCTAAACCAGGTTTTATACTTTCATTATTTGTTTTGAAAGTAAGAGAGTTGTTACCGGTTAACTCAATTTTTGCAATGAAAGGAAATTCCTGGAAGTATGAATTATCGAAAAGAGGTGTTAAACCATACTCTTTAAATTCATTTTCGATATATTCAGCAGCTTCGTGAATTTCTTTTGAGCCTGTATCTCTTCCTTTCAATTCATCAGAAGCGAGGTAGTAGATATGTTGTTTTACTTCAGCTGCAGTAATTTCATCACTATCTACATTCTGTGCAATTAAATTAAAACTAACGAAGCTTAAAAGTAAAATGAAGTTTCTTAAATAAGTCATCACAAATTCTCCCTTAGTAATCAAATTTTATTTGTCTACCCAATCGGCGACAAATATGTTAGTTTCATTTGGTTTATTATTAAATCTGTTTGAGGCAAAAACTAATTTCTTCCCATCTCGTGTAAACATTGGGAAGCCATCGAATGCATCAAAGTTAGTTATCTTTTCAAGTCCAGTTCCATCTGTGTTGATAATATACAAATCAAAATTTCTCGGGCTTTCACTCATCGCATTTGAGGAAAAAATGATTCTTTTTGCATCGGGATAAAAGAAAGGTGCAAAGCTTGCTTTACCAAGATTAGTAATTTTTTTAATATCACTTCCGTCCGCATTCATTGTATAAATTTCCAGAACTGTTGGTCTTACATACCCGTTTTGAACGAGATCTTCATAATCCTTTTCTTCTTCTGGTGTGTCAGGGGTACTTGCTCTGAAAACAATCTTAGTTCCATCCTGTGAATAGAAAGGTCCGCCATCATAACCTTTGTGGAATGTTAGCCTTGTTTGATCAGAACCATCCAGGTTCATTGTATAAATTTCAGGATCGCCGTCTCTCATTGAAGTAAATACAATTTTACCTCCTTTTGGTGAAAGAGTTGCTTCTGCATCATAACCATCTGTGAAAGTAAGTTGCTTTAAATTACTTCCATCTGCTTTAGCAGAAAAAATGTCAAATGTTTCATATAACTTCCAAACATAACCTTTAGATCTGTCTGGTGGCTGTGGACAATTTTTATCAGCTAAATGGGTTGAAGCGTAAATTATTGTAGAATCACCGGGAAGAAAATATGAACAGGTCGTTTTACCCAAACCAGTTGAAACCATGTGTTTATTACTTCCATCAAGATTCATAATAAATATTTGGTCACATTCTAGTGAATCACCTGTTGACTGATAAATCAACTTAGATTCATCAAATGACAAATATGCTTCAGCATTTTCCCCTGTATTTGTAAGCATTTGAATATTTTTCAAATGAACTTCACCTTCAAATCTGTACTTGTCATCACCGGATTGAAATTTAATTCCTAGTAAAAAAGAAATTACAGCACAGATTATAAAAACAGAAATGTATTTCATATAAGATGTATTTTATGAATGATAAACTTAAATTATTCAGGAACGTGAACAAGAAAATAATCTTTCGCACTTTTGCCAATCTTTTCGGCTTCCGATTTTGTCATATGCATATCATCAGGGGTATCATCGTCATGTCCGGCTTCAAGAACCGCTAAATCTGCATTTTTTGCATGTTTGGCAAGAGCCTCACAGTAAGCTGTATCACCGCCATAGCAAATTGTCTTTTTGTTGAAAGTAAAATTATATCCAAGTGCAGGAACCTGTCTTGTTCCTTTTCTATCAATTAAATATTCTTTATGGATAACTGGAAATGGTTTAATCGTGACAGATTGTGATTTCATATTTTTTGATTCGGTTATTTTTTTAAGATTTATTTTGTATGAGATTGTACCGGCATAAACTTTTTCAAAAGCATTATGGATACTTTCAATCTCAATACAACCTTCCGGAAAATAAATATTTAATGGTGATTTCTTTTTCATTACCCTCAAATAAGTAAGAAGTGCCCAAACTCCGCCAACATGATCGTGATGTCCGTGAGTTACAAAAACATCTTTAATCTGAAGTATATCTTTTGTGCCTATTTCTTTATTTAAATCCCTTAATATTCCATCACCTGGATCTATAACAGAAATAGAATCTCCGGCTCTAAGTAAAATTCCGGTAGCAATGTTGGGAATTGAACAGAAAATTTTAATAGAAAATTTATCTTTTGTCCAGGTAAGGGGATACTTTTGTTGTTTCATTATTCAGTTTTGAAAATAAAAAAGTTTAGGCTAATTATTCCTGAAGTATTTACATTTTTTTGGATCTTTGCACCGTGCGAAGACATTAAATGAGTAACTTTCAAAATTAAATCCTAATTCTTCACTTATATTTTCGGGCAATGTTCTTAATTGTGGATCAGTAAATTCAACAATTCTTCCACAATCCATACAAATCAGGTGATCATGACTTTGGCGCTTAAAACTGCTTTCATAACGAGTCATGTTTTCACCAAAATGACGTTTCATAACCAGTTCGCATTGTACCAGGAGTTCGAGAGTTTTATATACTGTAGCTCTTGAAATGCTTGAATTAGAATTTTTCATAAGAATGTAAAGGTCATCCGCTCCGAAATGGCCATCATAATCCAAAGCAGCATCCATCACTTCAAATCGTTCCGGAGTTATGCGGTTTTTTTCACTTTTTAAAAAGCTTCTAAAAATTTCGCCGGCTTGTTTGTGTTTCAATATAATTAAAGGATTGTTGTATTTAGATTCAAAAATATCACTGTATTGATACAATAGCAATAGAGTTAAACCATCGATTTGGTTATAAAATTACTGCACTCCAAGAAATCTTAAACCGTTTACCGTAATAAATGTGAACAAGTATGCAATAGTAGTAAAAGAAAGAAGTTGAAAAAGAGGAATTTTCCAGCCACCCATTTCTTTTCTTCCAACTGCAAGAGTGGAGATACATTGAAGTGCAAACATAAAAAATATGATCAAGCCAAAAATTGTTGAAGGTGTGAATAGTTTTTTCCCCGTATTTCCTATTTCAGCTTTTTTCATAGAATTTATAAGTGACTGACCAATGTCTCCTCTGTCATCTGTAACTTTAAATATTAATGCGAGGGAAGAAACAAAAACTTCTCTTGCTGCAAAAGCGGAAATGAGAGATACACCGATTCGCCAATCCATTCCAATTGGAGTCATAATCGGTTGAATAAATTTTCCCATTTGGGCTGCATAAGAATTTTCAAACCTTGCTTCATCAGCCTGCTGTTGAATTTGCTGTTCAGAAAGATTTGTTGAATTAATATCCGGTTTAAAATTCGGGAAATAGGTTAAGAACCAAATAATAATTGAAAATGTGAGAATAACAGGACCAGCTTTAAGTAGATATTGTTTTGTGCTATTAAATGTGTGACTAATTACAGAACTCAACTTAGGAATTTTATATGTCGGTAGTTCAAGAATAAATGATGAAGTTTCATCAACTTTAAAAATTAACCTTCTGAATTTATTGGCAATTGCAGCCGCAATTACAGAACTAACAATACTCGAAAGATAAATTGCTGCAAGCATTAGTCCACCAATCCAGGGTTTATCACCGGGTGTTAAATATGCAATTAATAAAGCATATACAGGAAGTCTTGCACTACAACTGGTTAACGGAATTATAAAAAGAGTTAACATTCGCTCTTTTCTGTTTGGAATAGTTCTCGCAGCCATCATTGCAGGAATTGCACAGGCATATCCCGAGAGCATTGGTACAAACGATCTTCCGTTTAACCCGATTTTAGAAAGAGGTCTATCAATCAGCATTGCCCCTCTTGCAAGATAGCCTGTATCTTCAAGTAGTCCCAGAATAACGAAAAGAATAATTATCTGAGGAACGAAAACTAAAACTGAACCAGCACCACTAATTATTCCATCGCTAATTAAACTTGAAAACCAGTTGTTGCCAAGGCCTGAAGAAGCAACTCCATTAAGCCAGCTAAATAAATTATCGACTCCATCCATTATAGGTTTTGCTAGCCAGAATATAGCAGTAAAAGTAAGTGCCATAATTACAATAAAGAAAATAAGACCCCAGGCTCTGTGCAGCAAAAATCTATCAATCTTCAAAGTAAGTTTATCAGGTTCAGAACTTTCGTTAGGCTTAACAGGTTGATTCAAAATTTTCAATGCCTGATTTGCCGAGGTTAAATCTGCAGAAATATTTTTGTGATTTCCGGATACCTGGTTTACAATTTCTTCAATTTCTTTAAAAGAATTAACAAGAATTTCTTTATTCAATTGTGTTGAAAGTCTGCGTGGTTCCGACAGGTAAGGGGTGTTTTTTAATTCTTTTATATTTTTTTGAACCAGATTAATTAAATCATTAATTCCCTCACCACTTCTTCCATTTAGACTAATAACGTCACAGCCGATTTTTTCTTTTAATGTTTCTTCATCGATAGAAAATCCCTTCCTGTCCAAAATATCTTTCATAGTCAAAACTACAATTACCTTGAACCCGGATTCCAGGAGTTGTTTTGTAAGAAGGAGGTGTCTTGATAACTGGCTCGAATCAACAGTGTTAATAATTAAATCCGGAGAGCCAAAATGAGGATGATTGTAAAGCGAATCAACAGTTACTTGTTCATCAGGTGAAAAAGGAAATAAACTTATTAGACCAGGTGAATCTAAAAGATCACTATTAATTCCATATTTAGATTGGAATTTTGTAATGTTGTATTCGACTGTTGACCCGGGATAGTTTACGGTCTTATAATTTTTTCCGCTAAGTAGATTAAAGAGTGTAGTTTTACCTGAATTCGGAGCTCCTACTAAAGTGATAACAGGTGCGTCCGTTGTTATAAGAGCGGTCATTTGATCTTAATACAATCGGCGTCGTTCTTTCTTAGTGCTACTAAACATCCTCTTACTGAAAATGCAACAGGATCTTTAAAAAATGATATATTAACTAATTCGATTTCCTGACCTGGTGTAAAACCCATTTCAAGAATTCTCTGGTGGGAAGGATGAGTTGAATCAATATCACTGATAATTGCTCTTTCCCCAAAACCTATTTCAGAAGCACTTCGCATTTTTGATATTCCTTCAACAGAAATTATTATTATTCAGATTTAATCTACATAAAAATAGGTAACTCTTCTTGATTTGTCAAGAATAATTTTTAAGTACACTGATATTTTATCAACTTTATAATATATTGTCGAAATAACGGCACAAAAATTGAATTTATTCGTTACTAACTTAACCCGATTGGGGTGGTAAATAGACGAGTCAAAAATCAACCGGTAAAAAAGAAATAATTAATTCAACAAATAAAACAAAGCTTATGAGAACAACTGTATTTTACAATTACGATTATTCAACAAATAAATATTCATTTCTAAGTAATTCTATAGAGAACCTTACCGGATACTCATTGCAGGAATTAAGTAAGACGAATTTTTCTGATTTGATAGTAACAAAACAAGATGTGAGTTCTAAATCAACAAAGAGTGAAGATGATATAAATTTAAAAGAAGATGTTGCGACTTATACTATAAGAACTAAAAACGGGGATGAAAAATTAGTTGAAGATAATTTTATAATACTGACAAATCCAAAAGATAACAAGAAGAAGAAACTGGGGATCCTTACAGATATTTCTAAACAAATTAATGATGAAAGAATAAATAAGATTATTTCAGAAATTCTTGAAGTTGCCGATTCGGAAAAAAACCTGGAAGATTTATTTAGTTTTATCCATTCGCAGATTAAAAAACTAATGAAGGCTGATAACTTTTATGTAGCATATTATAAAAAAGATTCTAATATGTTGACTTTCCCATACTATGTTGATGAAGAAGATCCGGATTCAACAGCACAGGTTTTTGGAAAAGGTTTGACTGAATATGTATTAAGAACCGGGAAGTCTGCGCTGATTGATAAAAAACTTGATGATGAATTAACAGCAAAGGGAGACGTGGAATTAAAAGGTCCACAATCTGAAATATGGTTAGGAGTTCCACTTAAAATAAATAATAAAGCAATTGGCGTAATGGTGTTACAGGATTATAAAGATCAATTGACCTATGGAGAAATGGAAAAAGAAATCCTTGATGTCATTTCATACCCAATTTCAAGGGCTATTGAACGGAAAATGGGTGCTGAAGAAAAAGAAGAATTTATTGAGGAATTAAAAGAAACAAATGAATTGAAAGATCAACTTTTCTCAATGATTTCACATGATCTTCGGAGTCCGTTTAATTCGTTGCTTGGTTTCTCTGGAGTATTAATATCTGATTTTGATTCTTTAACACAGAGAGATGTAAAAGAGTATTTGAAAGTAATTAATGATTCGGCAAAAACACTATTCGCAATGACTAATAATCTTTTGGATTATTCAAGATATCAGTTAGGTAAATATGAATTCACTCCGTGCTTCATTAATGTGAATGATATAATCAAAACTATTACTGAGCTTTTTGATGATAGAATTAGAAAAAAAGACATATTAATTAAAAAAGATATCCCGGATGATCTTGCAATTTATGTAGATGAAAATATGCTGAATGTTATTTTAAGTAATTTATTTTCAAACGCTGTCAAATATTCTAGAGTTAGCGGAACAATTTTTATATCTGCTTCAAAAATTTCCGAAGAAGATGATGAATCAATTTTAATAACCATAAAAGATGAAGGAATTGGAATAAATAAAGAAAACAAAAAAAGAATTACAAAGAGAGAAATGTTTACTACGTTGGGTACTTCAAAAGAAATGGGAACAGGATTAGGTCTCTTACTTGTACAGGATTTTACGTCTGAGTGTAATGGTTTACTAAAAATATTATCTGAAGAAAATAAAGGAACTGAAGTACTATTAATGATGCCAGCGCAAACTAATCAGGTAGTTCGGGAACAGGTAATTAGTTCGGTCATTGTATAACATGATTTAATTTGTTCTGTGGTAAAATTTACATTTCGATCTAAAAAATTTTTAAAGAAGAAATAACATCCTTGTGTAGAAAACACTTGTAAGATTTTCATACTATCTGGAAAAATTTAACTGATAATTAGATTAATAATTACTTAAAATTTTACTTCTCATCTGCTCATTTCTAAGATTGATCACAACAATTTGCTTTATAATCCCAAATTTTTCTTAATTCGTCTCTTTCAAAATGAGACTATCATTTTAAGAATGGCATTGAATATGAGTCAGTTAGATTTCATGGTGGTTTAATTCAAGTAAAATGGAGAAAATAATATGGAAATTGCAAAAATTGCATTTCTGGAGACCTACACTCTGGAAGAAAATGCCGGTATAATGGGTGCAATACTGGTAACTGATTCCGATACCAAGCCCCTGGAATTCAGAGTTACTGCACCGATCAAACCAACAAGCTTCCAGAAAACATTGTATGGAGATGTTCTGCTTGAGCATATACTGGTTGAGCTTATTTCTATTCCGCTTCTGAATGCTATAAATGAACAGGTTGATCTTATCATTGTGAAAGATCCCTTCTTTTTAGGCACAAACAACAAACAAGGTGTAAGAGTTGTAAGGATTTATTCTGAAGATGAAGGAAAATCCCGCTCTAGTCATAAATCTGAAGCACTAGCATTTTCACTTAATGGAAGTGGCAAAAGTTTAATAGAAACTTCCAAAAAGTTTGAAGCAGAATTGGGAACGATAAAAGAAGAGATCAACAAACTTGCTGAACACAGAAATCTTCTTGAACCTTTTGAAAGACTTAAATTAGCTTGCGAACAGGTTCATCAGCAAAAATCTGTTGAATAATTCTGATGATCAGATCGGTTAGGAAGAAATTAGCGTCTTCCATTTCCGGATTAGAAGCTGTTGAGGATTTTAGCTTCAACAGTTGGCTTCGTATTCCTTTGCACGATATAGTAGAGATTGGTTCAATATCTTCTCATCTGAAAAACACAAAAAAAATCAATCTTCATTTAGATGTTCCGGAATCTGAGAAATTTGTTGCGGTATTTCCTGAAGCAAATATCTATCCTGAACTAAAAAACTATTTCTTCAAGAAGGTAAGAAGTAACGCTGTATTTTTTAAAATGAATCCAACCGAGCAGCGTGGAATCCAGATATCTGCAATTGAATCCAAAAGTCTTAAATCCAAACCTAAAAAACTTAAATTTGTTGCCACACCGGCACAAGTTGAAGAAGTAAAAGTTAAATTTTCTGAGTTAGAACAGACTGACTATCCGCTTTTGATTGAACCTCCTGCAATGTTTGATTACTTAAGTGAAATGGTTCCTGAAGTGATCAAAATAGAACTTTTAAATTTACAGGATGTTGTTAATGCCAATGAAAATGTTGAAATAATTAATTATGATGTGTTGGGTGATTCGACAAAAATTAATACTATCACATACCAGATAGATCCATTAAAACAACCAAAGACCAGTCAATTAAAAATCGAGCAGCTTCCAAAACCTGCTAAAATATTTAAGGTTAAAGTTCCGGATATGGGAAGTTACAAATCAAAAGTTTCCCAGGTCAAAATTGTTGCGTTCAAGGTACCAACAGTTAAAAGTAAAAGAATTGTCCATTTACACGAAGCCAAAGTTTTAACTCCTGAGGTTCAGTTTCATCCTGTTCAGCCGTACAAATATTTTGATGTAAATGATAGTGAATTAACTGAAGTACCAAAGGAAATAAGTGATTCGCTAAAGAGTCCTCAGAATGTAAAAGAGCTTGTAAAACTTTTGCTTAAGAAAGTACAATTAGCTGAGTGGGGGAAACGTAAAGATCTTCATGTTCCATTATTAAAGTTTGAAGAAGAAGGAGCAAAATTTCTTGCGGAGAATGATCGCGCACTTTTAATGGATGAGTTTGGAATTGATAAAGAAAAACAATCCATTTCGGCAGCTAAATTTCTATTTGGTAATAGAATAATCAAATCAGTATTAATTGTGTGTTCATCAGGAAGAATGGGTGATGCTTCATTAAGTGAAAAATTAAAAACACCAATAGGTTGGATCGGAAAAATCCGAAATATCACACCTGAACTTTCATTCACTGAAGTTAAAGGTAATGATGATGAAAGAACAGACTTATGGAATAAATCATCACTAGTTTATCTTGTATCTCACGCAACTTTACTGAATGATCATCATCTTAAAATACTTGATGATAAAAAACTTCACAGTTTTGATTGTATCATAATTGACGAAGCACAAATGCTAATTGAAAAGGGAGAAAAAGCAGAAAAATTACTAAGTTCATTAAAACCTGGTTATTTGTGGGCATTATCAAGTGTAATTTCAAAAGAATTACCGGCGACATTAAATGCTTTGCTGAATAGTTCGTGTAAGATTGAACACGTTAAAATGCGACAGAAAAAAGACGTAGCAATAAATGCTCCTGATTTTGTCTGGCATGAAGACTGGTTGTATCTGGATGAAGAACAGGAATTGGAATACAAAGAAACTCTTGTTGATTGTCAAAAGGATTTAAGAAAAATTCTTGAAACTGGAAATCCATACAGGTTCCAGGCTAATATTTTTACTCTGCTACACAAAGTAAAACAGGTCTGTAACTTTTCGAAAATCAATGTTGATAGCCCTAAAATAAAATTATTACTAAAACAGATTTCTATTATTGAAGCTAATAAAAGGAAAGTCGTTGTTTTTTCTCAGTATGACAGGATGGGAATCAGGAAGATAGAAAAAGGATTACAGGCAGCTGGAGTGAAATTTGTGATTGCACCTAATGGTTACTCTGTAGAAGAAATGGGAAAAGCAATTGATTTATTCAAACAAAAACCTGATGTGACTGTTTTTCTAACTGATGCAAAGATTACCAAATTAAAATTCGGTGATTTTTATGTGCCATATATAATCAGGTTTGATCAATGGTGGAATCCGTTGAGTATGTGGGAAACAGAAGATTTATTCAATTTTAGTCATCGTAGTGGAAAGACGGAAAGTATGAATATTTATTCATATCAAATTTACAATACACTCGATGAAGATATTAAAACACTTCTTTCAAAAAGAAATCTTTATGAAAAAAATATTTATGAGGCTATGCCTGTAAAAGTATTTGATGATCTAGTAACTGTAGATGAATGGCTTCAATTATTTAAAATGCCAGGTAATGATGAGCAAATCCAATTACTCAGCCTGGATACGGCAATAAATATATTAAAAAATTGTACTTTAAATTATTTCAGGACGGTGCTGTCAAAGTTTTTCTTTATGCTTGGCTACACAAATGTTGATGTAATAGAAGAACCGGGGACAAGTTCATTTAATCTTGTTGGAGAAAGTAAAAGAAATAACACTCAATTTTATTTGTATGCAAGAGTCTTCCTTGATGAGGTTGTATCCCAAAAAGCTGTAAAGGATATTATGTTTGATGCAGCTGATTCTACAACCAGTAAAATTTTTATTATTTCAAAAGGTGTTTTTGAAGAAGGTGTCGTCGAAATGGTTCATGATAAATATATTTTATTGGATATAGCTACTTTTGCCGAACATTTAATAAGATTCAATTTGATAACTGAAAACGATGCCAATACAAATGATAAATAATCAATTTTAAAATTACTTTCATTCTGTAAAAATTTTTAAGCACATTTTCCCCCTTTCATTTAATCTCATTCAATCCGACTTACACATTTACAGAAATAATACTTTTTGTAACCTTCCAATTCGCAGACTTATTACTAAGATTAAATTTTAAATTCGATTTTAGTTATTTTTAATTTACTATATCACTGCCTATATTTGCCAATTAAATTGTTGGAAAAAATACCGAATTATGGATTTTGTATACATAAACGAACTAAAAAATTTTGTTGGAAAAGAAGTCTCACTCAAAGGCTGGGTATTTAACAAAAGATCAAGCGGTAAAGTTAAATTTTTAATTTTAAGAGACGGAACCGGCTACCTTCAATGTGTATATTTTAAGGGAAGCGTTTCTGAAGATGTTTTTAATCTGGCTGATAAACTTGGTCAGGAATCATCGATTGAAGTTAAAGGAAAAGTAAAAGAAGAACCTCGTGCGCCTGGTGGATTTGAACTTGATGGTATCGATTTAAAAGTAATTGGTGAAGCGGTTGATTATCCAATTACACCAAAAGAACACGGCATTGAATTTTTACTTGATCATAGACACCTGTGGTTAAGATCAAAAAGACAGGTTTCTATTTTAAGAATCAGGCACAGAATCATAAAAGCTATAAGAGATTTTTTTGATGAACGTGGATTTTTATTAATGGATCCACCGATTCTCACTCCCAATGCTGTTGAAGGAACTTCCACACTTTTTGAAACTCCATATTTTGATTTAGGTAGTGCATACCTTACTCAATCTGGTCAGTTGTATGCTGAAGCAGGTGCAATGGCACATGGAAAAGTTTATACGTTTGGTCCAACTTTTAGGGCAGAGAAATCAAAAACGAGAAGACATTTAACAGAATTCTGGATGTGCGAACCGGAAGTTGCTTTTGCTGATTTGAATGATGATATGGATTTAGCAGAATCACTTGTTGAATACATTGTCAAAATGGTTTTAAAAGATCGAAGAGAAGATCTTGAAATTCTTGAAAGAGATATTTCAAAACTTGAAAGCGTTGTTAAACCTTTTCCGCGAGTTAGTTATGATGAAGCCGTTGAAACACTGAAAAAGAACGGAGTTAATTTTGAGTGGGGTGGTGATTTAGGCGCAGCTGATGAGACAATTATTTCAAGCAAATATGATCGCCCGGTGATGGTACATCGTTATCCATCTGAAGTAAAAGCATTTTACATGAAACGTGATCCCGATAACCCAAAAGTGGCTTTAGCGGTTGATATGCTTGCTCCCGAAGGTTACGGAGAGATTGTTGGTGGCAGCCAGAGGGAAGATGATTTGGACGAGTTATTAAAAAGAATAAAGGAACACAATCTTCCACAGGAAGTTTTTGAATGGTATCTTGATTTAAGAAGATATGGAACTGTTCCTCATGCTGGTTTTGGAATCGGTCTTGAAAGAACTGTTACCTGGATTTGTGGAATTGATCATTTGCGTGAAGCAATTCCATTCCCAAGAATGATTTATAGAAATACACCATAAATTAATTAAATGAGTCTCGAAGTAATTTTATTCATAATCTTTGCAAGCATTTCTGTTGTTACTTCAGTCTTGATGATAACCAGAAGAAATCCGGTAATCTCGGCACTGTTCCTCGTCGTTAATTTTGCTTCTCTCGCCGGATTGTATCTTTTACTTAATGCACAATTCATTGCAGTTGCCCAAGTGATTGTTTATGCTGGCGCAATTATGGTTTTCTTTCTATTTGTGATAATGTTAATCAGACCTGAAAATGAACAAAAACTTTTATCATTTAAACCGGTTCTGAAAATTTTTGCTATTGCAATCGCTGTTCTGGTTTTTGTTCAATTAGGATTTATGATTTTCATTTCTAAACCATCATCTGAACTTACAGTTGAAGTAGTTAATAGCGTTAATGCGGGAACGATAGAAAGTATTGGAAGATTATTGTACACGAAATATGTTTTACCCTTCGAAGTTGCAGGATATCTTTTACTCGCCGCAACAATCGGAGCTTTGGTTTTAGCTAAAAAGAAATTTGATTGAAATGCAAATACCCATAGAATATTTTTTGGTTTTAAGTGCTTTTATGTTTGCAGTCGGAGTAACAGGTGTGCTCATAAGACGAAATGCAATAATTGTTTTTATGTGTGTCGAATTAATGTTGAACTCAGCAAACCTTACACTTGTTACATTTTCATCTTACTTAGGTGATACTGTTGGACAGTTATTTGTATTTTTTGTTATGGCAGTTGCAGCGGCCGAAGCTGCAGTAGGGTTGGCAATTATCATTGCTATATTCAGAAATAAATTAACTGTCAATATCGACGAAATTAATATTCTGAAATGGTAGAATAGAACTCCATAAATAATTTATGATAAATTTAATTTACCTGACTGTTCTTCTCCCTTTAGCTGGATTCATTATTAATGGACTCTTCGGTTCGAAAATAAAAAATGAAAAAGTTATTGGAACTATTGGAAGTGGAGTTATCGGGCTTTCTTTTCTGATTGCACTTTTTGCTTTTTTCGAAATGCTTTCACTACCAGCTGAAGAAAGAATGAATATTATCCCATTGTTTGGCTGGCTTACCGTTGGTGGATTGAATGTTGGAATTTCATACCAACTCGATCAGCTTTCTGTAATTATGGCGATGATTGTAACAGGAGTTGGTTTTGTAATTCACGTTTACTCTATCGGTTACATGCATGGTGATAAATCTTTCTGGAGATTTTTTGCATACCTGAACCTCTTCATTTTCGCAATGATGAATCTTATTCTTGCTGATAATTTTGTGTTAATGTTTTTGGGATGGGAAGGTGTTGGTCTTTGTTCTTATTTATTAATTGGATTCTGGTATGATAAAAATTTTGAAAAAAGCACAACTTCTGCTGCTGGATTAAAAGCATTTGTTGTGAACAGGATTGGTGATTTCGGATTTTTACTTGGAATGTTTTTAATTTATTCCACATTCGGGACATTAGTTTTTTCTGATGTATTTTCAAGAGCTGCTTCATTAAATATTCCTACTCACATTTTCGGTTTAATTGCACTCTTTTTATTTATTGGTGCAACAGGAAAGTCTGCACAAATTCCTTTGTTTGTCTGGCTGCCGGATGCAATGGCTGGCCCGACTCCTGTTTCTGCATTGATCCACGCTGCAACTATGGTTACAGCCGGTGTTTATATGCTTGCAAGATGTTCAATTATTTATGCTTCCGCACCAGCAATAATGATGGTTGTTGCAGTCGTTGGAGTTTTAACAGCATTCTTCGCCGCGACAATCGGTTTGGTACAAAACGATATCAAAAAAGTTTTGGCTTATTCAACTATAAGTCAGCTTGGATATATGTTTCTTGCAATGGGTGCGGGAGCTTTCTCTGCAGGAATTTTTCATGTTATGACTCACGCATTTTTTAAAGCACTTTTATTTCTTGGCGCAGGAAGTGTGATTCATTCAATGCACGAAGTTCAGGATATCAGAAAGTACGGTGGATTGAAAAAATATATGCCTGTCACTTATGGAACTTTCTTAGTCGCTGCAACTGCGATTTCAGGAATACCACCTTTATCTGGTTTCTTCAGTAAGGATGAAATCCTATGGTACTCTTATGCAAACATCGGAGTTTTGTTCTGGATTATCGGAGTGATTACGGCAATCTTCACCGCATTTTATATGTTCAGATTATACTTTTTAACTTTTGAAGGAAAAGAAAGATTCGATCAACATAAAACTCATCCGCACGAATCTCCAAAAGTGATGACAATTCCATTAATAGTTCTTGCAGTTTTATCAGTCGTTGGTGGATTTATCGGAATACCCGAACTATTCTCAGGCGAACATGGAAATCTTTTCCATAGTTTTCTGGAACCGGTTTTCAAACCCGCACATGATAAAATAATTCAATTTGGTTCACATACACATTTTGAAGAAATTTTATTTATGGCAATTTCAGTAGTTGGGGCGGTTGCCGGGATTTATTTCGCTTATAAATTCTATATCAAGAATACTGAAATTCCAGTTAAACTTTCTAAGCGATTTAAAGGATTATATAATCTTCTGCTGAACAAATATTTCGTTGATGAAGCATATGATACTACAGTTGTTAAGCCCATTGTTTCAGGTTCCACAAACATTTTATGGAAAATAACTGACAATAAACTAATTGATGGATTTATAAATAATCTTGCAAACTTTGTTGGATATTTTTCATCAATAATTAGAAAGTTACAGACAGGTGTTGCACAATCGTATGCAATGATTATGATGGTTGGAATTCTTATTGCACTATTTTGGATCATCATTCATATTTAACAAATGGAACAAAGCCACTTATTAACATACTTACTCTTTACACCAATAATTGGTTCGTTAATAATTTTATTATTTAAAAAGAATAATGAAAAACTGATCAAATATGCCGGGTTGGGAATTTCTGTTTTAGCTTTTATTATTTCTTTAATTATTTATTTTCAGTTTGAAAATTCAAATGGCGGTTTTCAGTTCATCCATAAATTTAAATGGATTGAAAACCTAAACATCAGCTACTTTGTAGGCATTGATGGTCTATCAATGCTTTTAGTTTTATTAACAACTTTTCTAACGCCACTAACTTTAATTTCAACCTGGTCAAGCATTAATAAAAAATTAAAAGAATTTACATTCTTCATGTTGTTGCTAGAAGCTGGAATGTTAGGTGTTTTTATTTCGCTCGATCTTTTCCTCTTTTATGTTTTCTGGGAAGCAATGCTCATCCCTATGTATTTCATCATCGGAATCTGGGGAGGGGAAAGAAGAATTTACGCTTCGATAAAATTCTTTTTATACACGATGGCCGGCAGCTTGCTGATGCTTGTCGCAATTATCTGGCTTGCTGTTTATGCTTCAGGAATTTTAGGAAAGTTTACTACGGATTTAACAGAACTTTACAAAGTTGCTCCGGGAATTCAATCAAATTTACAAAACTGGATGTTCCTTGCATTCGCTTTAAGTTTTTCAATTAAAGTTCCGCTTTTTCCGTTGCATACATGGCTGCCTGATGCACACGTTGAAGCTCCAACCGCTGGCAGTGTTATTCTTGCTGGGGTTCTTCTGAAAATGGGAACATATGGTTTGTTAAGATTTAATCTTCCACTTTTCCCATCAGCCTCACAACATTTTGCTTCTTTCATTTCTATACTTGCAGTGATCGGAATTATTTACGGCGCACTTGTGGCAATGGTTCAGACTGATATGAAAAAGCTGGTTGCTTATTCGTCTGTTTCACATCTCGGTTTTGTTGTACTCGGAATCTTTGCAATGAATGAAGAAGCTATGCAGGGTGCAATTATTCAAATGGTAAATCACGGATTATCAACCGGAGCTTTATTTCTTTTGGTTGGAATGATCTATGAGCGTACACACACTCGTGATATTTCTTATTATGGAGGAATTGCAAAAATAGTTCCGGTATTTGCATTTGCGTTTTTATTTACTTCACTTTCTTCGATCGGATTGCCGGGTTTAAATGGTTTTGTGGGTGAATTTTTAATTTTGCTTGGTTCATTTAAATCAGTTGTACTCAACAGTTGGTGGTATACAGTTTTTGCTGCAACCGGAGTAATATTCGCTGCAGTTTATTTATTGTGGATGTATAAGAGAGTTGTTTTTGGTCCGGTTACTAACGAAAAATTAAATCAATTAACTGATCTAAATAAAAGAGAATTATTTGTACTTATCCCAATTTTCATTTTCATAATCTGGATCGGTGTTCAACCAAATACTTTCTTAAAAGTTTCAGAAAAAACAACCACACAAATAATTGAAAAAGTTTTTCATCCGGAGATGCCAACATTTAAATGAAACTCTTTTTAAATATAAAATACTTTTCATCCTCTGCTTCCTGATTTTTTCAAGCATAGCATTTTCAGCTAATAGTGTCTCTTCAGATTCACTTGCTGTAGCAAATGAACATACAGCTATCTCCGAACTACCTACACCAATAATGGTGATACCATTTGTAATTTTACTTGTAGCTATTGCTACCGGTCCGTTATTCTATAAACATTTCTGGGAAAAGAATTATCCGGCAATTGCAATTGTCCTGGGAATAATAACTTCAATTTATTATCTGATTTTTCTTAATGATTATCGCAGCTTGTTGCATTCACTAGCGGAATATATTTCCTTTATTGCGTTGCTTAGTTCCTTGTTTGTAGCATCAGGTGGAATACTGATTAAAGTTGATAGAAAAGCTACTCCATTTATTAATGTATTATTTTTACTGTTTGGTGCAGTAATATCAAATATCATTGGAACTACCGGAGCTTCAATGTTATTGATTCGTCCTTTCATAAAGATGAATCAGGAAAGAATAAGACCATATCATGTTATTTTTTTCATTTTTATTGTAAGCAATATTGGTGGAGCTTTAACACCAATCGGTGATCCTCCATTGTTTCTGGGATTTTTAAGAGGAGTTCCATTCTTCTGGGTAATTGACAATGTCTGGTTCATCTGGATTCCGATGATATTATTAATTCTCAGTGTATTTTTTGTCTTTGACAAGTTTAATAACAAAGGAACTGAGAACCAGGTAGAAAATAGTTTCACAGGTAAAATTGAATTTAAAGGTGCAAAAAATCTAATATACTTAGCTGTGATCATCATTGCTGTTTTTATCGATCCTGCAGTTTTTCCATGGGTACCAAGTTTAAGTCCATTGCCTATTGGATTCAGGGAAATAATAATGTTTGCGGTTGTATTTTTATCCTTTAAAACAGCGAACCAGGAAGTGCTTAAAGCTAATGAATTTGATTTTGAACCAATCAAGGAAGTTGCATATCTATTCATCGGAATATTTTTAACAATGATTCCTGCACTTCAGCTAATTGCCGAAGAAGCAAAAGTAAATCACGATTTACTAAACCAGGGAACATTTTTCTGGGCAACCGGTACACTTTCAGCATTCCTTGATAATGCACCAACATATCTTAATTTCCTGAGTGCTGCTATGGGTAAGTATGCTTTAAATGTTGAATTGAAAACTCACGTTCAGGAATTTGTAATTCATGACGATATTTACCTGAGAGCAATTTCAGTTGGAGCCGTATTTTTTGGTGCAATGACTTACATCGGCAACGGACCAAACTTTATGGTAAAATCAATTTGCGAAAGAGCCGGAATTGAAATGCCTAGCTTTCTGACTTATATGGTAAAATATTCTATACCAATTTTAATTCCATTATTCTTTATAATTTTTCTACTCTTTTTTTCATAGAGGAGATGTAATATGCCAAGTTTAACAGATGTTTTGAAAAACAAATCCAAAGGATTGTTTTACAATAACCGATTAATACTTCCTTTCCAGGGAATTTTTCTTAAAGTGATTGTTGATGATGATATTATTATGGATTTCTCACCATCTTCAAAACACATTTATATAAAAGAAATTGGTGAATATGTTGATATATATTTCAAAGAATTCAAACATCTGAAAGATGCAGTCACAAAGTATGAAGCAATTAAAATGGTCGTAGTTGAAAAAGGAAAAGATGTTTTTGATTTCAAAAACCACAAAAAAATTGTCATTTATTTAAAAGAAAAACACGAAGTGACAATTGAAGAAACAGAAGATGATATTTTATTTATTGAATAAATATGCTGAATAATTTCCACGAATTTATAAATATGCTGCCGATGGTCTTAATCGGGGCAGGAATAGTAATTTCAGTTCTTATTGAAATGTACTACAAGAAAAGTGAATCTGTATTGCCGTGGTTTTCTGCAGTTTTGTTTTTAGTTACTGCATTCATTTCAATTACCATGGTTGAAAACAGAAGTATAATTTTTCAGGGTATGTTGGTAACTGGAGGCGTGGTAAATATTTTTTATTTCATATTTACAGCGGGTGCATCAATTGTTTGTATTCTTTCTGCTGATTATATCAAAAAATATGGTGCAAATTACGGAGAATATTATATCCTGATCCAATCTTCTGTTTTGGGAATGATGGTTATGGCAGGTGCCGGTGATTTGTTTATGATTTTTCTTGGACTCGAACTGATGTCAATTCCTTTTTATGTTCTCGCGGGAGTAAACAGAAAACGTTCAACTGGCAATGAAGCTTCACTGAAATATTTTTTACTTGGTGCTTTTGCCACCGGGTTTTTAGTTTATGGAATTGCACTAATCTACGGTGGTGCACATTCAACTTCTATTGAAATTATAACGACAAATTTTTCTACTCTATCAGGAAATATTTTATTCCTTGTTGGAATTCTTTTATTCCTTATTGGTTTTTCATTTAAGATTGCTGCTTTTCCGTTTCATGTTTGGGTTCCTGATGTTTACGAGGGCTCACCATCAACAGTTGCAGGGTTATTTTCTACAGGTGGGAAAGCCGCTGCGTTCTCTGCAATAATTGCAACTCTTACAGCACTTTTTTCCGGAACTCCTAACGAAATTTTTTCTCCATATCTCGCTGTCATTTCAGTTTTCTCAATGTTGTTTGGCAGCATTGTAGCTCTCTCACAGGAAAACATAAAAAGAATGCTTGCTTATTCTTCAATTTCTCACGCAGGGTATATTCTCATTGGATTAACTTCCGGTTCATCCAATGGAGTTGCAGGAGTAATTTTCTATTTGACAGTTTATACCTTTATGAACCTGGCAGCCTTTGGAGTTGTTGCAATTGTTGAAGGAGAAAATGAAACTAATCTTGAAATTAATTCTTATATTGGATTAGGATCTCGTAAACCTTTCCTTGCTGCATTGTTATCTATTGCATTATTTTCGTTAGCTGGTATTCCACCGCTTGCCGGTTTCTTCGCAAAATATTACATTTTTATAGCTGCAGTGAAAAGTGGATTTACATGGTTAGCAATCATTGGAGCTTTATCCAGTGTGATTAGTGTTTATTTTTATTTAAGAGTTGTTGTTGTGATGTATTTCAGAGAATCTGAGAAAATACAGGAAATTCCAATCAGTAAAACCGGAATGTTTGGTGTAATTCTATCTGTTGTGTTAATTGTTCTGCTCGGTGTTTTACCGGGCTCACTTATTGATTTAATTTCTTCGTTTCTTTAATACTTCTTTTTAAAAGAAAAAATATAAAAATGATTCCTCTTTATTCCACCAGGCAAATCAGAGATTTAGATTCTTTTGCAATTAACACTCTTGGTGTCCCTGGTATAGTGTTAATGGAAAATGCCGCCAGGGAAATTTTTAATAAAATTGAATTTTATATAGAAGGTATTTCTGATAAGAAATTCGGAATCGTTTGTGGCAAAGGGAATAATGGCGGCGATGGAATGGCTGTTTCCCGACATCTTCTAAATGCCGGATACAATGTGAAACTAATTTACATCGGTAATCCTGATGAAATGTCTGAGAATTGCCAAACTAACTTTTCAATTCTTCAGAATATGCTGAAGTTGAATCCGAATCTTAAGATGGTGATGTTAAGCAAAATTTCTGATTTAAATAAAATAAAAGATTGCAACATTTTTATTGATGCAATGCTCGGTAGTGGAATCCGGGGTGAATTAAAAGAACCCTACTCAAGTTGCGTTAAGAAATTAAATTTATTTAATGGATATAAAATTGCGATTGATATTCCAACAGGTCTGAATTCTGATACAGGGTTTACATCTAATTCATTTAATGCTGATTTAACAGTTACATTAGGTGAACTTAAAACAGGATTATTTATTGGCAATGGCTCAGTTGTTTCAGGAACAATTGAAAAGGGAAACCTTGGTATTTCGGATTCTTATCATAAAAAATATGATACTTCAGAATTTTTGATTGAACCTGAAGATGCTCTATCTGGATTGCCTGAAAAGAAGAAGAATCTGAATAAATATTCGGCTGGTAGAGTTTTGACAATTGCAGGTTCAGGAAAATTACCCGGGGCTGCTGTTTTAACTTCGAAAGCTGTTTTATCAATCGGGGCAGGCGCTTCAATTTTATCATTCCCGAAATCAGTTCGTTCACTTATTCAAAAAAAAATGAGTGAAGTAATTGTTGATTCATATGATGATTCTGGTTCTGAATTTTTGAATCTTAAAGCGTTGATTGAACTAAAGGAAAGGATTAAATGGGCTGATGTGATTGCTATTGGTCCTGGACTTGGAAGGGAAAAAGCAACGCAGGAAGCAATTTGCAAAATCATTGTTGAAAATAAAAATAAAAAAATGATTATTGATGCTGATGCTATATTTGCATTAAAAAACCATTACAAAAAGATAAATCTGAAAAACAAAGTTTTAACTCCTCATCTTGGTGAGTTTTCAAATCTAATCGGGAAAGAGACAGATGAAATCAAAACAAATTTAATTGGATTTGGTAGTAGGTTTGTAAAAGAAACTGGTGCTTTCCTTGTTTTGAAAGGATCTCCAACAATTATATTTAATCCTGAAGGAGAAGCATTAATTAATACAGTTGGAAATTCTTCACTTGCAAAATTTGGTACTGGTGATGTACTCACAGGTTTGATTGCAGGCTTGCTTGCTCAGCAAACCGATATTGAAAAATCAATTGTGACTGCAGTTTATCTGCATAGCCTGACTGCGGATTTACTTATAAAGAAAAAAACCGAGTACTCTATTTTAGCGAATGACTTAATTAACAATCTTGCTGAATCAATAAAGTTTGTGAGAAAATCAGTTGTTTAAATTTCTGGAAAAACATAAAATTGCCTTAGTTTATATACCGTTAGTCATTTATTGGTTATTGTTGCTAACTGCAACAAGTCTTCCTGCTGCAGATTTGCCAAGCATTGGAACTATAGATAAAGTAAATCATTTTGTTGCATATTTTGGACTATCAGTTTTGCTTACTCTGTGTCTGTTATTCCAAACAAAATATGAACTGCTTTATAAGAAAGCATTTTTAATTACATTTCTCATTGTTATTTTTTATGGTGTCCTGGATGAACTTCACCAATTATTTATTCCCGGAAGAATGGCTGAAATACCTGATTGGCTTGCTGATACCGGGGGAGCGTTGATAGGGGTTCTTCTGATTTTTATTCTGTTTAAAATGCTTAAATATAAATCCTTGAAATTTGATTAACACCAGCACTTCAATCGGGAAAATTCAGGAACTTTTTCTAAATTGAAATGTAAAAGACTACAAAACATAGTTGACAATACAACAGGCATTTAGTAATTTTTCTACAAGTAATAGCAAGAAATAGGAGATATTAAAATGAAAATCAAGAATCCTATTGCGGATTTAAGAGGGAAATATCCAAAAGCTTTTGAGATAAGTTTAATAGCAGCGCTTGTGCTAATGATTGTTGCCTTTAAATTTTTCCCCGATGTTAATTCGGGTCCGGCAGTGATGGAGAGTACCCAGGAATTATTTAAGGTTGAAGATATTCAACAGACCAGACAGGAAAACAGGCCTCCACCGCCACCAAAACCTCCAATTCCAATTGAAGCACCTTCAGACGAAGTTCTTGAAGATATTGAAATCGGTGATACCGAAATTGATATTAATGAACAAATTGAAGCTCCACCTCCACCCAAAGAAGAAAAAGTTACGGAAGAAGAACCAACTTATTTTGTTGCTGTTGAAGAGATGCCGGATCCAATTGGTGGAATTGCCGGAATTCAAAAAAGAATCGTATATCCTGAAATAGCAAAACGTGCTGGAGTTGAAGGAAAAGTTTATATACTTGCCTTTGTTGATGTGAAAGGAAATGTAACCAAAGCTCAGGTAATTAAGGGTATCGGAGCTGGTTGTGATGAAGCAGCACTAAAAGCTGTTGAACAAACAAAGTTCAAACCTGGCAAACAAAGAGGCAAACCTGTAAACGTTCAGGTTTCAATCCCGGTTGTATTTAAACTTCAATAATTAAAAAGGCATTCTTCGGAATGCCTTTTCTCTT
Organism: uncultured Ignavibacteriales bacterium; assembly: GCA_963822905.1. Classification (GTDB taxonomy): domain Bacteria; phylum Bacteroidota; class Ignavibacteria; order Ignavibacteriales; family Ignavibacteriaceae; genus CAWGJF01. The sequence continues at coordinate 1,774,265 of CAWGJF010000001.1, forward strand.
CCTTCTATCAAATATTGATTGTGTTTTTTATCACCCCTATTTGCGTGATGTTATCTAATTACTTTAAACTTGTATTGTAAAAAATGTCCTGTACTGTTCTTATATTTTTTTACAACATAATTAAGGGGATAGTTTATACAGTAATTAAAAATATTATGGAATTAATTTTCTAATGTTTAGTCTTTGAACGATTTTAAATAACACTGTATATCATTCCACAAATTAATAAAATCAAGTTATGAAAAAGTTTATATTTATCGCTTTGTTCTTCATCTTAGCTGTATTTTCTTATGGTCAGGATACTGTTAAGCTTAACCTTAATAAATGCATTGAGACGGCAATAAAGAATAACCACGATCTTAAAATTGCATCATTCCAGAGACAGATTGCCGAAGAGCAGGTTAATGAAGCTTTTGGTTCTTCTCTACTTCCGCAAATTAAAGGAACAGCTAATTACAACCGTGCTTTAAAGCGAGGAGTAATAATTATAGAAACTCCTGCTTTCTCAGGCTCATTTCCTGCCGGTACTGAAAATACTATGTCCGTAGGTGCAACTTTAGAACAACCTTTGTTTACCGGTGCTGTATTTTTTGCAACAAGTATTGCAAAGACATATGCTGAAATTGCTGAGAAATCTTATTATTCAACCAAAGCTGAATTGATAAAGAATGTAACTAAAGCTTATTACTCATTTCTACTTTCAAAAGAATTCCTCAAATTGAGTGAAATTACATTAAAGTCTACTGAAGATAATCTGAAAAATACTGAAGCAATGTATAAAGCAGGTGTAGTCCCGGAATACGATTATCTTCGGGCAAAAGTTCAATATCAAAATGAGTTGCCTGAAGTTCAAAATGCAACAAATTCAATTACTCTGGCTGGCAATGGTTTAAAAATATTGTTAGGTCTTGATCTTGATCAACATATTGAAATAGGAGACTCAATAGTTTATAATAAGGTTGAAATTGAAAGTGAGACACAGCTAAGTGATGAACTGTTAGAAAAAAACTATATTTTAACAAAATTAAAAATGCAGATTGATCTTCAGGATAAAGCGGTGTCCTATCAATTTTCAAAAAACTTTCCAGAACTATATTTTAATGGAAATTGGAGTTCACAAGCACAGGAAAATGATCCGCGATCAGTTAACAGATGGAGATTTAAAAACTCGGTTTACGTAGGATTTAATTTAAAGATTCCACTTTTTGATGGTTGGCAAACAACTTCAAGAGTGGAACAGGCTAAACTTGATTTGCAGATCGCAGAAGAGACGTATATAAAAACTGAAAAAGCTTTAAAGAACAGTCTTGATGAGAAAGTTTTAAAATTAAAAGAAACCGAATTCCAGGTTAGTGCTTACCAAACGGCAATTGAGCAAGCTGGTTTGGGATATGAATATGCAAAAAAAAGATATGCGAATGGAATAGGAACACAATTGGAAAATGTTGATGCACTTGTTGAGTTTACAAGAGCAAAAGTTAATTATTTGAACTCAATTTATTCTTATTATTCTTTATATGCTGATTTACAGGAATTACTTTCATCATCAGATCTTATTGAAAACAATAAATAGTTGAACAAAATGAACGATAAACAAAAAATAATTAGATTAGTTTTTTCTATACTTTTTTCGATCAGCACTTTATTTTTGATTATTTCCTGTGGAAATGCTGACGGAACAGAAAATGATAAAAAATCCGGTCAGAAAGAAAAATCAACTGTTTTTGTAAAAACCGAAATTCTAAAAGCACAACCTTTTACCGATTATTTAGAATTACTCGGAGTCGCCAAAGCTTTTTACCAGGCTACTCTGTCATCTGATGAAGGTGGGAAGATCAAAGAATTTAGAAAAGATAAAGGAAGCTATGTTAAAGAAGGCGATATTATCCTGGTGATTGATAATGATGTGCTGAAGGCAAATATGGAAGCAGCTAAAGCACAATACGAAAAAGCCGAGAATAATTTTAAGCGCCAGGAAGAATTATATAATCAAAAAGTCACAAGTGAACTTCAATACTTAAACCAGAAGTATGAGAGAGATGCAGCACTTGCCAATTATAATTTGATTCAAGCGAGATATGAAAAAACTTTTATTAAAGCACCATTCTCCGGTGTTGTGGATAAAAAATTTGTGGAAATCGGGGAAACCGTTCTTCCTACTTCGCCAATAGTTTCTGTCGTTAGCATGTATACAATTAAAGTTGAAGCCGGAATTCCTGAAAATTATGTGAACCAGGTTAAAGTGGGTGATGATGTTAAAGTTGTTTTTAAAGATTTGGATGGAATTGAATACAATGAAAAAGTTTCATTTGTTGGTAATTCAATTTCGACAGATAACAGAACATTTCCAATAGAAATACATATTAAAAATAGTGATAACAAGATCAAACCTGAACTTAGCGCTAAGGTATTCATACAGAGAAGTAAGTATGATGCTGCAATTGTAATACCGGAAGAAACAGTAACTCAAACAGATGTTGGCCCTGTTGTTTTCGTTGCTGATGGAGGTATTGCAAAGATGAAAAATATTGAAATCATCGCAAGGTATGAAAATAAGGTCGCCGTTAAATCAGGGTTATCCGAAGGGGACAAATTAATCAAAGTTGGCTTCCAGAATCTTGTTGATGGCACCCGAATTACCGAAACCAATTAAAATTTTACCATGAAAATCACTGACGTTTCCATTGATAATAAGACAAGTGTGTTCATTCTTGTTATTATTATAATTATTCTGGGCTTATCTGCATATATAACTCTGCCGAGGGAATCAGCGCCTGATATTACAATTCCACTTGTAATTGTTTCCACTCCTTATTTTGGTGTTTCACCCGAGGATATAGAAACGCTAATTACTAAAAAAATAGAAAAAGAGATAAATGACATAAGTGAAGTAAAAAAAATCACTTCTTCCTCATTTGAAGGTTATTCTCTTATACGTGTTGAATTTGAAAGTGGTTACGACATTGACCAGGCACTTCAGAAAGTCAGGGATAAAGTAAATAAAGCTGAACCCGATTTACCTCCGGATGTTGATAAACCTGAAATTGTCGAGATAAATTTTTCTGAATTTCCAATTATGACTATTAATATTGCCGGGCCTTATAGCCTGGTAAAATTAAAAGATGTTGCTGAAGATCTAAAAGATGAAATTGATAAAGTGGGTGGTGTTTTAGATGTAAAAGTAAGTGGTGGTCTTGAAAGAGAAGTACAAGTAAATGTTGATCTCAATAAAATGAATCATTATGACGTTAGATTTGATGATATAATTTCTGCAATCACTGATGAAAACAAAACAATACCGGGTGGATCCATCGATGTTAATAATTCCAGTTATCTGATTAGAGTCCCGGGCGAATTTGAAAAACCATATCTTATCAGTGATATAATTGTGAAACTTAAAGATGGGGCTCCGATTTATGTTAAAGACCTCGCAGACGTAAAATACGATTTTAAAGAACGGCAAACTTATGCAAGATTAAATGATCAAAATGCAATATCATTAAATGTTTCTAAAAGAACCGGCGAAAATATTATTGATATTGCGGATAAAGTGAAAGAAATACTTGAGAAGAAAAGGGGAGAACTGCCATCTGATGTTTCAATTTATATAACTACTGATCAGTCAAAAGATATCAAACGTATGGTTCACGAACTTGAGAACAATATTTTTTCCGGTTTGGTATTGGTTGTGATTGTCTTACTTTTCTTTCTTGGAGTGAGGAATGCCCTTTTCGTTGCAATTGCAATTCCATTAAGCATGCTTTTATCTTTTTTCATTCTGCAGGTTATGGGTGTAACCTTAAATATGGTTGTATTGTTTTCTCTGATCCTAGCTCTTGGTATGCTGGTAGATAATGCAATCGTTATTATTGAAAACGTTTATAAATTTCTTGAAGAAGGTCATTCACTAATTGAAGCTGCAAAGCTTGGAACAGCAGAAGTTGCCTGGCCTGTATTTACATCAACATTAACTACGGTTGCTGCGTTTTTCCCAATGTTGTTCTGGCCGGGAATCGTCGGGCAGTTTATGCTTTACCTTCCACTTGTGTTGATTGTTACACTTTTATCTTCTTTATTCGTAGCACTTGTCATCAATCCTGTGTTTGCTTCAGTTTTTATGAAACTTGAACATGCCGATGATGTACCTGAAACATTCTTGCAAAAAATTATTCACCCGGTGAACAAGGTTACTCACTTTTTTGTTGATGTAACACTTCCCAAGGTTTTAAAATCATATGAAAAGTTATTAACATTTTCACTAGGTGCAGCGCGTCAAGCTGATCAAAAAGTTAATAAGCGTAATTGGTTAGGTTTTTTAGCAATCATCGGTTTTTTCATGATTGATGGAATGATTTCTAAAGTTCTTCCACGAGGAATTGTTCTTACAATAACTTTACTTGCAGGTGTCGGTATAATATATCTGTTCACAAATAATAAATTGAAAGTTATTTGGGGCACACTGTTTATGTTATATACTATTACTCAAGTATATTTTCTTTTCGATCACGGAGTAGAGTTTTTCCCAAATACCCAACCCCCAAGAATTTATGTGAGCATTGAAAGCCCAAGCGGTATTAATCTTGAAATGTCTAATCACATAGCCGAATCAATCGAAGAAAAATTACTTCATCTGAATAATAAGAATATTAAAGATGTTGTAGTCGTGGTCGGATCATCAAATAATCCGTTTGATGCTGGTAGTTCTACTCCAAACAAAAGCACAATTACAATTCAGTTTGTTGATTATAATGATCGAACTGAGTCGTCTCTACAAACTACCGAAGAAATTCGGAAGGAAGTAGTGCGAACTGCCGGTGCAGATGTCGAAGTAAAAAAACAAGATATGGGACCACCAGTTGGGCCACCGGTCAATATTGAAATCAGTGGTGACGATTATTCGGTTTTAGGAAATCTTACAGATCAAGTGGAAAAAGTAATTAAAGATGTTCCCGGACTGGTTGATTTAAAAAATGATTATGATGCTGGCAGACCTGAATTACGTGTTAATATTGACAGACAAAAAGCAGCTCTTTACGGATTAAATACAAGATTGATTGCAAATGCAATACGAACTGCGATTAATGGGTACACAGCTTCCAAGTATAGAGTTGATGAAGATGAATATGACATTACAGTGAGATTGGAAAAAGATCAACGGGAAAACACTAATGCACTTGAAAATCTTGAAGTTATTTACAATAACAAACAGGGCAAAACTCGTAGTGTCCCGTTGGTAAGTATTGCTAGTATTACAAAATCAAAAGGACCCGGTGCAATTAGAAGAAAAGATCTTACGCGGGTTATTACTGTTTCAGCTAATGGCGAAGAAGGTGCAAATGCAAACGAAGTTCTTGATAGCGTAAAAACACGATTAGCAAGCTTTTCACTTCCTCCTGGTTACAACATTTCATATACCGGGCAAAACGAAGAACAGGATAAAGCAAGCGCGTTTTTAGGGAAAGCATTTTTAATAGCATTGCTTGTTATCTTCTTAATCCTTGTTATTCAATTTAATTCTTTAAGCCAGCCTCTTATTATTATGAGTGCGGTTGTGATTTCTCTAATTGGTGTGTTTATTGGATTAATTGTTTATGCAATGCCATTTGGAATTATAATGACAGGGATAGGTGTAATAAGTTTAGCCGGAGTAGTTGTGAACAATAACATTGTGCTGATTGATTATATAAATATTTTAAGAAAAAGAGGAATGACCAGGAGAGAAGCAGTTGTACATGCTGGTATAAGGAGATTCAGACCAGTTACACTTACTGCTATAACTACCATTCTTGGATTGATCCCTCTTACATTCGGATTTGGATTTGATATTTATTCCTTTTCATTCAGTGGATCCGGGGAAAGTGCTGAATTTTGGAAATCGATGGGTGTTACAGTAATTTTTGGACTAACATTTGCTACTGTGCTAACTTTGGTGATCGTTCCAACAATTTATTCTAGTCTTGATGATCTGGTCAATGTTATGAAATTAGTGAAGAAAAAATTTGCTAAGAAATAAGTTCACAAAATATTCTTTAATTATAGCCGGTTTTCCGGCTATTTTTTTATGTGTGTATGAAAGTAAAATTTAATTTAATTTTTGCATTGAAATATAATTTTTAAGTGAAATAAAACAGATGAAATTAAAAACAAGCACGTATATTTATATCATTTCCATTCTGATGCTTTTGCACCTTGTGTGTTTATATTTTATAAAATATTCAAATCAGAATTTATCGTTAGCCGAATTCAGGATTGACTATATAGGAAATTTAATTTCATTAGTAATCATTTCTATAATTCTTTTGGGTATTACTCTCATTGCGAAAAGACAGTTTAAAACTATATCTAAGAAGACAATCAATCTTTTTATTTTCCTAATATTTCTAACTCTATTATTTGCTTATTTTAGTACAGTTTTAGTCTTACCGTTAAAAACAATGTATATTTTTAAACAATCTGCCAATAAATTAATTACTGCTTCACTTTTTCTTATTTATGAAATAGTTGTTCTGACTTTTTTTAGTGTAGTTTGGGTCAACATTTTTAAAAAATCAAATTTCGTTTTTGTGCGCTCACTCATTAACAGTCTTGTTATACTTTTCGCTTTCTTGATTTTTGCTTTTGTTTATATCGAAACAAATATCTCGTCAGGTAATGAGTTTGTATTGAATAAAAATAATGGGAATATAGCAGTTGTTCTTGGGGCAGCAGTTTGGTCATTTAATAAACCTAGTCCAAGCCTGGCTTCAAGAGTTGATAAAGCAATAGAACTTTACCAAAGTAATTTTGTAAATAAAATTATTTTAACAGGAAGTAATGCCCCGGGGGAATTAAGCGAATCGACTGTCGCTTTCAGGTATGCAAAAGAGAAAGGTGTTGATTCGAAAATATTTGAAATTGAAAATAGTACTACTTCAACAACTGAACAAATTGCATATGTAAAATCAAATGTTTTCAGAAGAGATAATATTAATGATATAATATTAGTTTCGGATGCTTATCATCTCCCAAGAATTATGGAAATAAGTAAATTTTATGATGTGAGTATTAAAGTAGCTGCTTCCGGACTTAAAATTCAATATGACGATATGTTTTACAACAAACTTCGGGAAAGTGTTGCCCTGGTAATTTTTTGGCTTTTTGCATTATGAAAAATAAAATATAATATTACTATCGAAGTTCTTTGTAATCTTTAGGATTGAAATAATTATGAATCAAAAATCTAAACGAAGGATTGTAAGAGAAAGAGTTTTGCAAATACTTTATGCTTATGAATTGAATAACAGTTCTTTGCAAAACACGGTTGATGCAATATTAGTTGATGTTATAGATAGTGTAGATCGCGATTTTGCAAAAAATCTGGTTTATAAAGTAGTAAATCATTCTGAAGAGTTTGATGAAAAAATTAAAAGACGTGTGGCTAACTGGGAAATGAACCGGATTGCTATCATTGATAAAATTTTATTAAGAATAGGAATTTGCGAATTACTATATTTTCCGGATATACCTCCTAAAGTTTCAATTAACGAGGTTATAGAAATAGCGAAAGATTTTAGTACTGCGGGAAGCGGAAAATTCATTAACGGAATATTAGATGCAATTCTTATCGAAGAAAAAAATGAAGGTAAATTAAATAAATCAGGGAGAGGTTTAGTTACTGAGACAATTACTCACCCGGGTGAATAGAAACTGTTGATGAAAGGAAAAGCAAGAATATTTGCCTGGACTCTTTTCGATTTTGCAAACACTGCATTCTCGGTAATAGTTGTAACAGTTATTTATTCAAAATACTATTCAAATTATGTAACTGGTGGCCAAAAATGGTTATGGGGATTAGCCGTCAGTCTTTCAATGGTATTTGCTGCCATACTTAGTCCACCACTTGGTGCGATTGCTGATGTTTCAAGAAACCGCAAAAGATTTCTTTTGATTTTTACTTTGATTTCTGTTTCTTGCACTGCACTGATGTTTTTAGTTCAAAAGGGAGATGTCCTTTTAGGATTTATTCTTTTCATATTTGCAAATATCGGTTTTGAGGCCGGCCTCGTTTTTTATGATGCTTACCTTCCTAACTTAACTTCAAAGAAAAACTTTGGAAGAGTTTCCGGTTATGGATTTGCAATGGGTTATATTGGTGCACTTGCTGTTCTCTTAATTGTAATGATGCTTCTTCCTGAACAATCAGCACATAGTTATTATTTTTATATCAGACTGTCATTTGTTATAGCCGCAGCATTCTTCTTCTTTTTCTCTTTACCAATGTTTCTTTTTGTTAGTGAGCCCAAAGTTACTGAACCCCTCAAAAAAGATTTGATAAGAGAAGGAACTAAAAAAAGTTTTAAAACTTTGAAGGAAATCTTTATTGGTAAAGAATATCCATCAATCAAAAAATTTCTATTAGCATTTTTTTTGTATAATGATGCAATAATCACAATAATTGCTTTTGCTTCAATTTTCGCTGCGAATACTTTAAAGATGAGTGACGAACAAATAATTTATTTTTTTGTAATTGTTCAAAGTACAGCCGTTGCTGGTTCATTCATTTTCGGAATAATCTCAGATCACATTGGCCCTAAAAAAACAATAATGATTACGCTTTACATCTGGATTGCAGTAATTATCGGAGCATTCTTTGTAAACACTATTCCGGAATTTTATATTATTGGCCTGATAGCCGGTATGTCAATTGGTTCATCACAATCGTGCAGTAGAAGTTTAATGGCACTTTTAACACCAAAAGATAGAGAAGCTGAGTTCTTTGGATTCTATGATGGGTTGTTTGGAAAATCTTCAGCAGTAGTTGGACCACTTTTTTATGGGATTATTTCGGATTTATCCAATGAAAGATTCGCTGCACTTGCAATCGGGATATTTTTTATCGGCGGTCTAATACTCCTTAGTAAACTTAAAGAACCAAAAATGAATGAAATAGCTGATTAAAATTCTGTCAAACATATTTCTCTTTTGAAAATATTTATCTTAATATTTCTCACATATAGATTTTCATCCTATCGCATTACACACAATTGTAAAATCTATTCTTTAATATTTTTAACAAATGTAAAATTAATACTTAAGGAATAAGAAGTTGCTTCCTATTTTATTTTGAGTAATATTTATTTGTATCTTTTCTTCTAAAGAATATTTACTCTAAAGTATGTCTTACCTGATTTGTTATAAAAATGTTCTCCTTACTATAATAATTTACATTATTATTTTTGACCTGTGTTTTGCGCAAACATCCAATTTGAAATCTGGTCATATTGGACTTGAACAAGGTCTATCTCAATCAACAGCTTATTCAATTGTTCAGGATGCACAGGGTTTTATGTGGTTTGCAACTCAGGATGGTCTTGACCGATATGATGGGTATTCAATTACAGTTTATAAGAACAAATCAAATGAGGAAAATTCTATTATTGACAATACAGTTTCCTGCCTATTAAGAGATCCACCTGGAAATTTATGGGTAGGTACATTCAAAGGTGGTCTTGACAGATATGATATCAAAGAAAATAAATTTTATCACCATACCCATAGCGAAATAGATGCAGGTTCAATCAGCGATAAAAGAGTAAATGTACTTTTTAAAGACTCTTACGGTAATATTTGGGTTGGTACAAATAGCGGGCTGGATTTATATGACAAAATTACTAATACCTTCATTCATTACTTTTATAATTCAAAAGGTGTAAAACTTGTTAACGCTATTTGTGAAGATCGGGATAAGATATTATGGGTTGGATCTACGAATGGATTGTTTACAATCAACTTAAAAGATTCAACCGGGATAACACAAATCAGAAAATTTAATCCATCTTCTGTTGAGACTTCTATTGGAAAAGTAATTTCTCTTTTCGCTGATAATTCTGGAACACTGTGGATTGGTACCGAAGATGACTTCTTAAAAAGTTATGATATAAATAATAATAAGCTTGTTAATTATCCTCAAAGTGTTAAAGGCGTAAGGCCAATAATCAGCAACTCAGATGATTTTCTTTTATTTGGTTCACTTTTTACCCCAGGCTTGAGAATTTTGAATTTAAAAACTCAGAAGATTTCAAAAGTCTCTGATACACAAAATGATCTTGTCATTTCATTATTTAAAGACGAATCAGGGATAATATGGGCAGGAACATTTTTCCACGGTATTTGTACTTTTGATCGGCGTAAAAATCGTTTTGCACACTACCTAAATAATCCCGATAACCCTGATGTTGTCATGTCAATTTTTGAAGATCATAATAATGACTTATGGGTTGGGACTTTTGGCAACGGAGTAAAATATTTTAATGATAGTCGTGATAAAATCGTTAGCTTTATAAATAATCCTAAAAATTCTAATAGTATCAGTAATAATAGAGTCCTCGCAATTGAAGAATTACCGGATAACACAATCTGGTTTGGAACAATTAGCGGCGGGCTTAACCGTTATAATAAATTGACAGGAACATTTAGACAATATAAACAACGCAATTCTTTAAACTCAAACGGAATTAGCAGTAATAATGTAACGTCGTTATACAATGATCACAAAGGAAATTTGTGGATTGGACATTATTATGGCGGAATCGACGTTTACAATAATTCCAACGGTACTTTTACGAGCATAGTACCAAAAGCACGTGATTCAATTTCAATCAGCGGTTCAACAATAACAATTTTCAGGGAAGATAAAAAAGGAACTATCTGGATTGGAACACATGGAAGTGGTTTACTAAACTTCTTCCCGGAATCTTATTCATTCAAACAGTTTATTATCTCAACGGGAAATCAAAAAGGAAAAACAGATTCAAATAATATAAAAGGTATTTCAGCTTTCTATATTGATAATAATGGAATAATCTGGATTGGAAGTGATGGTGATGGATTAATTAGATTTGATCCCTCAATAGAGTCTTCAACTTTTTTTACAATAAAGAATAATACCCCGGCTAATACAATTTACGGTATCTTACCCGATTCATCAGACAACCTGTGGCTGAGTACGAACTTTGGGATTTCACGTTTTAATATTAAAACAAAGACTTTCAGGACCTTTGATAAGTTCGATGGATTGCAGTCTAATGAATTTAACCAGGGTTCATATTTAGTGGGTTCTGACGGAGAACTATTTTTCGGTGGTATTAATGGGTTTAATTCATTTTTTCCTGACAGAATAAAAGACAATGAAAATATTCCGCCCGTTTATATAACATCGTTTAAAGTTTTTGATAAAGTTATTAATCTTCCGGGCTCAATCTCATCTGCAAAAGAAATTGAACTTTCTTACTCACAAAATTTTTTCTCCTTTGAATTTGTCTCGTTGAGTTACACTCTCCCTGAAAAGAATAAATATGCGTATATGCTTGAAGGATTTGACAAGGATTGGCATTTTGTTTCTGCACAACAAAGGTATGCAAGTTATACAAATCTTGATCCGGGTGAATATGTACTTCGAGTGAAAGGTTCAAATAATGATGGAATTTGGAATGAAACAGGCGCTTCACTTTCAATTATAATAACTCCTCCAATATGGATGACCTGGTGGTTCAGAGGGATTTTAATATTTGCATTTATTTCATTAGGCCCGATTATTTATTCAAGAAGAGTAAAAACTTTGAAAAAAGAAAAAACACTTCAACTGGAAATCTCCCATAAATTAATACAAAAGCAGGAAGAAGAAAGAAGCCGCATAGCACAGGAAATGCATGATAGTATAGGACAGGACATCCTTTTCATTAAAAACCGTGCATTACTTACAATGAACAATACACCAATGGAATCTCAAACTTATGAACAGTTAAACCAGATTTCTGAAACTTCTTCCAAATCCCTTAAAACTCTTCGTGAAATATCACATAATCTACGTCCTCCTGAGCTTGATCGTCTAGGACTAACTGAAACATTAAGAACAATTTTACTGCAGGCAAGGGAATCTACTTCGCTGAAAGTGATAGGCGAAGTTGAGGAAATTGACGGTTCGCTGAAAAGGGAAATGGAAATTAATGTTGTGAGAATATTGCAGGAAGCTCTTGGAAATATCATAAAACATTCGGATGCAAGTGAATGTGAAGTTGAGATAAAAAAAATTAATGAAAAGATATGTTTCAATATAAACGACAATGGAAAAGGATTTGAGAATAATAGAGTTAATTCGGAAAATAAACTTTCAGTTGGTTTGGGAATTCCGGGAATTAAAGAACGTGTCAGGATTTTGGAAGGTAACATTGATATTGATTCCGTGATTGGCAAAGGAACGAAAATTAAAATTAATATTCCGGTTCAAAATGAAACTAACATTTAATTTAAATGACTAATGATTTAAAAATAATTCTTGCAGATGATCATCCATTAATGAGAAAAGGTCTAAAAGACCTTTTTGAAGAAAATAAAAACAATTGGAAGGTTGTAGCTGAAGCAAGTGATGGTGAAGAAACACTTGAATTAATTGAAAAATATTATGATGCAATCCTGATTATAGATATTGATATGCCAAAACTGAACGGTCTTGAAGTTGCAAAAATAATTCAGACGAGGAAGCTCCAGGTAAAGGTTATCATACTTACAATGTATGATAAAGAAAATATTTTTAACCGTGCAATGGATCTTGGAATATTGGCGTATGTTGTTAAAGACTCAGCAGCAAATGAAATTATTGACGCAGTTAAGAACGTTTCAGAGAATAAATTTTATATTAGCCCGTCAATTTCCAGTTTCCTTGTTAAAAGAGGACAGTTCTATTCATCAGGTTCAAGTGATGCTGCTGGTATTTCAAATCTCACAGGGACAGAACGAAAGATATTAAAGATGATTGCCAATAATTTGACTACTAAAGAAATAGCAAATGATTTATTTATAAGCGTACGAACTGTCGAAACTCACCGTTCAAATATTTGTAAAAAACTTAACCTCCACGGAACAAATGCACTTCTTCGTTTTGCTCTTGACAAGCGTGATATCCTTTAAAAAAAATTATTCGTTTTAGATTTAAATAAGTTAACTTAATATCCGTACTACTACGTAGAAAAATACATACTACTTACGATTGTTTTCTTCAGCATTCATACCTTATTTTTATTTAACCTAAGTGGTTGAATTCTATGAAGTACTTGATAATTGATGACAATAAAGATATTAGACAAATCATTAAACAGACTATTAGTAAGGAAAATGATAGTATTTTTGAATGCTCTGATGGTGAAGAAGCCGTTAAAGCTTATTCATCTTCCCATCCGGATTTTGTTTTGATGGATATCCACATGAAAAAGATGGATGGTCTAAAAGCAACAAATAAAATCCTGGAAAAATTTCCCGACGCTCGAATCATAATAATAACAGATAATGATACTGTTGCATTTCGAAATGCTGCAACTAAAGCCGGAGCACTAGCATTAATCTCAAAAGAAAATCTTACTTTATTAAAAGAGTATTTGCATATATGAAAATAACACAACAAAGTATTGAGGAGGAAATATATATATGAACCTTGTTAATAGAAATTTATCCTTTGTCCCTATTTCAATTATTTTGATTTCTTTTTTGCTGGTTGGTGTTGTAAACGCACAATGGATTTGGCAAAAACCATTACCACAGGGAAATCCCTTAAACAGGATTTGTTCTACTGATGCTAACAACGCTACGGCAGTAGGGAATGGAGGTACAATTATTAAAACCGCAGATGGCGGAACAAACTGGACGATTCAAACTAGTGGAACCACATTTGACCTTGATGCTGTTTCATTCGTTAATGTTAATAATGGATGGGCTGGCGGAATGGATTTAGTTAACGGTCCTGGAGTTGTATTACATACAACAGATGGAGGAGAGAGTTGGGTTCCCAAATACACAAGTGTTTTTGCATATATTCTTGCAATCTCAGCCACTGATGTTAACACATGTACTGTAGCAGGATTTGATGCTCTTACAGGAGCAACAATCTTAAAGACAACAGATGGCGGGGATACCTGGACTTCTCAAACAGATCCTAATGTGACATTTCATTATGGCATTAGTTATAGTGATTCAAGTAACGGAACCATTGTTGGTGCTGCTGGTTCAATTTTAAGAACAACTAATGGTGGAACAAACTGGATTGATCAAACATCATCAAGCGGAACCACAGGTGATCTTTATGATGTTTCATTTGTTGATGCAAATAATGGATTTGCTGTTGGAAGTGAAGATTCAAAAGGAATGATTTTAAGTACAACAGATGGCGGTGCAATCTGGAATAAATATATAGATAGTACCACACTTGGTTACCAGTCTGTTTCGTTTATTGATGCAAATACAGGAACAGCTGTGGGTAGTGGAGGCAAAATTCTAAGAACAACTGATGGAGGAAATACCTGGGGTGAACAAATTAGTGGTACACCCAATCTATTACTCGGGGTCTCATTTATTGATACAAATACAGGAACAACGGTTGGTTTAGCTGGAGAAATAATCAAGACAACAGATGGTGGAGCAACTTGGTTTTTCCAATCAAGTGGAACTACTACGCACTCTAATCAGGGAGTTTCGTTTACTGATCTGGATAACGGAACAGTTGTTGGTTTAGGTGGAACAATTTTAAGAACCACCAATGCCGGATTTAACTGGTTTGAACAGGTGAGTGGAACTACAAGTGATCTTCAGGCAGTTTCATTTATTGATGCAAATAATGGTACAGCAACCGGTTATAGTGGAGTGATCTTAAGAACAACTGATGGCGGAAATAGTTGGATAATCCAGGATAGCCATTCATTTACAGCTTATTTTGGAATTTCATGTACTGATTTGAATAATGGAACTGTTGTTGGCCAGGGTCCCGAAGCATTGGATGGTGCATTAATTAAACATACAACTGATGGAGGAAGTACCTGGGTTGTTCAGGCAAGTGGACTAACAAACTCAACAATTCTTTTCGCAGTTTCCTTTGTTGATGCAAACACAGGTTTTACTGTTGGCGAGAACGGATCAATCGTAAAAACAACTGACGGAGGTGCCAACTGGATTCCTCAAACAAGTGGTACAACCTCAGAATTGCGTGGAGTATCATTCATCGATGCAAATAATGGGACTGTTGTTGGTTTTACTTCTTCAGGTGAAGGAATAATTCTAAAAACAACCAACGGAGGTACTACATGGACAAATCAGACAACCGGAACGCCTGGCTTGTTGGCAGTTTCATTTTCTGATTTAAATAATGGAGTAGCAACTGGTAGTTTTGGTACCATTTTAAGGACTACAGATGGAGGTTCTTCCTGGGCACAAGAAGAAAGTGGAGTGGCGGGAGATATTTTTGCTGTTTCAATTACGAGTCAGGAATATGGAGCTGTGGTTGGCGTCTGGGGTGCAATACTTCGAACTGCGGGTAGCCTTCCGGTTGAGTTAGCAACATTTAAAGCAAATGCAAATCACAATAATGTTCTTTTAAACTGGACTACAGCTACAGAATCAAATAACCAGGGTTTTGAAATTCAAAGGAAGTCTTCAAAAAGTGATTTTGTGAAAGTAGGATTTGTTTCGGGATCAGGAACATCGACAGAACCAAAATCATATTATTACACCGACAAAAATCTGACTTCAGGAAAATATCTATATCGATTAAAACAAATTGACTTTGACGGAACATTTGAATATTCAGAAGCAGTAGAGGTTGAAGTTTCAGCCGTCAAAGAATTTTCTTTGGAACAGAACTATCCAAATCCATTTAACCCATCTACACAAATCGAATATAGCATTCCGTCTGATGGATTTGTCAGTTTGGAAGTTTACAATAGTCTTGGACAAAAAGTTACCGATCTAGTTAATGGAAATTCGAAAGCAGGTAAATATCAAATTGTTTTTGATGCATCCAAATTTGCAAGTGGAGTTTACTATTACCGTTTGGAAGCAGGTAATAATATTTCTGTTAAGAAAATGATTTTGATGAAGTAAACTTATAAACTTAATAATCCATAGTTTAAGGGAAGGCAAAATCGCTTTCCCTTTTTATTATAACAGGAAATAAAGAACCTTAGTCAGACAAATTTATTCAAAGTCTTTTTTAGTTTGGCAACTCCTTCAGTTATTTCTTTTTCTGTAAATGCTGTATACCCCAAAACCAATCCAGGTTTTTCAAAATACATGATAGAATAATCAGACAGCGGCTGTACCACAAGTTTATTTTTTAAAGCTTCAGCAGACACTTTTTTATCATTAAATATTTTTGGAAGCCAACCGATAATTTGCATTCCGGATGGTGCTGGGTTCACGGCGACCAGGTTTTTTAAATTTGCATTAATCTCATTTATTAATAATTCTTGTCTTGATTTATAAAGCATTCGCATTTTCCTGATGTGCTTTGTAAAATGTCCCTCCTCGATATATTTTGCAAGAGCAACCTGTTCAATTATCGGGCTTTGCCTGTCAATAATATATTTCATTGTCAGAAATGGTTTGAGCATCTCTTTATCAGGCAAAACAAGATAACCCAATCTCAATCCCGGCACCAAAACTTTACTAAATGTTCCGAGATAAAGCACAGATTTATTTTGATCCATTCCCTGGAGAGAGGGCAGTGGATTACCAACATACCTGAATTCGCTGTCATAGTCATCTTCAATTATCCAGCATTTATTTTTTTTAGCATAATTAAGTAACTGGATTCTTCTTGAAACTGACATTGTTAACCCAAGTGGAAACTGATGTGAGGGGGTTGTATAAATCAAATCAGGTTTTGGATTATGTTTTACTGAATAATCCAAATCTAATCCTTCATTATCGAGAGGACAGGGAATAATCGATGCTTCTGTTGAAATCATTGAAGCCCTGACACCCAAATAACCCGGATCTTCTAGCCAAACTTTACTTCCTTTTTTTAGAAAGACTCTACCGATTAAATCCAATCCTTGCTGTGATCCATTAACAATCATTATCTGATCCGCATTACAATTAACTGCTCTGTAAGTTCTTAAATATGATGCAATCGCTTCACGTAAAGGTCTGAAGCCTGCTGCATCACCATACCCGAGATGCAGATTTGAAATATTCAGTGAATTTTGATTGATAATTTTCAACCAGGTTTTGATAGGAAATTCATTTATCGCAGGGATTCCATTTTGAAAAGGAACAATATCATTATCTGAAACATTTCTTTCTTCAACACTCTTAGCGTTTATTTTCTGATTAAGTTTTAATGAAATTTTATTACTTAACTTACCTGTAGCAATATTACTATCAATATTTATTTTACTTTTTGTTGTATAAGTATGATCCGGGATTTCATTCACATAAGAACCTGACCCGGTTCGTCCGCTTATGTATCCTTCAATCCGTAATTGATCAAAAGCAATAGCAGCAGTATTCCGTGATACTTTCAATTCATTTGCCAGCGATCTTGTTCCGGGCAGCCTTTTTCCTGGTGTAATTTTTCCCTCAAGGATTGCTTTTCTTAACAAGTTGTACAACTGTTTGTATAATGGAATCTTTGAATTGAAATCCAGGTTAAACGCAACTAGCGGTATTTCCTCAATTATTTTTGGCATAAGCTTATTTTAAGTGGCACTATAAAATTATTATAAACCGGCTCTTTTACAAAGTCCGAATTGGATATATTTTATTCCCTTAAAATTAGATGTTTTAATTGTTCCTCTGAATACACAGTTAAAATTTCCAATCCACCAAACTCAGGAATGACATTTGAAAAGTAAACATTGGGTTCTTTTTATATTACTTGGCGCAATCTGGAGTTCATCCTTTATGTGGATAAAAATTGGGCTTCAGGAAATTAGTCCTGCTACATTAGTTGCATTCCGGGTATTGTTTGGATTTTTATTTTGTGCTGCGATGATTTTTATCCAACAGGTAAAATGGCCGAACAATTTTAAATCCTGGCTGCCGCTATTGATACTTGGAATTACAAACCAGGCAATTCCGTTTTTTCTTATTTCCTGGGGTGAACAATCAGTTGATTCATCTGTAGCTGCAATTTTGGATGCTACTGTTCCATTATTTACCATTGTTATCGCTCACTTTTTATTAAAAGATGATAAAATGACTTTACTGAAAACCACCGGGTTAATTATCGGTTTCCTTGGTGTTATTGTTTTACTCAGTAAAGATATTGGAAGTTCGACAAGTTCTTTCCTTGGACAAGCGGCAGTTGTAATTGCTTCACTTTTCTATGCCGGTAGTTCAATTTACATTCGAAAGACAACACTGGATACTCCTGGTTTTGTTAGAAGTGGAGTTCCTTTGCTATCTGCTTCACTGGTGATGTGGCCATTTGTATTTTTTACAGAAAACCCGATTGCTTTTCCCACCTTGGAAATAAGTTGGATTGCCTTATTATTTCTTGGTGTAATCGGTTCCGGACTTGCATTTGCACTCGCATATCACCTCATCCACGAAATTGGACCAACAAAGACAACTATGGTAACTTATCTTTTTCCGCTCGGAGGTATTATTCTCGGGGTTGTGTTTTTGAATGAACAATTAAACTGGCAGATCTTAACGGGTGGTTCACTTATAGTTGTTAGCCTTGTTGTTGCAAACTGGCAAACAACAAAGAGTCTTGTAAAAAAAGAGATTGCCATCGAATCTTGAATTGGGATTAAAAGTTACGAGTAAATTTTAATTTAGAAAGAATAGTCTTGCGAATACACTTCAAGTGGCACCATAATTATATTGTAAATCGGATCTTTTCTAAAGTCCGATCTGAACTTATCTTAATAGCGTAATTAAAAAATATTAATAATTATTGGAGATAAAAATGAAAACAAGATTAAATTATGGAAAAATCCTTCCTGAAGGAATGAAAGCAATTTATTACCTTGATGATTATAGTACTAACTGCGGATTAGAACCAGAGCTGCTTGATCTAATTAAACTTCGGGCTTCACAAATTAACGGCTGTTCATATTGTATTGATATGCACACTAAAGATGCCAGGACCCGGGGTGAAAGCGAACAGAGACTATATAGTCTTGGTGTTTGGAAGGAAACAAACTACTATACTGAACGTGAGAGGGCAGCATTAGCATTAACAGAATCTATTACACTTATTGCAGACAAAAGGGTAACGGATGAAATATACGAACAAGCACAAAAACAATTTAGTGATGAAGAGTTGGTTAAGCTTGTTATAGGGATTTCAATTATAAATGTTTGGAACCGGTTTGCTATTACTTTTAAAGATATTCCCGGTAGTTACCAACCAAATCATTTTGCAACTAAGAAAAATGAATCCACAATAGAAAATGCAGTAAATTAATTTTTAATTTATCTCAAAAAAATTATGAACAAATCAATAAAAATTGAAGTAACTGAAAAATCAAAAATCAAGAGATTAGCAAAAAGAGCAGTTTATGATTTTGAAAATATTGCTAAAATTCTTGATGAATCATTTGTTTGTCATATCGGGTTTTCAATAAATGGACAGCCTTTTGTAATCCCAACTTGTTATGGAAGAAAAGATGACGGAATATTTTTTCACGGTTCCAAAGGAAGCGGGATGCTGGAACATATTAAAACCGGAGCTGAAATTTGTGTGACAATTACTTTGGTTGATGGAATAGTTTTAGCGCGTTCTGCATTTCATCATTCAATTAATTATAGGTCAGTTGTTATATTTGGGAAAGCAAAAGAGTTAAACGATCCTTCTGAAAAAACTGAAGCTTTAAAAGTCATTACTGAACATATTATTCCCGGCAGGTGGGATGATGTGAGGAAACCAAATGAAAAAGAATTGAATGCTACTTCAGTATTTTCATTGAAAATTAACGAAGCATCAGCTAAAGTCAGGGAAGGTGGTCCGATTGATGATAAAGAAGATATGAATTTGAAAATTTGGGCGGGAGTACTGCCATTATTAATTGAAAGTAAAAAACCGATCAGGGACAAAAATCTAAAAGATGAAATCCAGACTCCATATTATCTTGTTAAAAATATAAATCTTTGATTATCCTGATGAATATGCAACTGTCGAATGAATTGAAAGTTCAATCTTTATATATTAATATGGATTAAAATGAATTCTTCATTAAGTTAATTATGTTTCATAAAAAATTAATAGGAGTAACATGATTCTTGTTAAATATTCTTCAGTTTTATTTTTATTATCTCTTGTTTTGCTAAGTTGTGGAAGAAATGACCAGATTTCAAAGGAGGAGATGAAAAGGATAGTGGATAATAATAATGACATACTCGGCAGATATTTTATTAATGGGAATGCTGATAGTTTAACATCAATGTACACCAAAACAGCTGTTGTTGCTCCAAATGGAGATGATTTTTATAACGGTAATGATCAAATTCTCGAAATGTACAAAAATGATTTACCTGGTTATAAGATCCTTAAAATGGAAACCAAAACCCTTCGCATCGAAGGTGATAGAAACGTTATTTATGAAACAGGAAAAACTTATTTAACAATAAATGTGGATGATTCAGTTTACAATACCCATGTTAAATATTGTAATGTATGGCGACTTCAGAAAGATGGAACCTATAAACTGGACATTGATATTTGGAACAGGGATAAAATAAAATAAAAAGGATGAGAAAAAGATGAATAATGATTTAAATGGTCAACATGTACAAACAAAGAATATGGATTGGGAACCATTAATTGAAGATGGTATTAATACGAAAGGAATTTTTGTTAAAGTTTTGCGCTATGATGAAAAATCTAATAGATCTCCGTCGATACTTTTAAAATTTAAACCAGGAGCTAAATATCCTGCACATAATCACCCCGGTGGGGAAGAAGTATTTGTTCTTGAAGGTGAAGTTCGGTTTGGAAATAAACATTTATCCGCAGGTGATTATTTATATACTCCTCCTTCCGGCAAGCATGCTGTACTTAGTGAAAAAGGCTGCACAATGTTGTTGATGATACCCGAAGAAGTTGAAATTCTTAAAACTAAATAAGAAAATAAAGTAATGAAAATTCAAATCACAAACTTAATATTGATTTTGATAATAATAGGATCAGCTTCCGGATATTCCCAATCCGCATCACTAAAGATTGATTCAACATTAACAGTTCCTGAATTACAATCTGATGCGAAAGATAAAGACCGTCCGGTTTGGGGACAAGCATTCACAACAGATAAAGGAAAAACCTGGGAGTGGAATTTTTATAATATCTCAGAACGTGTTAACTAATCTTTCACTGAATGTTACTTAAATCATACCTGTAGTAAATGCAAAAGAGAATTGCTTTCTTAACTGATGTTCATCTGGACGAACAACTTCCGTTGGATCAGGGCGCTAATCCTTACAAAAACTGGGAGATTATACTTGCTGATATAAATACCAGGGAAATAGATGAGATTGTTTTTGGTGGTGATATTGGAAATCCTTCCTCACACAAATATTTTTTCAATTCTCTAAATCATCTTAACAAAAAAATAAAGATAATTCTTGGCAACCATGATAAATGTGAAGAGGTATTAAAATATTTCAAAACTTACCCGGCAAGTAAGGATAATGAGTTATTTTATTTTGAGGAGGATGAAAACTATAATTACTTTTTCCTGGATACCTCTTCGGATAAAATTTGCGATTTCCAATTAAGATGGCTGGAAACAAAAATCAATACAAATAATAAAAGAACAATCCTATTTATTCATCATCCAATTTTAAGTGTCGATACACCAATAGATAAAGCCTATCCATTAAAGGACAGAAATAAAATTAATAATATCTTAACCAAACATAAAAGTGAAGTAAACATCTTTTGCGGACACTACCATCTTGAAGATGTATCTGAATATAGAAACTTAAAGCAGTTTGTCACTCCTGCTTGTTCATACCAGGTAGTCAAAGAAGCGGAAAAACTTGAACTAATATCAGGAACATTTGGTTACAGAATAATAAATTTATATGATGACCAAATTGATTCAAGAATCGTTTTTTTTAATAAACAATAGTTCGGTTTTAGAACTGTAAACAACTGATTTGAAAAATGCAATCTGTTTTTATCTTTATGATTTATATCCATAATATAGTTGGATAGTGTGATATAGTTTTGCATTACCTGGCATTTAATTCGTGACAAAAATCACCAATTTTGAATTTGCATTACTTGACAAAACTTTCCTGTATTGATATGTTTCTTATCAATATCCAGACAATAAAATAATCACGGAGAGTTCTCTATTAAAATCTTTTTTAAGAGGATTTCTGGTGAAATACAATCCAAATTCTGATTTAAATCTCAAAATCGTTTGTAACGATTCTCACTTCAGTAATCAAATTAAGTAATTAGTTTGATACTAAACTTATCAGAATTATTTGATTTACTGATTGAAAATTCAATCCACTCCAATGTCGTAAATGTATAATAAATAAATGTATTTGAATTTTAAACTTATATGAATAATAAAATTTTTAAAAAAGTAATGGAACTAAGGAGAAATAACTTTATGTACAAACTAAGCAAAGAACTTAGAGTCGGTAAAGCAAACATATTATCAATTTTACTGGCACTATCAATAGCTTTTGTAATGTTTCAAGGTTGTTCTGATGATAAAGCATCTGGGGGTGGTTTTGCTTTTCCCCCAACGCCGGTTGAAGTAGCTACGGTAAAAGTTCAGAAAATGGTCGATAAATTTGAAGCCGTTGGAACAATCGAAGCTATTGAAGAAATCACTGTGGTAAGTGAAATTGATGCTCGTGTTGTTAGTCTTCCGTTTAATGAAGGAGGTTATATTAAAAAAGGGGATATTATCGCTCAACTTGATGATTCTCAATTGGCAGCGGAGGTTTCCAGGACTGAAGCACTTTATAACCAGAGCAAAGCATCTTACAATCGTGTAAAATCTATCGTTGAACAAAATGTTGGAACTCCACAAAATCTTGATGACGCACTTGCAGCTTTACAAGTTGCTGAAGCAAATCTTCAATTAGCAAAAACAAGATTAAGCAAGACGAAAATAGTCGCACCTTTTGATGGTGTTGTTGGGGCAAGAAAAATAAGTGTAGGAACCTTCTTAAGAATAGGACAGGAAATTACGCAACTCGCAAACCTTGATCAGATTCGTATTAGTTTTTCAGTTCCTGAAAAATATCTTGGAGAATTAAAACGAAATGCTGACGTAATTGTATACTCAAGCGTCTATCCTGGTTATGAGGTTAAAGGTAAGATAATAGCAATTGAGCCTATACTTGATTCTGAAACAAGAAATGTTCAGGTAGTTGCTAAGGTATTTAATCCCGGACAAAAATTTCATCCCGGTATGTCTGCAAATGTGGCTGTTGTATTAAACGAGAGACCCGATGCATTAACAATTCCAAATGAAGCAGTTTTTGCAAATGGAAATCAATCACTTGTATATATTATAAAACCGGACAGTACAGTTGCACCGGTTCCGGTTTCACTTGGTTTACAATTGCCGGATGTAGTTGAAGTGCTCCAGGGACTTGAAGAAGGAATGCAGGTTGTTAAAGCCGGGCATCAAAAACTTTTCCCGGGTGCTAAAGTTATGCCTGTTATGGCTGAAGATAAAACAGCGCAACAACAATAAAAAAGGTTTGAATCAGGAGAATACAAAATGAAACTTAGTCAGATATCTATTGAACGACCTGTATTAGCAACTGTGATGAGTTTAACTATTCTGTTATTTGGAATAATTTCATTTACTCAGCTTCCCGTACGTGAATATCCGGACATCGATCCTCCGATAATATCAGTTTCTGCTCTTTATCGTGGTGCCAGTGCAAGTGTAGTTGAAACAGAAATCACCGATATTCTTGAAGAACAATTTGCAACTCTTGAAGAAGTTAAAACAATTACTTCATCAAGCAGGGAAGGTGGTGCTGTAATAACAATAGAATTTGAACTTAACCGTGATGTTAATGAAGCTGCAAATGATGTTCGTGATCGCGTTTCGAGAATCAGAGGGACATTACCGCAGGAAATTGATGATCCGGTAATTTCAAAAGTTGATGCAAATGCGCAAGCCATAGTTTGGTTAGCGCTTTCTAGTGAGAATTATTCCGGGTTAGAATTAACTGATATTGCTGACCGGGTTTTGAAGGAGAGAATTCAAAGACTGCCTGGTGTTGGATCAGTAATCATCGGTGGAGAACGTCGTTATGCAATGCGTGTTTGGCTCGATCCGCTTCAAATGGCAGCGTACGATCTGACAACTCAGGATATTGAAGCTGCAATTACAAGAGAAAATGCAGAAATACCGAGCGGAAGAATCGAAGGAAATCAAAGAGAATTTGCCGTACGAACACGCGGTGAATTGGCAACGCCAGAGGAATTCGGCTCTATAATCGTATCACAAAAAGGTACCGATTTAATTCGTCTTCGGGATGTTGCTGACGTAAAAGTTGGTGCTGAGGATAATCGGACACTTGCAAGATATAATGGCAAACCTGCTGTTGGTCTTGGTATTGTAAAACAATCTAAAGCAAGCACTGTTGATGTTGCAAAAGAAATCAGGGATGCAGTTCCTGAACTAGTAAAATTATTACCCGCAGGAATGAAAATAGATGTTGCTTATGACAGTTCAATATTCATTAACGAATCAATCAGTGAAGTTAAGCAAACGCTTTTAATAGCTCTTTTACTGGTAATGTTAGTAGTTCTTGCATTCTTAAAAAGTTTTCGAGCAACAATCATTCCTTCGCTCGCAATTCCGATTTCAATTATTGGTGCACTCGCTGCTGTTTATTTTGTCGGATATCACAATTAATATTTTAACTTTATTAGGATTGGTTTTTGCGATTGGGTTAGTTGTGGATGACGCAATTGTTGTACTTGAAAATATATACCGGCACATGGAAATGGGAAAAAGCAGGTGGCAGGCAGCAATTGACGGAAGTAAAGAAATCGGTTTTGCCGTTGTTGCAACCACAATTGCACTTGTTGCAGTGTTTGTTCCACTTGCATTCCTTACCGGAACTGTTGGAAGATTGTTTAATGAGTTTGGTGTTGCAGTTGCAGTTGCAGTTTTAATTTCCGGATTTGTTGCACTTACTTTAACACCAATGCTTTCATCACAGATTCTCAGACCTTTACATGGTACAAGTCAGAGTTGGGCGTCCGATCATTTGATAAGTTTTTTGATTTTCTAAATAATTTTTATGAACGAATTCTGAATAGTGCGCTTCGTCATCGATTTATTGTTATAACTGCAGGAGTTGCTGCAATTATTCTTGCCGCTGTACTTTTAAAATATTTACCAAGTGAGCTTGTTCCTACCGAGGATCGTGGAATCGGTTTTGGAATTATTATTGCCCCTGAAGGTGCAACATCTGGATTACACAGATAAATATGTACATGAAGTCGAAAATATTCTTTTAAATCTACCCGAAAGAGCTGGTGTATTTACCGCAACCGGATTATCGTTTGGAGGACCTGGCAGTGTAACCAATAGTTTTGTGTTTTTGAGATTGAAGGAAAGGGGTGATAGAGATAAATCTCAGCAGCAGATTGTACAGGAACTATTTCCAAGACTAATCTCGATTCCCGGAGTTCTGGCTTTTGTAATTAATCCTCCAAGTATAGGTGCCCGATTCAATTCAAACCCGGTTGAATATGTATTGCAGGGTGATAGCTATGATGAGTTGAACACTGCTGTTGCAACGATGATGGGAGAAGCTTCAAAGCTGGGTTACTTGATAAATCTTGATAGTGACTTAAAGTTAAATAAACCGCAGCTTGATATTCATATCGACCGCGAACGTGCATCTCATCTTGGCGTGTCAGTGACAGATATTGGTTCAACTCTTGAAACATTACTAGGCGGAAGAAGAGTCACAGATTTCAAACGTGGTACAAAACAATATTATGTTATTCTTCAAACAAAACCTCAGTTCCGTTCTACGCCTGATGCAATTCAAAATTTATATATCAGGAGTTCGGGCGGATTAGTTCAACTTGCAAATGTTGTTAAAGTAGAAAAAACTGTTTCGCCTAAAGAACTGAACCATTACAACAGAATCAGATCAGCAACAATTTCCGCGGGTTTGGCTCCCGGTGTAACTCTCGGTCAGGCGCTTAATGATCTTGATCGGATTGCAAATGAAAAATTACCACCCGGAATAAAACGTGAATATTCAGGACAATCATTGGAGTATAAAACATCAAGTTCAGGATTGTATTTTATGTTCCTGTTGGCCTTAGTGTTTATATATCTTGTTTTGTCTGCTCAGTTTGAAAGTTTTGTGCATCCATTTACAATTTTGCTTTCAGTACCTTTGGCTGTATTTGGTGCTTTGCTTACACTCTACATTT
Source organism: uncultured Ignavibacteriales bacterium (assembly GCA_963822905.1). Lineage (GTDB taxonomy): Bacteria > Bacteroidota > Ignavibacteria > Ignavibacteriales > Ignavibacteriaceae > CAWGJF01. The sequence continues at coordinate 1,800,462 of CAWGJF010000001.1, forward strand.
TCGGCCAGAGTTTAAATATTTATTCCCAGATTGGTTTGATTATGCTTATCGGCTTGGTTACCAAAAACTCTATTTTGATTGTAGAGTTTGCTAATCAATTACGCGCTCGGGGTAACAGTGAAATTAAAGCAGTTATTGAAGCGGCTACTATAAGATTAAGACCAATATTGATGACATCTTTTGCAACAATATTTGGAATACTTCCTATTGCAATTGGTCTCGGTGCGGGTGCTGAATCAAGAAGACCATTAGGTTTAGCAGTTGTTGGTGGAATGTTCTTCTCTACATTCCTTACTTTGCTTGTTGTTCCGGTTGTTTACACGTTACTTGCAAGATTTACAAGAGCTTCAGAAAAAACTGAAGCGCAGCTTGCTGAAGAAAAAATGAACAATTCAAAAGAGCTTGAAGATAAACTGGTTCCCGCAGGAGGCATGTCTAAATAATTATTAAATTTTATGAATAAAATAAGGAGACAATTATGAAATTAAGAAAACTTGGAAAAGATGGGCCTGAAGTTTCATCAATAGGACTCGGATGTATGGGGATGTCTGAATTTTATGGTGAACATAATGATGCTGAATCAATTAAAACAATTCATCATGCAATTGATATCGGAATAAACTTTCTCGACACGGCTGATATGTACGGTGTAGGTAAGAATGAAGAGCTTGTTGGAAAAGCTATTAAGGATAGAAGAAGTGAAGTAGTTCTTGCAACAAAGTTTGGAAATGTTAGAGGAAATAATGGAGAATTTCTTGGTATTAGCGGCAAACCCGAATATGTCATATCAGCTTGTGATGCAAGCTTAAAACGATTGGGCGTTGATCATATCGATCTTTATTATCAACATAGGGTTGACAAAAATGTTCCGATTGAAGAAACTGTGGGAGCAATGGTTCAGCTCCGGGAGCAGGGAAAAATTAAGTTTTTAGGACTTTCTGAGGCTGCTCCTGATACGATCCGCAGAGCTGTAAAGGTTCACCCGATTTCTGCTTTGCAGTCTGAATATTCTTTATGGACGCGTGATATTGAAAAAGAAATTCTTTCCGTTTGTCGAGATAATGGAATTGCACTTGTCCCATACAGCCCGCTTGGGAGAGGATTTCTTGCATCTAGATTTAAAACTGGTAGTGATTTTGAAAAGAATGATTACCGCGCTATGACTCCACGATTTCAGGGTGAAAACCTGGATCACAATCTTGAACTTCTAGAAAAATTAGAAGAGATGTCTGCCGCAAAAAATTGTTCAACAGCACAGCTTGCACTTGCCTGGGTTTTAGCTCAGGGAAAAGATATCGTTCCGATTCCCGGTACTAAAAAAATAAAGTATGTTGATGAGAATGCTGCCGCTGTTGATGTTCAATTAACTGCGGATGAATTGAATAAGCTGGATGAACTAACTTCGCAGTTTGAAATAGCGGGCAACCGTTATCATGCAGCCGGGATGAAAAATATTAATGGTTAAATCAATTGCAATTATTTTTGTTTAAAATAAAGCCCTGATTTTTCAGGGCTTTTTAAATTTTATTCTACAATAAACAGGAGAAAAGAAATGGCAAATACTCTGACCACTCAATTTCTTAAAGAATTAGAAACTGAAGTAACTGCAACAAGAAAATGCCTGGAAAGAATTCCAATGGAATTATCCGATTATAAACCTCACGAAAAATCTATGGCAATGGGCTATCTTACTATACTAGTTGCAGACATCCCAAGATGGATTACTTATTCAATTGAAAAAGGCGAAATTAATTTTGCAACCTATGAGCAACTTCAGCCAAAATCTACCTCCGTTCTTATAGAACATTTTGATAAAAATGTTGAGAAAGCAAAGAATGCATTAAAAAATATGTCAGATGATGATCTTAAAAAAATATTTTCATTGAAAAATAAGGATCAGTTACTTTTCAGTTCTCCGATGGGTGAGAACATTTCATCAATGCTAAATCACTGGGTTCATCACCGCGGGCAGTTAACTGTTTATATGCGGCTTAATAATATTCCGGTTCCTTCTATTTATGGCCCTTCGGCTGACGATAAAACTTTTTGAAGATATTATAATTTTTGCGAATTCCTTTGGCTGTCACCAACCATTTGGTGACAGTCCATTTTACCTAAAAAATTGACCCGCTTCTACAATTCACTTAAGTTTGAAATAAACTTTTCAAAAATCAGGGATGTCGCGAACCAATTCGTGACAGTTAAAAATTTATGAGTGAATTATTAGATCTCTTCCATCTCGTTAAATCCAAAACTCCATTAATCACAATTGAAACACGCGATGAAAAAGAAGCGGTGCAGTTAATTGCCAGTCTTGGAGCTACTTTACGAAGACCGGTTTACGGCTGGAACGTAGTAAAAGGATTTTCATTGCTGGATAAATATGGTAACATTGATGGTGCAAACAGGCTGGAACCTACTGAAGTTTTAGTCGCAATCCTTGAAAAATATAAGTCATCGTTATTTGTCCTGGAAGATTACCATCCCTACTTGCAGGATAACAGGATTGTACGGCTTATTAAAGAAATCGCTTTAAATGTTGAGAGATTAAACCATACAATATTTTTTGTTTCAACTCAAATTGAATTGCCGGATGATATAAAACATCTCTCAGCAAAATTTGATATGGAATTTCCTTCAGAAGAAATAAAAGAATTTGTAATGCAGATAATCGAACAATGGATGAGAGAAGGGACAAGAAAAAATGTGGAAGTTGATCAATCAATCCTGGATGTGTTTATTAAAAATTTGCAGGGTCTTTCGTTTTCTGAGATAAAACGAATAGTTTACAATGCTTTGACTGATAACGCAATAAACAAAGATGACATTCCTGAAATAACAAAAGCAAAATATGAACTGCTTAATAAGACAAACGTTCTTTATTACGAGCACGACACTTCTTCTTTTGCTGAAGTCGGCGGCTTGAAGAATCTTAAAGAGTGGCTTGAGAAAAGAAAAAAATTTTTATCGGTGAAGTGCAGACACCCGGTGTTGATGTTCCCAAAGGTGTTTTGCTTCTCGGTGTGCAGGGAAGCGGGAAAAGTCTTGCTGCAAAAGCTGTAGCCGGCACGTGGGGAATTCCTTTGCTGCGGTTGGATTTTGGTACTCTTTATAATAAATTTTTCGGCGAAACAGAACGCAAAACCCGCGAGGCTTTGAAGATGGCTGACACAATGGCTCCCTGTGTTTTGTGGGTCGATGAGATTGAAAAAGGTCTTGCAACCGATACAGGCGGAGACAGCGGAACTTCCAAGCGTGTGCTCGGTACATTTTTAACCTGGATGGCTGAAAGAAAAACACTTGTCTTTCTTGTTGCAACTGCAAATGATATACAGAATCTTCCGCCGGAACTGATGAGAAAGGGAAGAATGGATGAAATATTTTTTGTCGATCTGCCGGATAAAGAAATAAGAAAAGAAATTTTAACAATACATTTAAAGAAAAGAAACCTTAAACCGGGAGACTTTGATCTTGAAAAGATTGCAGAAGCTTGTGAAGGTTTTTCCGGTTCTGAAATTGAGCAGGTGATTGTCTCCGGGTTTTATTCCGTGATTGGCGGTTATATGCAGTTGAATACAGAAATACTTATTGGAGAAATTAAAAAAACACGCCCGCTTTCTGTTGTTATGGCAGAGAATATTGAAGCAATGAGAGAATGGGCAAAGGATAGAACTATGCGGCGAATTGAGCAAAATAGTTCTCTAACCAAATTATAAAGTGCTCAATAAGATATGTAAATATAAAAAACAATGAAAATCTCGAGTAAGAAAATCGAGATTTGAGCTAACTAAATATTAACTATTTGAACTAAGCTATCCATATAAGAATATCTAAAATAAAATTGGAATGTAAAATGAAAAGCAAGTATTAAAAAATATTAGAATGAATTAAGATTACATTTTTAATATTAAATTAAATCTAGGTTTAATAAGAAATACAAAAGTTAAAAATAGAAAACCGATGAAAATCTTATAAGTATAAAATTATTAAAATTAGTCTTAATTATTTAATAGTCCTTTTTTAGTTTACTTGCGTTGAATTATATGGTGGGGCCATTTGATACTGCCAAGAAATCTAGTAGTTATTTATAATAAGCAATTCTCTTCATGTGACCAAAATTTGCATTTTATACGAGGTGGTATTATACTTTTCAATATTAAATGAAAGTGTTAAACCAATCGGAGGATCCTTTTCCATTATAAATTTGATGTAATTATACTCCAAATTATAATTTAATGTTGCATATATTTCGTAATGAAACATTAGTAGTAATCTATAGGAAGAACAGTAGAAATGTATTTATCTAATTTTGTCGGTTTGGTTGATTCCCCTTTAGAAAAAACTAGGGTATCTGAAATTGCTCCACGAAAAATCATAATCCAATAATTCTCCATGCCCGTCTGTTTTCCCTTAACTCCCTTTCTATTTGTGTCTTAGTCTCAATATCTTGGAATTTCTCTTCAATTTCAGTTGTAACAATACCTTTCTTAAATTTGGATTTCTTTCCTTAATTCATCTCAAGTTATTTCAGATAGATTAACCACATTCATTTTATCATCATTCTTTGCCACTAAATTTACAACTGTGCCGTCGGAATAGATCACTTTTATTGCTTCAGATTTAAAAACTGTTTCAATGTCACCTGTCTCAATATTTTCTAGTTCGAAATATTCATTCGTCTCACGTTTTATTCACCAACAAGAAGACTTTAATCACTAAAATAATTATATCTAAGTTATGTTGAGAAAATGCGTTCGAAATAATTAAATCTGTGAACAATCATTAAAGTGGAATTTACTCAAAAAAATATAAAATTGAGAATTATATTAAATAATTAATTCAGGGTTTTCCAAGTCCAACAAAAAAATCAATGTGGGCTAGATATAATCCTATTGAAACCAGTTATTCGGATATATTATATGTACCATTTAAAAAATCTAGAATTATATCATTGCCGTTTTCATCTAACAATTGTTGCTCGATTGTCTCTCTCCTTTTTGGTAAGTTTAGTAAATTTATAGCTTTTTGCACTATCATTTTCAAAATTAACGATCATATCTGCAGCAAATGCAACTGGTTCACCAAATCTCAATCCCATATGGTAATTTTGTGTATATTTTGTAGTACCTATCTCTGCATCATAAACTTGTCCTGTACCCTCAAGTACACCGTCTTCAGATTTAATTTTTATGTAAGGATAACCATTCGAAGCAAACATTGTGATTTCGCCATTCAGCTTTCCATCCTTAAAATTAGCCTCTCCACATTTTAATCCTGTATTGAGAAAGGTTTTTAATTTCCCATTTAATTTACCATCTTTAAATCGTGAACTTAATAAAACTATTTGAACCTTTGGATTGTACATGATCAAAGGACCTTCTAGTTCTCCTTTTTTCCAATGTAATTCAGCAGATTTTCAAAAGTTCATGGGTTTGAATTTCGTAGAGGATTATGAGCGTGGAATCATATAATTCATCTTTACCGTAATATTCAAAGGTTAATTTATTATCTTTTGTAATTGAGCGAAAGTAGGAGTCATAGTGAAAGAACATTATTAATAAAGACAATAAAATGATTGAGATATTTAATAATATTTTATTAAAGTTTCGAAGATGTGATTATTTTATAGAACAAAATTATAAATAGGAGAAATATAACGTCATATTTAAAAACACATCGTAAAAAAAAGTGTATTTAACCATAGTTATGTTGAAGTGAAATATAACGAAACTAACTAAATAAATTATAAAAATATATTAAAAAAATAAAAAATTTGAAAAAATATCTTAATTAAGTAGAAATTACTTTGAAAGAAAAAAATAATATATGATAAACCTACCCGAGGCTTTAATCTGGTACGCAGTTTTTCTGCTGTCAACTACTGTTCACGAAGCGGCACACGCTTTTACTGCACACAAAATGGGAGACAGCACTGCGTACAATACCGGGCAGGTTTCGTTAAATCCTTTACCGCATATTAAAAGAGAACCTTTTGGTACTGTCATCGTTCCTATTATTTCTTTCTTTGCTGCCGGCTGGATGATTGGCTGGGCAAGCACTCCTTATAATGTTCAGTGGGCTTTTAATCATCCTAAAAAAGCCGCTGCAATGGCGGCTGCCGGTCCTATTTCAAATTTTATACTTGTTATTCTGGCCGGGCTTCTAATTCACATCGGCATCTGGACGGGATTATTTTATGCTCCTGAAAGAATTACAATCTCAAGCATTGTAGGTACAAACAGCACTGGAGCGTTAGTATTTGTTGCAAAAGTTCTAAGTGTTATGTTTTCCTTAAACCTTATACTCTTTGTGTTTAACTTAATTCCATTACCGCCGTTAGATGGCAGCGGAATTCTGCCAATGTATTTAAGCGATGATACTGGAAGAAAGTATATGAAGCTTATAAGAACTCCGGCGCTTTTCTTTGTCGGACTATTTATTGCGTGGAAGTTATTTGATTTAATTTATTTTAAAATTCATCTTGTGTTTATAAATCTTTTATACCCGGGGAGTAATTATCACTAATTATTTTTTATTAAATTTTAAACATTTCATTCATCAAATAAAGAAAAATAATATGAACTACTACGCACTTTTTTACAATGTTACTGAAGATTACATAACCCGCAGAGCACAATTCCGTGAAGAACATTTAAAGCTTGCAAAAGAATTAAACCAGCAGGGAGAACTTATTCTTGCAGGCGCGTTCAGTGACCCTTATGACAAAACTCTTTTAATATTTAAAGTTGCAGATAAGAACATCATTGAGGATTTTGTAAAAAATGATCCTTATTATAAAAATGGATTAGTGAAAAGTTATGAAATCCGCCAGTGGACCGTTGTAATTGGGAATGAATAAAAGCCGGATAATTTCTTGAATCAAAAAGAATATCTGAACAGAATCGGCATTAAAAAAGTTGGAGATCTTTCATTAGGATTTTTAGCTGAACTTCAAATGAGGCATTTACTTTCAATACCATTTGAAGATCTCGATATTCCTTTCAAAAGAATTCAACTTGATCTTGAGAGGATTTACAATAAAATAATTCCCACTAAACGTGGCGGATTTTGTTATGAGCTGAATGGTCTTTTTCACTGGCTGCTCACTTCTCTCGGATACAAAGTTGATATGTTGTCTGCGAGGGTTTTTAATGAAGAAAAGCAGAAGTTCGGTCCTGAATATGATCATATGGTTTTGATGGTTCATTTGGATAATGATTTTCTTGTTGATGTCGGGTTTGGCGATTCATTCCGTAAACCGATTAAAATGCCGGAAGGAGAAGTAGAAGATGTCAGCGGAGTTTATAAGATTGTTTTGTCCGGCGGAAATATTTATGAACTTCAAAAGAAAAAAGAAGATGGGTGGCAAAAACAATATTGTTTTTCAATCGAACCAAAACGTTTTGAAGATTATATAGAGATGTGCAATTATCAGCAGGATAGTCCGGATTCACATTTCAGAACAAGAAGACTTTGTACAATAGCAACTGAAACCGGAAGAATTACTATTAGTAATAATTCACTCACTATCACAGATGGAAAAATAAAAAATCGAACCGATTTTAATGATAAAAATGAATTTGATATTTTGCTGAAAAAATATTTTGATATTGTGTTATAAATTTCAATCCACTGAACTCAATAGATTTTCACTTATGCGGGAATGGCACATTGGTGTTCCAATTAAAATTATAGAAGAAAGAGAATGAAAAAAAACAGGATAGAAGCTTTCAGTGATGGAGTACTTGCAATTATCATAACCATTATGGTTTTAGAGATGAAAGTACCACACGGAACAGATTTGAATGCGCTGGCACCAATAGTCCCCGTGATATTAAGTTATATTTTAAGTTTCATTTATCTTGCGATCTACTGGAACAATCATCATCACCTTTTCCAGGCAGTAGAAAAAGTTAACGGGAATATTCTTTGGGCAAATATTCATCTTTTGTTTTGGCTTTCGTTAATCCCATTTGTGACCGGCTGGATGGGAGAAAATAATTTTGCTGAAGTTCCTGTTGCATTTTATGGAGTAATCTTATTATGTAACTCAATCGCTTATTACATCCTGACACTTGCATTGAAGGCTCAGCACGATAAAGATTCAATTCTCGTAAAAGCGCTCGGAAAAGATTTTAAGGGAAAGATATCAACGGTAATTTACATAATAGCAGTTTTACTGGCATTTTATCAACCGATCATAGCGGCTTCGTTGTATATTCTTGTTGCTTTAATGTGGCTTGTTCCTGATAAAAGATTTGAAAGGATAATTAATGACTAAGCTTTAAAAGTTCTTCAGCTATTATTTCTATTTTTTTTTTCAAGTGTGAAATTATTTTGAAGTTTAATTGAGTCGTTAATTATGGTATGGAATATTTTCGAGATGTATTGAGAATCCATTCCATATTTTTTACCAATTTCTATAATGTGTGAGAGCAATTCCTTCTCACGATACCTATCACGTATTGAGCTTTTTTCCTCATTTTTTAGCTTGATGATTTCGAGACTCAATTTGCGTCGGTTGGCCAGCAGCCTGATGATTTCATCATCTATATTATTTATTTGATTGCGTATTTCTTTCATAATCAAGTTAGGTTCTCAAAATTCGAATATCAACTTATTCTTGTTCTAAATCAAGATGTGAATAATTAAGATTAGAATTTTTAATTAATGATTTTATATACTGCATTGCCTACTAGCTTTTCTGTGTTCCATTCAAATAATCTTGACTTTGCTTCTTTTCGAACAGTGCATTTTTCGTATCCACAAAATTTACAAAGCTCAGAATTACAATAGTCAAAGTGAATTTTGATTTGTGAGTTTGGAAATTCTTTCTCTAACTCTGCATCAATTCTTTTTTCTTCCTTGTGGGATTCTTCAATTGTGAAGTAGTAAGGAAATATAAGATGAAAATCAATAAAAAAACGATCGCCGGATCGCCAGTAACGAAGTTCATGAATATCAATCCAGAAATCTTTTTTAACCGGGATTAGAATTCCGGATAATTTATCCAACACCTTCGGATCGGTTTCAAGCATCAGTCCTCCAACAGATTCACGCATCAATTTGAAACCTGTATAAACAATATTCAATGCAACAAAAATTGCAACCAGCGGATCAAAAATTGTAATGCCAGTAATTATTACGATTAATATTCCAACTATTACGCCGATGCTGGTTGCTGCATCAGTTAAAACATGTCTTCCATCGGCAACAAGTGTTAATGAATTTGTTTTTTTTCCTGTTCGAACAAGATAAAAGCCAAGAGCGAGATTTATTAAACCCGCTCCACTAATTACAATTACACCGATGCTGAGTGATTTCAGTTCTGTACCAACTATAATATCATGCATTGCTGCATAAATTATCACGAAGGCAGCAATAATGATCAGAAAACCTTCAATTCCGGCAGAAAAGAATTCAATATTTCCATGTCCGTAAAGATGAGATTCATCAGCAGGTTTGGAACTTAATATAATGCTGTATAATGCCATTGAAGTTGCAAGTACATGAACAACAGATTCAGCAGCATCAGAAAAAATTGCAGCAGAACCGGTGAGAAAGTATGCACCGATTTTTGCGACAAACATTCCAAGACCAACAATTAAAGAAATGATTGCTGCTTTTTTTCGAAGTCTGATAACAGTTCCTCTATTCATAAATCTGTTATAATGCTGATAAAATTTTTGCAGCTTCCATCATAACTTCATTCTTTTTTGCAAAACACAACCGGATTACTTTTTCATTGTTTCCATTTTTGTAAAAAGGAGAAAGCGGAATTGTTGCAATTCCAACTTCTTTTGTCAAATATTCAGTAAAATTCATATCATTCTTACCAGAGATATCTGAATAATCCAGCAACTGAAAGTAAGTTCCCTTACATGGTAACACTTTGAATCTTGACTTTTTCATTGCATCTGCAAATAAGTCTTTTTTCTTCTGATAAAAATTTGAGAGACTTAAATAATTTTTTTCATCTTTTAAGTATTCTGCGTATGCATGTTGGATAGGAGTATTTGAAGAGAATACAATAAATTGATGAAGTTTCCTAAATTCATTCATCAAATAATTCGGTGCAGAGCAATAACCAGTTTTCCAACCCGTAGTATGAAATGTTTTTCCAAATGATGAAATAATAAATGATCTTTTGTAAAGCTCATCATATAAAGTAAAGCTGTGATGTTTTTCTTTATCAAACACAATGAACTCATAAACTTCATCGCTTATTAATAAAATATCAGTTCCTTTAACAAGATCAATCAATTGTTCAATATCTTCTTTTTGAATTAAAGAACCCGAAGGATTATGAGGCGAATTGAAAATCATTAATTTTGTTTTATTATTTACTCTCTTTCTTATTTCATCCCAATCATAAGAAAAATCTTTTTTAAGTGGAATGCGAATAGGAATTCCACCGTTAGCTTCTATGTCAGGAGCATAACAATCATAAGCCGGATCAAAAACAATTGCTTCATCACCTTTATCGATAATGCAACCAACAGCCGTATAAATCGCCTGGGTTGCACCGGATGTTATCGTAATTTCAGTTTCGGGGTTATAAATTCTTCCATACACTTTTTTGATAGTATTTGATATAATATTTCTTAAAACAGGTACTCCTGGCATTGGAGCATATTGATTGAATCCTTTTTTCTGAAAATCATTTATAAGTGTGAGTAATTCATCGGAACAATTGAAATCAGGAAATCCTTGTGACAAATTTAGTGCGTTATGTTCGACTGCCATTTTGGACATAATAGCAAAAATACTCGTTCCCCAATCAGGCAATTTCTTTTTAATGTTTATTTGTTTAGCTGTGTCAGGCAATTAGACCTCCGGAATTAAATTCTTGATTTTTAAGTAGGATAAATTTAATGTAAGTATGAGTAATTATGAAAGGCTGACCAATAAGAAGTTAATTAGGGATAATAAATTCCTGTTCGTTGGGTCGAATCGAGTCGTACATTCTTTTCAATTGATTATAAGCGAACTGATTTCCGCGTTGAGCTGCATACCTATAATATTTTACTGCATCAGCAGTTGACGGTGAAACAGTAAAACCTTGCTCATAACAAATTGCAATTGTAACCTGGGCAAGTAAAGAACCATTCTCTGCAAACTTTAAAAGCTTCTGAAAATCTTTTTTTGTATCTCCGTAATTATATCCATCTATTAGTTCTGAACTTATCAATCTAACGCTTGCTTCAGAGCTTCCTCTTTGTTCCGCTTCTTTCCATAACAGAATTCCTTTTTCTCCATCTTTAATAACATCTCTTCCTGTATAATAATCTAAACCAAGCTCAATTATCGCAGGCATATAAAAATTGTATGCTGATTCGGTTAATAATTTTACTGCATCATTGATTACAATCCGGTTGTCAAATCCGATTGAAGTTAATCCATACCAAACAAATTTGGCTTCTGAATCTCCTTCTTTTGATTTCTCAATAACCTTATTAATAAATTCTTTATTCTTTGAGAGATTCCAGAGTATATTTGTCGCTTTAGGAGAATCATTCCGAAGTGCGCGATAATAAAACGAGGCGGCTTTTATAATATCTTTATTGTAGTAGATTCCTTCTTCATACATTTTACCTAATAAAGTTTGTGCTTCGGGGCTTCCATTATCTGCAAGTTCATTTATGATAATAAGGTTTTTTTCTGAACTGATCTCACTGATATTTTTAACACTATCAATTTTAAGTTCAGAGATCAAGCTGTCATTCTGAGCAAGCCTGAGATCTGATACGATCATACTATCTGTTAACATAAAAGTCGTATCCTGGATGTTGTTAAAATCAATAAACATCAGACCTAATGAAGATGGGATTTTAGTGTTGTCATTAAGTTCCGCCTGATCACTAACAGCATAGTTTTTAATATTGAACAGTGAATCAACAACGTGTTTAGAAATTTTCGGTTCGAGTTCAGGAAGAACTTCTTTAGCCGATTCAAAATCTCCATCGGCAGATTTTTTTATCCAGTAGTAAGCAATATTCCAGTCACGCTTAACAATTAAGTTGTCAGTATAAAGAATTCCCAGAACATATTGTGCCTGGTTCATTCCTTCGCGCGCTGCTGATCGAAAATATTTAAATGCAAGAAATGGATCCCATTTAATACCGATTCCGTTTATCAGCATAATTCCAAGGTTATATTTAGCAGCCGTTAAATTATTTTCCGCAGCTTTCTTAATCCAATAAATTGCTTTTATCGTATCAGCCGGAATTCCATCTCCAAGTAAATAACGAAGACCAAGCTCGTGCTGGGCAAGTGCATCTCCGGAATTTGCTTCCTGGTTTAATTTAAATTGCTGCCATATTTGGTAAGCTAAATCAGGTCTATAAAAGTAAGGATTATTCCTTTGAGGCCGATTGTTTTTAAATGCAAGACTTTTTGTTGTATCCTGCGCATAAAAATCTGCCGTGATAGCAAAGAAGGAGGAAACAATTAAAAGATAAGGGATAAACTTATTCAATAACTTTTAGATTATAGTTTTTCAAATATGATGTGTTTATCAGGTAACTTCAAGTACATTTAACAGTAGGAAAGTTTAAATAGTTTAAAGAAGATGAGAATTACTTGTGATTTTTAAAATACTTTTTCATTGGTTTAAAATAATGGTCCTTCCATCCTTTTTCGTATTTTTTTGCTTGCCCATCTGGTAGTTCGCTGTGGATTAATGTTACTCTTGTACCTTTCTCAGATTTTTCGAAGAGAACTTCAAGCCTGGAATCTCTGACTCCATCAGGAAAGTCAGTTGAACGCCAGCTTAAAACCATTCTGCCATAAGGCTGCAAAGTAATAATGCTTCCCTGTATGTAACCGTTGCCTGCATTAAAATGTTCACCAACGCGGGGTAAAATTTCTGTTTTGGTTCCTGTAAATGCCGAATGTTCTTTACTATCCAACCAGGATGTATAAAGTTTTTTAGCAGTTACAGGAAAAATTTCTGACACTTTTATCGATTCGCTCATATTATCCTGTTTTTAAAACAAGAATAATAAAAATGTTAGCTATTGGCAATACTTTAACCAAAATATTCTGAAAATATATTGAGTAAAATTTTTTTGCTGGACTTTTTGATAAGACACGCTCTTGCTCTATATTTGGGAGCAAAAAAAATTATGGCCCGCAGAAGAAAAGTTAAGTTTATTTTCATTACCGGTGGTGTTGTTTCCTCTTTAGGTAAAGGAATAACTGCCTCTTCACTTGGTTTGCTTCTTAAACAGAGGGGTTTCCGGGTTACCATCCAGAAATTTGATCCTTATATAAATGTTGATCCCGGGACTATGAGTCCGTTCCAGCACGGTGAAGTTTATGTTACCGATGATGGAGCAGAGACTGATCTTGATCTTGGTCACTACGAGAGATTCCTCGATGAAAGTATGACCAAAGCTAATAACACAACTACAGGTCAGATTTATTATGAAGTTATTACGAAAGAGAGAAGGGGAGATTATCTTGGAGCTACAGTACAGGTAATTCCACACATAACAGATGAAATAAAAGAACGACTTGTCCGTTTGAGTGAACTTGGAGAATATGATATAATTATTACAGAGATTGGTGGTACAGTTGGTGATATTGAAAGCCTGCCCTTTATTGAAGCAATGCGGCAATTGATGATGGAATTTGGCAGGGCTAATACGATGAGTATTCATGTGACGCTTGTTCCGTATATCAGTTCTGCAGGAGAAGTGAAAACAAAACCAACTCAACACAGTGTTAAAAATCTACTTGAACTTGGAATTCAACCTGATGTGCTGATTTGCAGATCAGAGAAAAAACTTCCAAAAGATATCCGGGAAAAAATTGCACTTTTCTGTAATGTTAGCCCTTCTTCAGTAATCTCTGCTTATGATTGTTCATCAATATATGAAGTCCCTTTAGTTCTATTCAAAGAAAAATTTGATTCTATTGTTTTAAAAAGACTTCACATTACTGAAAGAAAAATTAAGCTTGATGATTGGTCAAATTTTGTTGATGGAGTAAAGAATCCGTCTAAAACAGTCGAGATAGGTGTATGTGGAAAATATATTTTACATATGGATGCTTATAAAAGTATTATGGAATCTTTCGTGCATGCAGGAGCGGAAAACAATGTTAAAGTAATTGTGAGACCAATAAATGCTGAAGATTGTGAATCCAATGAATTTGAAAATTTATTAAAAGGTATTTCCGGACTGTTAGTCCCGGGCGGGTTTGGTGAACGAGGAATTGAAGGAAAAATAAGGGCAATAAAATATGCCCGTGAAAATAATATTCCGTTCTTCGGTATTTGTCTTGGATTACAGTGTGCAGTGATCGAGTTTGCCCGGAATGTTTGTGGAATTAAAAACGCGAACAGTTCCGAGTTTAAGAAAACAAAATTCAGTGTTATTGATTTAATGCCTGAACAAAAAAATATTAAGGATATGGGAGCCACGATGAGACTTGGCGCCTATCCCTGCGTTATCCAGGATAATACAAAAGCAATGCAAGCATATGGTAGTGCGCATATCTCAGAAAGACATCGTCACAGGTATGAAGTAAATAATAAATTCAGAAGAAATCTGACCGACAAAGGAATGATCTTCAGCGGACTTTCACCAAACCGTGAACTCGTTGAAATGATTGAACTTCCTGGTCATAACTGGTTCGTTGCGTGTCAATTTCATCCTGAATTAAAATCCAGGGCTATCAAAGCTCATCCATTGTTCCGTGAATTTGTAAAAGCTGCTTTGAGGTATTCGGAAAGCAAAAATGTTTCTGATTCATAAATGATTTGTAATACGCTGTTTATTACTATTAAACGTAATGATTAAAAAAATATTTCCGCTTCTTCAAAAATCAAATCTTATTTTAGTATTTATTTTCATCATTTTGATTTTTCCCCAGATAATTCCTGCGCAGGTTAAATTTCAAAGACAAATCAAAAACGGACTCAACTATTTATATAATTTCAATCTTGAAAAAGCAAAAGAAGTTTTCGAATCAATTGAAATTAAAAACCCTGATCACCCAGCTGGTTATCACTACAGTTCCATTATTAATCTCTGGTATTTCCTTGATCAAAAAAGAGATTCGGATAAAACTGCTTTCCTCGATTTATCTGATTCTGTTGTTTCTAAATCCAAAAAAATTCTTGAAGATGATGAAGATAACCCGTTTATTTATTTTCTCCTTGGAACAACCTATTCCTACCGGGCAATGATCTATGCCAGGGACGGTGAATATTTGAATGTGTTGTGGTCGACAAAAGAATCCTATAATTATTTAAGTAAAGTATTGGAAATTGACAGCACTTATTATGATGCTTACCTAGGGTTAGGTTTATATAACTTTGCTGTTTCGCAAACACCCCCGGCTTGGAAATGGGCTTTGGAGCTAACCGATATCACTGGTAACAAAAAACTAGGGTTAGAATATTTAAAGTTAGCTGCAAACAAAGGAAACCTTGTAACTATTGAAGCAAAATTTTATTTATCACAAGTCTTATCAGAATTTTTGATGGACTATAATTCCTCGGAAAAATATCTTACTAAATTGATTTATAATTATCCAAACAACATCCTGTTTAAATATGGGATGGCTTTGCTTTACATTAAAGAGACCAGGCTAACTAATGCTGAAAAATATTTGAAAGCAATTACTAAAACTAAAGACACAACATTTGTTCAAATAAAAACTTTCTCAAATTATCAATTGGGAAATATCTTTTTTATCAGGAATGATTTTGATTCTGCAAAAACATTTTACCGATTGTTCCTTGATAATACTATAGACAAACACTTTAGGGGATATGCGGCATTAAAGCTGGCTTATTGTTATGAGTTTATGAATTTACCTGATAGTGCTTCAGTTTATTTTGAAAAGACTGACCAGGGGAATGAAGATATTGATGAAGATGTATACGCAGCATCTATAGGGGAAAAATATCAGGAAAATCTTCCTGATAGTTCCGAGTTAAAACTGATAAGAATTCATAATTTTGTTGATGCTGGATTATATAAGAATGCAATTGATTCTTCTTTAAAATTGATCAAAAATAATTTTAGTGATACACTGAAAGCAAAACTTTATTTGATTCTTAGTGATAGCTATTATAGAATAAATAAATATGCACTATCTTTAGACTATGCTATTTCAGTTATAAATAATGATCAGGCTCAGGGATGGATGAAAGCCTATGCATGCTATTATGCTGCACGGACAAGCAAAGAAATGAAAAATATAGTTGATGCTGAGCTCTTTATTAATTATGCAAATAATTACAAAGACTTCTATTTTGAAAATAGTCTGAGAAACTCACTGCATGCTCTTTTGTACAGTATCCATAAATGATGAAAATAAAATACTTTAAACAACCATCCTTATTGATTATTTTTTATCGATTAAGTAGCTTTGAACGATTATTTAAAGTTTAATGTGTTAAGAATTGCTGTCTTTGTCTCTGGTCGGGGTTCAAATCTTAAAGCGATACTTGATTCACCTTTACTAAAAAATAAAATTCAGGTAGTAGCTGTTTTTAGTGATAAAGAAAATTGTCCTGCATTTGAGATTGCGGGAGAACATTCTTTTAAAACTTACAACATTGGTAAAAAGGAAAATTTTATTAGGAATGAAGACCTGGTAAATTTTCTTAAGAAATTAAATCTTGATTTGGTGGTTCTTGCTGGTTATCTGAAACTTGTTCCTGTCGATGTTGTTTCTTTTTTTAGCAATAAGATTATTAACATTCACCCGGCCCTGCTTCCCGCATTTGGTGGTGCAGGAATGTACGGGATGAATGTTCACAAAGCAGTTTTTTCTTCTTCCGCAAAAGTTTCCGGTGCAACTGTTCATTTTGTAAATGAAATTTATGATTCAGGAAAAATTATTGCTCAACAATGTGTTGATATTTCAGCCGTAAAATCTTCTGAAGAAATCGCTGAAGCAGTATTAAAAATTGAACATATCATTTTACCAGAAGTTATTCTGGCTTTTGCAGAAAAAAGGATCCGGATTGTGGATAACA
Source organism: uncultured Ignavibacteriales bacterium (assembly GCA_963822905.1). Lineage (GTDB taxonomy): Bacteria > Bacteroidota > Ignavibacteria > Ignavibacteriales > Ignavibacteriaceae > CAWGJF01. The sequence goes on from CAWGJF010000001.1 coordinate 1,817,461, forward strand.
GAGTTGTTGTAAATTAATTATATCATTTCTCCAGGTAAGGTAACTCATTGAATAAGATTGCACTCATCAGTGTTTCAGATAAACAAAACGTTGAAAAACTTGCTTCTGAATTAACGAAGAAAAACTATACAATTCTTGCTACAGGAAACACTGCTAAAACACTTTCAGATTCAGGAATTCCTGTTAAAGAAGTCAGTGATTTTACCGGGTTCCCGGAAATTTTTTCCGGTAGAGTGAAAACATTGCATCCAAAGATCAGCGGTGGAATACTTATGCGAAGAGATGATTCTCAGGATCAATCAGAAGCCAAAGCAAACAATGTTTTACCGATTGATGTTGTTTGTGTAAATCTTTACCCGTTCAAAAAAGTTACAGAGAAACCGGATATTGATTTGGAAACAGCGATAGAAAATATTGATATCGGTGGTCCAACTCTCATTCGTGCAGCTGCAAAAAACCACAAGTTTGTTTCTGTGCTTACAGATCCAAAACAATATGATGAGTTTATCAATGAATTGAATAATGAAGAAATCAGTATTGATCTTCGCAAAAAGTTGGCTTTTGAAGCATTTGCACACACTTCAGATTATGATACCTATATTTCAAATTTTTTTGAAAAAAGATTTAGTTCGAATAATAAAGGAATAAGGATTAGTTTTCCACTATCGCATTCTCTCAGATATGGTGAAAATCCACATCAAAAAGCAGAAATTTATGGTGACTTTTTTAATTATTTTGAAATACTTCATGGAAAAGAATTATCATATAATAATATTCTTGATTTGGTTTCTGCTGTCGAACTTGCTGAAGATTTGGGTCCAAATAGTTGTACTATTATCAAGCATAATAATCCAGCCGGAGCAGCCACAGCAAGTAATTCCATTGAGGCTTACAAGCATGCTTTAAAGTGTGATCCTGTATCTGCGTTCGGTGGGATTGTAGCCTTTACTTCCGGCATAAATGTTGAATTAGCGAACTTATTAAATGAATTGTTCATTGAAGTTATTTCTGCCCCGGATTATTCAGATGAGGCAATTAATGTCCTTCAGAAAAAGAAAAACCGGAGGTTAGTAAAACAATTAAAACCTGTTTTAAATTCGGGTTCAAACTTCAAAACAATTCCAGGTGGAGTTATTAGACAGGATGCAGATTCTGTTGATCTGTTTGAAGATCAGTTGAAAGTGGTTACAGATATTAATCCATCCGAAAAAGAAATTGAGGATTTACGATTTGCGTGGAAGGTTGCCAAACATACTAAATCCAATTCAATAGTTTTTGTAAAAGATAAAACAACTGTTGGAGTTGGAGCCGGTCAGATGTCGAGATTAGATTCTGTTAAAATTGCAGTGATGAAAGCTGCAGAACATGGATTGGATTTAAAAAACTCAGTCGGTGCTTCTGATGCTTTTTTTCCGTTTCCCGATGCAATGCTTGAAATGGTAAAAGCGGGTGCTATTTCAATAATTCAACCAGGTGGTTCCGTTCGTGATGAAGAAGTAATCTCAGCCGCAAACGAAAATAAAATCTCAATGGTATTTACAGGTATACGGCACTTTAAACATTAAGAGGAATTATGGGCTTATTTGATTTTCTATCTGCTGATATCGCAATCGATCTTGGAACAGCGAATACGTTAATTTACGTTAAAGGAAAAGGAATTGTTCTTAACGAACCTTCCATTGTTGCATTTGATAAAAGTTCAAAAAGAATAATTGCGCTAGGGAATCGTGCTAAAGAAATGCAGGGCAGAGAACACAAAGAAATTAAAGTGACCAGACCAATGCGTGATGGTGTAATTGCTGATTTTGAAATTGCGGAAGGAATGATCAGGGCTTTCATTAAAAAAGTGAGAGCTGGTGCAATCAGTAGCCGAAGGATTGTTGTTGCAGTTCCAAGTGGTGTTACTGAAGTTGAAAAAAGAGCGGTTAGAGATAGTGCTGAACATGCTGGTGCAAAAGAAGTACATCTGATCGCTGAACCAATGGCAGCAGCAATCGGAATAGGGATTGATGTTTCTGCCCCGGTGGGAAATATGATAATAGATATTGGTGGAGGTACGACTGAAATTGCAGTCATAGCTCTTTCCGGAATAGTTAACGAAGAATCTATTCGTATTGCCGGTGATGAAATGAACTATGCAATAATGCAATTCTTCAAAAGAAACCACAACATTCTAATTGGTGAAAGAACTGCGGAAGCAATTAAATGTGAGGTTGGATCTGCTGTTCCTCTAAAAGAAGAGATAACGATACAAGTTAAGGGAAGAGACCTGGTTGGTGGAATTCCTAAAACGACTGAAGTAAGTTCCGTAGAAATCCGGGAAGCTCTTAATGAATCGATCGTTCAGATAGTTGATGCTGTGAGACAAACCCTGGAACGAACACCTCCTGAACTTTCTGCTGATATTCTGGACCGCGGAGTTATGTTAAGTGGTGGAGGTGCATTATTGAAAGGATTGGATGAAAGAATTAGAATGGAAACAAATCTTCCGGTGCATGTTGCTGAAGATCCATTAACTGCCGTTGTACGTGGAACCGGGAAAGTAATAGAAAACCTAAATGAATATTCAAAAGTGCTTATTCGTAACAGAAGATATTAATGATAAAATTTTTTACTGAACTCTGGAAAAATTTTAAAGAATATATAATCCTCGTAATTTTAATCATAACCAGCCTTGTAGTTTTAGCCCAAAATAAAAATCCCCAGGTTCAAAAATTTCGCGCGGTATCCTTTGGAAGCTTTGCTGCTGTTACATCCATAATGTCAGATCTTTTTAATACGCAAGGTATAAGACAACAGAATACAGAACTAAGGAAAATAAATGCGGAATTAATGTTACGTATAAGTTTACTACGCGAGTATGGTATTGAAAACGGCGAATTGAAAAGATTATTGAATTTTAAAGATTCAGTAAACCTGCCGCTGACTCCAGCTAATGTTGTTTCTAAATCACTCTCGGTTACACAAAACACAATAACATTAAATGTTGGGACAAAGGATAGTGTCCAGGTTGGTATGCCTGTTATTAATTATGCGGGATTGATTGGAATAATATTGAGCACTTCCGAAGATTTTTCTATTGTGAGAACTATCAGAAATGTTGATCTAAAAGTTGCAGTTAAAAATGAGCGCAACAATGTCAATGGTATTATGAAATGGGACGGCGAAAAGTTGTATATGAATGATGTATCCAAATCTTTTGATTTTGAAATTGGTGATAGGATAGTTACTTCAGAGTTCAGTTCAATAATAGCTATTCCATTACCAATTGGGATAGTTCAGCAAGTTAATGATACGGAAACAGGAGTATTCAACCAGGTTATTATAAAACCATTTGCAAATATTTTAAAAGTCGAAGATGTATTAGTGCTAAGATTGGTTCAGAGTAAACAAAAAGAAAACCTGGAATTAAATTTTTTCAATCGTTAAATGATGAGGCTTCGATTCCTTATACCGGTTTTTATTTATTTTCCTCTCCTGGTTATCCAGATAACCTTTATTCCTCTCATTTCCATTGAAAGCATAGCCCCTGATCTTTTACTGATTGCCCTTGTTTATTTTACTATTTCTTTAGGACAAATACCCGGAATTTTATACGGTGCTTTTTTCGGATTAGCTTTCGATCTTATCACTGGAAGTTTGCTGGGGAGTACAATGTTATCTTATACAATTGCCGGGTTTACTGCAGGATATTTTTCTTCTGAAACCAGAAGGGAAAAATATTTAAATACTTTTTCTTTCCCATTGGTTGTATTTTTATGTGCTATTGTTGAGTCAATAATATATTCATTTTTTTCAATAATGGATTTTAACACAAATATTGTGAAACTCTTTTTTGATAATGCCTTGCTTCCTGCTGCATATACCGGGTTACTGAGTATAATTGTTCTGATTTTCCCTTTAAAAAAGGAATTACACTTGAAGACTGAAAAATTTGCCTCAGTTCAAAGAAGAAGTATAATAAATATAATTGTGATTGTGAGTGCAGCGATTTTGGTGTTCAGACTTTTCCAAATGCAGATACTTGAACAGGAATCTTATGAAATAAAAGCCTCGGATAATAGTATTAAAAACATTGAGATGATTCCTCTAAGAGGAAGACTTCTTGACAGAAACGGTGAAATTATTGTCAGTAACAAACCTGCTTACACTTTGCGAATTACACCAATTGATTATAACATAAAATTAAACCCTCTTCTCGAAGCTGTGATGGATTTACCCTCCGGCTATATTAATGATCTTATCAAAAAGAATAAAATATTTTCCAGGTATATGCCTCTTAGAGTAAAGCGGGATGTTGATTTTAAAGTCGTTGCCTGGTTAGAAGAAAATTCAGATAGACTTCCGGGTGTTGATTATGTTATAGAGATGCAACGTGATTATCCTGCCGGAATCTCTGGTTCCCACATGTTTGGTTATACAAAAGAAATTTCTCCATCTCAATTAGAAAAAGAAAATGATTACTATAAACCGGGAGATTATGTCGGGCATACAGGAATTGAAAAATACTATGAAAAATATCTCCGCGGAATTAAAGGAAATAGATTTGTTATTGTAAACTCAAAAAGAAAAGTTATCGGAAAATACAAGAATGGGAATGAAGATATTAATGCTGATAAAGGTGATGACTTGATTCTTTCTATTGATGCTGATGCACAAAGGGTTGCGGAAAAAGAATTTATTGGGTTAAAGGGAGCGCTGGTAGCAATTGAGCCAAAAACAGGTGAAATCCTTGCTCTGGTTAGTGCACCTGAATACAATTTGAAAATGTTTTCTTATGTCACTCCAAAGGAATTTCTTGATAGTTTATATAATAATCCTGAAAAACCATTGTTTAATAGAGCCACTATGTCTGTAAAACCGCCTGGTTCAACCTTCAAAATAATGGAAGCTGTTGCTGCACTTGACCTTGGTCTGATTAATACAAATACAACTTTTTATTGCAGTGGTGGGTTCACTTATGGAAGATACTTTAAATGTCATGGGGTACATGGATCTGTTAATGTTGTTCATGCAATAGAAAAATCCTGCAATACATTTTTCTATAATTTAATTTATAAAATAGGGTTAGACCGCTGGAAAGAATATGCAACTAAATTTGGCTTTGGACAGGACACTAATATCGATATAGGTGAGGAGGTTCCTGGTTTGATTCCTGATGAAAAATATTATGAAAAAATTTACGGTCCTCAATGGCCACGAAGTATTATGGCAAGCCTTGGAATTGGACAAGGTGAAGTTGGAGTAACTCCATTGCAACTTGCACAATATGTTTCATTAATTGCCGGTGATGGAAAAACTTTTACACCCCATATTGTAAAAGGTTATAGAAAGGAAAATGAGAAAGAAATTCATAAATTCAATTTCACTCCTATCGACTTGGGTATTAAAAAAGAAGTATTTGATATTGTTAAAGAAGGAATGTTTTTGGTTGTACAGGGAAACGGAACTGCGACACATATCAGAACTGATGAATTTACAATTGCCGGCAAAACCGGAACATCACAGAATCCTCATGGAAAGGATCATGCTTTATTCATTGCATATGCTCCTGCAGATGATCCGCAAATTGCGATTGCAGTAGTTGTTGAAAATGTTGGATTTGGTGGAACTTATGCTGCCCCAATTGCAAAAAAGGTTTTGGAAGCATATTTGTTAAAACAGAAACCGACTCCAGAATTAGATGATCAAAAAATTAGTGAAATGAAAGGTCAAAAGGAGATAATGCCGGTTGCGAATTGATTACAATATAAAAGATAAATTTGATTTCGGATTACTGGTTCCTGCCTTAACTTTATTTCTTATCGGACTTGCCGCAATTTATAGTTCTACTGCAAATAATCCTGCTGCATCAGGAAACTTTGAAAAACAGATAATCTGGGGAATCATTTCACTAATTGTATTTTTCATTACCTACTCCATCCCGACTAATTTTTTTAAAACTTCATCTTTACCTTCTTATGTGGTTGCCTTATTATTTTTAATAATAGTAGTCGCAGTAGGAAGACAGATTTCAGGATCAAAAAGCTGGCTTACTTTTGGTGTTTTGGGATTTCAACCTTCAGAGATTGCAAAGATTGCAACAATTTTCGCACTTGCTTCTTATTTAAGCAGAAACAATTCTGACATCGATTCATTTAAAGATATTTTCTTCACTATTCTGATTGGTTTACTTCCGGTATTACTTATTTTATTACAACCTGATCTTGGTACGGCGCTTGTATTTATTGGAATGTTGCTCGCTGTGATATTTTGGAAAGGCATTTCAACATTTTCACTTTTCATGGTTTTATCACCCGGAATTGTTGCAGTTGCTTCTCTATTTGGATTTTATTATTTCCTGTTTTCATTAGTGGCAATTGTGATAACACTTTTCTTTTTAAAAAAGATTTATTTTTTAGTGGTTCCATTTTCGCATTAAACCTTGCGAGTGGATTTTTTACTGATTATGTTTACCGGGCTCTCAGTCCACACCAACAAAAAAGGATCCTGGCTTTTGTAGACCCTACCTCTGATCCTCTTGGATCAGGTTATAATTCTATTCAGGCAAAAGTGGCAATTGGTTCGGGTGGATTATTTGGGAAAGGATTTTTAAGTGGCAATCAAACTCAGTTACAATTCATTCCTGAACAATGGACTGATTTTATTTATTGTGTAATTGGTGAAGAATTTGGTTTTATTGGCAGCATAATTACTTTGATTATTTTTTTGTATCTGCTTTTAAAAATCTTAAAACTTGCACATAATACAAAAGATGAATTCCTCAGCCTGGTTTCTATCGGAATTCTTTCGGTTTATTTTATTCATTTTATAATAAACCTGGGAATGGTTGTGGGGATTATGCCGGTTATTGGAATTCCTCTTCCATTTGTCAGCTATGGCGGCAGTTCATTATTAGTAAATATGTTTATGCTTGGCATTTTAGCAAACATTTACAGAACGAGAAAAAATTACACCTGATTTATGAAAGCTATTCAAAAACTAGAAAACAAAAATAATGTTGGACTTCATATTTGTGTCGGATTGGATACTGATGTAGAAAAAATTCCTGATCATTTAAAAGGTAAAAAAGATGCTGAACTTATTTTTAATCAGGAAATTATTGATTCAACAAAAGACATTGCCGCAGCTTATAAAATCAATTTCGCATTTTACGAAAAACTCGGAACTGATGGTCTAAAAATCCTTGAAAAAACTTTAGCATACATACCTTCAGATGTTCTTACTATTGCTGATGCCAAAAGGGGGGACATTGGAAATACATCAGCAATGTATGCAAAATCAGTTTTTGATTATTATGGTTTTGATTCAATTACTATCAATCCGTATATGGGTTCGGATTCGGTCGAACCATTTTTAGAATATCAAAATAAACTAATTTTTATCCTTGCTCTAACTTCCAATAATGGTTCTGCGGATTTTCAAAAACTTAAACTTGAAAACGGATCGTTTCTATTTCAGAAAGTTATTTCAAAAATTCATTCATGGAATGAATCAGCAAATTGCGGGATTGTATTCGGTGCAACTAATGATTTAGAACTCAAAGAAAATTTAGAATTGATTGGTAATCTATCTGTTTTATTACCAGGCATTGGAGCACAGGGTGGAAATTTGAAAAGTGTGATCCAATTATTCAAATCTGAAATGAAATCGAATTTTATAATAAATATTAGTCGTGGAATATTATATAAATCAATGGGAATTGATTTTGCTGAAAAAGCAAGAGAAGAACTAGTAAGTTATAATACAATTGTATCAAATATTTTACTATAGTATTTAGAATTATTCCTTAATAAATATATATCTATTAAAGAACATATTTAGTATTTACAAAAAGGATATAAAGTCCTTATATTAATTCAACAACATTATTTCATTCTGATCTGGGAGGAGAAGAAAAAGAAATTTTAATTATTTAATATGCATTGTTACATATGAAAATTCACGAAAAATTCCTCTACGAAATCTGGAAAGAAAAAAACTTCAATAGTGAATTACAAACTGCTGATTCCGAAAAGATAGAAGTAATTGATACCGGAATTGAAAACAAAGATCTTAGCGGACCCGATTTTCTTAATGCCAGGGTCAAAATAGGCAACATAACTTACCAGGGTGATATTGAAATAGATAGCTGGCATTCCGATTGGAAGTCACACGGTCATTTCCTCAATAAAAACTATAACAAATTAATCCTTCACGTCGTTCTTTCGAAAGATCGGTTTCAACCATTCGTTTATACCAGAGAAGGAAGAAAAGTCTCCTCTATCTGTTTGACAGATTTTACAAGGGATAGCTTTAAAGAAGTAATTCAAAATTCAATTACTAAAGAAAGAAAAAACCGGATATTTGATATGCCTTGTAATGGTTTAAATGAAATAGTGACGGAAGAAGAAAAATTGAAATATTTATTTGAATTGGGGACTGAAAGATTCCAAAAAAAGTCGACTAAACTTTTTCAAAGGCTAAAAGAAATTTTGTATTTGCGAAATATGCATGTGAGAGAACCAGTTGTTAAATATGATTTTGGTCAAGAGTTCAATAATTTGAAATATTCTTCAAAAGATTTTTCAGAACCAACAATATGGCAACAGTTAATTTATGAGTTGCTTTTTGAAGCGCTTGGATATTCCAAGAATAAAGAAATTATGCTTAAGCTTGCCAAAGCTGTCAATATAGAATTCCTTTCCAAATATAAAAATGATAAAGATTTCCATCTGATTATTGAGAGCGCACTATTAACAGTTAGTGGTTTGATTCCTGATAAAACAAATTTTTCTGATGAAGAATCAACTGCTTATGTACGATCATTAATAGAAAAGTGGAATGTTTTAAAACCAGATTATGATGGGATCTCATTTGGGAGTGAACAGTGGTACTTCTTTAAACTCAGACCACAAAATTTTCCAACTCTGAGAATTGCTGCCGGTGCACGGATTGTAGAAAAAATAATTCAGGGACCGTTAATAACTAAAATCATTTCACTGTTTGAAAATGAAAATCGGTTCAATAAACTTACAGCCGAATTACGAAATTTAATTATTGTTGAAGCAGATGGATTCTGGAAATATCATTTCGTCTTTGATAAAACATCAAAAGAAGAATTAAAATATTTTGTAGGCTTATCCCGGGCTGATGAAATAATTATTAATGTCATATTACCAGTAATGATGTTGTATTTTGAAATATTTCAGAATGATGAATCTGCGAGACGTTCAAAAAAATTATATTTGCAGTATAATCAAAAAAGCTCAAATCAATTAGTTAACCAGGTTGGTAAAACACTGGATATTAAAGAACACATTAATAAAAGTGTTTATTACCAGGGTATGATAGAAATATTCAGAAATTATTGTGTTAAAGACAGATGCCTGGAATGTAAAATTGGGAAGAAGGTTTTCGAATAAATTAATTGTCGCTGGTTAATCTTTTGATATCATCCCTTATTTTAGCTGCTCTTTCATATTCTTCACCATCAATTGCTTCCCTAAGTTTATTTTGCAAAGCAGCAAGTTTAGCATCCTTTGATATAGGATTTTTAGAAGAATTTTTTTCCGGGGGAATAATGTTTTCTGCTTCAGTCTCTTCTGATGGAATAAATGCAGCCGATTGCAATACAGACTCCGCAACATAAATTGGAGCCTGGGCACGAACTGCTAATGCAATTGCATCACTTGGTCTTGCATCAATTTCCTGGGTTAGTGCAGCTACTTCAAGTATAATTTTTGCATAAAAAGTATTTTCCCGCAATTCATCTACAATTATTTCAACAACATTAGCGCCAAGGTTATCTGTAATTTGTTTTAATAAATCATGAGTTAGTGGACGTGGGGGTTTGATTCCTTCAATTTCCAGCGCGATAGCCTGTGCTTCAAATGCTCCAATAATTATCGGCAACCTCCTGTTTCCTTCCATCTCTTTTAAAAGAATTGCATAAGCTCCACCAGTTGATGGGCTGGATGACAATCCTAAAATTTCACACTGAACTTTTTGCAAATTTCATCTCCATCATTCACTTTATCTTTTTTATTTCTTCAATGAGCGCAGGTATTATTTCAAATGTATCACCAGCTATTCCATAATCAGCAATCTTAAATATTGGAGCGTCTTTATCTTTATTAATTGCTACAATATATTTTGAAGAAGACATTCCTGCCATGTGCTGAATAGCACCTGAAATTCCACAGGCAACATACAAAGAAGGAGAGACAGTTTTACCGGTCTGACCAACTTGTTCCTGGTGTGGTCTCCAGCCTGCATCAACCACAGCTCGTGAGGCTCCGACTGCAGCTTCAAGAACATCTGCGAGCTCTTCAATCATTTTAAAATGTTCAGCACCTTTCATTCCTCTTCCACCTGAAACGATTATATCTGCTTCTGCAACATCAAGCTTACCTTCTGATTTCTTAATTTCTATAACTCTCGTCGATAAGTCCGGTGAACTTACTTCTTTTGTTTCAATATTTACTTCCGGGTTATCTGTAACAGTTTCAGCTTTAAAAACATTAGGTCTGATTGTAAAGACTTTTTTTACAGATTTTAATTTTGCATCTAGCAAAGCTTTTCCAGCATAAACCGGTCTTGTGGCTATAATTTCACCAGAAGAAACTACTAATTTTATACAATCAACTAACAAACCGGCATTAATTTTTACACTCACTCTTGGAGCGAGATCTTTTCCCAATGCCGTATTTGCAAAAATAAGAAAGTCAGCATCAGACTCAGCAACATAATCTGAAATCAAATTTGTGTATGCACTTGGTGAATAATTCAATAAATCATTACTCTTAAAATGAACAACTTTACTTATTCCATATTTTCCAATTTCATTCAGGTTAGTAACATTCGATCCGACAATAACTGCTTCGCACTCAAGATTTAATTCTTTTGCTAATTTTGCTGCTGTTGATACAGTTTCAAATGCTGATCTTTTTAATAACTCTTCTCTTTGTTCAAGAACTGCTAAAATTTTATTTGACATTATATTTTCCCTTAAATTACTTTTGCTTCTTCTCTTAATAGTCTTACTAATTCAGGAACAGCAGAAGCATCAGTACCCAAAATTCTTCCCGGCTGTTTTGGTGCAGGGAGATGCATTTTTATTGTTTCGATTAATTCTTCAGAGGTTGCAGCAGGTTTTTCATCTATTGTTTTCTTCTTTGCAGCCATAATTCCTTTTAAAGAAGCATACCTTGGTTCATTCAAACCTTTTTGACAGGTGATAATTGCAGGTAACAGTGATTCAACTACCTCTTTACCTCCTTCTATTTCCCTTTCCGCAGAAATATTATTTCCATCTATATCAAATTTTACAACAACTGTTACGCAATTGTAATTTAATATTTGAGCAGTTATTTGTCCTGTTGTTGAATTATCATAATCGACTGATTGCTTTCCGAAAAAAACCAGTTCAGCACCGATTGATTTAATTTCATCAGCCAAAGCTTTTGCAATTCCAAATGAATCTCTTGGATTATCATCTTTTAATAATACTCCTTTATCAACGCCCATGGCAAGCGCTTTTCGGATTGTTTCAGAGTTGGTTGATGAACCTACACTTATAACAGTAACTTCACTATCTCCGCCCAACTTTTCTTTGGTTTTTAATGCTTCTTCAACTGCAAATTCATCATAAGGATTAATAATGTAGGTAACACCTGCTGGATCAATAGTTTTACCATCCTGATTCAATTTAACTTTCGTAGCAGTGTCTGGAACATGACTAATGCATACTGCTATTTTCATTTTTCCTCCGTTTAATTGCCTTATTTAGTTAACAAAATATAAAGACACACCCCTATAAAATCAATTCAAACATATTTAATTAAAGGTTGACTTTTAAGAAATAATTCCTTTTACTATTCGAAAGTAATTGATTATTTTTTCAATATGGAACTTCAAACAGAAAAATCAACACAAATCGAGATTCTGGAAGATGAGAATATTAATATTGGACTCGAAAGTCGAGTTGTTTTATTTAACGATGACTGGCATACATTTGAAGAAGTGATTTCACAGATAATTAAAGCTACGGGATGTTCTTTTAATCAAGCAAGGGATAAAACATTTGAGGTTCATAATACAGGTAAATCTGTTGTATTTGTCGGGGAGATGAATACCTGCTTAAAAGTATCTTCCGTTCTTGAGGAAATCGCTTTGCATACACAGGTTGAAACCTGAAATAATTTTACAATTTGTTTGTTCCCCACAATTGTTTTGATAGTGCTTTATCTTATCTCTATATTTCAAAACTACTTTCTATAATATGAGTATTAATAAAGGAGAAATTAAAATGTCCAATAATGTTGTTGTTGATTTAAATCCCAAAATTTTATGGCAAAGATTTTATGAAATTTCACAAGTTCCACGCCCATCTAAAAAAGAGGAAAAGATAAGAGTATTCCTGAAAAATCTTCTAAACGAATTAAAAGTAGAGTTTAAAAGAAGATAAAGTAGGAAATGTTATTGCTTATGTTCCGGCTACTAAAGGATATGAAAAAGCACCCACAGTTGTCTTACAGGGTCACGTTGATATGGTTTGTGAGAAGAACAAAGACAAAAAATTTGATTTTGAAAATGATTCAATTCAATTGATTAAAGAAAATGGCTGGATAACTGCTGATGGAACTACTCTCGGAAGCGATAACGGAATTGGAGTTGCTGCTGCACTTGCTGTAATTACGGATTCAGAAATTACTCATCCTCCATTAGAACTACTATTTACAATTGATGAAGAAACAGGTTTAACAGGTGCAAACAATCTTGAAAAAGGAACATTACACGGAAAAACACTTCTGAACATGGATTCCGAAGAAGATGGTGCCTTTTATGTGGGATGTTCAGGAGGAGTAGACACTCTCGGGAATTTCAAAGTTGAATATGAGAAATCACCATCAGGATTTAAAACTTACGAATTAATGGTTACAGGACTAAAAGGTGGTCATTCTGGTTTAGATATAAATACAGGAAGGGCAAATGCTATAAAGCAACTTGGAAGGATTCTTAGTTCAATCAAAACTTTTAATATTAAAATTGCTTCGATTGATGGTGGAAGTTTACGAAATGCAATTCCAAGAGAAGCAGAAGCAGTATTATTTGTTGACGCGAAACACGTTGAAGATATCGAAAAAGTTGTAAGCGAGATGGAAAACAAAATTCTAAATGAATTTAAAACTCCGGATGGAGGATTTAAAGTTGTATTTAAATCTGTTGATAGTAATGCGACGAAAGTATTTGCAAATACGTTTTCAGATAAACTGATAGATACAATTCTTGCTTTGCCACATGGGGTAATTGCTATGAGTCCTGATATTGAAGGATTAGTTGAAACATCAACAAATTTGGCAACAATTAAAGTTTCAGGTGATCAGCTTATAATTGGTACGAGCCAGAGAAGCTCTATTGACAGTGCAAAAGAATATATCGCTTCATCCGTTGCTTCAATATTAAATCTAGCCGGAGCGCAAGTTGAATTAGGTGACGGATATCCAGGATGGAAACCAAATCTTGATTCAGAATTATTAAAAATTTCTAAAAAAGTTTTTAAAGATATATTTAAGAAAGAACCTGAAATCAAAGCTATACATGCCGGTCTTGAATGTGGAATCCTGGAAAGCAAAAATCCGGGAATGGATATGATTTCATTTGGCCCGACAATAATGGGAGCTCATTCTCCAGATGAAAAAATAGAGATTGAAACAGTTGAAAGATTTTATAAATTATTAAAAGGAATTTTGAAACATTTATCGGAGAGAAATTAAAATTCAATTAAGGATACCTGCAAATTTTGTGGGTATCCTGTTTTATGCCGATTCACATTTTCTGCAAGAACACTCCTCATATATTTCTTCATAACCATAATCAATAGTCAGTTCTTCGCCAGATCTGATATTCCTATTTGCAACTAAAATTAATTTGTCAAAGATGTCTTCTTCAATTTCGCAATTATTATTACAATCGTGATTAATAAATTTTATTTTATCGGTATTTACAGTATCGATATATTCGTCTTCATCTTTATAAAAAATATATACATTGTTGTCTTCATCTTCTCTTCGCACACATTCATTACCATCAATTAATTCACCTTTGATTTCCATAATTATCTGGTCTTTTCTTATTCCGGCAAGCGTAAAAAGTCCGGTACCATGAATTTCGGATTCGTCAACGAATAATGTATTTATAAAAAGCGAGTATTCTTTCATTGTTTTGATTTTATTCCTCCTGGTCCAAAAATAGTTTTAATAATATCATGCATTAAAGAGTTTTCAGTTATAGGGTAAGCATATTTTATATTTTCGGGTTGGGGTGGATTATTATAATCATAACTAAAAACTTCTTTATTTTTAATATCAAAATAAATTACTTTTAATATACCATATTTTACACTTGTAAGGTTAACAGAATATAATGTCTTTACTCTGTATACCTCACCATCAACACCTTCATATTTAATAGGTGGTTTGTTTACAGTTAAGACCCAAATATTGAATCGATCTCCTTTAACTGTATCAATACCTGAAGCATCATACCATGCTTTATCACCGTTCTCTCTGTCTAGTACTCTCCAAATATGAGTCTCACTACTTTGTGCATGTAGAATTGGGGTAGACAATATTCCCAAAAATGAAATTAATAGTAATATTTTTAACATTGATAAAAGAATTTCTGATGGAATTTGAGGAGCAAAGCTAAAGAATTTAAATCAATAATTAAAAGAAGACTTGTTTCTTAATAAACAGTCTTTGGAACTGGATATTTAAGTGAGCAATTTCTATTAATAAACTTAGAACTTATGTATGTGTCTCTTGGATTTATATAAAAAGTTTATTGAACCAATTTTTGAGACGTCAATTTCTTCTATTTGAAAATAAATAATTCCCAATTCTTGATAATAAGAAAATATTGATAACTACAGACTGATTCTAGTCGTTAATCTTTTGATAATAGAATGTCGCATTTTGGTTCGTTATTTGAATATTAATGATTTTTGAAATGATAAAATGATTAAATTGAGAAGATATAGGCTATAATTATTTTCTTTCAGAATATATGAAATTATTAATAAAATAATTTATTTTATATAGCAAATAAAATTGATTTTCTATTTCAAATCATCATCCAATAAGAGGGAGGGTTTTATGCTCTGGAAATTAATTACACTCGCCGCAGTTTTTTCTATGGTTGGTTTTGCCCAGAATGGACATGCTTTTGTTGGCGCAAAAACTTGTGGAATGTGTCACAAATCTGAGAAGCAAGGTTCCCAACTAAAAATCTGGGAAGAATCAAAACATTCAAAAGCTTTCGAAACACTTAAAACCGCAAAGGCTGATGAACTTGCAAAAGCAAAAGGATTTAATACTCCGGCAGCTGAAACTCCTGAATGTTTAAAATGTCATGTTTCAGGGTACGGTGTTGATGCTTCTTTGCTTGGCAAAAAGTTTAATATGGAAGACGGGGTACAATGCGAAACATGTCACGGTCCCGGTGAAGACTATAAAAGCAAAAAGATTATGGAAAACAAGGATGAAGCAATTAAAAATGGTTTAAAGGTTCCAGAAAAAATTGAAGACTTTTGTATTAATTGCCATAACGCGGAAAGTCCTACATATGTTGATTTCAATTTTGCTGAAATGTGGGATAAGATTAAACATACAATTCCAAAGAAATAATTAAAATTTTAAAATAATTTTACCAGTTACGCAAATGAACAGATTTCTACCAATTTTAGTACTTCTGTTAATTATTTCCTCAGTAGGGTTTGCACAAAATATTAATGGAAGATTTTCAAGTTCATTTTATTCTTTTGAAAGATTTGATTCCACAGATGCATCAGTAACTCACTTCAGAACGTTTCAACTACTCAACCTAAATTTTGGGAAAGACAAAATCTATTTGAGAACCTCAATGAATCTGGAAGCTGATCTTGCAAAGGATCTTGTCACAGACCCACGGTTAAGGTTTTATAATTTGTACGTTGATGCCAGGAATCTTTGGGATGTAGTATCATTTAAACTTGGACGACAACCATTGTTCAATTCCATTGCCGGGGGTGTTTTTGATGGTGCGACTTTAGCTCTTAAATATAAAGGGTATAAGGTTCAGGCATATTACGGCGGGAATGTTCCCCCATATCAAAAGCTTGAATTGACTAAAAACTGGTCCGAAAATTATGTGTTTGGTGGAGATATAAATATCTATGCTCTTGACGATTGGAGATTCGGATTAAAGTATATAAATAAAAATTTCAAAAATACCCCATACCTTGCTACAAGAACTATCGCACCTGATTATGATCCCGTTACAATTGAGATTGCGAATAAATCACTCCAGTATGAGTTTATATCAGGGGAAATTTCTTATTACAAAGAAAACCTTGTTAGATTTGATTCGAAGTATGAATACGATTTGAATTTTAACACTACCTCAAAAGTTGAACTTAGTGGACGATATGAACAAATTAAAGATCTTGGTATCCTGTTTTATACAAATTATCGCCAACCGAAAATAAGATACAATTCAATCTTTTCAGTTTTTGATTTTGGAAATACCTGGGAAGCTGAAGGAGGTATTGATTACAGACTATTACAAGGATACAATCTGGTTGCAAAATTTGCAAATGTAAATTACAAAGATGAATCATCGAAAAGAATATCTGCTGGAATAACTACTCCCATCGGTACCATAACAGGAAGAAAGAATTTTGGATACGCTGGTGAGATGGATGCAATTTCGTTTTATGGCGCTTTATCTATGTTTGAAGGATTAATTACCCCATCTGTTGGATTATCTTATACAACATATAAGCAAGATGTTAATTCACCAACAAACAAACTTACTAGTTTTCTTGGTGGTTTTAACTTCAGACCATTCCGGTTATTATCCTTTGATATTCAAGGACAATATGTTGATAATAAAATTTATAGAGATGATTGGCGAATGTTCTTTAAATTAAATTTCTGGTTTAACTCAAACTTTTAATGAAGAATTCAGCATGAACAAATTTTATTTAATTCTCATTTTTTTAGCTGCAACATTTATCATGTTCACAGCATTTTCTGGCGGAAATAATTCGGCTGATTTAAAGAGTAATGATCAACTCATTCATTTTTCGCATTCACTGCACTCCGATCTTGTCGCTTGTGCTGATTGTCATTCAAATGTTACAACTAGTACATCAATGATTGACCATTTGTTACCTAACCACGAGAGTTGCCAGGATTGCCACGAAGTTGATAATTCTGATGAATGCAAAACCTGTCACATAGATGATAATTATGAAGCTCTCATTCAAACTAAAGCTGAAGTTCTGTTTAATCATAAGGTTCACCTTAGTCAGAATATTGAATGCGTTTTCTGTCATAAAGGTTTAGACAAGGTTGATTATAGCTTTCAGTCTGCTCAATATCTACCAGATATGACAGTTTGTTCTGGCTGTCATAATGAAACAAAAATAGCTTCAAATGCTTGCGAATTGTGCCATACTACAACTTTTGATTTAACACCGGTAAATCATCGTAATGTTGAATTTATCAAATCTCATAAATACCTTGCATTTGATTCTGATGCTAATTGTATGATGTGTCACAATAATCAGACTTGCGAAGATTGTCATGTTTCTACAACAATGATAACTGAAGATAATTCAACTGATAATTTCTATCAGCCTTATATGCCAAGTCACTCGATTGACGGAACGAAGCAGCAGGTAATCACAAAAGTTCACGATCTAAATTACAGATTTACCCATGGGATTGATGCCAAGAACAAAACTACTGAATGCCAGACCTGTCATCAGATTGAAACTTTCTGTGCAGAATGTCATAATTCAGAAGGCGGTGATTTTGCAATGGGTGGAATTGAACCTGCTACACATTTTCTTCCAAACTTTGCTATGGTAGGTGTTGGTACAGGTGGTGGTGAACATGCAATTTTAGCTAAAAGAGAAATTGAAAGTTGTATATCCTGCCATGATATTCAGGGAGGAGATCCAACTTGTGTTAAATGTCATCTTGATAGTGATGGAATTCAAGGTACAGATCCAAAAACACATGCTACTAATTTTATGAGCGATGTTGATGGTGATTGGCATAGTACCAAATCCTCTGTTTGTTATAACTGTCACATTAGTGCCATCACTGCAACACGGAAGACTGATGGATTCTGTAATTATTGTCATCAATAACTAAAGTTTATAATAACATGAAATCAATAACAAAAATATTGTTAGCAAGCTCAGTCTTAATTTTGTTCTTTGCTTGCAGTGAGTTAAATAATAATATAGAAACTGTTCAAAAAATTTCAGCTCACGGAGTAGGTATATTAGACACTACCTCTACAGAGTTTCATGGTAAGCTTATAAAATCATTAGGTTGGGATTTAAGTGCTTGTTGGAAGTGTCATGCAAGCGACTATAGCGGAGGTGTAACCGGGGTCAGCTGTTTAAATTGTCATACAGAAGCTAATGGACCAGAAGCTTGTAACACCTGTCATGGCGATATTAATGACCCTTCTAAAATAGCTCCACCCAGAGACTTAAGTGGGAATACCTCAACTACATCCAGGGGTGTTGGTGCACATAATAGTCATTTGTTTAATGTGATTTTAACCAATAATGTGGAATGCAGCACCTGCCATAAAGTACCTTCGGATTTTTCAGATCCTGCACACATCAATGGGGATGGAAAAGCAAATATAATATTTGGAAATCTCGCTATTGTAAATGAAGGTATAAACTCAAGCTATAATCAAATGGACGGAAATTGTTCAAATGTTTACTGTCACGGTAATTTTGTTTTTGACAAAGCTTCTGCTGCTCCGAATAATCAATTCGCATATGCTGATGATGTAATGATGGGTAACAATGTTACTGTAAACTGGACTTCTGTTGGTCAATCAGAAGCTGAATGTGGTAGTTGTCATGGATTACCGCCAACTGGCCATATTCCTGAAACTGTAGAATTTTGTGGATTTTGTCATCTTGGAATTGTTGATGTAAATGGTAATATCGTTGATTCACTCAAGTATAAGCATATCAACGGTGTAATTGATGTGATAGATTTTTAATCTGAATTTTAATTTGATATAGACAAACAGCCGTATTTATACGGCTGTTTCTTTTTTAAAATGAGTTTTAAATTTCGGTATTAAATTGATGTAGCTTTAAATTAATCTGCCTATTAATTTTTATTAATGAATTTTTACTTAAGAGACTCTTCTCTAAGCACTTTGGACCAGCTCATCTGGTGGAATATTGTTGCTTTGGTTTTATTTCTGATTTTTTCTGTTGCTGCAGGACAGGCTCTTGCAATAATTCTGGTTTTACTTTTTATCATTAAATCCGTTAACCAGAAGAAAATTGGAATTGAGAAAAACCCGCTCATTATTCCCTTTATTGTTTTCATCATTTCAAGGATTCTTGCTGTTCTTGTATCTGAATATCCCGAACATAGTCTTCAATCTTTAAACAAAGAAATATTTTTCTACATAATATTATTTGCCCTGCTGAGCTTTCCTTATTTGGTTAAAAAAGAAAATCTAAAGTTTATATTAAGGCTTTTATTTGTTACTGCAATTTTAGCAGCTTTAATCGGAACAATTAAAGTACTTACTGGAATGAATGTTCGTGCAAGCTCAACAACTTCAGGTTATTATACTTTGGGAATGTATTTATGTGTAATATTTTCAATGATTCTTGTATTGGGCAGAAATAAAGAATTAGTATTTTCAAGAATCCTTTGGGGTTTAATCCTAATATTATTATTAGTAGGAATTTTGCTTACGCAGAACAGAATTCATTGGGCACTTGCAGGTTTTTTTATTTTAGTAATAGGATTAGCCAGGGAAAGAATTCTGCTTGCAGTTTCAATTTTGTTTCTTGTAATTGTAATTCTATTAACCCCAACACTTTCCGAAAGATTTAGCCAGTTGATTCATTTTACCCAAAATTTTTCTGATCGGGATATTCTATGGAAAGGCGCTTTTAAAATTTTTGATCAGCATCCATTATTTGGATTTGGAACAAGAACATTCAGAGAAATCTTTCCTTTGTTCGATCAATTAACTGATAAAGGAATTAATGGGTGGCATTGCGATTATATTCAGGTATATATTGAAGGTGGTATAATTGGTTTTCTTACTTTTATTTGGCTCGTGATTTCTATTTTCTTTTTTGGTATTAGAAACCTAAAAAGACTCAAAGGTGATAAATTTTTATTAGATATAAATTTATCAATCCTAACAGGTTTAAGTGTTTTATTTGCTACATCATTAGTCGGCGGTTTTTTTCTTGATCCGATTTGTTCTTTGCTGTTTCAATTCTTATTTGCTATACAAGTATTGCTTCTTAATGTTAACAAAGCCAATGAATAAATCCATTTTGTATACTTGATTTAACTTACATTAATTGAAATATAAATATTATTTTCTTGATCTAAATAATTAAAATGTTAACAATAAAATTAAATATTAAATAAACTTTATTTATTGAAGGCGAAAATATAATGGGTAAAAATCAGATAGTTGAAATCAGTGATATTAAAAAACTCGCAGCGAATACAATCCGGATATTAACAGCAGAAGCTGTTCAAAAAGCAAATTCCGGTCATCCCGGAATGCCGATGGGAATGGCCGATGTTGCAATGATTTTATGGACAGAATTTCTCAGTCATAATCCTGATGATTCTAAGTGGATTAATAGGGACAGGTTTGTTCTCTCAGCTGGTCACGGTTCTATGCTGCTTTATTCTCTTCTCCATTTAAGTGGGTATGATTGCACAATTGATGATTTAAAATCTTTCAGGCAGTGGGGAAGCAGAACTCCCGGACATCCTGAATATGGAATGCTTCCCGGAATTGAAACTACAACAGGACCATTGGGACAAGGTTTTGGAAATGGTGTGGGAATGGCACTCGCTGCAAAAATGATGTCTGTAAGATTTAATGATGATAAAAACCAGCTAATTGGAAATCATTTTATTTATGGAATTGTAAGCGATGGTGATTTAATGGAAGGTGTTTCTCATGAAGCTGCTTCAATTGCCGGTCATCTTAAGCTTAACAACATTATTTATTTTTATGACGATAACCATATAACAATTGACGGAAACACGAATCTCACATTTTCAGAGGATATCAAAAAAAGATTTGAAGCATACAATTGGAATACAATTACAATTATT
Source organism: uncultured Ignavibacteriales bacterium (assembly GCA_963822905.1). GTDB lineage: Bacteria > Bacteroidota > Ignavibacteria > Ignavibacteriales > Ignavibacteriaceae > CAWGJF01. Next base: position 1,838,637 of record CAWGJF010000001.1, read on the forward strand.
GCTTACAATCACGAAGAAATCAGAAATGCAATAATATCTGCGCAGAAGGAAACAGAGAGACCAACCTTAATTATTACACACTCACATATCGGTTATGGAAGTCCGAACAAAGTTGATACAGCGTCAGTTCACGGTTCAGCTTTGGGTGAAGATGAATTAAAGGCAACGAAGAAGAATCTTAACTGGAATTATGAACAGGAATTTTACGTGCCTGAAGAAGTTAAAGAGCTTTTCAATTCTCGTAAAAAAGAACTGCTAAAGAATTACGAGGATTGGCAGAAGAAATTTAATAACTGGAGGAAAGAGAACCCTGATAAAACAGATTTGTTACAAAAATATTTGGATGGTTTTGTCCCTGATAACCTGGAAGAAGAATTGCTTGCTGCAGCTCCAAAAGAATCTTTAGCGTCAAGATCACTTTCCAGTAAAGTTATTCAGAAGATTGCCGAGCTTGTTCCAAATGTGATTGGCGGTTCGGCTGATCTTCATCCCTCAACAAACACTTACATGAAAGAATATGATGCAATTGCTCCCGGAAAATTCTCTGGAAGGAATTTTCATTATGGAATTCGTGAACACGGGATGGGAAGTATTTTGAACGGGATATCACTTTATGGCGGATTCAAACCATTCGGAGCTACATTTTTTGTTTTCTCGGATTATATGCGACCTACAATTCGTCTTGCCTCAATTATGGAACAACCTGTTGTGTATGTATTCACTCACGACAGTATTTTTCTCGGTGAAGATGGACCAACGCACCAGCCGATTGAGCATCTTGCTGTGTTGAGAGCCATTCCTTATGTTACTGTAATTCGTCCTGCGGATGGTTATGAAGTTGCGATGGCGTGGGCTTATGCACTGAGAAATAAAAAATACCCGGTTGCAATAATTCTAACCCGTCAGAAAATTGAACAGGTTGAGCGTGATGCTGATTTTGATCCAAAAGAGATTGCAAAAGGCGCTTATATTGTTTCAAAAGAAAAAGGCAGCAAGCCTGATTTAATAATTGCTGGAACCGGTTCCGAACTTCCTGTTGCAATTGGCGCAAAGAAAATACTTGAAAAAAATTTTTCCGTTAGAGCAGTCTCAATTCCATCCAGAGAAATATTTGAAAAGCAGGATGAGGAATATAAAACAAAAGTATTTCCTGCCGATGTTCCGGTTGTTCTGGTAGAAGCTGCTGAACCATTCGGCTGGGGGGATTTATTCAGAGGAAAATTACTAACAATTGGAATTAACAGGTTTGGAGCATCTGCACCATACAAAATTCTACAGGATAAATTTGGCTTTACTGCTGAGCAGGTTGCAAAAAGAGTTAAAGAGTGGATAGGTTAATTTATATCGTTTATCAATAATATTATATTAATGAATAAATATGGGAAGATGGACAAAAGAAATATCTGAGTTCATCAAATCTTTTAGTATCAATCCCATTTATCCTACAATGTTGCTAATGTTGTTTCTCAGTTATGTAAATTTGAAAAAAATAAAGAGATGGATGAGTTAGTATTTCTTGATAAGGCGTATGCAACTTTGACTTGGATTGGAACAGGGTTAATTTTTATTGTTTTTATATTTAATATTTTAATAGACTTTAAAATTATAAATCAGAATTAAGTATGCGGAGAGGGTGGGATTCGAACCCACGGTACCCTTGCGAGTACACTACCTTTCCAGGGTAGCCAATTCAGCCACTCTTGCACCTCTCCGAATTGTAAGCCCGCAAATATATTAAATAGCTGATTCCATTACAAAAAACATCATTTATTTTAATTCTATTTAAACTATTTCTCCCAAAATTGAGGTTATAAATTAATTTATATAATTTAAATCTCCATTAAATTTCAATTTGATAAACCCGTGAGCAAGAAAATAGCAATAGCACTACCAAAAGGTGGAGTAGGGAAGACTACAACGGCTGTTAATCTTGCTGCGGGGCTGGCTATCGCTGGAAAAAAAACTCTGCTAATTGATTTTGATCCTTCCGGAACTTGCACTGATAGTGTTGGCTACCGTCAGGAAGATCTGAAAGGGGATATATTCCAGGTATTCAGCTTTACAAAGTCTATTGAAAGTGTAATTCACAAAACGGAATTATTAAACCTTGATTTCATACCTTGCCAGGTTGTGACCGGCGAGATAGAAGAAAGAGTTGCAAGACTTACAAGGAATATTTATCTGTTTAACAATATTCTTAATTCTGAAGCAATGGTTCCGTATGAATATATAATTCTTGATTGTCCGCCTTATCTCAGCGGTTTAACAACAATTGCACTTACTGCAGTCAACTCAGTTATTATGCCGATTAGAGCTGGTCAGTTTTCAATTATGGCATTGTTGAAAATGAGTAAACACATTGATTGGGTAAGAGAAAAAATAAACAGGGAACTTAAGATCGAAGGGATTTTATACACGATGTATGAACAAAACACTAAAATCTGGGATTTGACTGATAAAGTAATTAATAAATATTTCGAAAATCACAGGTTAAAAACAAAAATTCCAAAAAATATATCTCTGTCAATTGCTGAATTTTATCGGAAACCTTCAGTAATACATAATGCAAATTGTAGAGGATCTCTTGCTTATTTTGCCCTGGTGAAAGAGATTATTGAAAAGAATAATAAGCAGTCAAATATTCGCAATTATTTTGAAAATTAATACAACTGGAGAGGTGCCGGAGTGGTTGAACGGGGCGGTCTCGAAAACCGTTGTGGTACTTGTACCACCGAGAGTTCGAATCTCTCCCTCTCCGCAAAAACGCTGAAATGAATTATGTTTATGTTTTATATAGCGAAAGATTGAAAAAACGATATGTTGGTTCAACTAAAGATTTTGAGAAACGAATTAAAGAACATAATAATGGTAAAAGTAGATTTACTAAAGGAGGAATACCCTGGAAATTAATTTACAAAGAAGAATACTCAACTTTTAGTGAAGCTAGAAAAAGAGAACTGTTCTTAAAAACAGGAGCTGGAAGAAAATACTTGGATAATTATTATTCAGGTATTAGCAAGAGTTCTGAGCCGTAGGCTCATCAGCCTCTGGCTGAGAATCTCTCCCTCTCCGCTCTACTTCACTAAAGTTTCGTAGAGCTTTGCCGCAGTCATTTTTGTAATTAATTTAATATTAGACTTATGTTAAAATTTTTAAGCTATTTTGTTTTTATACTTTTGCTGGTCGGTTTGATCCTAAGCTCAACAGGATTTGTTAATAAGTCAAAAAAAAACGAATCCATTGAAGTTAAAATGATCAAAAATGGTTATAACACTATTTCAATAAAACAACTTGATAGTTTAAGCGCTGCTTCAAATTTATATTTTTCCAAATTTGTCAGGTAGTTTTTCGACTCTTCATTGTGCATCCTGCTAAACCGTTTAGTTCCTTCAATCTTCCTCTTATCCAAATCTGATTTACACCGATGGTATTTTGAAATATATTCCAACCAAGATTAAAGTAAATATTATCAATTCAATTGGTGGTTAAATGAAAAAGTATTTCTTAGTTATTATCGTTTTGGTTCTGTCTAGCGTTGGTAATTTTGCAAGACAACCATTAATCAATCAGAAGGAAGCTCAATTAAAAAGGACAATTTCAAGCCTTCTGGATGGAATGAAATCAGATAACCTGGGCTTGAAATCCGGAAGTATCTACATGTTAGGTGAATTAAAAGTTAGTGATTCTGTTATTCCTCTAATGAAAATATTAAAAAATCAAAACGATGAAGAATTAAAAATTGCTGCTGCATTAGCTCTTTATAAAATAGGAGATAGCAGGGGAATGTATGCAATTAAAAGATCAGGAAAATTTGAAACTAATGGTCGGGTAAGGAAAATGTGTGATCTGTTCTATAAAAGTTTTAAAGATCAAAAAGAAATTAAAACTGAACTTGCTTCAGCCAACTAGTTTCCCTCCCAGACATCAGATATACATGCTACCCTGGAAGAGCCTCGTTTATAAACGGGGCTTTTCTTATTAATCAATTTGACCAACAACACATTCCTATTTCGACTTATCTCAGTTAAAGAAATATTCATTATTTTTATTTTCTTAATATTGAAATGAAAACTTATAAGCAACATATTATCCAGACCTTAGAATTGGCTTACCCGGTGATAATCGGACAACTTGGATTTATTATGATGGGGGTAGTCGACAGTCTTATGGTTGGTAGATTAGGCTCAACACAGCTTGCCGCCGCTGCGCTAGGTAATAGTCTTACCTTTTTGATTTTTATAATAGGCATTGGTACATCAATGGCGGTTACGCCTTTGGTTGCAATTGCTGTAGGTGCTAAAAAATTTGAAGACTGTGGAATTTATTTCCGTCAATCACTCCTTGTAAATTCGTTATTAGCTTTAGTAATGATGGTTGTAACATACTTTGCTGCTGATCTAATTATGTTATTCGGTCAACCTGAAGAAGTAACAAGATATACAATATCATATACAAAAATTCTTGGTTTTGGTGCAATTCCAATGATGCTCTTTCAAACTTATAAACAGTTCATAGAAGGATTATCCATAATGCGCCCGGCAATGGTTATTGCATTAGTCGCAAATGTTGTAAATGGTTTTACTAATTGGGTTTTGATTTATGGAAACCTGGGATTTCCATCCCTCGGATTAGATGGAGCAGGATTGGCGACTCTAGCTTCCAGGATATTTATGGCAGCTGCAATTATGGTATTTGTGATGAATAATAAATTTTTCAAAAAATATGATGTGAGTTTTCATTTTAAAAGCATAAATGTTTCCGTAATAAAGAAAATATTAGCATTGGGGTTACCAAGCGGGTTCCAATATTTTTTTGAAATCGGGGCTTTCTCTTTTGCTGTAATAATGGTTGGATGGTTGGGAAGAATTGATCTTGCTGCACACCAAATTGCAATAAATCTTGCTTCCATTTCGTTTATGGCAGCACTTGGAATTTCTGCTGCCGGAGGAATCAGGGTAGGAAATGCAGTTGGAAGTCAGAGTATTTCGGAAACACGAAAAGCCGGTTTCGCTGCTATTTTTCTTGGATGTTCAATTATGTTTTGTGCAGGAGTTATTTTTATACTATTCAGAAACGTATTGCCGACCTTTTATATCGATGAAAAGAATGTAATTGAAATTGCGTCTTCATTAATTGTTATTGCTGCACTATTTCAACTATCCGATGGAACTCAGGCTGTTGGAATTGGAATTCTTCGTGGGTTAACTGATGTAAAGATTCCAACCGCGATTACTTTTATTGCTTACTGGATTGTTGGTCTGCCCGTTGGATATCTTTTAGGATTTATATTTGGTCTAGGTGTCCAGGGGGTTTGGATAGGTTTGCTTATCGGTCTTACAACTTCTGCAATTTTACTTACTCTCCGGTTTAATTCGAAGAGTAAGCAACTTGTTGTGGTCTAATTCAATAAATATTGTTTAAAATAATTTGTGATTTTCAAATAAAGCTGATACTTATCAACTCCTCTGACCCCATGCTGATGTCCGACATATGGATAGTAATCCAGATCTATTCCCAGGTGAGCAGCTTGTTCCGCAAAAAGCAAAGTGTTTTGCCAGACAACTGTAGGATCACTCGTCCCATGAACCAGTAATAATTTACCATTTAAATTTTGAACATAATTTAGAAGACTTGAATTCTTGTATCCATCAGGATTTGTTTGTGGCGTGTCCATATAGCGTTCGGTATACATTACTTCATAATAGCTCCAATCAATAACAGCTCCACCAGCAACACCAGCTTTAAAAACGTCCGGTGTTCTTGTCATTAATGAAGTAGTCATAAATCCACCATAGCTCCAACCAAAGATTCCAATGTTTTCGTCATCCACATAAGGAAGTGACTTTAAGTAATCGACGCCAGCTATTTGATCTTTTATTTCTTCTGTTCCAAGATTTCTGAAAGTTACTTGTTCAAATTTTAATCCGCGGTTATAAGAACCACGATTATCAAGTGTAAAAATAATAAATCCCTGTTCTGCCATATAGTTTAACCAAAGTCCGGCATTATATAACCATGAGTCTTCGATCAACTGTTCGTGAGGTCCTCCGTAAACATACACCAGTACAGGATACTTTTTCTGCTCATCAAAATCCGGTGGATAAATTATCCTTCCGAAAAGATCAAAACCATCTTCACTTTTGAGTTTGATGATTTCTGTCTTTCCAATTAAATATTCTGATAATGGATTAGGAGCTTCATAAACAGTTCTTATAAGTTTTCCATCGGAATCCAGCAGATTTAGTCTGTAAGGTGAATCAAAACTTGTAAATTCATCCAGGAAATAATTGCAATGATTATTTTTTGTTACTTTATGAATTCCTGCCCCTGTTGTTAAAGGAGTATATTTATAATCATTAAGATTCAGTTTATAGAAATTCCTATCAAGTGGAGAATTTGCCGCAGCGGTAAAAAAAGCATAGACTCCAGTATCATCAAAACCATCAAATGAAGTTATTTCCCAATCGTCTTTATTAATTTTATGAATTCGCGTTCCGGAAGCGTCATAAAGTGAAAGATGATTCCAACCTTCATTTCGTGACAACCATAAGAATATGTCCGGTTCGTTTTTATAGAAGATCGGCCCTTGCATCGGCTCGACATATTTATTATTATCTTCTTCAAAGAGAACTGAAACTTTGTCTCCGGTTTTCACATTGTACTTTATCAATTCCATATGATTTTGATCACGGTTAAGCTTATTTACATAAATAAATTTTTCATCAGGGCTCCAGGTGACTCCTGGTAGATACTGATCTGAGTTCGCTTCGGTTTTCAGAAAAATCGTTTTACCAGTTTTAAGATTATAAATACCAACTGAAACATATTCGCTCTGCATTCCAGCCATCGGATATTTAATCCATTTTACAGTTGCAGGATGATCATCAATATTTAAGATAGGATAATTTGTTACTTGTGATTCGTCCTTCCTGTAAAAAGCCAGATATTTTGAAGCTGGTGACCAGTATGTTCCTTTGGAAATTCCAAATTCATTCCGACTGACAATCTGACCGTTTACAGTTCCCTTGCTTGTATCACTTGTAACAGTAATTTGCTTTCCATCAAGGGAAATGAATAAGTTGTTATCAATTGTATATGCAATTTTATCTGCATCAATAAAATCTGAATTCTCACCGCCTTCAGCGATTTCATTTTTTACTTTTAGTTCTGAAGTCTGAACATTAAAAATCAAAAGCTTGTTTCCATTCCAAAACCAGATTTCGTTTTGACTGTACCAACTAAATAATGGGAAGGAATTCTGAACATCGAATTTAATTGCTTTCAAAGCTCCATTCAATTTGACCAAAGAAGTTAATTCCCCTCTGTCATTTCTGTCCACAGTTTCATAATAAAGTACATCATCTTTCACATAACTAAATTTATCAACTCCCGGAATCCAGGTAACCTGCAAAAGTTTTTGTGGAGATATTGATTTGCTTTCAAGGATTACTTGTTTTAATGTTAATGATTGTTGTGCGGATAAAGAGACAATCAAAAAAAAAGTAAATGCTAATGTCTTTTTAATATGTAACATTTTATAATCTCCCGAAATTATTATTCAGTAATTATGGAAGTGATAAGTTTTTTATCAATTTCTTCAAAAGGAAAATTTTCAACTGAGAGTTTTGGGTTTTTGTAGTTCCAAACGCTTGCTGATTTTTCTTTTATGGGTTTAAAATTTTGTTTCTTTGAGAATTTCGATTTTGTAGTAATTACATATAATGGCTTTTTATATTCTTTGCAAAGAATCGCAAGCGGTAAACTGCCTGATTTATTCACTACATTTTTATTCTTTAAAATGCTGTCAGCCCCAATTATTACTGAATCTGATTTTTTAAGAGCTTTAGCCATCATCGCATCAGTAATAAGTTTTACTTTAAATCCTTTCGAAAGTAATTCCTTCGCGGTCAGTCTTCCTTCGTTTTTTGGTCTCGATTCCAGTACTGAAATTTCTAATTTTCTTTCTGGATCAGCAAGAGAAATTACATTTAAAAATGTTCCACTTCGTGAAATGGTTAAAATACTTTTACATTTTGGGATTTTCTTTTTCAGCTTATCTGAAATTCTTTTGAATTTATCACTATCATCCGAATAACCCTGAAAGAAATTTTCTAATTGTCTTAAATCATTTTTACTTAACAGAGTTTTCAGTTTTCTTAAATAATTAGTTAGAATCATAAAATGATCTAAATCTTTTTTAATCTTGTTAACGATTCTATTTATTGCTTCCCTGTCATTTATAGATTCAAAAAGTAACTTATTAATTTTATAGAGCAGTTCAGAAGACCCGGATGTTTTATCATTTAGAATTTTGTTTAACTTATTATTTTGCGTCCGATTCATACGGACTCAGTTTCTTTAAAGGTTTTAGATAATTTCTTAATGTCAAAATATCCTTCATCAGGCTTTAGTTGAGCTAAGTTATTGTTGGAAATTGCTCTATATAATTCATCAAGTGAATAAAAATTCTTCAGATAAAAAATTCTTACCTTATTCCGGTTCTTGATCAGCCAATTTAAACTGATTTTCAATTTTTCTAAATCCTCCTCTGATGGCAAATACTTAATCTGGACTGTGTCGGAAAAATAATCTTCGAGAAAAGAATCAAAATTATTTTTCTCATTTACCATATACGATTTTATTACCATTCTTCCTGAAATGAGTGCAATGTAATCTTTTGAAAACCTTTCGGAGATTTCAATAATAATACGGGCGTCATTCACTGGTTCAGCGAGTAAAGAGCTCTGGTGAACCTGTTTTAAAATCAAATCAATTGTATTTTTAATTTCTCCTGCTTTCTCAAATTTTTGCGTTGCAGAAAATTCTTTCATTTTATTGAGCAATCGATTTATTGCGGATTGGTTTTCTCCTTTAAAAAATTATAAACTTCCTTTAATTCATCGTTGTATTTTTCTGTGTCAGGGATTTCACACGGAACAGTGCAGCGTTCGATATCCGCCAAAAAACATTTCTTTTTTTTCTTGAATTCCTTTTCAGTGCATTCTCTTAGTGTGAATGTTCTGTCAACAATTTCTTTAACTGCTTCAGCCTTTTTTCTCGATAAATATAAACCGAAGTAATCGTTTCCATCAAAATCAAAATAATTGGAAATATCAATAGAGGGGAAAGTATGATTTTTGTTTACTTTAAGAAAGTATTTATTTCCATATCTTTTTAACTGCGAATTTAATCTTGGATTAATTTTTTTTATCGTCTCAGCTTCGGTTAATAGTGCAGTCAATTCAGAATTTGTCGTGAAATATTTTATACGAACTGCCTGCCTGACAATTTTCTTAGCTTTCCTACCGGCAGAAGATGAAAAGTAACTTTTTAGTCTGTCATTTAATGATTTGGCTTTCCCAACATAAATAATTTCATCCCTTTTATTAATGAAGTAATAAACTCCGGGAAGGTTTGGACATGAAAATAATGCTTCCTGCAATTGCGGCTTTATTTTTATTTTGGAAAAACTATTAAATGAATAACTTTGATATTTAACCAGGTCTTCCAGTGTTTCAATTCCTTCTTCATCAGAAAGTTTTTTTATTTGTTTTATGAGAACTTTTGCCGTTGTTTCAGCATCTCCAAGTGCCCGGTGTGCATTTTTATTCCTGATTTTTAAGTATGTTGAGACTGATGAGAGAGATTTACTCTTTAAGCCGGGGAATAATTTGCGGGCAATTTTAAGAGTGCAGACTTTATGATTTTCAAATGGGATCCTGTCGTTACGGATCATTTCGGCATTCAGAAATGATTCATCAAAGCTAATGTTGTGACCGCATATTACTGAATCACTTATGAATGTTTGTATTTCTCCAGCTATAGAATCAAAAGTAGGAGCAGTTTTCACATCCCTGTTTGTAATCCCGGTTAGCTGAGTGATGAAGGAAGGAATCTCATAACCCGGATTTATGAGCGATGTATACTTATCAGTTATTTTAAACTTTTTAATCTTTACAATACCAATCTCAATAATATTATTTGTCCTGGCGGAAAGTCCGGTTGTTTCGACATCAATAACTGAAAAATCAGTTTCTGAAAGATGGCTATTTAAAATTCGGTTGGATTGCATTTGTAAAATTTTATACTACAAAATACAAATAAATTCAAAATATAATTTGAATTCCTGTAAAGAAATAACTTAGACAGAAATTTGCCTGTTATATTTGTTTCTGTATTGTATTGGTGATAACCCCGTAATCTTTTTGAATGTAGTTCGAAATGCTTTGGGATCAGAGTATCCAACATTGTACATAACTTCGTTTACATTTTCTTTTGATGATTCCAGGCTTTGTTTTGCAGCTTCAACTTTTACTCTTTGAATATATTCAACAACAGTATTTGCTGTTGCTTTTTTAAATCTTCTTTCAAGATTTCTTCTGCTTAGCGCAAGCATTGATGCAAGATGATCGACAGTTATTTTATCCTGGAAATTGGATTCAATAAATTCCTGAGCTTTTTTTACCGAATCATCTTCGTGATCCTTTTGCCCGATAAAAATCATAAACGGTGATTGGCTTTCGCGTTGAATATCAATCTGGAATGCTTTCGAACAAAAAACTGCAGTTTCTCTTCCGGCAAATTTTTCAACAAGATATAAAATAAGATTTAAAGAAGAATATGCTCCACCGCTGGAATAAATTCCTTGTTCGTCAGTAATAATTTTATCTTCAACTAAATTCACCCCCGGAAACATTTGTCTGAATTCATTTGCGGCAAGCCAGTGAGTTGCACATTTTCTTCCATTTAGTAATCCTGTTGATGCAAGTAAGAATGCGCCAAGACAAAGACTTGCAACTTCGGAACCTGCTTTATAAAGTTTTATTATCCAGGGAATAAAATCTTTATTCATTTCCACAGCTTTTTCCAGGTTGCCATACATGGCAGGAATTATAATCAGATCAGTTTTATTTATAGAACTCAACTTATCAGTTGTAATTGTGTAAAGTCCATCATTTAGTTGAGATTCTTTATCCAATCCAACAAGATGGATATCGAATAATGGAGGCTGACCCATTCTGTTTAAAAGTTCATTAACCTCTGTAAAAACCTGGCGTGGACCTTCTATATTTCCAAGAATTGCTCCCTTTGTTACAATGATCGAAATGTGTTTCATAATTCAATTTTAGATATAGTTATTGATGAATTTTGGTAACGAAATTATAGAATCACAATGTCGCAATCAACCCCTAAGGTTGTCGTATTTACACCTTTTGATATTTTAACAATGACCCTATGTTTGCTCAGAAGATGAATGAAGCTAAAACAGATGTCAAAAAGAAATAAATATCTTATTAAAAAAATTATTGATTCCACCCGTAATGAAAACCGGAACTACTTTATGAATCATTTGGCAGATGATGTAAAATGGAAAATCGTAGGAATGCCTGTTATTGAAGGCAAAAAAGAATTCCTTGAAACAATGAAAGAATTACATCTCGAAAATTTCGGCTCAAATAAAATTAAAAATATTTTAGCTGAAGGGGACTTTGTTGTTGTAGAAAGTATCGGTAAAAAGAGCACTAATTTTTTCTGTGATATTTATCATCTGAGAAATGAGAAAATCCTGGGATTAACTTCTTATATTGTTGATACTTCGTCAAATCTCTGAGCATCCCGGGAAATTATTTAATTAAATTTTAATAAGAATAAACTTGAAAGGAATTAGCAATGTTAGAATACACAAAAACTTTCAGCAGCTTTTCTGTGGATGATATTCAAAAGGCAAAAGAATTTTATGGAAAGACTTTGGGTCTGGAAATCAGTGGAACTCCAGGAATGGATCAAGTAATACGCTTACATCCAAATGGCGGAAACAGTGTAATGATATATTCAAAACCAAATCATCAACCTGCGACCTTTACTGTGTTGAATTTTCATGTAAAAGATGTAGAGAAAACCGTTGATGAACTTACAACCAACGGAGTAAAATTTGAAATTTATGATCAACCCGGATTAAAAACTGATTCAAAAGGAGTAATGAAAGGAAACGGTCCGACAATCGCCTGGTTCAAAGATCCTGCTGGTAATATTTTATCAATTATCGAAGAAAACTAAATTTTATAGAATTTATTAACATAGACTTTAATAAGTGAAAGGAAATTATCATGCAAAAAATAACCCCGTTCCTATGGTATGATACACAGGCTGAAGATGCAGCCAGGTTTTATACCTCCACTTTTAAGAATTCAAAAATGGGAAGTGTAACAAAGTACAATGATGCAAGCGCTAAAGCTTCGGGAATGAAACCCGGCTCTGCTATGACTGTATCATTTCAAATAGCAGGACAAAAATTTACTGCATTAAACGGCGGACCCGTTTTTAAATTTACACATGCAAATTCATTTTTTGTTCAATGTGAAACTGAAAATGAAATTGACATGCTATGGGAAAAGCTTTCCGAAAATAGCCCAAAAATATTCTGGCCACTTAAAGAATATCCTTTCAGCAAAAAATATGGTTGGGTTACTGACAAATTCGGACTTTCATGGCAGCTTAATTTCACTAATTCGCCTCAAAAAATTGCGCCCTTTTTGATGTTTGATGGTAAGCAATTAGGAAAAGCTGAAGAGGCAATAAATTTTTATGCATCTATTTTTGATAACTCACACATTGATAATGTGATGCATTACGGTCCGGAAAATAAACAGTGTGAAGGATTAGTTGTACATTCTGCATTCAAACTTTCCGGACTGGACTTTATGGCAATGGACAGTGGAATGCCTGATAATATTAATTTTAATGAGTCTGTTTCCTTTGTAGTTAATTGTGATGATCAGAAGGAACTGGATAATTTCTGGGACAAATTATCAGAAAGCGGTGATCCTAAAGCTCAGATGTGCGGCTGGTTAAAAGATAAATATGGCGTGTCGTGGCAAATTGTCCCTACAAAATTAGGCGAATTGTTAAGTAGTAAAGAAGACGGTAAATCGCAGAGAGTTATGCAGAAAGTACTACAAATGAAAAAGCTTGATATCGCAAAGCTTGAAAATGCTTAAGTACATGTATATTCTGAAAGGAAAAACATAATGAAAGATCTAATTTTAAAATGGCAGTCGCTTTCACCATACATACAAAGTCTGCTTCGTATTTTTGCGGCGTTTATGTTTATGTCTGCTGGTACGATGAAGTTGTTTGCGTTCCCAATGGGCGTTCCTCCAAACGGTGGAACGGTACCATTAATTTCGCAAATTGGACTTGCTGGTATTTTGGAAACTTTTGGCGGACTGATGTTATTGCTTGGTCTTTATACGCGACCCGTTGCATTTATCTTAGCAGGTGAAATGGCAGTAGCATATTTCCAGGTTCATTTTCCAATTAACTTTTGGCCTATCATTAATAACGGGCAGCCTGCAATATTATATTGTTTTATCTGGTTATATTTTTCTGCTGCAGGGGCCAGGTATTTAAGTATTGACAACTTGATAAAAAAGAGACAACTAACTAAATCACAATGAACTGATATCAACAAAAGAAATAATTCAAAAATTGTTTTAATCAAGAATTCAAACCTGGAGTTTTAAATGTCAGAAAAAAATCAAATGAAACTGAACACCTACTTAAACTATAAAGGAAACTGCAGAGATGCATTTGAATTTTATGAAAAACATCTCGGTGGTAAGATTACAATGATGTCAACTTTTAGTGATATGCCTGATAAAAATAATATTCCGGGAGAAAACTGGGAGAACAAAATACTTCATGCGCAAATTGAAATTGGCAACGGCATCTTGATGGGTGCTGATATTCCTAATGCTGAACCAATGCGCAGTGCTTATATAACTTTAAGTAGTCCGGATGAAGATGAAGTTGAAAGAATTTATAAGTTACTTTCCGATTGTGGACAAATTTTTATGAAGATGGAAAAAACTTTTTTTGCTTCCCGGTTTGCAATGCTCCGCGATAGATTCGGTACATCCTGGATGCTTTTATGTGAACAATAAATTTTATCAAAAAAATAATTAATTAAAATAAATATTAAGGAGAAAATTTATGTCAACAATAAAACTTCACCGTGTATTTAAGGCAGCGCCAAATAAAATCTACCGTGCTTTTCTTGATGCTGATGCCCAGGCAAAATGGCTTCCGCCTAATGGATTTACTTGTAAAGTGCATCATCTTGATGCCAAAGTTGGTGGAACATATAAAATGTCGTTTACAAATTTCACAACAGGTAAAAGTCATTCTTTCGGAGGAAAATATATTGAGTTAGTGGAAAACAAAAGTATCCGCTATTCAGATCAGTTTGATGATCCTAATATGCCGGGCGAAATGATCACAACAATTACAATAAAACAAGTTTCCTGCGGTTCTGATGTTACAATTGTACAAGAGAATGTGCCTGATGCTATTCCACCTGAAATGTGCTACCTCGGCTGGCAGGAATCACTTGATCAACTGGGTAATCTTGTTAACCCGGATATTCCTGATTGACATTATATTGTGGACAACATTAATTGCAGGCACATTAGATATTGCTGCAGCATTTATTAATTCTTATTTAAGAGCAGAGGTTAGTCCTGTTATGCGCTGCAATTTATAGAAATCGGCATTCTTGGTGAAACATCTTTTGAAGGAGGAATTTTAACTGCATTACTTGGGCTGCTGTTTCATTATTTAATCGCGTTTACCTTAGACGATTATCTTTTTTACGTTGTACCCAAAAATCAAAGCTTTTATAAGTAGTCGAAGAATCTTTGCCGGATTTAACCCATTAGAATATCGTAGTTGTACCTGTCCTATATTAATAATTTTAGAAGATTTCTTTATAAACGTATATTAACAAAAGAATTCAAATTAAATAGAATCTGTCAAAAATCGAATTAAGTTGTACGTATATTTATTAATTTTAAACATCGCTGAATTTTTCCAATACTTTTTTTAATCTTTTTAATCCGTCAACAATTTCATTCTTTTTGAATGATGGATATCCCAGCATAAGTGCCGGATCTTTGAAAAATTTTATAGAAGATCTGGATAATGGGATTACGGTAATGTTATTTCTTTTTGCTTCTTCTGTAATTTTTTTATCATCTAAATATTTAGGAAGCCAACCGATAATATGCATCCCCGCCGGTGATTCTTTAACATTTATAAGTTCCTTTAATTCTTTTTTTATTTCATTAATTAAAAAATCTTGTCTTTTTTTATAAAGCACTCTCATTTTTCTAATATGTTTTGTGAAGTGTCCATCTTTTAAAAAAAGATAAGTTATAATTTGCTCAAACACCGGGTTTTGTATGTCAGTCATTAGCTTAGCTGTAGCAAGAATTTCATACAACCCTGGATCAGTAACAACTAAATACCCTAATCGGAGCCCTGGAAACAACACCTTGCTGAAAGTGCCTAAATAAATAACCGAATTATTTTTATCCATTCCCTGCAAAGATGGAAGAGGACTTCCGGCGTAGCGAAACTCGCTGTCGTAATCATCTTCAATAATCAAGCAATCGTTTTTGTTAGCGTATTGTAAAAGCTCGTTTCTTCTTGAAGCTCCCATTACTGCGCCTGTAGGATATTGGTGTGACGGAGTTGTGTAAATTAATTTAGGTTTTGGATAATTCTTAAAAATGTATTGGATGTCAATTCCATCTGAATCCAAAGGTGCGGGACATACTTTTGCCTGCGAAAATTTCAGTGCAAATTTGATTCCGAAATATCCGGGGTCTTCAATTACAACTGAATCATCTTTATCAACTAAAGCTCTTACAATTAAATCCAATCCCTGCTGTGAACCGTTTACAATAATTACCTGGTCGGTTTCACAATTAACCGCTCTATATGTTCTTAAATATTTTGCAATTTCCTCCCGCAGTGGTCTGTATCCCGCCGCGTCACCGTATCTCAAATGAATGTTGGAATAGATTTGTGAAGTTTGGTTAATTAACTTCAACCAGGTTTTAATTGGAAAATCATCTAACGAAGGAACGCTTGTTTGAAACGGAACTATTTTTTGGGGAGCTATCGCCTGGCGGTAATAATGCATTGATTCCATCTGGCTGCTAATCTTCGAAAATATTTTTTCCTCAGATCTTTTAGCAGAACCGCCCTCTTTCGCTTGTAATAATTTATCCGGGATTTTATTTACATAAGAACCTGATCCCTGTTTCCCTCTTATATATCCTTCCAATAATAACTGTTGGAAAGCGGCGGCGACTGTGTAGCGGGAGATTTTTAATTCGGCAGCTAATGACCGCGTTCCGGGAAGCTTTTGCCCGAATGAAAATTTTCCTTCTCGGATTGATTTTCTTATCGAATTATAAAGCTGTTCATATAAAGGCACACTCGATAAATAATTCAACTTAAACGCGACTAAAGGTATTTCTTCTATTTGTTTAGGCATAATGTGATTTAAAATAATGGCATGGTAATATTATTAAATAATGGCTCTTTTTAAGATACTAAGTTCAATATAAATTTTCATTTTATTAAGAGTAAATTCTATTTAAACAGAGGGAAAATTATGGTTTTGCTATGAAGAAGGTTTTAATAACAGGAACATCAAGAGGATTAGGTAAAGCACTTGCTAAAGAATTCAATGAAAGAAAATATGATGTGATAGCAAGTGCAAGAAATATTAGTGATCTGAATGATTTGGATGTATATAAGAAAATTTCTTTAGACGTAAAAAATGAGAGCCAAATAAAAAATGCGGTTGATGAATGCGGTGGCATCGATGTTTTAATTAATAATGCTGTTTACTCTGTTGCCGGGCCGATTGAAGTTATTCCAATCGAGGAAATAAAGAAGGAATATGAAACAAGTGTATTAGGTCCGTTAAGAATGATCAGGGCGTTTGTTCCGGGTATGCGAAAAAACAAAAAAGGAATAATCGTAAATATTTCTTCAGCTGCGGATCGGTTTGCGCCGCCTTACGGAGGTTCGTATTCTTCCGCCAAAGCCGCGCTCGCTATGATGAGCGAAGCTCTTCATTTTGAATTAAAACATTTCGGAATAAAAGTAATATTAATTGAATCCGGCTCAATTAAAACTGATATGCCGATAAGGCAAAAACATTTTTCTTCATCTGATTATCAGCCACTTTACGAGCAAATGAAATTACGCTTTGAAGAATTTTTAAAAGATGATAAAAGACCGGAGCCTTCTGAGATAGCAAAACTTATTGCTGATAAAATTGAAGACCCCGAAATTAAATTCAGAGTCCCCATTGGTAAAGATGCGGAGTATCTCATATCACAACATTCAAAAATGAGTGGTGAAGAATGGGAACAGTCAGCAATGTTTAAGGGTCTTAATTGGTAAACTTGATCTTGTTTCTTATCATACTCTTAATTTTATATTAAATTCTATCAACAAATTGAGAGATTAAAATGAGCAATATTATTTTAGATATGACAACGATATTTATGGGAATAATATTTCTTGCCGGTTTGTATGAAAGATTAGTAAATATGCCAAAATGGTTTTCAGATCCCCCGGCATCTTTTTCTTTTATAAGAGAACATACCTCAAAAGCACAAAAAATTCATCTGCCGCTGCAAATACTGTTTCTGCTTTCATTTATAATCGCATTAGTATTAAACTGGGCTGTCGTTCTTATCCGGACATATATGCTGCTTTCCATTGGCAGTTTTTTGTTAATCATAATTTCAACAGTGACATATTTTGCAAAAGAAATTATTTACTTTTCTAAAACACCCGAAGATGCACCTGCCACTCCGGAACTAATAAAGCGGGCAAAGCTGTGGGAGAAATGGACAACTATAAGAAATATTTTGCAATTGATTGGTTTTGTATTTCTTCTTTTAGCAGTTTTTAACAAATAACTGAATAATATGTTATAAAATAAAATCGGAAGATACATGAAGATAAGTGTCTATATCGCAATTTCAGCAAACGGATTAATTTCTAACCAAAGAGGAGTTCCCGATTGGCTCTCGCAGGAATACGGCAAGGGCTTTATGCAAATATGCCAGGAGAAAAAGGCTGTAATAATGGGCAAAAAAACTTATAATATCCTGGCACCGAATAATCTACCGTTCAAAGTAGATGGGACAACAATCGTTTTAACTTCTACCATTCAGGAAAAAACAGATAATAAAACTGTAGTTTTTGCAAACAAAACGCCTATGGAAATAATTTCGCTGCTTGAAGAAAAAGGTCACAAAGAAGCGGTAATAATTGGCGGATCAATCACAATAAGTGAGTTCTTTGATGCTGGATTAGTTGATGATTTTCTTTTGATTATGGAACCTGTTTTTTTCGGCAAGGGAATACTTTTATTCAAGGATGTTGAATTTGAAATTAAATTGAGTTTAATAAATGTAACTAAATTAAATTCAAACACAATTCAACTTCATTATGCAGTGCTAAAATAATATAATACTTAAAGCTTAATTAAGTTCTGAGGATACATAATGAAAAAGAATAAAGAAATTATCGATGAAGTGGAAATAAAACATAAATACACAACTATAAATGGAATTAAATATCATTATGCCGAAGCGGGAAAGGGACCTTTGGTTTTAATGATTCACGGCGCCTTTGAACTTTGGTATTCATAGAGGCTTCAGATTACAGCTCTTGCAAATGCAGGTTACCACGCTGTTGCGCCCGATTTAAGAGGGCATGGTAAATCTGAAGTTACACCGAATCCTCGTGACTACAGCCTGTTTCAACACGCTAATGATTTGAAAGCTTTGATTGATCATCTGGGAGCAAAGGAAGTTGTTGTAATGGGACACGATTGGGGCGCAAATATTTCCTGGCTAATGCCTATGCTTTATCCTGAAACTATAAAAGCTCTCGTAGTATTAAGCATTCCATTTTATCCTGAACCGAGAGATCCTGAAAAGATGAAAAACTTTTTTAAAGATAAATTCAGCTTTATGGGATATTTTCAAAAACCGGGTGCTGCAGAAGCTGAATTTGAAGAAGACCCGCAAAAATTTTACAGGCTTTTTCTTTATGGATTTTCCGGTGATGAACCGAAAGGTACTATCGATAATTTGTTTGCTAATAAACCTGCCGATTCAAAACTATTGGTAGGTTTTCCCGAACCATCGAAGCTGCCCTCGTGGTTAACACAAAAAGAAATTGACTATTATGCTAAGGCTTATAAAAAAACTGGTTTAACTGGCACTTTAAATTTCTATCGAAATGTAAATGAAGATTATCCATTGCTGAAAGAAGCCTATAAAAATAAAATAACTCAACCCGTTTTATTTATCGGTGGAGCGGAAGAAGCCGCAGTTAAATATGGTGATTTTGATGCTATGAAAAATGCGCTGGCTAATTTAAGAAAGACAATTATTCTAAAAGGCTGCGGTCATTATGTTCAGCAGGAAAGAACTGAGGTAGTGAATGCAGAGCTTATTAAATTTTTGGATGAAGAAATTAAAAAAAGGTGATGCCGGAATAAACCATTTAATTGCCGAGTTACACCTTTTTCAAATTAGAAAGAGAAATTAAGAATAAAATAAAATCATTCAGTAAAAACATTTTATAACAAAATAAAAATTCAAATGAATACCCTAAATATAAATAGTATTAAACCGGCTGGCAGCAGTTCGGCAATATTTGAGGGATTTAAATTTGCTGCCAATGCTTCTTTCTTTGTAGTAAACAGTGCGCCCGGTAAAGGCGCCGAAAAACACCGTCATCCTTATGAAGAGATTTTTATAATTCTTGATGGTAAAATTGAAGTAATAGTAGATGGCGAAAAGCAAATAATTGAAGGAGGCAATATTGCCATCATCCCTCCTAACGCCTGGCATGAGTTTAAAAACCGCTCTGACCACAATGCGCAAATGGTAAACATCCACCCGGTACCGAAGATGATCCAAAAGTTTTGGAACGAAAATTTAAAATAATTTTGAAAGATTAAACAACAAAAAATTATTTATGATACGAATATTTTTAATTATAGAAGCAACTGGTTTTATAGCCGCATCATTAATGCACTTTGGATTTTTTATTCAAGGATATGAACACCCCAAAGCACGTATCCCGGAAGGCATTATCGGGATAGTTTTATTAATTGGATTAGTGTTTACGATGATTTACCCGGCTAAGACAAATACAATAAGTTTCGTAGTTCAAGGCTTTGCTTTATTCGGAACCCTCATTGGAGTGTTTACCATAATTGTTGGTGTTGGTCCCAGTACCTTGCCGGATGTTATTTTTCATGTTTTTATTATTTGTCTTTTAGTTTTTGGTCTGGTTATTACAAAACAAACATAAGGTTAAAAAAATAAAAAGAATGGATACACAAATTAACTCAATTAAACATAAGTTACCGGTTAGTCTTATCATTTGGACGGCATTATTAGCGGGTACATTAGATATTTGTGCGGCTTTTATTAATTCATATTTAAGGTCGGGCGTTAGCCCTTTTACTGTTCTTAGATTTATAGCAAGTGGATTGTTGGGCGATCAGGCATTTACAGGAGGACTTTTAACTGCTTTACTTGGTTTGCTCTTTCATTTTTTTATTGCCTTCAGCTGGACTTTGATTTTTTTCTTCGCCTATCCAAAACTAAAAATTAAAAGCAACCATAAAATTGTAGCAGGTTTAATATATGGTGTAATAATTTGGTTAATCATGAACTTAATTGTGCTTCCGGTTTCCAACACTCCTGCTTTTAAGCAGAGTTTTTTACAAATATTGGTGGGTATTAGTTTTATAATGTTCTTAATTGGTTTACCTATCTCTTTGATCTTTCATAAATATGAAGAAAGCCGGCTTATTAAATTTTAAAATAAAAGAATTAAAAAAATAATGCCGTATTCAACCCCTTAAAATGTCGTTATTGTACCTTTTTCAAATTGGATAGAGGAATTAAATTTGCGATAGATTAAGCAGATGAAAAATTATTAAAAGGGTTGGTAAACTGAGAAGGAAATGGCAAACAATAAAATCACTAAATCTTGTCGCAATTGGATAGTCTTCTCTATTGGATTAGAAAATTTACTTTTACATTAGCAGAGAGTACCGTTACAGCAACCGGAGTGATAATGACCAATTACAAGCGAGCCGGAAAAGTCAAGACAGGTAATGAGAAACTTAAGGAGAAATAAAATGAAAAAACTTGATAATGTCGGTATGGAAAAAAACGTATAAAGGTATTTTAAAATTTATAAATAAGGAGAATAACTTATGAACATTTTTCTTTGGATACTTCAGATATTAATTGCATTGCAATTTCTGCAGCACGGTATAATCATGGTTTTTCCCCCGGCAGAATATGTTGAGATAATGAATGCCTCCATGGGTGTCGGGTTACGTTACTTCATAGGCATAGCAGAATTACTTGCTGTAGCCGGCCTGATTTTACCGGCTTTGCTCCGCATATATACGTGGCTGGTCCCTTTAACTGCAGCGTGTTTGATGGCTGTGGCAGCGAGTGCTACTGTATTTCACTCACTAAGGGGCGAAGCCGGCAGTGCAATTTATACGGCTGTATTATTTATAGTTATCACTTTCTTTGCTTATATGCGCTGGAAAGTAAAACCAATTTTACCTCGACAAGCGAAAGAGCCGTCTGTATAACATTCTTGATCACCAATTAAAATAATTAAAAACTAAAAAAAAGGAAAATAATGGATACCACGAAAGTCACTATAGAAACAACAATATCTGCGGACACTAAAAAAGTCTGGGACCATTACACAAAACCCGAGCACATTATAAAATGGAACTTTGCCGCCGATGACTGGCACTGCCCGAGAGCGGAGAACGACCTGAGAGCAGGAGGAAAACTTAAAAGCCGGATGGAAGCGAAAGACGGCAGTTTCGGGTTCGACTTTGAAGCAACTTATGATGAAATAGTCGATCAAAAGAAAATAGCTTATACAATTGCTGATGGAAGGAAAGTAACAGTGCATTTTGAAGATCGTGATGGCAGTACAGTAATTACAACAATCTTTGATGCTGAAAACGAAAACCCCGTTGAGATGCAAAGAACTGGCTGGCAAGCAATCCTGGACAACTTCAAAAAATATGTGGAAGAAAATTAATAGTTGAAGAAAACAATAAAAAAGTAATCATAAAAATGGTAAAATAATTTAATTGAAAAGGTAGGAAGGAGATTAGAGTTATGACAAAATTCAGAGTTGTGTTTATTGCTGTGGTTCTTTTCGTCTTGGGATCCATGACATGGGCGCAGGAGACCGTTACTGAGCCGGACACCAGCGGTTACGTAGCTGCTAATGGCATTGATTATTGGTTCGAAATTAGAGGCCAAGGAGAGCCTTTACTACTGCTGCATGGCGGGCTTATGTCAGCCGATGCTTTTGGGCCAGTCCTTATGAAGCTCGCAGAGACACACCGTGTAATTGGTGTCGATCTGCTTGGGCATGGGCACACAGCGCTTGGCAACAGGAAGATTGTCCCGGCAGAAATCGGCAATGACCTCGCTATAGTCATTGAGAAACTAGGCATACAGCAGGCAGATGTAATGGGCTACTCTTTTGGTGGAGCTGTTGCGTTGCAGCTTGCATTTCAGCATCCCTCACTCATACACCGGTTGATACTCGTTTCTACACCTTATGCACAAGACGGCTGGTTTGCAGAAATGTTGCCGCAGCAGGCAGCATTAAATGCAGCCATGGCTGACCAGTTGAAGGAAACGATGATATATAAATCCTATGTTGCGATTGCACCTAATCCGCAGGATTTTCCAAGGCTTCTCGACGCAATGGGAGAGGCTATGCGTCAATCGTATGATTGGTCTGAAAGTGTTAAGCAGCTCAAGATGCCGGTAATGCTTGTATATGGTGACGCGGATATGGTTCGTCCTGAACATTACATATCTTTCTATCACCTGCTTGGCGGAGGATTACGCGATGCGGGATGGATGCGCGAGCACATATCAAAGAATCGTTTGGCAATTTTGCCGGACGTAACACACTACGAGATGGGCTCTTCACTCAAGCTGGCGGAAACAGTGCTGCCGTTCTTGAATGGTGAAATGGATTTAAAAAGTTCGGTTAAATAAAAAATGAACTGTGTCGAATTCCGATTTCGCCAAACGACTTAGTAATGTTGACCACAATTAATCAATCAAAAAGTAAGATAAACAGACTACTCGACTTACACAATTAAAAGGAGTAACAAAATGAGAAAAATAATTATCCAGGAGTTTATTTCATTAGATGGAGTAATTCAGGCACCCGGCGGACCAGAGGAAGATAAATCGAGTGACTTCAAGTACGGCGGCTGGACTGCTCCGTATTTTCACGAAGCTGACAAAGAAGCCGACAAGTTCATGCAAAAAGTGATGGAGTCAACCGATCTTCTATTGGGCAAGAAAACATATGAGATTTTTGCTGCGTACTGGCCCGAACATGCAGATATGTGGCCGGGTATCAACGATGTCACAAAATACGTGGTTTCTCATAATCCAATGGAACTTCACTGGACAAATTCTGAACTTATTACCGGCGATGTCGTATCGCGCATCAAAGAACTCAACTCCGGGGAAGGTTCGACATTAAAAGTGATAGGCAGCGGCAATCTCGCCCAAACATTGTTTAAGCATGACCTGGTCGATGAGATATTACTGATGAATTTCCCTGTTACGCTTGGCACCGGCAAGCGTTTGTTCAGCGAAGGCACTATTCCTGTAGCTTTCACAGTCACCGACAGTTTGATCACTTCAAACGGCGTGATTTTCGCTAATTACAAACGGGCTGGAAAAGTAAAGACAGGTACTGTTGGTGCTTAAGGAGAAATAAGTAAACTTTTATTTAAATAAAATAACGGTATTTGATAATGGAATTTAATCCAAACAACAATATTATTAAACTCTGTATCCAGGGTATGAACCTGGAAGAAAAAGGCAAACCTGGTGCCGCAAGCAGAATATTTCTTCAAGCCTGGAACGAGGCGACTGACGACTTTGAAAAATTTACGGCTGCTTATTTTGTGGCCCGACTTCAAAAAAATGTTCCCGACAAATTAAAATGGCTCGAAACAGCTTTGCAGTTTGCATTAAAAATAAATAATGATGCTGTAAAGGCAGCTTTCCCTTTGCTATATTCAAACATTGCCAAATGCTATGAGGACTTAAATGATGTTGATAATGCTAAAAAAAATCACAGATTAGCCAATGAGTTCAAAGTCAAACTGTCTGACAAGGGATCCTTTTATCACGGAACGAAAGCAGATTTGCAGATTGGAGATTTGCTGATTGCAGGGAACAATTCTAATTACAAACCTGAACTTAAAATGAATCACATCTATTTTACAGCTCTGGTTAATGGTGCTGGACTTGCTGCGGCACTGGCTAAAGGTGACGGACGTGAGCGTGTTTATGTTGTTGAACCGACAGGGAGCTTTGAAAACGATCCGAACGTTACAAACAAAAAATTTCCGGGTAACCCCACACGCTCATATCGCACCCAGGCACCATTGAAAATCGTTGGTGAAATATCAGATTGGATGAGACAAACACCTAAGGAACTCAAAAAATGGCACGAAAAATTGGCGAAAAATAAAGGAGAGATTATTAATTGATTTAAAACGACTATTGAAATAAATTTTATACAAGGAATAAACTATGACAAAAAATAAATTACTACGGATGGACAATGTCGGCATTGTAGTAGAATCCCTCGATGAGGCTATTTCTTTTTTCGCCGAGCTTGGACTTAAGCTTGAAGGGAGAGCCACAATCGAAGGTGAATGGGCCGGGCGCATCACCGGACTTGGCAATCAGCAGGTCGAGATCGCAATGATGGTCACCCCAGATGGACACAGCAGGCTCGAGCTCTCTCGATTTCTCTCACCGCCTATAGTTGCCGATCACCGGAATGCCCCAGTGAATGCTCTCGGCTATTTACGTGTTATGTTCGCTGTTATAGACATAGACGAGATGCTCGAACGACTCATCAAGATTGGGGCACAGCTCGTCGGTGAAGTGGTTCAGTACGAAGACTCATATCGGCTCTGTTACATCCGCGGACCAGAAGGACTTCTCATCGGGCTGGCAGAACAACTCGGGAATAATTGAGTGCAAATGTTTTAATATTACGGCAGCAGTAAGATAATTCAGTGAATGATCAAAGATATTTATCAATATTTGTATTTAGGAGAAAAATTATGCAAACAAAAACAATCTCGTTCAATAAACTTGTAATAATCCTTTTGGTTGTGATAACATCTTCATTGTTTTCCCAGCAGGAGAACGCCGGAAAATATGTAGATGTAAATGGTATGAAAATGTACTATGAAGTTTCAGGTGAAGGCGATCCCCTGATCGTATTGCCTGGAGCTTATATGGATATTATGACTATGGGGAAAATAATACCCATGTTGGCAGAAAATCATAAAGTATATGCATTGGAATTTCAGGGTCACGGTCACACAGAAGATATAGATAGGCCCATCACCTATCAAAATCTTTCCGATGATGTAGCTGAGTTTATGGATGCAGTTGGAATTGAGAAAGCAGATGTATTCGGTTACTCAATGGGTGGTCAGGTTGGGTTGAAACTAGCAATCAACCATCCGCAGAAGCTGAACAAACTCATAACTGCTTCTGTTGCTTATGATCTTGAAGGCTGGCAGCCGGTTTATCGTGAATTCATTCCACAAATGACCGTGGAGATGTTTCTTTCAATGCCTTTCTTCGCTGAGACCTATAAGCAATCTGTTAATCCAGTAGGTTATGTTGCATTCCTTAAAAAGATGATTGCCCTGGAAAGTGAACCGATGAAGTGGGAAGAAGATGTTAAAAAATTAAAAATTCCTGTGCTGATCATTGCCGGTGATGCTGACGTTGCAACACTCGAACATATAGTTGCTATGTTCAAGTTGCTTGGTGGTGGTGTAATGGGTGATATGGGTAATCCATTACCTGAATCCCGACTTGCAATTTTACCCGCAACATCACATACAGCTGTTATCACTCAAGTTGATCTTCTGATTGCCTTCATTGAGCCTTTCCTGAAAGGAGAAACACCAAAAGGATTCTTTGAGAATTAATAAAATTTAAAGAAGTACAAAACCATAAGAAAAATTCATTGTGAGAATATTAATTAAAAAAACATTGAGGAACACATAATGAGAAAATTAATAATGTGGAACATCATTACACTTGATGGATATTTTGAAGGAAAGCAAAACTGGGACTTATCTTTTCATGACTCTATTTGGGGAAAAGAACTTGAACAATTAAGCATTGAACAGTTACATTCAGCAGACTATCTTGTCTTTGGTCGTGTAACTTATGAAGGTATGGCGGCTCATTGGACAAAAGCAATTGAAGAAAATTCCGAACCGGGAGAAATTACCAAACTAATGAACAAAATTCCAAAACTCGTTTTTTCCAGGACATTGAAATCAGTTGACTGGAATAATTCAACACTGATTAAAGAGAATGCTTCTGCTGAAATTTCTAAACTGAAAGCTCAAGGCGATGGAGATATGTATGTGTTTGGAAGTGCAAACCTCTCAGAGACTTTTGTAAACGATAACCTGTTTGATGAATACCGTATTGGAATTGCACCGGTAATTTTAGGAAGCGGACGCCCTCTTTTCGGGAAAGGGAATTCTTCCCAAACTTTATCTCTTGTTTCAACTCAACAATTGGCGAATGGTGGTGTGGTTTTAAAATATACGAAATAAGCAAAGATGTACATTTAGTAATTAAGACTGTTCACAGAATAATTAAAAAAAATATCCTAAATAATCCAAAGGAGCAAAACCATGTCTAAAATGAATCCTGTCGTACATTTCGAAATGGCTGCAGAAGATAGAAAACGAATGTCGGAATTTTACACAAATGTTTTTGGTTGGAAGACGGTTCAGTACGGTCCCGAAATGGGAAATTATATTGTTGCTCAAACAACAGAAACAGGAGAAAATGGAATGATTAAAACACCTGGAGCTATCAACGGCGGTTTTTATCCGAAACTTGAAGACCCAAATATGAATCAACCATCAGTAGTAATTTCTGTCGACGATATCAAAGAATCAATGGAAAAAATAAAAAGTGCTGGTGGTGAAGTTTTGGGTGAGCCACATACTATTCCTGGAGTTGGAGACTATGTCTCTTTTATTGATACTGAAGGAAACAAATGCAGTATTTTACAACCATTAAATATGTAAAAAATGAGAAAAATAATTTTTGCAATTAACAATACTATCAACGGCTTCGCAGATCATACAACAGCTATTGCCGATGATGAACTGCACGATTTCTTTACAAATTTATTAAATGAAGGTGACGTAGTTTTAATGGGAAGAAAAACATACCAGCTAATGGAAAACTTTTGGCCGGTTGCATATAAAGATCCAAACAGCACAAAGAGTATGTTAAGATTTGCGGATAAATATAATCCAATTAAAAAAATAATTTTCTCAAAAACTCTCACTGAGGTTAAATGGGAAAATTCGCAGTTAGCAAATAAAGACATTACCGGAATAGTTTCTGAATTAAAAAAGCATAAGGGTAAAAATATTTTAGCCGGAAGTATCAGCATTGCTGCACAGCTATTAAATATTAAATTTGATTGATGAATTCTGGTTTGTTGTTCACCCGATCATTGCAGGTAAAGGTCCTCGTTTGTTTGATGGAATTGACGTAAATACAAAACTTCAATTTGTTGATTCAAAGAAATTCAATTCGGGTGCTATAGTTCTTCATTATATAAATAAGGGTGATGAATGAAAGCTGGTAAAAAATCAATAAAAAATATTGATGAGTATTTTTCCACTGTTCCTGAAGACATCGGGATTAAACTTCAGCAGATAAGAGAAACGATTCATAAGGCAGCACCGAAAGCTGAAGAAGTGATAAGCTATAACATGCCTTCTTTCAGACAGAAAAGTGTGCTTGTTTATTTTGCCGCATTCAAAGATCACATAGGATTTTTTCCAACCTCGAAACCAATTATTGTTTTTAAGAAAGAACTGCAGCCGTACAAAACTTCAAAAGGAACAATTCAATTTCCTCTCGATAAAAAAATTCCTATTGGACTTATTTCGAAAATCACGAAACACAGAGTAACAGATGTTGAAGAGAGGAAAATAAATGAAAAAAGGAAAGAGAATAAGTAATTATTTCAAAATATTTTTTTGATGTTGTAATTACAATTAACCCAGTTTTAATAAAAATTAGCAATCAACACAATCACAAATAATTATAAAGGATCATACAATGGCAACCATAAATCCCTATCTGAATTTTGCCGGAAATACAGAAGAAGCCGAAAAACTTTTTAACGGACTTTCGAAAGGTGGTAAAGTGACGATGACTCTTGCTGATACTTTTTGGGGAGCATATTTTGGTCAGTTTACCGATAAATTCGGAATTCAGTGGATGATAAATTACTCATATCCGAAACAGCAGTAATTAAATTAAAATTAGTATAAAACTGAAGGGATAAATCTTACCTGCAGTTTTTTATTTAAATAATCGAAACTGTGTTTAATGAAACCATTTCATCTTTTCCTCTTAACGAAATTTCTCCGAGTGAAGTAATCTTGAAGTTTCCATTCAGATTTAAATGACTTAGTAAATCCGATGACAAAAGGATTTTTACATTTTGTTTGTTGCATTCCTTCTGAATCCGGGCAGTTGTATTCAAAACATCACCGGAATAGACGATATCTTTTTTGATAACTCCAATTTCACCGACTGTTGCTTCTCCAATGTGCAACCCGGCTTTGAATGAAGGACTTGTATCATATTTTTTTATGTAAGTATCTCGTTTTTTCTCAAGCGTTTCATTGATCATAAAAAAACAGTTCAGGCAATTGTTATCAGTTATACCTTTATCAATTGTCCAGGATATTACAACTTCATCACCCACATATTGATAAATTTCACCAAGACTATTCAATATTGGTTCAGTTATATCCTCGTAAATTTCTTTAAGCAGTTCAAAATATTTTTGACTTCCGATTTGCTCAGCAATTGATGTGGATGATCTTAAATCAAGAAACATGAATATTCTTTCTTCCTGGCGCGGCTGATAATATTTTCCAGTAATAAATTTCCAGAGGTTCCCTTGACCGAATTTGTCATTTATCTGTAACATGAATTGTGTGGATGTAACCAGAAATGCCCAGACACACATCGTAGTAAAAAATGAAGGAGATTTAAGATTAAAAAGAACATTATCAACTGACTTTATAACAGCAAAATTAAAATCGCCTTGAAAAAGGAAATAAACTAAATCCATAAAAAACAATCCGAAGATTGCCAATACAAGGTAGGATAACACAAAAATAAATCCTGAGTTTATTATTCCGAAAGCAAAAGATTTTTTCCTGTATTTGTTACCCATCTTAAAAACTAATAGATAACCTCCAACAAAACCGCCGAATATTCCAAGTATTAAAATGCCTGTAAAATCAAGCCAGAAGTCGTAATAGCCGGAAAGTTTTTTTAAAGAAATGAGGTCATAAATAAAATAGTATTGACTTACATAAGAAAATACGGAGAAGAAAGTCCAGCAAAGAGTAATGACGAGTACTCTTTGCATTTTAACTCTGAACCTGGTTTTGGATTTCATCCAGTCAATCTACAAAAACTTAAATGGGTTAACTAATTTTACTTATGATTGTTTCTTGGTTTGAGTTAAACTAATTTTAAAGCAAGAAAAAGATCATCATTTATTAATTTTATGCTGATTAAGGAAATACCTTTTTATAGACTGATCAACCAGAAGATTGCTGCTACAAAATTTAAGAAGCCTGCGGAGATTGTTAGCTGGATGGGAGCAATGCAGGCTCAGGATTTTAAAATGGCAAAATGGGCAATCGGAGTCCGGTTGCCCGGCTTAACCGAAAAAATAATTGAAGATGCTGTTAATAAAGGTGAGATAATCCGTACACATCTTTTAAGACCAACCTGGCATTTTGTTACGCGAGAAGATGCTCGTTGGATACTTGAATTGACTGCTCCACACATAAAATCAGGTTTAAAATCAAGACACAAAAATCTTGGCTTAGATACTGAAGCAATAAAAAGGAGCAACAGAATAATTGAAAAATCTTTATCAGGTGGAAATCATCTATCACGTGAAGAATTAATGAGTGAACTTATTAAAGCTAAATTTGATGTAAGCGAAAACAGATCGTCGCATTTTATGTTAATGGCAGAATTGGAAGGCATTGTTTGCAGTGGAGCAGCAAAAGGTAATAAACAAACTTATGCACTTTTTGATGAACGTGTTTCAAAATCAAAAACAATAAAAAGGGAAGATGCACTAGCAAAACTTGCTGGAAGATATTTTACAAGTCACGGACCCGCAACATTACAGGATTTTGTTTGGTGGTCAGGTTTGCCTGTTGCAGATGCAAGAAATGCAATTGAAATGGTGAAATCTAAATTTGTTTCTGAGATGATTGATGATAAAGAATATTGGTTTTCAGATTCAATTAAAATTCCTAAAAAAGTGAAAGAGTCGGTTTATCTTCTTCCTGCATATGATGAGTTTACTATCAGCTACACAGACAGAAGTGCTGTACTCAGTCCTAAATTAATTGATAAAGCGATTTCCAATAACGGAATTTTCAGACCAATAATTGTTGTAAGCGGACAGGTGGTTGGAATCTGGAAACCTGTTAAAACAAAAGATGAAATAAGTATTGAAACAGAGTTTTTTAAGAAAATTACTAAACTCGAAAAAGATTTGATTAATAACAGATTTTAAAGAATATAAAGAGTTCTTAAACTGAGCTGTTGAGTTAATTCTTATTCAGGCTATTTTCGTTTCTGTGAATTCTCTCCAAATTTGGATATATTGGCAATCAAAAATTAACACCTCATGCCCTCAATTAATATTTTATTTATAGGCGATATAGTTGGAAAAGCCGGTCTTGAGCTTGTTCAGACCTGGCTGCCCGGACTTATACAAAAACACAAAGCAGATTTTGTAATTGTAAACGGCGAGAATGTATCCGGCGGGAAAGGCTGTACTGAAAGCGACGGCAGAAAATTACTGGAACTTGGTGCGCACGTAATTACAGGCGGAAATCATACCTGGGATAAACCTCAGTCACAGGATTACCTTAAAAAAGAGCCTCGCTCTTTACGACCGTTAAACTATCCCAAAGGAACTTACGGCAACGGGTTTTATATTGGCGATTCAAAAAAAGGAAAAGTTGCTGTAATAAATTTGCAGGGAAGAACTTTTATGCCGATAATCGATTGTCCCTTCCGTTCTGCTGATTGGGTTGTTGGAAGAGTCAGTAACGAGACGAAAGTAATTATTATCGATTTTCATGCAGAAGCGACTGCAGAAAAAATGGCATTGTCTCACTACCTCGATGGAAAAATTAGTGCACTTCTTGGAACACACACTCACGTTCAAACTTCTGATGAAAGAATTTCGGCAAACGGATCAGCTTACATTACTGATGTCGGAATGTCAGGTCCGTATGAATCTGTAATTGGAATGAAAACACAAGCCGCACTTAACAGGTTTTTATATCAAACTCCTCAAAAGTATGAATCTGCACAGGATGATGTTCACCTTTGTGGTGTATTTTTAAAGATTGATTCCGAAACCGGTAAAGCTTTGGAAATAGAAAGAATACTCTTCCCGGAATTCAACAAAAAAGTTACTGCTTAAAAAATGATTAATGCCCCTCTGCCAAGAATTGATCTTGATGAAAAGCTGCAGGAATTACTCCTCCCTTATTGCAGATTAAAAAAAAGTGAAATCTGGAAAGACCCGGATGGAAAACATAAAGTTGGCTGCGTTGATGCTGCTAATGAAAATGAAATTAATAAGCTGATTAAAAATGGAAAAGCAGCTCTTGCTGTTCAGGACCCTCCTTATAACTTTGTTGCATTCGGAACAAAAAAAGTTGATGAGTTTGTAGCATGGAGTAAAGAATGGATAAAACTTTCGCATAAGTATTTGAAAGATGATGCTTCACTTTATATCTGGTTAGGAGCAGATCAGAATGAACATTTCAGTCCTTTGCCAGAGTTTATGCTGATGATGAAAGATAACGGATTCGAAAGCAGAAGTTTTATTACAATGCGAAACCAGAGAGGTTACGGCACACAAAAAAACTGGATGGCAATTCGACAGGAACTTCTTTTTTACACAAAGGGAAATCCGAAGTTTAATATTGAAGCGAGTTATACAGATATCCCAAAAGTATTGAATGGTTATTATAAAAATATTAATGGAGAAGATACTTCCAATTTTGACAGGAGCAAATCCGCATTTATAAGAGCGGGAAATGTTTGGATTGATGTGCAACAGGTTTTTTACAGGATGGAAGAAAATGTAAACGGATGTTTTGCTCAGAAACCATTAAAAGCGATTGAAAGAATTATTCAATCTGCAAGTGACGAAAATGAAACTGTACTTGATTATTTCTCACATACTGGCACAACTTTAATCGCTGCAGAAAAACTAAATAGAAAATGTTTAACAAGTGATATCAATCCTGTCTTTTGTGAAATTACAATCAGAAGACTTGAGAATTTTAGAAAAGAAGGTAAAACAGGTTGGCAGAATTCCAATCCGTTCCTTCAGGAAGTATTAAAGGATACAAAACTTAGTAATTATTTAAAGAAAGAATATGATATCTCTTATAATAATTTAAGAGAAAGCGTAAAACAATAAAAGAATTATGGAAATCATAGACGGAAAAAAAGTAGCAGCAGAAATAAGATCAGAGTTAAAGGCTGAGATTGATAAGTTAAAATCAGCAGGGAAAAAAGTTCCCGGTTTAGTTGTAATTCTTGTAGGTAGTGATCCGGCTTCAGAAATTTATGTGAGGAATAAAGCCAAAGCCTGTGAAGAAATCGGGATGAAATCCAAAGTTGAGTTGCGTGACAAGGAAATTTTAGGGGAAGATTTGCTGAGTCTTGTTAACCAATACAACAATGACAATGATTACCACGGAATTTTAGTTCAGCTTCCATTGCCGAAGCATATCAACGAAGACAAAATCATCGATGCAATCTCACCTAAAAAAGATGTTGACGGCTTTCATCCAATCAGCATTGGTAAACTTGTGATCGGAAAAGATACTTTTAAATCATGTACGCCCGCAGGGATTCAGGAATTACTGAAAAGATATAAAATTGAAACTAAAGGCAAACATGTTGTGGTTTTAGGAAGAAGTAATATTGTTGGTAAGCCGATTGCAAATATTCTACTGCAGAAAAAAGAATTTGCAAATTCTATTGTAACTATTTGCCATTCAGCGGCACAAGATGTTTCAGTTTACACAAAGCAAGCAGATATTCTTATTGCGGCAATTGGTTCGCCGGAATTTGTAAAAGCTGATATGGTAAAAGATGGTGTCGTAGTTATCGATGTTGGAATAAACAGGGTAGAGGATAAATCAAAACCAAAAGGTTATCGTTTAACCGGAGATGTGACATTTGATGAAGTTTCAAAAAAAGCTTCTTATATTACACCTGTTCCCGGTGGTGTTGGACCTATGACTATTGCAATGCTGCTAAAAAATACTTTCAAAGCATATAAAATGTATGGTGAATAAAATGGATCAGAAAATAACAAACCTCGATGTATCACCTGAATTTTTGGAAAAAGTTTTCCAGGAATACTATTGTCACGGCGATTCCTGCAGAGGATGGGAAACTAATGTTGTTACTCAGCCAAATGCTATAAAAAATATTGTTGAAGTTGGTGCAAACAGAATTGCAGCAGGGAAGGGAATTGGTGATAAATTAAAAGACATAAATATAGCCGGTAAAATTGATCACACACTTCTAAAACCTGATGCTACACCAAAAGACATAACTGAACTTTGTGAAGAAGCGAGAAAATATTCTTTTGCGTCAGTATGTATTAATCCTGGTTATGTTTCAATGTGCAGTAAATTGCTAGCCGGAACTTCGGTCAAAGTTTGTACAGTTATTGGTTTTCCGTTAGGTTCAAATACTACTGAAGTTAAGAAATTTGAAGCAGAACAGGCAATTCAGAATGGAGCAACTGAAGTTGATATGGTTATTAATGTTGGTCGCTTAAAATCCGGAGATTATGATTATGTAGAAAATGATATCAGGAAGGTAGTCAGCACAGCAAAATCAAAAAATGCGATCTGTAAAGTGATTTTGGAGACAGCTTTGCTTACAGATGAAGAAAAAGTAAAAGCCTGTTTGATCTGTAAAAAAACAGGGGCTGATTTCGTAAAAACTTCAACCGGGTTCAGTAAAGGCGGAGCAACAGTTGGTGATGTAGCATTAATGAAATATGTTGTCGGAAAAGAAATGGGAGTAAAAGCTTCCGGCGGCATAAGATCAAAAGAAGATGCTGAAGCTATGATAGCTTCGGGTGCTGACAGAATTGGAGCAAGTGCTAGTGTTAAGATTGTTTCCGGTGAAAAGAGTGAAAGTACTTATTAGATGATTCTTGATGTTGTTGTTATAAAAACTGATGATGGTGTAACTGCAGAAATTCCTTCTTTGAAACATTGTGAATGCTGGGCTCACGATGAGGAAACCGTACTTGGCAAAATTACCGAACTCGCTGCATTTTATCTTCAGGCTGATGAAAATAAATTGAAGCTGGATAAAGCACGCAAAACACAAAATAAATCAATATACAAACTTGTATTTGATAAGAGCACTCTGTGAAAAACAGAACAGAAAAAAGAATTGAAAAACTCACCAAAGTTATCAGATCCCGTCAGCCTTCCTTAAAATTAGTTTTAGAAAATATTCACGACAGGCACAATGTAAGTGCAATTTTCCGAACCTGCGATGCTGCCGGGATTCCAAAAGTTTCGCTGATTTACAACCTTGAAAAATTTCCAAAAATCGGAAAGAAATCATCAGCTTCTGCGTTCAAATGGGTTGAAAAAGAAAAATTCAAAACTGTAGAAGAATGTTATTCTGCATTAAAAAAAGATGGTTATAAAATTTATGCTTCTGCAATTTCTGAAACCGCTAAAGATGTTTATGAACTAGATTTCACCAAAAAAACTGCAATTGTAATGGGTAATGAAAACAGGGGATTATCTGATGAGGCAATTGAAAAAGCCGATGTTCGATTCAAAATTCCGATGTATGGAATGGTTCAGAGCCTGAATGTTTCGGTTTCTGCAGCAATTGTTATCTATGAAGCATTGAGACAAAGGATAAAAAGTCATAAGTTTAATGAAGGTGAATTGAGTGAGATACAAATTGCTGATATGTTGGATTTATGGTCTGAGAAATAAAAGATGGGTTTGAAATGGAACAAAAATTTAATAAGATTTCAAAAATCAAAGGTACCTTAAAACTTCCCGGTGATAAATCCATATCCCACCGCGCTTTGATATTTGCTGCACTTGCAAACGCAACATCCCTGATTTTAAATCTTTCGGAATCTGATGATGTAAAATCTACAAAAAAATGTTTGGAGGAACTTGGAATTGGTTTTCATGAAAATGGAAATACACTTTTTGTGGATGGATTGGGTTTTAAAGGATTTAAAAAACCAGGAAAAGAATTAGATGCCGGTAATTCCGGAACTACTGCAAGATTGTTGACAGGAATTCTTTCGGCACAGGATTTTAATTCTATTATTACCGGAGATAGTTCTTTAAGCAGTAGACCAATGAAAAGAGTCGTTACGCCTTTAAAACAAATGGGCGCAAATATAAAAGCAAAAGATGATGAATATCTTCCCCTTGAAATTTATTCTGCAGGTGAATTAAAAAATATCGAGTATACTTTACCGGTAGCGAGTGCACAAGTTAAAAGTGCTGTTTTGCTTGCGGGGCTGTTTAGAAAAGAAAAAACATATGTACTGGAAAAAATTCCATCAAGAGACCACACAGAAAGAATGTTGAAACTGGAAATAGAAATGAAAGATAATTTAAGGTATATCAGTTCTTCAAAATTAAATTATCCCACCTCTGGCGAATTTTTCATTCCAGGTGATTTATCAACCGCAGCTTATTTTATTGTATTAGCTCTACTCTTAAAAGATTCTGAATTGAAAATTGAAAATGTATCGCTGAATCCGACAAGGTTTGGATTTGTAAATCATTTAAAGAAAATGGGAGCGGATATTACAGTCGAGATTATTAGTGAAAGTAACGGAGAGCCATATGGTGTTTTATTGGTTAGAAGTAGTGAACTTGAGAACAAAGAAATTAATAGGGAACTTGTGCCAGGGTTGATAGATGAATTACCTATACTTTCAATTGCAGGAATTTTTGCTAAAGGTGAATTCACTTTAAGAGGAGCATCAGAATTAAAAATTAAAGAGACTGACAGAATTCAAACTTTCCTGTATAATCTTGAAGGTTCTGGATTAGAAATTGAAAAATTTGATGATGGGTATAAATTATCCGGCAGTATTAAATCATTCAGTAAAATGAAAACATTTAATAGTTTTGGAGACCACAGGATGGCAATGTCATTCGCGATACTGGCAAGCCTGATACCTTCCGGTGGGATTATTGAAGACTTTGAATGTGCATCAGTTTCAAATCCGCATTTTCTTGAACAACTTCAATCGGTTTCTGCTTAAAACTAAATCTCTAAAACCTGGTGCTCAAACTTATCAATCTGAATTTCATTATATAGTCGATTCAGAAAATCTGGACCATATTTATTAACAAAGTAAGTAAAGTTCAGAATACGTTCCTGCAGATTTGATTCGGGAAACAGTATTGTTGCAGCCTTGTCAATCTGCCTGAGCGTAACATCATATCTTTTATTTTGTGCTTCTTCAGCTTTTCTCTTCAGTTCATCCAGCGAATTAAAAATTTTCTCTTTATACTTTTTAGAAGCATCGGCAGTTGTTTTGTCGATCTGAAAAAGTTTTTCTTTCAGTTGATCGAAAGTAATCTCAATATTTGAACTCATTTCTTTGAAAATATCATTTAACGAAATTTCAGCAATTGCGTCAATCACTCTTTTCTTTGAACCTTCAACATCAATAAAAATATCATTTATTGTCAGATCATATTTATCGAGTGTCTTTTTAATATTCCCTTCAAAAATTGTTACTGAAGACCGTGGATAAATGACTGGGGGAACAACTCCGAAAAAATTATAAAGTGGTTTGATTTGTGCAAAGTAGGAAATCTCGCCTGGACCTCCGATGTAAAATGCTGTCGGCAAAATATAATCCTGGCAAATCGGTCTTAGTAAAACATTCGGACTAAAATTTTCAGGTTGGGTATCAACCACTTCCAGGATTTGATCAAGAGTGAAATTCTTCCTTTTCCTTTTCAACCTGAAATCATTTTCAACTGGTTCAATTGAATATCTTCCATCTTCAAGACTAAGGAATAAGTTTACAGGCTTTACTTTTACTTGCGCATGATATCTTTCTTCAAGTTCCGCACTTACATGAACAAGCTTATCAGTATACTGTCTGAATTCACTTAATTCCTTTTTGAAAACCGGTTTTAATAATTCTTTTACTTTTTTATCCTGTGGATCAAAAATTATAAGTCCCGATTCATCGAATACCGAATGAATTAAATTCCTGAACGCTTCTTTGAAAGAAACGCCTTCCATATAAAAACTTTGCAAATTACTTATGAGTGTTTCTTTGAACTCGGTATTTCTTAACTGATCAGAAAGTTTGTTGATGAAATCATTAACAGATGAGTCAAATTTCAAAAATCCAACACTTTGTTTTGCTTCATCTTCAGGAATTTCTTCACCATAACCTATTGTAACGAGTTTATTCTGATCGTCAATAGTTGTAATTGTTCTTACTTCATTAAAATCGTGATCATCTCCCTCAAGCCAAAATACAGGGACGAAATTGAATTCATCATATCTTTCTGATAAATGTTCACACAGTTTTATTGCGGTTATAATTTTATAAAAAGTATAAAGTGGTCCTCCAAAAACACCAAGTTGCTGACCGGTCACAACTGCCAGAGTTTTTTTATCTGAAAGTAATTGAATATTTTTTCTTGTCAGTTCAGAAGATTCTAATCCTGTATATTGATTCTGAATTATTGAAGTAAGTTGTGAATAATGCGATTGTTTGGATTCGCTAATGTCTTTAAATATTTTTAGGTATGAATCTTTGTTCCTGAAATTATGAGCAAAGTAATCCTTTACATTATCAAATTCATACAAATAATCTAAAAAAAGATTCTGATGACCTGGAATGTCACAGAAATTTATGTACATGAAAACTCCGTTTTAGTTAAAGTTTTTCAGTAAGATTGGAAATGACACTGAAAAAATATGGATTTTGGCACCAATTAAAAAGAAAGTTGAAGTGCTAAAATTCTTATTTTGCACTTTATTATTTATTTTCCTATTGAATCCCAAAAGATAAAAGCATTTACTTGGAAATAAATTTTTTCAAATATCTATCTATCGAAAGAACTATCAATGTTTTTAAAATAGTTTCTTCGTTTTATTTATCTAAAATGATGAGGAAACCAATCGTTTGGGGAATGCCAATCTCATATTCAATTGAACCCACAAATCACTGCAATCTTCAATGTCCAGAATGTCCGTCAGGTTTGGGAACACTTACACGCCCTCTTGGTCTACTGAAGCTTGATGAATTCAAAAAAATGATTGATGATATTTACAAAACCGGGTTTTATGTTCAACTTTTTTTCCAGGGGGAACCGTTTATAAACAAGCATCTCTCACAAATGATAAATTACGCACGGGAGAAAAAAGTTTACATCTCAATCAGTACGAATGGTCATTTCATAAATGAAAAAAATGTTGATGATGTTTTGAAGAATTCACCGGACAAACTGATTTACTCTATTGATGGACTTGATGAAGAAAGTTATCAGAATTATAGGGTTGGTGGAACTTTCAAACAGGCGGATGACGGATTGCGAACTTTGATAAACAGAAGAAACGAACTGGGAATGAAAAAACCTTTTGTAGAATTACAATTTATTGTGATGAAACAAAATGAACACCAGATGGACGACGTTTTGAAATATGGAAAAAATACAGGAGTAGATAAGGTTGTTTTTAAAACAATGCAGATATCTTCTTATGAAAATGCTATGAAATTTTTGCCATCGAATAAAAAATTCAGAAGGTACAAAGTAACTAATGGAAAGTTTGAAATTAAGGGTGGGATAAAAAATCATTGCTTTGCTTTGTGGAGAACTTCTGTGATGACCTGGGATGGAAAAGTTGTCCCGTGCTGTTTTGATAAAGATGCTGAATTTACTTTGGGAACACTAAACGGAACCAGGTTTTCTGAAATATGGAAATCAGAAGCGTATATGAAATTCAGAAGAAATGTTTTAGATGACAGGAAATCGATTTCGATGTGCACAAATTGTACAGAAGGACTTAAAGTAAATATATTTGAAATTGAACAATAGAAATTTTTGTGGAACTAACTTCTAAAACCAATCCCCTTTTTTTGTTTATAAAAAAGTACAGACCTCAGATATTAAATGGAATTAAGATACTTATTTCTGCCGGGTTGCTTACTTATCTCATCATAGCAATCGACTATAATTCTATTTTTAATGCAATTAAAGGTGCAGAAATTGCTTTAATTTTAATTGCACTCGGTTTGAGCTTTTTAAATATTTATTTGCAGTATTATAAATGGAAAATTACCTGTATAAAAATTTTAGATGAAAAAAGTAATTCAAAAATACTCACTTCTCTTTTCTACGGATTCTCAGGCGGGATAATAACGCCTATGAGAGTAGGAGAGATTTTTGGCAGGGCAATCAGTTTCAAAGATAAACCGTTTTCGATAATTACCCTTGCAACACTGGTTGATAAATTTTTTCCTCTGATGATTGTCACTTTCCTGGGGACAATTTCAAGTCTTAT
Organism: uncultured Ignavibacteriales bacterium; assembly: GCA_963822905.1. Classification (GTDB taxonomy): domain Bacteria; phylum Bacteroidota; class Ignavibacteria; order Ignavibacteriales; family Ignavibacteriaceae; genus CAWGJF01. Next base: position 1,878,338 of record CAWGJF010000001.1, read on the forward strand.
TTTTATTTATTCTTTTTACAAAGTATCACTCTATATTATCATTGCTTTATTCATTGTTCTATTCACGGCATTTTATATCCTGACTCTTCTGGCGTTAAGCGAGAGGTTCTGGGATTCCATGATTTTTTCAAGATTAAAGAAGTTTAAAAGATTTTCCAACTTCGTAACTCAAGTAAAATCCTTAAAATCTCTTGATAAAATGTTCTTTATAAGGATGACAATTTTATCGTTGCTATTTTATGCGTGCTACCTGGTTCAATTTTCAATTTTGGTTTCAGCTTTTTCTCATAACATTAATTCCCTTAGTTATATCTGGGCAGGGACTTTGATGATTTTTATAAAATCAGTTATTCCCCCGGTTTCGTTGGGTGAACTTGGAATCAGGGAAGGTGCCTCAGTTTTTTTCTTAACTAAACTCGGTGAAACTGCTTCAACGGCGTTTAACGCTTCAATTTTTCTTTTCCTGATTAATCTACTTCTACCTTCCTTAGTCGGTTTTTTTCTTTTACTTAAGAAGTCTAATGCCTGAAAAATTTCTCATTGCAATTGTTTCAGTTCTCTTATTTCACTACTTATTCTTTTTGATGAAAATTACCCGCGGACTTTCAAAACTCAGGTTATCAGATAGTTCAAACTATAGAGATTCATTTGTCTCAGTAATAATTCCTTTCCGAAATGAAGCAAATGGTATCTCAGAAAATGTTTCGAGCATTCAAAATGTAAATTTCCAAAAGGATAAACTTGAAATAATTTATGTGAATGATCATTCAACAGATAATTCGGTTGAAGTTTTAAAAAATTCAATTAAATCAGATTACGTAAAAGTTTTTTCAGTCCCTGATGAGTATTCTCCGAACGCTCACAAAAAAAGAGCGATTAGATTTGGAATAGAAAATTCTAAAGGAGAAATAATTGTTACATCCGATGCTGATTGTATCTATAATGAAAACTGGTTGAATTCTTTGTTGAGTAATATGGATGATAAAACTGGTTTTGTTTCCGGACCAATCAAATTTAAATCTGAGGAAAAATTATTCTCACAACTTCAACAACTCGAATTTGCCGGACTTGTAATTGTTGGTGCAGGATTGATCGGGAGTAAATCTCCTGTAATCTGCAATGCGGCAAACATTGCATATCGAAAAGATGCTTTTAATGAAGTAAATGGATTCAATGACAATCTAAATATTTCCTCTGGTGATGATGAATTCCTTATGCAAAAGATTGCAAAATCAAAAAAGTATAATGTGAATTTTTCAATCAACCCGGATTCATTTGTTGTGACGAGTGCAAATAAAAATTTGAATGAATTTTATAATCAAAGAAAAAGATGGGCGAGCAAAGGTTTATTCTATAACAGTAAATTATTAATTCTTCGACTTATCCTTATATTTTTGTTTTATTTTTCACTAGTTCTACTTCCGATTTCAGCTATATGGTTTGGAAATCTATCTATTTATCTTTTATTAATTAGTTTCATTTCGAAACTGGTTTATGAATACCTTTTATTACTTAAAGGAAAATTAGTTTTCTTTAAAGGTTTATCATTGAAATACTTTTTGATTGCCGAAGTTTTACATATTCCATACATTATTAGTGCTGGCATCTCAGGATTATTTGGTAATTATTCATGGAAAGATAGAAAAGTAAATAGATAGATTTGTTTGTACAACAGAAATGATCCACTGTTCAATAAATTAGACATCTCTTCATTTATTCCTTCAAAAACATCCAATTTTTAAGCTTTTTCAACTGGTACAAACATTGGGTTAAAGTTATAAAAACCTTAAAGGAGGTATAAAATGAAAAAGCTCATAATAATAATCCTGGCAATAATATCTTTCTCATTTATTGAGAATGAAACAAAAGCAATGCACGGAGGATATTTCTATTCTGCACTATCTCCTTATGGAAGCTGGGTAGAACTTGACTACGGTGTTCTTGCCTGGCGTCCAACAATAATGAGATCAAACTGGGCTCCTTATTCTCAGGGTAGATGGATCTGGACAGATAGCGGATGGTACTGGGATTCGTATGAACCTTTTGGTTATATAGTTTTCCATTACGGCAGATGGTATTATGATGATTACTATGGCTGGATGTGGGTTCCTGATAATGAATGGGCACCTGCGTGGGTAGAATGGAGATACGATGATGATTACATAGGTTGGGCACCTTTATCACCTTACGCAGCTTTCTCGATAAATGTTGGGATTTATTTTACGACTAATTATTATGTCCCTTACACTTATTGGAACTTTGTATCTTATCATAATTTCTGTCATTCCCAGGTATACAATTACTATGTTGCTCCTAATTACAAGTATCGTATTTACTCGAGAACAAAAATCAGAACCAATTATGATTATTATAATGGTAGAGTTAGAAATCGTGGAGTTGATTTAAGTTATGTTGAAGGACGAAGCGGACAAAAGATAAGGCAAAGAGAATTATATAGAGAAACTGATCCTGTTAAGTACAGAAGTCAGATAAATAATAACAAAGAAAGACTTGTAACTTTTGATGCTGACAGAGATGTTCTCAAAAGAGAAAATGTCCGGGATATAAAAATTGAAAAAAGTACAAGACGCAGCACCCTGGATGTCTCCAAAGTTGAAACAAGGACAAGAGACAACGGAAATCAAAAACGAGAAGTAAGTAACAATGAATCTGAAATTAAGGTAAGAAAAGAAGTAAACACAAAGCAGAACGATGTACAGAAGAGAACTGAAATAAACAAAAACACTGAAGTAAGAAAAAATAGTACCGGAGTTACCAACTCTAGAGATAACAAAAGTCTTCAGAAAGATGTAAATCGTGAAAAACAGGTTCAGGTAAATAAAAATACTAATACTGGCAGAGTAAATACTGAACAGAAAGTAACGACCGAAAAGAAACAGAATACTTCACGAAATGATCAGAAGGTTATCAGGAATAATACAGAAGTAAAGAAAACACCGGTAGTAATAAAGAAAAATACACAGAATAAAAATACAGATGTTCGGAAACAGACTACTGTTCAGAAACATAATACTAACACAAAATCAGTAACGAGAACGACGACAAGAACAACAACCAAAACACAGGATTCTGGTCGTAAAACTGATTCAAGTAAAAAAGAAAATACTCGTAAAAGATAATTTCCCTTCAGATCTCTCTCCACAAAGCGGTGCTATTTAGTTAGCATCGCTTTTTTTTATATATTTCGTTTAACCATTCAGTAACACCAATAAATGAAATGAAAGATAAAAGTACAACACTATTTTATATCCTTGGAGCATTTTTTGTTGCGAATGCATTGCTTGCAGAATTCATTGGTGTAAAAATATTTTCACTAGAAAAAACTTTTGGATTAAATCCAGTCAATCTTTCGATTTTCGGTGTAGAAAATTTATCATTCAATCTTACAGCGGGTGTTTTACTCTGGCCAGTAGTATTTATTATGACTGATATTATTAATGAATATTTCGGAAGAAAAGGTGTAAGGTTTTTATCTTTTACTGCTGCGGGATTAATTGGTTATGCATTCCTGATGGTTTTTATGGCTGTAAAACTCACGCCGGCAGAATTCTGGATTGAAAGGGAAACTTCTTATGGATTGATCAATATGGATTCAGCTTTCAATACAATTTACGGACAAGGTTTATGGATAATTGTTGGATCTCTTGTAGCTTTTTTAATTGGACAATTGGTTGATGTATGGGTCTTTCATTTTGTTCGCAAGTTCACTGGTGAATCAAAAATATGGCTGAGAGCTACCGGATCAACTTTTGTTTCACAATTCATTGACAGTTTTGTAGTATTGTTTATTGCTTTTTATCTTGGAGCAGGTTGGGATTTAAGCCTTGTTCTTGCAATCGGTGTTGTTAATTACATTTATAAATTTTTTATTGCTATCGTTCTTACACCTGCATTATACGTTCTGCATTTTTTTATTGATCTATATCTTGGAAAAGAAACAGCACACAAACTAATTGAAGAATCCGCTGCTGCAGGACAATGATTGAAAATCACTCAAATATTTGATGAAAGCTAATATATTCGATTCAAATGTTGCGTTTAGTAAATATTGATTATAAAAATTTTGATTTGTTGGTAGATATCTGAAAATAAGAGTAATTTAGTAAGTAATCTTAAATTTCTTTTAGGAATATTAGAATTTCAAATCTAATGGGGAACAAAGAATTCAGACTATTTTGTCACTGCGAATTCATTAAAAGTGTAATGGAATCTCATCTTCAAATTATCCGTAATTCTTGTTCATCTGTTGGGTCAACAAAATTATTAAATTCATTTTTTATTGATTAATAAGTTTCGCAAAATTCCGGAACTTTTTTTTTGCAGGAGTTAAAATGAAAATCAGAAAAGAAGAAGCTCTCGACTATCATTCAATGGGGCGAAAAGGTAAAATTGAAGTTATTGCAACTAAGCCTTGTCTTACATCCCGCGATTTGTCTTTAGCATACACACCTGGTGTTGCTGAACCATGTAGAGACATTCATGATAACGTGGAAGATGTTTATAAATATACCGCAAAAGGAAATCTTGTAGCAGTGATTTCTAACGGAACTGCAGTTCTTGGTCTTGGAGATATCGGTCCAGAAGCTGGGAAACCTGTTATGGAAGGAAAAGGTGTACTATTCAAGCGATTTGCTGATATTGATGTATTTGATATTGAATTGAATAGTAAAGATTCTAAAGAAATAATCAGGACTGTTCAGGTTTTAGAACCAACTTTTGGAGGCATTAACCTGGAAGATATAAAAGCCCCGGAATGTTTTGAGATTGAAGAAACTCTTAAAGCAACAATGAATATTCCTGTCTTTCATGATGATCAGCATGGGACAGCAATAATTAGTTGTGCAGCTTTAATTAATGCAGTTGAAGTAGCAGGGAAGAAGCTTTCTGAAGTCAGAATAGTAGTCAACGGTGCTGGTGCATCAGCAATTTCTTGCAGCAAGTTATATGTTCGGGCAGGTGCAACTTTAAAAAACATTTATATGTTTGATTCAAAAGGATGCTTAACCAAAGACAGAAAAGATTTGAATAAATACAAGGAAGAATTTGCACAAGAAAAAGGTTATGCTTCGCTAGAAGAAGGTATAAAAGGAGCAGATGTTTTTGTTGGATTATCAGTCGGAGGAGTTGTCTCACAGAAAATGGTGAAAAGCATGGCAAAGAATCCGATCATATTTGCAATGGCAAATCCCGATCCTGAAATTATGTACGATGAAGCTGTAGAAGTAAGGGATGATCTAATTATGGCAACCGGCAGAAGTGATTTCCCCAACCAGGTTAATAATGTACTTGGTTTTCCTTTTATTTTTCGCGGCGCACTCGATGTTCGTGCAACTGCAATTAATGAAGAAATGAAAATGGCTGCAACTCTCGCACTTGCAAAACTTGCAAGGGAAAAAGTACCGGAGATGGTAATCCAGGCTTATGGTGGTGAGGATTTTTCATTTGGAAAAGAATACATAATTCCAAAACCATTCGATCCAAGAGTGCTTTGGTATGTTGCTCCTGCCGTTGCAAAAGCTGCAATTGAATCCGGAGTAGCAAAAATTACGGAAATGGATTGGGATAAATACGAAGAAGAACTGAAAGAAAGATTAGGGCTTTCAAAAGAAATTATCCGGGTGATGATTCATAAGGCTCAAAAGCAGCCTAAGAAAGTAGTCTATCCTGAAGGAGAAGAAGAACAAATTATCAGGGCTGCACATATTGCTTTCCAGGATAATATTGCAAAACCAATTTTATTAGGGAATGAAACAAATATCAAAAATGAAATAAATCGTTTAGGTTATGAAGCAAGTCAGTTTGAAATAGTTGATCCGATGACCAGCGAAAAGAGAAAAGACTATGCAAATCTTTTCTTTGACAAACGAAAAAGGAAAGGTGCGACATTCTCAGATTCAACAGATCTTATGAGAAAAAGCAACTACTTTGGTTCAATGATGGTTGAATGTGGAGATGCTGATTCACTAATTAGTGGATTAACTACAAGTTATCCGAATACAATTAGACCGGCATTGCAGTGTATAGGTGTTAAAGAAGGATTAAATGTAGTTTCAGGTTTGTATATAGTTGTTACTAAATCAGATGTTTTCTTCTTTGCCGATACAACAGTTAATATTAATCCAAATGCGGATCAGCTTGCAGAGATAGCTATTTCGGCAGCTGATACTGTTAGGCAATTCGATGTAAAGCCAAGAATTGCAATGGTATCATTCAGTAATTTTGGAAGTTCATTAAATTCGGATTCTATTAAAATTCGTGACGCTGTTAAGATTGTAAAACAAAGGAGACCTGAACTGATAATTGATGGTGAAATGCAGGCAGATACTGCAGTAACACCAGAAATCCTGGCTCAATATCCTTTTAATGAACTAAAAGGAAAAGCAAATGTTCTGATCTTCCCTGATTTGAATTCAGGTAATATAGCTTATAAACTTATGTCAAGGATTGGTCAAGCGACTGTAATAGGACCAATTCTAATGGGAATGAGAAAACCCGTTCATGTATTACAGCGTGGAGCAACAGTTGATGACATAATTAACATGACTGCAATTGCAGTTGTGGAAGCAAGAACACAAACAAAGTAATTAATTGTTTATAAATTGAAGGGAGTGGATTAGAAATCTACTCCTTTTTATATTTTAAAGAACATCCCTTCTCTGGTTTTCTAAATCAATTTTATTTTATTAAATTTTTTCCTGCTTAATAACTCGAAAATATATTTACAATTAAATGTTAACGGACTTTAGCTGAAAACTTTTATACTGATATTCTATTCTTGTTTTGCTTATTTAACTTTTGCACAGGATATTAGCAAATACTACCTGGCTGATTCAACTTATGTGATTGCTGATTCAGAATTGCAGGCAAGCGGGTTTATGAGGTTTTTTCTGGGTGATCATTGGAGAGATGTCTGGTCTGATTCTGTTAAGCTGCCAGTTCTTAATTTAACAAAATTTGCGGGAGGTTTAACCCCAACAAAATTGGGAGGTGGACAACAAACCAAATCCTTACATTTTATTGGGGAGGATGGAAAGAAATATAAATTTAGATTATTAAAAAAAGATGCGGGCAGAAGCCTTCCGCATGATTTTCAAAATTCAATCGTGGATGATTTTATTCAGGATCAGGTTAGTGTGATTAATCCTGCTTCGTCGATTGTAATTCCAAAGCTGATGGAAGCTGTTAATATTCTGTATGCATACCCGATTATATGTGTCATGCCTAATTCTGATTTATTAAATGATTTTAAAGTTGAATTTGGTGGATTTCCAGGAACAATTGAAGAAAACCCGGATGAGTATGAAGATTCTAATCTGAATTTTGCAAATGCGGATAAAGTTGTTGGCACATTTAAATTATTTGATAAGCTTGAAGAGGACCTTGATGAACAGGTAGATCAGGTAGGATTTCTGAAAGCAAGATTACTTGATATTTTAATTGGAGATCGGGACAGGCATGCTGGTCAATGGGATTGGGCAGGTTTTAAAGTAGGGAAGAAAAGAATCTGGAAACCTATTCCCAAAGATCGGGACTTTGCTTTTCCATTGTATGATGGACTTATACCAACGGCTTTAACCATTGCAATTACTTCTATGGTCAATTTTAATGATACGATGCCTTCAATGCTGGATATGACGTGGGAAGGAAGACATCTGGATCGGAGACTACTCGGAACATTAAAAAAAGAAATCTGGGATTCAGTTGCAGTTTTTATGCAGCAAAAATTAACAGATGATATAATTGAAAAGGCTGTAAAATGTTTACCGCCTGATTACTTTGAAATTGCCGGTGAACAATTAATTACAAAACTAAAATCAAGAAGAAACCAATTAAAAGCTGCCAGCGATGAATTTTATAAACTCATAGTTATGTATGTCGATCTGTATTGCAGTAACAAGGGTGAATATGTTGAAATAACTAGATTAAATGATGATTCAACTAAATATGAATTATTTAAAAGAAATTCAGAAACGGGAAAAAGAATAATTCCATCAATCAAATCGGGAGTTTTATTAAACTGTATAACTGATGAATTGCGGGTACACTTACTTGATGGTGATGATTATACTATCATTCGGGGAAATGTTAATGATGGAATCAGGGTTATTGTCGACGCCGGAGATGGCAAAGATATTTTGATTGATTCATCCGATGTAAATGGATATTTATTTCATCTACTCCCAATTAACATTTCATTGAAAAAAACTGAATTTTATGATTCGGGTAAAAAAACAAAGGTAGTTCTAAACAATGCAACTTATTATAATGATGATAAATATAAAATCCCCGATGATCCTATATTGAAATACGAACCTAAGATGGAGGATAGGTTCCACGATTATGGCGTAATTGTGCCGGTAGAATATAACAATGACGACGGATTATTTTTAGGTTTCGGTGGAAGAATAAACTATTATGACTTCAGACAAGTTCCATTTGATCACAAATTCGAAGCAGTGTATGGTTATGCCTATAGTATCCATAAACATTATGTGCATTTGCTTGGAGAGTTCAATGATCTTGTCGAAAATACCAATGTCACAATTCCTTTTACATTTTCCGGTTTAGAAATTACCAGGTTTTATGGCTTCGGAAATGAAACCAGGTTAAATAGAGATTCACTTTTGCAGAAATATTATAATGTAAATCAAAAGCTTGTTAATCTGAATTTTGATATAAGAATTGTTCTTAAACGGAATCTCAGATTAAAATTGGGTATTGGATATGAGTATTCAAATATTAATACTCATGAAAACGATTTGCTAAATATTATTAACCCTTATGGAAATGGAGAGTTAAATTTAATCCAATTATCTGGCGGAATAGAATTTGACAATCGTAATAACTCAGACATTCCAACTTTCGGGAATTTCTTTTCTATCACTACTAATTATTTGCCCGAACTATTTAATTCCAAAAGTAACTTTGGAAATTTTAAAATCGACTTGAGACATTATCAAACATTCAATCTAATATCTGAAATAACTATTGCTGGTAGAGTTTTAGCCGGGTATGTTTGGGGAAATTACCCATTTTTTAAAGGCGCATCGATTGGTGGAAAGAAAACATTTAGAGGTTTTTCTCACGGTCGATTTGTTGGTGATGAATCCATAGTTGGTGAGTTTGATGCAAGAATATATCTGGGTAAAATAAGAATCTTGCTCCCATTTAAACTAGGTATGAATCTTTTTGCAGATGTAGGAAGAGTATTTTATGATAAGGAATCTTCAAATATCTTGCATAATTCATTTGGAGCAGGAATCTGGATGTCAGTGTATGAAAATAGCTTTGTCTTTAGTTTTAATATAGCCCATTCTATAGAAACTACCAGACTATATGCAACATTTGGTCAAATGTTTTAACCACTTGTAATAAAATGAATTAACTTATTTATATGAATTATAAGATGAACAATTTTTTCGTTATAATTTTGATTTTTTTTACAGGAATAAATTTGAAAATTTATGGACAAAGTATTGGATTGCTTGATAAATATGATATTACGGGAGCAAATGTGACCAGAATTGAATTACCGAATTATCTGGATGAAGTTTCAGGGCTTGCAAATTATGGGAGCAGTAAATTACTTATGCACGATGATGAAAATGGGATCATCTATATTTATGATTTAAAATCAACTAAAATTGAAAGAAAAGTCAGGATAGGTAATAAAAAAATCAGGGAGGATTTTGAAGGAATAGCAGCTAATGGAGACACTGTTTTTCTTTCAACAAGTAATGGAAAAGTTTATTCAACTTTGTTAAATGATAACAATAAAACAGAAACAATCTTTGTGGAGAAGATGAATATAAAAGATAAGATTAATCTTGAAGGACTATGTTATACTAAAATAAATAATTCATTAATTCTCCCAAATAAAATAGAGATAAGTAAAAAACATAGTGATGAAAGAGTTTTATTCTCATTTGATGTCGGTAAGAAAGTATTTTCCAATAAACCTTTGCTAACTATATCCTTGAAAGAATTGAAGAAGAAGTATGATATCGATAATTTTTCACCAACTGCAATTGAAATTCATCCAATGAATTATAATTATTTTATACTTTCGTCACATGAGAAATGTATTGTTGAATTAAGTCCCGATGGAGAAATTATTAATGCTCTTAAGCTGGATGGGAAAAATCATCGACAGCCTGAAGGATTAACATTTTTAGACGATTTGTCCTTGGTAATTTCTGATGAAGCTTCAGGGGAAAAAGCTGAATTGACAATTATTCCGTTTGGAAAATGAATTGACAAGATTTACAAAAATTATTTTGCTGGTATTATTTTTCAACGTAATCAATTTTTCGCAAAATAATACTCCTCAAAAATTTATTACAGTTAAACCTGATTCAACTTACGAAGCAGGGTGGTTTTGGAGATTCTGGCTTGGGGATCACTGGCGAGATTTATGGACAACTTCAGTTAAAGTTGAAGTTCTAAACCTAAGGGAATTTGATGGTGGTCTGTTACCTATCAAAAAGGGAGGTGGACTTCAGACAAAATCACTTAGATTCAAGAGTAAAAATGGAGTAACATGGAAATTTCGTTCTCTTGAAAAGGATCCCTCCAAGCTATTACCTCCGGAACTGCGTGAATCAGTTGCTGAAGATTTACTAAAGGACCAGATCAGTTCTTCAAATCCTTTTGCTCCTTTGGTCGTTAGCCCGATTTTAAATGCAGTTGGAGTATTGGAATCAAAACCTCGGTTCATGTTTTTACCTGATGATTCACTACTTGGAAGATTTAGAAATGAATTTAAAAATCAATTCGGAACAATTGAAATACATCCGGACGATTCTGGTGACGAAGAAGAAAATTTTGAGGATGCAGAAGATGTGAAAGGAACTTATAAATTATTTGAGCATCTTGAAAAAGACCGCGATGAAAAAATATCTTCTGTTGAGTTTTTGAAAGCTCGTTTAGTGGATATTTTATTGGGAGATTGGGACAGACATATGGATCAGTGGCGTTGGGCGAAATTAGAAATAAATTCGGAAAAAGTTTGGTATCCTATTCCCAGAGACAGAGATCAGGCTTTTGTGAAGTATGATGGAATTTTAGCCAGGCTAGCAACATATTTTCTTCCCCAGCTAACTAGTTTTGATAAAGATTATCCTGCAATCAAATCATTAACGTGGAATGGAAGATATCTTGACAGAAGAATACTAACCGAAATGGATAAACACACCTGGGATTCAGTAACGGTTTATGTTTGCAATCAAATTACTGATAGCTTAATTGATAATGCAATAAATCATCTCCCTGAAAAAATATTTGCTCTTACTCAGCAAGAAGTAAGAACCAAATTATTAAACAGGAGAGATCATCTTCCTGAGATATCAAATGAGTTTTACATACTGACCAATGAGGTTGCGGACATTTTCTGCAGTAGAAAAAACGATATTGTTTTTGTATCCAGACTGAGTAATTATCAAACTGAAGTAACTGTTAATAAACGTGATGATAAAACCTATGAAGGTAAGGGGAAAAAACTTTTCCATAAAATATTTTCTAATTCCTTCACAAATGAAATCAGAATTTACCTTAATGATGGTAATGATGTTGCAATCATTAGTGGTGAGTGTGAAGAAAGTCCTCTTCTAAGAGTAATAGGTGGGGAAGGGAACGATGAACTTATCGACTCTTCGAATGTTGGTGGGTATTACCTTTCCGTTACTCCTTTTAGAAACAATATGAATAAGACATTTTATTATGATTCAGATGAAGAAACAAAAATTACTTATTCATCTGGAACCTGTTATGATGATTTTAAAAATCCTTCAGTTAAAACGGTTATAGAAAAATATGAACCGTCGGTAGTTGATCGTGGAAGTAAGATTATTATATATCCATTATTGAGTTACAATACTGATTACGGTTTTGTAACTGATCTGAATCTAATTTTATTTAACTATGATTTCAGAAAAGATCCGTTTGATCAGAAACACCAGGTAAATATTTCCTTTGCTACAAGATTTGCAAAATTCTCTATATCCTATGAAGGTGAATTTATTTCAACTCCAACTCATAAGTCAATCATAAGATTGAATACATTGGCGACACAACAATACACGATTAAATATTTTGGGTACGGAAATGATACCAAATATAAAAGTGAACTTGATAAACGAGAATACTACAGGGTTGATCAGGGAATCATTAATGTGAAACCTGAATTAGTTTATTCGGTATCGAATAATATGAATATTTTATTTGGATTATCAATCAATCATTTAAACACAAATATAAAGACCGACTCATTATTAGGTAGATTTCGGTATGATGATTACGGTTCAGAGGAACTTAACCTGTTAGGAATTCATCCTGCTTTGGAATTTGATTTTCGGGATAATCAATATTTTCCTTTGACAGGTTTTTATTCCAAACTCTATGCTTCATATTATCCAGGTGTATTCAATACACGACGAGTATTTTCAAAATATAATTTTGATATAAGAAGTTATTTTACTTTAAATCTTAAAAAACAATTAACAATTGCCCTTAGGGCAGGTGGAAGTAAAGTTATCGGGATGTATCCGTATTATCTTGGCTCGGGTTTAGGTGGCTCTGATAATTTGCGGGCGTATAATAAAAATAGGTTCTCCGGTGATGCTTCGCTTTTTGGGCAAATTGAGTTGAGAATGTATCTGGGCTATTTAAAATTTATATTCAATAATAAAATTGGTTGCAATCTTTTTGCTGAAACAGGAAGAGTGTTTGCACATAGCGAAATATCTACAAAATGGCATCCATCATACGGAGGTGGATTCTGGGTATCGTATCTCCAAAATGCAATAATTCTTTCAACTTATCTCGCATTTTCTGAAGAAGGTACAAAGTTTAGTTTTGGTTTTGGAATTGGGTTTTAATAATATTCCAGAAGAAAATAGGAACTAGGAATTATTTAATTAAAATATTTTTTAGGATATTCAAAGAAAATTAATTCCCCAGTATTGTCATTTATAGCTTCCCATAAGCAATCGAATTCAATGCAAACAATTCCACAAGTTGGTATGTTATCTATTTCCTTTTCACAAACTTTATTTTGAAGAGACGTTAAGCCGGGATTATGTCCAAACAACATCACGGAGTTATTACTTTCTTCAGTGGACTGAACGATTTTCAACAAATTCGTAACTGAGGCTTCATAAATAGTATCTTCCATTTTTATCTTCTCAACAGGAAAATTTATTTTCTCACAAATTATTTTTGCCGTTTTCAAAGCACGCTTAGCTGAACTTGAATACACAATATCCGGTAAAATGTTTTTACCTGAGAGTATTTTACCCATAAAAGGGGCATCACGTTTTCCTCTCTCATTTAATGGCCGGTTAAAATCAGTTAAAGAAGGGTTTTCCCAACTAGATTTTGCGTGTCTGATTAAATAAAGGTTTTTCATTTTTTTAAGTGATTCAAATCATTTTGTAATTTGGTTTATTTCAAAAAATAATAAAAATGTGATAATTATCACCCATGCGCAAAACATATTCGCTTAAATTATTGACGTAAATAATTGATAAAATAATATCAATTCGTTTCATTTTTCTAAATAATAAAGCGGATTGAGAGGGAAAAAATTGAACACGGATTTAATAAGCAAAGTAGAAGACCATATTTCGAAAATATATAGAGAAAAATTACCTGATGATAATTGCTATCACAACCTTGAACACACCAATGAAGTTGTGAATGTTGCAGTGGAACTTGCTAAATCAATGAATGTGAGTAATGATGAAATAGAAATACTTACTATTGCTGCCTGGTTCCACGACGTTGGTTATACTGAAAAATGTGAGGGACATGAAAAAGCCAGTGCTGAAATGGCTAAAGAATTTTTGACAAATGAAAATTATCCAAAAGATAAGATCGCTAAAATTGAAGATTTAATTAATGTTACCCGAATTCCACAGAGACCAAAAAATTTATTACAGGAGATTATCTGCGATGCAGACCTGCATCATCTTGGTGTAAAAGATTTTGAAATAAAAGGTGAGATGCTGCGTTGCGAAATTGAAAGATATTTAGATAAAAAATTTTCTGATTCTGACTGGCTAAAAAACAACATTATGTTTTTCAAACACCAGGAATATTTTACGAAGGCAGCCAAGGACAAATTTGGAGTGCAGAAAAACATAAATTTTAATAAAATTAAAGATCAATTAATGATAGTTGAAAAAAAGAAGAAAGATAAAAAGAAAAATAAAATGGATAATGAAGATTCTTCTGATATGAAAGAAAAATCAGGAAGAAGCATTGAAACGATGTTCAGGAATACAATGCGAACACATGTTGCATTCAGCTCAATGGCTGACACAAAAGCCAACATAATGATTAGTGTTAACACTCTCGTCTTGACTATTATCGTTAGCGTAATGATAAGAAAACTTGACACGAATCCTCATTTAGTTATACCAACGGCAATGCTGACCTTAACAAGTTTACTTGCTCTTATTTATGCAATACTTGTAACCAGACCAAAAATTACTTCAGGGACATTTTCTTCAGAAGATATTAAAAACAAAAAAACGAATCTGTTATTTTTTGGAAATTTTTATAATGTTTCCTTAAAAGATTTTACGTGGGGAATGAAAGAAATGATTGAAGATAGAAATTATTTATACGATGCGATGATAACGGACTTTTACCATCTTGGACAAGTTCTCGGGAAGAAATATAAACAACTAAGAATATGTTATACGATTTTTATGTTTGGTGTAATTATTTCTGTAATTGCTTTTGCAATTGCCTATATGCTTTACCCTGGTGGAACTAATTTAGGACCACTGATAAACTAGAATGAAAAAAAAGTCCGCAAAAAGCGGACTGATAAAATAATATCCTGATTTTCAATTAAATTTCTTTTAAAACCTTTGCATCTTCAATTATAACGGGGAAAAAGTAACCTGCACCAAAATCTTTATCAATGCCAAGTTTCCCTTCAACAATAATAACATCCCCAATCTTAACTGCATCCTGACTCGTAACAACAATATCATAATCATTTGATGAACCGGTTCCATCTTGAATATGTATCCAGTTTCTCTTCATTATATTCGGATTATATTTGACTACTTGTCCTTTAACTTTAATTATCTTCCCGGTCAGTTCAGTCCTGTTGGCGTAAATATTCGCGATAGTTTTATCATCACTTAATGGTTCAACCTTTACATTTTTTTTATCGGGATTTTGTGCACTGCCATGCGGGTTCGTCATTTGATTTGGATCACTCGATTTTCTCGCATCCTGAACAAATAACACTGAGTCAAAAGTCCTGTTAAGAGTTGGACTTTCAAAGTTTTTCATTTCCATACTTTGTGAAAAATAAAGCATTTCGCCTTTCTCGATTTCCATTTTTGTAATAGCAATCCAGAATGTTTTTTCTCCCTCTTTAACATTAAGATATGAATAATCATTTGTAGGGAGAATATCTAAAACTTTTACCACATGCGGTACTTTGCTCATAACATCAGTAGTATTAGCTGATTTATTCTCAGTATTAGTATTATCATTACAACCTATCACTAGTGCAAGTCCAGCAATTAACAACACAAGTATTTTATTCATTTTTATCCTTTATTTTTATTCTAATTCTCTAAATATATGAAAATGCAGAATACAATTCCTTATATTATTTTATATACATATGAGTTTGATTTTGACTAATTATGAATAAAAATTCTGAATTATTAACTTTAATGCAGGCAGAAGAATTTTTCTCACAGCCAGGATTAATCGGATTACACTTTATGATTCATAAGATCAATTTCTCGAATAAATGTTTCATTTTTTTATTATTAAATTTTTTTTTGATTTCTATTCCTGTAAAATCACAGAATTATTGGAACGAAATAGTTAGTCCAACCCCTAATTTTCTTCATACTCAATTTTTTACAGACAGTCTTTCAGGATGGATAGCAGGAGATTCAGGCGCAGTATTCTATACATCTGATGGTGGAGAGAGTTGGATTCAGCAGGAAAGTAGAACAACCTCAAACATAAAGGATATTTTTTTTGTTGATAAAAATAAAGGTTGGGCTATTGGTTGGATTGAAGGAGTAACACCGAGCGGTAGCGATATAATCTCAACTTCAAATGGTGGAGTAGATTGGTCAGAAAGATCATATCCAGAAGATAATGTTTATCTAACTTCTATTATTTTTTTCGATTCACTTAACGGCTGGGCAGGTGGGTATCCAAATAAGTTAGTACATACAACTAATGGTGGTGCGAGCTGGAATAATGCTGTGATTGATTCGGGAACTTTTTCAAATTTCCCTGTTATTAAAATTAAATTTTATAATTCTTTATATGGATTCGCGTGTGGAGGAGCTATTGATTTCGCAGGTGTTATCTGGAGAACAACTAATGGTGGAAATAACTGGAGTTCTATCGGGGTTTCCGCAGAGCCAATCCGTGATATTTATTATCTTGATTCATTAAATATATTAGGAATAGGAGGTGATCCGGAATTTTTTGGAGCCGGAAGTGTTAGAACTTCTGATGGAGGAGAAAATTGGGAGTATAAAAATCTTGGGTTCTTTGGTGTTGCAACTGCACTTTCTTTTAGAACTCAATCAGAATGTTGGGCGCCGTTAAGTTTTGCAGAAACGATTATTCGCTCAACCGATTCTGGTGAAAACTGGGAAAGTTTTCCGGCACCAGGAAATAGTAAAATTTACAAACTTGCTTTTACTGATTCGTTAACTGGTTACGGAGTTGGATTTGAAGGCAAGGTTATTAAATATAAAAAACATCTTATCACAAACTTAAGTGAACAAGAAGATGTAAATAAATCATTTATACTTTATCAAAACTATCCTAATCCGTTTAATCCTACAACAAGAATTAAATACCATATTTCAAAACCAATGTTTGTAAGTTTAAGAATTTATGATGTTTTAGGTAATGAAATAGCAACATTAGTTGATGAAGAAAAACCTGCTGGTGATTTTGAAGTAAAGTTTAATATATCCAGGCTAAACAATGTTGATGTTACCAGTGGAATTTATTTCTACAAGCTTCAGGCAGGTGATTTTATATCAACGAAAAAAATGATTTTATTAAAATAGAAATATAAGTTTGAGTTTAGAATACAATAACAAAGTTTATAAGATTACTATTTTTGGAATTCATCCTTACAGAACTTTGTTTTATATCTTTTTCGTGAATTAAAGGAATCAAATATCCTAGTAAACTCCCAACAACCGCACCGGCTAAAACATCTGAAAGAAAATGCATTCCTGAAATAACCCTCAGGTATGCAGTAACGGAAGCTAAGAAAAGTGAGCTTCCCCAGATAACAACTTTCCAATTTGAATCCTGGTAATATTTTGAATAAACAGTAGAAAGAAATACCGCAGAAGCAAATGAGAGTGCTGCATGTCCTGAAAAAAATGAAAGCCTTGATTCGAAATCCATTTTGAAATCCAATGGAACATTTTCGTTATACATATATGGTCGAAATCTTCCTGCAAGAGATTTAGTTATATGAGTTGTTCCATAATATAACAAGTAAAGTTCAAGATTCATTACCAGGAATGTTTTATAGTCATTTCTAATTTGTTCAGAAGAAAATAAAAATAATGGTGAAACCATTTGGGACACCAGAAGTACATCGCTTATATCAGATGCAGTTGGTGACCAGTTGTAAGTTGCAAATCGATCAAAAGAATTAATATTTTCTCTAGAAAGATTTTTTATCTCGTTTTCTGTCGGAGGTTCAATCCTGCTCAGAAGATAAATTGCAAATGAACTTGCAGAGGCTCCTGAACTTATTAACGCAGTTTCCCTGACACTTTCGAGTTCATAATTGGATTGTGGAAAACTTGAGTAAGAAAGTAAAATGATTACGGAAAGAATATAAATTTTGTTCATTTGAGGTAAAGAGTCAGGTATTGAAATAAATAAAATCAATCAGGAGATAAAGAACCCCCAAGCAGTACTGCAATCCATCTTGTTTCTTCGGAACTATCCAACGCAATCTTTATTGTTATTGTAAGTGGAACAGACAACAACATTCCAATCGGTCCTAAAACCCATCCCCAGAATATCAATGAAAGAAAAACAACCAGAGCAGAAAGTCCCAATCCTTCACCCATAAATTTTGGTTCAAGAATATTTCCCATTATCGTATTAATAACTAAGTAACCGGCCACCACAATTATTGTATCTCCAATACCAAATTGAATGAATGCAAGTAGGGCAGGTGGAATCAAAGCAATAATAGAACCGATTGTGGGAATATAATTTAACAGGAAAGCGAGAACTCCCCACAATATCGGGTAATCAACCCCGATTATATAAAGCAATATAGTTGCAAGTAAACCAGTTATGAGACTAATCCATGTTTTAATCGTAATATATTTATTGATATTATCTGTAACTGATTGAACACGTTTCATCGATTCTTTTGGATCAGGAACTATCCTGTTTATTTTTGAAGGTAAGCTTGACACTTCAAGCATCATAAAAACAACAGTAAGAAAAATTAAGAAACCGTTTGTAAAAAGATTACTTAATTCATTCAATACTCCTGCAACAAGGGTGAGTGCTGAACCAGGGTTAAAATATTCTTCTATTTTTACTTCACTAACTGAAACTCCCATTGTTCTTAAGATTTCAGTAACATTATCGATCTGGGTTTTAATTAGTGATTGATAGTATGGAATTCTATCAGTAAAACTATTTATAGATGAACCGATTAAAAATCCGATAGAAGAAATAAAAATCAGGAATACAAGAATAACTATAATTATTGATAGAGATTTAGGTACGCCTTTTCTTTCCAGCCATAAAAACGGCGGTAAGCTTATTATCGAAATAAATGCAGCAAGCAGGAAAGGAATGACAATCGATTCGGCAGCTTTCATCCCGGCAATTATGATTATAAAAGCTGCAATTAATATCAATGATTTTGAAGCTCTGTTTGTTGATTCTGGAATCAGGCTGCTCATTGGAAACTAATATTTGATAATGGATATCAAAATATAATTAAAAGAATGGATTTTTAAACAATCGAGGTAGAATTAAAAAATAGTTAGTTCAATAGCGGGAAGAAAAATCTAATCCAGAACCAGCGATTCCATTTGTTTGCCAATAACTTTAGCCAATTGATTTAGTCCAGTCATCAGTTTATCAAATTGATCTAAGTTAATAGATTGTTTCCCATCAGAAAGTGCCTTGTCAGGATTTGGATGAACTTCAATCAGTAAACCATCTGCACCAGCAGCAATTGCTGCTTTACTCGCCGCAGCAACAAGACTGCTTTTTCCGGTACTGTGAGAAGGATCCACAATAACAGGAAGGTGAGTTAATTCTTTTAAAGAGGGTACTGCAAGAATATCAAGTGTGTTTCTTGTGTAAGTTTCAAATGTTCTTATGCCGCGCTCACATAAAATTACTTTTTCATTTCCGACAGACAAAATATATTCTGCTGCAAGTAAAAACTCTTCAAGAGTTGCACTCATATTTCTTTTAAGAATTACCGGCTTGTTTGCACTTCCGACAATTTTCAGCAGTTCATAATTATCCATATTGCGCGAACCAACACGAAGAATATCAACGTGATCAACTAATGCTTCCAAATGTTCAGCAGTTAATATTTCAGATTCGAGTAAAAGATTTGTTTCTGAGCGAAGTGATTTTAGTATTTCAACACCATTAAATCCAAAACCCTGGTAAGAATAAGGTGAAGTTCGTGGTTTGAACAAAGAGCATCTGAAAACCTTTGCACCGGATTTTTCAACAGCCTTTGCAGTGTCCACAGCCAGCTTTTCATTCTCAAGTGCACAAGGTCCTGCTATTACAGTAAAATTTCCCTCACCGATTAAAACATCTTTTTCTTTGATAACTGTGAAATGATCTTCAGCGGTTTTCCGGATTTTAGTGTTTTTCAATCTTTCCATAATATGATGAGTGTTAATCAGCAAATTTTTATTTTTTTAACAGACAAAGATATAAAATCTGGAGGATTTCAACACCATCAGGTGAGAATTGAAAGAATGTTAATAAGAAAATCGGATGGCGTTTTGCTTTCAATCACATGCAAAATTCTTATTTAAAGTGTTATAAACTGAATTTTTAAAAACCGATTATTTGATTTTTGAAATCAAACTCACCATCTCAATTGCGCTCATTGCAGCATCCCAGCCTTTATTGCCAGATTTGCTTCCGGCTCTTTCAATTGCCTGCTCAAGATTATCTGTAGTTAAAATTCCAAAAGAGCAGGGAACCCCGGTTTCTAAGTTTACAGCAGCAATTCCTTTTGAAACTTCTGTAGCTATGTAATCAAAATGAGGTGTTGCTCCTCTGATAACTGCACCTAGGCAGATAACTGCGGAATATTTTTTTGATGCAGCTAATTTTTTTGTGGCAAGAGGAATTTCAAAAGCGCCGGGAACTTTTACAACTGTAATATCTTCTGCTTTGCATTCGTGCCTGAGTAAACAATCTTCCGTACCGGCAAGAAGCTTTGATGCAACGAAATCATTAAACCTGCTTACAACAATTGCAAACTTTTTTCCTTTTGCAGATAAAACTCCCTCTAAAACTTTTGACATATTTCTTCCCTTATTATTTTAATCTGAAATTTTAGTGTCTAAATTAAAAAGATGACCAAGCCGTTCACGTTTTGTTTTGAGATATATTTCATTTTTTTCATTCGGCGGAATTTCTATAGGAATGCGTTCAACGACTTCAAGATCATATCCCTTTAAACCGATTATTTTTTTAGGATTATTGGTTAACAGTCTTATTTTTTTAATTCCGAGATCCTTTAGTATTTGAGCCCCAGTTCCATAGTCTCGAAGATCTGCCTTAAACCCAAGTGCCTCATTTGCTTCGACAGTATCTTTTCCTTTTTCCTGAAGTGAGTAGGCGAGAAGCTTGTTTACCAAACCAATTCCTCTACCTTCCTGGCGCATATAGAGAACAACTCCTTTTCCTTCTTCTTCAATCATCATCATAGACTTAATCAACTGGTCGCCGCAGTCACATCTTTTCGAACCGAATACATCTCCGGTAAAACATTCCGAATGTACACGAACCAAAACTGGATCATCCGGGTTGATTTCTCCTTTTATCAAGGCAATCGGGTTATCCTGTGGATCGAGAATATTTTCATAAAGGTGCAATTTGAAATCACCATATTTTGATGGAAGATCAACAATAACTTTTTTACGGACAAGCTTTTCTTTTGATCTTTTATACTCAATAAGGTTGGCTATAGTAATAACTTTTAAATTATGTTTTTTCGCAAATTCCATTAATTGTGGAGTGCGTGCCATCGTCCCATCAGTGTGCATAATTTCACAGAGTACACCGGCAGGCTGCAAACCGGCAAAAGTAACAAGATCGACAACTGCTTCGGTATGTCCTGCACGTTTTAACACGCCGCCCTTTTTTGCGATTAGCGGGTGGATGTGTCCGGGTCTACCGAAGTCATCTGGTTTTGTTTTAGCATCTGCAATTTTTTGTATTGTGAGTGCTCTGTCATAAGCCGAAATGCCTGTAGTTGTACCATGGATATAATCAATTGAAACAGAGAATGGAGTTTGATGTAAAGCGGTGTTGTTCTCAACCATAAAATCCAGTTCAAGCTCTTTTGCCCGTTCCTCTCCAATCGGGGTGCATAACATTCCGCGGGCTTCTTTAGTAATGAAGTTTACATCTTCAGGCTTGATCAATTCAGCAGCCATAATTATATCACCTTCATTCTCGCGGTCGGGATCATCAACAACAACAATCATCTTACCTTGTCTTATATCCTCAATTGCTTCGTCAATTGAATTGAATCTGTATGAGTTATTTCCGTTCTGAAGTAATTCTTCCATTAATATCCTAATTCGTTTAACCAGTTTTCTGTTATTTTACTTTCCGATTTAGATTTACCCGGGCTTAAAAAATTTTCAACATATTTGGCCAGCATATCGACTTCAATATTAACTTTATCACCTTTGTTCCGAAATTGAAGATTAGTTTTTACCCATGTATGTGGAATTATTGAAAATCCAAGCAGATCATTTTGAATATCGGCAATAGTCAAACTTATTCCATCAATGGCAACCGAACCTTCTTCAATAAAATATTTATTTAGTTTTTCAGGAATCCTAACTTGAAAATAATAATTCTCACCGAGTTTTTTTACTTGTTCAATTGTTCCAATTCCATTAACGTGTCCCTGAACAAAATGTCCGTCAAACCTGCTGTCAGCGCGCATTGCTCTTTCAAGATTTATTTTTGTGCCTTTTGTAAAATCATTAACCGAAGTTTTTGTTATTGTTGCACCCACGGCATCAACGGAAAAACCGGGAGTTTTTATTCCAGTGACGGTTAAACAAATGCCGTTTGTTGAAATTGAATCGTTAACTTTAATCTCATTGATTATTCCAGGGGCATCAAACCGAATCCGAAAACCTCCCTGGATTTTAGTGATGTTTTCAACGGTTCCGATCTCTTCAATTATCCCAGTAAACATATTGTGAAGATAGTAATAATCAGTGAAAAAATTATTGATAAAAATTACAATTTACTTTTTAATATAAAAAAGAAAATCGTCACCAATTTTTTTTGTAGCTGTAATATTAATTGGAATCATATTCTTCAAATCAAATGAACTAACTCCCTGGCCGAGAATTTTAGGTGTCTGGAAAATTAATAGTTCATCCCAGAAACTGCTGTCAATAAATTGCGAAAAAACCTGTTGTCCGCCTTCAACCAATAACGAAATTATTTTTTGATCTCTTAAAAGTTTTAACAATTCCTTCATCTCTATTCTTCCATCGGGATCAGATTTGAGCGGGAATACTTTAATTCCTCTTGCTTCAAATGAAGTTATCTTCTTTTTGCCGGAAAAATTTTCAGCCACAATTAACCATGTCTCGCTATCTGACTTCGCATTAAAAACAGAATATCCCTGACCCAATAAAAATTTACCATCCAGGATAATCCTGATTGGGTTTCTTCCTTTTACTTCTCTTACGGTAAGCAGGGGATTATCTGCTTTAACAGTTTTAGCACCAACAAGCACTGCATCATACTGGCTGCGTAACTGGTGAACAAACTTTTTGGATTCATCACAAGTCAACCAGGTTTGTTCTTTTTTATTAAGAGAAATTTTTCCATCAAGCGATTGTGCAAGCTTTAATGTTATGTAAGATTGCTTCTGAGAAACGAACTTGAAATAAAACTTATTCAGTTCTTTTCCATCTTCTTCCAGAATTCCTGTTTCAACTTCAATTCCTGCTTTCTTTAACGCTTCAATTCCTTTTCCGTTCACTTCCGGGTTTGGATCGAGGTTACTTATAACCACTTTCTTAATTTTCTTTTCGACGATCAGCGGAACGCAGGGCGGAGTTTGTTTTTTCTCGTGAACGCACGGCTCAAGGCTACAGTAAAGAGTCGCTCCCGCAACATCTTCTTTTGCACTGTTGATTGCATTTACCTCTGCGTGTGCCTCGCCATACGTTTGATGATACCCTTCGCCGATTACATTATCGTTTTTTACTAATACGGCGCCAACCATTGGATTTGGGCTGACAAACCCTGAGCCCTTTTCTGCCAGAGTAAAACATCTTTTAATGTATTTAGCGTTTTCTTCCACGGTTTATATATTTGAGTTAGAAAAATAGGGACAAATAATTCACGAATGTGTTACAGAAATCTAAACAAATTGAGGAAATAAAATAGGTTATAAAACTGGCTTATATTGGGCAAATTTCAAAAAAGCTTATTTTCTTAATTTTTTATGAAATTGAGAGTTTGTTAATAGAAAAGGACAAATTTTGTTTAACAAGATAAAAATAGCTAAAACACTCCAAAAACGCAGCTTTCTGATTCGGACTTTTGAGAATAGAGATCTAAGGGCTTAGAGTCGCATTCTGAATTTTACGAATAGGTGTCTAAGAGCTTAGAGTCGCATTCTGAATTTTACGAATAGGTGTCTAAGGGCTTAGAGTCGCATTCTGAATTTTACGAATAGGAGTCTAAGAGCTTAGAATCGCATTCTGGATTTTACGAATAGGGGTCTAAGGGCTTAGAGTCGCTTTCTGACTTTTACGAAAGCCACTCTAAAGGATTTTAGCCATTTTTAAGGTTTTTATTGAATTCCTGATAAATATTGAGGAAGTTTGTGGAAGTAATGCGGGTAACATTAGTTATTCTGGCCATTATAAGAAATATGATTACACGAAATACGATTTTTATCTTATTTATTGCACTAATTTTTACAAGTTGTAAATATGTCAACAAATTCGAAGTGTTGAACAATGAAAATGAATATCGTGATCAAGTGATAGTAACTGAAACAGATTCAGTGGGAATATACTATGAAGCTGACAATACATTCTACCCACAAGATGGAGGAGCTTGGGGTAAGAATAGTCTTATAAGATTTTATAATAATGATAATGAAGTAGTGACAATAGACACTGTAATATGCAAACAATATTATAAAGGGAATGAAATTACATTAAACTATGAATTTGATGACGGTAGAAAATTTCCAAGTGTCTTATGTAAAAAATCAGATGGGATAATTTGTAGTTCAGCATCAATTAGATTTTTCACAAATAAAAAATTGTCAGATTTTGAACTTGGAGATGAAATTAAAATTGAACTAGAAATTGATTTGACAATTGATAATAAACCGTATCACATACAGAAACAATTTACTAAAAAGTTTCTTAGGATTAATAGTACACCAATGCCTTAAGTAACATCCTAAACTATTCATTGACCTAACTGCTGTTTTGGCTTGGCAGTTAGAGGCAACACAGTTAGGCACTCTAGGAAAATAAATGGATTACCAGGAATATTTAGAGAAATATGTATCGTATGATAGGATACTAGCAAGAAGATGCTGGGCTGCACTAATTGATTACGTTGTTTACTTCCTAATACTAATGCTTTATGGCTATATATTCGGTGATGTTCACGGGTGGGGTTTTAATGAAAATGGTGGTTTTAGTTTTAGAGTTAATCCTGGATTTTTCTCAACTGTCATTTTGTGGTTTATATATTTCCCCATTACTGAATCAATTCTAGGTTACACATTAGGTAAAGGAGCTTTAGATCTAAAAGTTATTCCTCAAGATAGAAAAGATTTTCCTTTTGTTGTTAGTTTAAAACGCCATTTACTTGATCCAATAGATTTCGCTTTCTTCGGATTAGTCGGAATACTCTTAATTAAATTTAGTAAAGAGCATAAAAGATTAGGTGATCATTGGGCTAAATCATTAGTTGTAAAAGAAGAATAATTTAAAGCTTTTAAAGCATAAATATTAAAATTTTGTCTAACGAACTCCGCAAATAGAGCAGCGAAAAAGCTAAAAAGCAGTTCTATGCAAAGAGTTTGATGCATTCTTAGTATTTTTTGTCTAAGAATGTCTATCTTTACCGCATCCAAATAATAATAAATAACCCACGTTTTGAGAACAACTCTTAAATTTATAATCGCTTAATATTAGCCCGGTAACCACAGGCTAATAATTCTTTGGTTTGGGTAATCCTACCTGAACGTGTTTCCAATTAATCTATTCATTCGTGTGTTGCTTTTGAAAGCAACTGCATTTGTTATTGCTGTTTTTGGCAATCTCACAATTCAAAAACTGCAGCTGCACGAATGACCTTCAAAAAATTGAAAAGAATATTAAGCAGGATTATAAATATGAGAGAAGAATTTATTTGGGAGGTAATGGCTAAAAACACGCCTCTTATAAAAAGAAAATGTAATCATTGTGACAGCGACAGGTTTTATTGCAGTGAAAAATTCAGAATGAATGCTCAGAAAAAATACATTGATGTATGGCTGATTTACAAATGCAATAAATGTGACAGTACATATAATATGACAATATTTTCCCGGACCAAACCGGAAATGATCAACAAAGATTTGTTTAATAAATTTTTAGAAAACAATAAAGAGTTAGCCTGGAAGTATGCATTCTCCCGTGAAGCAAGTAGAAAAAATAATGTCGAATTAGATTTTGGCAGCGTCGAATATGATATACAGCATGATAATTTATCGGTAGAGGATATTCTGAATTTCGAAAATGAGTTTGTAACATTTAAAATTAAATATCCTTTTGATTTTAATCTTAAATTAACATCAGTAATCAGAATATGTTTAAATCTTTCAGCAAATAAATTAAATGAATTAATTGAAGCGGAAGTTATATCTGTTCAGGAAAAACAATTACAAAAGAAACGCAAGGTCAAAAACGGGGATATCGTACAAATAGACAAAGAGAGATTAAGAAGTATATATCGTACATGGCTTTGTCCAAAAATCATAATAGCGATTAGTTGTTGTCAGGAATTTTTTAGGTAGTTTAAATATGTATATATTCGTATATTAATTATATATCAAATAGAACAATAATAAACCATTAGTTTAAATATGCGCGATTTCATATATGAATGATAAATCAAAACAGACAAAATTAAACCAATTGATAAGCAGTTGGCCAAAAGGAACATTAAAAACAGTAAAAGAATTGGAAGCTAGAGGCTATACGCCCCAGTTATTAAAAGTATATACTAATTCCAACTGGATAGAATTGTTTATGAGGGGAATGTATAAATTATATAATGATAAAGTTAACTGGCAGGGTGCATTGTATGCAATACAGCAAAGGACAAGTACAACCTTGCATGCCGGTGGTAAAACAGCACTGGCAATAAAAGGATATGGACACTATATAAGTCAAAAAGAATCAAATGTATTTCTATTCAGTGCCAGGAATGAAAGCATACAGAATTGGATAAAAAAATTCGAAGAGATCAGAATACTCAAAAACGAAATATTTGATTATACAAAAGAGGAAAGTTTTACAGTTTTCAATGTTGGAAGTTTCAGCATCAAAATATCTTCACCTGAATTAGCTGCAATGGAGTTATTGTACCTTGTACCTGCAGCACAATCATTTGATGAATCTTTAAAAATAACCGAAGGACTAACAACTCTTAGGCCGAAACTTGTTCAAAGTCTTCTTGAAGATTGTAATTCAGTAAAAGTAAAGAGGCTATTTCTTTTCATGGCAGAAAAACATGATCATGCATGGTTAAATGAACTGGATATAGCAAGGATAAATCTGGGTAGTGGAAAAAGGGTTATAGTAGAGGAGGGGACACTGGATAAGAAATATAATATTACAGTTCCGAAAGATTATGCCGGATAATATTTATCGGAAACAAGCTGAACAATTACTACGTATTTTACCTTCCGTAATGCGTGAGGATGTATTTGCTCTTAAGGGAGGAACGGCAATCAATTTCTTCTGGCGGGATTATCCAAGACTATCGGTTGACATCGATTTAACATATCTTCCAATCAATGAGCGGGATATATCTTTGAAGGATATTAGTGACCGGCTTGCAGGCATTGAAACAAGGATACAAAGAATTATACCTACGGTCAGCATACAGCAGAAGCTTGAAAAGGAGACACGGTCAATAGTCGGCCTTTTGGTAAGAGAACAAGATGCTACTGTAAAAATAGAGGCAAATTACAATTTAAGAGGCAGTGTTTATTCTACGGCAGAAAGGAAACTTGTTAATAAAGCTGTAAAAGAATTTGAGTTATCAATGACAGTTAGAACATTGTCTTTTGAAGACCTGTATGGTGGAAAGATCGTAGCAGCATTAGATCGCCAGCATCCACGGGATCTGTTTGATGTGAAACTGCTGCTTGAGAATGAAGGATTTACCGACAAGGTTCGAAAAGCGTTTATTGTTTATTTAATTAGTCATAATAGATCGCTGATGGAAATTCTTAATCCTGGATTACAAGATATAAAATCTATATTTGAGAGTGATTTTGTTGGTATGACATCAATGAATGTAAAGTTAGATGAACTTTTAAACGCTAGAACCGGCTTGATAAGAATGCTCAAAGAGTCATTAACTGAAGCTGAGAAGAAGTTTTTGCTTTCGTGGAAAAGTAAAAAACCTGAATGGAAGCTGTTAGGAATTGAAGGTATAAAGAATATGCCAGGTGTCAGGCGGAGATTGATGAACCTTGAGAGATTGGATCCTGAGAAACATAAAGTTGCCTACCACAAATTGGAAAAGTATCTGAATAGCTAATTATGTCTAAAAGGACTTATAAAAGTCTCATCACTTGGTAAAAACAGATGGGATTTTATATTATTTGGTTTGAAAGAGAAATAATTAGAAGCTTAAAAATGAACTATTTAAGAAGTATTCAATGTTATTAAAAAAATGGTGGGGGAGGCAGGATTCGTCCCGCCTTTGGCGGGATAACTCCTACGACGGTTTAACACCCCGCCACGGCGGGGTCAGCCACTCAAGTATTTACTAATTTCTTAAAAGCATTTCCACTTTTATAAGATTTAATTTGTAATTCTCTTTTATAAGCTTCAGATTTAGTGTTGAAACTTTCAGTATAGGCAATTTTCCAGGGAAGATATCGTTTAGTTGATTTAACAAGACCGGCATTATGCTCGACCAATCTTTTTTGTAAATCAGAAGTATGACCAATATAGTAATGATTGGAGTTAATAGATTTGAGAATATAAACGTAGAACATAAAAATAGTGGCGGAGAGGGCGGGATTCGAACCCGCGGTAGAGTTTAACCCCTACGACGGTTTAGCAAACCGTTGGTTTCAGCCACTCACCCACCTCTCCAAACTGAAAAAAATCAAAAATAAAAAAAAGAACTAACTACGACAGTTTAGCATCTCCGCCACGGCGGGGTCAGCCACTCACCCACCTCTCCGTGCTGAAAAATTAGCGTAGCAAAGATAAAGGTTTATATCAAATAATAAAACAAAACTATTGCTCTCTTTGTTATCCTTTAAGCTTTTTAATAAAAATCGTTATTATAAAAATTATAAATGCAATTACAACAGCCATTGGTCCGCTTGAAAAATCATATTTAAATGCCAAGAAAATAGAAACAGGTGGAACAATTCCACCAACAATTACTGCTACCAGGAAAACATTTGATACTTTTTTTGCCACTAGTAAACCAATTGAAGCCGGAATAATTAAATAAGCAAATGTGAATACATCTCCGACAAAACGAGTTGTTAATGAAATTCCCATTCCCACAATAATATAGAAAAACAGAAGCCATAATCTTGAATTAATTCCGTGAGCACTAGCCGACTCTGCATCAAACGTAACAAACTTTAACTGTTTCTGGAATACTGTAAACACAATTAAAGTGAAAAGAAAAATTCCACCAAGAGTGAAAAACTGAGACTGCCCGATGAATAAAATATCTCCTTTTAAAATTGATTCAACTTCCGAAACTTCTGCTATTGGGCTTTTCTGAATGAACATTATTCTCAACGCTACTGCAACTACGAAAATAATTCCGAGTATTCCATCCTGTGTTAAAAATTTTTGCTGATAAGTTTGAGAAAAGATCAAGACAACTAACACAGCAAATAAAAGCGAGAAAAATGCTGGTTCAAAATTATGGAGAATTGAATGTTCAGTTATGGTAATTCCAAGTAATGATGAAACAATTCCTTCAATATTAATTAAATGCAGGAATGAAAACGCAACACCGGCAACTGAAACCTGGGTAAGTGTTGCTCCAAGAAATACTACTCTTTGGGAGACGACAAATGTTCCAAGAAATCCGCAAATCATTCCTGCCAGAATGCTGCCTAAAATTGCATACGGGAAAAGCTGAAGTAATTGGTTTACAGTTTCCAAATTTAATTCCTGTGTTTTGAAGTTATAATATATTCACCATTAATTTGGTTAACATGAAATTCTGATGAGTAAGTTTTTTGAAGGTTTTCCTCAGAAAGAACTTGTTCAATAGGACCAAACTGGAAAAAATTTTTATCCATCAGAATTAATCTTTTTACGCCGTTTGCAACGTCGCTCAACAAATGACTTACTAAAAGAATTGTAAGCCTATCCTGATCATGCAATTTTGAAATAAGATCGAGCAAAGAATAATGTGATGGTGTATCCATTCCGTTGGTTGGTTCATCAAGAATAAGAATGCCTGGTTCAACTGCCAGTGCACGCGCAATTAGAGTTCTTTGTCTTTGTCCGCCGGAAAGACTGTTATAATTAAAATTACTCAGATGCTGAATTCCAACGTGCTCAAGGCTCGAGTTTACAACATCATGATCTTTCTTAGTTGGTTTACCGAAAACTCCCATCAACGAATATCTGCCCATCATTACAACATCATAAACAGTGTAGGGGAGTAGTGGTTGAACGGTATCACGCTGAGGCACATATCCAAATCTATGTGAATTTTTTTGAATTGTTCCTGAAAGCGGTTTCAAATTGCCTAATAAAGTTTTTAGAAATGTTGTTTTGCCCGCCCCGTTTGGACCGACAATTCCGATAAAATCATTTTCACTAATTGAAACATTTATATTTTCAATAATTTTCTTTTTACCGTAACCAATAGTCACATCAATAAATTTCAATATTTCTTTTTCCATTTTATTCCTGATGAAATTAATTCCGATTTCTAATTATTATTTACTATCTGATCAACTATGTAATCCATCATCTTGAAGTAACTATCAATTCCTTCATTTCCGAATAATCCAACGGGGACTTTTAAAACCTTTACTCCAGTAATTTGAGCAATCTGGTTTGGCGCTGCGACGCTATAATAATTTTCCATTACGATAGTTTTTACACCAGCTTTTTTTACCAGGTTAATTACTTCAGCATTGTGAGACGGAGTTGGAGGAATTCCAGGTTTTGGTTCAACGTAACCGGCTATTTTAATACCGTACTGTTCTGCAAAGTAAACCCAGCTAGAGTGAAAAAATACAATTGGTATGTCCTTAACTTTTATCATCTTATTTCCCCATTCTGTAATTTTTGCATCGAGTAATTTTATATAGTCATTATAATTTTTTTCATAGTAGGATGTATTTTCCGGATCTTGTGTTACCAATGCATCAAAAACTTCTTTCGCCATAATTTTTACATCTAACGGATCAAGATAATAATGTGGATTACCATACGGGTGAACATCGCCATATCGGGCATCCATTTTAGTTGTCGGTACTTCTTTCTTATCTATTTCCTGTGAAAGATCAATAACCTGGATATTTGTATTTCGTGAACCATCAATTAGTTGAGGAAGCCATTTTTCAAGATCAAGCCCGACTTTAAATACCAGATCAGCATTACGCAGCTTAAGCATATAGCTGGGCATTACTTCAAGAAAATGAGGATCCTGGTTACCGCGGCAAAGATAGTCTACATCCACTTTATCTTTGCCGATGTTCTTTACAAGATCATAGATTATTGTGATAGTTGTAACAGCTTTTACATTTGCAAAACTAAGACTACTGCAAATAATTAAAATTGAGATTAATAATTTTTTCATTTTTTTACCTTTCTATAAATTCCTGTATAATTAAAATGGGTGCGCTTTATGTGGACCGAGTGAAAATATCATCTGTAATGTTACAAGAGTTGAATTATCCCGCGATGTTCCATCTGCATAATGATAAAACAATTGTCCAACGTTTAGTCTGAACGCAAGAGTGTGCTCGATAGGATAATACCCAAACCAGGCAGTTAAACCCTGTGTGTTGTTCTGATCGTCATTAGATAAAGTATTGAAGCCCGGATCGTCACCAACAATCCCATCTGTGTAATCGTACTTTGCACCGAAGCTGTACATTTTATCGAATAGGTAATCAATGTAAATGAATGCGCCGTAAGTATTAATGTTCTGAATTTCCTGGATAGGTGAGTTGATTCCCGTACCCTCTTCACGCATAACATTACGATGATTAAGAATTCCTTCACCCTGAATTGTTAATGCAGTATAATCATCGGGACGATATTTATATTTGAAATCGAGACCAACATAAGTGTAGTTTAAAGATTTCTTTGAAAAAGTTGATGTTGTATCTCCGGTTGAATTGATATCCATCTTTGCGTGAACACCATAAGATCCGTTTAGACCGACACCTAAATTGCTGTAATCACTTAGAGAAAAGAATGTCCCTAATCTTCCAACAAAGATCGGACTTCTGCCACGATGTTCAGCAATTGATTCCTGTGTGGGATCAAAGACCTCATTTCCACCAATTGCATCTCCCTTGAAAATACCAAGATCCAGATTTGAATAAAATGATTCGGTGGGAAGAATAAAACTAAAATTAAAGCCGATGTCGTTAAATCCATCAGGGCTGAAATAAATTTGATGAAATAAAGGACGACCAACAAAAGACCAGGCATGCGGATGAACCATATTCAACTGACCAAAACCTACAAGATATTTTCCGGCTTTTATTTGTGCATCTAACGGAAGACCTCTTACAATATTGGCATAAAGTTCTTCAACGGAAAATTCTCCTTCTTCATAAGAAATATTTCCCGCAGCTCTAGCGTAGGGATTTAGGTAACTTTCAACAAAAAGTTCCATCTCAGGCATTTCAAAATTTAGTTTGCCTTTTTCAGGAGATCCTTTTGTGAAATCCATTGTTGAATTAAAAGTTCCGATAAGACTGATATCGGGGTTCACATTTGATTGCGAATATGTAAAACCCGCACATATTATTATTAATAATAAAGGAATTATTTTCATTTAAATTTCCTTCTGTTGAATAAGTAAATTCAATCAATCAAATTCTTAAAATGATTGACTGCTTAACTAAAAACTATTTAACAGAAGAAGTAAGGGGGAGCTCTTAATTGATTGGCAGTTGCATGTTGAAGTTGTTCAACTCTCGCATTTTGGATTTCAATATATTGCAAGACGGGCAATAAGCTAGAAAAAGAATATCCAAATATCTGTGTTTGAAAAGCAGTGTGAAGAGATTGAAAATTTGAATGAATAATGCAGACAAAACCGTCGAGATTATCACCTGAATAAGGTGAATCATCTGACTGTGTGCTTTGGGAAAGAAGAATAGAATCGGTAGAAAAATTAATATGATGATAATGGAAAACAAACCCAACGGTAACTGTAAGATAGAATGCCAGCAGAATTTTTGAGGCTATTTTTCGATATTTTTTATTTATTGTTTGCATTAATTATGAACAAAAATGAAACTTTTATATTTCTAAATCAAGCACAATCATCAACTATTTTTCATTTTAAATTACAGGCTTTAAAGTTCTTTGCTTATCAAATCATCTTTTGATAGATTGAAGAACCGAATTTTTAATCATTTTCAACGTTTATGCAGCAATTCACAGGAGTAGACTATATTAACATTCAATCTCTTTTTTCTGAAGAGGAGATTATGATAAGAGATACTGTTCGTGAATTTGTGTCAGATCAAATCATACCAATCATCGAAGAATATAATCGCGAAGCTAAATTTCCTGTTCAGCTTGTTTCAAAAATGGCAGAGCTTGGAATTCTTGGAACAACTTTTCCTGTAAAGTATGGTTGTGCCGGTTTGGATTATGTTTCATATGGATTAGTTGCACAGGAACTTGAAAGAGGCGATAGTGCAATCAGGAGTTTTGTCTCTGTACAGAGTTCACTTGTTATGTATCCCATTTTTACTTTTGGGTCTGAAGAACAAAAAGATTATTGGCTGCCATTATTATCAAAAGGAGAGAAAATCGGTTGCTTCGGTTTAACGGAACCGGATTTTGGATCAAATCCTGGCGGAATGGTTACCAAAGCTGAAAAAGTTGACGGTGGTTATATTTTAAATGGTGCTAAAATGTGGATTACAAACGGAACAATTGCCGATGTCGCAGTTGTCTGGGCAAAACTTGATGGAAAAGTGAGGGGATTTCTTGTTGAAAAAGGTTTTAAAGGATTTACTGCACCGGAAATGAAAGGAAAACATTCTTTGCGCGCATCTGTTACTTCTGAATTAATTTTTGATAATGTTTTTGTTCCCGAACAAAATCTTCTTCCAAAAACAGATGGATTGAAAAATGCTCTGATGTGTCTTAACCAGGCAAGATATGGAATTGCATGGGGAGTCGTAGGATCAATGATGGCTTGCTATGATTCAGCTTTAAATTATTCAAAAACAAGAATTCAATTTTCAAAACCGATTGCTGCTTACCAGATGACTCAGGAAAAACTTGTTTATATGATTACTGAAATAACCAAAGCACAATTATTAAATATGCAGGTTGGAAGATTGATGGATAGAGGTGAAGCAAAACATTATCATGTATCCATGGCAAAGCGTAACAATTGTGAAAAAGCACTTGAAGTCGCAAGAATATCAAGAGAAATTTTTGGTGCAAATGGAATTTTAGATGAATATCCTGTAATGCGTCATTCGGCAAATCTCGAATCAGTAAAAACATATGAAGGCACTCATGAAATGCATACTCTGATTATCGGTGAAAAGATTACAGGTATTCCGGCATATGAATAATAAAATTTCAGAGAATATATATGATAGATTCCAAAATAACTGAAGGATTAACTTTTGACGATATTCTTCTTGTTCCAGGAAAATCATCTGTTCTTCCGCGCGAAGTAGATGTTTCCACATTTCTTACACCCGGAAATAAAACTTAACATCCCGATTGTTTCAGCAGCAATGGACACAGTTACCGAATCTGCGCTCGCTATCGCATTGGCAAGAGAAGGCGGCATTGGAATCCTGCATAAAAATATGAGCATCGGAAGACAATGTGAAGAAGTTGACAAGGTTAAAAGATCGGAAAGCGGGATGATCAAAGATCCAGTTACACTTACTCCCGATAAAACGATTGGAGAGGCTCTTGAAATAATGAAAAAATACAGAGTCTCAGGCATTCCAATTGTGGATGAGCTCAAATACTTTAGTTGGAATTTTAACTAATCGTGATTTGAGATTTTCTCCAAATGTTAAGAACAAAGTTTCTGATTTGATGACAAAGGAAAATCTTGTTACTGCGCCAGTTGGAACAACACTTGAAATAGCTGAACATATTCTTCAAAATTATAAAATTGAAAAACTTCCTGTTGTTGATAAAAAAGGAAAACTTAAAGGGCTCATTACTTTTAAAGATATAATGAAAAAGAAGAAGCATCCATATGCCTGTAAAGATGAACTTGGCAGACTAAGGGTGGGAGCAGCAGTAGGTGTAACCAAAGATACTGAGGATAGAGTAAAAGCACTTACAGATTCTGGTGTCGATTGTATTGTAATTGACACTGCTCACGGACATTCAATGGGAGTTTTGAAAACTGTTAAGATTATCAGGAAAAAATTTAATTATATTCAGCTAATTGCCGGAAATATTGCAACTTATGAGGCAGCACTTGATTTATTAGATTGTAAAATTGATGCAATAAAAGTTGGGATTGGACCAGGATCAATATGCACAACAAGAGTAATTGCCGGAGTTGGTGTTCCTCAAATTACGGCTATTAATGAAACGTATAAAGCAGTTCAGAAGAAAGGAATTCCAATAATTGCTGATGGCGGGATCAAGCAAACAGGCGACATACCGAAGGCAATTGCATCGGGAGCACATTCAGTTATGATTGGGAGCTTGTTTGCAGGAGTTGATGAAAGTCCCGGTGAAAAAATTCTGTTTGAAGGAAGAAGTTTTAAAACTTATAGAGGAATGGGTTCATTAGCAGCAATGAAGGAAGGAAGCAAGGACAGATATTTTCAGGATGTTGAAGATGATATTGCTAAACTTGTTCCTGAAGGTGTAGAAGGAAGAGTCCCATTTAAGGGTCCTTTAGAAGATACTATTTATCAACTTGTTGGAGGGTTAAGAGCAGCGATGGGATATTGTGGAGTTAAAAATCTGGAGAAACTTCGAACTAAAACAAAGTTTGTTAAAATTACCTCAGCTGGTCTTAAAGAAAACCATCCACACGATGTTATTATTACAAAAGAAGCTCCGAATTATCATACATAATTCATTCCTGGTATAAAAATGTTTAAAGCACTTGTAATAGCATATAATTTTCCGCCAATGGGTTTAAGCGGTGTACAAAGAACTCTAAAATTCGTTAAGTACATGAAACAATTCGATTGGGAACCAACTGTTATTACTTCCGATGATGAAAATTCATTTGCTTATGATGATTCATTACTAAGTGAAATTGTTAAGGAAGAAATTAAAGTTATTAGGGTAGGTAGGAAAAGTAAATCTCAAAAGGGTATAGTTAATAACAATAGAAAACTCCCGAATGAGTTTTACCGAAGAATTAAAAACAAAATAGGGCAAAGCTTATTAATTCCTGATACAAAAAGAAATTGGGCTATGAAAGCCCTGAAAGTTGCAGAAGAAATTATTGAAAAAGAAACTTATCATGTTTTGTTTATTACGGGTCCGCCATTTTCGATTTTCAATTCTTTTCGAAAAATTAAAAGCCGATACAAAATTCCGATAGTGGTTGATTACAGGGAAACTTGGTATGATGGGTTTTTTTCATTTTATCCTACTCCACTACATAAAAGTCTTCATAAAAGCATGGAGTATAAAACTTTAAAAGCCGCTGAGGGAATAGTCGTTACCAACAGAAAAATAAAAGAGAATCTGATAAGTAATTTTAAGTTTTTAACTTTTAATGATGTGCGAATAATAACAAATGGATTTGATCATAAAGATTTTGATGACCTGGCTATAATTCCTAAAAACAATAACAGGATGAGAATACTTTATTCGGGAATCTTCTCAATCTATAATACTCCAAAATATTTTTTAAATGCTTTTAAATTATTAACAATTGAACAACCAGATATTGCAAAAAATATTGAACTGCACTTTGTCGGTTTTTTACGCAAGGAAAATCACAAACTTATCAGGAAGCTTAACCTGCAGGAATTTGTTTATGATCATGGATTTGTTAATCATAAAGAAGCTTTGGTAAAATTGCAAAGTGCAGACGTAGTTTGGATGACTGTTTCGGATATGAAAAAAAATGAATCAATATTACCAGGCAAAATCTATGAGTATTTCGCAGCTAAAAAACCTATTATAGCTTGTGTCCCTGATGGTGCAGCCAAACTTGTTGCAGAAGAATATCCGGCTTCATTAATTTATAATCCAAAAGATATAAATGGTATAAAAGATGCAATAATAAAAACGTATAAAGTTTATTTAAGCGGAAACTCACCGGAAATTGATGATAATTTTTTAACAAACTACAGGAGAGATTTCTTAACCGAACAATTAACAAAACTATTTAACCAGTTATTGAAGGTTCAGGAATTATGAAAGTCTTAATCATTGGCTCAGGGGGCAGGGAACATGCAATTGCTTATAAAATAAAAGAAAGTCCTTTACTAAAAGAACTTTATATTATGCCTGGAAATGCAGGAACAGCATCAATTGGAGAAAATATTGAAACTGATATTTCAGATCACCAGGATGTAGGAGAATTTTGTTCTACCAAAAATATTGATTTAGTTGTTATTGGACCTGAGCAGCCTCTTGTTGAGGGCTTAGCTGATTATTTACGCGGGAAGGGAATTAAGGTATTTGGGCCAAATAAAAATGCTGCGGAGATTGAGTCGAACAAATCATTCGCTAAAAGAATAATGAAAAAAGCAGGAGTTCCAACCGGAGCTTTCGTTGGATTTCCTGCAAAGATGCATGAAGCAGTTAAAGAATATTTACAGAATAAGAAATATCCTTGTGTAATAAAGGCTAATGGTTTGGCAGCAGGAAAAGGTGTTGCTATCTGCCAGACTTATGATGAAGCAGAAAAATATCTTGAAGATTTATTTGATAAAAAAATATTTGGAGAAGCTGGTGAATATGTTTTAGTTGAAGAATATTTGCAAGGTGAAGAAGCCAGTGTTTTTGCAATTTCGGATGGAAAAGATTTTATATGCCTCCCAGCTTCACAAGATCATAAAAGAATCGGTGAAAATGATACCGGGAAAAATACAGGGGGAATGGGAGCTTATGCACCTGCACCATTAATAACACCTAAACTAATGGAAGAAATTAAAAACCGTGTAATAGCACCAACTCTTAGAGCCTTGAGAGATGAGGGAAAAGAATTTATTGGCTGTCTTTATGCCGGTGTTATGATTACAGGTAACGGAACTAAAGTTGTCGAGTTTAATTGCAGGTTTGGTGATCCTGAAACACAGGTTGTTTTACCAGTTCTCAAAGGAGATTTTCTTGAACTATTGCATTCCGCTGCGACAGGTAATTTAAACAGAGATGCAGTTGAGTATAATGGTGGTTGTGCAGTTTGTGTTGTTACTGCATCCAAGGGTTACCCTGATTCCTATGAAAAAGGATTTATTATTGAGGGATTAAGTAAGTCTAATACTGATGTAGTTATATTTCACGCTGGGACCAAGATTGAGAATAATAAAACTGTGACTAATGGTGGAAGAGTCTTAGGTGTTACTGCAATCAACAAAGATATTGATTTAGCTTCAGCGAAGAGCAAAGCTTATGCAGCTTTGAAAGATATAAACTTCGAGAATATGTATTATAGAACTGATATTGCCGACAAAGCTATTAAAGATTGATATTGTCTCTTCTTCAACAGTATAAAATTATGATTCAGTATTTTTCATGTCTAGATAATCAGAACCGAATATTGTCAGGATAATTCCTAATAAGAATAAAATTGTATCCTCTAAGATTTTTGTAAGCCCAACTTTCGAACCATTTATTGTTCCGAAGCACCCACAATTAATATCTAAACCTCTTAATAAACTTACAATTATAGCAACAATAAATATTGCCAATAGTGCCGTAATAATAAATGAATTTTCTTTTACAGAAACACCAAATAAAAGCAGTATCCCGGAAATCAATTCAACCCACGGCAGTGTAAGTGCAAATATGTTTACAAAACTGGTTGGTAATATTTTATAATTTGCTATTGCCTGGGAAAATTCTTGCGGATTTGAAATTTTTTCAATACTAGCATAAATGAAAATAAATGAAATAAAAACACGGATAAGTAGTAATAAATATTTGTTCGAAAAAACTTTTTTCATTTAATTTAATTTGATTTTGTTGAATCTTCAAATGTTTTTTCAGCTGTTGGATATTTTGCATCAAACCACTCATTCCACCCGCCGAAGAAAATATAAGTTTTTTTATATCCCATTTCAAATAGTTGATCGCCGAGTAAGATTGATAAATCACAATCAGTACCGGCACAATAAACCACAATCGGCTGATCTTCTTTTATTGATTTTAGTTTAAACGCATTTTCGTCGTATTCATAAAATGGAATTGATACAGCATTCAGTATATGATCTTCGGCATATTCCTCGCTTTCACGTGCATCAATGAAAACAATTCCCTGGTTGTATAACCTATAAGCTTGATCTAAAGTGATTGCCTTTGGTTCAGAAAATCCGCTATCCTTTTTTGTTTCTTTTATAGTCTCATCAATTTTCTTTTTCTGCGGTTCTTCATCCTTCTTCTTTGTTTCCTTTATTTCTGATTTATTTTGATATGAGAGAATTTCTTTTGAATTATAAGAAGAATCAGTTATTGAAGTTTGAGAAGTATCTACGGGTTTTATAAAGGAAGAATCGTTTTCAAAAGTTAAAACACGTTCTTTCCGGATAAAATCAATACCTTCAGGATTGAGTTCATTAATTAATAATCCCAATCCACTGCTGATCAAAATTATAAAAAAGATTCTATGAAGATTTATTTTCAAAAAATAAAAAATGAGGTTAAAAAATTATTAACCTAAAGTTAGGTTTCTAATTGAAATGATACAAGCAGGTGAGCAAGGGAAATTTTAATAATCAATTTGATAATTAATTAACAACCGCCTTCAACTCGTTTTGGTGCTTTTTTGATTATCGGAGATTTTTTGTTCTCTTCAATGAGAACAGGTAAAAGCTTTGATGCTTTTGTTCTGAAACGATAAGTATCCTCCTCTTGTCTTGTATTAACAACAGGAGGCATTGTGAAATCAAGAATATCTTTTTTGAATTGATTAAATCCACCCTTCAAAACATAAATATTTTCAAATCCTAGATCTTCAGCAATAAGTGCTGCTTCAGTTGCTGATTTTTCATCGACCGAAATAAAAATATTCTTTTTCCGTACTGTAAAGTATTTATAAGCATTTTTACCAAAGAGATTTTCTTTACTGAGATTTACTGATTTTGGTAGATTGAGTTCCAGAAATGCTTTCTCTGTTCTAAAATCAAAAATCTGGATATGCTTATCATCATCAATTAACCTGAAAGCAAGTTCATCAGAGTCCATTAACTTTATATCCGTTTCACCGGAAGCAATTTTTTCTTTAACATTAGTAAGAACTGAAGGCTTTTCCTCTGGTAAAGTAAAAGCAGTCAAACCGGCTAAAATAGTAAGCACGGCAAGCGAGTAATAAAATTTCTTTGGCTGTAATTCTTTATTTTCCTCTCCGTTAACTCTTTTTTCAACATACCTTGCAAGCAGAAAAGCACCAATTGCCATAACAATTAAACCAAAAGCAATAATTCCCTGGGAGACATTAAGTGTTTCAAACAATCTTGGATTACCCCAAAATTCAGCTTTGTATATTCCTTCAAACAGTGGATATCCTTCAGCAAAGACTAAAACGCCGAGAGCCGTTCCGACTATAAAAACAATTGCATCAATTTTTCCAATTGCTGCAGCACAGACACTCGTGCCTGGGCAGAAACCACCAATAACAAAACCCAGGCCCATAATTAATCCACCGATAATTGCAGACCATAAGAAAGTCGGATTAATATAAATAACACTTATATCAAGTAATCCGAAATGTGATAAAGCAATTACTCCCATCATAGCAACGATTCCAGCTGTAAAAAACACTCTCAGAACGGTGAAGTCATATCCATAAAATAAACCGACTAATTTTTTTGATGTTGAAAACCCGGCTTGCTCAAGGATATATCCAAAAGCCAATCCTATAAATAGTGCAACAACAAAATTTAATTCATTACCAATGATATCGGGTACTAAAGGTCCCATAAAATTTTTCCTTTTAAATCCACAGTTTTCTGAAGAAATAAGCGAACATATATGCTCCGCCAAAAATCGCAAACATGGTAATTATACCACCAGTTGATAAAACAGCCATCCCACTTAAGGCAGCACCACTTGTGCATCCCCTACCTAATTGAGAACCGAAGCCAAAAAGAGCTCCACCAAAAAGGGCAGCTACGATTCTTATCCTTGAAGTACTTTTCGGTGAATACTCAAGTTTAAAATTTAGTCTGTTAGAAACAAGACCTGAAATAAAAGCTCCAATTAAAACACCAATTACTTCAAAGACCAGCCAGTTTTTCAATGGACTGTTATTGTGAGCTGTCATATATTCTTCATAAAATTTTGAATCGGAAGTATGACCTGGTGCAATTGCACTTACGGTTGATACTACAGCACTTTTAACTGCTCCACTAGCACCTAAACCTCTTCCAGTTATAAATATTGTAATCAAAAGAAGCAGTCCGAGCAGAACACCTGCTAAATATGGATTCATATATTTTGATTCATTCATAAAACTTCCTAATGAATATCCTGATAGATTGACCCAGTTTTATTCTCATCTTTATTTATTGATTCCTTTGATTCTGATTCAACATCCTCAAAACCTGTAATCATTGCTTTTAAATTAGATGTAATAGTTTCTCCTGTGGTAATCAAATAAACATGTACAATTACAAAAACAATCAGGAGAAAAGCCCCGATTGTATGAAAAAAGGCAATCGATTTTAGCGAATCAATATTCAACATTTCAATACCATGTCGCTGGGGATACCTGTAAAACATATAAAGTAATCCTGATAAAACCATAACAGGTATTACAAGCAGCTTTAATCCTAGATAAGTTAACTTTTGCAGCGGATTTAGTTTGCTAAGTATAGTCCTTTTAGTTGGATGAGGAGCATTTTTAAAAATTCCAGTAATGTAATAATTGAATTGAGCTTTTAAATTTTCTTTTGTCGGAATATATTGTTTCCATTCACCTGTGGAAAAATGCCAGAATATGGCGAACATTATTAAAATCATAAAAGCATAAGCAGCTATGTTATGATACATAACAGCATTTTGATATCCAAAAAACTCTATTGAACCATGAATTTCAAATCCAGTTGCCATAAGAAAGAGAATCAAAAGTGCCTGCGTCCAGTGCCAGAATCGTTCGAATGATTTATATATATAAACTTTATTTTTCATTGTATTCTTAATCATTATTTCTTTTTCTCGAAATTATTCTGAAAGTTCCGTGAACAATTACCCCGGTTAAAGCCAGAAGTATGAATATGATTCCAAGTGTTTCAATTATCGGCGAGTAATCTCTCGAAGGCATATAAAAATCCGTTAAACCTGCTAACCGACTGTTTTCCCTGTTGTGACAATTTTTACAAGTTAAGCTGTTTTCTTTTGTCGAAACCATATGATTAATCGGCCAGTACATTTCTGTATTTAGAAAAGAGACTTTTCCACTAAACGGAAGATTAACTTCTTTCATTCCAACCTCTGATGCTCGCTTCCAATCGAAATCCTGCCAGAACGCTCCTTCGCCTTTTTTATCTGCAAAAAGTTTAGGTTGAATTAGAACTTTCAATTCGGGATCAAATGGTTGTTTTGATCTGTGAATTTTTACTGGAATAATTTTAGAATCATAATCACTATAGGAACCTTTTAAAGTATTTATTTTTAAAACTTTGGTTGTGTCCTTGATTTTATCACCCAACAAATAATGATCTGCTGTCCCGTTAAACCAGATGTAATCCGGTTCAAGGTTTTTGCCCCATTTAAAACTTCCCTTAATAGAGAGGTAAGTATGATTTCCATCTTCATCTTCAGCCGAATACGGCTCGCCATCTTTCAACTTTCCAGCAGTTGACCAATCCCATTCAGTTTTAGTTGCATTAACTTTTGCATAAATAGGAATGTGGCAAGTCTGACAAGCGACTTTAAGAGTATGTTCGTTAAGAATTTCAGCTTCGTGTGGAGTATCGGTATGACATTGTTCACAGGTTGAACGGTTTCGATTCATTGAAGATAATGAATAGACTTTCCCTAGCATCTGATGTTTTTCTGTCTTATGGCAATCAGCACATTGCAGGTTTACACCATCAATAGCCATATGAACATCAACATCACGAGTTGGTTCGAACATTGATTTTTCAAGATCACCATGCTTTACATTATTTCCTCCACCGCCATAAAAATGACAGACTCCACAATTTGATCTTTTTGAATCACCAACATTCATTGCAATGTAGTTCAGATCAAGTTGTGGATCAGGATATCCACCTTTTTCCGATGCTTTACTATAAGTTTCAGTATTATCATGACATACCAGGCAGTCAATATTTTTTGAATCTGTAAACGAAAACATATCGCTTTGCATACCAAAGCCTATATGACATTTTGCACAACTTTGTTCGTTTCCTTCCACGCCAATACAGAAATTGTTAATCGCATTTTTCTTCCCTATATAAACAATTCCTCTTCCTTCAATATATTCTTCACGCTGCCAGTTCCAGTGGCTGGATTTCTTAACTTCATCGTCTCTTTCTGTGTGGCAGGAAATGCAAGCCTCAGTAACTTCTTGCGGGGAATTGAATTTTTTTTGCAGAATAGAAAATTTTGTGTGATCAGCAGATGGAAGTTCTTGCTTCTTAAACTTATTCTTTAATAAAACAAGGTTTGGTTCCCCGGAATATTTAGGGGTGAATACTTTGTAAATGAACGTAAAAGTTATTCCAATAAAGACAAGAGCAAGAAAAATCTTTTTCATAAAATTTCTGAAATTTATTCAACTGCAATTTGATGAGTATAGTAAATAAAAGATTCTTTTATTTTTCATTTTAAAAAATAATTTAAATTTGACTAAGATTTAAAATTAGTTGACGGTGAATAATTAATTGTTCTTAATTATTTTCTTGGAAGGACTGATTTGTAATTTAAGATATGAGTACCGAAGGCCGGACTCGAACCGGCACGAGGTGTAAGCCCCACTGGATTTTGAGTCCAGCGCGTCTACCAATTCCGCCACTTCGGCATAAGTATTTCGACAGTTGGTTAATATTAAATTATTTTAAGATTAGTGAATTCAAAGTTATAAAACTTCAATTCGTTTACCAAAATTGTCACCCTATAAAAAATTTCTACAAAATATGTCAAAAGGATAAGAAAAATTTTCCTTATTCAAATAAAGATGTTTCAATTTCGTTCAATTGTTTCACCTCGGGCAACTGTTAATCCGCGATGTATTGTTTTGAAAAAACGATCAACTAAACTTATTCGTATTAATTTCGATAATTTTTTGTAATGGCACTATTGTTGTTTTGATTAACTGTAGCAATTATAAGGAGCTAAAATGAAAAAATATC
Organism: uncultured Ignavibacteriales bacterium; assembly: GCA_963822905.1. Lineage (GTDB taxonomy): Bacteria > Bacteroidota > Ignavibacteria > Ignavibacteriales > Ignavibacteriaceae > CAWGJF01. The sequence goes on from CAWGJF010000001.1 coordinate 1,922,580, forward strand.
TACAAAAAAACCTGAATGATCTTCTATTGAATGAAGAAGATTATACATTCTTTGGAGATCCGTCTTCTTTGGATCTCGAAGCAATGGGAGACGAAGTTATTTATGATATGATCCGGGACGTTGAGACAGAAGATCTTGACCTGGATGATATCGAAATTGATGATGAAGGATTATCCTTAATTTAAATAAAAATCAAATTCAAATTAAGTGGGAGTACAATTTGAAAACTTATATTGGTGATGACGGCCACTATGAGATCGATGATAACGGAAGTGTAATTCAAAAAATGGTTGACCAGTTTGGAAAACTTACTGGTAAAATCAGAAAGTTTAGTAACCCTAAAAATATTACTAATGCTTTTGATCGTGACTATATTTTGAATATTCTCCAAATGTTAAGAATTTATAAAAACAGCGGTCGTTGTTAACTCAGGTGATTAACTAGTCACATAAAATCTCACTCAGGGAAAAGGGGATTCACTTTATAATCGATTCTCTTTACTTTACACACCTTTATATACCTGCCAAACTTTTGAACTGCATATTTGATTCTTTATTTTAACTTCTAAAAAAAGAATAAATATGACCACAAATAACCAAAATTCTGATAATCCAGGCAAAGAAAAATCGAAAAATTTCATTTATGAAATAATTGATAATGATAACAAAACCGGAAAATGGGACGGAAGAGTTCAAACCAGATTTCCACCTGAACCAAATGGCTATCTTCATATTGGTCACGCAAAATCTATTTGTCTTAATTATGGAATTGCCAGAGATTATAATGGGAAATTCAATTTAAGATTTGATGATACCAATCCCGCAAAAGAAGAACAGGAATATGTTGATTCAATAATTAATGATGTTAAATGGCTTGGTGCAGATTTCGAAAACAGAATTTTCTTCGCTTCAGATTATTTTGATACTATGTATGAATGGGCAATAATTTTAGTTAAAAATGGCAAGGCGTATGTTGATGATTTAAGTGCAGATGAAATAAAAGAATATAGGGGAACTGTAACCGAACCAGGAAAAGAAAGTCCTTTCAGAAATAGAGGCGTTGAAGAAAATCTGGATTTGCTTGAAAGAATGAAAATTGGGGAATTTAAAAACGGAGAAAAAGTTTTACGGGCCAAAATAGATATGGCTCATAAAAATATTTTAATGCGTGATACCGTGATGTACAGAATAATTCATGCATCACACCACCGGACGGGAAATAAATGGTGCATTTACCCGACTTATGATTGGGCTCATGGCTCTGAAGATTCTTTAGAAAAAATTACACATTCTGTATGTACTCTCGAATTTGAAGTTCATAGACCACTTTATGATTGGTTCCTAAATGAACTTAAAGTTTACCACCCTCAACAAATTGAGTTTGCAAGACTTAACCTTGGTTATACTGTGATGAGTAAAAGAAAACTACTTGAACTTGTACAGGAAAAATATGTTGAAGGTTGGGATGACCCCAGGATGCCTACGATTTCAGCAATGAGAAGAAGAGGATATACACCTGAAGCGATTATGAATTTCTCTGAAATGACTGGTGTTGCAAAACGAAACGCTATAACTAATATGGCTTTGCTTGAGTTTGCAGTTCGTGAAGATCTTAATAAAAAAGCACAGAGAGTTATGGCTGTTTTAAAACCTTTAAAAGTTGTGATTACAAATTATCCCGGTGATCAAGTTGAAGAACTTGAAGCTGTAAATAATCCTGAAGATGAATCAATGGGAAAACGAATTGTCCCTTTTTCAAAAATGATTTTTATTGAGCAATCTGATTTCATGGAAAATCCGTCTAAAAAATTTTACAGGCTTACAAAAGGGAGCGAAGTCAGATTGAGGTATGCATATATTATAAAGTGCGAAGAAGTTATTAAAAATGAAAACGATGAAGTAATTGAACTACGATGTACCTATGATCCTGATACAAAAAGTGGATCAGAAAAAAGTCAGAAAAAAGTTAAAGGAACAATTCACTGGGTTTCAGCTAAACATGCAATTGAGGCAGAAGTCAGGTTATATGACAGGTTATTTACGGTAGAAGATCCTGCAGGCGATAAAGATACAGATTACAGAGAGTTAATAAACCCACAATCACTTGAAATTATTAAAAATGCAAAGCTGGAACCATTTCTAAAAGATGCAAAACCGGGCGACAGAGTTCAGTTTGAAAGACAGGGTTATTTTTGTGTGGATTCAAAACTCTCGACGAAAGAAAAACTTGTTTTTAACAGAACAGTAACTTTAAGAGACACATGGGCTAAAATTGAAAAACAAAATTAGTTTTTAATTTTTTCAATTGCAGAATTAATCCTTCGAATAATTTCATCTTTACCTAAAATAAATAAAAGATCAAACATTCCTGGTCCCGTGCTTTGACCTGAAACAGCAAGTCTTAAAGGATGAATTAGTTTTCCTTTTCCAATATCTAAACTTGCAGCAGTATCAGCCACAACTTTTTCAAAATCTTCTTTGGTGGGGTTATTTAACCTGGAAAAGGAATCAACCAACATTTTTAAATGCTGTGGCGTTTCTTCTTTCCAGTTTTTATCAATCGATTTTTGTTCATATTCTGCCGGAGCTTCGTAAAAATATTTACATGTCGTGATAAATTCACCAACAAATGAAACTCTTTCTTTCATTGCATTAATAATCATAAGTAGATGCTCATCATCATAGGAAATATCTTTATATTCAGATTTAGACAATTCTTCCTTAAACAATTTCAATAGATCTTCATTAGATAATTTTCTTAAATGTTCGGCGTTCATCCAATTTAACTTTTGAAGATCGAAAATTGCTCCGGCTTTGTTAACTCTTTCTAAAGAAAAATTATTAATGAGTTCTTCCATTTTATAAAATTCGATATCATCCCCAGCATTCCAGCCAAGTAAAGCAACAAAATTAATTAATGCATCTTTGAGGTAATCTTTCTCACGATAGTCCTCTACAGCAACATCACTTTGTCTCTTACTCAATTTTGATCTATCCGGGTTTAGCAAAAGGGGAAGGTGAGCAAATTCTGGTTTTTCCCATCCAAAATAATCATAAAGAAGAATATGTTTTGGAGTTGATGACAACCATTCTTCACCTCGAATCACGTGAGTTATCTCCATAAGATGGTCATCAACTACATTTGCGAGATGATAGGTGGGAAAACCGTCACTTTTTATTAGTACCTGGTCATCTATATTATTGCTGTCAAATTCGACCCTTTCTCTGATGATGTCGTGAATAATTATTTTTTCATCTGGTTGAACATTTAATCTGACAACTTTCGGAATACCTGAGTCCAGTTTTTCTTTAATTTCCTGTTCTGTCAGATGCAGACAATGTTTATCGTATTTAGCTTGTGGTAGCTTTTGTTTTTGTTGTTCTTCTCGAAGATTTTGTAATCTTTCGGGTGTGCAGAAACAATAGTACGCTTTACCGGAAGAAATTAATACTTCTGTATGTCTATTATAAATGTGCAGTCTCTCTGACTGTAAATATGGACCAAAACTACCGCCAACAACCGGTCCTTCATCATAATTCAACCCAACCCACTTTAAAGTTTCAATAAGGTTTTCAATTGCACCTTCAACAAATCTTTTACGATCAGTGTCTTCAATTCTAAGTATAAACTTTCCGATATTTTTTTTAGCAAAAAGATAATTGTAGAGTGCTGTTCTCAGCCCCCCAATGTGCAAATAACCAGTGGGACTGGGTGCAAATCGCACACGGATATTATTGTTCATAACTAATGGAAATGTCTAAAAATGAATTTTATAATTGAAATGAAAGATACAAAATCGAAGATAAATATTTGAAAAACTAAGGGATCGCCTAATTAAATTAATTCTTAACCGGTTCTTTATGTTCAGTGTAATATTTTACTTTCTGGATGAATTCCTGGCTGTCAATTGGTTTAGGAATATAATCAGTAGCACCAGCATCCAAACATTTTTCTCTATCGCCCTTCATAGCAAAAGCAGTTAGTGCAATTACAGGAGTATCTTTATATTCTCCTAATTCTCTTATTCTCCTTGTAGCTTCAAATCCATTCATCACAGGCATTTGCATATCCATAAGAATAAGATCATATTGTTGCTGCTTAACAGCCTCAAGTGCTTCTTGTCCGTTCTCAACAACAACGATTGACTCAAATTTATTTTTCTTTAATAACCTTGTAACAATTATCTGGGAATGTTTATAATCTTCAACAAGTAATATTTTTACTGTGTCTTTTTGTTCTTTTACTTCTTCCGGAGTCGATGGTTCATCATATTTATTTATCATTGAAGTAATTGTATTCTGCAATTCTTCAATGTTGGTACTACTTTTATGTAGAAGACTAGAAAATAGCCCGTCTATTCTTTGAGTATCTTCTTCGTATCTTTCTTTACCGGTATAAATTATTATCGGAAGGTTTTTAAACTGCTCACGCGATTTTAACATTTCGATTAATTGAACACCATCAACATCCGGCATATCCAGATCAATAATTGCAAGATCTAATCTCAGGTTTTCTACCATATCCATAACTTTGGTTGAATTCGATTCCGCTATAGGATTAAATCCTGCCTGAGTAACAGCTTCTTTTAAAAGATTAAGAGTGGGAACATCATCATCAACCATTAAGATATTAGAATCTTTTCTTAGTTTGTAACTTGTTAAAACTTCAACCAGATATTTGTAATTAATAGGTTTAACAAAATATTCCACGGCTCCCATTAAAAATGCTTTTTGTTGTTCAGCTTCAACTGAACAGATTATTACTGGAGTCAGCTTCGTATTTTTATTTTCTCTTATCTGCTGCAAAAGTTCAAGTCCATTTGCATCCGGAAGAATAATATCCATTAGAATTGCTAAAAATGTTTCATGCTCAACTATTTTAAGGGTTTGTTCCGCAGAATTTACAATTGTTGGTTCATAACCCCATTTGTGGAGATAATTACCTAACAATTTTGATGTAGCATAGTCATCTTCTACAACAAGCACTTTATTTATTTTGCCGGGTTTTGGAAGGGCACTAATCTGCGATTCTAATTCACTAATTTCTTCAACAGGAATAGTTAGAGTAAAAGTTGTTCCTTTATTAACAGTACTCTGGATTTCAAGATCTGCATTTAAAAATTCAATATATCTTTTTGTTAAAGTAAGACCCAAACCAGTTATGTTTCCAACAGTAGAAATGAACAATTCATTTATTGAAAAAGGATCAAAAATATGTTCAAGTTTATTTGATGAAATTCCATTTCCGGTATCTGTTATACGAAATCGTAAACTATTTTTTTCAGAAGAAAATACCGATAAACTTATCTTTCCGTGTTCTGTTAATCTGAGAGAAACTGTAATCAAACTAACAAGAATAAACCTGAGTTTCTGCAAATCAAGTTTTGTTTTTTCAGGGACATTACTATCAATCTGGAATAGGAATTCAACCCGGTTTTTATCAATCTTCTCGTCAAACAGCTTAATTATCTCATCAACAAATTCTCTTATTACAACTGTGTTATTGACAGGAGATGATTTATCACCTTCTAATTTTGCTGTATCAACAAGATCATTAATCAGGGAAAGAAGTTCGTAAGCATTGTTACGTAAAGTTGTGACATACTCATTTTGCGATGATGAAAGATTGTCTTCACCTAACAATGCAGCAAAACCAATTATGCTATTTGTAGGAGTACGTAATTCATGACCAATCAAAGAAACAATTTCGCTTACAGAACTGCTAAGTCCGCCTTTTTTACCCATCCACAATCGAAGTAAATTTCTGATTGATTCGCCTATTATAACAAGATTATCTTTATCAATCTGCGTAAACTCTGTTTTCTTTGCTATCTTAAGTAAGATCTTTTCATTATCGGTAACACTCAAATGCAAACAGCCTTCGTGTTGAACAAGTTCGGAAGCTTTGAATTCACATTGAGGGTTTTCTTCAAATTTTGTTTCAGTTGATTTTAAATTATTTGCAGAACAATGGCTGCATCTAATTGTTGTATTAGGTTTGTAAGCTTTTTTTGCTTCAGCCGATTTGCCCAGAAATTCAAAATTCTTTTCATTAACCTTTACTAAAACAACTGAATCAAATTCATATTCATTTGCTAAAAAATCGCAAAGCTCATCAGGAAATTCTAATGATGAAGATAATGCAATTTTTATGAGGCTATTATATTTTGAAATGAAATCGATTTTTGAACTTTGCATATCTTATTGGTCAGGGTTTAAGAATTCTTTAAGCAAATATACTTATAGCTTGCTGAAATCAAAAGTTTTATCAGTATTGAAAGAATAATAATATTAAATACTAACTTCATCAAATTGAAATTTACTTGCAATTCTACTCTATTCATCTAATCAGAGTTCAAAATCAATCTGAATCGCTATATCATTATCGACATTTCCTTGCAATTCGTTTAGTCCAGAACTGAATGAAGTTTCTTTTGGTTTATAAGTTTCGGAATATTTTAGTGAAAAAGCCACAAATTTTGCAAATTCATATTTTATAATAAGATACCACCTTGTTCCCTCTCCGTACATAGCCAGATTTGTAAGAATACCCGTCAGGTTATTCTCATATTCATAAATAGCAGAATTAAAGGAATCTGTTTTGAAAAAAATAATTCTGCCGTAGAGATTTAAATTAGGAATTGGTATGTAGCGAATATCCTGGAATACCATAAAACCATTTTCATTTTCTTCAAGAGCGTCTATCTTAAATTGGTTAATTTCAATTCTTCCCTTTAGTCGCAAGAATTTTGAAATGTTATAAACAAGTTCAATTCTTCCAAGTTGTTTGATCCGTCTTATTATTTGTGTTGTGTTATTAACAATTCCTGCTACTTCCTTGTTCTCATTTTTAAACCTGAGTTTTAATTCAAATTTCGTAAATGGTTTTGTTGAAATATCGACTAGATATTCATTTCCTTCTGACGGCAGAGGAATTGAAGATGTTGCATATGGAAATTTAAATTGATCATAGTAAAAATTTATTAAAGCAAAAGGCAATCTCCATTTAATTCCAGTGTAAATTCCAAATTCATTTGATGTGGCACCTGATCTTTCGCCAAAACCAAATCCGTGGAGACTAAAAAAATTCCTGGGATAATTTCTAATTGAAGTTGTGAATATCAGACTTCTTGTAACTGAAATAAGTAAAGTATTTATCGAAGCAACAGAAGTATTATTGTAAGAAAATTCTCCGAATAAATTCATGTTTCTATAAATCATATCATAGTAAAATGCTGAATAAGAAAAATTTTCCCCGTTTAAATCAAAAACAGAATTGGATTGAAATGGATTGCTGAATTTTGATTTGTAATATAAAATACCTGTTTTTAATATACTTGCTTCCTGGTAATCAATCCTAGCTCCAATCATTTTCTCTGTAGCCGTTTTTCTTCTCGAAATTTCGCCTTCAGTTCTGTGTAAACCATCAATAGGTGTTGATATGATTTTTCCAGAAAGAGAATCAATATTAGCATCAAAATTGTTTTTGGAATAAAATCCTGTAACAGTAAAATTGTTAAATCCAAATGATGCTGCTGCACCCCTGAAAAAATTATTTTCAGTTGCACTTGTATAAGGTCTGATATTCCGGTCATGTCTTTTTACCGGGTAAATGGCATCAGCACCTTTGGAAAAAGCATACGGACTCCACATAGTTAAACCCTGTCCGAATTCAAGTAAATAATCAAAAATGACAACCTTATGAATGAAAGAAATATCTTCTGCATAAATATGGTATGAAGTGAATTCATTAAATGACTTTTCACCCGGGTCTTTTTCGGTAAGAAATCCTGCCTGGTATTTATTTGATTGTCTTACAATCAATCGATTATATAGTTGCGGTTTTGTACCTTCGTACTTTTTTTCAGAAAATCCACGTCTTGTTTGCAGTTCATTAATTATTCTGCTGCGTAAATTGAGATGAGTCTTCTCAAATATACTTTGGGTTTCAGGAATCCCTTCTTTTTTTTGTTCAGATTTTGAGACGCTAATAAACGGAATAATTTTTTTTACAAGATCACTACCTAATCCCTGAACAGCATTTAATTCATAGACAGAGAAAAATTTTCCATATTTTTTTCTATGATTAACAATTAATTGTGCAGTAGAAAGATCCAGACCTGGAATAATTTGTAATTCTGTTACGGTTGCAGAATTAATATCAATAGGGTCTCTGGATAGTTGTTCAAGCTCGTCGTATAAATCAGAGTTATCTGTTTCCTCAAATGGTTCCTGAAGAATATCATCGAGTGTTTCTTCAGTATTAATACTGCTTGAATCTGTTTGAGCAAAATTACAAGCAGATATAATCAATATTAAAATGATTAAAACAGTTTGGAAAACTTTCATTTACGATATTATTATTTTTTATAAAAAATAATATTGAATCCTAATATTTATTCAGCATCAAAATGAATTATCAAACCAGCCTGGTGTGTTAACCCAAGATCAGGATGAGTGAATACTGCATAATCCAGTTTGAACAGGGAGTAGTTAATTCCAATTCCTCCGGTAAAACGGGATGGAAAATTTGATGCGCCAATTCTGAGTGATAAATATTTTATAATTGAATAATCGATTCCAAATCTAACTGAAGGTGAAAATGAAATGTCTTTTTCCAAAGCGAGATTTAATGAAAGCTGGTTAACAAGTCTATAACAAATACCAGTTGAAATGATAGTTGGGATTTGATCATCTTCATTAGCGACTGTAGCCCTATTTATATTGGTAATTGAGAAGCCCCAGCTAAATTCATTTGTTATAAATGCTAAACCGCCGACATCAAAATATAAAACTCCCGTGTTGCCATAGTTTTTTATTGAATAAGTATGATAGTTAATGGAAGCACCTGCAAAAAATTTATCGTTATAGTTGTATGAATATCCGAGCACAAGTTTTGATTCTCTGTATAAATCGAATCCATAGCTCATTCCACCGATAGCGATAGAACCAAAACTAAAAGGTTCATTGTAAGCTATATATCCATTTGCGAGTTCGGATAACCCAAACGGAGCAGGCGAATAATACAACCCGATTTCTCTCCATTTTAACTGCGAAAGTCCGGCTGGATTATTAAAAAGGGAAAAAACATCATCTGATAGAGCAACATCGGAATTAGCAAGAGAAATTTGTCTTGCTCCGGCGTTATATTGCCCAAGTAACGAATTTGCTGAAGCTAAATAGATTAGAAATAAATAAAGATATTTTAATTTCATTGAAATTATTATTTATTGAGACAGAAAGTCTAAATTCATATATTAAATTAATAAAAATTTGAAAGAGTAGTATCCTATGAAATTAATATTATCATTTTTTATCCTTTTTTCAATTACCCTTACGGCCCAGGAATTAAATTGTCATGTCCAGGTAAATTATGAAAAACTGTCAATTAATAACCGAGATCTCCTCCAGAATTTTGCAAGTGAAATTGAAAGTTATATGAATACTACCAGGTTCACAGATATGGATCCGGCCAGTAAAATTGATTGCTCATTGAATATACTCTTTGCAAGTGCAAGTAGTGATGTTGATTATACGGCACAAATAATTGTTGTAAGTCAACGCCCGGTTTACGAATCAACAAGAAACTCTCCTATGATTACTATTAATGATGGTCTATGGTCATTCAAATATCAAAAAGGACAACCTCTTTATTCAAATCAAGGTGTGTTTGATCCTATAACTAGTTTACTCGATTATTATGCGTACATAATTATTGGTTTTGATTGGGATACCTGGGAAGAATTTGGTGGAACTAAATACTTTCAGCAGGCGCAGAACATAATTAACCTTGGTCAAAACAGTTCATTTACCAGTGGCTGGCAATCAAGCAGCAGTACTTACAGCAGGTGGGGATTGGTTAATGATCTTCTTGCAGAAAAGTATGCCCAATTCAGATCGGCTTATTTTGATTACCATTATGGACTGGATATTTACCAGGATAAAAAGGAAAAAGGGATGGATAAAATTGCTGGACTTGTTAATGTATTATACACTATGTGGCAAAAGCAAGGTGGAATAAACAGTGTTTTAATAAGTACCTTTTTTGATGCAAAGAATGGGGAGATCATTGACCATCTTCGGGATTATCCTGATAACACAATATTTGAGAAACTCAAGAAGGTTGATCCTTCACACTCAGCTAAGTATGACGAATTAATTCCTTAAGGAGAATAAATTATTTTATAATTCTATTTCCCAGATTCGATATTGTTTATAGCGTTCTGCATTCATTAGTTCGAGTCCACGGTTCATCATCATATTATCCTCCAGAACCCAGCTTGCTTCACCAAGGTGGATTCCATTTTGGTCTCCGCGGTTTACAATTTCCCAATAAAAAACAGTATCAAGCCCTTTCTTCTGATACTCTGGAATTATTCCGAGCGTGAGTATTCTAACCCATTTTATTTTTTTCTTTTGAGTAAATAGTTTAATAAAATTAAATGGTAATAATCTTCCGTTCATTTTATGGAAGACATAGTTATAATCAAGCATGACTAATGCTGCACCCACAAGCTTACCTTCAATTTCGCCGAATATTACAAGTGAGGGTTCAGCAAGTGGTTTCATATCTTTTGCCATTGCGTCGATTTGTTCTTCACTAAGCGGAACAAAACCCCAGTTCGGTTCCCATGCTTTATTGTAGACGTATTTAAATTTTTCAAGCTCTTTTTGAAAATTTTTCATATCAAGCTGGGTGATTTTTATGTTATACCTTTTTTTAACAATCTCCTGGCCCCGTCTTAATTTTTCTGAAGCCATAATTTTTTTGTTTTCAATTTTCCAGGCATAAAGATCCTTTCCTTTTTTTAATCCATAGTTTTCACAAAGTTTGATGTAATATTCAGGATTATATGGCATCAATAATCTTGGGAGATCATCAAATCCGTCGATCAACATTCCGTAAATATCATTACTCGATGGGTTTGCAGGTCCACGCATTATCTTTAAATTCTTTTCTTTTAACCATTTCTTTGCTGCATCAAATAAAGCATTCGCAACTTCCTGGTCATCAATAGATTCAAAAAATCCAAATTGTCCAGAATCATCATTATGATATTTAAGATGAACATCATTTTTAATTGCAGCAATTCTTCCAACAATTTGATTATTCTTAAAAGCAAGGAAATATTCAGTTTCTGCATTTTTAAAGAACGGGTTTTTAACTTTATCCAGTAAAGTTTTTTGCTCCATTAAAAGCGGAGGAACCCAGTATTTATTTCCTTTATAAACCTTCCAAGGAAATTTGATAAAATCAGTTAGTTCCTTTTTTGTTTCAACTTTTTTTATTGATACTGAACTCATCTTTAATACCTTTTATTAATAAAAGAAAAGCATACCTAATCTTATAGATATGCTTAAAAATTAATTAAATATTTTCAATTTTATATTAATCCTACAGCTTTTCCGGCTTTTTCAAAAAGATGCAAGAGTTCATCAAGATGTTCTTTTTCGTGTGTTGCCATATAACTGGTTCTCATCATTTGTCTTCCTTCGGGAACGCCGGGAGAAATGAATACATTTACAAAAACTCCACTATCATAAAGTATTTTCCACATTTTAAAAGCAAGTTCATCATTCCCAACAATTACCGGAACAATGCCTGTTCTTCCTTCAATAATTTTAAATCCTTTAGCTTTTAAATTTGTTCTCATATAATTTGCATTATCCAGCAATCGTTGTACTCTCTCTGGTTCTTTTTCTAAAATGTCAAGTGCAGCAATTGCTGAAGCTACTGAAGCTGGAGTAGGTGATGCACTGAAAATTAATGCAGGTGAGAAATGTTTAATAAAATTAATTACTCTTTCTGGTCCGGCAACAAAACCACCAAGTGACCCGAATGTTTTGCTGAATGTACCCATCGTCAAATCAATTTCTTTTTCAAGTCCGAATTCACTTGCCGTTCCTCTTCCTCCTTTACCAATTACACCAACCGCATGTGCATCATCAATCATTATTCTTGCATTATTATCCTTGGCGATTTTATTCATTCTTGTAAGATCGACAATTTCACCGCCCGTACTAAATACTCCATCGCTTACGATTAATTTGGGAGCATCATTAGGAATTTTTTCTATTACTTTCTTAAGGTCATCCATATCGTTGTGTTTATATCTAACAAGATTTGCCAAGGCACCTTTTGCCATAAAAGTTCCGGCAACTATGCATGCATGGTTATCTTTATCAGAAATTACATATTCATTTCTACCAACAAGTGTTGGGATAATTCCCTGTGCAGTCTGGTAACCTGTAGAAAAAAGTAATACTGATTCTGCATTAAAAAATTTTGCAAGTCTTTTTTCCATTTCTATATGAAGATCAAGAGTACCTGTAAGATATCGGGAACCTGAACAACCGGTACCATATTTTTCGATGGCTTTAATTGCAGCTTCTTTTACATAAGGATGACCAGTTAAACCCAAATAATTATTTGAACCAGCCATAATAATTCTTTTTCCCTCTATCTGTACAACGGGACCCTCATTCTCTTCAATAGCACGGAAGTAAGGGTACACCCCCATTGCTTTAACTTCGTCGGCACGAGTAAAGTCAAAGCATTTCTTAAATAAGTCCAACTTTCCTCCTAAGATATAGTAAGAGCGAATAATAAATGATGAAGATTTTTGTTAAATTTTGAAATAAAATGTATAACTAAATAGAGTTAAAAGCAATAAAAAGGAAAAATGAATTCACCTCCAATTTCTGTTATTACAGGGGCTAACGGTTTTGTCGGTAGCCATCTTGTTGACTGTTTATTAAATAAAGGTCACAAAGTAAGATGTCTTGTTAGAAAATCAAGTAACCTTAGATGGCTTGAAGGAAAAAATGTTGAAATATTTGACTGTGGTTTATGGGACAAAGAAGGGATATCAAAAGCATTTAGCAATTGTGACTATATTTTTCATGTCGCGGGTGTTGTGAAATCCAAAACACCTGAAGGTTATTTTAAAGGAAATGTTGAAGCAACAAAAAACTTACTTGAAGTTGTAAAACAAAACAATGTTCAACTGAAAAGATTTGTTGTTGTAAGCAGTCAGACTGCTGTTGGTCCTTCAGTTGATGAAAAACTTGTTAATGAAGAGAGTGAATGTAAACCTATTACGAATTATGGAAGAAGTAAACTCGAGCAGGAGAAAACAGTACTTTCCTATTTCCCTGATATACCAATTACAATTTGCAGAGCACCTGCTGTTTATGGTGAAAGAGACACAGAAATATTTATCTATTTTCAGACATTCAATAAAGGATTAACATCAATTATTGGATTTGACAAAAAAGTTGTAAGCCTTATACACGTAATTGATTTGGTTGAAGGAATTTATTTGTCAGCTGTAAATGAAAAATCAAACGGAGAGATTTATTTTATAAGTTCTGAAAAAGTTTACAACTGGGATGAGGTTGGTAAAGTCACTTCAGAGGTTTTGAAAAAGAAAGCGATAAGAATTAAAATCCCGCACTTTGTGGTATTTACAATTGCCGGCTTTGCGCAATTCTTTGCATTGTTTAGTTCAAAACCAGCAACACTTAACATTGAAAAAGCAAAAGACCTTACTCAACATGCATGGACTTGTGATACTTCTAAAGCAATAAGAGATATTGGTTACAAGCAAAATATTTCTCTTGAAGAGGGTATAAAAAGAACTTGTGATTGGTATAAAAAAATGAAATGGATTTAAAATTTAAAGATTAATAATTTGAAATAATTAAGATTGAATATATAATACTGCAAACCTTCAATTTTGAAATTGTTCAATTATTCTGCGCACCTTCATTAATCCATGTTCTAACACCAGTAGTTTGATTTTCATTTAATGCACGGTAACCACCGGGTGGCATTAATGGATACGGAGGAACATTTCCTTCAATTGTATAAACCAAAACGCTATTATCAGGTTCAGTGGGAACTACATAGAACCCATCAACAAAAGAAAAATTAGAAAGGTTGGGAAGATTAGATCCTGATCCTCCATCATGACAAGTAACACATTTTACTTCAAACAATGGAGCAATGTATTTAGAGTAGCTTACGTTCGAATCAGGAATAATTACCTTGTCAATATCAGTTGAAGTAAGTGTATCGTCACAGGCAATAAAAATAAAGCCTAAGAAAAACAGGATTAAAAGAATTGATTTCATAACTTCAAATATTTTAAGATCAAACCTATTATATTCAAAACATCCTGTCAATGTAAATACTTTAATTTAATTGAAAACCCGATCATATTTATAACGAATGGATTCAAATTGACAAAAGAACAAAAGATAATTAGTTTTCGAACAATATTGTTGAAAAATGGGGCTATAGCTCAGCTGGGAGAGCGCTTGAATGGCATTCAAGAGGTCAGGAGTTCGATCCTCCTTAGCTCCACTCTAAATTGCGTTGATAATAGGAATTCGGCGCATTATTTATAATAAAATTTAATATTATTTATTTATAATCCTCAATATTGTTTTTATTAAATTCCCTCCTTAATGAATATACTTCCCGTAAATAATTATTATCGTAAAATTCTTAGAGTAGCTGTTCCCGCAATTGCAGGGCTATCAACTCAAATGGTTGTTTCATTAGTTGATTCTGCAATGGTTGGAAGACTTGATAATGCAACATATGCGCTTGCAGCAATGGGAATTGGAGTTCTTGCTACATGGGCGCTAATTAGTTTTTTTTCAAGTCTTGCTACAGGAATTCATGTTGTTGTTGCAAGAAAATATGGCGAGGGAGATTTTATTTCTTGCGGGGTTGTTTTAAACAATTCAATCCTAATTGCACTTGGAATTGGTGCACTGGTTGCTGCAGTTGGAGTTTTCTTCACATATCCGATAGCACACTTATTTGCTGTGGATAATACAGTTGGCGATTTGGCAAGTGATTATCTTTATTACAGGTTCCTGGGAATTCCTTTCTTCCTGATCTCGGTCTCATATCGGGGGTTCTTTTTTGGCATTAGCAAAACGAAAATTTTTATGTTTTCGGGTGTTATTACAAATCTATTAAATATCCTTTTCAATTACATTCTTATTTATGGAAGTTTTGGATTTCCAAGAATGGGTCTGGCAGGCGCTGGTTTAGGTTCAACATTAGCTACTTCATTTGATGTAATATTTTATTCTATTATAATTTTACTTCCTGATTACAGAAATAGATATCAAAATTTTAAGCATATGGTATTTAATAAGAAATTAATATCAAGCATAGTTAAAATATCTTTACCGGTTTCATTTCAAAATGTTTTTATTCTTATAGGTTTTTTAAGCTTTATTACAATAACAGGAATTATAGGCATAAAAGAACAAGCTGCTACGCAAGCAATTATCAGTACTTTGTTTATTTCATTTTTACCCTGCTTTGGGTTTGGAATTGCTGTTCAAACGTTAGTAGGGAATAATCTTGGTGCAAGAAAAATGAAGCTTGCTAAAATTTATGGGTTTGAAACTGCTAAAGTTGCAACAATTTATACAATCCTTCTTGGAATAATCTTCATAATTATACCTCAATATGTTCTCATAATAATCACCAATGATCAATCAATAATTGAAACTGCAAAAGGAGCATTAAGAATTGCCGGATTTGCACAAATTTTTTATGCAGTTGGAGTTGTCCTTGCAAATGGTCTGCAGGCAGCAGGAAGAACATTTTATGTTATGAGATCTGAAGTTATAACAAACTTATTAATCTTTGTTCCACTTGCATATTTTTTTGGAGTTTATTTGGAATTAGGATTGACCTGGGCTTGGGTAGCACTCCCGGTATATATTATTTTATATTCAATTATGATTTATGTGAAATTTAATTCTATAGATTGGTATACTTCAATTTCGGTAGAAAAAAGCAGTAAGTTAAATTCCTAGAATTGTTTATCTTACGGAAAAGTATTGACAATAAGGTTTAAGCCAGATATATTTGCTCTATGAAATTTACGAAAAGTAAGATTTTATTGGTTGTATTTGTAATTGCAACTGCATTCGGTGGTGCATATATGGATTACTTTCATGGTTTAAGTGATGGTGATAATATTAAACTTGAGTGGAAAACAGGCGATGAAAATAATCTAAACCACTTTGCCATTGAAAGAAAATCACTTCAAACTTCATATCTTGAGATTGCGACAATTGATCCAAAAGGAAGCAATTCGTTATATACGTATATTGACCATTCCGCATATAAATCAAATGATGTAATTTTTATGTACAGAATTAAAATTGTTGATAATGATAATCAGGTTTCATATTCTTCCGAAATTACTGTATCTCATAGTGTTTCTGGTGTGAAACATACTTGGGGCAGTATAAAAGCTATGTTTAGGTGATAACGAAAAGTTTTGTCCTACTTACTCTCACCACAGATAAATTTCATAATCCCCTCACAAAATAAATCCATCTATAAATTTTCTTTATTTCTTTTTCTTTTCATTTTAGTTTCCTGTTCTCCATCTAAACGATTTACCAATGAGGCAAATAACTCAATAAATTCCGGTTCAAATACTGAATCATTATCTGAAGTAAGAGTGTTACTTGAAGAAAATACTGCAGCTTGGTTTCTAACTATTCAAAATGAAGTTTATTTATTCCAGGATGGAAAAAAAATCGCGCTTATACGTAAGGGGAATACTATACAATGTTATAATGAAAATTATATTTTGAAGCTGGTAGTACAGGATAAGGAATTTGAAGGAGAGAATTTTAAACTGGTTCCTGCTTATGATAATTTCGTCCAAATGAATGGAGCCAGGTATAAAGGAATAATTTTTATCTATCCTGCGGGTGAAACAGTTGGTGTGATAAATCATCTCTCACTTGAAGATTATGTAAAAGGAGTTTTGACTAAAGAAATGCCAATCGGAACTGGTGAACAAAATATTGAAGCATTAAAGGCTGTTGCAATTTGCATTCGAACTTATGCTATTAATAGGATGAAAAATGGGAATACATTGTTTGATTTATTCAAAGATACCCGCGACCAGGTGTATGGGGGTTTGGATGCAGAGCATCCTTTATCCAATAAAGCTGTTGAAGAAACAAAAGGATTAATTTTAAAATACGATGGTGAACCTGCAACAATTTATTATCACTCAACTTGCGGTGGTATGACTGAAAGTTCTCAAAATATATTTACCCGGGAAGAAGTACCTTATTTAAAAAGTATTGAGGATGGATATCCACCTAATTGTATAATTTCCAACAGATTTTCCTGGAAAGAAAAATATAGTAATGAAGTATTTACAAAAAGATTAATTGATGCTAGTCTTTTAGCAGAAGGAGATTATTCAATAAAAGAAATAAATATTAATTCCCGTTTTTCTTCCGGCCGGGTTAATGAAATGGAAATAGTAGTACAGGATCGATCCGGTAATGAGAGTTCAATAAAAATCTATGGTAATTCAATAAGAAATATAATAAAGACTGCTGATGGTTCGATGAGCTTGTGGAGTACATTATTTGATGTTGATAAAACCGGTTCCGAAATTATTATTAATGGAAAAGGGTTTGGGCACGGTGTAGGTTTGTGTCAATGGGGTGCAATTGGACTTTCCAGAAATGGAAGTAACTATAAAGAAATTCTTGAGCATTATTTTCCCGGAACTGAATTAGGAAGCCTGGATGATTAAAACAAAAGTTCCAATTTACCTTGCCTCTAAATCTCCGAGAAGAAAAAAACTATTGAAACAAATCGGACTTCAGTTTAAATCATTCGCTGTAGAAATTGATGAAAAACCATTTAATAATGAATCTCCAATTCATTGTGTTATAAGATTATCATCCGAAAAACTGGAAGTGGCTTTAAAGAAAATTCATTCGGGAATTGTCATTACAGCGGATACAATTGTGGTACTTGATAAAAAAATAATCGGAAAACCAAGGAATAAAAATGAAGCCCAAAAGATATTAAAATTACTAAGTGGAAGAACACATACAGTTTATACTGGTTTTCAGGTCTATGATTCGTTTAGTAAAAAGAAAATTTCTGATTATGAAAAAACGAGGGTGAAATTCAGAAAGTTAGATAAAGATGAGATTCAGGAATATGTTGAATCCGGTAGTCCATTAGATAAAGCTGGAGCATATGGTATTCAAGATGATTTTGGTGCGGTATTCGTAAAAAAAATAACTGGCTGTTACTACAATGTAGTTGGTCTTCCTCTGGCTAAAGTTTATGAATCATTAAAAATGGTTATTTAAATTGATATCTAAACTCAGGAAAAAAATATTCTTTTCTATAGCTTTTGGTGGAGCATTATATCTTGCGTTTACAATTTATGCAGACTATGAACAAGTTTTAAATTCATTTTCAAAATTCAACATACTCCTTCTGCCTTTACTTTTATTTTTATCATTCCTTAACTATTCAGCAAGATTCCTTAAATGGGATTTTTATTTATCTGTTGTTGATATCAGGTTAAAAAAGATAGATTCTTTCTCCATATTTATGAGCGGGTTAGTGATGAGCGTTACCCCGGGTAAGCTTGGTGAATTATTAAAATCCTATTTAGTGAAGGAAGTGACTGGTCATCCGATTAGTAAAACAGCGCCAATTATTTTTGCTGAAAGAATCACTGATTTTTTATCACTGCTTTGTATTTCAATTATTGGCGCAATAGTTTACAAATACGGTGGGGAAATTTCTATAATTGTTGCAGTTTTTTTTATAGCCTTAATTGTTGCAATAAGTAACAAAAGAATTGCCTTACCTATTCTTGGAATATTGGAGAGAATTGGCATTCTAAAAAAATACATTCATAACATTCATACAGCTTATGAAAGTTCCGTAAAATTATTAAAATTCAAGCCACTTATTACGATGACTTTTTTAAGCCTAATTTCCTGGGGTTTTGAATGTTTTGGGTATTATCTGATTCTTAATAATTTCGGAATCGATTTTGGATTTTTATGGGCTTCTTTTAGTTATTGCTTTGCTACTGTTATTGGGGCAATTTCTATGTTACCAGGTGGATTAGGTGTAACTGAAGGTTCATTAACTTTTTTACTGGTAGAAAAAAATGTAGCTACCGATATTGCTGTAACAACTACTTTCATTATAAGGGTGGTTACACTTTGGTTTGCTGTTTTAGTTGGAGTTTTTGCAGTTTCTTTTTACCAAAAAAGATTTGGAAAATTTTCAATGGAAAACATTAAGTAATTTTTTAAAATGCGCCGATGATTGGAATTCAATAAAATAATAACCAAAATTTATTATGCAATAATTTTGGTTTGACAAATATCAGGCTTCAATAATAATTTATTTACTTATTAACGGCTCATTGAAGCCGTTTTTCTTGATTTTCAGAACCTCTATTGGTATATTCGAAACCCTAATTAACCTAACCAAAGGAGAAAAAGATGGAACAGGATAATAATTTTGGCAAAGGAGTTTTGATTGGATTTCTTACTGGCGGTGCAGTTGGAGCAGTGTTAGGTTTACTATTCGCTCCAAAGAGCGGTAAGGAGTTCAGGAGTGATATTAAAAACAGTTCTGATGAATATTTTGACGAAGCTGAAAAATATGTTGCAGAAGCCAAAGACAAGGCAATTAATCTGATAAATGAAGGCAAAAAAAGATCTGAAAAATTGGTTCAGGATGCAAAGGTAAAATCAGATCAGTTAATGAAGGATGCTGAAAAAGTTTTTAATGAAGCCAAAACTAAATCAGGAGAGTATGTTCAATCGGGAAAAGAAAATGTTGAACAAAAAAGGGAACAACTGAAAAGCGCTATAAAAGCTGGAGTTGATGCCTACAAAGAAACAAAAAAAACTTCAGAGTAATGAATTTGAATGACAGTTATTGAAATTTTTACGATTGTACTTTTAGTTTTAGCATCAGCTCTGTGTGGTGCATTAATTATCTATTTGGGGAGAATCACAACCTCTATAAAAGCAATTCAAAATAATCTCAACCAAATCACTTCAGATATTAAACCTCTTATTTCATCAGTTTCTGATCTTGCAGAAAAATTAACAGAAGTAACCGATGAAGCTAAAGATCAACTTGAAATTTCAAAAAATATTGTATTTAGTGTGAGGGATAGAGTTGATACAATTTTGGAATTGGAAGAAAAAGTAAGAGACGGAATTGAACAGCCTTTGACAGCAATTACCAGGAATTTTAAAGCAATCTCCGACGGAGTCAGTGCATTTCTAAATTACTTTAAAAAATAATCTTATCTACATCTTTTTAGAAACTTAGGAGGATCGTCTTGAAAGAATATGGAACAGATGCAATTAAGAATATTGCATTTATCGGTCATGGAGGAAGTGGAAAAACCTCACTCTCTGAAGTTATACTTTTTACTGCTGGGGAAATAAACCGGATAGGAACTGTAGCCGAAGGAAACACTATTTCTGATTACTCACCAAATGAAATTGAAAAACAGATTTCGATATCTACTTCTTTGATGCATGTTGAGTGGAATAATAACAAAATAAATATTCTGGATACTCCAGGTTATACGGATTTTACTGGAGATGTTAAATCAGCATTGAAAGTTATTGATACAGCAGTTTTGGTTATAAAATCTATCGAGGGTATCGAGGTTGGAACTGAAATTACAAATAATATTGTAAATGAATATAAACTTGCTTCTTCAGTTATTATTAATAAATGTGACAACGAGCATTCAAGATTTAGGGAAACTCTTGAAAAAACAAAGGAAAGAATTTCTCCCGGTGCTGTTGTTATAACGTTTCCGGTCGCAGAAGGAATTAATTTTAATTCTGTAGTTGATGTTTCCAGAATGAAGGTTTTAACATTTGGAGAAGTGGGAAGTAAAAATGTTACAGAATCTGATATACCAGAAAACCTGAAAGCAGAAGCCGATGCATACAGAACAGAACTTATAGAAAAAATTGCCGAAAGCTCTGAAGATTTGATGAATAAATATTTTGAGGAAGGTAACCTGAGTGAAGCTGAGATTGGAAAAGGATTAAAATCAGCTCTTCTAAACAGAAGTTTATTACCTGTATTTGCTGTATCATCTTCAACTGCAGTTGGAGTAACCAATTTTTTGGATTTTGTTTCAAAATATTTTCCTTCTCCTGCAGATAGAAAAACTGAACTCGCTCAATTGACGGGTAAAAATGAAAATGTTGAAATCAAATATGATCCCAATGGCGAACCGGTAATGTTTATTTTCAAAACTGTTTCAGAACAACATGTCGGTGAACTTTCATTATTCAAAGTTTATTCAGGGAAAGTCCATGCTGGTTTGGATTTGATTAACCAAACAAATAGTAAAACAGAAAGACTAAGTCAGTTGTCGATAATTAATGGACACAATCGTAAAGAAGTTTCGGAAGTTTTAGCTGGTGATTTAGGTGCAGTAGTTAAATTAAAAGATACTCACACAAATAACACTTTAGCATCAAAAAATTATTCAGTGACAATTAAGCCAATCCAATTTCCCGAGCCGGTTATTCGCGGAGCCATTAAAGCAAAAGCAAAAGGCGATGAAGATAAAATAGCTTCGGGATTGCATACTTTACATGAAGAAGATCCGTCATTCTCTGTTAGGTTTGACCCAGAAATTTCACAAACAATAGTTTCTGGTCAGGGAGAACTTCAACTTTCTCTTGCAGTAAAAAGATTAAAAGAAAGATATGGAGTTGATGTCGATCTTGCTGAACCTAACATACCGTATCGTGAAGCTATTAAAGGTAAAGTTGAAGATGTTGAATACAAGCATAAAAAACAATCTGGTGGTAGAGGACAATACGGACATGTTCATTTTAGAATGGAACCATTACCAAGAGGGAAAGGTTTTGAATTTGTCAATGCAATAGTTGGCGGGGTTGTACCCGGAAGATTTATACCCGCAGTTGAAAAAGGAATAATTGAAACTATGGAAAAAGGTGTAATTGCAGGAAATAAAGTTATCGATGTTAAAGTATCATTGTTTGATGGCACTTTTCACAATGTGGATTCAGATGAAATGTCATTTAAGATTGCTGCTTCGCAATGTTTTAAAAAAGGATTTTTATTGGCAAAACCAGTTTTGCTTGAACCAATTTATGAAATCGAAGTGACAGTACCTGAAGAGTATATGGGAGATGTAATGGGTGATATTTCAAGCAAACGTGGAAAAATATTAGGGATGGAATCCGATGGTCATTTCCAGATAATAAAAGCGTTGCTTCCTTTATCAGAGCTGTATAAATATTCTTCTCATTTAAGAAGTTTAACTCAGGGGCGAGGGGCGCACAACAGAAAATTTGATCACTATGAAGAAGTTCCAAAAGAAATTGAAACTAAAATAATAGACGAATACAATAAATCGCGCGAAGAGGAAAAATAACTAAAATCATTTTTTAACAAGGCGGAATCACTTCCGCCTTTTCTTTTTATATAATGAAAAACCTTTGGTCACCCTGGCGATCGCAATATATTGAATCATTTAAAAATGAAAAATCTAATGATGAATGCATCTTTTGCAGTGCAAGCAAATTAGATATTAATGATTCTACAAATTTATTGGTAAATAAATCCAATCTTACCTTCACGATGTTGAATCTATATCCATACAATAATGGTCACCTGATGATTATTCCTTATAAACATACCGGTGAATTTTCCGATTTGAATGCGGAAGAATTACTTACGATTATGAATGAAATAAAAATCGCAAAAGAAGCATTGTCTTTCGTTTATAAACCTCAGGGATATAATATAGGTGCAAATATTGGAAGAGTTAGCGGAGCTGGAATTGAAGACCACATTCATTTTCATATTGTACCAAGGTGGAGTGGAGATACTAACTTTATGCCGGTGTTGGGTGAAGTGAAAATTATTTCTCAGGATCTACTTGATTCGAAAATGAAATTGCTGGAATATTTTAATAACAGATAAAATATATTTCTTATTAAATTAACTTTCTTAGTCTCTTATATCTCAATGAAACAAAAACTTGCCTTATTTATTTTAATAATTGTTACTCTGATGATTGCAGCTTGTAATGAAAGGAAAAATGACCAGGTTAACCTGGTGTTAAAAGATTCACTATTATATGAAATTAATAGTGAGAAACCTTTTACAGGGACGCAAAAAGCAAAAGTGAATAATAACTATATGGAATATGAAGTTGTAGATGGAATGAAGCAAGGTGAATTTAAAATATTTTATGAAGATGGTACAATTCAAATGAGTGGTTCTATGGATAAAAACAAAAATGTTGGTAAGTGGCAATATTTTTTTCAGGAAGGAAAGATTGAATCAGAAGGAAATTTTGAAAATGACTCACCTAATGGACTGTGGCATTTTTATTATCAGGATGGAAAATTAAAAGAAGAAGGGTATTTCAAAAATGGTTTTAGAATGGGGGAGTGGCAGTTTTATAATGATAATGGAAATAAAGATAGCTCAAAAGTTTTTGAAATAAGCGATTCGAGTTTTGCTGTTATAGATTCCTTAAGGAAAATAAATTGAACTATATTGTAGTTGCAAAACCTGCTCACAACTATTAAATTTGCATTCGAATTTTGGGCCCATAGCTCAGTTGGTTAGAGCATCTGACTCATAATCAGAGGGTCGTTGGTTCAAGTCCATCTGGGCCCACAAAACAGTTATATTTTCACTCTGGAACTAAAATATTTATTAATGACTTCCTCTTTAATTTATTCTGATAAAATTTGATCTTACTATTTATATAGTTTCATTTTTTACTACGAGGCATTGGTTTAGTAATTAACAGATAGTTAATCATTTTTAAATATTTATTTGTTTTAATCATATACTTAACTGTATATTTACTTTACAATTTTTAGGAAATAATCTCGTAATGAGGCGACATTATTTGATTATTTTCAAGAATTATTGTTAATAACAAACCTATTTTATATTGATACTTTCAGATATATTTGACTTAATTTCAGTCTTAACTATAATTCTCCAGAAAGAGATAAGCGGTTAAATAGGCTTTGATTTTAATATTCTATTTAATGCATCTCTAGGTCTTTCTTTTGGTGTTGTATGATAAATCCATTATTGATTCAATTAATGAGGGGAAAAAGTTCAAATGGATCAAAATCATAACAAATTAGTGAATCTACAAAAAACTCCTACCATTTATATTGAAGATGACCCGGTTGCCTTCGAGGTAGTTAAATCATTTCTAAAGGATGTTTGTGATATTGACTGGGCTTTAAACAGTGACCAGGCTTTAGAAAAACTATCAGAAAATGAGTATAAATTAATTCTAATGGATATTCATTTGCCAAGAGGGATGAATGGTGTTGAGTTAGCAAAACTTCTAAGACAAAATCCTGATTATTCAAAAATTCCTATTGTTGCTGTTACAGCATATGCAATGGCAAGTGAAAAAGATGAAATCCTGAATAATGGATTTAATGATTATATTTCCAAACCATTCACTAAGAAGTTGCTTTTAGAAACAGTTCAAAAATATATTGGTTAAACCAATTTTTCATGTAGATAAATAAAAAAGCCCGTTTAAAACGGGCTTTAATTTTTAATACCAGAAATGGAATTGTAAAACAAAAGAATCATTATCAACACTTGGATCTTCAATAACCAGCCTGTATTGAGGACGTATTTCCACAAAACTATATGGGAAAAATTCAAATCCAAAAATAACATGTGAAATTTCATCCTTGCTGATATTTTTATCAGGATCCCATCTGTCATACCGGACAACAGCTTCCAAACCTCCAACAATAACAGCCGCTGCTTCAATCATTATTGCATTCGATTGAATATCGTTAGTAGTTGATGTTATCAGGTTTTTTGCAATATCATATTCAGCAAGTAATGTGAATCTATCATAACCAAATCCAAAAAATCCACCATACATATCAATTGGTTGACGAATTTTTGCTGCTGTATAAGAGCCACCAAATGTAAACGCAACTTGTCCAATTGATGGATTTAATTCTAATCTTGCAGTGTATGTTGGGTCTTTTCTAAAGGTAGTATTATCAAAAAGATTTGAGCCAGCGCTGGCTGTCAAAAAAGCCCAGTTGCTAATATATATTCCCATTTCAGCCCCTGCTTCGGTATAAAACGGGTTATAGATAAGTCCTTGTCGGTTATTAATCGAAAATAATAATCCAAAATCACCGCCACGTGTGTATGCAGTGTGGTCATCTATCCTTAATCCAAAATTTGGAATAAATGAACCAACTTTTAGGTAACTATTATTAGGAAATATTCTTGCAAGTCCATAGCCTTCCCATATCTGGTTAACAAAGTCATACCGGGCAAGTGCATCGATAGATTTTGAAAAACCAATATGAGTATATATTGATCCAGTCATTTGCTGAAAATCCATTTTTTTCTTTTCTGCAGAATATAGCAATTGTGTTCTGTAATCCAGTCCCAAAGAAATATTATCACTTATCCTGGGGGACATCATAAATTCTTTATCACTGGGGAGGATCATACTGATAATATTTTTACCGAAGTACCAGCCGCCTTCATTCCTCATTTCACCACCGGTTGGATTATAATGGCAGGAGACGCAATTATCACCCTGGCGAAGTGAAAAACGTGGTAAGCAATAAGTCGCATCAATCAATGCTATACTAATAAACAAAGTAAAAAGTAATCCGAATTTTTTCATAGATACCTCATTTATGGGGGAATGTGTTGTCACACTAATTAAGTAATTAAACTTAGTTTTTTGCTTTATTCTTTACAACTTTAAAAAGAAATATTTTCTAATAACTAACATTAATAATTTATAGAATAAATTCTAATTAAATGATTAAGAATAGATTGTAATTGTATAACAATTTTATAACATATTTAAAACGATTATTATTTTTTTGTATTATTATTCCATCTGCTTAAATTTTAACCCGATTTAATTTCAATATTTAATAAAAAGCTTCGCCTGATGAATAAAGCCGGAATAAAGGAACTTACTTTTAATCTTAATAACCAATCCGGAATAATTGGGAAGGACAGGTATCTAAATACGGCTGTTTTGATTCCTTTAATCTGGATGAATGATGAATATAATATCCTATTTGAAAAAAGAGCTGCACATATACGGCAGGGCGGTGAAGTAAGTTTTCCCGGGGGAGAATTCGATAACGTACTTGATACTAACCTGGAAGAAACAGCTATTCGTGAAACTTATGAAGAACTCGGGATAAATCATTCAAAGATAAATATTTTAGGAACAATGGGTACACTGGTCGGTCCAATGGGAATTACACTCGATGTATTCGTTGCCACTATTGAAATAGAAAATCTTAATGAAATTAAAATTGATAAAAACGAAGTTGAAAAGATATTTACATTACCTGCATCTTATTTTAAATTTAATGAACCTGGAAAATATAGCGTACGTGTGGAAGCACGTCCTGATTTTGTAGATGAGGATGGAAACCGGATTGAACTTTTACCTGTAAAGCAACTTGGCTTACCGGAAAGATACGCCGGTACCTGGAAAAATGGTTCTCACCGGGTTCTTGTTTATAAAACTGAAATTGAAACCATCTGGGGATTAACTGCAGAAATTGTCTATGAATTTTCCAAAATTATTCCATAGTTAAATGAAGAACATTTCTGAATATAAACATATAATCTGGGATTGGAACGGAACATTGCTCAATGATGTTGAAGTCTGTGCTTCAATAATGAATAATCTTTTAGAGCAGGAGCTTCTACCGGGAATTACTGTTGAACAATACAGGGATATATTTACTTTCCCTGTAATTGAATATTATAAATTAGCCGGACATACTTTTGAGAAGAAATCCTTTGAAGTACTTGGAAGACAGTTTATGGAAGAATATGAAAATGAAAAAACCAAATGCAATTTATTTCCGGCAGTTAGGGAAGTCCTAAATATTTTTAATCAAAATAAGAAACAATATTTGCTGTCGGCTTATAAACAGGAATTACTTAATGAAACAATTAAGTATTTTGAGCTTGAAAAATATTTTACAAATATTATTGGATTGGATAATATTTATGCAGGAAGCAAAGTCCATCTCGGGCAGCAACTAATTTCAATAATTAGAAATAACGGGAAAAAGGAAAATATTTTATTGATTGGTGATACGGAACATGACCTGGAAGTAGCCCGAAGTATTGGAGCAGATTGCATTCTGGTTTCAGCAGGACATCAATCCGGGGAAAGATTATCGTCTCTTGAGGAAGTCACTGTTATTAATAATTTAGAAGAACTAATTCACTCAATAAAAAATCAGGAGCATGTTTGATTCCATACCTAGTATTAACTGTTGTTCTATTGATCATCCTTTGGATATTCATAACCTATAATAAGCTTATAAAAGACAGGAATCATATAAAGGAAGCCTGGAGTGGAATCGATGTTCAGTTGAAAAGACGGCATGACTTAATTCCAAATCTAATTGATGCAGTTAAGGGTTACAAAGTATATGAGAAAAATTTATTTGAAGAGATAACCGAAAAAAGATCTAACAGTATCAATACGAATAAAATATCGGATAAAGCTACTGCGGAGACAGATATTTCGTCATTGTTTAAAAACCTTATTGTTGTGGCAGAAAATTATCCTGATCTTAAAGCCAGCAAGAATTTTCTCGACTTTCAGAAACAACTGGTAGAAGTAGAAGATCAGCTGCAATATTCCCGAAGGTATTACAACGGAACAGTAAGAGATTA
This sequence comes from uncultured Ignavibacteriales bacterium, assembly GCA_963822905.1. GTDB lineage: Bacteria > Bacteroidota > Ignavibacteria > Ignavibacteriales > Ignavibacteriaceae > CAWGJF01. The sequence continues at coordinate 1,950,180 of CAWGJF010000001.1, forward strand.
TAATATAAGGGTTGAATCATTTCCCGGAAATATTATTGCCGGAATATTTAATTTTAAGCCAGAGGAATTTTTTGAAATCACACTGGCTACAGAAAGAAAAACACCGGAAGTAAAATTATGAAGATTAATCTTACATTTTTAACCGTTTCCCTGTTTCTTATTATCAGTTTAAAAGTTTTTCCGTTTTCAAATGAAAGAATAATCTCATTTGACAGTGACATCATTGTTAACACAGATGGTTCAATGATTGTGACTGAAACGATTAAAGTTGAAGCTCTTGGAATAAATATTAAACGTGGTATCTACAGGGATTTTCCGACACAATATAAAGATCAATACGGAAATGATTATAATGTTCAATTTAACCTTTTAAGTGTTGAAAGAGATGGAAAGCCAGATAGCTATCATACTGAAGGCCTTGCGAACGGAATAAGAGTTTATTGCGGGAGTAAGGATTATTTTTTACCGAGCGGAGTTTACACATACGATATTAAATATAAAACAAACAGGCAGCTAGGTTTTTTTGACGGCTTTGATGAATTATACTGGAATGTAACCGGCAATGGCTGGGATTTTATTATAGAGAAAGCTTCTGCTAATATTCATCTTCCATCAGGGATCATGAGATCTGATATTAAAACTTTTGGATACACGGGCAGACAGGGTGAACAGGGAAAACTATTCAGATCAGAAATTATATCGGGATCAGAAGTTAAGTTTTATACTACAAAGTACCTGCTTCCCCATGAAGGTTTAACAATTGTTGCAGAATTCCCCAAGGGAATAGTAAAAGAACCTACACAATCCGAAAAAATGGAATATTTTTTTAGTGACAACAAGGCTCTGTTGATTGGTATTGCCGGAATAATTTTTCTTATCCTGTATTATTTAGTTGTTTGGTTCAGGGTAGGGAAAGATCCTGCTAAAGGAACTATAATTCCTCAATTTGAAGCTCCGAATAATTTATCTCCCGGCGCTGTACGTTATATTTCAGAGATGGGATTTGATAATAAAACCTTTACAGCAGGAATAGTAAGCCTTGCAGTTAATAAATGTATCAAAATAGAAGAAGATAAAGGTGATTACATCCTACAAAAAATATCGGCTGGTTATGCCGGGATAACTAAAGAAGAAACAGCACTATTAAATGCATTACCAAAAAAACTGGAGCTTAAACAAACCAATCATACTAAAATTAAGAGTGCTATAAATTTATTTAAGGACTCTTTAAAAAACAGTTATGAAAAACATTATTTTTTTACTAACAGGAAATACTTTGCGTTCGGTATTGCTTTTACTTTATTGGTTTTGATTTTGATTGGTCTATCTTCTTCGCCTGATGCTTTATTCAGTATAGTTTGGCTTTCCTTCTGGAGTATCGGGGTATGCTTTTTAATATTCACCGTATTCAAATCCTGGAAGGGTGCAATAGTTAATGGAAGGATAAAAGCAGCAGCATTTGGCGGTGCGATATTTATTACAATTTTTTCAATTCCTTTTATTATTGAGGAGATAGTCGGATTTGTTCTCTTTTCCATATCAACAACCCCGGTAATGATTGTGATTTTAGGTTTGATGGCAGCTTTTAATATAGTTTTTTATCATTTGTTAAAAGCTCCTACATTACTTGGTAGAAAAGTAATGGATAAGATAGATGGGTTAAAAATGTATTTATCTGTGGCAGAAAAGGATCGTCTCAATGCAATGAGATCACCGGAAAAGACACCTGAAGTTTTTGAAAAGTTTTTACCGTTTGCTTTAGCTCTTAATGTAGAAAATAAATGGGCAGAACAGTTTTCGGAAGTACTTAATGTTAAAGGTGAAGAATATTCTCCATCATGGTATAGTGGTGTTGGGTGGAGCACATTGGGAGCAACTGGTTTCGCTTCTTCATTGAGCAGCAGTTTATCTAGTACAATTTCCTCATCATCTACCGCACCTGGTTCAAGTTCCGGTGGTGGGGGTGGCGGATTTTCTGGTGGTGGTGGGGGAGGAGGAGGTGGTGGTGGATGGTAATTAACTTAATACTTGGATTTCATTAAGTTTATATATATTATAATTTATCTACTATTATTTGAGTTATTTTCTCAGCTGATTTGCCATCCCAAAGTGTTGGAATTTTACCCTTTTTAATCTTTCCTGATAGTATCTGAATTGCTGTTTTTTCTGCAATTCTAAAATCTGCTCCCACAAGTTGATTTGTACCTGAATCAACGGTAATAGGCCTTTCAGTAGTTGTTCTTGTAGTTATACACTGCACACCAAGGTAAGTTGTTTCCTCCTGTATGCCACCACTGTCTGTAATAACCAGGGTGCAATACTGCAAAAGTGTTATAAAATCTAAATAACCTATGGGGTCAGTTAGCATAACATTCTTATTAATTTTTTCTGATAGTGAAAAGGATTCAAGATTTTTTCTTGTCCGTGGATGTACGGGGAAAATAACCTTGGATGTATTTGAAATTAAATTCAGCATATTTACGATTCCTTCAAGCTGTCCCTTGATATCAACATTACTTGGGCGATGCATTGTTACCAGCACATAATTACTTTTTTCTACATTGTAATTATTCAACACTTTCATTGAATCTGTCTTTGATAAAAAATACACAAGACTGTCAATCATAACATTCCCAACCAGGAAAACTTTTCTATCATCTATACCTTCTTTTTTTAAATTAGTGATACCACTTTGTTCCGTAACAAATAAAAAGTCTGAAATATGATCTGTTAAAATGCGGTTAATCTCTTCAGGCATTTCCCTGTCAAAACTTCTTAGCCCGGCTTCTACATGTGCAGTTTTGATATTGAGCTTTGCAGCAGTTAAGCTGCATGCAATTGTTGAATTAACGTCACCTACAACTATGACCAGATTCGGTTTTTCAGTTAATAGTATTTTTTCGAACTGCATCATAACCTTGGCGGTTTGTTCCGCATGACTACCACTTCCTACACCTAAATAAAAATCCGGTTTGGGAAGTTCAAGTTCTTCAAAGAAAATTTTGGACATTTTCTGATCATAATGCTGCCCTGTATGACAGATGAGATGCTGAATATTGCCTGAATGTTTTTTAAATGCCCGGTGAATTGGAGCAATCTTCATAAAATTTGGTCTTGCACCAACTACTGAAATAATTTTTTTCATAAATTAATCGTTTAATTTTCTGATAAAAATAAGCAGATGATAGAAGAAATATGGTTACTGTATAAAAAAAAATAATGTGATCAATCATTTTAATGACTGATCACATTATCAAAACTACTGTCTTAGCTAAAAGAATTAAAGCTACTTGATTATGCTCATAATTCTTGCCCTGTTAGTTTGAGCATCATAAAGCGTTTGGTAATAGCCTACCCTTACACGGTACCAGGTGCCATCCAGGCTAGGCAGATTAGCTTCTACTACAAATGCTTTTTCACCAACATTAACTAAGCTCCGGGCCAGCTTTTCAGCCTGTGGTCTTGTTCTGAAAGATGCCACCTGGAATACATAAGTATTTCCATCGGTAAATATCATATTTCCAACGTGCTTTTCATTAGAATCATCATATCCCATCGAACCGGTAACCGGCTTTCTTAGCTGCTCTTCAGGTTTTACAAAATGATCACCTTCAATAAAATCAATGGTTACACGTCGATTCATTGCACGACCACTTACTGTTGAATTTTCAGCAACAGGACGATCAGGTCCATAACCCACAATTTCCAGTCTTGAACGACTTATTCGGTTTTGAACAAGAAAATCAGCAACAGAATTTGCCCTTGCATAGGAAAGCTTTTTGTTCAATTCATAAGAACCGGTATTATCAGTATGACCGGCAATTACCCATCTTGAGCCTGGATGTTTTTTCATCTCTGAAATAACTTCATCCAACCCGGACATTGCACCCGGAAGCAGTTGAGATTTACCTACTTCAAATAATACATTTCCTGAAACAGTTAATGATGTTTTCTCAGGAATTTCTTTTTTATTTACTTCCGGTACACATCCGACTGAATTAACTTCACTGCCAACCGGGGTTCCCGGGCATTTATCCTTATAATCAGGAACACCATCCTCGTCTTCGTCAAACGGACAACCACGTTTATCAACTGCAATACCCGAGGGCGTATCTTTACAGAGATCCAAATAATCAGGAACTCCATCTTCATCCGTATCAATAGGACAGCCGTTTGCATCTACCGGCATTCCACTGGCAGTATTGGGACATTTATCCAGGTAGTCGGGTACTCTATCGCCGTCAGCATCAGTTGGACAGCCGAATTCATCAACTGCTATACCTTCCGGTGTATTAGGGCAGCGGTCTTCTTCGTCCCTAACTCCATCATGATCTGAATCTTTAACTCCGCCGAAGTAAACTGTTAAACCTCCAAATCCCGTAAAGAAAATATCCTTTTCCGATCCTGCAAGAACATCATCAAGGTTATCATCAGGAAAATAATTTACATTAGCGCCTATATTCAGACTAACATTTTTTGAGACTAAAAACCTGAATCCAACTTCACCGATTGCATTCCAGTCATTTCTTGAGTAGGCGTTTTGTGAATTTCTGAGCAGCCTGTTCCCGTTATTATCTTTAGGATCAAAATTGAGATATGCACCTCCTATAAATGCATACGGACTAACTGACTCTGAAACCTTCAGCATATATTCAACTCCGGCTCCTGCCTGGATCATTGTAGTTTTAAACTCATTCAGATCTGTCCTGTCTGCACCTGAAGGTCCTGATCCTGTCAGGTATCCATAACTGCCGAAAGCACGGATTCCCCAGATGCCGGACTGCATAGTAGGAAAGAAATATTCAAACATTGTTCTTCCAAAAACATTTGTCTTTTCTTTGTGAAAATCAGCAAACGTATATGTTATGCCTCCTTCAAGAGACCACCCGATTCTGCCTGAAAGCGGATGAATTTTAGTTATATTTTTATCCTGGGCAACAATTGTAGTTGTAAATATTATAACTACCAGGATTGCCAAAAAAGTAAATCTTTGCATTATTACGCCTTTATATTATCAGATATAATTTCTTTAATTAAATGGGATTAACCTTAACAATTTAAATAACTATTCAAATTTAAATATATTCTTTGATTTTGATGCAATAAATCTTTTATTTCTTTTGATTTATTTATAACCCGTAATAAACCGAAATACCAAAATTATTTTGTTTACCCAATTTGAATACGGGGGTTCTGCCTTCCTCGGAATCACTTATACTACTGTAAGAATAGTTGATTTCTCCAGTCAATTCGTGCATTGGCTTATATATTATCGAAAATTTTACATTTTTATCAAGTCTTCTGGCTCCATATAAAAAATCAGGATAGGGAACCTGGTATTGTTGTATAGGCAGTTCTGTTTGCCCTTTCCTGAAATACCACCCGGATACCTTCATACTAACTGCTCTGAAAATTTTCTGCATATATTTTATTGAAATAATGTCTCCATTACTCCCGATCCAGTGACCGAGCTGGTAATTATCATTCCTGTAAAGATGAGCATCATTAGAATTCATATAAACGAATGGATTCAATCTTGAGTACTCTATGTTAAGAATAGAACCACTAATTACCGGGTCACTGAAAGTCCATCCAAGTGTAAACCCGATTGCTGAAACTTTATTTTTATCACTGAATGATTCAAGTGAAAGCTCATCAATAAAAACAGTTGTATAAAACTTCGATCTTATTTTTGTAATCCTGTATGAAGCATCTGCAAATAACTGGGCATTGGCTCCGCTGTTAGACCCTGTTGAAGAAAGGTAATGATCAGCAAGACGGAAAAACATAACCGGTATTAAATAGATTGGCTGAAGATCTCCGCTGTAAACAACCGATTCACCCAGCGAGATTGACAAATCATCATTTGGATAAAATGACAGCAAATGTGAAGCAATAAATTTCGGTACCGGGGAAATACTTTCTCTTCCTTCAACAAGCGTTTGCCTTATTGAAGAAGAATCCGGTATGTTCGATTTTAGCCAGCCGTGTACGTATATAAATTTTACCCAGTTGACTGGTTGAAAGTCAAACCTGATAAAAGGAAAAGATGGTGCTTTTGATGAGAGAATCAGTTGTCCTTCCTGTCCGCTCCCGATATTAAAAAAATCTTTTCCGGCTGTTAATGCACCGGAACTCCAGGTGTAACTTATTCCTCCCCGGAGATAAGAATACTGGAGATTCTCATTTGATTGCTTCGAAATATTAACACCGGTTACGGGTATATTATTTTTCCCGAAATCTATATTCTTTCCGGATTCATCGTTATCCCTGAAATTAAGATCAAAACCCCAGTGCTTACCAAAATATCCAAACATCTTTATCCCGTTCCACCTGTGTGTAACTTTTTCACCATCAACGGAATTAAAAGTATAGCCGAATATAGGATCAGCAAACAGAGAGAACAGCTTATCATTATAACTGAAAAACCTGAACCTGTTTGCAATTCCTTTTTCAAAATACTCAAGCCTTGGTTTTTCCTGGATTTCATTTTTTAATAATCTTATCTCATCAAAATATTCAGCCTTAAAAAATTCCAGGTCTTCATTATCTATCGAGCCCAGCGTTTGCTTTTTAGATTCAATAATATCCAGGAGCCTTGCAATTTCCATTCTTGATACAGGTTTTATTTCCGAATGGAATTCAATCACGCCGTTTGCATTCATCCTTTCCAGGTAATCATAAATCTCCGTATGAACAGGTTCAAATACTGTTTGCGGGTATGCTACTGAACATATTATTAGAATGAGCAGGATAAGTTTCCCGGGTATTCTGTTTCCTTTGTAAATCATATTTTATAAAAAGAGGATAATTGATTGTGCAACCAGGGTAAAGATAAACGAGGATGCATAAAGCGTAAGATGAAAACGTGGTTTAATCCGTATTATTATTTTATAGAAGAGGTAAACTAGAAAGCTCCTGAATAATGTATCACTCACCAGCATTGTATCTTTGAAAGGAAGCATGTTGGACGAAATAAAAGCAAGAGTTATAAAAGCAAGAATAATCAGGTCTATCCCTGTAAGGAAAGCTTCATCTTTTCCCCTAATCCTGTCCCTGAAATAAAGAAAAAATGCAATAACCACAAGCAGAATTGAAATGATGAGCAGGTGAATATTGACGTCACCAAAAACAGGGATAAAAAACAAATCTTTATACAGAAGCGGGTTCTTACTGACAATTGAAAAAAATATAATGATATTGAAAAGGACTATTATGTCTGTAACAAAATGGTTCATCCTGTAATTTATAAAAGTATAAATAACCAGCAGGATTATTATCAATACAGATATAAGTATAAAATCCGGGTTAATTAAAGAATCAAACGGCATAAGCATTAACAATGACAGTAACAGTAATATGGAAATAAAAGGAAGAATAATTTTCTTATAAAAATTAATAAACACCTCGGGCAGCTTTTTAACAGACTGACCATAGAGTATAACATTTTGCTTTTTGATCAACTTATCGAGTAGCTGTCTTGCAAACAAAAGAGGGATGAGCAGTGCAATAAAAATTATAAAGCCTGCAGGTTTAGAGTAATAAGAATAGTACACTCCCGTAAGAGCAAACAACAATGAATAAACCGAAATAATAAAAACAATAGTCTTGTGCTTTATGCTTTTGCTGTACAGGATATGGTGTATATGAGATCTGTCAGCAAGGAAAGGGTGTCTTTTTTTAAGCACCCTGGAAAACATCACTTTAATTGTGTCCACAATAGGTATAGCAAGAACAATTATAGGGAAAGAAAGAGAAAGTGAATGTTCAGCAGGGGAGATAGACGAAAATAATACAGCGGTTATAGTAAACAACCCGAGTGTAAGCGAACCGGTATCTCCAAGAAATATTCTTGCGGGGAAAGCATTGAATTTAAGGAAACCAATAAGTGAGCCTGCAAGTGCTGAACAAAGAATAAGTACAAAAGAATTTGCCGGGTTTAATCCAATTAAAAACGAAACTGCAAGAGCGTCAAGTGCAATACTGCTTGCAAGACCATCGAGTCCATCCATAAGGTTAAAAGCATTTATTGTTCCAATGATAAAGAGACAGAGGATAACTATTCCCGGAATTAAGGGAAGTTCGAATCCGAATAATTGTATCGATGTAAAATTAGGATAAAGAAAAACTATAAGCAGAATAGCCGATACTAACTGTGCAAGCATTTTAACAGACCATGAAACACCAAGAACATCATCGAGGATTCCTATGAACAGCAGTATGAAAGACGCATAAACAAAATATTTTATTGCATCGTGGTTATGGAAGAAGGATAAAAGGAGTATGATTACAACAGAATAAATAACCAGTCCGCCCATTCGCGGGATAGGTGTAGTATGAATTTTTCGTTCCTCATCAGGTTGATCCACTATATTGGATCTTTTCAGATAGTTAATAAGATAAGGAGTGAAAAATATTGTAAACAGCAGTGAGGAGAATGCGATTACTAAGTATAACATTAACCGTAACCATCCTTTTAATTAAATCCTGCGAAATTTAACAAAAATTATAATAATTTGCATCATTTTTGGTGCCAGTTCTTGTACACAGGATAGACATTGAAATTCAATACTTAATTGAAATATCAGCAAAATTACACTGATAAGTAAAATAGGATAAAGTGAAAGGTAAGAGGTGAGAAGTGAAGAGTATAAAGTTCAAAGTTATTGAGTTTAACCTTGAACCTGGCACTCACTAACTATCAAACTATTTATAAACACTCAGTTCTTTACCCTACACCCCTGGTTAGTATCTGCATACTGATCTCTACTCACTGATCACCGATAAAATCACCTTCAGGTAAACCTGTGCTAATCTATCACGGTTAAAATTCTCTTTAACAAACTTGTACCCGTTTCGTCCCATTTCAGATGAACCTACGGGGTCTGATTTTAGCTGGTTTATTTTACTAACAAGATCATCAACATTTTCCGGTTCAAAAAATACACCGCATTTTGCATCTTCAATTATTTTGCGCGATTCACCATCCACTCCAAACAATATTGGTTTCTCCATAATCATTCCCTCAAACATCTTGGAAGGAATAACCGTTTTGAACAAATCATTTCTTTTACAATGAACACTGAACAGGTTAAGCGAATGAATTATTGCAGGTATTTCATTTTTTGGTCGCTGCGAAAAGATCCTGATATTTCTTATACTTTTCTCATAAATTAATTTTTGCAGCTTTTCTTTTTCGGAACCCGAACCAATAACAATAAATTTCACATCAGTCCCGTTAAGTCTTTCGGCTGCATCAACAAGCGTTATAATCGATTGCGCCAAACCTATAGTGCCGATGTAGCCTACTTTATAACCGTCTTCAAGAAAATTACTGATTTCTTTATTTGTAATTTCAGAATAGTTGGTAAACATATCCAGCGAGATACCGTTAAAAATTGTTTCCAGTTTTGAAGGAGCTATATTTCTTTTAATCAATGTTTCCCTGAATGAACGGGTGACAGTTACAATTTTAGTAGCTGATTCATATAATTTTTGAGCCCGGTGTTCAAGGAAGCCGATAATATCTTTGTTCTTAATAACCCCGACAGCTATTAAAGTTTCAGGCCATAAATTCCTGATTTCAAGTACGAATGGTTTTCTCCTGAGCTTTGATATATATTTTCCTGCAAGTCCGCAAAAGAAATTTGGTGTTGTGGCAAGTACCACATCAAACTCAATCCTGGAAAGTACAACATATAAAACAGCGGCAAACATAAACCAGATTTTATTTATAGCACGGATGAAAGGAGAATCTTTAAGAGGCGGGAAAGTAAGAACTCTAACAACATTTATCCCGTCAATTTTCTCTTTCTTTGTTTGCCTGTTTTTATACCCCGGGAATATTTTTCCGAAAGGATGATTAGGAAAGTTTGTTACAACGGTAACATTGTGTTCCTTTGCCCAATACCTGCAGTGTTCGTAAGTCCTGTTTGAAGCCGAGCCTGTTTCCGGCGGGAAGTAATGAGAAATAAATAAAATATTCTTCCGGGTTGTTTGTTCCATCAATAATCAAACCTGTAACTGATTTTGCCGGGAACCTGGTCTTGTGATATGACAATAACTTTATTCCTGATGCTAACCCCGAACTTAGGATAATAATTGGTATCGTGTATTTCCGGTTTACCTTCAATGATGCTAAGCTTAACTTCAGAAGGTCCGGAGTTCAATAAATAATTATTCTCCTGCTTTACTGCAATCACATCAGGGTGCAGGTGAATAAAAGATTTTATCTTATGTTCTCCCGTACCGGTAACTTCATCAGTAATCTCAACAAAATTTTTCGAAGCCTTTATTGTCCTGTTGAAAATAAGATCATCACTAATCAATTTACTGTACCCGTCAAAGATACCGTTGAATATAAACTCATTGTTGCGTTCATTAATTTTAACATCCGAAGGATTAAAGATTTTTCCATACTTGAAAGCACCCCACGCTTCAACCTGTTCAAGGTTATCAATTGTTAACGTGTTATGCGCAAGTGATTTCCTTATAAAGTTTCTTATATCTCCCGGTTCATAAGACCCTGTCCCTGAATCGACAACAAACCTCATTTCTTCTATTGACAACACATAATTAAATACCCCGGGATGACAATGTGCAGAAATGTGCAGCGGGCGTATCCCGCCATAGTCAACTGCAAGATACAATTTTTCAGACCTGAAAACGGCATACCCGGTGCTATCAAAATTAGTCAATGTTATTTTTTCTTCCCCGGGTTTATCTACATTTGCCGGTATATTCAGGTCATCGGCATAAAATATTAAGTCGGTTGTAGTTGGAGCATAATCAAGTGACGAATCATGAAATAAAGCAATTTCCCCGTCAGGCTGTGTGAGGCTTCCTATGAATGAAAACATTTTAGCAACCCTGTCAGTAAAAAGTTTTTCATTTTCTTCATCTATAATATTTATAATATCAAGCAGTGCATAAAGAACGATTGCATTATATGAAACAGAGGGTTCAAAAAAACCTCCGTCATCATTTATTACAAGGGGCAGGTGTTTTTCAAAAATCTTAATTCCTTTATGCAGCCATTTTGCTGATTCACCTTCTCCCTTTAAATAAATTCCTGCAAATATAAGCGCCTGTGCATTCTGAAGATATTCATGGTTCGGATGATAAAACTGGAGGTTACGGAATAAATATGCAGCCTGTTTGTAAATACCCTGGTTCACTTCTTCTATCTGGAGATCAGCTTTAATCCAGTTTATTATTCTTAGTGAAGTAGGGAAGGGGTGCCAGCCTTTCGTTTTGCCCACAGGATTTTTATTTATCCAGTCAAGACAAATCTCACGCTGCTCGGTTCTGTCCAGCAGGTGAAGATAATTAAAATAATGAAGGTTAAGTATCCAGAGAAAAGGAGCGTCCGGTTCCCAGTTTATTGCCTTACCCATTTTTATTTCCTGGTTCAGGAATGTAAAATTATTATTCCGGGTTTCTTCGTGTGTATTCCATGGATCGTGATACAGCCATTCGGTTTTTGATTTTAATTCCGTTTTTAATTTTGCAGGCGGAGATGGAATAGAATAAAGATGCAGTTTACTGATTATTAATGCATAAATCCTTCCGAAAATCTGCACCGGTTCCAGGTATTTAAAGGTATTAAAGTATAAAATCAGTTTTGCAAACATTTTTTCCAAATAAATTAAAATTAGCCCGGTTAATTATAAAGAATTTGTTGGAAAGTTGCGTATTTCTGTTTTAGTGACTGGTGATTAGTTATTTGTGATTAGTGTAATTTGTGATTAGTGATTAGTTATTTGTGATTTGTGATTAGTGAAGAGTGATTAGTAATTAGTGAAGAGTGATAAGTATAGAAAAAAAAATGATTTATGAAATTTTTAGACTTTTTATCAGTCCATATATCATTTTTTGAATAACGGAAATACATTTTAATAATTCAGACATTACAGATTCGTTTATATAGTTAAGGTTTTTGGCAATAATTATTTGAGTTTCTAATTCCGAAGAACTACCAAGAGCAATAGATAAGAAATGCTTAAACTCCTTTTTTGAAGCTCTTGCGGCTCCTTCCGCAATATTTGAAGCGACAGATACTGAAGCTCTCCTGATTTGGGAAGTTAAGCCAAATTGTTCGTCTTTGGGAAAAGTTTTAGTTATCCCATATATTTTTGTAACCAGGCTTATTGATTCGTTCCACACGGTTAAGTCTTTATGTGTTTTCATTTTTTGATTCATTCTTTAACAAAATCACTAATTACTAATCACTCTTCACTGCTCACCCTTAACAAAAAACTGCGGCAGCTTCCTTAAATTCTTACAGGCAAGTGTGAATAATGGAAAAGGTATATCGTTCATCTTCATTGCAAGTAAATCTTCTTTACTTTTAGTTAGTATATTTCCCAGGCTCTTATTACTCGCCCCGCCGATCATCATTGAATAGGTAGTGACAGGTAAATAAGCAGAAGAAATATTGTAATTATAAAATAGCCTTAAAATCATTTCATAATCAGAGGCAATCTTCAGTCTCGTATCATAAAGACCATACTTATCAAATATTTCCTTCTTAATAAACAGTGTAGGATGAGGCGGCATCCATCCCTGCTTAATCCATTGAGTCCTCCTTAGCGGGGTTAACGGATTACCGGCTTTCCAGTACCGTAAGACAGAGTAATTAGTGATTAGTGATGAGTAAGTATTGTTCCTCTTAGCCTTTCTGTCATTCCGATTTCTCTTAGTGGGAGAGGTACCTTCGCTTCCTGTCATTCCGGACTTTGATTTACTGTCCAATTCCTTCCTCCCCATTTCTAAGCGCCTGTCCCGGACTTGATCCGGAGGGAGGATTGAGGAGGGGGTTCACTCTTTGCATCTCCCTTTTCGCTTCTAACATCTTCCTCTTTATCCTTTATCCTTTTATCTTTATTCTTGTGAGTTACATACACTAAATCTGAATAAACTGAATCAATATCATTATCAGTAAACTTTTCAGCTATTTTACTTAACACATCCGGGTTGGCGAAAGTATCATCCGAGTGGAGAAGACCTATAATTTCACCCGATGCCATTTTTATTCCTTTATTTATCGCATCGTAAATTCCTTTATCCGGCTCACTTACCCACTTTAATTTATTCTTATAGTCATCATCTTCAAAACTTTTCCCCTCCCGGGAGGGGAGTAAGGGGTGGGTTTCTTCTAACCTCTCACTTTTTACTTCTTGCCTCTTGCCTTCTTCACTTCCCATCTTCTCAACTTCTGTTTTTCCCATCTTCCCAACTTCTGCCCTACCTTCCATCGTTTTCAGCATCGTATCCGTTCCATCAGTCGAAGCGCCATCCACAATTATGTGTTCATAATCTTTGTAAGTCTGAGATCGGACTGAT